>NZ_JBSGZA010000007.1:0-438819 GCF_053610745.1 Streptomyces sp. NPDC054866
CGTGCCACTGCTTGTTTTGAGGCAACTTTCCGAGACGCTCCAGGGAGTTCAGTCGTCACTCACAGTGCACGGATCACAGAAGCTGAGCCAGAACCACCTCTTCTATTCAGGCGTGTTCCCGGCCCAGCGGCGACTATGGATGGATGAACCCTGCAGAGATGTTGGCGGACGCGTTCAATCGCGTCCAGGAGGCAGTGCACGCTGCCATCGACGGGCTTTCGCCCGAGGAGCTCGCATTCCGTCCGGACGACAAGGCCAATTCGATCGTCTGGCTGGTGTGGCATCTCACCCGCATTCAGGACGATCACATCGCTGACGCAGCGGGCCTGGACCAGGTGTGGACCACCCAGGACTGGTACGGCCAGTTCCGACTACCGCTCGGCGAGGAGGAAACAGGGTATGGGCACACCGCCAAGCAGGTGGCATCGATCGGTGGCGTCTCCGCCGCCCAGTTGCGCGGCTATTACGACGCCGTCCACGAACAGACCCTCTCCTTCGTGCGGGCGCTCGACGAAGCGGCGCTCAACCGCGTCGTCGACGAGCGATGGACGCCGCACGTCACACTCGGCGTCCGGTTGGTCAGCGTCATCTCCGACGATCTGCAGCACACGGGCCAGGCCGCATACGTCCGGGGCCTGCTGCAGCGCCGTTGACACACGGTCACCCGCGCAGCCCAATCCACAGGCGTACAGGACCGGACTCAGTCACACCCTCGACTCACTGCGCTCCGGCGGCGGCGACATGATCCTGCCGCGGTTCAGGCTCTTGCCGGAAGGGGGTCCAGCCGAGGCGAGACCAAAAGCCACAACGGCTCGGCCGTGCCCCTTGCTCCCGTTCAGGCCCAGTTCGGCAGATCGGTGCCCCACTGGGTCGGTGCATGGTTCCAGTTCGCGGGTGCGCCGTTGTAGTGGACCGGGGGCAGGGCATGACGCAGCAGTCCGTAGGGCGATTCGGTCTCGGTGAGCCAGGATCCGGGGTCGTAGGTGTCGGCTTCGCCCTGTGCGGGGGTGGGGCGGATGTCGTGCAGCAGCCAGGACGCTGTGCCTGCCAGGGAGAGGCGAAGATGACGCCCACCGCCGGTGGCCTGGCGGTCGCTCAGTGCACGGAGGACGGCGGCGGCGAGCAGGTACCCGGTTCCGTGGTCCAGCGCCTGTGCGGGCAGTACACCGGGGCGGCCGTCGGCCGTGGCCTCGATCGCGGCGATACCGGTACCGGCTTGGACCAGGCTGTCGAAGCCGCGACGCTCGGCCCAGGGGCCGGACCAGCCCCAGGCGCACAGTTGAGCCACGATCAGGCCGGGGTACCGCTCCAGGAGCGCGTCGGGGGTCAGTCCGTGCCGGTCCAGGGCACCGGGGCGGTAGCCGGTCACCACGACATCTGCCTGGCTGAGAAGGTCCTCGAAGGTGTGCCGGTCGCCAGGGGTGCTGAGGTCCAGCAACGTGGAGCGTTTACCCACACCGGTATCGGCGTGGGTATCTGCGTCCTCGGGGAGCTGGGGCGCGTCCACGCGCAGCACGTCGGCGCCCAGCAACGCCAGTGTGCGTGTGGCGACGGGTCCGGCGATGACGCGGGTCAGGTCCAGAACCCGCACCCCTTGGGCCGGTACGGACGCGGGCGCCAGTAGCCGAGGGCTGCTCTGACCCACGTGCCGCGTCTCGACCAGGGCGGGCCCGGCCGCAGCGGGTGCGGAAGCCACGGCCACGGCCAGGCCGCCCGCGGCGTAGATGGTCTCCTGGGCCTCCCCGGCCGGACGCGATGCCAACTCCTTCGAGAGCACACCCCCCAGCGCCTGGTCCCCTCCTGTGTCCGCGATACCCAGGGCGCTGAGCAGCCGGGCTCGATGGTGAGGGTAGTTGGCGTGGGCGCGAACCCAGCCGTCGGCCGCCTGCCAGAACCCGGACAGCGGAGCAAAGGACGTCGGGGCCCGGCCGTCGATTCGCAGGTGGCGTTCACTGACGAACGCGGTGGCCACCGCCGCCTCGTTCACCCGCACCGCAGGCACCGGCACGCGGTTGCGCAGCGCCAGCAGTTCCGCCGCCGCCAGCGAGGACACTCCGACGCTGGCCCGCGCCAGTTCCCTCACCGGCAGACGCGACGGCAGGACAGCGCCCGCCCCCTCGAAGCACACACTCTGAACCAGTTGGCTCCGGCCCCCCAGAGCCGCCCAGGCGTGTGCGGTGGCCGCATCCTCGGTATACGTCATCCGCTCATTGTGGGGCGCAACCCAGGGTGACGCTGCTGGCGGGCGTCTTGGCTGGCCCCTTGAAGGATCCGCAACGTAATCGACTACAGAAATTGATCCCGTGATATCCACTGCCGACCGGCAGTCGGCGTCGAAGCCTCCCTGATCGCCCGCTCGGAGTGATCAGTCGTACTGGAGAAACGACCCAACAGTGGCAGGCCAAGCCATGCGCACCCTGCCTCTCGTGGCGGGCTCTACGCACCGCGCCGCTTCGCCGTCGTCTTGTTCCCGGCAGTTGCAGAAGAACGACACGACACAACCACCCACCAGGCAAAAGCCACCCTGAAGCGCCTGTCGCCAACCACCGCAACTCACAGTCTCCCATCAGGCATCGAGGTGCCGATGCGTAGCACTCAGGCAGTCGTCGCCAGGTTGTCTGCGCGGAGCGTGAAGGCCCGCATGACGAATATCGTCTCCATCGCGCACAGCGCCACGCCGAGGGTGACGTGCGCGGGGAGCGAGCTCGCCAGGCCCAGCGCGGTCTGTGTGAACGTGGCTGCCAGGATGCCGATGGCGGCCTTCAGCGGCCATGTCAGCCAGCGGTTGCTGCGCCATAACAGGACGGCTGCCACGACCTGGAGGAACACCAGGAGCTCGAAGAGGTAGGCGTTGACGCCGTGCGGGTCGATGGAGTCGACGTCGCCGTTCAGCAGCATCCCGGCGAGCAGACCCTGCACCAGGGTCTCAAGACAGGCGACGGCGGACACAACCCGCAGCAGCCTGAGCGCGCCACGGCCGTTCACCACCCGGGCCGTCACGACCGCATTGCCCGCCCCGGCTTGGGAAGGCTCACTCCGGGAAGAGGTGTCATGCATTGAAGTCCTCATTTCTTTCGATCAGGTAGCCATGCGTCATGTACGGGCGGCCGGACGTGCTGTGAGTGGTTTACTCCCGGCGCTCTCGACCTCGTGCTCAACGCCCCCGTGCTCTGGTGATTCGGTACGTCGTCGCGGCGCTCTCCCTGCGCGCGCCGAGGACCGCCCGATCTGCCCGACCTGGTCAGGACTGGGTGCCGAGCCATTCTCGGAAGGTGGAGCCGGCGAGCTTGGCATGTGGGCCGGGCAGGAACCCGCCGACCGCCGCAGTCTCGGTGTCAGGCATGCCGGAGCTGTCGGTCGCGAGCACCTTGATGCCTCGGCGGGCACCGATAAGTTCGGCCGCCTCGGACAGGGGCTCCCTGCGGGGCCGGCGATCTCGGAGATCGGTTCTCCGAGGGTCGGCTGCGCGGCATCGGGGTCGTCGGCCAGGTCGACCAGCGTTTCTGCCACAGTGCGGCAAGCCACGAGCTGGGGAGGCAAGGCGGGGATGTCGGCGACGTCGCCTGCTGCCAGTCCAGGAGTTGGCCGACGAATTCGTGGAACTGCGCAGCCCGCGGGAAGCGGGCGGGCAGGGGGCCGGACAGGTTTGCTTCCTCGTGTACCTGCTGGGCAGCGAGGAATCCGGCAGTGGCCATGTCCGCGTCGATGATCGACACGGCGACGATCCGGTCGGCTCCCGCACGCCGGCCTGCCTCGCACGGATTACCGGTGGCCGTACGGAAGAACTCCGTGGCGGCCTCCCTGTCGGAGGCGTGCCATGACGCGACGTCGATGATGACATCGACACCGGTGAGCGCCTCGGCCAAGCCCGCACCGGTGATCACGTCCACGCTGGTAGCGCGGGACATCGGCACGACCTGGTGTCCCCGTTCGGTGAGGACGTCCACGACGTAGCGTTCCAGCCGTCCGGTTGCTCCTGCCACGGCGAATGTGCTGCTGCTCATGTTCCATGCCCTTCTGAGGTATCGGGGCGTCTGAGTGGTACGCCGACGAACGGAACTACGGTGCGTACGCGGCGTCCTGACGCACACAGGACGCGGGGCCCGCGTCGTCTGTAACAGTCGCAACTGTGTGACCTAGGACATGCTTCGCGGCTGTTACGCGACAGCGTCACCCGACGTCCAGTGCACGGACCATGGCTGGGCATGGCGGGAAGCGAACAGGCGGGAGCCGGGTATGAGCGAGCAGAGCAGAAGGACCGCGAACACACTCGAGCCGCCGCGTCACACCGCCCGGGCCATGGCAAGCGTGCCGTTGGAGGTCCGCATGGCAAACAGGGTGGCCCCAGCGGCGGCGAGCTCGATGTGCCCGGTGGCGACGAGCTTGCCCAGTACGGTCCACGCGGTGATCATCGCCAGGCTGGAGAGTGCGTCTCCGGCGAGCCGTACCTGCAGGGCACGCAGCGCGGCGGACAGCGCCTGGCCCGGCCACTCAGTCGAAAGTGCTGGCCAGGTAGGCGTTGCGGGTTCTGATGAGGTGGGGCATATACCGGCTCAGGAGGAGTCTGTCGACGATGCGTCCGACAGGCCCCAGCGGTGAGGCGAAGTCGATGACGTCCCTCATGATGGTGCCGCCGGCGCCATCCGGCTCGAAGTAGTGGGCGTGACGCCATCGCTTGAAGGGTCCGGACTCCTGCTCGTCCACAAAACATCGAGGCCGGTCGTAGGAGGTGATGCGGGCCTTGAGCCGCCAGGACAGGCCGAGATGGCGAGCCTGGAAAGTCACCGTATCGCCGAGCACCAGCTCTCCCCGGGTCTTGCCGCCAACGGCTCGCTCCGACGATTCGGCCATCGAGCGGGTGTGCACCTCGACGTTCAGGCATACCGCGAACACCTGGTGCGGGGGCGCGGCGACGGCTGTCACGACCTCGAAACGATGCACAACCCCACCCTAGACGCAGGGTAATTCGGGCCCTTGCCCGGGCCGAACGCACGTCTCATACCAGGCTCGGAGGCGGCTCTCCAGGGTCGCGCGAGGCGGCGGCTCGCCCCCGACGCCCTCGGCTACAACGACATGACACCCGCACCTCGGCGGCCTGAAGGACTGCAGCCCGCCACCCAGCGGGCCCGCCCGCTGGAGGAGGTCTCGGTGAGGCTGACGATCGAGTCGCCGAAGACGTACTCGGTGTAGGGCACGCTGTGCTCGTGGAGCGCTCGGGCCAGGTCTCCGCGGAGCACCTCTATCTCACCGCCGGCGAAATCGGCCGGCAGGTCCAGACGTGTGCGGCCGCGTTCATCAACAAAGCGCATCGGGCTGCCGTCGGTAATGCCACGGCTGTACCGATGTTCCCCGCGGCCGTAGTGCCACCGCGGTTCTGCATCCGACGTCCTCGTCCACGACTTCCCGTCGTTTTTGTTGTGAGGAGCGCCGAGGCAGGCTGCTTGAGGTACTGGAGGGGTGGGCCAGCGCCCATTCGGCCGGTCCCGGCCACCGGCGACGTACAGACGGCTCTACGGTGGGTAGGCAGTCTGGGCGGCGTCGAGGGCTTGGTGGTCAAACCGAACCTCCCCTATGTCGCGGGCCGTTCCTCGGGCTGGCTGAAGCCGGGCGCACGCATACAGCGAGGCCGCCGTGCTCGGTGTCAGCGGCCGGACCCCGGCCACTCAGTGCCTGGTGCTCGGCCTGCCCCGGGGCGATGGTCGGATGCGGGCAGTGGGCGTGAGCCTGCCGCTGACGCAGGCGGTCCGCCGCGAGCTGGCGCCCTTGCTGCAGCCCATCGGCTAGGACCTGGCCGGACTGCGCGGCGCCGCCCCGGTCAGCTACCCGCCGCTCAGCGCGAGCGTGGTCGTGGAAATCGAGGCCGCCAGGAACGACCGGCCTCGGTGGGCTCAGCCCAGTTTCCAGCGAGGTGTGTTCACGAGCGAGAGTGTGGAACCTTGGGAAACCGCGACGCTTCGCTGGAAGCGGCGGGCCTGTTCGCGCTGGCTGCGCACGAAGGACATCAGGCGCGGGCAGGAGGCGCATAGGTGATGCCGACGTCTCCGGCGGAGATCGCGGCGGGTGCCACGACCTTCCAGACCGCTCCGGGAACGCCCGCTCGGGGGTCCTCGTAGGCGTCGTTGAGGAGATCCATGGTCAGTTCCACGGATTTGCCGTCCGGCCCCTGAGATCAAAGGGCGCAAGCGGCACTTGATCACCGAGACTTTGGGGCTCGTGCTGGCCGTCCTGGTTACCGCCGCGAACGTGCACGACACCGCCGGTGACAAGCTCCTCCTCGATGACCTGGCCGCATCCCATCCACGCCTGTCCAAAGTCTGGGCCGACGGTGGCTACCAGAGCAGCATCTTCAACCATGGCGCCATGCACGGCATCGACGTGGAGGTCGTGCAGCGGCCGCGGACCAAGGGCTTCGAGCCGCTCCCGAAGCGGTGGGTGATCGAGCGGACCTTCGGCTGGCTGATGCAACACCGCCGCCTGGCACGGGACTACGAGGCTCTGCCGCAGCGATCCCGCACGATGATCCACTGGGCCATGGCTAACAAACTGGCCCGCGAATTGACGGGAGAATCCACACCAACCTGGCGAATCGAAACAGACAACCCACCTACATCGGCGTGAAGACCGATCAGATGCCCGCCCTCTCAGCCCAGCTGCTGGTCACGCTACGGGAACAACCCGACTGAATCAGGCATCTTCGGCGCCCAGCACCCGCCGCACTGCCTGCTGGGCAACGTAGAAGTCCGCGTCAGAAACCCCAGGATCGTCCTCAACTTGGTCGAGCCACTCCGAGATCTCCTCAGCCGTCCACAGGTCGAACCCCTTTGGGATATCCAGCGTCGTAGTACTCGAGCGCAGTTCCTCGGCAGCAGCAGCTTCCGTCACGCTGCGTGTACTCACTTCGATCATCGTGACTCTCCCTTCGGAGCTGATGGGGTTACGGACGGGCGACCCTGCCAGAGGCGTCCCGGGGATGTCCAACTCGTCACTCTTGCGTTCGCTCGTCGCCGTACTGCACGACGGCTGCATGTGAGCACATCCCCGTCCCAGTGACGAAGGTTCGCCACCCGTGAGCCAGGCACAGAAGCCGACCTGAGCCACGATGTCGTTCAGCGCGCACCCCAGCGAGAGACCGATACGACGGGCGGCTCCCTCCCCTTTCCCTACATCACAGAATGCGCCAGCGGACGTGAAAGTCCCCGCAGCGAAGCCCTCAACGCGGCGCTCGCCTTCCTCCAGGCTGTCTGGGGCGTGGTGACCCTTCCGGGCGTTCGTGGTGATCATGCGGAGTTCACGGATACTGGCCAGCGTTTGGTATCCGGGCCAGCTGACGACGTCCCAGCCATACGTGTCGGCGAACTCCCGTGCCGCCCACGGACGACTCCGGTGCGGATGACGCCCGTTCGATGCTCGGAAATCTCTTCCAGGGGCTCGCGGAGGGGGTAAAGGAGGGCGAGGCGGAGCAGCACGAGGAGGCGGAAGGTTGTCGTACGCCGGCGGCTCGGCAACCCGTTCGGATCGCCCCGGCACCACGACGCTCGGGCCCGACCTTGGCACAGTTCCTGCGCAGCCAGGCTCCCGGGATCCTCGCGGGGACTTTCTCCCACATCCACACCGTGTTTGCTGCGGCGCCTCCCCCGGCGCTTCGCTGCCCCCCTTTGGCGGTGGCTGCCAGGACATCGGGCATAGGCCAACACCGCCTGGCCCAGCCCTTGGCCTACGCTCGGTACATGGTCGATCCGGTGATCGTCGGGGTCCATGTCGCATCGAGCCCCGTCGCGCCCCTGGTACGGAAGCCATTCGTAGAGGAGGGAGCGGGGGCCGGCCCGGCGGAGCGGTCGGCACGGATTTCCGCGCTGGTGTCGTTCAGGCGAGAAAAGCCAGGGATCACCCCGAAGGACATCGAGAAGGTCGCGGATGAGCTGGTGCAGCGGGCTCTGAAGGCCGAGAGGCCAGGCAAGCGCCCTGTGGACGCCACGGAAGCCGTCGCCGCTGGACACCGACACCACGCTCGTGTTGGTCGAGGCCATCGTGCAGGTGGCATCCCTCCGTCACGACCACCGTCGGCTACGCCTGGACCTGTCCGCACTCACCTACTGCAACAACGCAGGCGTGTTCACGCTGCTGGGCATCTGCCAAGCACTGGACGCCGTCGGCATAACGGTCTCCATCCCCTGGTCCGGACCCATCACCGACCGAGCCATCGCACAAGCCGGCCTGCAACACCGGCTGCCCCTGCAGGCCGCCTGAGGCACCCCCTGGCCGGCCCGGTCAAGCCACATCACGAGCGGTGGCGACTTCTTCATCTTCTTCGAAGGCCGCGGCAGCCGCGATGGGCCCATCCAGCCATGACCGTAGGTCATCCGTCTGGCCCATCTGGTCCGCCTAGCTGCCCAAGTGCGCTCGCCCGTCGGGGTGCAGCTACCCACAGAACGCCGGTCAACGCAGCAGGAAGCCGTGACGTCGCCAGCATCGTTCTCAGGGTGCGGCGGCCGTGGGGTCCGCTGTTCCAGCCGTGCGGTGGTGTTCGGAGTTGATGCGCTGGGCCCGTGAGGCGGGTGCCTTGCGGGGCACCGAGAGGACGTGTCCCGCAAGGCGTTCGCGGCTGCGCCCGGGGGCAGCTGGGAGTACCGCCTGTGGCCGCAGCGGGTTGCCACACCGCGGCGATGACGGAGCCCACGGCGCGGCCAGTATCGTGACCGGGGCCACTGCCGTGGGCGCGACACGACGCTCAAACACCCCCGGTCTCACGCGTCAGGCCTCTACCCATTGGTGGAGGGTGTCGCTGGTGTATTGGACCTCTTCCATCAGGCGCGTGGCCTCGACGACCAGGACGCCGTAGGGACGACTCGGATCGGCCAGAGGCAGCAACTGTGCTTCGGCTTCGTCGGCAACTTCCCGGCGGCGAGCCTGCGCGTCGCGGGTCAGTTCGGCCAACTGCTGCGCCTGCCCGTTCAGATGCGTCTCGTCCAGGGTGCTCAGCGCGAGGGCGATCTCGGAGATCGCTTCGAGGAAGACCGCATACCGGGCCAGGAAGTGCCGGTAGTCGTAGTCCTTCTCCTCCTGGCGCCACTGGTCCAGACTCCGCGTCAGCGAGGCCAGCTGATACAGCGTCCGCTCCAGGGCGTTGAGCACCGTCTCGTATCCGCCGAAGGTGAAGGGCCCGCGATGGCGCCGCAGCAGCCGCCGGGGGTTGTAGTGGACGCTTTCCTTGGCGGTGTTCAGCCCGGCCCTGGCCTGCGAGATCAGCTGGTCCGTCTGGGCGGCGCGCTCGCGCCACCGCGTGATGGTGTCTTCCTGGGGCGCGCCGTCCCGCAGGGCGGGATGCATCTGTGCGGTCAGTTCGTGCAGGGCACGGGCGAGGATGCGGACGCTGTGCTCGGCGCTGCGGTAGCGCAGTGGCGGAAGAATGAGGACGTTGACTGCGGTGCCGATGGCGCAGCCGATGAGGACCAGGAGCACGATCTGTCCCAGCTGCGTGACGCGGGTCAGATTGTCGGTGGTGCTGCTGTAGGTGGAGAACGCGAAGAACGCGGCGGTGGCCACCTGCGGGCCCTGCACCCCCAGCATTCGTGAGCGGCCGATCGACAGAGCGATGACCGCCACCAGCACGAAGGTCAGCAGATCCGGTCCGGCGAGGAACCCCAACGCGGCCTGCACGGCCACCCCCGCCGCGACGGCGCCGACGTAGCGCAGGGACTGCAGCACGGACTGGTAGACCGTGACATACATGATCATCACTGCGGAGAACGGGGCGAACGCCGGCGACTGCGCGTCCAGCACGGAGAAGGAGACCACCCAGGCGAGTGTGGCCGCCAGCGTGCTCTTGCCGATCAGCAGCAGGGTGTCGCGCTCAGGCCCCGCGTAACCAAAGGCCCTGCCCCACCACTGCCCCACGCGCACCAGCCAACCCGGCAATCCCTCAGCATCCGCCCCGCCCACCGCCATGCGCGACCACTCTCTTCCCGGATCTGAAGACACTTCGGCCCCGGGTGCAGTACCACGACACAAGCAACCCAAGCCCGAGACATCGGCGAGATAGCTCGATCAGCGGGCCTGGCGCTCCCACGGCGCCGGGCAGCCGCGCCGTCGGCGCATGCGAGCACAGGATGATCTGCACCGGATTGCCGGACACCCCGAGACGCCCAGGACTTCGCACTGCTACCAGCCCGGCCCGACCGACTCACCACCTCCCATCTCCCTGCCCAGGCCTGGCCTGGATGGCCAAGTCCATCCGCAGCCGTCGTGCAGGGGGTCACCACATCCTTCAGTTCGGCAGTCAACGAAGGGCGCATCACCACGTGAAACCCCAGAAAAGAACCTGGGAGGGGCGGGCCGGCGTCCCTCTGCTCCGGCAACGAGTCGTACTGATCGCACACCTTCGTCGCCACTATCCAGGTTCCAACCCACCTGCCCCGCCGTGATCTCCGTCCACGCAATTCTTGCCAGAGCCCCGAATCCACAGCTCAGCGACATGCTTGGCGCTTTAGCCCTTGCCGTCCAACTAGTCTGTGATTCACGGTTGTTGGGAGCCTTTTGGCACAGGGACAGGTTCGCGCCTTCTGTTCCTTCCACTCGAAGGAGGACCATCATGCCGCTTATTGCCCTCGCCGCCTTCGCCCTCGTCATCAGCTTTGAGCGACTCATCCAAGGCAAGCTCAACCCTATGGGCCTCCTCGCCCTCATCATCCTGGTCATCGGTTTCAAGACGAAGAGACCCTTCGTGACCTGCCTTGGGGCCTGCAGTCTCGCGCTGCTGTTCGTTGACAGCTTCTGACGTAAAGCGGGTCGCAGCCAGCGCCGGTGTCCCGCTCCTGCGCCACCGAGTCATCCTGATCGCCCACCTACGCCGCCGCGAGGCGGGCACGCCCTCAAGGCACCATGGTGATCACAGGCTACGAAAACCTTGCCAGAGCCGAGTTCAGCTGTGCGCCGACACCGAGGGCCTTGTGGAAGTAGGACCCCAGAGCGGTCGGCGGGACAGGCCGGGTCCGTGCCTCCGCTGCAAAGAGTTGCGGGCCCGGTGCCTTGAATCCCGGCCATATGTGAATGCCGACGTCGACCTGGATGTCCTCATGCACGATGACGGGCTCGCCGGTGGCACTCAGCTCCGCGCTGCCCTCCAAGGTGGTAGAGGTGGGAGTTCAGCTGCTCAGCATGGCAGCGGACCACCCGCCGGGGGGGAAGTCGTTCAGGAACCGGTCGGTTCCTGAACGGCACAGAGACATCGTGCACCTCATCGCTGTGGGGGTTGTCGGCGTACGGCTTCGGCTCCCCAGCCGCGTACAGGGAACGTCCCCAGGTGCTGGTACGCGTTCGTGAGCGGACCTCGTGAGGTCGCAAGAACGTCTGCGGTGGTCGGATTGGCTGCTCAGGAATCCGACTCATCACTGCCCGACTCGCCGCGCCCTGCGGAACGTACCGTGCTTCGCACGACAACCTCCTTGAAAGCCGCCGCAGCGCGTCCTGTCAGGACGAACCTGCGCGGGCGGTCGTCGGCATGGGTGAACTGGACGACACCATCACGCCTGCCAAGGCTGATGTTGGTGAAGGCGTAACCGATCCGAACGGGCCCGGGTTCCCTGCCTGTCAGCCGAGCCGCGACGACATCGGCTACGCCTCGGCCCATGTGCAGGGCTGTCTGGCAGGACATCCGGCACGGTGCCCCGCTCACCGACACCCCGGCCGCCGCGTCGCCGACGGCGTACACCTCGGGGTGCGAGACCGAGCGCAGGGTGGCGTCGACGAGCATCCGGCCGCTCTCATCCGTGGCGAACCCCGCCGCGCGAGCCAGCTCCGGCGCACGGAACCCGGTGGTCCATACAACGGCGTCAGCGGCGAACGACGCGCCATCGCGGAGGTCCAAGCCGTCCTCGCGCACTGCGGCGACGACTGTCTTCGGATGAAGCGAGACATCCAGTCGCTCGAGAGCACGCCGCAGGTGGGTCCGGACTCGCGGCGTGAGCCCGGACCCAACGTCATCGGCATCGGTGAACAGCCGGACTCGCAGCTCGGGGTAACTCTCGGCCAGCTCCGAGGCAGTTTCCAGACCGGTCAGCCCTCCGCCGACCACCGCAACAGTGCCGCCCGGCGCGATCCCGGCAACCCTGTGCCGCAATCGCGTCGCCTGCTCAAGGGCGGCGACGGTGTACGCATGCCCGACTGCCCCCGGGGCATCGTCGAGCCGCGCCCCGCTGCCCACCGCATACACCAGGGTGTCGTAGCCGATCGCTCCGGGCGCGAGGTCCAGACACACGGTCCGGTCAGTGGTGTCGATCGAGGTCACGCGTCCGACGACCAGTTGGATCGATGTACCGCTGAGCTGCTGACGCAACGACGGCGCCGCCCATCTGTGCCCGGCGGCCAGCTGATGGAGCCGGACCCGTTCCACGAACCGGTCTGAGGCATTGATCAGTGTGATGGTGACATCGCTGCGGCGCAGCTTGCGGGCGAGGCGCTTGGCCGCCAACAGACCGGCGTAACCGGCGCCCACGACGACGAGGCGATGGCTCATGGCATGACTTCCTCTGGGAGGATGGGCGGCTTCGGTGCCACCTTGGACAATTGGCCGCACATCGGTGTCAGACCGCGGATCTTGCCACCGCGACTGCCCAGGCGATGTACAGCACGTTCACCACCAGCCGAGCCACCGCGCCGGCCGGCCGTTCCAGCAGCCGGGGCCGGTCCGGCCGCGCGCGTCGCAGCGCGTCCACGTGGGACACCAGGTAACAGCCGATCAGGACGGCGGCGGCCCAGCCTCCGGTCGGCCGGCTGCACGGAACCAGCACCAGCGCGCCCACCACGACCTCCGCCGCCCCCGTGACGGCCACGAGGAACCTCTCCCGGCGGAGCCAGACGGGCACCAGTATGCGGAAGTAGCCAGGGGCCAGGAAATGCATGACCCCCGTGACGATCAGGAACACCGCCAAGGCGGCGGCAGCGATAGCGTGCATGGCACGATGATCCATTCACCTCGCGCCTGGGCACTTGAACAAAACGATCGCCGCATCGTCTTCGCCTCCGGCTCCAAGGCGACGATGTTCGCCGAATCCCGCCCGTTCCGCGTTGCCCCACACCAGCTGCCCGCGTGGAAAGCCGTGCTGCCGATCGGCGGCCACGCCGAACTCCTCCAGGAGGGACGGCCCATGGTGACGGCGCCCGGGCTGATCGTTCCGCCCCAGCTGGCTCACAGCTGTGCGGCGACCTCGCCCTACATCGCCCTGTTCATCGACTCCTGGCTGCTGCCCTCCTGCCCGGAACCGATACGGCTCGATGCCGGCGAGGTCCGCCGCCTGCTCGCCGCGCTCGGGCCCACCGATTGCGACGGCCCCGGCACCGGTGTGGACCTGGCCGCCGTATACACCGAGCTGCGGGCACTCGCCGGATACCCGCCCCCGCTCGATCCGAGAGTCGCTCACGCCGTCCATCTGTGCACGTTTCGCGATCCGGACATGCCCATCACCTCCATTGCCAGCGAGGTCGGCCTATCGGCCCCTCGGCTGCGCGCCCTGGTCCGGCAGGATGTGGGCATTGCGCTGATCCGCTTGCGCCGATGGGGCCGGCTCCGCGCCGCGATCGCAGATCTGCCGGATTCGACTGCCGCCCTGGCCGCAGCCACCGCTGGCTTCGCCGACCAGGCCCACTTCACCCGTACGGCGCGGGACTTCATAGGGCGTACGCCTGCCTCTCTACGGCGCACTGAAGCGCAGGCGGCCCTTGCCGGCCCGACATGTCCCGTCCCCTGAGAGATCTGGTGGCCCCGGGCCTTCCCTCAGGTACTCAACCGGCTTCAGGGCGGGGGACGTATCGCTGTACCGGACTGGCCGCGTTCAGGTGTACGCCGACAGGGGTTTGTTCGCGGCCATGGGGTGCACGGGACAGGCTGGAAGTGTGTCTGCATCATCTGGGCTGACCGTGCTGCTTGTGGGACAAGACCAGGCTGCTGTCGAGGTCGACCTGGGAGTGTTCACTGCGGCTGGAGGGCCAGCATGGGGCGGCCTTCTATCTGGCATGCCGATGTTCTCTGGCGGTTGCGATGCAGCAGAGCGGTCAGGCCCGGCTCTGCGTGCCCGGTGGGCAAGAGCGGACAGTCCGTCCGGCGGGCAGGCCACGCCTGAATCACCAGGGCCAACTGTTGGTGGCGTTCATCGGCGAGGGGACAGACCCGTCCGACTGACCCGACCGCTCCCGGTCCTCCTCGAGGAACTGGCCCGTCGGCCGGTGGAGGGTTGGGCCGCAAACTCGCCCCGCCGACGGCTCTTCCCTGGGCCCGGCCCGGCGGACACATCTCCGCGGTCGTCCTCGCGCGCCGCCTCGCGGCACGCCAGATCCCGGTCCGCCAGACCTGCACGACCGCACTGATCGAACTCGCGCAGGACCTGCCGCGGCGATCCTCGCGCCCATGCTCGGCCTGCATGTCATCACCGCCCAGCAATGGCGCCACCGCGCCGCCAACCACTGGACCGCCTATCTCGAAGCCCGGCCGACAGATCCGCATGCTGGCAAGATGAGCGCCCATGAATGATCAAGAAGCCGTTGAAACACACGCTCTCCGTGTGGTCACCGAGCTCTTTCCCGATGCCCTGGGCGCCATACTCGGAGGCTCCGCCGCTCAGGGGCGTGCCACAGCGACCAGCGATCTGGATGTGGCCGTGCTCCTTCCCGACTCGGACATCAGCCGACGGGAGGTAATCCGTCACCAGGGCCGCATCATCGAGCTGTTCCTCAACACCCTCGCGGACATACCGGAGTTCTTCGCCTGGGACCGAGCCCGGCGCCGCGGGACCGTCCTGTTCGTCTACGACCAGGGTCTGCCCCTGGCAGACCCGCACGGACATGTGGCCCATGCGTGCCAGCTGGCCCGGGATGTCCTCGCTTCAGGGCCTCCGCCCCTCAGCACAGCCGAGTGGGAACACGGTCGCTACGTTCTGACCTGCTTCCTGGACGACCTGACCGACACCTCAGCCGGCAACCGGTACGAACAGCTTTCCCTCGCCGACCAAGTGCTGCGTCAGGCAGCAGACTTGCTCACCGCCCACCATGGCGGCTGGACAGGTATCGGCAAATGGCTTCCCCGCCGGCTGCTCAGTGCAGACCCGGTCCTGGGCAAAGCACTGTTGGATGGGCACCAGGCCGTAGCCGAGCACGCCGACCCTCGACTCTTGGCCACTGCGGTGAATCAGGTGCTCGACCTGCTGGGCGGACCACTGCTTGAGGGTTTCTCCCACCCCTGGCGAGCCTGAGTTGCTTCTGATGCGCCCCAGGAGAAGTCGTACCCGGCCCAGTCCGTAACCGGGACGTATCCGATTCGCTGGTAGAGGGCGTTGCTGGCACGGTTGGCAGGGTCCGCGAACAGCACGACGTCCGTCGCTCCTGCGGCCAGCGCGGCTCGGCTCACCTCGACCGTCACGGCTCCCGCCTAGCCGCACCCCCGAAGGTGAGCCGGGGTGTACACCGGGTCAACCCGGACCATGCCTGCAACCATCGACGTCGTGGCGGCCATGGAGACGGGTGTGCCGTCCGGAGTCTGCCAGAACGTGAAGTGCCTGTCCGCGAAGCGCGAGCCGGCCCAGGACTCGATGTCCACAGCGGGGGTCTTTCCGACTGCGTCGACGAACTCAGCTACCCAGCAGACGAGTTGCTCATGATCCTGATCGCCCACAGAGCGACTGCGGCCCTCCGAAAGCGGCTCAGGCGGGGTGATCGTGCCGAGACGGTAGAGACGGATCCGCTGGCTGAGTGTCGGTACCGCGCCTGTGCGCCGCTGCCACGCCTCGGCGGAAGCGGTAGCGGTGCACTGGTCCGCGCTGATCCTGGGCGGCGAAATGCTGACCTTTGGTGAACTCCTCCAGCAGGTACGGCTGATCTCTGCGAACTACGGAGCCAACACCATCGCCTCCCTCACCGTCGTCGCCCTGCTCTTCATCACCCTCAATGCCCTGCTCACCTCGCTCGCAGTACGCATCGAGCGACGCGTGAGGCGCGGCAGGAAGGGCACCGGCGCTGTCGTGTCGAGCGCCGCACAGACAAGCACACCCGCATAACTGGCTCTAACAAAAGCGGTTGATCATGTGACTGTGGGCTTGTTGGCTCGCTGGTCTGATTAGGTTGAACCGTCAGCCGCGCCCCTGGATCGTGTCGGACGAACTGTGGTCGCTCATCGGGCCGTTACTGCCCAAGCCCGCTCCGAAGCAGGTTGAGGGCAGACCGCGGGTGCCGGACCGGCAAGCTCTGTGCGGGATCCTCTTCGTCCTGCACACCGGCATCCAATGGGGTAGCTGCCCCAGGAGTTGGGGCCTTGGCTCGGGAATGACCTGCTGGCGTCGCCTGGCAGCCTGGAACGAGGCGGGCGTCTGGGACGAGTTGCACGCGGTGCTGCTGGAGAAGCTGCGGTCGAAGAACCAGCTGGACTGGTCCCGGGCGGTGATCGACTCCTCGCATGTGCGAGCGGCCCGGCGGGGCCCAAAAGCGGGCCCAGCCCGGTCGACTGAGCACGGCCGGGCAGCAAGCACCACCTCATCGTCGACGGCCAGGGAATCCCGCTCGCGGTGTCGCTGACCGGCGGAAACCGCAATGACGTCACGCAGTTGCTGCCCCTGCTGGACAAGATTCCGGCAGTGGCGGGCGTCGTCGGCCGCCCGAGGCGCAGACCCGATGCGCCGCTCGCCGACCGCCTACGACCACGACCACGACAAGTACCGTCGGCTGCTCTGGCAGCGCGGCATTGGCCCGGTGATCGCCGAACGAGGCGTCGAACACGGCTCTGGACCGGGCGTTTTCCGTTGAGTTGTAGAGCGCATGACCGCCTGGCTGCACGGCTTTCGACGGCTGTGGATCTGCTGGGAGCGACGCTACGACAACCACGAGGCCTTCCTCGGCCTCGCCACCTGCCTGATCACCCACCGGCACGTCCAACGTCTTTGTCAGGACCTCTAGGGGCCCGCTCAGTGGGCGAAGGACTCGGGGCCGAAGCGTCCCCACGCGAGGAAACCGGCAAGGGCGACATATATCAGGTCCACGGCCATGAACTTGAGCTCATTGCGCCGGATGCGTGTGGCCACAGCACCGACCATAAGGGTCATCAAACCGAGGGCGGCCATCGGCACCAGAATCGGCGCGATGTCGAGCGCGGCGGGAAGGATCAGACCCACCGCGGCCAGGACCTCGACGGCTCCGATGGCCTTCACGCCACCGCTGCTGAAGTCTTCAACCCATCGCGAACTCGCCCCGAAGGCGGCGATCCTCTCCCTCGTGAGGAACAACTTGCCGCCGCCGCCGAACAAGTAGGCGGCCGCGAGCAGCCCGGCGACAACCCACAGGGCAGTGTTCATGACGATTCTCCTGATTCCATGGCGGGCCCCGGCAGTCCTGAGGGCAGCGTCGAGACCTGGATCGGCACGACTCGTGCCGTTGACAGGCTGAATCGTGCATGTACCCGCCCCAGCCTGTCAACGGCACGCCCTGTGCCGATATACGATGGAGGCATGCCTGACAGGCCCGACACCCCACGACGCCGCGGAGCAGTACGCACCGAGGAACTGCTCAGCGTGACGATCGATATGGCCGCCCGGGACGGCTATGCCGGCCTGAGCATCGAGGCGCTCGCCCGCCGGGCAGGCGTGGGCAAGCACACGGTTTATCGCCGCTGGCCGTCCAAATCCGCCCTGATCTTCGATGCGCTCAGCCATGTATGGACCACTGACCTGGACTACCGCGATACCGGGGATGTCCGCGCGGACCTACGCGAACAGTTCCTGCGCTCCACCGCAGCGCTCGGCGAGCCACCTCTCGGACCGCTCTACCGTGCTGTGATCGCCGAAGCGCAGGCCGATCCCGACCTGCGGGCAGAACTGCACCAACGCTTCCTGTCTACCGTCGAACAGCGCACCTTCGAACGCATCACGCGCGCGCAGCGCACCGGCGAACTGGCCGCTGACGCGGACCTGGCCTTCCCCACCGAAGTCCTGTGCGGCGCCCTCTACTACCGCTACCTGCTCTCGAACCGGCCCGTCGGCACAGCCGAGGTCGACGCGCTGATCGAGATGTTCCTCGCTGCGTACGGAACCCGCAATTGAGACCTGCCAGGCAACGCACCGAGCACCGCAGCCTGCAAGAGGCGCCGGGCGCAACTGCGGACCGAGGTTCGAGCCCTGGGCGGGGCGAACGCCGAGGCTGTGTTGCGCAGGCTGATCCCGATTGTTCGCGGTTGGGCGGCCTACTACCTGGCGGTGGCGTCCACGAACCACATGGCGGGGACGCGGTCGCGCGGCGTCACGCGCGAGCAGGCATGGCGCGGACTCACGGTCAACCAGATCAAAGCGTGCCCGCACTGCCGCCCCGACACGGAGTTCGGCGTGCTGGACTAACCCTGTTTCGGCTGGGGCCGAAAGATGTGGCGACCCCGCTCGCTACTGGGCAGCATCGCCTGCACTGGCCCGAGACGAGACGACGAGAGAACCATGACGATCAAAAAGATGCTGGCCCGTACCGCGGCTGTCGCGGTGATCGCAGCGGGCGGCCTCGCGGTGGGGGCATCTGCAGCGACGACGGAAGACGACGGCCCGCCCGGCGGTGGACTGGCTCCGATGGGTGAGAACACTGGTGCCCCTGGTGGTGGCTTGGCGCCCATGGGCGATGGTCATGGCTCACCAGGCGCCGGCCTCGCGCCGATGCTGGATTGGGAAGGCGCCGATCAGTCTCCGGGCAGCGACCGGCTGGCGGCCACACAGAACGACGGCGCCCCGGGCGGCGGCCTCGCGGCGCAAGAGAGCGCCGGCTCACCCGGCGGCGAGCTTGCCCCCAAGCAGATCAACGCGGTGGGGGACGAGTAGCCAGGCAGGAGACGAAGGTCGCGCCACTACGAACGCCGACACGCAGCGACTAGGACGTGCCTGCCCCTGTGCGCCGTAGCACCCTGGATCTATGAGTGCGCCGATAGTCGTTCACCCGCCGGTTCCGGTGGTCGGAGGGCGACGGTGCGCGGGCGGATACTCGGCCTCGCGCATTCCGATCGCGACGTGAAGCGGTTCATCGCCTCCCGCTGACCGTCAACCATCACCTGAACCCGTCAAGCCACAACCGAGGCACCGTCAAGAAAGTCTCAAGACCAACTGATCAAGCATCTCTCCGGGCCTCACATACGGGGAGTTCCGCACGGAAGTTGGCAAGCCGTGCCCTCCATGCCGCACCTGGCTGCGTACTTCGCGCCGATCGCCACAGCAGACAACTGCCGCCCTCTCACCCAGCCGTCGGCGCGGGCACGGCTGTCGGAGTACTGAGCAAGGTGCTCAGGTAAGTACGGATGAACGTTCACGTGTACGCCCCCGGGAAGGTACGGACGAAGGCACGGAAGGTCTCGTTGAGCTGCCGCTGGGCCTCGGCCGTGAGGGTGTCGAACGCCAGGGACGACTTGCCCGAGCCGGAGACACCGGTGAAGACGGTCAGGTGCTGTCCCGGGATCTGAAGCGAGACGTTCTTGAGGTTGTTCCCCCTGGCACCGGTCACCTTGATGGCGTCGGTCCTCACGTGTGCTCCTTGGTGGTGCGGGTGGGCTCCCCCCACCGGGGGATGTAAGGGGGAGCCCGGTCTCGGGTGGGCCTGCGGGCGGTGCCGTCAGGCGTTCTCCTTGCGGAAGGTCCGCGTGCCCCACAGCAGGGCGAGGACGGCCATGACCAGCAGCACGAGGGAGCCGGTCAGCAGCCCCGTGGCGCTCATGTCCCCCCGGAACGCCGCGCGTTCGGCGTCGACCACATGGGTCAGGGGGTTGATCCGGGCCAGGTTGTACAGCCAGCCTGGGGCCAGTTGCTCGGAGATCGGCAGCAGCACCCCGGACAGCAGCAGAAGCGGCAGGAGCACGGCGTTCATCAGCGCGGGGAACGCGGCCTCGCTCTTGAGGACCATCGCCAGTGCGTACGATCCCGAGGACAGCGTGATGGCCAGGACCGCGGCGATCGCCAGGCTGAGCAGCAGCCCGGTCAGTGAGGCGTCGAGGTCGAAGACGAGTAGCGTCACCAGCACGATCAGTACGGACTGCGCGGTGGCCTGCACGGCCTGGGCCAGGACCTTGCCGAACAGCAGGGCGGCCCTGCTCGCGGGCGTGCCGCGGAAGCGGTCGACGACGCCGACCCGGTACTCGGTGAGCAGCCCTACCCCGGCGAAGGAGCCGCTGAACAGTGCCGTCTGGACGATCAGGGCCGGGGTGAGGACCTCCCAGGCGCCGCCGGGCGGGAAACCTGGGGTGTGGTCGACCACGGACACCATGAGGGGTCCGAAGAGGAACAGGTACAGCAGCGGCTGCATGATCCCGATGAGCAGCCAGGTCGGGCTGCGCAGCGCGAGCTTCATGTCCCGCACGAAGATCAGTTGGGTGTCACGCAGCATGGGCGGCCTCCCTGACCTGGGGCGCGGGGTCGTCGTCCCGCAGGGAGCGTCCGGTCACGCCGAGGAACACGTCGTCGAGTGTGGGCCGGTTGACCTTGACCGAGACCATGGTGATCCCCCGGCCGTCGAGGGTGCGCAGCAGTTCCGGCAGGGCGGCGTCGCCGCGGGGCACCCGGAAGCGCACCGTGTCGCCGTCAACGCTCACCTCGGTCGCGCCGGGCAGCCGCCCGGCGACGTCGGCCGCCTCCGCGACCTGGTCGGTCACCTCGATGGTGATCGCGTCGCCGGCGACCCGGGCCTTGAGTGCGTCGGGGGTTCCCTCGGCGACGATCGTGCCGTGGTCGGTGACCAGGATCCGGTCGCACAGCGCGTCCGCCTCGTCGAGGTAGTGCGTGGTGAGGAAGACGGTCGTGCCCTGCTCGGAGCGCAGGCGGCGGACGTGGTCCCAGAGGTTGGCCCGGCTCTGCGGATCGAGCCCGGTGGTGGGCTCGTCGAGGAAGACGAGCATCGGTTCGTGGACCAGTCCGAGAGCGATGTCGAGCCGACGGCGCTGACCGCCGGAGAGCGTCTTGACGGGGCGCTGGTCCAGGCCGGCGAGGTCGAGCCGCTCGGCGAGCAGGGCCCCGCGCCGTTTGGCCTCGGACCGGGACAGGCCGTAGAGCCGGGCCTGGAGTTCGATCTCCTCGGCGACTCTGGACTCGGGCCAGGTGGCGCCGCCCTGGTGGACGCAGCCGATCCTGCGCCGGACGCCCTGGGGGTCCGTCAGCAGGTCGCAGTCGGCCACGGTGCCGGTTCCGCCGGTGGGGCGCAGCAGGGTCGTGAGCATCCGTAAGGTCGTGGTCTTGCCCGCTCCGTTGGGGCCGAGGAAACCGACCACCTCCCCGGGCGCCACGTCGAAGTCGATGCCTTTGACCGCTTCGACACTTTGGCCGCGCACGGTGAACCGGCGGGCGAGACCTCGTACTGTGATCATGAAATCCTTCTCTCGGCCCGGCAGTCGTCCGGCCGACTCGCGGCGCCCGGCCGGGATGCCGGCTCCGGCGCGCGGCTCGTCAGGACTGGCCATCGGCCGCCGCCTGGTACTCGGCGAGGCGCTCCTGCGCCTCGGCCATGTCGTCGGCGGTCGGGGCGTCGTCCTGGGTGAGCTTGACGCGCCAGTAGCCGCTGAAGTCGATCGCGCGCTTGTCGAGCCCCCTGTCGTTGACCAGGTGGCGCCGCAGGGTCCGGACGCCGCCTGCCTCGCCGGCCAGCCAGGCGAAGGGGCGCCCGGGCGGGAACTCGGCGCCGCGGACGGCGTCGATCAGGGCTTCGCTGCGGCCGGCCTGGGTTCCGTCGCGGTGCAGCCAGTGCAGGGTGACGTCGCCCGCCGTCTGGAAGGTCTGCTGCTCGGCGCGGTCGGCGACCTCGATGTAGACCTGGGCGCGGGTCCGCTCGGGCAGGGCCTCCAGCAGGGTGCCGATGGCGGGCAGTGCCGTCTCGTCGCCGACGAGCAGCAGCCAGTCGGCGGAAGCGATCGAGTCCGTCAGGGAGACCGGTCCGGCGTAGAGCGCGGAGGGGCCGACCATGCCGAGCCGGTCGCCGGGGCGGGCGGCGCCGGCCCAGGCGCTGGCCGGGCCGCTGTCGCCGTGCAGGACGAAGTCGACCTCGACGGTGTTCGTCCCGGGCACGCGCCGGCGGAGGGTGAAGCTGCGCATCCAGGGCCGCTCGTCCTCCGGAATGGCCAGAAATGCCTGGTACCAGCCCGTCGCGTCGTCGCTCTGCTCCGGCAGGACGGGCCGCTCCTGGCCGGGCCGGGGGAAGCAGAGCTTGAGCTGCTGGTCCGGGGTCAGGCCGACGGAGTCGTCGAGGTGGTCGGCCTCGAACGTCACGCGGGCCATCCGCGGTGTGATGCGTGTGATGTCGGTGACCTGGATGAACGTGACGGGGAGCTCTGCCATCGAAAACCTTCCACGAACGTACGGGCAGACCGGGGCAGGTGGCCGCCCAGCTGATATCCTTACAGCGTAAAGAGTTGCGCCGGTGAGGTTACTTTATGCAGTAAGGAGTTGCAAGGTGGTTGTTTTCGCCGGACAGGGCGATGCCCGCCGGTCCATGTCCCTGCTCTGGCGATCGGCCGAATCCGGGGGGCCGGCTCGCAAACCCGGATCCAAACCCGGTCCCAAACCCGGACTCGACGTGGACACGATCGTGGCCGCGGGTATCGCGGTGGCGGACGAACAGGGAATGACGGCCCTGTCCATGCGGGCGGTCGGGACCCAGCTCGGGCGGACCGCCATGGCCCTCTACACGTACGTGCCGAGCAAGAGCGAACTGGTCGACCTCATGCACGACCAGGCGCTGGCCGAACTGCCCACGGAGTACGACACGAGCGCGGGGTGGCGGCCGGCAGCCATCGACTGGGCCGACGACGCCTGGGCGTTCTATCTGCGCCACCCCTGGGTCCTCCAGGTCTCGCAGGCCCGACCCGTACTCGGGCCGAACGAGTACGCGCGGCTGGAAACGGTGGTGCGGATCCTGGGTGGAATCGGCCTGCAACCCCTGCACGCAAAACGGGTCATCGCGGTGTTGTCCCAGTTCGTGCGGGGTATGGCCATCGTCGCGACGGAACACCGGCAGGCGGCGCCGCAGACCGGGGTGCCCGACGAGGAGTGGTGGGCCCAGCGGTCCGCGCTGCTCGCGGAGTTCGCGCCCGACTTCACCGAACGCTTCCCCGCCCTCGCGGCCCTGGAATCGACCGCGAGTCTCGCCGCCATGACCGAGGCGGAGGCGGGCGGCGCCGCGTCACACATGGAACAGGAGGCGAAGGAGGCGTTCCGGGTGGGCCTGGACCTACTCCTCGACAGCGTCGAGGCGGCGGCGCGGACGGACTCCGACGGCACGCTCCACGCCTCGCCCGGCACCCCCTGACGGGGTCGTGCGGGCTCGGGCGGGCCCGCACGATTCGACCCCTACCGCACTCCCGAAGCGGTCAGTATCGAAGCCGATTGCACCCCAACCGGCCATCTCCGGCCGAAAATATTCATTGACGGTATCTCGGACGGTGACTACCGTTTTTAGAGCTTGCGCCCTTAACGGCTCGAGGGCGCGATGAATGGTGCGAGATACATCACGCCCCGATTTCAGGAGAAAGCCGGTGCAGCACATAGCAAAGCACGACCGGAGTGACCGTCAATTACCAGTCGGCCGCCGAGCGACCGAGGCGGCCCGCCCTCGCAGACCCAGCGAGCAGGAACGAATCTTCACCACCCGGGTCGGCCTCAAGATACCCACCAGCCTCACGTACGACCGATGGGAGAAGGCCGGGCAGCACATCTTCCAGATCGCCGACTCCTCCGCCTGGTGCCTGGGCGACTGGCTCGTCTACGGCCAGGACCGCTACGCAGACCGCTACCAGACCGGAGTCCAGGCCGCGGGCCTCGACTACCAGACACTGCGCAACTACGCGTGGGTGGCACGCCACTTCGAGCTCTGGCGTCGGCGCGAGACACTGAGCTTCGGCCACCACGCCGAGGTCGCCTCCCTGCCGCCGGCGGAGGCCGACACCTGGCTCGACCAGGCGGAGCAGCACGGCTGGTCACGGAACCAGCTCCGACTGCGGCTACGGGAGGGCCGCAGAGGAAACCGGCCGACCAGACCCGCGCAGGCCAGCCAGCTCCGGATCAGCGCCCCCTGTGACCGTGTCCAGCGCTGGCGGGAGGCCGCGTCGAGGGGAGACCGCGACTTCGAGGAGTGGGTCCGGCTGGCGCTCGACCGTGCCACCGCGCACGAGCTCGGCCATTGACGCCCCCGCGGCAGGTCACCCAGGCCGCGCTGTCCCGCCCCGCCCAGGCCATCGCCGTGGGGCACGACCCACCTGACATCTGACGACGACGCAACTCCCGCCACCCCCCCCCAGGGCTGAGGGCTCCACAGTGCGGACTGTGGAGCCCTCAGTGCTGCGCTCACCTCATGGTCCGAAGAGTGCTGTGGTCACTTCAGGTGCCGAGCAGCAGGCGCAACGCGTTCAGCCGCCAACTGCCGGGCAGCCGGGCGCGTTCCAGCTCCCGGCGCGCCGGGACGTGGGAAGGGGTGTTGACGAACCGGAGTGCCGTCGACGAAACGGCCGCGGACGACCGGGCCCCGCTCGCGCAGCCGACCGTAACCGCCGAAGGGGTCGGCGAGCAGGTCGGGGTCCATCAGGTGCGGGCCGGCGGGGTACGCCGCTCCCCCACCGGCCGACGGGGCGTCCTGGAACGTGGAAGACATGATCGGCTCCGGTACCCGCTGGGGCGTCACTTGACCGCGCTGATCACGCCGTGCGGCGTCCACCGGCCGCCGGGCAGCCGCTCGGGCTTCACGAACCCGGCCGCGGCGAACCACTCCTCGTACTGGCCCCACCGGTAGATCGTGCTGCTGGCAGCCGGCAGCGTCGCGAAGTACACGTTGTCCAGGGCCGCGTACAGCGGGCCGTCCCCGCTGTCGTCGGACATGGCGTTGAACACCAGCACCCGCCCGCCGTCCGGCAGCGCCGCGTGCGCCTTGCGCAGCAGCCGTATGTTCTCCTGCGGTGACCAGATCACGAGCTGGTTGGCGAAGAGCACGCAGTCGTGGCCTGTCGGGTAGGTGTCGGCGAAGATGTCCGCGGCCCGCACGGAGATCCGGTCGGACAGACCGTGCTCGGCGACCTTCTTGCGGGCGATCTCCACCGTGCCGGGCAGGTCCAGCACGGTGAACTCCACGCCGGGGTTGGCCTGGGCGAGGGCGATGGCGTTGACGCCGTCGCCGCCGCCCACGTCGAGCACGCGCCGCACTCCGGTGAGGTCGGCCTTCTCGACCAGCACGGGGTTGGACAGCCGGGACCAGGACCGCATGCAGCGGTAGAACAGCTGCTCCAGCTCGGGGTCCGCGGACAGCCGGTGGTAGAGGTCCTCCCCCGTGCCCTTGATCCGTCGCAGGCCGACGTTGGTGTTCTCGCGCAGCGACGCGATGAAGTCCACCTCGGCGGGCCGGACGATCCGCTCCTCGTACTCGACGAGATCCTCGATGATCTCCCAAGTACCCTCCGCGAAGAGGCCGTTCAGCACGTCGGCATTCTCGTAACCGCCGCCCTGACGCACCGTCAGTCCGAGGGCGGTGGTGCCGAGCAGCAGGATCTGTACCGGCCGCTCCTCCAGGTCGAGTTCCCGGCCGATCTCCGGCGGGGTCAGGCCCGGTCGCCGGTGCAGCAGGGTGAACAGGCCCAGGTCGCTGCCCGCGCGGAGCATCTGGAAGGCCGAGGAGCCGAACAGGATCTGTACCAGTCCGTCGGTGGTGAGCGGGGATGCGTGAGCCATGGGCCCTCCGAATCGGCTGAGGTGGAGAGGGTGGTGTGCGGGGAAGCGGAGGTCAGGTCACCCGGGCGAGGCCGACGGGCCGGGAGGCGTAGGCGCCATCGGCCACGACATCGCGGATACGGGCCAACGCGTCCCAGACGTCGGTGAACCGGGTGACCAGGGGGGACAGACCGATACGCAGCCGGTCCGGGACCCGGTAGTCGCAGACGACCTTCGCGTCCGCGGCCGACGCCTGGCAGATCCGCCAGGCATCGGGGTGGTACAGGGACAGATGCGAACCGCGCCGCTCCGGCGGGCGGGGCGAGGCGGGCCGGAAACCCAGCGGAGTGAGCCAGGCGTCCGCCAGATCGTCGGCCAGCCGGCCCAGCCGCAGCCCCTTGGCCCGGATCCGCGCCAGGCCGGCCTCCTCGACCAGGGTGAGGGCGGGATCGATCGCCGCCAGCGACACCAGCGGCGGGGTGCTCACCAAGAACCGCTCGATGCCCGGCACCGGGTCGTAGTCGGGCCCCATCTCGAACTGCCCGCACTGCCCGTACCAGCCCCACACCGGCTGCCGCAGCCGGGACTGCAGATCGCGGCGCACATAAAGGAAGGCGGGTGAACCCGGGCCGCCGTTGAGGTACTTGTACGTGCAGCCGACGGCGAGTTCCGCGCCGGTGCCGGCCAGGTCCACGGGGACGGCCCCGGCGGCGTGCGACACATCCCACACCACCCGCGCGCTGACCGCGTGGGCCAGGTCGTTCACCTGCGCCATGTCCAGCAGCGCGCCGCTTCGGTAGGACACCAGGGACAGCACCACCAGCGCGACGTCACCGTTCAGCGCCGAGCGCAGCGCGTCGAGGTCGAGGCCCCCGTCGAGGTCGGACGGCAGCCGCACCAGCCGCAGCCCACGCTGTTCGGCGAGGCCCTGGACGATGTACCGGTTGGTCGGGAAGTCCTCGGCGTCCATCAGGACAGTGCCGCGCCCCGGTGCCGCGTCCAGGGCGGCGGCCGCCAGCTTGTAGAGGTTGACCGACGTGGAGTCGGAGATCACCACCTCGCCGGGCGCGGCGCCGAGCACGTGCTCGGCCAGGCGGTCGCCGAGCCGGGCGCCCCAGTCGATCCAGCCCTGCCACGACCGCACCAGTCCGCCGCCCCAGCCCTCCTCGACCACCTCCCGCAGCACCTCCGGCGTGGCGGCGGGCAGCGGGCCCAGCGAGTTGCCGTCCAGGTAGATCAGCTCTGGATCGGCGATGACGAACCGCTCGCGGAACGCGGCGAGCGGATCGTCCGCGTCCAGTTCCTCGGCCACCGTGCGCGAGATCCCACTCCCCATCGGCCCTCCTTCTGTCTCGTATCGTCCGTGTCCGCGTGTCCCCGCCGTCCGCGGGGAGGCCGTGGGTGGCCCGGTCAGAGCGTGGAGCGCACCGACCACAATTCCGGGAAGAAACGGTGCTCACTGATCCGGGCGAGCCAGGCCACGCCCTCAGTGCCGCCGGTCCCGGGCTTGGCGCCCAGCATCCGCTGCACGGTCACCAGGTGGGTGTAGCGCCAGCGGGCGAACTGGTCGGCGGTGTCCATCAGCGCCTCGGCGAGCAGATGCAGGTCGCGATGGCGGACGGGGTCCTGGTAGACCGCCCGCCAGGCCTCCTCGACCTCCGCGCCGCCGCGGTACGGCTGGGTGACGTCCCGGTCCGGGGAGTCGTCGGGCGTGAGCAGCCCGCGGCGCGCCAGCAGCGCGAGCGCGGCGTCGTACAGGCTCGGTTCGTGCAGCTGGCCGATCACCGCCTCGTAGCCCGCCGTGTTCCGGTGCGGCGCGGCCATCGCGGGGTTCTTGTTGCCGAGCAGGAACTCCAGGCGCCGGTAGCCGGCCGACTGGAAGCCGGAGGCCGACCCCAGGACGTCCCGGAACTCGGCGAACTCCGCCGGGGACAGCACGGAGAACGTCTCCCACGACACCAGCAACACCTGCTGCACCCGCGCGGCGCGGCGCAGCGTCCACAGCGCGTCGTCGAGCAGGTCGTCGGCCAACTGGTCGCGCGCTGTGCTGAATTCGGTGTGCAGCAGCTTGAACAGCAGCTCCTTGACCTGGCTCATGATGATGAACCCTGGCTCGGTACGGGCCGAGCTGAGCGGATGCTGCAACGCCAGCAGCTCGTCCATCCGCGCGTAGTGGGCGTACGGGGTCGTGTCCGACGGGGATCCGACGGACAACGGGCACGCGGGGCTCGGGGTGGTCTGTTCGGTGGTCATGCGGTCGTTCCTTCCAGTCCCATCTGCGCCAGGACCGCGTCGCCCAGCTCGGTGTCCGGCACGCCCAGGTCGTAGGGGAGGTCGAAGTGGTCGCGCCGATCGGCGACGACGTCCGTCACCGCTGCCCAGGGGCGCAGCGCCGTCACCATCCGGTCGTGCTGGCGGACGTACTCCTCGGTCTCGTTGCCGCCGCGGGCGACCACCGTCGCGGGCAGCCGCGTCGGCAGTCGAAGGATCGGGCTGTTGCGCAGGGCCGCGGCCTCGTCCAGCCGCAGTGCGTCGTTGACGTAGGACAGGCGGACCGGCTCCAGGTCGTACATGCCGCTGAGCAGCACCGCCCCGGCGATCCGGCCGGACACGTCCGGGCCGGCCGGCGTATCCGGCAGCAGGGCCATGGCGGCCAGGTGCGCGCCGGCCGAGGTGCCGCACAGATGGAGGCGGTCCGGGGCGAACCCGAGCCCGTCCGCGTGCCGCAGCAGCCAGTCCACGGCCCGGCGCACCATGCCCGCCATGGTGTCCAGGCCGACGTCCGGCGCCAGCCCGTACTCGATCACCGCGACCGCCGCGCCGGCGGCCAGCAACGGCGGCACCCAGAACGCCGATTCGGCGCGGCCGAGTGCCTGCCAGTTCCCGCCGTGCACGAACACCAGCAGCGGCGCCCGCCCGGCCGCCGGTCCGGGGAAGTAGTCGAGCCTCTCCGCCGGGTGCGGCCCGTAGGCGAGAGAGGTCCGCACCGGGTGGTCCCGGCGGGCGGCCTCGCTCAGCCGCTCGTACTCGCGCAGGTAGGCGTCCAGGCTCGCCACGCGCGAACTCGGCGAGTACTGCCGGTCCAGCGTGGCCTGGTCCATGCCCCGGTACACGGCACCTCCGGCCGGCCGTGCGTCGCGCATGCGCTCAGCTCCCCGGCGCGTAGGCGGCACAGGCCCGCTCGTACACCTCGGTCAGCAACGGGTCGATGCCGTGCGAACCGCTGCGGTAGCGGGCTCCGAAGCGGCTCGCGTACTCCTCGAACCACTCCCGCCGGTCGGCCAGGAACAGCACGTCGTGGATCGCCATCGACCGCACCGCCATCATCGGCACCGGGGAGTGGCTCACCTCGAACGCCGGGTTGCGCGCGGCCTTCTCCTCGCACTTCTCGTGGAACTGGGCGATCATCAGCCCCCGCCGCACACTCTCCGGCTTCAGCGCGGTGTGCGCCGCGTCCAGCAGGTGCAGGTGCTCGGTCGGCAGGTCCGGCAGGACGAGCAGCAGCGAGCGCAGATTCGGGTTGCCGGACTTCCAGTCGACCTCGCTGAACTCGTCGAGGCCACAGCGGACGATCTCGTCGATCAGGGTCTGGCTCGGGGTGGGGCCGATCAGCCTGACGCGGATCTCCAGCGCGCCGGCACGCTGGGCGGGTTCGACGAACGGGCACACCGGGCCGGTGCGTCCGAGTTCGCCGTGCGGTCGGCGGATGTACTCGCTCAGCCATTCGTCCGCGGCGGCCAGGGCCTTGGCCACGTCGACGGAGAGCACGTCGGTCAGCATCAGTGTCAGTCCTCGGGTGTCGGTCCTCGCGGACAGCGGACGGCGGGTTCCTGGTCGGCAGCCCGCGAAAGTCACTCGTCGCCGGTGAGGTCGTGGAGCTTTGCCGAGAGGATGCGGCCGATCTCGGCCAGCGTGTCCGGGCGGGTCAGCATCGCCCCGTGGTCGCCGGGCACCACATGGGCCTCGACGGAGCCGCGCACGTACGGCTGCCAGGCCTCGGCGGTCACCGGCGGGTCCTGCTCCTCCGAGCAGGCGATCAGCAGCAGGTCCCCGTCGATCGGGCCGGGCCGGTAGTCGACCGTCAGATGGGTGTTGTTCGCCGAGATCTCGGTGATCGTCGTGAGCCGGTCCTCTTCCAGATTGGCCAGCACACTGCCCTGGCGGCGCAGGATCTCCCGCGCCTTGGCGAAGGTCATCTCCCCGTCGTCGTGGTGACTGCCGCCGTCGACCAGACCCACGTGATAGAGCAGCGTCACCCGGTCGTCCGGGGCGGGCACGTCGGCGTGGGTGAGGCCCTGCCAGTCGGGGATCACGTCGAGCACCGCGACCAGCGCCACCGGCTCGCCGCGCCGCTGGAACTCCGCGGCCAGCGCGTGCGCGCACAGCCCGCCGAACGACCAGCCGGCCAGGTGATACGGCCCGTGCGGCTGCACCCGCTGGATCTGGTCGGCGTAGTCCACCGCCATCTCCTCGATGCTGGCCGGCCGCGGTTCCGGCCGGGCCAGACTGCGCGCCTGGATGCCGTACAGCGGGTACTGCGGCTCCAGGTGCTTGATGAGCGCGCTGTACGACCAGCTGATGCCCCCGCCCGGATGGACACAGAACAGGGGCGGCCTGCTGCCCCCGGTACGCAGCGGCAGCATCACCTCGTACGAGCCGTCGGCGTCGTCGACGTCGAGCCGGGCCGCGATGCCCGCCGGTGTCGGCGCCTCGAACAGGCTCCGCACGCCCAGCTCGACACCGAAGGCCGCGCGCAGCCTGGCCATCAGCCGGGTGGCCAGCAGGGAGTGCCCGCCCAGGTCGAAGAAGTCCTCGCTCACACCGACCACCGGTCGGCCCAGGACCTCCGCGAACAGCTCGCACACCACCTGCTCCTGCGGGGTGGCCGGCGCCCGCCCGATGTCGGCACGCTCCGGTTCGAGCGCAGGAAGCGCGGCACGGTCGAGCTTGCCGTTGGAGGTGAGCGGCAGCCGGTCGAGCGGAACGATGGCGGCTGGGCGCATGTACTCGGGCAGCCGACGACGCAGGTGCTCCCGGGCGGCCATGAGCAGGGCGCCGGTGCTCCGACCGGTGGCCGGGCTGGTGGTCCAGGAGGAGAGCGGGGTGCCGGGGCCAGCCGCACCCGTGGGCGCGTAGGCACCGACGGGCACTCCCTCGCCAAGCAGTTCGCGCTTGACGTACGTGAGATCGAGGGCGGCCGGGTCGTGCCCGTTCCAGCTGACCGCCGTCCAGTAGCCGTACTTCTCGCCCAGACGGTGCAAGTCCTCCGGATCGACCCCGGCCGTGTCCCGGACGTCCGGTGCCGTCCCGGACTCGAGCACGCGCTGTGCGGCGAAGTCGGCCGCGATGCGCGCGTGGGGTACCCCGGTGACGCGCAGCCGGTCGGGCCGCGCGCTGCCCAGATGATCGGCAAGGGCACCCAGGTCACGGGTCCAGGGTCGGGTGGGGGCGTCGTCGAGGGGCCGGGTGGTGACGCCGGTCTTGTAGAGGGTGGCGTCGTAGCGGTAGCGGGTGAGTTCGTTGTGTGCGGTGCCGCGCTTGAGCTGGATGTCGGTGCCCGCCAGGTCGGGGACGTGGTGGGCGAGGGCGCTGAAGTACTCGGGGTCGACGAGGAGTTCCTTCTCCTGCACCAGGCTCTGCTCAACGGCACGGCGGATCGCGGCCGTGTCGCTCGGGTCCTCGGCACGCGCCGCCTGCACACCGCAGGCGAAGGTCCGCAGCAACCGCGGGTTACGCAAGTCACCGAGAAACAGGGCGCCACCGGGCGCGAGCAGATGGAAGGCCTGCTCGACGACCTGCGTCAGATATCCGCCGTTCGGGAAGTACTGGGCCACGGAGTTGAGCACGATCGTGTCGAAGTGGCCCTGCGGAAGGTCGCCGTGCTCGTGGGCGGCCTGCACCCGGAGCCTCACCCGCCGAGCCAGCTCGGGGTCACCGTCGACATGGCGCCGCAGCTCCTCCACGACGACCGGGGAGAAGTCCGTGCCCCAGTACTCCACGCACTCGGGCGCCAGTCCGGACAGCAGCAGACCCGTGCCGACACCGATCTCCAGGACACGGCCGGGCTTGAGCGCCCTGACCCGCTCGAGCGTGGCCGCACGCCACTCCCGCATCTCGGGCAGCGGGATCGGCTCGCCGTCGTAACTGCTGTTCCAGCCGGAGAAGTCCTCGCCCAGCGTCGAACCGGGCGCCGAGTACAGCGAGTCGTAGATATCCCGCCACTCGCCGATCTGGTCCCGCTCCTCCTCCTCCCCCGTCGGTCCGCCGGTGTCGGGGACGACGTAGGCGATCAGGCGGGTGCTGCCGGGCTGGTCGTGATGGGCGACCACGGCGGCCTGGGCGATCGCCGGATGATCCGTCAGGACGTTCTCGATCTCACCGGGTTCGATACGGAAGCCGCGGACCTTCACCTGCTGGTCGGCGCGGCCCATGTACTCCAGATCGCCGTCGGCGTTGGCACGCACGAGGTCACCGGTGCGATACATCCGGCCACCGGGCTCGGGACCGTAGGGGTCGGCGACGAACCGTTCGGCGGTCATGCCGGGCTTGTTCAGGTAGCCGCGGGCCAAACCGGCCCCGGCGATGTACAGCTCGCCCGTCACCTGCGGCGCGACCGGCCGCAGGTGTGCGTCGAGGACGTAGACACGGGTGTTGGCCATGGGACGGCCGATCGGCACCGTCGCGCTGCCGCTGTAGGGGCGCGGGACGGGGTGGTGGGTGGCGAACGTGGTCGTTTCCGTGGGGCCGTAGCCGTCCACGACCGTCAGCGCCGGGCAGGCCTCGTGCAGGCGCTGCACCGTGGCCCCGGAAACAGCCTCGCCGCCGCTCCACACTTCCCGTACAGCCGACAGAGCGTCCGCAGCGTGCTCGGTGATCACGTTCAGCAGGGAACTGGTCAGCCACAACGCGGTGACACGCTGAGAGATGATGGCGTGGTGCAGGGCGGGGACGTCCAAGTCCCCAGCCGGGGCCACGACAACGGTCCCGCCGCTCAACAACGGCACCCACAGCTCGTAAGTAGAGGCGTCGAACGCGGCCGGCGAGTGCAACAGGACGCATCGATGTGCCTGGCGGTCAAAACGCGGGTCCAGAGCCAGAGCGGCGACATTGCGATGCGTCACCACGATCCCCTTGGGCGCACCCGTCGAACCCGAGGTGTACATCACATACGCCGCATCCCCCGACCGCACACCCACCCCAGGCGCTTCGCGCTGCTCCTCTCCCCCAGGTGCGGAGTCGATGACGAACACGTCTGCCGTATCCGCCGGGAGTTGCGGCTGAGACGCGTCGCCCGTCACCACCAGCGTGGCGCCGGTGTCGGCCAGGACATGGCGGATGCGGTCGGCCGGATAGCGGGCGTCGAGGGGCACGTAGACGGCGCCGGCTTTCATCAGGCCAAGGACCGTGGTGACCGTCTCGATCGAACGCTCCACAAGAACACCGACCGCGTCACCGGGCCGCACTCCCCTGCCGATCACATCGTGCGCAAGACGATTGGCACGCGCGTCGAGCTGTGCGTACGTGAGCGCGGCGGCGCCGTCGGTGACCGCCGGAACATCAGGCGTCTCAGCCACCTGACGTGTGAACAGCTCCCCCAGGGAGGCATCCGGCACGGCATGCACCGTGTCGTTGAAGCCGACTACGGCACGCCCATGTTCGTCGGGGGTGAGGATGTCGATGTGGTTGAGGGGCTGGTCGGGGTGGGTGGTGGCGATGTCGAGGAAGTGCTGCCACCGCTCGAACAAGGCCTGGACGGTGGACGCGTCGTAGATGTCACTGGAGTACTCGATCGCACCGCTGATGCCCTGCGGCTCACCGTGGGCACCGCGCTGCTCCGCGAGGCTGAAGAACAGGTCGAACTTCGCCGTCCCGGTCCGTCCGGGAGCGACATCGATCGTCAGACCGGGAAGCCGGAAACTCGCCTCGGGCGCGTTCTGCAGGGCGAGCATGACCTGGAAGAGCGGATGATGCGACAAGGTACGGGCCGGGTTGATGAGCTCGACCAGATACTCGAAGGGAACGTCCTGGTGCGCGTAGGCAGCCAGACTCCGCTCCCGCACCCGAGAGATCAGCTCGGCAAAGCTCGGATCACCCGATGTGTCCGTGCGCAGAACCAGCGTATTGACGAAGAACCCGATCAACTCATCCAACGCCTGATCGGTGCGGCCGGCCACCGGACTGCCCACCGGAACATCCTCACCCGCCCCCAACCGGGTCAGCAGACCCGCGAGTCCCGCCTGCAACACCATGAACAAACTCGCACCCGACGCCCGCGCCACATCCGACAACCGCCGGTGCAGATCCGCATCAATATCAACCGTGACGTAATCACCCCGATACGTCATCACCGCCGGACGCGGACGGTCCGCAGGCAGCATCAGCTGATCCGGCAGACCCGCCAACGCCTCCGTCCAGTAAGCGATCTGCGTAGCGAACAGACTGTCCGGGTCGTCCTGGTCGCCGAGGAGTTCGTTCTGCCACAGCGTGTAGTCCGCATACTGCACCGGCAACGCAGACCACTCCGGAACCCGCCCCTCCACCCGCGCCGTATAAGCACGCGTCAGATCGGCGGCCAGCGGGCCCAGCGACCACCCGTCACCCGCGATGTGATGCACGACCAGCAGCAGTACGTACTCCTGCGCCGAGAGTTCGAAGAGGTCGGCGCGCAGCGGGGTTTCAGTCGCCAGGTCGAAGGCGTAGCGGGCGGCTGACTTCAGTCCGTCCGGCAGCTCCGTCTCGGTCGTGAGGTGGACGGCGAGGTGCGGGACGGCCGCCTCGGGTGACAGCACCTGCTGGCAGGGAACCCCCTCGGCCTCGGGGAACACCGTCCGCAGACTCTCGTGCCGGGCCACCACGTCACCGAGAGCGGCCCGCAGCGCGTCACGGTCCAACTCACCACTCAGCCTCAGAGCCAGTGGGATGTTGTAGGTGGCGCTCGGCCCCTCCATCTTGTGGATGAACCACAGCCGGCGCTGGGCGAAGGACAGCGGCATGACCTCGGGTCGCCGGCGGACGGTGAGGGCCAGGCGTCCGGGGGCGGCGGTGTCGAGGAGTGCCGCCACCGCGGCCGGCGTCGGGCCCTCGAACAGCGCACGCAGCTCCAGCTCCACGCCGAACGCGGCACGGATCTGGGCGATGAGACGGGTGGCCAGCAGCGAGTGCCCGCCCAGGTCGAAGAAGTCGTCGTCCACGCCGGCCCTCGGCAGCCCCAGCACCTGCGCGAACAGATCGCACACGATCTGCTCCTGCGGCGTGCGTGGCCCCCGCCCCGATCCGGCCGACGCGAACTCGGGCGCGGGCAGGGCCGCCCGGTCCAGCTTGCCGTTGGCGGTCAGGGGGAGCCGGTCGAGGGGAACGATGGCCGACGGGACCATGTAGTCGGGCAGATGGTCACGGGTGTGCTCACGGAGCTTGGTGACCAGGGCACCGGTGCCGCGGCGGGCGGCGGGGTCGGTCGCCCACGTGGACAGGGGTGCGGTGGAGGCGCTGGTGGGGAGCGCGGCGTAGGTGCCGACGGGGGCGCGGCCGGACAGCCGGCTCCGGTCGACGAAGACGATGTCCACAGCGTCGGTGTCCTGGGTGTTCCAGGTGACGCCGGTCCAGTAGCCGTGCTCGTCGCCCAGGGTGTGGAAGGCCTCGAGGCCGGTTGGTGAAGCGGTGGGGCGGTCGGGCAGGGGTGCGCCGTCTTCGAGGGCCCGCCGCACGGCGAGTTCGTGGACGAGGCGGGGGTTCGGGACGCCGGTCAGGCGAAGTTCCGCAGGCCGTTCGATAGCCAACTGCTGCCTCAGATCAGCGAGGTTGGCTTGGGCGTCGGCGTGAGCGAGCCAGGGTCGGGTGGGGGCGTCGTCGAGGGGCCGGGTGGTGATGCCGGTCTTATAGAGGGTGGCGTCGTAGCGGTAGCGGGTGAGTTCGTTGTGGGCGGTGCCGCGCTTGAGCTGGATGTCGGTGCCCGCCAGGTCGGGGACGTGGTGGGCGAGGGCGCTGAAGTACTCGGGGTCGACAAGGAGTTCCTTCTCCTGCACCAGGCTCTGCTCAACGGCACGGCGGATCGCGGCCGTGTCGCTCGGGTCCTCCGCACGCGCCGCCTGCACACCGCAGGCGAAGGTCCGCAGCAACCGCGGATTACGCAGATCACCCAGGAACAGGGCGCCACCTGGGGTAAGGGCGCGGAGCGCGTGGTGGACGACCTGTTCCAGGTAGCCGGCGTTCGGGAAGTACTGGGCCACGGAGTTGAGCACGATCGTGTCGAAGTGGCCCTGCGGAAGGTCGCCGAAGTCGTGAGCGGGCTGGGTGCGGAGGTGGACCCGGGTGGCCAGGACGGGATCGGCGTCGACGTGCCGCCGAAGCTCGTCGATGACGGTGTGGGAGAAGTCCGTACCCCAGTACTCCTCGCACTCGGGCGCCAGCCGGGCCAGGAGCAGGCCGGTGCCGACACCGATCTCAAGGACGCGGCGCGGCCGCAGGGACCGGATGCGGTCGACGGTCGTGTCACGCCATTCCCGCATCCCGGGCAGCGGGATCGGTCGGCCGTCGTAACTGCTGTTCCAGCTGGCGAAGTTCTCGCCGAAGGCCGTCTGCTCCGCAACGGTGTACACGGCGTCGTACAGGTTCTGCCACTCGCTGAGCTGGTCCTGTTCCACAGCCTCCTCGTGGTCGCGCGCCGAGGTGTCGGCGACGACGTAGGCGACGAGTCGGGTGTCACCCGGCTGGTCCTCGCGGACGACGACGGCTGCCTGCGCGATGTCCGTGTGGTCGGTGAGGACCTCCTCGATCTCGCCGGGCTCGATGCGGAAACCGCGGATCTTGACCTGGTGGTCGACGCGCCCGACGAACTCCAGCTCACCGTCCTGGTTCCACCGCACCAGGTCTCCGGTGCAGTACATACGAGCACCGGGCTCGGGAGCGTACGGGTCCGCCACGAACCGCTCGGCCGTCAAGCCGGGCTTGTTCAGGTAGCCGCGGGCCACACCGGATCCCGCGATGTACAGCTCCCCCACCACACCGGGCGCCACCAACTCCAGCCCCGAACCCAGCACATAGGTCCGCGTGTTGGCGATCGGCCGGCCGATCGGCGGTGCGCCCGCGCCGCCGGCCAGGTCTGCGGCGGTCGACCAGATGGTGGTCTCGGTGGGGCCGTACAGGTTGGTCAGGCCGTCGGTGAGCGTGCGCATCGACTCGGCGAGGGGGGTGGGCAGCGCCTCACCGCCGACCAGGATGCGCAGGCCCCGCAGCGCCTCCGGCTCGTGCGCCACCAAGAGCTGCCACAGCGAGGGGGTGCCCTGTACGACCGTGACGCCGTGCCGGGCGATCAGGTCGAGCACGGCGGACGGCTGGGGGACGGCCTCCTTGGGGGCGAGGACGACGGTGGCGCCCGACAGGAGCGGGTGGTACAGCTCCAGCGCGGCGATGTCGAACGCCACCGTGGTGACCGCGAGCAACCGCTCCCCCGTCCGGAGCGGGACCTTGCGCCGCATTGCTTGCAGGAAGTTGAGCAGCGGCGCGTGCGGTACGACCACGCCCTTGGGACGACCGGTCGAGCCGGACGTGTAGATCACGTACGCGGCGGCCTCGGGGGCCGGCGGCCCTGCCTGGCCGGTCTCGGCCGGGTCGGTGTCGGGGCAGGCGGCCAGCAGTGCGTGTACGTCCGGGGAGTCCAGCACCAGTCGTTCCGCCGAACCACCGCTCGGCATACGGGAGTCCGTCGACAGCGTGGTGAGCAACAGCGCGGGCCGTGCGTCCTCGAGTACGTAGGCGAGGCGGCCGGCCGGGTGGTCCGGGTCCAGCGGCAGGTACGCGGCGCCGCTCTTGAGCACGGCCAGCAGGGCGACCACCAGCTCGGCCGAACGCGGCAGAGCCAGCGCGACCATCTGGTCCGGACCCGCGCCCCGGCGCAGCAGGACGTGTGCGAGGCGGTTGGCGCGGCGGTCCAGCTCCGCGTACGTCAGGGAGGTGTCCCCGGCGATCAGGGCCACGGCGTCCGGGGTGGCGGCGGCCTGCTCAGCGAAGCGGACCGGCAGCAGCTTCTCGCCGATCTCGGTCTCGGTCTCCAGCCAGGTGCCGAGCAGCTGCCCGTGTTCGTCGGGGGTGAGGATGTCGATGTGGTTGAGGGGCTGGTCGGGGTGGGTGGTGGCGATGTCGAGGAAGTGCAGCCACCGCTCGAACAAGGCCTGGACGGTGGACGCGTCGTAGATGTCACTGGAGTACTCGACGGCACCGGTGATGCCCTGCGGTTCACCGTGGGCGCCGCGCTGCTCGGCGAGGCTGAAGAACAGGTCGAACTTCGCCGTCCCGGTCCGTCCGGGAGCGACGTCGATCGTCAGACCGGGAAGCCGGAAGCTCGCCTCGGGCGCGTTCTGCAGGGCGAGCATGACCTGGAAGAGCGGGTGGTGCGACAGGGTCCGGGTCGGATTGAGCAACTCGACCAGGTACTCGAAGGGGACGTCCTGGTGCGCGTAGGCGGCCAGACTCCGCTCCCGCACCCGCGTGATCAGCTCGGTGAAGCTCGGATCACCGGACGTGTCCGTGCGCAGAACCAGCGTATTGACGAAGAACCCGATCAGCTCATCCAGCGCCTGGTCAGTGCGGCCGGCCACCGGACTGCCCACCGGAACATCCTCACCCGCCCCCAACCGGCTCAGCAAAGCCGCGAGCCCCGCCTGCAACACCATGAACAAACTCGCACCCGACGCCCGCGCCACATCCGACAACCGCCGATGCAGATCCGCATCGATATCAACCGTGACGTAATCACCGCGATACGTCATCACCGCCGGACGCGGACGGTCCGCAGGCAGCATCAGCTGATCCGGCAGACCCGCCAACGCCTCGGTCCAGTAAGCGATCTGCGTAGCGAACAGGCTCTCCGGGTCGTCCTGGTCGCCAAGGAGTTCGTTCTGCCACAGCGTGTAGTCCGCATACTGCACCGGCAACGCAGACCACTCCGGCACCCGCCCCTCCACCCGCGCCGTATAAGCACGCGTCAGATCGGCGGCCAGCGGGCCCAGCGACCACCCGTCACCCGCGATGTGATGCAGGACCAGGACGAGGACGTGGCGGTCGGGGGCGAGGCGGAACAGCTCAGCACGCAGGGGGGTTTCGGTCGTCAGGTCGAAGGGGTGTCGGGCCGCGGACTTCAGGGCGTCCGGCAGCTCCGTCTCGGTGATGTCGGTGGCGGGCAGCTCCACGCTCACGCTGTCGAGGACGTGCTGGTAGGAGGTGCCGTCGGCGTCGGGGAACACCGTCCGCAGACTCTCGTGCCGGGCCACCACGTCGCCGAGGGCGGCACGCAGCGCGTCACCGTCCAACTCACCACTCAGCCTCAGAGTCAGTGGGATGTTGTAGGTGGCGCTCGGCCCCTCCATCTTGTGCAGGAACCACAGCCGCCGCTGGGCGAACGACAGGGGCACTGCGTCGGGCAGTTGCTGCTTGGTCAAGGCGAGCCGTGCGGGCCCGGCGGTGTCGAGCCGGGCCGCGACCGCGCCCGCCGTCCGTGCCTCGAAGAGCGTGCGCAGGCCGATCTCGACGCTGAAGGCGGCCCGGATGCGGGCGATCAGACGGGTGGCCAGCAGCGAGTGACCGCCGAGTTCGAAGAAGTCGTCGTCCACGCCGACCCGGGGCACCCCCAGCACCTGCGCGAACAGATCGCAGACGATCTGCTCCTGCGGTGTGCGTGCCTCCCGTCCGGATCCGGTCGGCGTGAAGTCCGGCGCGGGCAGGGCGGCCCGGTCCAGCTTGCCGTTGGCCGTCAACGGCAGGCTGTCCAGGAGTGCGACGGCCGAGGGCACCATGTGTTCGGGCAGCCGCTCGCGCACGAACTCCCTTGCTTCCTCGGGCCGCAGGGTCTCCCGCGCCACGACGTAGGCCACCAGCCGGGTCCTGCCGGGCTGTTCTTCGCGGGCGACTACAGCGGCCTGGGTGATGTGGGGGTGCTCGGTGAGGACGTTCTCGATCTCGCCGGGCTCGATGCGGAAGCCGCGGATCTTGAGCTGGTGGTCGGCGCGGCCGACGAACTCCAGCTCGCCGTCCTGGTTCCACCGCACCAGGTCTCCGGTGCGGTACATACGAGCACCGGGCTCGGGAGCGTACGGGTCCGCCACGAACCGCTCGGCCGTCATACCGGGCCTGCCCAAGTAGCCGCGGGCCACACCGGATCCCGCGATGTACAGCTCCCCCACCACACCGGGCGCCACCAACTCCAGCCCCGAACCCAGCACGTAGGCCCGGGTGTTGGCGATGGGACCGCCGATCGGCGCGGTGAGGGGCCAGCTGTCGGGGTCGTCGCTCAGGGTGTGGGCCGTGACCACGTGGGTTTCAGTGGGGCCGTAGTGGTTGTGCAGCACGCGCTCTGGTGCCGAGGTGTGGAACTCGCGGACGACGCGGCTCAACGTCAGGGCCTCACCGGCCTGCGCGATGGTCCGCAGCCGGGGCAGCGCGCGTCCCTGCTCGACGGCGGCCTCGGCGACGGCCTCCAGCACGAGGTTGGGCGCGAACAGTTCCTCCACTCCGTGCTCGTCCAGCCACTCGACGAACCGGGCCGCGTCCCGCCGGACGTCCTCGTCCGGGATCGCCAGGGTCTTGCCGTACATCAGGGCCGACAGCATCTCCTGCGCGGAGACGTCGAAGCTGATGGCCGTGAACTGCGCGGTCCTCGTGCCGGGTTCACCGCCGACCGCCTCGTGGTGCCACTCCAGCAGGTTCACCAGCGCACCCGCGGGCATGACGACGCCTTTGGGTCGGCCGGTGGAGCCGGAGGTGTAGATGACGTACGCGGGATGATCGGGCGCGAGTGCGGTGACCGGGTTGTCCGCGGACCGATCCGTCACGTCCAGCGTGTCCAACAGCAACACAGGCGCCCCGCTCGCCGTCCCCACCGAGGCACAGTGCCCGCTCGTCGTCAGCACAAGAGCCGGCCGGGCATCGGTAACCATGTGAGCCACACGAGCAGCCGGATAAGCCGGATCAAGAGGGAGGTAAGCCGCACCCGCCTTCAACACCGCCAGAACGGCCACCACCAGATCCGCACTCCGAGGCAGAGCCAGAGCCACCACGTCCTCCGGACCCACACCACGACCCACCAACTCATGAGCCAACCGGTTCGCCCGCTCATTCAACTCCCCGTACGACAGCGAGGACCCCTCCCACACCACCGCCACCGCACCCGGCGCCGCCGCCACCCGCGCCTCGAACAACTCCGGCAACGTCACCCGCGACGGCACAACAACCCCAGGCACCGCCAGCACAGCCGCCCGCTCCTCCACACACAGCAGATCGATCCGCCCGATCGGCCGGGAGGGATCCGTGACGACGAGGTCGAGCACCTGGATCAGCCGGTCGACGAACCGGGTGGCCGTCGCCCGGTCGAACAGGTCGTCGCGGTAGTCCAGGCGGAGGTACAGACGGCGGCCAGGGGCGGCGATCAGGGTCAGTGGATAGTGCGTCGCGTCCCGCCCGCGGCCCAGGTCAGGGGTGATCCGCAGCCCGGTCTCCGGCCGCTCGCCGGGTTCGTCCCACGGGTAGTTCTCGAAGACCAGAGAGGTGTCGAAGAGGTCGCCAAGCCCCGTCAGTTGCTGGATGCGGGCGAGCCCGAGGTGGTGGTGCCCGGTGAGCCGCGACTGCGCCCTCTGCACCTGTTGAACGGTGGTCAGCAGTGACTGCGCCGGGTCCAGGGACACCCGCACCGGCACCATGTTGATGAGCAGACCCACCATGCTCTCGACGCCGGGCAGTTGAGGGTCGCGCCCTGCCACGACGGCCCCGAACACGACGTCGTCGTGGCCGGTGCGCCGGCTCAGCACCAGCCCCCAGGCGGCCTGGAGCACCGTGTTCAGGGTCACCCCGTGCCGGCGCGCCCAGTCGGCCAGCGCTGCCGTGCGGTCCTCGCCCAGCTCCACCGTGATCCGCTCCGGCATCAGTCCGGGGCGGCCCGGATCCACCGGGGTGAGCAGCGTCGGCTGTTCGAGTCCGCCGAGCGCCTCCCGCCATGCGGCCTCCGCCGCCGGCTGGTCCTGCTGTGTGAGCCACCCCAGGTACTGCCGGTAGGGGGCCACTCGGGGCAGCACGGTGGCGTCGCCCTGGCTGTCGTACAGCGTGGTCAGCTCGCGCACGAGCAGTGGCGTCGACCAGCCGTCGAGCAGGATGTGGTGGGTGGTCATGATGAGGCGGTGGCGTGTGGCGGCCAGGCGCACCAGGGAGAAGCGCAGCAGGGGCGGCTCGGCCAGGTCGAACCGGCGGGCGTGCTCCTTTGCGGCGAGCCGGGCCAGCTCCGCCTCCGCGTCGGCATCGGCAAGGGGCGACAGGTCGAACTCGTCCCAGGGAACGTCGACCTGACGTGGTATCAGCTGTACGGTCCGGCCCGAGTCCACCTGCCGGAAACCGGCGCGCAGGTTCGGGTGCCGTTGGACAAGCGCGAGCACGGCGGCCCGCAGCCGCGCCGCGTCGAGAGCGCCCTCGATGGCGAAGACGTGCTGCACCGCGTAGACGTCCGCGCCGACCTGCTCGTAGCGGGAGTGGAACAGCAGCCCCTCCTGCATCGGGGAGAGCGGGAGGATGTCTTCAAGGCCCGACGACGTCATTTCTGCACCCTCCACGCTGCTTCGAGCTGCTCGATGTCGTACTGGCTGAGTTCGGTCAGGGGGAAGTCCGAGGGGCTGTGGCCGCCGGTGCCGGAGCGCTCGCCGTGCCGGACCAGTCCGCGGATCGCTCGGAACCAGTGGTCGGCCAGGGCTCGGACGTGCCGTTCGCGCCAGAGATCCGGCGCCCAGGTCCAGACGGCCTCCAGTTCCGGCCCGCCCGGGGCGTCGCGGACCATGCTGTTCACCTCGAGCCCGTGCGCCAGCGCGGTCGCCGGGTCGGCGCCGCTCAGCAGGCCCGTCTCGGCGGCCACGGTCCATTCCGGCCGGCCGGGGACCACCGGGGCGCCCGCCGAGGGGAACCGGCCGAGGTAGTTGAATCCGAGTTGCGGTACGGCGAGCCCGGCCAGCTCCGGCCCGGTCTCGGGATTGAGGTGCCGCAGCAGGCCGTAGCCGACGCCCCGGTCGGGCAGGGAGCGGACCTGTTCCTTGACCCGTTTCAGGGCCTGTCCGAGCGACGGCCCGCCGTCGACGACCTCGTCCCACGCCAGGGGGCCGGGGTCGACGCGGACGGGATACAGCGAGGTGAACCACCCCACGGTGCGCGAGAGGTCCGCGCCCTCGACGATCTCCTCGCGCCCGTGTCCCTCCACGTCCACGAGGAGAGCCGTGTGTCGCCCGCGTGCGTGGGTCCGGCGCCAGTGGGCGACCGCCAGGGCGAGCGCGGCGAGCAGGACGTCGTCGACCTTCGCGTGGAAGGCCGTGGGCACCGTCGTCAGGAGCAGGGTGGTGACCTCGGGTGGCAGGGAGAGCGTGAGCTCACGGGCCCGGCCCACGGTGTCCCGCGTGGCATCGAGCCGGCCAGTGGTCAGCGGTGGGTCAGCCGCGGTGAGCAGTTCGGTCCACAGCGCCGCCTCGGCGGTGCGGGCCGGCTGCCGGGCCTCGACCTCGAGGAGACTCGCCCAGCGGCGCAGGGAAGTGCCCACCGGGTCCAGCCGTGGGGGACGACCGCCCCTGACGGCCTCGCAGGCGGCGATGAGATCGGGAAGCAGGATCCGCCAGGACACCCCGTCGACGACGAGATGGTTGACGACGATCAGCAGCCTGCCCCGTTCGGCCGGGCCGGCATCGAACCAGACCACCTGAACCAGCAGACCACGCTCGGCCGACAGGCGGGCGGACGCCGCCTCCGCCTGTGCGCGGACCAGCGTCGCGTCGACGGCGGCGCCGGCGGTCTCGACACGGTCCACCAGATCCGCGGCCGACACGGACCCCGCCGGACCCACCTCGAGCGACCACGCCCCGTTGTCCTGACCGCTCGGTGTCCGGGCCAACCGCAGCGCGTCGTGGTGGTCCACGAGTGCCTGCACGGCCGCGACGAGGTGGTCCTGGCGCAGCTCGGCCGGCACCTCCAGCAGGATCGCCTGGTGGAACGCGTCGATGTCGCCGCCCCGCGCCTCGAACCAACGCATGATCGGGGTCGGTTCCATCCCTCCCACGCCGGAGTCGTCCGTGTCGGGTGCCGACACGGCCAGTTCCTCGGCGACCTCGGCAAGCCCGGCCACGGTCCGCTGCTCGAAGACGTCCCGGACCGCGAGTCCGACACCCGCCGAGCGAGCGAGGCTGACCAGCCGGATCGAGACGATGCTGTCCCCGCCAAGCGCGAAGAAGTCGTCGTCGGGCCCGACCTCGTCCACGCCCAGGGCCTGCGCGACCAGCGTCCCCATCAGTCGCTCGCGCTCGGTCCGCGGTTCACGGCGCGGCACATCCGCCCGCGCGCCCTGATCGGGTTCGGGCAGCGCGGCCCGGTCGAGCTTGCCGTTGGCCGTCAACGGCAGCCGGTCCAGGGTGACGTACGTGGACGGCGCCATGTACTCGGGCAGCCGCTGCCGCACGAACTCACGTAAGTCTGCCGGTGTTTCGCCGGTGTCGGGGACGACGTAGGCGATCAGGCGGGTGCTGCCGGGCTGGTCGTGGTGGGCGACCACGGCGGCCTGGGCGATCGCCGGATGATCCGTCAGGACGCTCTCGATCTCACCGGGTTCGATACGGAAGCCGCGGACCTTCACCTGCTGGTCGGCCCGGCCCATGTACTCCAGATCACCGTCGGCGTTGGCACGCACGAGGTCACCGGTGCGATACATCCGGCCACCGGGCTCGGGACCGTAGGGGTCGGCGACGAACCGTTCGGCGGTCATGCCGGGCTTGTTCAGGTAGCCGCGGGCGAGGCCTGCCCCGGCGATGTACAGCTCGCCCGTCACCTGCGGCGCGACCGGCCGCAGGTGTGCGTCGAGGACGTAGACGCGGGTGTTGGCCATGGGACGGCCGATCGGCACCGTCGCACTGCCGCTGTAGGGGCGCGGGACGGGGTGGTGGGTGGCGAACGTGGTGGTCTCCGTGGGGCCGTAGCCGTCCACGACCGTCAGCGCCGGGCAGGCCTCGTGCAGGCGCTGCACCGTGGCCCCGGAAACAGCCTCGCCGCCGCTCCACACTTCCCGTACAGCCGACAGAGCGTCCGCAGCGTGCTCGGTGATCACGTTCAGCAGGGAACTGGTCAGCCACAACGCGGTGACACCCTGGGTGGTAATGGTGTGGTGCAGGGTCGGGGCATCGAGATTTCCCGCCGGTGCCACGACGACAGTCCCGCCGCTCAGCAACGGCACCCACAGCTCGTAGGTGGAGGCGTCGAACGCGGCCGGCGAGTGCAGCAGGACGCGTCGATGCGCCGAGCGGTCAAAACGCGGGTCCCGAGCCAGAGCAGCGACATTGCCGTGCGTCACCACGATCCCCTTGGGCGCACCCGTCGAACCCGAGGTGTACATCACATACGCCGCATCCCCCGACCGCACGCCCACCCCGGGATCACCGGGGTCGGACGTGAAGGCCCGAGAAGACGAAATGTGGAGCAACTCCACGGCCTCGGCACCTGATTCCGGAACCGACCGTTCGTCGGTGATCAGAAGGCGCGCGCTGGTGTCGGCCAGGACATGGCGGATGCGGTCGGCCGGATAGCGGGCGTCGAGGGGCACGTAGACGGCGCCGGCTTTCATCAGGCCAAGGACCGTGGTGACCGTCTCGATCGAACGCTCCACAAGAACACCGACCGCGTCACCGGGCCGCACTCCCCTGCCGATCACCTCGTGCGCGAGATGGTTGGCACGCGCGTCGAGCTGTGCGTACGTGAGCGTGGCGGCGCCGTCGGTGACCGCCGGAGCATCAGGCGTCTCAGCCACCTGACGTGTGAACAGCTCACCCAGAGAGGCATCCGGCACGGCATGCACCGTGTCGTTGAAGCCGACTACGGCACGCCCGTGTTCGTCAGGAGTGAGGATGTCGATGTCGGCCAGCGGACGGGCGGGATCGGTCACGGCCGCGTCCAGCAGCCGTAACCAACGGTCGAACAGGGCCTGGACGGTGGGTGCGTCGTAGATGTCACTGGAGTACTCGACGGCACCGGTGATCCCCTGCGGTTCGCCGCCCTCCCCGCGCCGCTCGGCGAGGCTGAAGAACAGGTCGAACTTCGCCGTACCCGTCCTGCCTAACTCGACCCTGGCTTGCAGCCCCGGAAGGTCGAGCTCGGTCTCGGGCGCGTTCTGCAGGGCGAGCATGACCTGGAAGAGCGGATGATGCGACAGGGTCCGGGTCGGGTTGATGAGCTCGACCAGGTACTCGAAGGGGACGTCCTGGTGCGCGTAGGCAGCCAGACTCCGCTCCCGCACCCGAGAGATCAGCTCGGCGAAGCTCGGATCACCGGACGTGTCCGTGCGCAGAACCAGCGTATTGACGAAGAACCCGATCAGCTCATCCAGCGCCTGGTCAGTGCGGCCGGCCACCGGACTGCCCACCGGAACATCCTCACCCGCCCCCAACCGGCTCAGCAAAGCCGCGAGCCCCGCCTGCAACACCATGAACAAACTCGCACCCGACGCCCGCGCCACATCCGACAACCGCCGATGCAGATCCGCATCGATGTCAACCGTGACGTAATCACCGCGATACGTCATCACCGCGGGACGCGGACGGTCCGCAGGCAGCGTCAGCTGATCCGGCAGGCCCGCCAACGCCTCGGTCCAGTAAGCGATCTGCGTAGCGAACAGGCTCTCCGGGTCGTCCTGGTCGCCAAGGAGTTCGTTCTGCCACAGCGTGTAGTCCGCATACTGCACCGGCAACGCAGACCACTCCGGCACCCGCCCCTCCACCCGCGCCGTATAAGCACGCGTCAGATCGGCGGCCAGCGGGCCCAGCGACCACCCATCACCCGCGATGTGATGCACGACCAGCAGCAGCGCGTGTCGGTGTTCGGACACCGTGAACAACTCGGCGCGGAGGGGGATTTCGGCTGCCAGGTCAAAGGCGTGCCGGGCCGCCGACTTCAGGGCGTCCGGCAGCTCCGCCTCGGTGATGTCGGTGGCGGGCAACTCCACGCTCACACTGTCGAGGACGTGCTGGTAAGAGGTGCCGTCGCCCTCGGGGAACACCGTCCGCAGACTCTCGTGCCGGGCCACCACGTCACCGAGAGCGGCCCGCAGCGCGTCACCGTCCAACGTGCCGGTCAGCCGTACGACGAGGGGGATGTTGTAGGTGGCGCTCGGCCCCTCCATCTTGTGCAGGAACCACAGCCGCCGCTGGGCGGACGAGAGGGGCAGGGCCGGCTGGCGTTCCCGCGCCGTCAGGGGCGGCCGAGCGGGTCCCGCGGTGTCGAGGAATGCCGCCACCGCGGCCGGCGTCGGCCCGTCGAACAGCGCACGCAGTTCCAGCTCGACCCCGAACGCGGCGCGGATCTGGGCGATGAGACGGGTGGCCAGCAGCGAGTGGCCGCCGAGTTCGAAGAAGTCGTCGTCCACGCCGGCCCGCGGCAGCCCCAGCACCTGCGCGAACAGATCGCAGACGATCTGCTCCTGCGGCGTGCGCGCCTCCCGCCCCGACCTTGGCACGGTGAAGTCCGGCTCCGGGAGCGCCGCCTTGTCCAGCTTGCCGTTGGCTGTCAGCGGCAAGCTGTCCAGTACGACGACGGCGGCCGGCAGCATGTAGTCGGGCAGCCGGTCCCGCGTGAACTCCCGTACGTCCTCGGTGCGGAGGGCTCCCCGTGTCACCACGTAAGCGATGAGGCGGGCATCGCCGGACTGCTCCTCGCGGACCATCACCGCGGCCTCGGCGATGTCGGGGTGGTTGGTCAGCACGTTCTCGATCTCGCCGGGTTCGATGCGGAAGCCGCGGATCTTGACCTGGTGGTCGGCGCGGCCGACGAACTCCAGCTCGCCGTCCTGGTTCCACCGCACCAGGTCACCGGTGCGGTACATCCGCGTGCCCGGCTCAGACGCGTACGGATCCGCCACGAACCGCTCGGCCGTCAGGCCGGGCCTGTTCAGATAGCCGCGGGCCACACCGGCCCCCGCGACGTGCAGCTCCCCCACCACCCCGGGCGCCACCAACTCCAGCCCCGGACCGAGCACATACGTCCGCAGGTCGGGGATACCGACGCCGATGACGCTGGCCGCCGCGGCGGTTGCTCGCTCCTGGGACAGCGGCTGGTACGTCACGTGGACCGTGGTCTCGGTGATGCCGTACATGTTGATCAGGGTCGGCGTGTCGTCGGGGTGGCGCAGGTACCAGTCGGCGAGACGGGACGGTTGGAGTGCCTCGCCGCCGAACACCACGGTGCGCAGGGCTAGTCCGCGGCTCGGCGGTGAGGAGTCGGCGTCGGCCTGCGCCAACTGATAGAAGGCCGACGGTGTCTGGTTGAGGACGGTGACGCCGTGATCGGCCAGCAGGTCAAGGAAGGCGCCGGGCGTCCTGCTGACCTCGTAGGGCACCACGACCAGCCGGCCGCCGTGCAGCAGTGCTCCCCACAGCTCCCAGACGGAGAAGTCGAAGGCGTACGAGTGGAACAGCGTCCACACGTCGTCGGGGCCGAAGCCGAACCATTTCCGGGTGGCATCGAAGAGCCGCACCACGTTGCGGTGGGCGACGACGACGCCTTTGGGTCGGCCGGTGGAGCCGGAGGTGTAGATGACGTACGCGGGATGATCGGGCGCGAGTGCGGTGACCGGGTTGTCCGCGGACCGATCCGTCACGTCCAGCGTGTCCAACAGCAACACAGGCGCCCCGCTCGCCGTCCCCACCGAGGCACAGTGCCCGCTCGTCGTCAGCACAAGAGCCGGCCGGGCATCGGTAACCATGTGAGCCACACGAGCAGCCGGATAAGCCGGATCAAGAGGGAGGTAAGCCGCACCCGCCTTCAACACCGCCAGAACGGCCACCACCAGGTCCGCACTCCGAGGCAGAGCCAGAGCCACCACGTCCTCCGGACCCACACCACGACCCACCAACTCATGAGCCAACCGGTTCGCCCGCTCATTCAACTCCCCGTACGACAGCGAGGACCCCTCCCACACCACCGCCACCGCACCCGGCGCCGCCGCCACCCGCGCCTCGAACAACTCCGGCAACGTCACCCGCGACGGCACAACAACCCCAGGCACCGCCAGCACAGCCGCCCGCTCCTCCACACACAGCAGATCGATCCGCCCGATCGGCCGGGAGGGATCCGTAGCCGTGACCGCTCGCAGGGCCGTGCGCAAACGCCGGTGGTGAATGGCCAGTTCGTCGTGCGTGCACAGTTCGGGGTGGGCGTTAACGTCGACGGCCGGCCCGGCGCCGTCCCGTCGGTCCCACACGGCGAGGGTGAGGTCGCCCACCAGGCCCGAGGTGAGGTTGTGCGCGGTGGTCGGCAGTCCGGCGAACGTGATCGCGTAGTCGAAGGACATGACGTTGACGACCGGTGCGTACCACGTCCCCATGCGGCCGGGCAGTGCGAGGTCGCGCTGGATGTCCTCGGCTCGGTACCGCTGGTGGCCGCCCAGTTCGCGCACGCGCTTGCCGATCTGGGTGAGGAGTTCGCCGAGTGTCAGCTCCGGTCGTAGCGTGAGCCGGAGTGGTAGGACGTTGGCGGCCGTGCCGGGTGTGCGGCGCTCCACCTGGGTGAGGCGCGCCGTCACCGGCAAGCCCAGGACGACGGTGGCCGTGCCGGTCGTCCGGTGGACGTGGAGGGCCGCGGCGGCGATGACCAGGTGCGACCAGGGGGCGCGGGCCCGGCGGGCCGCGTCGCGCAGTGCCGTGTGTTCCGCCGGCTCCAATGCGGTGGTGTGCCGGAGATAGCGCTCCGGCGTGGTCGACGGCCTGCCGACGATTCCTGCCGGCTGCGGGTGGTCAGCGAAGCGTTCCGTCCAGTATGCCCTGTCCTGGGCGAACTGCTCCGAAGCCTGGTATGCCTGTTCGGTCGTGATCAGGTCGGACAGCGTGCCGAATGGGTTCGCTCCCACCGGGCCGCCTCGGGCAAGTGCGGTGTAGACGTCGGCGACCCGGCGTGTGATCAGCAAAGACCCGAAGGCGTCCATCACGGCATGGTGGTAGCCCTGGTACCACCAGAAGCGGTCGGCGCTCAGCTTCAGGAGCGCGTACTCGAACAGCCGGTCCTCGGTCAGGTTCATGGGCCGGGCGACCGCGGTGTCCATCCAGTCGCGGGCGGCCTGTTCGGGGTCCGGCTCCGCGCTCAGGTCGATGACCGCGAGCGGCCAGCCAGCAGGCTCCTGGAGGGCTTGCCGGACCTCGTCACCTTCCTCGACGAAGCGGACGTGCAGCGCCTCCGCCTCGGCGACGACGAGTCTCAGGGCTTGCGCGAAAAGCTCCGGGTCCACGCCTCCGTGGACCTCCAGGTACTCCCCCACCCGGAAGACTCGATTCCCTCTCCCCAGCCGCTGCTCGGCGATCCATATTTCGCGTTGCGCAGCCGTTATGGGCAGCGTGGTGCCGACACTGACGGACAAGTCTCCACCTCCGAGAATTCCCCCGCGCGGACGGCCGGAGAGGCAGGAATGAAAAACTCACAATGTCCTGGAAAACGCGTCGTCAATTTCGATCGCGCAGAAGTGAAACGGCGAACCCCGTTGTCGGAGCGACGTGGATCGCCGTATGTGTACAGGAGCCGGACGTAACCGACCGGAAAACTCGACAGAGGGAAACCTAACCCTGGGAGATCCGGAGGGTCAAGGAGATCAATCGGCTATGCCACGTGCATGTCCGGGCCGTGTCCCGCTGGCGGGACACGCGGGACAACCCGGCGGGACCCCCGAGCACGCCCGGCATCGGCCGCGGTGCCCGCCGATGCGGTCTGGCGGCCAACTGCCCCTGGATCGGCTGGTGAAGGCCCGCCGCCCGTGCTTGCTGCGGGGCGTGACCGATGCTCGCCACACGCCGGACGGAGTCCTTTCCCGCAGGCGGCGCCCTGCCGGTGCGGCGACCGGCGCCGGACCGGCGCGTCGCTCGCGAGGTGGTTCGCCTTGATCGACGGCTCTTGCCCGCCGTTTCTCGGCGGTGTTAGCTTCACCGTCCATAAATGCCGATCGCACGTTTCCCGAGGCTGTTTCACAGAAGGAAACCCGTATGGCGAAAACGCAGTGGGTGAGTCATCTGCTGAACCGCGGCGCGGACGGCGACCCGTGGGCCGTTTCGAGCGCTTCAATCACCCGGGGACAGTTACGCAGCGCGGTAGCCGAGTTTGAGGATCGTTTCCGGAACCAGGGAATCGGCGAAGGCAGCTCGGTTCTCCTGAGGATGACACCGAGTTTCACTTATATTCAGGTGCTGTTGGCCCTGTGGAGCCGTGGGGCGCAGGTGGTCCTGGTCGACTTCCGGCTGAAACCGGCCGAGTACGAACCGCTGGCCCAGCTGGTGCGGCCGCAGTACCTCGTCGCCGCGGCCGGCGCCGGAGGACCGGTGGCCGGATTCCGTCAGGAGTCGGACTTCACGGTCCGCCCTCTTCCGGACGGCCGGACCGCCGTCGACGGCATACGACTGGTGCAGTTCAGCTCGGGCTCGTCCGGCCGGCCCAAGGTGATCGGCCGACCCGCCGACTCCGTTCTGGCCGAAATCGACCGGCACACCGCCCTCCCCGGAATCCCCGGCGCCGACGACCGGGTGATGCTGCTGAACTCGGTCATGCACAACATGGGCCTGGTCAGCGGCGTGCTGCACGCGCTCGCGTCCGGGGCGACGCTGATCATCCCGCCGACGCTGCGCCCGGCCGAGGTCGTAAGGCTCATGGCGGCCACCGGGACGACCGCCGTCTACGGAACGCCCGTCCACTACGACCTGCTGTCCCGCGTCGCCGACCGGCCCCAACTGCCCGCACTGCGCCTCGCGGTGTCCGGCGGCGAGCGGGTGCCGCAGGAGACGTACGAGAACTTCCGTGCACACTTCGGCCTGCCGATCAGCCCGGTCTACGGACTGACCGAGATCGGACTGATCGCGGGTGACCTGTCCGGCACGTCCGTCCCTCCGCAGCTGGGGCTCCCGGTGCCGGGAGCCGAGGTCAAGGTCGTCGACGAGGAGCTGTATGTGCGGATCGACCACTCGCCGTATCTGTACGGCAAGCACGCGGACCGTTATACGGACGGCTGGCTGCGCACCTACGACCGGGTCCGGCAGGACCCCGCGACCGGGGTGCTCAGCATGCTCGGCCGGGCCGACTCGCTGACCGTGATCGGCGGACTGAAGGTCGACCTCACGGAAGTCGAGAACGTCCTCCTGGCCCACGACCGGGTGACAGAGGCCGTCGTGACGCACGGAGAGGCCATCGAGGCGTTCGTGGGCGCCGATCCCGCCGTCGGCGCGGACGAGTTGACGGTCTGGTGCCGGGAGCGGCTCAGCCCCGTCAAGGTCCCCAAGCGGTTCCACGTCACGCGACTGCTGCCGCGGAACTCGATGGGGAAGCTGATCCGCGACCGTGCGCTGATGCACGGACGCGTCCTGTCGGAATCGCCCTCGCGGGCACAGGGGGACCGATGATCTCGAAAGACGACCTCAGGGCGATATTGACCGAGAACGCGGGACTCGGGCCGCCCGAGGAGCTGACCGACGACGCCGAGCTGGTGATCGACTCCTTCACCCTGGTGGTCCTTCAACACGTCCTGGAGGAGCGGCACGGTGTGGTCATCGAGCCGCAGTTCGACGACATGGCCCAATTCACCTCGATCGACGGCATACACAGCTATGTGACCAGGGTCGCGCAGGAGCACTGACCGGCACACCTGGCCCCCCCATCCGACCGCATACCGCATTGCGCAGGGAGCGATGATGAGCAACCCCTTCGAGAATCCGGACGGCACCTTCCTGGTGCTCGTCAACAACGAGGGCCAGTACTCGCTGTGGCCCTCGTTCGCCGAGGTGCCCGCGGGCTGGACGGTCGCGCTCGGCCAGAGCGACCGCCAGACCTGCCTCGCCTACGTCGAGAAGCACTGGACCGACATGCGCCCGCTGAGCCTCGTGCGCCGATAGGAGACCTCGATGGACGACGCCGCATTCCAGCAGCTGCTGTTACGGGAGGAGGACCTCGAGGAGTCGTTCTACGGCGAGGAGCCGAGCGCCGCCTACGATCCCGTCTTCGTCTCCGGCGACGAGTCGGGACGGGCCATCGTCGACCTGACCAACATGCTCACGCACGGCACGCATCCCGAGACGGTGCACCACGCCTCCGCGCTGTTCACGAACGTCGTGGGATCGGTGGTGTTCCACCATGTCACCCAGTTCGGCAACGGGACCTGCCGGCAGATCTACCAGGAGCTCTTCGACGCGGTGCACGCCTGCGCGCAGTACCGGATGGAACTCAACGACGGCGTGCAGCTCGACATCTCGAGAGTGGATCTGGGACCTGTCGAGCTGGGAGACGGCGGCTTTGTGGTGCGGTGGCTGTCCACCGTCGACCACTTCCGCATCGAGACCGCCTGGGTGATCGTCGCGAAGGACGACATTCTCACCTTCGTCAACGCCCGTGTCCCGGACGAGTCGGAGATCCAGCGGCTCGCACGCATAGCCGTCGACCGCGTCGCCGAACTGACCGGTGCGTCATGACGTCCACGGCATCCCTGGTCGACTTCACGTCCGCGCTGGAGACGGTCGAGGAATGGCTGACCGAGTACATCTCAGCGAGCCATCCGGAGATCAGCCGCTCGGGGCCCATCTGTCCCTTCGTGGCCCCCTCGCGCAAGAACCGGACGATGGAGATCCGCCTGCGTTTGGCCGGCCACGCGCCGACCCTGGAGCTGATCGAGGAGATCGCCCGCAGCAGCCTGCGAGAGTACGAACTGACGACCTGGCAGGGCCGCAATCCCATGCTACGGGCCATGGTGGTCGCACTTCCCGACCTGCGCAGTGAGGACACCGGACTGCTCGACCAGGCCCATACCCGGGTGAAGGACGCCTTCGTGGCACAGGGGCTCATGATCGGCCAGTTCCACGAGAACTGCGAGGTGACGGCCGCACGCAACCCCCGCTTCGCGGTGAGCAAGGCACCCTTGCCCCTGTTCGCCATCCGCGCCATCGCCCTGCACGACGTCTTCTTCCTGTCCGAGCGGCCGCACTGGTTCCACCAGTACCGTGAGCGGTTCGGCAAGTTCTTCGGCCCGGGGTCCACCGTGATGGACCCGCTCTTGGTGAAGCGTTACCAGGAGGCCGAGCAGGCTCACGGTGGTCCGCCGTAGATTCCGCCCAAGTCCGTACCGGGCATGGCCCCGAGAACACGGCCGCCCGAGCTGCGGCTGGCGGGCGAACCGGGCCGTATCCCTGTCAAGCCCTGGGACGACACCATCCAGGGCATCGTTGAACTCCCCGCGGCGTGGTGAGGGACCCGAAAACCACCCCTCACCGGGACCTCGTTGCATAGGAGCCGCTCAGACACCGTCTCGGAACCTCCGGATCAAAGGTTGGAGACGGCGTCTGAAAAGTGCCGCCGCTACCTTCCTGTCGAGGTCGTGACCGCGCGCTCGATGGGACCGGGCCCCGACTGTCAGTGGCGCAGACGACAATCCCCACATGACCTCACCCCAGCACCTTCAGGGCCTCCTCGCCGATTTAGGACTTGAGCAGGCAGCCACGTTCACGGCCGTGCACGGCGGTGACGAGGACGCTGTCATCCGGCTCTTCGGCGGCAACCCCGAGCAGTGGCGCCCCCTGCGACTGGAGGAACTGCGCGAGCACTACGAGAGCGATCTCATCCTGGTCTCCCGGTCAGGACCTGCCGTCATCGTCGTGGAGAACAACAATTATCAAGGGTCGCGCGAGGAGGTGCTGCGCCCGCTCTCCAGGCACGGCCGCACCGCCAGCGCCTTCTGGAACGTCAACGCGGTCTCCCAACTGAGCCTGGCCGAGGACGGACTGATCTCCTCCGCCTTCGAAATGATCACGCCCGAGGACACATTCGGCGCCCGCCCCGACGCCTGGCAGCCCCTGCTGGAAGGCCTGAATCTGGACGACGACCATCTGTGGGGCACCGGTCTGGCGGCTGTCGAGCGCGCGACCGGTGCGCGCTTCGACAACTCCTGGGTACACGGCCCGCACCGCGCTGTGGAGATCACGCGGGTGCCTCAGTACCTGCTGGGACAGGGACTCATTGACTCGCCCCTGCTCAAGCGGGAGCCCTTCATCAGCTATCTGGCCGGCCTGGGACCCTCGCTGCTGAAACCGATGCGGCACCACGCCCTGGACCTGGCCCTCGCACATGCCCACCTGCGCGAACACCCCCTGGCCGTAGCAGCACTTACGGCCGCCACCCTCCCGGCCGACGCGAGAGTGCGGCTGCGCGAGGACCTCACTGCCGCACACGACCAGGTGCTCCCCCAGGCTCGCGCGCTGCTGAGCAGCGAGCCGGGCGACTTCGAACCCGAGTGGGAACGCCCCTCCCACCTTGCCTTCCGCCAGGCCATCGTCTTCGGTGTCCTCGCCCAGTGCGTCGCTGCCCATCTGCCCACCCAGGCGGACGGGCTCCCCGACATCCTCAGCTCCTTGGTCACGGCGATGACCGGGGACGGCGCACGCGTCGAGGAGTTCTGGATGGTCAAGCACCTGCACGACGCGGCACGAAGAGCAGCCTGACCGCCCGCGGCGACCCCGAGTGCCTTCGAGCGGAGCATCCAGGCCCTGACGCAGTACGAGCCGCACGGGGTCCCTGACCGTCCCCAGGAACCACGTAGAGACCCTCCCGGACGGGAGTGAGGTGAAGCTCGGGGTGTTCCTGTCGAACAGCAAGAGCCGCCGCGCCACGCTCACCCCGGACAAGCTGTCCGCGCTCGCCGCGCTCGGCCTGGAATGGGCGGCTGACACCGGCCCGTGAACCCGTGGAATCATCACACCACTTGCCCCACCCGTACGCAGACGGGTGGGGCAAACCACGCCCCGGGCCTCGACACCGGACACCGGCATGACACGACGTCAGACGTGTACTCCTGCGCCGGTGGGCGGGGAAAGCTGTGACACCTGGGGAGGTCGCAGCGCCCCGCCCACCCCTCAGCCGTCCCACCCCGGGCGCAGCGTCGTTGTGGACTGAGCACTTCAGTTGGCCACTCTGCGCATCACAGTTGGCCAGGCCCCGGGGATGGGCCCGCATGGCGTCCTCGACAGGGCCGGTGGCCTCACCGACACTGATCGGCATGGGGGACATCGCGGTGTGGGTCGCCGCTCTCACCGGTGGTACGGCCGTGCTCGCGAGCTGGGTGACCAACCTGGGGAACGTGCGGACCGCCCGCGTCCAGGCCGAGGCGTCTTGACCGAAACCGTGATCGTCCCGGCTGCGGCCGCCCCGGTACTCGCAGGTCAGGCTTTCTCCCCGGGACCATGCGTCAGCACACCAGAACAGCACCACAAGAAGTGGACCAGAGCCTCTGAGCGGGAGTCGTTTCGAGGTGCGTTGGGGAGTCGCTGAGCGCGAACCGGCATGATCAATCGCGATGGCTTCTGATGTCATCTGCTCGTGCGACCGGCAAGTCAGGCCGTGCTCCTCCTGGAAGCCACCATTCGAGGGATTGCTGGAGGTCCGGCTGGGCGTCCCAGCCGGACCTCATGGGTTGTGCGGCCGCCTCGCCGGTGAGGCGGCCGAATTTTGCGAGAAGCCGGACTGTCGTCGGGTCCTCGTGCCCGCGTTCTCAGGCGCCTCCATGATCCCGATCTGCGGCACCTGGCACGCGCGGTCGACTGCTCGCGAGGTGCGGGGGCGTCGGGACGCTCACCACGCGACGGGTAGTTCGACGACGCCCTGGATGGTGTCGTCCCCGGGCTTGACCGGGATCTGGTCCGTTTCGCCTGCCAGCCGCAGCCCAGGCAGCCGCTCGAACAGGGCGCCGAGGGCGACCTCCATCTCGACACGAGCCAGGTTCTGGCCCAGGCACTGGTGCACACCAAAACCGAATCCCAGGTGATGCTGGGCGGGCCGGTGCCAGTCGAGGGTGTCGGGCTTGCCGAAGACGGCCTCATCACGGTTGATCACCGAGGTGGAGAAGACCACCCCGTCGCCGGTGCGGACGGTCACCCCGCCGATCTCGATGTCCTCGGTGGCCACACGGAACATGCCGTCCGCGATCGACAGAAACCGCATCAGCTCCTCCACCGCCGCCGGCATGAGGGACGGGTCGTCGCGCAGCTCGGCCAGCTGCGCGGGGTGGCTGAGAAGGGTGAACACACCGAGCGCGATCATGTTGGCGGTGGTCTCATGCCCCGCGACGAGCAGGGCCGAGGTCAGGTCAGCCAGCTGCTGGACATCGATCTCTCCGGTGTCCAGGCGCTGGACGATCAGTTCGTCCAGCAGCCCGCTGCCCGGCCTCTGGCGCTTGTCTCCGATGAGCTCGTGCAGATAGCCGTTGAGCTGCGCGCGGGCGTCGTCCACGTCGGCGGCTTCCGGGCCGTTGTGGAGCCGCCGGGACTGGATCACGAAGAACTCGTGGTCCGCGTACGGGACCCCGAGCACCTCGCAGATCACCCTCGACGCTAGTGGCTGGGCGAAGTCGCCGACCAGTTCCGCGCGGCGGCCGGCTGCGATCATCGCCTCGATCAGCCCGTCCGCGGTCTCCCGGATCCGGGGGCGCAGGGCCCGGGTGCGCTTCAGTGCGAAGCCCGGGATCAGCATCCGTCGCTGCGAGTTGTGGACGGGGTCATCGGCGCCGAACAGGGCGGCGTACCCCCGCGCGTCCTGCAAGCGCCCGCTGGCAGCGGGGAAGGAAAGGTTCTGGCGGTCGGCGGAGAGCCGGTCGTCGGAGAGCAGGGCGCGCGCCTCGGCGTGCCCGGAGACCAGCCACGCGGAGCGGCCGTCGAAGAGGGTGACCCGGGAGAGCGGCGGTCCCGTCCGCAGCGGCTCGTAGGCCGCCGGCGGCTGGTAGGGACAGGTCCGGTCCTGAGGGAAGGCAACGGTCTTCTCGGACATAGAACACCTCGCAGGCGATGGGTTCCGTTTTTCCCCCGAGATCCATTACACGCCCAAAAGGGGCAGTTCTGCTCGTTGGCGTGGGGAGGCCGCCGCATGTACGTAGCCCGGGTAAGGGTGCTGGGCGGTTCGCGGGGGGGCGGTATTGCGGTCTACCCGCGGTGTCACGTGACGTCGTGGACTTGCTGTAACGAACGCATCGACATCCCCAGCAGATGACCTTTGCGGATTGCCGTGTAGAACTCGACCTTCGACTGCGATTTACCCATCAGGCCCTCAGCGGCAGAAGCACACACCACAGTCCCGTCACAAGCCCCCGACCGACGTCAAAACAAGCCGACATCGCAATGCCGGTCCACAACGCGACACCCGCACTCATCGCGAAACGACTCCCCAACTCAGGCTCTGGCCCACTGCTTGTGGACTTGACCGAAACCGTGATCGTCCCGGCTGCGGCCACCCCGGTACTCGCAGGTCAGGCTCTCCCCGGGACCATCCGTCAGCACACCAGACCAGCACCACAAGAAGTGGACCAGAGCCCGAAGTCACCGACATTGGTGAGGCGTGCGAGGTACCGACCGACATCCGAAGTTGTCGCGAAACGGCATCCGTTCGCACCTCCACTCCAGATGCCTGCAGTCGGTGCTGCGGTCGACCAGCGGACCCGAGACCGGTCCGTGCCCAGTTGGCCTTTCAGTCAGGACCGCTGAGGGCGGCGCTGAACAGAGGGTCGAGCGGATCACCCTCGTATCCGACAATGAGGCAGGCAGCAGCGACCGGCCCCTGAGAGAGGTCAACGAGCCGGGCGAGGGCCACTGCCTCGGACGGCAGCCCGGCCGGATCAAGGCCGAGCGCGCGGGCTGCACGGTCACGCCGCAGGTCGAGGTCCGGCACATCCGCTCGGTACTCGTCAGCGACCAACTGGAGTTCTTCGGCTGTGCGCCCGGGGGCCTCGCGCCACCACGGTGCCACGAGACACAACCTGACCAATTCCGGCAGTCCCAGAGCCAGCAGCCCGGCTTCGCCGTCGAGGCTGACGTACACCACCGGGCGTTCCTCTCCGCCCTCGCCGACGAAACAGAACGCGTCCCCTGAGCCCGCCCGCGCGAACTGCTCCAGCCGCCCGCCGGAGGCGAGGCGAACTCCCTCCACCAACTCATGGTCGGCCGGATCCGTCGCGTCGAGGTCCGCGACCCCGGCGAAGAACGCGACGACCTCCTCATCGGCGCCCAGGAGAGGCAGCAACGCATCGGCGCGGGCAGATGGACCGGGACCTGTCGGCGTATTCGATCCATTCACCCGGCAACCGTAACCGGGGGCGTCCACACCGACGGCGGGGCCCCCGCCCTCAACTGACGTCCGCCAGCCAGAATGCTCCGTCCCGCCAACTCGGCTGCACATCCGCCGGACGAAGCACCCAGTCACACCAACTGTGACTGCCCGCGCTACTTGGCCCGAAGGGCCAACTGCAACGCTCAGCGGGCGAGGCGACAGTCTCGGGTGACTACAGCGCAGCGAGTTCTGCCTTCTGCAGCCAGCCGGTGTACCAGCGGGCGAACATCACCGGCGTGCCCTCGTCGTTGTGCGGCGGCGCAAGAAAAGGGTGCTGTCCACGGTGATGTTCATGATGCAAAGCCTCGCTGCCGCCGGCGGACTCCAGCGCGATCTCCAAGAGAGCTGACCTTCGATGGGCTGCGGGCCGCCGAGGCCAAGGGCAACAAGGGCGGGCGCCGCCCGGCCATCCTGGCCGACAAGACCGGCGCCGTGCGCACGGCGTACTTGAATGGCCGATCCACCGCCGCCCGGCACCGCGAACAACCTCGGCCGGGAGCCCCTCGTACCCGCCGCCCTGCTGTACCGGGCCGCGATAGTTGGCACGGCCTGGCCAGGATTCTTGGCACCTATAATGAATTGTCACGTTTGTTAGCACAGGCGCCACGGATCAGCGCGGCAGCGAGGCCGGCGCCCATGGGGTCGTAACGGCGCCAGTCCTATTGCTTGGTTCCTTGCCGCTTTCACGTGACCTTCGGCGATTTCTACAGACCATTCAGTCACCTGGTCACCGTGTCGAGTGTCGGCCAAGGAGGACCCTCGCGCAGCAAGCGCAGGAATTCCTTTCCGAATCGCCTCCCATTCGGAAACTGGTCGCCACGCTCCCAACGCCACGCGGCGACCATCGCGATAACGAGCTGCCGGCACTCGTCCAGCAGCCCTTGGTCAACGTTCGGGTAGTGCTCGCAGACCGCCTCGGGAACATGGGCGAGATCGAATTCCACGGGTCCACGGCAGCATGTCTCAAGGTCGATGAACAACGGGCCGTTCTTCGTGCTGAGCACATTGCCCGGATGGGGCTCGCCGTGCAGCAGCTGCTCCATGGCGCCGCGGTCGTCGATCGCTCGTCGCAGGCTGGCCAGCCTGCCGCTGAGGAACACGCGGTCTGCATGGGCGAGTTCGGGCGAGCGGTCCGGGTCGGCGACCACTTCTTCCGCCTCCGTGATCCGGTCCGTGAACCTCGGGCTCGGCACATCGACCTTGCGCATGCCTACGTGCAGCTGCTCCAGCGCCTTGGCGTAGTCGCCTGGTGATGTGGGAGGCGCCACGGGCTCGTAGTAGGTCCACAGCGTCACTGCGAAACCATCGCGCCTGTACACACGCGGGTCCACCCGAGGCTCCAAGGGGCACACCGGGCATCCGGCCTCGGCGAGCCGCTGAGCGAGCTCGACTTCGAACTGTGCAACCTCTTGTCCCACGAGGGCGACCCGGGCAAGGACGTCGTATGGCGTCAGCCGCAGTGCCAGCTTGTTCGAGTTGTGGAGAACGATTGCGTCGTTTGCTGGCAGGTCGAGCGATGCGGCGATCGAAGTCGCAGCCGCGATCGCACGCGTGACGTCGGTCATCTCCACCCTTGAATCTTGGCATAGATGAGCGAGGGGGATGCCAGTTCCGGCGCATACCGAGCAAGCAACCTGAGCGCACGCCACTCACGCAGGCCACGCTCGCGATCCCTGCCACGAAACCGCTTGGTCACACTGCGGGGGCCCACCACAATCGTGTGGGTGCTCCAGAGATGAGAACTCATGACGCCCGGTCCTGCCAGGCCAACCGCCGCACGCCCCACGCTCCCCGTCCCTCACACACCCCTCAGGAACCACCAAACTGAGGAGGATGAGCATTTTGATCGGTCATGGGTGGGGCGTCGGCCTGTGTGCTCGGCTGGCGTGGCTGTCTCCGTCACCCGACGTGAACGGAGCGCATGATCTGCACCATCCCACCAGGGTGCGGGGCACGAGAGCCCCCCAGAAGCCCGACCGGTTCATGCCGGGGCGACCGCGCGGTGAAGGATCGCGTTGTGGTCGAGGACGATGCCGCCGTGCGCGTGCATGTGTTCGGCGCCGGCCCAGAAACGGCGACGGAACTCGGCGGCACGTCCAGCCGGCAGTGACTCGACTGCGGCCATGGACATCTGGGACTCCAGCAGCTCCCAGAGCGCCGAAGGACTGGGCACCAGTACGGGCGCCGCGACCGACCGCTGCGTCATCTCGGTGAATCCGGCTCCGGCCAGCAGGGCGGCCGGATCCGCGGATGGCTCAGCGTGTGCGGATGGCTCAGGGGCGGGCCAGAACTCCTGAGCCAGCCGGGCGAGCCACTCCCATCCGCCGCGAACTCCGTGTACCGACAAGGCGACCGTCCCGCCCGGTGCTAGCACCCGGCGCATTTGGGCCACCGCTGCCGCGGGGTCCTCAAGAATTTCCACCACACCAGCAGCGACAACCGTGTCGAAGGAGCCGCGGGGAAAATCGAGCCGTGCCACGTCCATTTGCCGGACTGTGATCTCGGGTAGGTCCGCGGCAAGCCGACGCACCATTGCGGGCGTCACGTCGATAGCGGTGACGGCGCAGCCGCGGGCCACGGCGGCCCTGGTGGCCGCGCCGCGCCCGGCGCCCACGTCCAGCAGCCGGGTCGCCGGTGCGGGATCCGCGAAGTCGATGAGCCGCTGCCCGAAGTCAGCCGCGTAGGTGGCCAACTCCTCGTAATGGTGCGCGTGGTCCTCGTACCACCGCGCGTGAGGATTCGCCTCGGTCACGATTTCCCCTCGGTCGTCGACGGTATCCGCGCGCGGAGCGCCGCGGGTGCCTGGGATGCGGCGACGCGCTGCAGAACGGCGTAGCCGAGTTGGACGTCGGGATTGTCGTTGAGGACGGTGCCGTACAGCTCGGTCCAGGAGTGGAAGCTGTTCTTCGGCATGGCCACGGTTCGCAGGCGGGCGATGGTCACTTGAGCGGGCAGTCCGAGTGCTGACAAATATGTGGCCAGGGCGAGGGATCGCGGCAGACAGAGACCGTCAGGGATCACTGTGCGATGCACCAGTTGGGAGATGAAGATCTCCCGGCGCGCCAGCCGGAGAGCGGTACCGGCGGGGAGAGCGGCCAGTGCCGCCGATCCCGGGCCCGGGCGCAGACGCCGCAGATACGGGTGCGCTGCTGTCCAGCCGTGCCGACGGTAGATCCACAGCGCGCGGAAGGTGCGTGCCGCAGCATACGTGCGCAACGGGAGAGGGATGCGTGGCGGGGCGGTGGCTGGGTCGAGGTCGCACAGGAAGAACTCCCAATCCGGCTTGGTGGCGGCTCTGTTCATCGCGGGTCCTCCTGCGATGCTGCCAACAGTGCTCGGTCGCGGAGCTGGACGGTGAGCTTGGCAAGACCGGATTGGAGAGTCTGGTCCGTAGCGTCGATTTGTTCGCGAAGGCGGCCGACCACGGAGGCCTCCGTGTCGCTGCCCAGGGCAGCCCGCAGCATGAGGGTGGCGGTCGAGTTCAGAGTCAGGTAGATACCGCGGCGGGTATCGAGAATGACGCCCGCGCCGTCGGTGTCGTCGAAGACCGCGTGCTCAGCCAGCCGTATGAGAGACATTGCGAACACCCTTCTGCGTAACGGAGGCCCGCCGCGCGTCGCCGCGCAGGAACAGCTCGGTCATGGCCGCGCAGATCAGCTGTTCGGCATTGCGGCGCAGACTCGCCGGCTCGGCCAGCACACGGGCGAGCTGCTGCGGATCCACCAGGCCCATCCGCATGAGGTGCGCATCCGGGCGCCCGATCAGGTCTGCCAGTACGCGGCTGTGGTTGAGGGCATAGTTCTTGTGCGGCGAATCCAGCCACAGCCGTCCGTAGCGACGCCAGATCCTTTCGGGGAGCCGGGTGGACAGGAGCAGCCTAAGCACCGGCTTGGTGATCAGCCTTCCCTGGTAAGGCAGGAGCCGGTAGGCGTCCGGCATACGGGCCGCGAGGCGGCGGATGTCCTTGTGGCCCAATGGATTGCACAGCTGGATTCCTCGAGGTCGCCAGATACTGAGGTCCACGCAGTGATCCCGGGCCGAGTACTCATCGTTGAACTGGTCATCGGGCACCCCGGGAAGCGGGGTGAGGAAGTCGGTGGCTCGCGTATTGTCCCCGGTCGGCACCAGGTCGCCCAGGACGGATGCGGACGCGGTGGCGCTTCGGAGGATGCGCGAGAGCTCGAAGCGCGAGCCCAGCAGCCCGCGGCACAGCGCCACCTTCTCTCGCAGGGGGAGATCGCCTCGCAGTACCGCGTGCAGCCCGTAGCGTGTCGGGCCGAAGACCATGTCACCTTCACGGCCCCAGGTCAGGAACGTGATTCCGTCGCGCTCAATGCGGTCGGCGATCTGCTCCTGCCACCGGAAGGCTATGTTGTTGTAGGGATGGGGGAACTGCCATTTCTCGGACAGATAGCCTTCGCCATGGTCCATCATGACCGGCACGAAGGGTACGTCCAGGTGATCACAGACCTCCCGCGCGTAGCCGGACTCGTCGGCGAGCGGGTCATCAGTTGCCTGGTGGTAGGCGACCACGTCGGCTCCGGAGTCCACCAGGGCCGTGAGCACCGCCCCGGAGTCAAGACCGCCGCTGAGCAGGATGCCGATCCGGCCGCGGCCGGTGTACGGGTGCACCGCCCGCAGGATCAGGTCGTAGGCGATCTCGGCGTATTCCGGCATCGTGGTGTGCCGGGGCAGTTCCAGCGGCACGATGGGGTCGTACTCCACGACGATCACGCGGTCGCGGTCGACGACCACTACCTGCCCGGGCAGCACAGGAGTGAGGTTGCGATAGATGAACACCTCGTCGCCGCGGCATGAGCGCCAGATCGCCTCTTGGTCGAACTCCTCCGGGCCGTCGAGCAGATCGGTGGGATCCGTGGACCACCGCAGCAGTGCACCGTCTTTGCGGTAGAGGAGACCCTCCCGGCTGGTGGCGCTTCGGAAGAGAAAGACCCTGTGCTCGGTCACCAGGCAGCCGGCCAGCTCTCCGGGCAGCCGCGCCAGTTCGGCGTAGCGGGCGTCTTTGAGAGCGGAGGCTATCTGCCGTGCTCGGTCCGCCGTCACCGGCCCCATGACAGGTCCGGACAGCAGCAGCCGCTCCCGGTCCGCCGGGGCTGGGAGCTCAGGAGCATCCGGTGCCTGCCACTGCACGGCGCGGCGGCCCGCTGTCCGAGCAGGTACCGGGCGTTGCCCGAAGAGGGCAACCTCGTAGGCGATGCGGGAGTCGGCCTCGCCGAAATCAACCTGCCCCCAGCAGCCCGTGTAGTCCCCGACCAGAACAGACCCCGGGCCAGTCACCGGCCCTCCCCTCCGTGCGCGCGAAGTGCGTGGTCCTGCTGCGGCTCCCTCCCCGGGCCAAGACGCCTGCCCGGGGAGGGAAACGGCTTCACAGCAGCACGCGGTGGGCCGGGTTGTCGTGGAGGAGAATGCCACCCATGGCCGTCAGCTCCTCGACCGTGCCCAGTACCTCGACCTCGGGCTCCACATAGGCCTGCCTCGTGATCGTTTCCTTGCCCGTGTCATGTTCCATGGCCATCCCCTCGTTCGTCGCATGTGGGTGTGTCCGACCTCCACAGTCCCGCCCCGGGCAGCCACGCGATAGGCCGGATCAGGCCCTGGGCGGCCTTCTGGAAGCACACGCATCTGGCAGGTGATGCAGCTGGGGCCCTGTCCGGACGGCATCCTTCCTGCAGCCTTGGGGGGTACCGCGGGCGCTGGCCCTCCTGGACGCAGCGGTCAGTCGGTGGCCAGAAACTGGGTGGCGGCCAGCTCCCCGTACAACGGGTCGGAGACGAGAAGTTCGGCGTGCGTGCCCACAGCTTGGACGCGGACGGTGTCCATCACCACGATGCGGTCGGCCATGGTCACGGTGGACAGCCTGTGCGCCATCACGAGGACCGTGGTGGCATTAGCCGCCTCGGCGACGGTGTCGCGCAGCGCCAAGCAGCACCTTGCGAAAGACGGGGCGAGCGTCGTCGAACTGGTCGACTTCACCTGGGACGGCAGCACACTCTGCGAGCAGACCACCACCTCCACCGAGCCACAGCACCAGGTCACCCTCACCTGGGACCACCAAGGCATGCAGCCTCTCACCCAGCCGGAACGTGTCACATCTGCGGACGCACCCCAGGAAGACTTTGACCCTGCGCCAACTCGCCCCGCTCTTCGGGGTGTCGAAGTCCACCGCCAATCGTGTCGTCGCCCACCTCGGCCCCAAGCTCGCGCCGGCTCCGCGCAGGCGCTTTGCTAAGGAGGCGGTGCTGATTGTGGACGGGACACTGGCACCCACACGCGACCACAAGGTCGCCGAGCAGTCGAAGAACTATCGCTACTCGACCAACCACCAGGTGGTCCTCGACGCCGGCACACGTTTGGTTGTGGTGGTCGGCCGGGCTCTGCCGGGGAACCGCAACGACTGCCGGGCATGGGCCGAGTCCGGTGCCAAGCAGGCAGTCGGCGGCACTACAACGATCGCGGACGGTGGCCACCTGGGCACCGGGCTGATCATGCCGCACCGCCGACGCAAGGGCGAGGAACTGCCCGACTGGAAGCAGGCCCAAACGGGTCCGCGCCCGCGTCGAGCACGCCTTCGCCCGTATGAAGACCTGGAAGATCCTGCGCGACTGCCGCCTGAGAGGAGACGGTGTGCGCCACGCGATGCACGGCATTGCACGCCTACACAACCTCACTCTCACGGGATAGCTCCCGCCGCATGCGGGACCTGAGAGGTTCAGGGGAGAGGGCTCGCCGCGTCGCAGTCTCGGAGGAGATTCAGTCGAGGCAGAACTCGTTGCCCTCGATGTCCTGCATCACAATGCAGGACTCGTTCTCTCCGTCGGCACGCATCGTGCGCACATGTGTCGCGCCGAGCGCGACAAGCCGTGCGCATTCGGCCTCGAGCGTGGACAGGCGCTCCTCCCCCACGAGTCCCAGGCCGGCCCGCACGTCGAGATGCACGCGGTTCTTGACCACCTTCCCCTCGGGAACGCGCTGGAAGAGCACGCGGGGCCCGGCACCCGAGGGATCGCTGCACGCGAAGTAGACGATCTGCTCCTCCGTCGGCAGCGAACGGTCGTACTCCTCCCAGGTGGCGAACCCCTCCGGGACCGGAGGTACGACGTACCCAAGGGCTTCGCACCAGAATGCGGCGAGGCGCGTGGGTTCCGCGCAGTCGATGGTCACTTGGAGCTGCTTGATCGTTGACATCGGCGCACGATAACAGGGTCCCTGCTCATCTCCCCAGGTGGGAAGGTTCGCACGTTGCTGGGCGAAGGGCCCCGATTATCCGCTGCTGTGTAGTGCGGCGGGGGTGAACCGAGGTCGGTGCCTCCCCAAGAAGGGGAGACTTGGGAAGCGATCCCGGCCAGCCACTCGCGTGCTGCCAAAGATCAGTTATGGGACAACCCTTAGGCGGGCACGAGATCGGTGAGCTTCTGGTCACATTGCAGGCAGATGCCCCGGTAGATGGGCCAGTCATGGCCAGCAGGGCCCCGTCCACGGCCCGGTCCTGCGCGAGGTTGTCCAGCAGACGCTTCGCCGCCAACGGCAGGACCAGGCCCATGGCTCCGGCGACCAGGCCCAGCAGGCCACCGACGGCCAAGGCAGGGCGGTGGGGCCGCACATAGCCAAGAGGGCGCGGCGTCGCGTCCCTGCGGGGCACCCCTCCCGCCTGCCCGCACGCCGGGATACTCGGTCCCGAGGTGCACTCAGCGGTCCACGCGCTTCTCGTGCGGTCCTGTGTCCGGGACCTCGCCCACTTCCGCCGCCGCAGGATCGAGTACGCGCGCCAGGAAAATCCGGGTCCGCTCGTGCTGCGGGTCGCCCACCACACGTTCGGGCGTGCCCTCCTCGACGATCACTCCGTCGTCCATGAAGACCACCCGGTCGGCGACCTCGCGCGCGAAGCTCATCTCATGGGTGACGACCAGCATCGTCATCCCCTCCTGGGCGAGCGAGCGCATCACCGCGAGTACGTCCCCGACCAGTTCGGGGTCGAGCGCGGAGGTCGGCTCGTCGAAGAGCATCAGCTCGGGGTCCATGGACAGCGCCCGAGCGATCGCGACCCGCTGCTGCTGGCCGCCGGAGAGCTGCGCCGGATAGGACTGCTCCTTGTCGACGAGGCCCACCCGCGCGAGGTTGGCGCGCGCGATGCGCTCCGCCTCCTCCTTGTTGCGCCGCAGCACGCGGCGCTGCGCGATGGTCAGGTTCTCCAGTGCCGTGAGGTGCGGGAAGAGGTTGAAGGACTGGAAGACCATGCCGATCCGGCGGCGTACGCGATCGATGTCCACATCGGGGTCGGTGACCTCCGTGCCGGCCACCGTCACCGTGCCCGACGTGGGCTCTTCCAGAAGATTGACGCAGCGCAGCAGGGTCGACTTGCCGGAGCCCGAAGGGCCGATGACACAGACCACGTCACCGCGCCCGACCGTGAGGTCGATGCCCTTGAGCACCTCCAGATCGCCGAACGACTTGCGTAGCTCGCGCACTTCGATCGACTGGCCCGAAGGTGTGGGCGCGTCGGGTGCCTTGTCCAACTTCATGGTGCTCACCTGGCTTTCGCCGTACGGGCCTCGAGCCGCCGCACCAGATGGCCGAGCGGGAGGGTGATGACGAGATACAGCAGTCCGGCGATCAGGATCGGGGTCAGGCTCTTGTGCTCGTTCAGCGCGTCCCGGCCGAAGTTGGCCAGCTCGAACTGGCCGAGCGAGAGGCCGAGCAGATACACCAGTGAGGAGTCCTTGGTGAGCAGGATCAGCTCGTTGGTCAGCGGCGGCAGCACGATCCGGAACGCCTGCGGCATCACGATCGACACCATCGCACGCCCCGGTGACATGCCCAGCGAACGGGCCGCCTCCGTCTGCCCCTTGGGCACCGCCAGAATGCCCGCGCGGATCGTCTCGGCCATATAGGCGGCGCCCACCAGGCCCAGAGACAGCATCACCGTGATGTCCATGTCGAGCGCGACCTCGAAGGCCAGCGGCACCCCGAAGCCGAGCGCGATGAACACAAGCAGGGAGGGAACGCCGCGGAAGAACTCGATATAGGCGATCGCGATCCAGCGGTAGGGAGGCACCGTGGACAGCCGCATCAGCGCAAGGACGATGCCGAGCCCCAGGCCGAAGCCGAAGCCGAGCAGCGTGTAGTAGGCGGTGTTGACCAGCGCGGTGGTGATCACCTCGGGGAACAGCGCCTTGGCGATCTCCACGTCGAAGAACGCCTGGCGCAGTGTCCCCCAGTCGGCCACCAGCGCGAACACGGCTATGGCGATGAGCAGCACGGCGTACTGGACGCCGCGGAACAGCCGTGCCCGCCGCCGTCGGGACATGGACATACGTGCAGAACTCCTCTGGTCAGCCGCTTGAATCCTCGAGGTCAGCTCTGCGGAGTGGTGCCGAACCACTTCTTGTAGATCTTGTCGTAACTGCCGTCGGTCCGGGCCTCCTTGAGGACTTCGTTGACCTTCGTGCGCAGTGAGTCGTTGCCCGTGCGGAAGCCGATTCCGTACTTCTCACCGGTGTCGAACTCCGCGGTCACCTCGGTGTCCGGGTTGTCCTTGATGTATTCGAAGAGCACGCCGTTGTCATTGATACCCGCGTCGACTTTGCCGGCCTTGACCGCCGTGAGCAGCAAGCCGACGTCCTCGTACTCCACGAGTTCGACGTCGAGCCCCTTGCTCTCCTTCTTGGCGTAGATGCCGCCGGTGGTGGCCTTCTGGTAGCCGAGCTTCTTGCCCTTGAGATCCTCGAAGGTCTTGTAGGGCTGCCCCTTCTTGGTGATCAGCGCCTGGGTGGCGTTGAAGTAGGGGTCCGAGAAGTCCATGACCTTGTCGCGCTCGTCGGTGATCGTCATGCCTGCGGCGGCCAGGTCGCACTTGCGGATGTTGAAGTCCTGGCCGGTTTCGATGCCCTCGAAGGGTGTGTTGACGATCTCCTGCTCGACCCCCAGTTCCTTGGCGACCAGGTCGACCAGATCCACGTCGAAGCCGACGATCTTGCCGTCCTTCTTCGACTGGAACGGCGGATAGGGCAGATGCGTGCAGGTCTTGATCTTGCCGGAGGAGACGAGCTTGATCCCCGAGGCGCCCTTGTCGCCGTCGCTGTCGGACTTGGTGCTGGTGCAGCCCGTCATCAGCAGGCCGGCGACTGCGGTCAGGGCTATGGCACCCACCGGGGAACGAACGGACTTCGGGGGACGAGCGGACACAGGACCTCCAGGGCAGGCTGGAACCAGGGCGCGAGCGAGATCAACAGCGCTGTGTGCTGCGCAAGTTGCGGTGCATACTGCCATCGGCCAGGGCTCTTGTCCCGCTCTCGGGATTGCGTATGGGTAACACACTCGATCTCCACTGCATCAATTCCCCTCTGCCATCAGGGGCTTACTCTGCGTCAGCTTCCGAATTGACGGCGAAGGGCGGCCGGAGACGCAGAGAGGTTATGTCCCCGTAGCGCCCGGCACGACGAGCCCCGACTCGTACGCGACGACCCCCGCCTGTGTTCGGTCACGCAGGCCTAATTTGGTGAGCACCCGGCTGGCACAGGTCTTCACCGTCTCCTCGGCTACATGCAGTCGGCCGGCGCTCTCCGGGTTGGAGAGCCTTCGGCGACCAGCCGCAGTACCTGGGGCTCGCGCGGGGTGAGCGCGGCGAGTTGGGCACAGGCCGGCCTAGCCTGCCACGCTATGCCGGCTGGCAGACCGTTTCACCGGCCCTCCCCGGGCGGCGAAGTCACCTGCCATACGAATGTCCCACCTACGGAGGTGAGTCGTCGTGACCAGCGAGCTTGAGCGCTTCATCCGGATCTACCTGAATGAGGAGCAAGCCCCCGATGTCCGGGGATTCCTGCGCCCGACGCTGCACGCGTTCAATCGCACCTACGTCGACGCCGTCAGGGCCGGCCTCGAGGGCGTGCTGCGCACCCGGGAGCTTTCCGTCGGCGACTACGAACAGCTGACCGACGTCGTCTTCGATGACGAGGACGCCCTGTACGGCTACCTGCACCAGATGCACCAGTACCTCTTCGCGGACGGCGCCAAGCAGCCGCTCCCTCCCCCGTAGGGCGCGCGCTGCGCACACTGGCCCTCGGTGCCCGACGAGTTGCCTCCGGCGCGCCAGGCGAAGCTTGGTCGTGGACACCCACACGTCGACCAGCAGGCCGTTCTCGTGGCCGGTGATGCCGCCCAGCCACAGGAAGGCCACCGTGTGCTCGCGGGCCATCAGCGCGCACGCCATCGTGCCGATCGCCCGAGTACGCGGCCCCAGCAGGGCCTCGGGGACGGCGGCGACCCTCTGGCACAGCTGCCCGACCAGGAGGGCGGGGACCTAGCCGCGGCCGCGCGCCGGGCCGGGTTCGGTCTGCTGGCTGTGCTCGCGGACCATGGCCAGATTCGGGCGAGGACACCGGCGGTGTGCTCGGTCTCCTCGGCCCAGCCCGCCGTCGTGATCAGCTCTCGGCAGGAACGGGCTCCGCGTGGACAGACACAGCGGTGAGGTAGAGACCATCGCCGCTGAGCCGCAGCGTCGGGGGCAGGTTGCCACCGAGGGCATCGGAAACCTCGGCGATCGGGTAGCCGAAGAGGTCGACGCCACGAAGGACAACGGGGCAGGCAGAGGGCCCAGCGACCGTGAAGAGGTCGCGGGTGAGGCCGACGCCCGCCAGGCCGGGGGCGTCCTGGTGCCGGCCGCGGCGGTCCGTGGTGTCGCCGTATGCATCCAGCGTCAGGCCCTGGTACTGCGCGCTGAAGGCCCAGCGGGCGCCACAGACCCACCCGTCGCGAACATCCGCGACAGTGGCGACGGCCCACTGGGCGGCGCGCTCGTCCATGCCGAAGCGGAGGGTCCCGGCACAGCCAGGGAGTCTAAGACCCACTTCGGGGAGAAACTCGAACATCCGCAGACAATCCCAATGAATGGCTATGCGCCACAAGCCGGAGACGACGGGCACCTGCTGCCGACTTCCCAGGGTGTTTCCTGATCTGGCAGATCAGGCGGCTTGCGCGCGCTGGTCCGGGTCGGGCCGTCGGCGGCTCGGTGCGACGAGCTGCCTCACAGGTCAGCAGCCTGAAGCCGGGAGCAGCACCAAGGGCACCAGGACGGCGGGCGCCGCCGCCGGGGCAGGTGCGCGCGCGGCCGGGGCGGAAGATGTCCTTCTCCGACCGTCTGTCCCTGCGCGGAGCGGCGGCGGACATCTCATCCCGCGAGATCTCAGGGCCTGTTGGCGCACAGACCAGCTCGTCGATGCCCAAGAGATCGACGCTGTCGCACCGCTACTGGCCCTCCGCGCCGCTGCACACCCTGTCGTGGCTACGCTGCCCCTGTTCCGCCGTCGCCGATCCGGAACAATCCTCGTGCCCGTTTCTCTCGAACTCTGCTTGCTCCCCACGGGCTTCATCCTGACCGGCTCTCTCACGAGCGCACTTGCGCGTCGTGCCCTCCTGCGGAACCGGAACGGGAGACTGCGCCGGAAGGGCGCGAGGACGCAGGGGGTGGTGACCCGCCTGCACCCCACCAAGCTGAGCCACACCAGGCGGCCGGCTTACGGATGCTCAGCGATGGCTGGGCCCGCCGGTCAGTCGATGGCGTCGATGATGCGGAAGTCGCGTTCGACGCCGTCGGGGAGTGCCATCAGCGCCTTCTGGTATGCCTCGCTCTCGTATGCCGCGACGGCCTGTTCAAAGCTGTTGAACTCGATCAGAACGACGCGTTGCGTGATTCCGGCCTCGTGGGCGACGACTCGACCGCCATGGGACGGGATCCGGGACAGGACGCGCCCGCCCCCAGCCTGGACAGCCGGACCGGCCAGCTTGTCGTAGGCAGTCAGCCTCTCAGGATCGGAAATGGCGGGGTAGACACTGACCCAGTAGCCCTTAGCCATGGAAACCTCCTGTGTTGGGCCGGACACGTCCGACTGCGAATTGACACTCAGATCGATCGATCCCGGCGACGAGTACTGCGGTCAATTGGATCGTCATATGCGCAGGCTAGGGCTTGATGTGCGGTCAAGGGAAAGACCGGTACGGGATAGACTCAGAACGGATCGTTATCAATCGGCAGGGAGGGCACGTGGCGCCGGATACGGTGAGCCTGCGGTACTTCCTGGTACTGGCGCAGGAGTTGAACTTCACCCGCGCGGCCACACAAATCGGAATCGCACAGCCCGCACTCAGCGCCCGGATGCGCCGACTGGAGGCGGAACTCGGTACGGCCCTGCTGGTCCGCAACACGCGTAGCGTCGTATTGACCACGGCCGGTGCGGCTTTGGCGGAATCCGCGCCGCCCGCGCTGGCGGCGCTGGACCGGGCATGGGACACCGCCCGGAGCGCGGCGGCCGGTGAACTGGGCACGCTGCGCATCGGACACAGCCTCAGCGCCGGGGCCGAGACGGCACCGGCCCTGGTGGACAGGCTGATTCGCGGCAACAGCGGACTTGAGGTCGGCGCGGTCCCGATGGCGACACCGGAGATCTCCCCCGCGGTCGCCGACGGCCGCATCGATGCCGGGATCACCCGCGGCGAGCAGCCGGGCCGTGGCGTGCGCCGGTACCTGCTGCGGCGTATGCGCGTCGGGGTCCAGCTGGCGCAGCACCATCCGCTGGCCGAACACCCGGAGATCGAGATCGCCGACGCGGCCGCGTACCCGCTGCGACTCCCGGATCGTGCGGCCAACCCCGTGATCCACGATCAGCTGTCCGCACTGTTCCGAGACACCCGACCACACCCCCAATTCCACACGCCCGCAGTCTCTTTCGACATGTCTCAGCGCGACCTGCGCGACGGGGCCACCCTCGCCCCGGCCGGAGAAGCCGCGGCCACGGCACAACCGGCCGGTCTCACCTGGCGACCGCTGCGAGGCGCGCCCGGCCTGACGATCCACCTGGTCCTCCCACGCGAGCAGTCGCCGCTGCACCGCCGCATCCGCGCCGTCGCCAAAACCCTGGCGCACGAGCTGCACTGGCTGCCGGACTGACCCGCAAGAGGTCAAGCGAGACGGACGCCTGCAGTGGCGAGGCCGAAGACCTGGAGCCCGGCGGACTTCGCGGTGATAACGACGGCGGTCTTGCTGAATGTCCGACACGACCTCGCTACGCCGGCGGATCAGCATCCGATGAATGGCCTCGGGGCCGATCCGAGTCGTACACCGCGGCGACGTCCTCACCCACCCCGAGACCTCGGCGGATACCGCGCCTTCGCCGACGCCGAACCGGACAAGCACGGATATCCGGCGGGAACGCCCGCCGCCAACGGCGTCCATGACGTCGGTCAATGCTTAACGCCAACCACTGTTCCCTTGCTCCGAGGCCGGATCACTTGCGAAGTCGAGAACGGTACTCGCCCGGGGCCGTGCCTCGGGCACGTCTGAAGGCACGGCTGAAGGCGTGCGGAGAGGCGTAGCCGACCGCGCCGGAGATCGACTCGACCGGTTCATCGGTGTCGCGGAGCCGGACGGACGCCAGGTCGATGCGCCACTGCGTCACGTACGCGCCCGGCGTCTGTCCGAGGGCGGACCGGAAACGCCTGGACAGCGTCGCCCGGGAGACACTCGTCGCGGCGGCCAGGGCCTCCGTGGTCCAGGGGTGTTGCGGTTGGGCGTGGACACATGCCAGGGCGTCGCGCACGACCGGATCACGCATCGCTCCCAGCCATGAGCCGGACTGCTCCTGCGGGTGGCGGGCCAGCCAGGCGCGTACGAACTGGACGAGCAGAAGGTCGACGATGCTGTTGATGGCGGCGGTGGTGCCGATCTGCGGCTGTGCGAGCTCAGCAGCGAGAAGTTCGACGGTCCTTCCGAACTGCGCGTTCTGGCGGGCTGTGACGTGCATCGGCCGGGCGAGGGAGGTAAGCACCGGTGTGCGCACCTCCGGGTCTTGCTCATAGTGCAGGACGATCACTTCCGTCTGCACCGGCGCCGAGCCCAGCCGTAGGGCCCGGCCATCGCCAAAAGCCCGGGCCGCCGCCTCACGGTCGCAGGAACCCATCGTCACGCTGGCGCCGCCGGCTATCCCGTGTGCGGTGCCCGGCGACACCAGGACGGCGTCTCCGGCCTGCACCTGAAGAGGTTTCTCGCCTGTGACGTGGAGCCACATAGTGCCGCGGGACACCACGTGCAGTGCCGCTCCTGGATAGGAGTCCAGCCACAGGCCCCAGGTTCCTCCGGCCTTCAGCATGACCCCGAGCGCCCCACGCGCACCCGAAATACGCAAGACCTCCGCCAGCACATCCATGGGTCCATTCTCGTCCACCACGGCGAACCGCCCACCGGCGGGCGAGGCGCATGTGTCCTCGTCCACAGCGTCAGGCCACGTCAAGAACGGCCTTTCCGTGCACCTTCCGCGCGAACAGCGCCTGGACGGCGTCGTCCACGTCCTGCCAGTCGCCTCGCAGTCCGACCGGTGCCCAGAGCCTCCCGGCGGCCATGAGGCCCAGCAGGTCCGTCAGCTCCCCGCTGGTTGGCGTCATGTCGCCGTAGGTGGTGATGCTGCGGGGTTCGCCGAAGCCGAACAAGGTCCCTGACGGGAACGTGGTTTCCTGCCCCGAGGAGTAACCGACCAGGTGGATGGTGCCGCCCTCGGCGAGGGAACTCCAGGCCTGGGCCACCAGTGGTCCGCCGACCGTGTCCAGGACGAGGTCGAACCGGTCCCCGGTCTCGGCCAAGTCGGTCAGGACCTTGTCGGCGCCGAGTCCATGGAGTCCGGCGGCCCGCTCCGGCGAACCGACGAGCGCCGTCACCCGGGCGCCCGCCAGCGCCGCCAGCTGGACGGCGAAGTGCCCCACGCCCCCGCTGGCGCCGGTGATCAGAACGTTGCGCGCCAGCAGGGAACGCTTGCGCAGCACCCGGAATGGGGTGACTCCGGCGATCCCCAGCGCGGCGGCGTCGGCCAGGTCCACGCCCTCGGGGACGGTGCCGAGCGAGGCGGGGCTGACTGCCACCCGCTCCGCCCACGCGTGGGGAGCCATTCCCACTGCGACGCGCGTACCTTCGGGCGGCCCCGAGCCGTCGGATGCGGCGCGCACCACGACGCCGGCCGCGTCGTGACCGTGCACAGCGCCGGCCGGCCACTGGTCCACGTAATTCAGCTCTCCGAAATTGAGACCGATGTGCCGTATCTCCACCAACGTCTCACCGGCGGACGGTGCGGGCTCATCGACATCGGCGAACCGGACAGGTCCGGCCTCACTGTGATCGACCACAAGGGCGCGCATAAGCGGTGTGTTTCCTTCTCTCGTGGGTGCGCCTGAACACTCGGCGCTGCAGCAGATCGAGTGCGCAAATGCCGCACTGCCGTCTTCTTGAAACCCTACGCAGGACCGGGACAGCGACCAGACCCGTGAGAATCAATCAGTTGACGATCTGTGTCAGGGCGACTCGCGGCGCATCGAGCCCTGCACCGGTCCGGTGAATAACGCTGTGACGGGCACAGACACGCCCGGCAATGTAATGATCTTGAGGCCTCAGCGCTTCCGTCGGGCGGCGGGGTCGGGCTGGGCGACTTGCCGGGCGACCGCGTCGACGCCGGGGCGGGCGTTCTGCTCCAGGGAGGGGACGAAGATGTGGCAGGAGCGGGCCAGGAGCATCGGGGTGAAGGTGCCGCTCCGCGCGGGCAGCCGCGAGTTCAGCCAGCGCCTCCAGCAGCGACGGAACGTCAATGACCGCGATGGGGACGGCAGGGGAGCACAATCGCCGATTCCGCCCCCGGGGATCCGGGCAGTCCCCAAGCCCACTTGCGGGAGATCGGCGTCCCGCCACAGCACGGCAGAACCTCCGCGATCCGCCAACTCGTCCCACCCACCTGGTCACTGAAGCCGATGGAACCTGGAGCCGATACGCCTTCGACGACCACACAGGGTGACACCAGGCACGGCCTCAACGAGGAATACGCGACACCTCAACAGTCCCGCACGGCGTACGAAACGTGACCACCCCGCCCTGCCGGACCACGGAGTCCGCCACCACACCCGTCCGGTCTGCCACTGGAAGCCCGCTTCCACCTGCTGCCGCCGCGCTCCAGCCGGGAGCGGCCACCCACGCCGTTTCGATGGCACCATCGCCTTCTCCTCCTCGCTGCAAGGACGACGGCTGTCCAGGGTCGACCCGTGATCACATGACGGTCCGTCAGCGGCCAGGCAGTGAAGGGGGAACAGGGCCGGAGAAGCTGCAATCGTGCGCGGATGCTAGCTTCCTTACCCGTGATGAAGTACCAGGACGAGACCAGGGCGGCCTACGACGGGGTCGTCGAGCTGTATGCGTCACTGTTCGCTAATCAGCTGGAGACGCAGCCGTTCGCACGGAACATGATCGGCACCTTCGCCGAGTTGGTGCGCGAGACGGGGAACCTGCGGGCGGCCGATGTCGGGTGCGGGCCGGGACATCTGACGGCCATGCTGCACGACTTGGGGCTTGACGCCTTCGGGCTCGACCTCTCCCCGGCCATGGTGGACCACGCCCGGCGGGCCCATCCGGCACTGCGGTTCGACGAGGCGCGAATGGAGGCCCTGCCGGTCGAGGACGGATCCCTCGGCGGAGTGCTGGCCCACTATTCGATGATCCATACCCCGCCTGGGGAATTGCCCGCGCTGCTTGCCGAGCAGGTACGTGTCCTGGCACCAGGAGGGCTGCTCCTGGTGTCGTTCTTCGGGACCGAGGGACCGGAGCCGGTGGGCTTCGACCACAAGGTGACTCCCGCCTATAGCTGGCCGGTGGACCGGTTCGCCGACTTGCTGGCCAACGCCGGGCTCGTCACGTTCGCCCGGCTGCTCCATGACCCGGCCTCCGAACGGGGCTTCCTCGACACCCACTTGCTGGCCCGCCGCCCATAGAACCTGCCCCGGGGCCTTTGGGGACGGCGAACGATGATCGTTGAAGGTGCGCGGTCAGCAGCCAACCTTGTCGGCAGGGCGGGTGGGAGTCAGCCCTCCCAAGAGCACTGGCTGCAGAAGCAACAGCTGCAATGTCAGTGCCGTCTGAGACCGTGCGGTCCGTGATCTCAATCCCCACTTGGACCAAGCCGGGGGTGCTCAATGTCAGCACCTGACGACAACCTCTCGCGCCCCTCCATCAAGCCCCGCGAAGCCGTCTCCCACCCGTCAGCTCACGGGGTGCGGGACCAGGACCGGCTGCCCCGCTTCTACATGCTGTGGCTGGCCGGAATCCTGGTGTCCCTGGCAGGCAACTCGGTCTTCTACTTCGCCCTCGGCTGGGCCGCGAGTGAGCACGGCGGCACGGTCGCAGGATTGACCCTGAGCGCCATCACGCTTCCTCGCGTCCTTCTGCTGCTCATCGGGGGTGCGGTCAGCGATCGATTCAGCCCGCGTCGCGTACTGATCACGGGCGACGCGGCGATGCTGGTCTTCTCACTCGTCTTGGCCGCGGTCGCCTTTCACCTGGGGGCTCCACCACTCCTGCTCATCGCAACGGGCATAACCGTCGGTGTCGTCGACGCCTTCTACCTGCCGGCTTCCGGATCCATGCCTCGCCGTTTAGTGAAAGAGGAGCAGCTTCCTCGCGCTCTGTCTCTCCGACAGATCGGTGGTCAGGTCGTCAACATGGGAGGCGGCCCGCTCGGCGGTGTACTCGTCGGCCTCGCCGGCCTGGCAGGCGCCGCTCTGGTCAACGCCTTTACTTTCGCCCTCACCCTGCTCGTGCTGGTGGCCGTCCGGCCACGACACCACGTGCCGCCCGCGAGACCGTCCAGTCTCCTCAAGGACGCCATGGACGGTGTGCGCGTGGCGTTCTCCCACCCCGTGCTGCGCCCGGGACTGTGTCTCACCGGAGCCGCTGCGGGCCTTCTACTGCCCGTCCTCCCACTGCTCCTCCCCCTACTAGCACGCCAGGAGCAGTGGGGCGCGGGAGCCACAGGACTCGTGATCGGAGCGCAAGGGGTAGGCATGGTGGCCGTCACCGCGGTTGTCGTGAAGCGCGGGCCGATGGGCCGGCCGGGGCTCCTGTCGGCAAGCGCGCTGGCGCTGGCCGGGCTGGGAGTACTCGCACTCGCACTCGCGCCCGGCATGGCGGCAGCGACGACCGCCGCCCTGGTCATCGGCGTGGGAAACGGGATGTTTTCTGCCCACATCGCGCCACTGATCCTCACAGCAACTCCCGCAAGCCACCTGTCCCGTGTGCAGGCCGTACTCGTACTCGTACAGAGTCTCGCCCTTCTGCTCATGAACAACCTGCTCGGCACACTCGCCGACCTTGCAGGTCCGACAGTCGTCACTGCCGCCTGCGCCACCCTGCTCGTCGGCGCCGGGCTACTGGGGCTGACCTCCGGCCCGCTCCGCAGGGACCGGACCGGTCTTGCACCCCGGTTGGACTCGGCGAACGCTCCGAACACCTGACGCACTGAATCGGGCGGCCATCCAGCTCAAACACGCCGACCGCCGGGCCAAGCGCTGTTGCCGACCGTCGGGCGGGATGGGCGGATCGGTCGATGGGTGGTGGTCTGGGGCTGTCGGGAGTTGCGCGGTCGTCGTGTGCGCCAGGCCGTGGTGGGGCGTCTCTCCCCACGCCTCGAATCTGTGGGCGGATAGACCGTTGGGCGCGTGGAGAGAGACGTGAGAGGCGGTGGGTCAGCGTTCGCAGTTGCGGGGGCGGGGTGGGGGCGACCCCGGTGCATTGGTCGTTGCCGAGGCCGGCGTCGATCTTGCCGCTGGTGTTGCCGGATCCGCCCCTGTGGTCCGGGGCGCTGCCGGGGCCGGCTTTGGTGGTGATGTGGTGTTGCTGAGGCCACCGAGGACCACGGCGCCGACCGCGCCCGTGCCGCCACCGGGCCCTTCTTCACCGTTGCCGCCGGGGCCTCCGGCCAGGGTGAGGGTGTCGGCACAATGACCCGGCTCGGAGCCCCTCACTCGTAGCCACAACGAGATCAACGACCCGCACGCCCAGCCGTACCGGTCCCTGCATGCCCCCGCCCCCCACCTCGCGGCGCACGAGATCACCCGAGGTTCGCTCCTGGACCATGTCCTCGGCATCGGCGTGCGAGCCCAGCGCGCGGTGGGCGACGGCGCGCAGCCGGTTGCTGGGCTTCGTACGCCTTGGTCACGAGGCCGGAGGGGTGGGTGGCGGTCAGGGTTTGCGCTGCTGGCGGAGCGAGATCCGGTTGCCGTCCGGGTCCACCGCCTCGATGCGGACCCCGAACGGGTAGTCCACGGGTTCGGGCTCCTCGAAGGTGACGCCGCGCCGGCGCATGGTCTCGAAATCCTTTCGCAAGTCCTCGGATTCGAGGATCAGCGGACCGGGCGCGCCCGTGCCGCCCGGCTGTCCCGCGGCCGGCGCGTGCGACCACAGGATGATCTGTACCGGGCTGCCGGGCACGCCGACGGTGAGGAAACGTCCGTCGGGTCCCGGGAAGTCGAGCTGCTTTTCCAGGCCGAGTCCCCCGGCGTAGAACTCCAGCGCACGGTCCTGATCGGTCACGTAGACCGTCACGTACATGATGTTGGTCAGCATCCATCTCTCGATTCACTCGTCGGTACGACAACCGTTCGTATCCGGCCGTCACACCCATGACGAATGCCGACGAGGGAAGGTAACAACACCAGCCCACCGCAGCGGGCACCGGACGCACGCCGCCGGGCTGGGCACCCCGCGTACAGCCCCCCCAGCTGCGGGCAGGCACTACGAAGGCAACGCCCAAGGGTGCAGTCGGACAGCTCGCCGAGACCCCCGCCGCATGCCCCGTCCGTCCGACGGCCTGCCCCGACCGCACACGATGCCTAACTCGCGGACCTGCGCAGTCGGCTGCGTACAGCGAACGTCCGGATCAGCACACTGGAAGAGCAACTCGACGCACTCGCCACAGTGACCGCGAACCTCTACGACGGAAACCTCGCACTGAAGCAGTAGGCGGGTGCGCGGCGCACGGGCCAAGTCGCCGCCTTAATCCGCATCCGGTCCGCCAACAGAGTGCCCCCTCAGCGCCGAAGGTCAGCGCTGCTTGACGCTGGCCTCAGCGGCGGGGGCGAGGGTCGGTTCGGTGGCGGGAGAGTCGCCAAGAGCCATCGACGGCCCTCAGCAGGTCGTCGGCCAGCTCCACGCCGGAGGCGTTGATGTGCACGCATGGCCGCGACCGGACTTGCCCCGACTGCGTAGGTCAGGCGCGCGTGGAGCGCTTGCGGACCGCGACGACGGCCGTAGGTGCAGCCACGAGGGCGAGGGCGCCACATAGGGCGGCGAGCGTCGGATAGCTCGTGACGGCGACGACGATGCCGGAGGCCAGGCCGCCGACGGCGCCCGCGACGGCGAGGGCCACGTCGGCCAGCCCCTGGACCTTGGCGCGGCTGGCCAGGGGGGTGCTGTTGGTGACGATCGTGGTGCCGGTGACCAGGCCGAAGCTCCAGCCGACGCCGAGCAGGACGAGGGCGAGGGCGATCAGAGGGAAGGAGTGGCCGGGCGCGAGGGCGGCGACGGCTCCAGCGGTGAGCAGCGTGCCGGCCGTCACCACGCTCATCGCCGTGGTGCCGAACCGGTCGACGAGGCGGCCGGCCAGTGGTGACGGCAGGTACATGGAACCGGTGTGCAGGGCGATGACCAGACCGGATGCGGCAGTGCCGAAGCCGTGGGCGTGCATGTGGATCGGAGTCATGGTCATCACGGCGACCATGACGAGCTGGCTGAGGACGAGGACCACGACGCCGACCAGCAGGCCGGGGCCGGACCGGGCGGGGGAATCCGCCGGCGCCCCGTCGTCCAGAGCCGCGGGCAGGGTGCGGGCGAGTACCAGCGGGTCGGGGCGCAGCCATACGAGGAGGGTGAGTGCGGCCAGCGTGAACGCGACCGTGGAGAGGAGGAACAGGCCGGTCAGCTCGGGGAGGTGGAGCGCGGTCGCGAGGAGTCCGGCGGGGGTGGCGAGCAGGGGGCCGGCGATGCCGCCGGCGGTGGTGGCGACGATGACGGTGGAGGTGGCGCGGGCGCGCTGGTGGGGTGCGGCGAGGTCGGCTCCCGCGTAGCGGGCCTGGAGGTTGGACGTGGTGCCGGCGCCGTAGAGGAACAGGGAGACGAACAGCAGTGCGGGGCTGTCGAGCGCGGCCGCGACGACGACGCCGGCACCGCCGATGGCGCCGGTGAGATATCCGGCGGCCAGTCCGGGGCGGCGGCCGAGGCGCTGGGAGAGGCGTCCGATGACGACGGCGGCGCCGGCGGAGCCCGCGGTGAGCAGGGCGATGGGCAGTCCGGACAGCGAGGTGTTGTGGAGCATCTGCCCGGCCAGCAGCCCTGCGACGGTGACACCGGCGGCGAGGCCGACACCGCTGAGGATCTGGGAGACGAGCAGCACGGTCAGGGTGCGCTTCTGCACCGCGGATATGGCGGGGGCGAGAGCGGAGGTGGGCGGGGTGCGGATGGGAGTGCGGGACAGGTGTGCCATGGGGTCCGTACTTTCGGGTTGCCGGGACGCCGGAAGGCCGGGGTGGCGGCTACCGGGCGGGGCGATCCGGTGATCGTCAGGCGGCGGTCAGGGGCGCGCAGGACGGGAGAGCGCGGGCGAACTGGTCGATGACGCGGGCCAGTTGCCGCTCGTCGTCGTGGTCGAGGGCCGTCGCGCCGTCCGGGGCGGTCGTGATGTGCCGGTCCAGGACGAACCGGCCCTGGCCACCCTCGGCGCCGAGGGCGGTGAGGACCGGGCGCAGCGTGTAGTCGAGGGCCAGGACGTGGGCCGGGCTGCCGCCGGTCGCCAGGGGCAGCACCGGTTTCCCGGCGAACGCGAGCTGGGGCAGCAGGTCGAGGAAGGTCTTGAGCAGGCCGGAGTAGGCGGCCTGGTAGATGGGGGTGGCCACGACGAGAGCGTCGGCCTCGGCGACCAGGCTCACGGCGCGGGCGAGGGACGCGTCGTGAGTGTCCGCGCTGAGCAGCGGTGTCGCGGGCAGGTCGCGCAGGGCGAGGACGTGGGTGCGGTGGCCGCGGGCCCGCAGGTGCGTGGCGGTGTGATCGGCCAGGAGGGCGGTACGGGAGGTACGGGAGGTAGGGGACGAGCTGCCGGACAGGGCGAGGATGGTGGCCACGGGAACTCCTTGGGAACTCCTGGGTAGTCAGGGGGGCTTGAGGTGAAGGGCACTATGCGTTGGTGGGCGGAGGTTCCTCCGTCCCGCGTCAGCGCGGGCTGTCGGGCATGCCGTAGGCGTCAGCGATCAGCTCGGTGGAGCGCAGCCGGGCCTGGACGGAGTGGCCGACGCTGCCGATCATGAGCTCGTCGGCGCCGGAGTCCCGCTGGACCTGGTTCAGGTGGGCGGTGACCTGCTGGGGGTTGCCGTGCGGGACGTGGCCCAGCCAGCTGTCGACGGCCTGGCGTTCCTGGGCGTCGTAGGGGTAGGCGTCCACTTCCTCGGGGGAGGGCAGCAAGTAGGACTTGCGCTGGAACATGCGGAGCATGGCGTGTGCGAGGGTGCCGGCCTGGCGGCGGGCCTCACGCTCGTCGTCGGATGCCGCGACGGTGAAGCTGACCATCGCGTACGGCTCGGCGAGGGTCTTGGACGCAGTGAACCGCTCGCGGTACAGGCGCAGGGCGGCCACGGCGTCGCGCGGGTTGAAGTGCGCGGCGAAGGCGAACGGCAGGCCGAGCCGGGCGGCGAGCTGCGCCGAGTAGCCGGACGAGCCGAGCAGCCACACCGGCAGGCGGCCGGCGGGAGCGGTGACTCCGTTGAGCCGGTCCTGCGCGGGGCCCGGCACGGCGTACACGCGGTCGGCGTAGGGGTGCTCGGCGGGGAAATCGTCGCCGAGGAAGTGCAACAGTTCGAGGACCTGCTGGGGGAAGTCCTCGGCGTCGCTCGCGCCGCGGCGCAGGGCGGCGGCCGTGGCGTGATCGGTGCCTGGGGCGCGGCCCAGGCCCAGGTCGATGCGGCCGGGGGCGAGGGCGTCCAGCATGCCGAACTGTTCGGCGACGACCAGCGGCGGATGGTTGGGCAGCATGATCCCGCCCGCGCCGAGGCGCAGCCTGCTGGTCTCTGCGGTGAGCCGGGACAGCAGGACGGGCGGGCTGGAGGTGGAGACGCCGGGCATGGCGTGGTGCTCGTTCATCCAGTAGCGGGTGAAGCCGCGCCGGTCGGCGAGCCGGGCGAGTTCGATGCTGCCCGCCAGTGCCTCCGCGGCGCTCTGGCCGGTGCCGGTCATGGCGGAGTCCAGTACGGACAGGGCGGCGGGGGCGGAGCCGTGGCGGGTGCCGCGGATGAGGTCGGTCATGGTCGTGCGGTCCTTCGGTTTCGAGGTGTGCGGCGCGCGGGGGCGCCGGCCGACAGGGGCGGCGGGTCTCTGTCGGCCGGCGCCCGGCCGTGATCGGCGTACGAGGTCAGCCGCGGACGCCGAAGTCGACGCGGTCGGCGAGGCCGGCGGTGGCAAAGGCGGTGACGAGCTCGTCGCGGCCCTCAGTGAAGTGGGCCCAGCTGTCGTAGTGGACGGGCACCACACGGCCGGCGTCGAGGATCTTCGCGGCCTGGGCGGCCTGGGCGCTGTCCAGGACGATCACCTCGCCGTCGAAAACCTCCGCGAAGCGCGGCGCGCCGGCGAACAGGAGGGCGGTGTCCACCGGGGCGAAGCGCTCGGCGATCTCCTTGACCGCGTCGAGGGAGGCGTTGTCGCCGCTGACGTACACGGTGGGCAGGCCCTCACCGGTGAGGATGAATCCGACGACCTCGCCGCAGATCGGCTCGACCTCCTCGCGCCGGCCGGGGCCGTGGATGGCGGGCACGCCGGTCACGGTGACCGTGCCGGGTCCGCCGTCCCGGCGCTCGAGCTCGATTGACTGCCAGTCGGCGAGGCCGGTGGCCGCCTGGCCGAGACGCTCCCCGCCACCGGGGGTGGTGAGCGTCAGCGGGACAGTGGCAAGCAGGGCGCGGCCGGAGGTGTCGAGGTTGTCGGCGTGCTCGTCGTGCGAGAGCAGGACCACGTCGACGCTGCCGACATCGGCCGGGCTGCCGTCAGCCGCCGCCGTCTTGGTCAGCACAACGGCAGGCGCCTGGTGATCGCCCGGATCGTCGAAGGTCGGGTCGGTGAGAAAGCGCAGGCCACCGTACTCGAAGAGGGCAGTCGGGCCGCCGAAGACACGGACGGGGAACGGAGCGGTCTGCAGGGTCGGGGAAGACACGAAAAGATTTCCTCACGGATAGAATGCTTGTTAACCGTGATGCGACTGTACGCATACATCACGGATGGAGGCAACCCGTACCATGAGAACCATGGAAGAGTTCGTGACGGAAGAACCTGCCCTGCCGTCGGCACCGGGCGAGAAGGAGCACCCCTCCCTGGCCCTGGCCAACAGCGCCCTCGCGCTGCCCGGCGGGCACACGGCCGACCTCCTGGGCACCCCGGCCCAGGCCGAGCAGTGGCTGGCGCAGCGCGACCTCGCCCCGGACGGTGCCGGCCTGGCAGAGGTATGCGCCACGCAGCTGCGCTCCCTGCGCGAACAGATCAGGTCGCTACTGGCCTCCCGAGTCGCCGGGCAGCCCGCCCTGCCCGCCGCCGTCACGGCGATCAATGACGCGATGACCCGGGTCCCCACGGCGTCTCTGCTGCTGTGGGACGAGAAGACCGGCCCCTACCGCGCCGTACCCCACCCCACCACCGCGATCGTCGAGCACGCCCTCGCGGCCATCGCCGCCGACGCCGCCGACCTGCTCACCTCCCCCGAGGCCGCCCGCCTGACCGCCTGCGCCTCCCCGCCCTGCAACCGCTTCCTGCTCAAGCACGGGCGCCGCCAGTGGTGCTCCACCCGCTGCGGCGACCGCGCCCGCGCCGCCCGCGCCTACGCGCGCCGCACCCCGATGGACTGACGAGGACGCATCACCGGACCGGCACGACACGCCGGCCCTCTCCCCGCCACAGCCAGGCTTGCGCATGAGGAGCTTCTGGGCGGAGTTCGCGGGGGGTGATCGAGCGGTCGGCAAGCATGCTCATGGCCTGGTAGAGGCCCGCGACGTCATCGGCAGGGCCCTCACCGATCACGGGCGCGACGGAGGCCCTCCTGCTCGGGGTGATCGGCTGGCTGCATACTGCCCACAAGCGGATGCTGGGCCAAGGGGGAGTTGTGCGGACGGTCTACGACGGTGCGATGAGCGTCAGTTACCGACAGTTCTACGTGGAAAGCCGCCTCGGCTTTGCTGACGAGGAGCAAGTCGCGCATTGCGCGGGCCAGAGCAACGGGCTGTGCGGTGCCGCGAATCCAGGCCACCTGTTCCTGACGACGGGACTGCATACCGGACGTGTGGGCCTGACTGTGGAGGTCCGCGAGGTCGAACCGCCGCTCGATGAGCAGTGGGAGGAGATCGTCGAAGTCTCCTTCCGCCCCGGCTCCACGGAGAGCGCCGTCGTGCCATGGGGCGAGGGCCCGATCTGCCGGCTCGATCTGCCGATCGCCGACTACCGGGTCCGCTACTGCGGACGAGGCATGGACGTGACGCCGGACGACGAGCTCTCCGTACTGGAGGACGGCCCGCTGGTCGATCACTACCTGCTGCAGTTCTGGCCGGCCAAGCCCGCTCCTGACCGCGTGATCAGGCAGACCACGCAAAGTGCCGCGTACTGGCATGACCACGCGCGCACTCTGCAGGCCCCGCCCACGCCCGAGGAACGCGCCGAGGCCGAGCGCCGTCGCCGTGAGGCGGAAGAAAAGATCGTCCGCGAGGCGGAGTGGCAAGCCGAAGCAGGCGATTGGGGTGAGCGGGCGCCGAGCCCGACGCTGCGCGAGGTCGGCGGCAGCAAACTGGGCCTCATCCCCCTGGACCGCGACCTGATGGACGCCGTGGATACCGCCGACTCGGCCACTCAGCGAGCCATCGCCCAGTGGGCTGTTCGCCACGCCCTCGTCAGAGCTGAACTCCATACGTTCTATGAGTTCGCCCGCGCCATCAGGGCGCTGCATACCGGAGAGGAGCTGCCCGCCCCCTTCGACGACCCGAAGAGGGCTTGGGAGTGGTTCTTCACCCAGAAAAACCTTCCGCACACCTTCGTGCGCTCTCTGCACGGTCCTGAAGACGACCTGTGGCAGCAGGCCATGGCGATGCCCGCTCTGTTCGCCGCGGTGCAGAGGGAACCGCTGCGTGCCGCACTGGACGCCTTGTATGCGGCCGCCGCCACGTACAGCAGTGCCTACCCCGACCTCCTGGCGGAGGTGCGTGACGCGTTCCCAGACCTCAACTGGCCATCCTGAGCTGCTCAGCGAGTCTCGGTCTGGTCGGTTCCGATGATCGCCGGGTTGGTGAAGACGTCGACGAAATCAGGCGGCGTCTGCCCCCCCCCTGGCCAGGCGCCGTGAAGCACGTCTCCATGGCGCTCTGTTGGGTCAAGCCGGGGGCCTGCGTAGCACCACCACGGTCGCGGCCACTCCCCCAGATCTGCGCCAGAGCCGAGTTTCGATGTCACTCCGCGGTGAGTGTGACTTGAAGACATGAGCGGGTTGTCGTGATCATCAAGGCCTTGAGATGCTCGCCGCATGTGGCGCGAACGGATGCTCGAAGTGATGGCAGGCATGGCAGACGTGGAGCTCGCCGAGCCGGCGACCAGCGAGGCCTTGGCCGAGGTCGAACGCGTACTGGGGCAGCCGCTTCCCGAGGATCTCGCGTCCCTGCTCCGCGAGTGCAATGGAGTGCGCGGGCACTACGACACGGACGTGGTGTGGAGTGCCGAGCGGATCACCAAGGAGAACGCGACCTTCCGCGCCTCGGCGGACTTCACCACGCTCTACATGCCCTTTGAACCCCTGATGTTCTTCGGTGACAACAGTGGTGGGGATCAGTTCGCCTTCATCAGGGTCCCGCTGCGCGACGACGTGTTCGTCTGGGATCACGAGACGGACGGGCGTTCATGGGCGGCGAACGGACTGGACGACTATCTGCGTCGAGCCCTGGAGGACTCCGGGGACTGGTGGCGGGGCTGAGCACTCAGACAGATATCGAGGGTTCGTCCATGCACGCCTGGGTGTGAGCAGGCGTGCCGAAGTGGGACGGTCTCCGGCAAGGGCTTCCGGCGCCGTGCGACTCTGCGCTCCAGGCGTGCCATGCACTGTCGGCTCTCAGTTGAAGATGTCCAAGATATCCAGCCTGGAGCCATTCGCGGTGGGGCGGTGCCGCAACGGCCGCGGATCCGGGTAGGTCTCCGCTGCGGCCCTCGCGCGGACGATGTCCGGCCCGCCGCACGCCGCGACCGCGAATGCGCCGAAAATCTTGGCGAACGCGGCCGGGTCGCGGAACTCCACACCGATCGCCCGGCCGTCCCGCAGCGGCACCCACACCACCCGGTCGAACCGTGGCCATTCCAGCACCGGCTGATCGTCCGCGGTCGACCGCCCCTCCAGCCACAACCGCGCCACGTGCAGCAGGTTCACCTTCTCCATCGGCAGCCGCTTGCGCCGCAGCCGCATTTCACGCTCCGTCAGCACGAACCGCTGGTCCTTCTTCGAGTACCAGACGATGCCGACCCCGAACGGCGCCCACAGCAGGATCCCGATCATCGGCCAGACCAGGGCGTCGCCCCATGACCGGACCAGTCCGCCGTCCAGCAGGTACAGGACCCCGAAGACCAGAACCCACTTCGCCGTCATCCGCCAGAACCCGCCGCCTTGCCGGTACAGGACCCGCCGCTTCCCCGTCATCGCCATGCCCGCACGCTATCCGTCGCCTCACAACTCACCGCAGGCGCCTGGCGAGAGGCGCCGCCGTGCGGATCGTGCGGCAGTTCCGGCACGGCGACGAAGTGCTCCAGCAGCAGGTACTCAAAGGCGACCGCGGCGCAGCGCCGCACGGGAGCCACACGGCGGGTTACGAGGCGAAAAACCTACGAGGCGAACAGCGCGGGCCGGGCGACAGGGCCGACCGCCCGGTCCTCGCCAGCGCGCTCCGGCCGGCTGATCTCGGCCCAGACCGCGTCAAGGGACAACCCGAGGATGTCGGCGATCGCGGCGATGGTCGGAAAGGCGGGGGTGGCCACGCGGCCGGATTCGATCTTGCGGAGCGTCTCCGGTGAGATGCCCGCGGCGAGCGCGATGTCGAGCATCGAGCGGCAGCCTCGGGCCTGGCGGAGCAGGGCGCCGAGGCGCTGTCCACGTTCGACCTCGGCGGGAGTGAGCGGCAACCTGACCATGCCACCATTCTAATACCGGTACAGTTAGACCGGTATAGTTATAGGAAGCGCGTTTGAGAGGCCCCCATGATTGAGATCCTGAACTCCACCCGGCTCGAGCGGGCGAAGGACACCGGAGCGTTGGTCGGCGACATCCTGCACACCCTGAAGCAGCGCACCACGGCCGGCACGAACCTTCTGGACATCGACCAGTGGGCCAAGGAAATGATCACTGAGGCGGGCGCCCAGTCCTGCTACGTCGACTACGCGCCGTCCTTCGGTCGCGGCCCCTTCGGCCACTACATCTGCACGGCCGTCAACGACGCCGTGCTCCACGGCCGGCCCCACAACTACACGCTGGCCGACGGCGACCTGCTCACCCTCGACCTGGCTGTCTCCACGCGCGGAGTGGCCGCGGACGCCGCGATCAGCTTCCTCGTCGGCGAGGCCCGGCCCGCGGAGAGCGTCGCGATGATCGAGACGACCGAGCGCGCACTGGCCGCAGGCATCGCCGCCGCCAAGCCGGGGGCACGCATCGGCGACCTCTCCCACGCCATCGGTACGGTCCTCAGCGAGGCCGGCTACCCGATCAACCTTGAGTTCGGCGGTCACGGCATCGGCTCGACCATGCATCAGGACCCGCACGTCGCGAACAACGGACGGCCCGGCCGGGGCTACAAGCTGCGCCCCGGACTGCTCCTGGCCCTGGAGCCCTGGGTCATGGCCGACACCGCCACGCTCGTCACCGACGCCGACGGCTGGACGCTGCGCAGCGCAACGGGCTGCCGGACGGCACACAGCGAGCACACCATCGCCATCACCGACGACGGAGCCGAAATCCTCACCCTGCCCACGCAGGCATAGCCGCGAGCCACCGCGCCCGCAGCACCGCTGCGGGCTACCGACCTCGAGATCAGGGTGTTTCTGAGATCCCGTCCGATCGAGTCGATTGGACGGGATCTGTGTTCCTTACAGGCCGGTTAGCAGGCGCCCCGTGTAGCCCGCCATAACGGTCCAGAACAGGCCTGTATATCCACGCTCGCCGATTCGGGTGTTGAAGCGCCGGCCGAGAAACGTCGCGACGAACATCAACGGCAGACACGCCAAAGCGACGAGATAGTCCCCGCCCGTGAGCAGCGCGGCATCCGTCCAGACGGCGGTCTTCGTGGCATCCCCGACGAGTGAGGCCATGGAAAGCGCGCCGACAAGGTGGAGGCGATCCAGGGCCAGTCCGCGGACCGCAAGCCCTTTGAGGGGTCCGGACGTGCCGCTGAATCCGGATGTCGCACCCGCGGCGAACGCCATCACTGGGGAACCGAACCGCCGCCAGCGTGTGAGGTCAAGCGATTCGACCAGAAACGCGGCAGCGAAGCTGACGATGACCGCGAGGGTCACAGCCCGTTCGGGCGCGGAATCCAGCAACTTGGCTCCCAGGAATGATCCTGCGGCGACCAGGGTGATGACGACGGCCGCCTTGCGGAAGGGGAGCGTCTTTCGGTACGCGAAAACCTTGACCAGGTTGTTGGCGCCAAGAAGAAGCGCCGCCAACGCCACCCCGGACTTGGTACCAAGCACGAGCGCCAGCGTGGGAACAAGAATCAGGCTGCCACCGAACCCGGCCGAAGCGGACAGTGTGAATGCGGCAGCCACAGCCAAGAACACAACTGGAAGCAGAAATGGCTCCATCAGTGCTCCTCAGTCTGTCGGACCGCGAAGTCAGCAGCGTTGCCCGCATCTTCCACCATGAGGTAGTGGGCCACCACCCGCCACCCGGTTCCTGTGAACGGGCGCGCGAGGTCGGGGCATCGCGCGGGGTCAGGGCATGACACCTGATCCGTGCGGCAGGCCGTCGTACGGCAGCCCCAAGGGCCGTGACCTTGCGTGTCCAGTCCGCGCCAGATCCTCCCCCGCCCCGACGATCTCCTTCGACCCTGCATCGAACCGCTCCACGCCGACCGGGCCGCTCTACGGGACCGCCGACAGGTCGATCCGGAACATCCCGCGGCCGTGCGTCACACAGACCAGCGTCTCGTCCATCCAGAACAGGTCGTCGACCGAGCAGTTGGCCGGGCCTTCGTTCGTGGGCGACCAGCTCGCGCCGGCGTTCTCGCTGGCGAAAAGACCGACCTCGGTGCCGCAGTAGAGCAGCTTTGTCCGTCGCGGATGCACCGCCAGGGCCCGTATCGGGGCGAGGGGCAGCGCGGTGGCGAGGTTGGTCCACCGCGCGCCGCCGTCCGTGGTCACCCACAGGTTGCCGCTCTCGTATCCGCCGAACGCGACGTAGACGGTGTCGGAGTCCGTCGGGTGGACGGTGATGCAGGTACAGAAGCGCCGTGGCGTCAGCGGCTTCGGACCCGTCACGCCGACCCGCGCCCAAGTGGGCGTCGTCGCAGTGCCGTTGGCGGTGCGGAAGACCATGCCGTCCTCGTGGCCCACCCACACCACACCGGAGTCACCGCGTGCCACCGCGATCGCGCTGATCTTCGTGCCGGCGTTGGGCTTGATCGCCTTCCAGGTCGGGCCGGTGGTGAAGGTGTTGGGCTGCTTGGCGTTGTTCGTCTGCCACAGTGAAAGACCGCCCGCGAGGATCCGGTTCTCGTTGTTCGGATCGAGCACGAACGGTGCGATGAAGAGCGCCTTCTCGTTCTTCGCGTCCGTGATGCGGAACGGCACCTGCTTCCAGTCCCAGTCGCCTGTCGCAAAGTTGAAGAACTGGCCGCTGATGTAGCGATCGCCCTGTGTGTCCTCGGTGGTGGCGCCATCGGTGTTGCGGTGAATGTTCAGGAAGACGTATTCGCCGTAGAAGACGTCGGGGTCGGTGGGGTCACAGGCGCACCAGCCGCCGTCACCGCCGAAGAATGTCCGCCAGTCCTCGGTGCCGAGCGCCGGGTCGAAGATGAGCGAGCCGTTGTCCTGCGCTCCGCCGATGATCTTTCCGCTGCCGACGTGGCCCGCGCCGCTGTAGAACTGGGTGACACCGTAGTTGTTCACCAGCTCGGTCCAGCCGTTCACGAACGGAGGCTGCGGCTCGCTTCCGACATCCGCCAGATCCTCCGCCTTGAACACCCCACCGTCATTGCCGAAGAACACCGTTCGGTTGGTGACCCCGTCGTAGGAAGGGTGCGAGACGATGGCGTGCTGGTCGGCGTGGGCCGAACCGGGATCCGACCAGGTGCTGATCTCGGAGAGGTGGTCACCGCCGTCCGTGCTGCGCCACAGATTGATGCCGCCGACCAGGACCAGGTCCGCGTCGGTCGGGTCCCCGGCCCAGATCGTGTTGTCGTACCAGCCCTGCTCGCCCAGGTAGTCCGCCAGGAGTCCGCCCGGGGTCAGGATCGTCCTGCTCTGGTAGGTCGCGCCGCCGTCCTGCGACCTCCAGATCTGGCCGGTGGTCATCTGAACCGACGCGTAGACGATGTCCGGGTCCATCGCGGCGTAGGCGAGCTCGACCCGCCCGCTCCACTGGCCGTTGGCCGCGAGGTCCCAGGTGAGACCGCCGTCCCGGCTGAACCAGGCCGCACCGTCCCGCAGCGCCCCGGCGACCGCCTTGCTGCTGTCCTGCGGATCGAATCTGACGTCACCGAGAGGGTTGTCCAGGACCCTGGTCCAGGTCGCCCGCGCCGGATCCGCACTGCGGAAGAGGCCGGTGGAGGTGGCCGCGAGGACGACCTTCCCGGACTGCGACACCGCGATCCGGCTCACGAACTGGAAGTCCGGCGTCTGGGTGGCCGCGATCGGATTCCAGCTGACCGCGTCGGTCGTGCCGAAGATGCCGTTGCCCCGGATGGCGTCGAGATTGTGGAACGCCTCACCGGTCCCCACGTACATCGTGGACGTGTCGGAGGGGTCCATCGCGATGCAGGCGCAAGCGAGATTCTCCAGGAAGTCGTCGACGGGATCCCACTGGGCACCGCCGTCCTCGGTGTGCCACACGCCGCCCCCGGCGCTCACGGCCCACATCCTGTCCGGCTGGACGGGGTGGATCACGATGCCGCGCGTGCGCCCGCCGATGTTTCCGGGGCCGAGCCACACCCAGTGGGCCGGCTGCACCCCGGCCGTCGGGGCCGGCCCTCCCCCGGGCCTTTGACCGTTGGGTCCGGTCGGTATGCCCGCGGTCAATGGTGGGGCCTCGCCGGTCAGCAGAGCCCGCCCCTGCTCGTAGGCCGTGCCCAGGGCGTTCGGTTGGACACTTCCGTCGTCGCTCTGCTCCTGCTTGAGGCGGAAGAGCCCACGGGCCGTGGGCAGGTCGGGATAGTCGAGACGGAGAAGCGCCCGCCGAACTGCGGCTTCGGGCAGGGTCTCAAGGGTCTCGTTCGTCGTACCGCGGGCCGCACACAGCAACTGCACCTGCTCGACGCTGATGTGCTTCGACTGGGCCAGCTGTTCGTCCGAGATGGACATGATGCGCCCCTGTCTGAGATGAGAACGTGCGGGGTGTGGCTAGGGCGGAAGCCTGGGCGCCCGCCTCCTGGTCCCGTGGTCCAGTTCCACCTCCCACTTGACCGCGGCGGTGGGGGGATTCACTGCCCTCAGGACGATGGCACCGGAGTCGGGGCGAAGGGCGAGTTCCACGCGCATGTCGCCGACTTGACTCTGGTCCAGCACATCGGCGGCCGGCTGTGGTGGGCGGGCCGCCTGCGGTACGGGGGGCACATCGGCGTCGGCGGGCTCCGGCGGTTCCGCCGCCGGCAGCACCTCCACCGAAGGACCCGCCGGATCGACCCGCAGGGCGCCGTGCGCCTCGCGCGTCGATTCCTTCAGGACCCGTTGACTCGGTGCGGCGCCACCGCCGTACCGGGCGTGGGCCGCCCAGTGGATCATCACGGCGTCTTCGTCCGTCTGGGTGCGCAGAGTGAAATCGCGGGTGTCGTCGAGGGTGCAACGAGCCCATGGCGGCAGGTCGACCGGCTCCGACGTCCAGCGGTCCCCACCGGTCGCGGCGTCGAGCATCACGACCACCAGTGTCGGCGACGGACTGATCCGCAGAGCCACGACCGACCCGGCGAGCAGGGCACACGGCCGCAGACTCGGCCCGTGGCGCCACAGCAGCACGCCGCTTTCCAGGTCCAGTGCCATCAGAGCGCCTTCGTGATCGTGTACGACGGCTTGTCGACCGCGCGCATCGACCACGCCGCGCGGGACTCTCGCCATCCGGCCCCCAGGTGGGACATCGCAGGCGTGCGGATGCGGAATCACGGGCTCGGAGCCCTGGGGCCGCGTGCGGACCGCCCTTGGGAACCGAGCAGGACGGGAACCGAGCAGGACGCAGGGCCCGGCCGTGGGCCGCAACTCCCTTCCATCGTCCCTCCGCGCGGGGATGGCGGCAACTCGAACTGCCTTGCCCTCCAGGCGGTTTGATCCCATCAGCCGGCGCCCGGGTGCGGGGACAGCCACTCCTTGTCCGCCCAGCCGACACCGGACGGGATCCGCTTCCCGTAGGTGTCATCGGATTCGATGCGCAGCCGTACGCTCTCGTGTACCTGGGCGCCGTCAGGGACGCGGCGGTGCCGGTAGGTGAGCAGGGCCCAGACGGCGCCCATGCGGTGCCGTCTGCCGAGCGCGTGAGCGGGGCCGAGCGTGACGTGCTTCGCGTACGCCCTGTCCTTGAGCAGCAGGCCGGAGTCGAGGGCACCGTCCACGATCCACTTGAGCGTGACCGTGGACAGCTTCGCGTCGTCTTCCGGCTGCTTCGGGTCGTCGTCCTCGAAGGTGCCGCCCACGTCGGAGTGGACCCCGGCGAACCACACCTCCTCGATCAGCGGGCCCGGTGCCCCCGGTTCCTCCGGGGGGAAGACGAGGTACTCCTCGTACGGTCGGCGCTTCTCGTCGATGGAGACGGCGTGGCGGACCCTGCCGACGTTGGGGATCCGCCGGGTGAAAAGCCAGCGCAGGTTCCAGCGCAGCAGTCCGGCGGCCTTCACCGAGTCCCACAGCCCCATGAAATGGACGGGGATGCCCGTCCGTTCGTCCACTTTCCTGCTGAACGCGTCGGCGAATTGGTGCAGTTGCTTCCAGTCGTCTTTGCTGAAGGTCCGGTTCTTGGCGTAGACGGCGATGGCGTACGGGACGAGGTTCTCCGAGCCGGGGCGGAGCAGGCCGACGGACTTGAGCAGCCCCGCGAGGGCGCGGGCGGTGTACGCGCCGCGGCTGAAGCCGAAGAGGAGGATCCGGTCGCCGGGTTCGTAATGGTGCATCAGATACGTATAGGCCTCGGCGAGGTTGGCCTTGAGTCCGGAGCCGAAAGCGAGCCCGAAGAGCTTGGAGAGCTTGCGGGCCGGGAGCGACCAGGCACCGGCGGCGGAGAAGGTGCCGACACCGGGGTCGTAGTAGGCGATCTGCGCGGTGGGGTCGCGGAGGTCGAGCATCTCGTAGAGCTTGACGACATTGGTGTTACCGCGAGCCTTGAACTGATTGCCCGTACCGTCCAGGCACACCACGATGTTCTTACCTGTCACGGCCCATCACGGCCTCTCACGGCCTCCGAGGGACAGTTGCCCCCATTCATTTCTATAATAGGAGCAATACCTCCCACCGGGCCTGCCGGTGCGTCACAGGAGGTCCCATGGCCGCTTTCACCGTCCACCTGGACGAGAACGCGGGGCCCGCGTCCACGCACGCGCTCGTCGTCGGAGTCGGGGCGTACACGCATCTGGACGGCGGCCCTTCGCCGACGGACCACCCGGGTGCTCTGGGGATGCGGCAGCTGTCCTCACCACCCCTCTCGGCGCGCAAGTTCGCCACGTGGATGATCGACGAGTACCACGACACGGGGAGGCCGCTGGGGAGCCTGGCACTCCTGCTGAGCGAGGCGGATCCCGCCCCATTCTTCAACTCGCGGACCGGAAAGCCGCACGTCGTGGAAACGGCAACCATCGACAACATCGTGGCCGCCGTCAAGGAGTGGAAGATCCGGGGCGACCACGACCAGGCCCGGCTGGTCTTCTACTTCTGTGGCCACGGTGTCTCGCTGGGAGTCGACACATCCCTTCTGGCAGCGGACATATTCGCAGACCTGAACAGCCCGCTGAACGGCGCTTTGCACTTCGAGGCGCTGCGGCGGGGGCTCGGCAGCTGCAAAGCCGCCCAGCAGGTCTTCTTCGTCGACGCCTGCCGGGCCGGCTCCGACAGACTCGTCGGAGTGGTGGGCACGGACAACCTCGGACAGGTCCCGATCTCCGGGAACCTTCGGCCTGACGGGTTCCTGCCACGAGAGCACGCCGCCATCTACGCGACCGTGCACGGTGAGGAATCCTTCGCACGCGCCGACGACGTCAGCCTGTTCACCAGCGCGCTGCTGCGGAGCTTCGACGGCGCAGGGAGCGAGAACACCGAAGACCGCGTGTGGCGGGTGACCATCGACACTCTGAAACACGCGATCACCCGCTTCATGAAAGAGCCTTCCTTCGCGGGCACCCTCACGAGCGCCGCGACACCGGTCAGCGCCGAGTCGTTCGACTTCGACTTCCACGAGCTGAGGCGCGACCCGGTCGTCCCCGTGTACATCGGGTGCCGTCCCAAGGAGGACAACGCACTCGCCGAATTCATCTGCCGGCGCGATGGGCACGAGGAGCGGCGACGCCCACCGCCCGAATCCGGCGAGGAGCCCGACGTCCGTGAGTGGGCCCTGTTCTTGCCGTTCGGCCGTTACGAGGTCGAGGCCGACCTCGGACTCGGAGACGTACGCGAGGACCAACTCGATGCCCGCCCACCGTTGTTCCGCATCGGATTGGCCAAGCCATGAGCGCCGTACTCGCCGTCAGGCTCTTCCTCTCCTCCGCGGGAGAGTCCAACGACACGTTGATCGTCGGTGACATCTACTCGGCCGACCTCGAAGTCAGGAACCGGCGCAACATCCTGATCCCCTGCGGGAGTCCGCCCCAGCCCAGGCAGTACTCGGTGGCACCCGGCCGCTATCTCGTGTCGGCGACCCTGCCGTCCGGTCTCGTGCTGACGGAGAACGCCGTGGCGGTGGAGGGCGAGGAGACTTCGGTGGAGTTCCACATGACGGACTCGCCGTACGAGACGCACTCCTGGCAGTACCTCATGGGCAACATCGAGCCGGGCCGGGTCTACCACGGTTCCTCCGAGGCCCCGCTCGCCGAGTCGGTCGCCTCACGGTCCATGGTCGCCCCCTCCCCCTCCCCCGCCCCCACCGTGCCGGACGATGCCACTCCCCGGGCGGCCGTGGCGCTGACCGGGCTCGCCACCTGGGTCGGTGACGCCGCGCCCACGAGCTGTACCTTCGCGTCGATCCTTGCGCTGGCGGAGAACCCGACGGATCGCCCAGTCGCCCGGCTGATCGCCCGAGGTAAGCCCCGCGTCCTGCGGGCGCGCGACGTGCGCGGAGAGGCGGTCACACCGCTCTACCGCTTCGGTCCGGACGGGCCTGTCGGGGCCCACGGCGAGCCCCCCGGCGCGCGGCAGTTCCTGGTCGTGGAGGCCGCCGGATCCGTACGCCTTGTCACCCTCCCTCTGCCCTGGGGCACGAGCGAGGTCGAGGTCCTGGTCAATCTGCGGCAGAGCCCGACCGGCAGCGCGGCCTCCGTGGCCGTCCGCGACCCGGCGGTCGGCGCGGGGCTCGCGTACATGGCCCAGGGAGCCCTGGACATGGCGGCCCAGCTCTTCACCGATGTCGAGGCGATGCTCTACTCCAAGTTCCAGAACCCGCTCGCGGCGGCGGCCGGCGCCTACGTCCTCATCGGTACCGACCACTCGACGGGCGAGACGTACTGGGACCCGTGGCTGGTGCGGCTCGCCGACTCCTTCCCCTGGCTCAGCGACGGGGCGATCCTGCGGGCGGTGCGGCTGCTGCGTCGCGCCTCACCGGACAGGGAGGGGGCCCGCAAGGGGCTGATCGAGGCCTTCGACCGCGGCATCCCGTTCTACACGCTCGGTCTCGTCTGGCTCGTCGAAGGGCTCTCCGCCTTCCCCGACGACCCCGAGTGCGTGGAACGCCTCGACCAGGCGCGCCGGCTGTCCTGGCTGGCCGACATGCGCGAGCCGTTCCTGATTCTCGACCTGCGGCAAGGGAGTGCGTGATGATACGGCTCAGGATGCTGCCCGCGGAGGACGGCGACTGCCTGCTCCTCGAATACGGTGACGACGACTTCGTCCGGAGGATCCTCTTCGACGGCGGACGGCGCGGCACCTACGAGCGGATCAAGCCGCTGCTCGCCGAACTGGACGGCCGGATCGACGTGCTCGTGGTGACCCATGTCGACCAGGACCACATCCTCGGCGTACTGGCGCTGCTCGAAGACCCCGACCGACCGGTCGAGTTCGGCGACGTGTGGTTCAACGGCTTCGACCATCTTCACGACCGCGAGATTTTCGGCGCGGTGGACGGGGAGAAGCTCACCACCGCGCTCATCACCCAACACCTCCCCTGGAACAAGGCCTTCGAGGGCCGCAGCATCGAAGTGGGCCATCCGCTGACCTGGTTCGACGACGGATCCACGATGCAGGTGCTCGCGCCGGACCGCCTTCTGCTGGAGTCGCTGATTCCCACGTGGAAGACGAAGTGCCGACAGGCCGGGCTGATCCCGGGCGTGGACCCCATGGAGAGGGAGGAGATGCCCGGCATCGAACACTTCGGCGTGATCGACGTCGACGAGCTGGCCGCCGCACCGTTCAAGCGGGACAACTCCCCGACGAACCCGACCAGCATCGGCCTGCTGTTCGAGTTCGAGGGCACCCGGATCGTCTTCACGGGCGACGCCGACGACCCGCGTCTGGTGACCTCGATCCGGCCGCGCGCCGAGGACGAGGGCGGGCGCCTGCGAATCGACGCCCTGAAGGTCTCCCACCACGGCAGCTCCAAGAACCTCTCGAACGAGCTTCTCGGCCTACTCGACTGCGGGCGCTACCTCATCTCCACCAACGGAAAGATCCACGGCCATCCGGACGAAATCGCCATCGCCCGGATCCTGAAGAACGGCGGGGCGACCAAGGACCTCGTCTTCAACTACCGGGAACGGGCGTCGAACTGGAACCTCGGCAGCCTGAAGGAGGAGTTCGGCTACCGCGTGTTGAAACCCGCACCGGCCGACGAGGACGGCTTTGTCACCGTGGAGTTCTGACCGCTGGCCGGGGCACCGGATTCGCGTGGGGTTCTGACGGCAGGCCGGGCACCGGATCCGTGTGGCCTACGTCGCCAGGGGGCGCCGCAGGTGCGGGTGACGCCTAGAGCCCATCTCTGAACCTCAGAGCTGATCGCCGTCTACTCGTAAGTCTGGTCCTGCTCAGCGCCCAGATCGTCCAGACGATCACCGTCAGCGGAATCACGACGACCGCGGTGCCGAGCGCGACACCAGCCCGCGCCCGGAAGCGATCGGCTCCCTCCTGGCCCCGCATCCTGCGCAGAGAGCCGATGCCTGAGACAACCGCAGAGATCCCCACGGGCACGGTGAAGTACACGGGAAGAAAAAGGATCCACTTCGGGACCGGGGCGGGCAGCAAGGGGCAGACCATCATCGCGACGGCTACAGCACTCAGCACAAGCGACGCCGTACCCTCCGACTGCTGCCGCGCCGCCACCTGCTCATTCGATCCGGCCCTCTGCTCAACGGTCATGCTCAGGATGCTAGACAGCATGAACCGCGCTCCGCTTGGGCGCGAGTACTCAGGTCGTCATGAGTAGCCCACAGACATGCCGCTGTGAGCCGAGACACCTCACGGGGCTGACTCGTCAACCTGCGGCTGCGAATTGGGCTCTGTGCGTACGGAGTTCTCCACCGTGGCGCGTGTACGAGATCGCCAAAGGTTCAAAGATGGGCTCTCACTGAGCGTTTCGCCCTGTGAGGTCTGTTTGATCCATATATGCGCGGTGACTGGGTTGAGGCAATGGAAGACATCTCCGTGCCCCCGTTCTCGACGATCTTTCCGTTCCTGACGGTGAACTGCTCGATGAACCGGGTCAGTTCTCCGGTCGCGACGTCGGCGATGGTGCGGTGCACCGTGACGTTGTACGACAGCGCCCAGCGATCCCCTGATTGCAGAGTGGGGTGGGCGGGAGCATCGGGCCGGTCGGGAGAAGCACGGGAGATTCAGGATCGGTCACGGATCGCTCGGGAGACGGTATCCGACGTGATGGCCGAGATGTCGACGGACGCATCTGTCGCGATGGATGCGGAGCCGGAAGCCATCGGGCCGGACGAGACCGAGGAGTTGCCTGCGTACGCCGGAACCGAGCGGCACATGGTGGGGGTGGTGGCGATACCCGGTGGACGCAGATCGCGTTATCCGTAGCCGCCGCCTCTGACACGCCGTATCCGCGTCCGACGCTCTTTGTGGACATGTCCACGTAGTGCAACTCCCACGACGGGATGAGGGCATGGCCTGTCATATGGGGAGTCGGGCGGGTGATCAGTGACGAAGCCCGTCGTCGGGCCACGCGGATCGGCAGGCTGCTGGTGCGAAAGCCGTGATGGCGTCGACGAGGTCGGCCGGGGCTTCCAGCGGGATCAGGTGACCGGTGTGCGGGATCACCATGAAGTCGGCCTGGGATAGGCAAGGCATCAGGTTGCAGCGGAGCACATCGACAGGCTCGACCTGATCCTTCTCTCCGGCGACCACGAGGGCGGGAGCGCTGACCATGCGCGTGTGCTCGGTGATGTCCTGCGCGATGCCACGCAGCGGCCACTCGGTGCAGGCGGCTTCGGCGACGGTCCGCGAGTCGGTCATGATCTGTGCCTTGACCGACGCGGGCAACTCGGTCGCTGTGAGGATGTGGTCCCGCGCTCCGGCGACGGACTCGGCGGAGTCGTAGGTGTGGGAAAGAGCTTCCCGGTACTCGTCAGTGATCTGTGCGGCGGGCTTCGCCGGGCCGGAGCCGACCAGAACGATGCCGCGCAGGCCGGCGGGCCTGGTGGCCGAGGCCATCTGTGCGACCTTGCCGCCCATCGAGTGCCCCACCAGGACATAGTCGGTGACCCCCACGTCGGCCAGCACGGCGAGCGTGTCGTCGGCGAGCTGACCGAGCGTGTAGGGGCCGGGCAGACCGCTCGACCGGCTCCACCCGCGGAAGTCGACTGTGAGCGTGTCACGATCCGCGAGGCGGTCGACGACAAGGTCCCAGGTGCGGGCGGAACCACCCCAATAGTGCAGGAACACCAGGGTCGGCCCTTTCCCGGGCCGATGGTCGTAAGCGGGCATAGCCGCCCCCCGGGAGGCGGCACGACAGTCCTGGCCGCGCTGTTCGACGTGACCCTTTCCACCGTCTCGGCGGCCATCCGGCAGGTCCGCTCGCGGTCGGCTTGCCGTGCCCGACCGAACCGGAGTGCGGCTGCACACTCTGGAGGGCGCCTTCGCCTATGCCGAGGCCGCCACGCTTCGACACGACGGCGCCGAAACCCAGGTCAGGCGCCCCCTAAATCATCACAGCGCAGCGTTACGGCATCACGAACAGCCGAATCCTCACACTGGTCACGCCCAACCAGGAAGCCTCAACAAGATCGTGTTACGCGTTCAACGGCAGGATTCTTGTCACTGTGCTTCCAACGGCTGACGAGGTGCGGTGCTTCACCGGGGTAAATGAGGGCCGGTTTCGGTTTGACGTAGAGCATGATCTACCGGGTGATGAGGAAGCGGACGTGAGCATCGATGGTGCCGATGTGTGGCACGAGCGGCTGGGTTGGGCGTACGGGCTGATAGCAAGCGATCCGGCTGAACGTGCTGCGGCCCTTGTTCATCTGGCTGACGCAGACAGGAAGACCCAGGACGCTTGGGATCGGCTCGCCAGGTCGTGGCGACGGAGGTTTTCGCTGGGGCTGATGGCGGCGAGCAGGAACTACCAGAAGGTCCGGGGGTATTCGCTGCCCGACGGATTGTGGGACCGGCCGGCCGGTTCAGACATCGTCGCGTGGCCGGGCCTCCCCTACGCACTGCTCTTCCTGGAGTGGGAGGCGAGATATCCGCAGGAGTGGACACGGCACGCCAAGGCATGGGGTGCCAAGCAGAGCCTCATCCGAGATGTGGCTGTCACTCACCACGATGAGACAGCCAGAACCAAGCTTGTGGACCTGATCGAGATCGTTGTCCAGCGGCCATACCGCTGCAAGGACCGCGAGTACGTGCGCGTGGCCCGGGCTGTGGACTGTGACGACCTGCGCGGCAGGCTTGAAACGGCCGCCCGTTCGGACAACCCCTGGGCGCGGTGCCATGCCGGGTATGTGCTCTGGCTCCTGGACCGCCCTGAGGTGCCGAATACGCGTCACGTCTGGCGGACCTGGCTGGCGGCCGCATTCAGCGAGTAAGCGCTGGCTGGAATCGCCCGGGGGCGGGTCAATGGCTGTGTTGAGGTCTTCGGGTTCTGGCTCAGCTGCTGTGGTGCGGCGCGAGATGTCCGGCGGTAGCGCCGCCGGGGTGTTGGCGGTGTCCGGGGCGCAGGCGAGCCCCGCCACACTCGGGTCAGTTATAGCTTGGGGGCCTGACGAGGATGACCTGGTCTGCTTGCCTCGACTGGGGCGCGAGGGGCTGGGCTGCATAGGTGACCAGTGGGCGACCCTCGGCGTCCAGGACGGTGAGCTTGGCGGGACGGCAGCGCAGAACCCGTTGCGGGCCCGGAGGAGCGTTCTCACCCCGGGCCCGCGTGCACGACCGGTTCAACGGCCCTTGCGGCCGTGCGCAGTCACAGCTCGCCAACGGTGGCCTCGGCCGGGAGAGGTCCTCTCAGGTGGGAAACTCGCCCAGCCAGCTGTGCTGCAGGAGGTGGTGGGGCAGGTAGGGCGACTCGACCTCGATGGGAATCTTCCCGTCGTAGGCCAGGCAGGCGATGGCCAGCGGGCCCAGAGCGATGCTGCCGTCGATGTCGCTCACCCGGTCCTCGTTCAAGGTCCAGTACACCTGGTGCAACTTGAGCGCCTCGGCCAACGCTGGGCCAAAGCCCTCGTCGTCCTTGGTGACGAAGCGGTAGAAGAGGTGGATCGGCGGATAGAGGATGCCGTCCAGCAGGTCTCGCGGGGCGATCCGTGCCGTCGACGGGTCGGACGCTTCGAACGTGGCCGTGAGCTTTTCCACCAGGCCGGGCCGGCGCAGCCAGTAGGTCTGCAGGGTGTCGACCCAGTGGTAGATGTACTCGTCGTACTTCCCGTCCGGAGCGCGCAAGCGTTCCAGCGGGATCTCACACAGCTGCGTCATCCGTTCCTGCTCGCGGCAGATGACAGCCAGCCAGAATGCCTGCAACCAGGTGCCCGCATCCGCGGTAGGCATCGGGCCGATGGCTCGCAGGCCGCGCACCTTGCGGTGTATGACGCATTCCACGGTGCCTTCGCTGACGCTGGTGACGGCAAACAGCGCCGTCCCCACTTGCATCGCCGTGACAGCGGCTTCCCACGTCTCTACCGCTGCCGCCCGCGGGTCAAGGACACAACGCGCTCGCAGAACCAAGCGCGCCGTGTCGAAGTCCCCGTCGATGACAGCCGTCGACTCCTCCAGCTGTTCGATCCTCTCGCTGCAGTACTGGCCGAGCCGTTGCGCGTACGCTTCGGCCTCCGGCCCTGTCGGCAGTGCATGCCGGTCGATGCGCACCGTCACGGAAAGGGGCCTCCTTGTTGGTGGCGAGCCGGCGGCACGCCAGTTCTGGTTGCAACTCGCGCGGTAACCCGCTGGATCGCGGTTGGTGGTCTGGCCGGGTATGGGAGAACGCTCGGCAATCGTGCTGCCGCTGGTCTCCCCCAGGCCATCTGGGCCGCGCGGCTCGATCTCCCGCCGCGCGGCGTCGTTCAACAGTCTCCGGCGCTGCTGGTCACCGCGAACCGGTAGCTCGGAACGGTCACCACACCGGGGCCGCCGGCCACGCCCGGGGGCTCGTAGTCGTCGCCCTTCGACCTCGTGCGCTCAACATGCACGCACACGGTCGCTCGCGCCCCGGAGGCGGCCACGGTGTAACTCGCGTCGGATGCCTCATTGGTGGATGCCGCAGCGGCATCCACCCCGTTCGGCGGGGCGTCGCCGCCGCCGTGCTCGACGACCTCATCTTCGATCATCGTCGCGTACTCATCGTCGAAACCGCTGTCGTCACCGAAGATGTCGCCGAAGCGCGAACTGCCGTTCAGAGCTGCCACGGCCTGCTCCGCCGCACCCGCCAGTTCGTCATCGCTCCACTCGGTACGATCCGAGGCACCCATCAACCGGAACATGGTGAACACCCCGACCGCAGCCAGGCTGAACAGCACCACGCGGCCGACAGCGAAGGCGGCATCGGGAAGCTCAGGCGCCGCAGGGTTCAGGGCGTGCCGTACCGCACGGATCCGGTCCTTCGTGACGCACCCCATGGCAACCAGTACGCCAGCCAGCGCAAAGCCGACCACAACCATCCCCGTCACCCGACGACTCCCGCCCCATACACGCTCTTTGGCGCCGGTCCGCGCATGCGCTCGCCGCGCAGCACACTACCCATGGAACGCATGCGGGTCAGCACTCAGCTCATCCCGCCTGATCTCCGCCGGCCAGGTCCAGGTCTTCAGCGCCGCGGCGACCTCGCCGATGCCCAGGCGGCCTTCGACCACCCCGGTGACCAGGGCAATGGCGTCTTTGGCTCATTGGGGCGCTCCAGCGCCGGCAACCGGATGGCCGTAGGCATGGCTGCGGCGGTTACCTCGCGTGGAGGCGTGACCGTGGTGGGACCCGAGCCCGAGGCGGTGGCCGCATTTTGCGGCCGAAGTCGGTGTCCGCGTTGTTGGGCGTGGGCCCGTCCACGGCACAGACGCTGGGGGGATCGGTCTGACGACCATTGGCGCTCTCGCCGATGCCTCATTGGCGACCCTTCAGCGCATCCTCGGCGCCAGTACGGGTCGCACGCTGTACGAGCGGGCGCACGGTCAGGATCCTCGTTTCCCCGGAGGTCGGCCGTAGCCACCGGGCGCAGCGAATGGCTGAACTTCACGGCACCGCCGCGCGCCCGTTCCCCATGCAGGTGTACGGGTGTTGATAGTGCTCAAATGCGACTTCGACAGGATACCGATTCATCGACAGCGCCTGGCCTCACGTCGCCAAGCCGCAGAACGGTGCTCGGTCTCAGCGGTGTGGTGCTTGCGACAGCAGCGCTCAGCGGCCCAAAGGCCCTTGCCCTTGGCCGGGACAGCGCCCCGGACGTTCTGAGTGATCGCTTCAACCTGGCCGGCCCCGGCGCCCGCCTGATCCACGAGAAGACGCTGCATCACGCGACGGTGATGCAGTCCTTCGCCTTCGACGAGCTCCACGGGCACGTCTACGCGCTCCAGTTGATCCCGGGCGGGGTCCGGCTCCCGGGCGAATCGCGCGCCTACAGCCATGCTGAGCGGCACGATGCCGGTGACCTGTGCCTGAACCGGCTGTCGATGCGCGGCAAGGTGCTGGGCCGGATGTACCTCAAGGGCTTCGGCCACGGCACCGCGATCAGCGTGGACAGCTCCCGCAGCATCGTGGGCGGAGCCGTCAGGCTGTGGGTCGAGTGCAACGCCAACCCGGCCTCCGGGTACGGGCGCGCGATCGGCCGCTTCCCGTACGCCGAGAACACCGTGCTGCGCAGCGCTGACCGCCGTGTGACCGTCTACCGCCCGCGCCCCGGCTCGAGCGCCAACTGCGCCGCCCTCGACCTGGACAACCGCCGTCTGCTGCTGCGCTACGCGCTCCCCGACCGCCGTCGCTACGCGCTCTACAACCTGGACGCCTTCACTGCCGGGATCTTCAGGCCGCTGATCGACTTCGCTCAGCCGGGCCTGGACCTCGGTCTGCCCTTTCAAGGCATGGCACTGGACGGCGATTACGCGTACCAGTTGATGGGCTCCGGCCGCGGCGCCAAAAGGTCCTCAGGGCCGGACAACACGGTGCTGCTGCACTGCATCGACCTGCGCACGGGGGCGGTAGTGCAGAGACACAACTCCCAGGTCGGCCGCCGGCTCACGCACCGCGAGCCCGAAGGCCTTGCCGTGCTGCGCGGGCCCCAGTCGAGGGAACCGCAGCTGTGCATGGGCTTCGCCTCGGGCCCCTCCGGCGGACGAAGGTTCTCCCTCTACGGCCTGCCCACCCTGTAGCCATGACGGCGCCCACCAGGCGGCCACCGAAACAGCCGTACCGGACGAGCATCCTCGAACCTGACCGGCACGCAGTCCATCAGCGGACCTGTCTCTTCGATCATGATCGGAGCCTGACGGGGAGTGCGTTGGCGGTCACGGTGCAGGCTCCTGCTCAAGTCCACCGAGGCGAAGGAGTTCCTGGAGATCGCCGAGCTTCGCGGACGACAGGACTCCCGCCCGCTCGACCAGGTCTTTCCGGGTCAAGGTGACCAGCCACGTGCAGGGGATGAGGCCGGGGCGGGGCAATGCGACTCGCAGGACGCCTTCAAAAGGTAGTCCTTCGGAGGCACCTACTGGCAGCTCAGCGGCCACCCCGCTGAGCTCGATGCCGGCGGGAGCGACGACCTGCATCGCCCGGAACTCGGACGCTTCTTCCTCCCAGAGCAGTACGACCGGCCGCCGCTCGTCGATATCCGCCCACCAGACTTCTCCACGTTGCACAGGTCCTCCTGACATAGAGCGGCGGGCGAACTCTGCGGTGCGGCCCCGGTTCGAACACCTTATGGTCGGCCCCATCCGTGTGGGCCGATCATGAGCGGAGCCAGATATCGACTGCGGCGGCGGTGACAATGTCGAGTAGACGTATCCGCGCTGGTCATAGCGGATGGCCACGGCTCTGAACTGCTTCAGTTTTCCGATGGCCCGCTCCACTGAACATGTCTGGGCAGGATGCGATTGCGAGCATCACTTGGCCCGATTTCAAGGGCGCCATCACGGTCGCCGGGCCGGTGCCGGCGTCGCTCGGGTCAGGGAGTCAGGACGGTCCTGCCGATCAGGTCCCCGGCGGCAGCCGGGGCGCGGACCGTCGCCTGGTAGGCACACAGTCGCTCGGCCAGGTCTCCGCCCTCGGCCCGGGCGGTCAGCTCGGCGATCCGGGCGAACCGGCCGGCGGCACGGGCGTGGACCGTGGCCAGGTCGGCCAGTGCTAGCCGCTGAGCCACCTCGATCGCCAGCTCTCCGGCAGCGACGCGGGCGACCAGCTCGGCGAGCTGGCTGACGTCGCTGCGCACGAACACGTGCACCGTGCGCACCCCGCGCCCGGCATCATGCGGGCCGGGAGTGGTGACGCTGACGAAGGCTCCGCCGTCGGCGACCGGGCCCACCAACTGCGCGTTCTCCTCGGGGTCGGCGGAAGCCAGCTGCAGCACCACGTCGAAATGCTGCCCGGCCAGCGCCTGCACAACGGGAGTCACGGCGTAATCGACGATGCGGTCCGCGCCGTAGGAGCGGACACGATCGCGGCTGCGCGCACCGCCGGTCGCGGTCACAGTGACACCGGCCTGCGCGGCGAACTGGACGGCGTACCCGCCCACCGCGCTGCCTGCGCCGTTGATCAGGATGTTCTGCCCGGACTTGAGGTCGGCGTGTTCGAACAGCGCCTGCCATGCCGTCAGCCCGACGAGGGGCAGGGCCACGGCGTCGGCCAACTCGACGGTGCGGGGGGCGGTGGCCAGCGCCTTGGCGGATACGGCGACGTAATCGGCGGCCGCGCCGGGCGCGTCCGCCGGCAGAAGCGCGACCACCGCGTCCCCCACACGCCAGTTGGGCACGCCCTCGCCGACCTCGGTGATGACTCCGGCCAGGTCGAGGCCGGGAATGTGCGGGAGGGCCAGTGGGAGCAGGTCCTGCCGCAATCCCGCGCGCAGGCCGGAGTCCGCGTCGTTGTACGAGGTGCCGGCCACCTGCACCACGACTTGGCCCACGCCTGGCACCGGCCGGTCTGCCTCCCAGAATCACCGCCCGGTGGGGCCAAATCTCACCGGTGACCAAGGCCATTCCGAGGCCCAAGTGGGGCCAAAACCCGCTCCCCAACGGGGACATCGCTCATCCGTGAAGCCATTGGCACGCGGGTCGGCCACAACGGGCGTACGGGGATCCGTTGTTCACCGGCCGGGCGCGAGGGGCAGCTTCTACGATGGATGCACGCTGCGCCGGGAGGCCCTCATGGAACCGCACGCCGAGCCAGAGGCCACCAAGCCGCGCCCGGACTACCCGCCCAAGACTCCCCCACCGCCGAAGAAGCCGCCGTCGCCTCCGCCGCCCCAGACCCGAATCGATCCGGCGACCTTCCCGCTCCCGCAGCGCGGATCGCGCACCGGCCGCCCGGTGATGAAGAACCGGCAAGGTGCCGCATGGAACCTCGAGGCCCAACCCTGGGCGGGCGCCAAGGCGTTCAAGGAGGTCAGCGGCAGGCTCACCAAGTGGGGAGTCCACGTACCGGAACACCTCGAAAGTCTGCTGCGGCACATGGTCACCATCGTCGTCGCCGACGGCGGTCGCCATGTCAGCGTGCACATGGCCGAACAGAACCATCAGGTGCTCATCCTGGCGCTCAGCCACCAGCCCACAGACAAGCCCGCCGGGGAAGACGTACTGCCCCGCATGCTGGAGCTGGGCGCGGTGTCCTGCAGTGCTGAGATGACCGCCGAGGGCCGCCAGGTGTGGGCCGTCCTCGACTTGATGGCATAGAGGCCACGCGCTTGCGTCGGCAGTATTTGCGGAAGGGCACCATGACCGAGCTGTCGCCCCCAGCGGCTCCGAAGGCGGACCTCGGTGCCCTGAGGCTGGAGAGCTCGAAATCTCCCCGATGCACGTCTCCCAGCTCAACCGGGAAAGCTGCGCCCGGGTCCGCGAGGAAGCACGCGAGAAGGCCGAGCTCCAAGCAGCCGCCTGAGAAGCTGGCCTCGTAGACCGACGGTACGGTCGCGCCGCTTCCCGCGTTTGCGAACCAGCTCAGGATGTGTCCCGCGATCCCCTGAGAGCGTTGTCGCGGTAGGGCGGTACGTCGGCGGACGTGAGGTCGTCCCGAATTGCTGGCTCCCGTCACGTAATCCAGCTGCGCGGTGTTCCCCGCTGCATGCAGGGCATGGGAGTCAGCTCCCGTCTGGAGTCGGTGGGTGTCCGGCGGGGATGAAGGCGACCACGTAGTCCTCGAACCCTTCATGAAGGCCCCATTCTTCGCGGGCCATGGCAGCTTCGTACCTGGCTCGGGAGTCTTGGCGGCCCCTGGCGTAGACGTGGACGGTGTAGGCCGTGGCTGGGTCGAGCTGTAGGGCTGGGGCGTATCCCTTGGGACCTGGAAGCCAGGCTGCAGCTGGTGTTGCAGGGCCTGTGGTGGGGCCGGACAGGCTCATCCGCCCGCTGGAAATCGGCGTGTAGGGCCACATACCGAGTAACTGCCATTGTTCCGGCTGTTGGACAGGCTCGGCCTGGGTGAGCATAAGGGTTACCCAGGCGTCGTGTGACTGGACGCAGCTGACGACAGTGAGCTGACCGGGGGTAGTGATCACAGGCTCGTCAGTGCGGAAGTCGGGTGTCCTGTCGTCACCCTCCACATCGGTCCCGATGTCCTCGTGGATGTAGAAGTGCGAGTACTCGATGCCGACAACGCCACTGACTATGTCCATCTCTGGACCGTACTTGTCATCACACTGGAGTGAGCTGAGCGTGCCTAAGCCGTGATCACCCGGGCTTGCTGCCCTTCTTGTGGTGGCTGCTGCGCGACAGTTCGCGGGCTGGGCACAGGGGCGGTAACTCGTGCCCCCGGTGAACCGCCGCATCAGGTCTGGGGACAAGGGCGGCCTGGCGGCGAACGAGGCGATGGTATGCAACTCCCAGCCCATCCTCGCCAGATCCGTCAGACACAGATGTCGCATGGTGTGGGTCGAGAACCGTTCGACGCCCGTCAGCAGTACGCCGGTCGGCGCCGAGTACGGCACGATGCGCTCCAACCAGTGTTCCTGCCGACCGGGATCTTGGAAGCATCCGTCATGCGGACGCCCGCCCGGCCTGCGAGCGCAAGACCGACCGATACCAGTGTCGATCGCAGCCGCTCGGTCCGTCGCCCGAACCGGCGAGTGAGTCCGGGTACTTGCTCGGCGAAGGTCTCCCGTGAGCAGGAGTCCTCCGTGCAGACGTATCGCTGCACCCGTAACGACACCACGACGAACTTGCCCGCTGTTGGCAGGTCACGAGGAAATCGCAGGTAGGAGCCGTGTATTCGGCGTGACCAACATCCGCACCCCGTGCAGGCCGCCCGCTTGGCTTTCGCCCGAGCCGCGACCCGCACGACCGCGCCGCTCACCTCGACCGACTCCACCAGAACAACCTCAACCGAGGGAAACAGCAGCTCATCCAGCTGCGGCAGCACTTCGTTGACGGCATAGGACTGTCGACCACACCGCAGTCCAGCCGAGCGATTTCCGGGCGAACTCAACCGCCGCAAACGCAGATCGCCAGTCACGCTGCGTACGCGATTACGGGAAGTCGACCAGAGGCCTGCATCCAGGATCAGTTCTTCGTGCAAGCGAACACGATCATCGTGTGGTGCCCTTCTGCGGTTGCCTCAACCCGGCTGTCGATCCTCTGGAATTGACACTTCTCGGCCACCCTGCTCGAGGCCGTGTTCTCCGCGGCGGCCTCAAGCAGGATCTGCGTCAACCCAAGGTCATGCAGGGCCCATGTCACGACCAATTGCACGGCCCGTGGGGCGATGCCCCGGCCGCGATGGGCAGGGAACACGCTGTAAGCGATGGTTGCCACGTCATCGGCCCGGAACTGCAGGTTGACGATCCCGGTGGGTTCTTCTGTCGTGGCGTCGGCGATCACCAGTGGTGCCGCCTGTCCGGTTCGCCAGGCTTCCTCGACCCGGGACATGCTCGTGCTGCGAGCAGCCTCATCCATGGGGGTGTCGTTGAGCCATCGACGCGTATCGGAGTCATGGCTTGCCGCCCCGATCGCATGCAGATCCGACTCACGCCGGAACCTCACAGCGACCACCCCGTCCGCGAGCGGCTCCGACAACGGTTCGATCGGCCTCAAGCGCCCCATGCGCTGACCCTATCGACGCCTATCCTGCCGCGCAGGGTTCGAACTCCTGCGCACACGAGCCCTATTGGCGTCACGGAAAGTGACCGCTCCACACGAGGTGGACCAGGGCCTGTGCTGGGACGTCGCTTCGACGCGAGATGGAAAGTCGCGCAATCGCGCGAATAATGAAGTCCTCCCGGTGGAGGACCGGTTCCCTTGCGCAACCCGCGCCCGTCGGTCCCTAGGGGCACGAGGTGCTGTAGTCGCTCGTACCCCAATCGCACTTTTCAAATGAAGATCCCCAGAACACCATTACCAGTGCGATTCCTACCCCAATTAGCGCAAAGATCGCCCCCGTTGCGCCGACGAGCCAGTAGATGCGGGTGGCCGCGGACGGGAACGTCCAGCGGGAGGGGTCTGCCGGGTCGTAGTAGACCGTGACCGGGGTGCCGGGTGGCGCGTTGCGGTGGAGCGCGCGGGCTATGTGGCCTTCGGTTTCCATGGGGCGGCCGTCAGCCGTGGTCCAGGCGATGACCGGGCAGTACACGATGGTCGAGGGGCTCGAGCGGTTGGAACTCATCCTGGTGGGGTGCAAGCGGGTCACCACACCCTCCGCCTTCGCGCCCTTCCGGCGCAGTCTCCGGTCCCGGAGGAGGGCACGACACGCGATTGCGCTCGTGACAGCGCCGAGCAGCATGAAGACCGTCGGGAGCAACCAGAGTTCGAGAGAAGGAGGCACGAGGAGCGTTCCGAATCAGCGGCGGCGGGACAGGGGCAGCGTAGCCACGACAGGGTACGCAGCGGCGAGGAGGGTCAGTAGCAGCGGTGCGACAGCGTCGATCCCTTCTGCGTCGACGAGCTGGGCTGTGCGACACGAGGCGTTGATGGATCTCGCTGAATGAGAGGCCCCTGCCGGTCCTCGCCGGGATCGGATGAAGCTGGAGGCAGGCCGAGGCCGAACCCCGGGGTGGGGGTTTGGAAAGCGGTCGCGGAGGGTCACTGGAGCAGGTTGCATCACGCGTCAGCGCCGCCGGCCGCACCGCACTCCGCCGTCAGCACCGACACCCGCACCAGATAGCGTTCTGCTCATGACAAAGGACGGAACGCCGCAACCGCCGACGCCGATATGCCCGCGCTGCGGCGGAGCCGAGGTGCGGACGGTCGAACAGGCGCACGCCGGCAAGGGCTCCCTGACCAAGAACCTCGGTACCCGCCTGGCGAAGGGCCCGGAGAAGAGCGGCGAGGGCTGCCTCCACTTCCTCGAGGGGCTCGTCCTGAGCCTCGGGATCGGCGGCGCTCTCGTCTACCAGGGCGACGTGGAGAACAACCAGCTGTACACGGTCGGTGGCGTGGTCCTCGGGCTGCTCATCCTCGCCGCCACCCTCGCGGTGGTGCGCCAGGACGGCCGGGAGAAGGACGCCGAGACGTCCGGCGAGACACTGGCCAACGAGTTCTGGCTGCCGGCGCACTACTGCTACGGCTGCGAGGGCGTGTTCTGCCCGGGCGGCACCCCTTGGCAGGGCGTACTCACTCCGGAGCAGTTCAAGAAACTGGTCTGGCGTCAGGGCTGCTACGACCGCCAGTTGCAGCCGGGTGACAAGGCGAAGGACGCGGAGGTCCCGCCGGGGACCCTGATCGAGGGCTAAGAGGACTTTGTTAGTGGGTGTCTGACAGTATGTTGCGCCCTGGGTTTCGCGTTTGGTCCGTGGAGTCAGGCTTCGCGCCAGTTTGGGGTGGCTTCGCCGGTGAGGCGGCGGGCCATGAGGGCGATCATCGCGAGGTGGATCATGGGTTCGGATCGGTGCGGGTGTCACTCGTAGTCACGGGCGAGTCTGCGGTGGTGCATGAGCCAGCCGATGCTGCGTTCGGTGGTCCGGCGGCGCGGAGTGAACGTGAACCCGCGGGTGCCCGGCAGGCGTTGGACGGGCTGGACGTCGATGCCCAGGCGGGCGCGGTGATGGACGAAGTCGGTCGAGCCCTGTGCCTATCGCGCAAGCTGCACCTTGATCGGCACGTTCGGGCCGCGGGCCGTCCCCGCAGACCTGCGGGGACGGCGAACTCCTGCTCTCTGGACCCAACTGCGGTACCGACGCCGCTTTCGTTCAGCGGAGGGTGAGGCGGATGGCGACGTCGTAGTAGACGGAGCGTTCCCTGGCTCCGTCGGCGAGACCGGCTACACCGAAGGTCAACTGGAGACGGTCGGTGTTCTCAAAGCCTCCTCGCGAGGCGGCAAACCGGAGTTTGACCTTCTTCGTGCTGTCCGCAGGCACGGCACCAACCGGGACGAGCAGGGTGTCACCCTGATCGGCCTCCTGTCTGGGCACATCCGTCCAGGCCTTGCCGTCGTACCACTGAGCACGCACCTGCGACGTCATGCTCTCGCCGAAGGAGGAACACTCCTCGACAGGGTCGTCGCTCTCCTCACACGTGCTGAACTCGGGCTGGGCCCGGACCTTCGGGTAAGGCCTCTGCGAGTCGTTGGTGACCGCGGCTTCAAACGGCGTCCAGCGGCCGTCCTTGCGCAGCGTGGCGCCGCGCCGGGGAAGCACTGTGGCGGAGAGCGCCTCCAACTCGACGCCCAGGTACTCGCGTCCGAGGAGGCGGCCATGATCCTTGAACGCCACCTCCACGGGCAGACGGTCGCCCTCGGTCCGCGGGCCGAAGGGTGGGGTGATCCTGAACCGCGTCCGGCTCGGCCCGGCCTGTAGCGGCAGGCGAAACGAGCCGCTCGTCACGATGTTCTTCTTGCCGCCGATCCGGCCTGCGCGAGGCGTGGAGAGCGTCAGCTTCTTCCAGTTGTCGTTCTCTGGACGGTCGTCGCCGTATGCGGCCGACGGCACCTGGTCCCGGTGCTTCCCCAGACCGATGCGCAGCTCGACAGTCACCTCTGGACGGGCGCGCTGTCGGTTGGTGAAGCCCACATCCAGGATGTTCGGCTTGTTCTTGAACCAGGAGCCGATCCGGTTCAAACCGAGGCTGACCGGCGCGCGGGAGGTGCGAGCTTCGGGAGGCGACGACGAGGCCTCGCTGCTGCACCCCGCCGTGATGACCAGAGCCGCGACGCATCCCAGCAGCCGTAGATGCCTCACCGGCTCCTCCTCATCGGCTGCTGCTGCCCCATGGTCAGACAGGAGTGTACGTACGTCTGCTGCACGCGGCGCAGCGGCGGATGTCCGTCTCGACGTCTGCACCCACCCACTCGCTCGCTCGCTCAGGATGGCGGGCGTTGGCTCTCTCATCGCTGGCGACAAGCGTCGGCCTCACTCCACGAGCCTCAACCCGCCGTCAGCGAGCCTCGGAGGCTCTGACGCGGTGGCCACCCCACTAGGGCGTGTCTGTTAATTCGGTCAACTGGTCAGCGGTCTACCCAGTCCGGTGCCCACACGTCGCGCGGGGCTCGCGGGCTCGCTGTGCGCAGATGGTCGCGTAGCGCGGTCAGCACGGGGTGCTGGTCTCCGCTGCGGAACAGCAGCACGTGCGGGTAGACCGGGGTCGGGTCGTGCAACGGGATGCGCCGCAGGTCGTGGGTTTGGGGCCAGAGGTACCGGTCCCCGCTGCCGACAAGGGTGGCCAGCGAGGCCGAGTCGGCCAGCGCGTCCATTAGGGCCTCGTCGCCGAAGTTGGGGCCGAGCGCGTCGATGCTCAGGCCGAAGGCCTCCGACAGTGCCTGGTAGAACGCCGCCCATTCCGTGCCCGGCCTGATGCCGGGGATCCAGATGCGGTGGCCGGCCAGGTCCGCAGGACGGGCCCAGGGCGCGTCAGCCAGCGGGTGGCCGGGTCCGACCAAGAGCTCCAGGGGTGCGTCCAGGAGTCGTTCGGCGCTGATCCCGGCCGGAACATGGCCTGCCGACAGGGCACGGAAGGACGCGTCGATGGTCCCTTCGAGCACCGCCTGGGCGGCCTGGGCGGCGTTCTCCTTGCTCAGCGTGACCGCGTCCAGGTCCGTCCCGGGGTGGGAACGGTAGAACTGGTAGACGGCCTGGGCCGGGGCGATGCGCCGGTTGAGGACATCGACGCGCAAGGGACGGCTTCCGGGGCGCACGGCCTGCTCGGCCTGCTCGATGCCCGCCAAGACCTTCTTGGCATGCGGCAGGAAGACCTGCCCGTCCACGCTCAGCCGGGAGCCTCGGGAGGTCCGCACCAGGAGCATGACCTCGAGGTGCCTCTCCAGGGCCGCGATCCGCTTGGAGACCGCCTGCTGGCTGATCCCCAGCTCGTCGGCCGCCGCCTGGAACTGGCCGGTCTCGGCGACGGCCACGAACGTCCGCAGCGCTTCAACATCCACGTTTGCCAGCCTACCTTCACAACTTTTGGTTGTGTCTAGTGTGGTGCAGGGTTGTTTGATCGATTGTTCTGCGCGGTGGTGGGATGAGCGCATGTCTACCCGCACAGAGCAGGTTATGTATGTCCAGACACCTGAGTTCGCGCGTCATGCGGAGCGGATCGTGGAGGTGACTGATGCGACGTCTCGACTGAACGTGCTTCCGTTCAGCGACAGCGAAGGCCGCACGGAACTACTTTCTGTTGTGTTCGGTGGCCCACTGCCGGACTCGGTGACGATCTACCCGCCGTTCTTTACCGAGTGCGGGCTGAACACGACGTTCGGGGAGAACGTCTTCGTCAACCAGGGATGCACCTTCATGGACAAGGGAGGCATCCGTATCGGCAACGGCGTCATGATCGCCCCGAAGGTCAGCCTCGTCACCGGAGGCCATCCACTGCCCCTGGCCGAGCGCCGCGAGTACCTCTCCTTCGCCCCGATCGTCATCGAGGACGACGTCTGGATCGGGACGGCTGCCGTGATCACGCAAGGGGTGACCATCGGTGCTGGTGCAGTTGTCGCTGCCGGTGCGGTGGTCACTCGTGATGTCCCTGCCGGCGCTGTGGTCGCGGGGGCTCCCGCCCGGGTGATCAAGAAGATCGAATGAACCCGGCCGGGCTGCTGGCCCAGGTGCGCAGCTCCTCTGTGGTCTGATCCTGATGCCCCGTCACGCCCGGCTGACTGACCGGCAGTGGGACCGCATCCAACCTCGGCTGCCCTCCAGTACCGGTTGTCGTGGCAGGCCGTGGGCCGATCACCGCCGCATTGTGGAGGCGATCGTGGCGAGACCTCCCATCCGGGTTCGGATCCTGGAAGACCGTGTGGGCCCGCCACCGTCGCAGGGCCGCCGACGGGACCTGGGATCGCGTGCTCGGCGTCCTGCTCGCCCGCACGGACGACGATGAGGATTGACTGGCGGGTGGCGGTGGACTCCACCACCACCCGGGCTCACCAGCACGCCACCAACACCGGCCGCCCCGAAAAGTGCCGGGCCGCAGCACGAGGGCAGGGCCTTGACGCTCACCGAGAGCCTGCCGGGCACGCTATCGGCCGTTCCCGCGGCGGGCTGACAACGAAGATCCACCACGCCGTGGACGGTCAGGGCCGACCGCTGGCCGCCGTCGTGACGCCCGGGCAGGCGCACGACGGCCAGTGCCTGCCATTGCTGCTGGGCGACCTGCGAGTCCCGAGAATCGGAGCAGGCCGCCCGCGCACAACCCCGACCATGCTGCTCGGGAACAAGGCCTACTCCTCCCGCGCGATCCGAGTGGCGCTCAAGGCCCGCGGGATCACCGCGGTCATCGCTGAAAGGCGCGACCAGCAGGAGCACCGTCGCCACCGCGGTTCAGGAGGCGGGCGTCCGCTGAAGTTCGATCCGGTGTCCTACAAGAACCGCAACGTGGTCGAGCGGTCCTTCGCCCTGCTCGAGCAGTGGCGGGGCCTGGCCACGAGATTCGACAAGCTCGCGATCGTCTACCGCTCGGCCGCGGTCCTCGCCGCAGTGCTGGTCTGGGCTCGCATTTGACGGACACGCCTTAGTGGCTGCAGCCAACAAGGGGCTGGCGGCAGCCGGTTGCGCCCCGGGGAACTGGCGAAGGCGGTGAAGCCAGACCCCGTTCTCGTGCAAGGCGCCGAGCACGCCCTGCGCGTCGCCGCGCAAATCCTCGCGGACCCGGCGCACGCGAGCCTGTACGACGCGGGCGGTTGGTCCGGCAGTTGCCGCACCTACCCGGCGGGATCCGTCCACGACACCGACCCGTGCATCCCACCCGCGGCGAAGAGGTCACCGATCTGCCCGATGCGGAGCTCATCCGCATAGACCGCGGCAGCTGAGCTGGCCGAACTCGCAGACCACGAAAACCTAATCCCCACGGCCACGGTCGGCCAGGCCCGCGACGAGGCCAGCATCTTCCAGGCCCTCACGCATTCCTACGGCCGACACCGGTCCACGCTTACCGGCGGGCCATTCGGCATCCGCAGACTCACGCCCCGCCCCGCGGAACTGGTGGTGGCGTCTGGGGGGGTCCGCTCCCTCCTCAGACGAGTCCGCCTGAACGCTATGGGGCCGATCAGCGTCGTAGGGGTAACCGCCTCCAAGGGAGCTGCCATGACCGCCGTACGCCCCGGTCTCCATGCCATGTCCGCTGTCACGCTGATCGCGGGGCTGATGTGCGCGACCGCCGCTTGCGCTGATCCGGACAGCGCCGCAACGCGGAGCGAGGTTGCCTGGGAGGAGCCCCCCTCGTACGCCTACACGCTGAAGTCGAGTGAGGGCGAACGCTCCCTGCTCGGGACATTCCGGGTGACAGTGCGGGACGGCAAGGTGGCCGAGTCGGCCGGTCTCGACGCAAGCGCTCGGCGCGTGGTGAAGCAGATGCCCGGTGAAGTCCCCACCATCGGCGAACTGTTGGAGGAAATGGAGCAGGCCCGGCGGGACGGGGCGGACAAGGCGGAGGCGAAGTACACGGCCGACGGGCGCCCGGTGCGGATCTCGCTGGACGGGGAGAAGAACGCGATCGACGACGAAGCCCTGTACGTCATCAGCGCCTACGAAGCGCCGGGCGGCTAGTACTGCTTCGAGCCGTCCGTGGGCGCCGCCGTATCGGCGGGTTCGGCATCGGACCCCTTGCGCGGAACCTCGGCGTGCGGCGCGGTGAGGCGGGCGCGGCGCAGTGCCGGGAAGGCTGCGGCTACCACGACCGTGGCCGTGACGCAGACCAGGCCGCCCGTGACCACGGCGGTTCGCGCCGTGGTCAGTTCGGCCAGGAAACCGACGGCCGCGTTGCCCAGGGCAGGCGAGACGGTCGCCTGGACCATCCACAGACTGCTGACCCGGCCACGCAGTTCGTCCGGTGTGCCGTGCTGGAGAAGCGCCGAGCGCAGGGTCTCGGAGATGAGGTCGCCGAGCCCGGCGAAGGCCAGCAGCGCGAGAGCGACCGGAAGGTACGAGGTGGCGCCGAAGCCTGTCAGTGACAGCCCCCACAGCAGGACGGCGCCGACCAGGGCGTGACCGCCGGCTCGGCCTGTCCAGCCGCTGGTAGCCGCGCCGATCAGCGCTCCGAGGGCGGGCGCGGCATAGAGCAGGCCCACCACGCCCGGGCCGCCGCCGAACTGCTGGTCGGCCAGGACGGGATAGAGCGCTTGCGGCATCGTGAAGACCATCGCCGCGGCGTCGATGAGCAGCAGGCCCACGATGAGCCTGTGGCCCCGCACGAAGCGCACACCGTCCGCCACCGCCGCGAACGCCTGCCGCACGCCCTTGCCTGCGCGCGCCGCCGTCGGAGGAAGCGGCCGCACGAAGAACAGGGTCGCCGAGAAGACCAGGAAGCCGGCCGCGTCCACGGCGAAGCAGGCCGCGAGACCGGGGCCCGCGATGAGCATGCCACCGACGGCAGGCCCCACCAGCGCCGCGAGTTGGGTGGAGGCAGAGGTGAGTGCGCCTGCCGCTGCCAGGCGTTCGGTGCCGACCAAGGCCGGGATGGCCGCCAGCATGGCCGGGCCGCCAAGCCCAGCGAGAAGTCCGGTCACAGCGGTGGCGACGTAGATGAGCCACAACCGCGGGTCCGGCATCAGCGCGTTGACTGCCAGAGCCGCCGCTACGACTGTGAGCGGAAGCCGGGTGAGCAGCATCAACAGGCGGCGGTCGTGGCGGTCGGCCAGGACTCCGCCGACGAGCACGCCGACCACCAAGGGCAGGGCCCGCGCGAGGCTGACCAAGCCGATATGCAACGGAGACCGGGTCACCTCGTACACCTGCACCGCCACCGCGACGCTCGTCATGAGCGTGCCGAACATCGCGCCGAGGAACCCGACGTACAGCAGGCGGAAGTCTCGGCTCACGCGCAGCGGGGTGAGGTCCATGGCGAGACCGGCCGGACGGCGCATGAGGCGGCTCCAAGGGAGGTTAGGTAAGCCTTATCGGGACTACTGTGTCGATCACCCTCCTTAAAGTCAACAGGTGTGAACTTCACAGGGTTGGTAGCCTCGGTGCCCTGATGAGCAGTCACCCTGCGGCCAGGCGGCGGCCGACCCACCGCAAGGGCCGCCCCACCCTCACCCGCGAATCGGTGGGCCGAGCCGCGCTGACCTTCCTGGACCACCACGGTCCGGCCGAGCTGACCATGCGCTCGCTCGCGGCCGACCTGGGCGTCTCGCCCCGCGCTCTGTACAACTACGTCGAGGACCGGCGTGATCTGCTCACCGTGGCCGCCGAGATCTTCGAGTCCGAATGGCAGCCGCCGGAGCTGAAGGCGGAGCAATGGCGAGACAGTCTGCGGTCATACGGCCGGGACCTGCGCGCGCACTACCGGCGCCATCCCGGCATGACCACCCTCGCGTTGAGCGAGAACATCACGATGGCCCGGCATCCGGCGATGCTGCGCAACGTGGACGCTCTGATCGGATTCTTCGAAAGCGTGGGGCTGTCCCTGCGGGACGCCTACCGCGCGTGCATGGAGACGATCCGCTTCGTCGTGGGATTCGTAGAACTCCAGGACATGCTGTACGACCGGCCACCCGCCCACCTGGAACCGGGCGACCTGGAGCAACTGCCGCCGCCGTGGCTGCACTCCGAAGCAGAGGCGGAACTGCCCCACCTGAAGCGGGTCAGCGCTCTGCAACCCGACGCTCCCGACACGCTTTTCGAGTTCTCCCTGGACATCTTCGTCGGGGGAATCGCCGCCCGAGCGCACGACTGAACGACGCTCGGGCCGGTCAGAGCAGTGACGGTTTGACGGTCATGGTCTTGGTGACGGTGACCTGGCCGATGTCACTCGTGCGCACGGTGATGCGCCGGGTCCAGGTGCCGGCCAGGGAAATCCGCAGGCCGCGCTCGTACCGGTCGGACGGGGAACCGGAGGAGCCTGGTGTGACATCGCGCGGGCGTGATCGTCAGCCAGCTCATGCAGGAGACGATCGCCGGCCGGGGAGTGGTCCGCCCTCCCGCGGCCGGCTCATCTGCCGGGCAGTGGATGCCCTTTGACTGCGCGCGCCGCGTTCCTCCGGAGCCGGAAGGTCCTCGATCCCGGCCCTGCGCGCGGGGTTACTTCTTCTTGCGGGAGGCTGTCTTGCCCTTGCCGCCGTGGATGCTGGCGCGCGTCTCCTCGGCCTGGGCCTGGATGGTCTTCTGCACCGGCGCGGGCAGGTGTTTGCCGCGGAACGTGGCGACCATCTTGTTGAGCACGGCGTCGGCTTCGGCGAGGTTGCCGTCCTTGGCGTGGACCTTGGCGAGGCGGCGCATCGCCTTGTTGAGGGTGATGTTGTCCAGGCCCTCGTCGCCGGTGGAGGCGTTGATGGCCGCGCTGAGCTGCTGGACGCTCTCCTTGATGTCGGGTTCGCGGACGGTGAGCCGGCCGCCTTGGATGTGCTGGAAGTGGCGGCCCGCGTTGGCGCCGCGGGCCAGGCGGGCGTGCGCGGCCAGCGGATGGTCGCCGTACCGCTCGATGACCTCCTGCAAGGCGTCGTTGCCGCTCTGGAGCTGCGGCGCGTCCGAGCCGAGGAACGTCAGCAGTTGCCCCTGGTCCTCGCCCAGCAGCAGCTCGCCGATGTGCTGGTCGGCGGCGGCCAGCGGCGGGCGGACCCGGATCGTGTGCGGGGCGGAGACCACGCGGGATCCGTCGGGGCCCTGGTAGGCGGCGGCAACCGTGTACAGGCCGGGCTCGCTGAAGTACAGGCCATCGGCGCCGTACCCGAGGTACACGCTCGCGTACACGGCCGGTGCGCCAGCGGTGAGCGTGGTCGTGGTGTGTGCCGCGCACTCGCGCGTGAGGGGCTGGAAGCGGCGGGAGCGGCCGTAGGGGTCGGTGATCGCGACGATGACGTGCCCGGTCGAGGGGTCCAAGTGGGGTGTGACGGTGACGTCACCGTGGCTGCCGGTGCGCCCCAGCTTGAGCTGCGCGATGACCGGTTCGCCGTACGCGAAGGCCGCCTGCCCCTCTATCTCCAGTGCGAGGCCGGACTCGTCGGTCAGTGGCTGGGCGAACAACTCCACGGAGGGCTGCTCCTTCGCCGCCCCGGACATGAAGTCGTTGCCGCCCATGATCACGTTGCGGTAGAAGCCGTGCCGCAGGTGCCGGAGTTCGTCGTCGGTGAAGCTGAACGGGAAGGCCTTGAAGAACGCGGCGAAGCCGGACGTCGCTTCACTGCCGCCCTGGTAGTACTGCGGATAATTCATCCATGACAGGTCGCCGTAACCGTTGCGGGGACCCGCCGGTGCGGGCGGGACCGCCGTCCCCTTGGCGAACGAGTGCATCAGGTTGAAGGCGTGGCCTATCTCGTGGACGTAGGTGTGCAACTCGTCGTTGGTGCCGGCCACATTGGCCTTGGTGAACACCACCATGCCCTGCCGTTGCAGTCCCGTGGAGTCGAACATGACCCCGGCCGAGCCCCGTTCGTTCTCTGTCGCGACCAGGGTCCACAGCTTCCACTGCGGCACCTCGCGGTACCCGCTGAAGTGCGCGACCATCGCCGCGTGCAGCTCGGCGTTGGACCACATCAGGTCGCTGCCGGCCTCGGTGGTGGCGATGACGTTACGGGTACCGACGGTGCGCAGCTCCACGCCCGCCTCGGCGAACGAGGCGGGCACGGTGAGCACCCGGTTCGCGTATCCGGGCGGGACGGCGGCCTTCGACGTGTCATAACTGACGAGCTCGGCCTCCCCCGCCACCGTGTCGACCTCGTAGTCCACCGTGCGGAAGTACGTGGACGCCTTGGGCAGGTCGCTCCACAGGGAGCGGTAATAGCCGTTCGCGTCCTCCAGGGTCAGCCATGCGGCCGGGCTCGGGGACTGACCGGCCGCGGTGAGGTAGATCAGGGTCCGCACCTGAGTGATCTCGGGCTGCGCGGTGGCCCACAGGAGTCCTTTGCCCGTGATCACCACGTAGTTGTCGGTCCATCCCACCTCCACGCTGGTGGAGCGGAAGGAGTTGGCGTAGGTGGTGGTCTGTCCCGACACCGTGAAGAGATCACCACTGAGCGTGGACAGCGTGCCGATGCCGTCGACGTCGATCCGTGCTTCGACGCTCTGACCGGCATTGGTGGCCCGGTAGGTCCCCGACAGCGGGAGGTACGGCGTCGCGTAGTTCGCAGGGAGTTTGCCCAGGCCCGCGGTCAGCGAGGTGAGCGTGCCCGATTTCTCCACGCCGGTGCGCCAGTTGAGGATGAGCCCCTTGTCTGCCTTGATCAGCAGCGAGCGGCGTACGTCGCCGGAGGCGGGCGGCAGGGCGACGACGTGGTCGAGGTCGGAGCGGAAGTCGGCCGGGAGCTGGGCCCAGCCCGGTGCGTCCGCGTCCGGGCCTTCGGTGAGCAGCGCATTGCGTTCGACGTCGACGTCCTTGCCCCAGTTGTACGTGATCACACGGCTGCCCTTGAACACATACGTGCGCCACGCGCCGGCCGGGGAGTTGGGCGCCTGGAGCAGGGCGTCGACGTTGTTCTGCCAGTCGGCGGGTAAGTAGGAGTGCATCACCAGCTGTTCGCGCTTCACCACGCCGGTGCCCACCCGGTACTGCAGGCTGTCCGTACCGATGATGAACAGGTACTGCGCCGCTCCGTCCGTGTGCGCGGGCAGTTGCAGCACGGCGTGCGGGTTCGCCTTGAAGTCCTGGTACGCCGGCTGCCGCAGCTCGGTGAACTGCCCCCCGTACGCGTCGGTGGTCGGCGTCTCGAAAAGCAGGGCCGTGTCGCTGATGCCTGCGGCCCAGTTGGGCCGCAGGAACATCGCCGACCATCCCTGGCCGGTGGGGCATGCCACCGCGCAGCGGAACCCCGTGGACTTGTGCCGGAGGAACGCCATGAGCGTCCCCTCTCTGAGGAATGGTCGCGGTTTCACACACGCGACGCTGGGTCCTCACCACAACACCGAGGCACTCATTCCCCCAGGGCCGCTACCGGCCAACCCAGCCCAGTCCGGGTGCCGGTCAGCGGACGCCCGCGCCGGGAAGCCCGAGCACCAGTGGGCCGGGTACGGCACATGCCCCTCGCCCATGCCATGCGCTCTTTCGAACCTGACCAATGCTGTCCGCACGTCGGCAAGCCGTCGCCTCAGGACACCCACAGGCCCCACCCAGGGGGGAGCGGGGCATTCCACTGCCCGGAAACCGGACAGCCGTCCGGCCGAAACGGCAAAGGAGACCGAACTCGGCATCCATGCGGGGGCGCAGGGCTGCGCCCGGCCTATACGAGAACGAGGCCGAGCAGCAGGACGGCGGCGTTGTGCCGGGTCACGGGTCACGGGTCACGGGTCACGGGTCACGGTGATCTTCCGCCTGGAGGTCACGCAGCGCGTACCCCGCTATCCCGCGCCGCGCGGCGACAGCCGTCGTGTGATCCGGTCGAACAGCTCCGTCAGCGGCTCGCCGATGTCCCGGCCGAACTCGGTCAGTCCGTAGGTGACCTGGGGCGGCGTCGTCGGCTCGACCTCCCGCCAGACCAGGCCGTCCTGGACCAGCGCGCGCAGGGTCTGGGCGAGCATCTTCTCGCTGATGCCCTGGATGCTCTCGCGCAACTCGTAGAACCGGAGGTCATCGCTCCGCAACGAGATCAGCACCCAGACGCCCCACCTGCTGGTCACATGGTCGACCACATCGCGCGCAGGGCAGTCGGTGTGAAACACGTCATACCGCTTCCCCACCTCGGCCTGCCTGCGCTGCACGCTTCCCGTCATTTCATGAGCTTACCTCAAGGTATGTCCTTACCAAAAGTTAGCCCCCGCTCCTAGCGTGAAGCCACAGAGAACATCCGACAAGGAGCTGATCATGATCGTAGTGACCGGGGCTACCGGCAATATCGGCCGACCGTTGACGCAGGCGCTGTCCGAGGCGGGCCAGCAAGTGATGGCAGTGTCACGGCACACGGCGACGATGCCGAACGGCGTCCGCCACATGGCGGCCGACCTGGCCAAGCCGGCCGGCCTGAAGCCCGCGCTGGCCGGGGCGAAGGCGCTGTTCCTGCTGCTGTCCGGCGACCTGCACGCCACTGGAGCCAACCCTGCGGACGTCATCAGCGAAGCCGCGGCCGGCGGGGTCCGCCGGGTCGTCCTGCTCTCCACACTGGGCGTGGTGACCAGGCCCTCCGGCCAAACGCGGATCGCGATGCGCGCACTGGAGGACATGCTGCGGGAGTCCGGCCTGGAGTGGGCCATCCTGCGGCCGGGCGGCTTCGCCTCCAACGCCCTGTGGTGGGCCGAGTCCGTCCGCGCGCGACAGGTCGTCGCCGCGCCCTTCGGCGACGTCGGGGTGCCGATCATCGACCCGGCGGACATCGCCGCGGTCGCGGCAGCCTGCCTGCTGGATGACCGGCACACCGGCGGCACCTACGAGCTGACCGGCCCGGAGGTGATCACTCCGCGCCAGCAGGCGGAGGCCATCGCCGCCGCGCTGGGCTCGCCCGTGAGGTTTCACGAGCTCACCCGCGACGAGGCCAAGACCGCCATGGCCCAGAGCATGCCGGCGGAGCTCGCCGACGACACTCTGGACATCCTCGGCTCCCCGAGCCCGGCTGAGCTTCGCGTCAGCCCGGACGTTCAGCAGGTCCTCGGCCGCGCCCCGCGCCCCTTCGCCGACTGGGCCGCCCGCAATGTCGCCGCGTTCCGCTGAGGCTCCTCTGGGGCGATTCACCCCTCTAGGTCGACGGAGCCCGACCGAACCACACCAAGGCCCCCGTCACGTAGTCGGCAGGGGCCTTGGGTAGGAGCGATCAGATGCCCCGGTGGTGCTTGTTGTGTGTCAGGCAAAGTCGGTCGGGCGGCCCAGGGGCTCGGTGGCGTCGACTTCGTCGAGGCGGAGCTGGAGCCGCTCGCGGATACGATCGACCGCGTTGGCGCCCAGCGGCAGCCGCAGCGGAGGCTTTTCCATGCGTGTGGCGGTGATGATGGCGCGGGCCGCGCGGGCGGGGTCGCCCGGCTGGGTCCCGTGCATCGCCAGGAACTGCTTCTTGGCCGGGTCCAGGACGGAACGGTAGTCCTCGATGGGGTCGGCGAAGCGTACGGAGCGTCCACCGAAGTCCGTGCGGAAGGGACCGGGTTCCACGATGACGACGTGGATGCCGAGGTGGGCGACTTCGGCGGCCAGGCCCTCGGAGAGACCTTCGAGGGCGAACTTGGTGCCCGCGTAGGCGGTGCCGCCCAGGGTGGCCATGACGCCGCCGACCGACGACATCTGCACGATGCAGCCCGAGCGCTGAGCGCGCATGGTGGGCAGAACCTTGCGGGTTACGTCCATGGCGCCGAAGACATTGGTGTCGAACTGGTGGCGCAGCTCGGCGTCCGACAGTTCTTCGACGGCGCCGCGCATCGCGTAGCCGGCGTTGTTGACGAGGACGTCGATGCGGCCGAACTCCTTGAGCGCCGTGGCCACGGCGTCGTCGACGGCGGCGGGATCGGTGACGTCGAGAGGGACGGCGCGTACGCGGTCGGGTGCGGCGGAAATCAGGTCGTCGAGGGTCGACGTGTCACGGGCGGTGGCGACCAGGCGTTCGCCGGCGGCGATGACCTCGTGGGCCAGGGCGCGGCCCAGGCCGGTGCTCGTGCCGGTGATGAACCAGACCTTGCCGGTTTCGGGAGTGGAGGGCTGCGAGGTCATCGGGGGCGCGTCCTTTCAGTGGCGTGCCGATCCATGCCGGGTGGCGGCTGGAGCGAGGAGGCGGGGACGTTATGGGTCAGGTCAGTCTTCGTCTGCTGTCCGGGCGGGGTCGGCCGGGCGGGGTCGGCCGGGCGGGGTCGGCCGGATGGGGTCGTCGGGCAGGAACTAGCGGGAAGTCCGCGTGGGCTGCAGCGTGTTGTCGTAGTCCTGTGTCTGCTCGATCAGGTCCATGGTCTGGTCGCGCGGGGCAGCAGTCGGTGCCTGCGTGGACGGGGGGAAGGCGCGGCGTCCGATCGATGCGGCGATGAGGAGGACGACGGCGAAGACGCCAAGGCTCGCCCAGGGCAAGGGAGTTGTCTTGCCGGCCGAATAGATGACGCCTCCCAGGAGGGGGCCGACGGCCATGCCGGCGTTGAGCATCGTGACCAGCATCGACTGGGCGACTTCCACCGAGGCACCCGCTACCCGGGCGGAGGAGGCCTGCAGCATGGTCGGTGCGGCGCCCAGGGCAAGGCCCCATACGGCGATGGCCGCGAGGGTGGCTACGGCGTTGGTTCCAAGGATGGCGAGCAGGGCCATCGCGCCGGTGAAGCCGGCCAGGGCGGTCATGACGACGGCACGCAGGTTGCGGTCGATCAGGGCTCCGGTCAGCCAGAGGCCGACGATGGAGGCGATGCCGAAGACGAGAAGGACGACATCGACGTGGTCCTGCAGGCCCGAGGAGGACAGGAAGGAGGCGATGTAGGTGTAGAGGTTCATGTGGGCGACCTCGAAGGCGAACGCGATCAGCATCAGGACCGCGACGCCCGGGCGCAGCAGGACCCGGCTGACCGGGATGCGCTCGTGGGCGGGTTCCGCTTCGAGGGGCGGGACGGCCGCCCGTACCCAGACGGTCGTGAGAAGCCCCAGGACGGCCATCACGGCGAACGTGGAGCGCCAGCCGATGCCGGTGCCGAGGGCTGTGCCCAGTGGGACTCCCAGCGCCAGGGCGACGGGGACGCCGCCCATGGAGACGGCCAGGGCCTTGCCCTTGCTGGATTCGGGGACCAGCCGCATGGCGTATCCGGCCAGCATGGCCCACTGCAGTCCTGCGCCGAGTCCTGCGATGAGGCGGCCGGTGAAGGTCAGGGCGTACCAGGGGGAGACAGCCGTGGCGATGTTGGCGGCGACCACGGCGAGGAGGGTGACCAGCAGGACCGGGCGGCGTGGCCAGCGTCGGGTCAGCGCGGTCAGCGGGATGGCCGCGGCCATCGAGCCCGCGGCGTAGACGGTCACCAGTTGTCCGGCGGTCGATGGGGAGACGTCGAGGCCGTCGCTGATCTGCGGCAGCAGGCCGGCGGGGATGGTCTCGGTGAGCACGGTGACGAACCCGGAGACCGCCAGGGCCAGTAACCCGGCCCAGGGCAGTGGGCCGTGTCCTTGTGGGGTGGACGAGTCTGTCACGGGCCTCCTCTTATCTCTTATAGTTACCTTGAATGCCAAGGTAAATTATCTTGAGACTCAAGGGAGTGTCAAAGGTGCCCGCATCCGAGCCGTCGCCGACGGAGCCGCGTGACTCCGTCGCAGCCGAACTGACCTCATGGATCGCCGACATGCCCGATGTCGACCCGGACACCGAAGCGGCCCGCCAGCGCATCGGCCGCATGGCCCGCCTCTTCGAGCGCCTGCTGTCGCGGGTGGCCGCCGACCATGAGCTGACGGCCGGGGACTGGGCGGCCCTGTCCGCCCTGCAGCGCTCAGGCGCCCCCCACCAGGTCTCCCCCACCGCGCTGTCGCAGCAGCTCGGAATCACCTCGGGCACGATGAGCGTGCGCCTGAGCCGCCTCTCGCGTGCCGGGCTGATCGAGTCCGTGGCGGCGGCCGACGGGCGCAGCAAGCCGGTGCGCCTGACCGAACAGGGGCAGGCCCGCTGGCGCTCGGCCACCCAGGAGCGCACATCCCAGGAGCGGCGGCTGTTCGCCGAGGCGTTGAACCCCGAAGAGCTGGAGGAGCTCAACGTGTTGCTGAGTAGCCTGCTCCGCCGCCTGGAGGATGAGTTCGGGCAGGTCTCACGTCACGACGTTCCCAAGGACTAGGGCTTGTGCGGGGTCGTGATTGGTGTCGGCTGATCATCTTCTGGATGGTGCCGGGGTTGAAGATCTTCGATCCGATCCGACCGCTCCGTTCTGGTGCTGGAAGAGGAACGGCATCGGCGTGCACCCTCCAGACCTTGAAGTGCGGGTCGTAACGACTGACCAGCGGAATCGGCCTTCCTTGCCGGCCGTGGGATCCAGAACGTCCCCCACGGCCACGATCGCAGTGTCCCGGTGGTGACTGGCCGTCGGCGCCGCCGCCGGCAGGTTCACGGGTTCGAGGTTCGGGGTTCGGGCAGCACCGGGACTTCCTCGCGGCCGAGTGTGGCGGGGTCTCAGCGCCAGTCGTCGATCACGTAGGCGTCGGGGTGGCTGTAGCCGGGCTCGTTGGGCCTGTGCATGGTCACGCCCTGCAACCAGGTGCGGAAACCACGGTCGACCATGCGACGGTAGGCATCCGGGCGGCCCAGGTTCATTCCGGCGTCCAGTTGCCCCAGGCCACGCTCGGCGGCCAGTTGCTCGCACGCGGTGAGTAGTCGTTCGAAGCGGTCGGCGGCCTCGGGGCCAGGACGCACGGCGCCGAATTTCACGAAGCACACGTCCTCTCCGGCCTCCGACCCGGCTCCGCAGTGACAGACGGCCAGGCCATCAAGCTCGGAGCCAGCCCCCTGGAGCAGGATCGTGTCACCGAGTCCCTGCGCGTGCGTGGCCACGATCTCGCGTTCCAGGCTCAGGCCCTCGTACACGGCCCCGGTCAGTGTGCGGCAAAGACTCAGGGCGTCGGGCTGCTCGGCGGCGGGAAGCTCGCCGTACAGCACTCGACCGGGGACCGCGCCACCGCCTGCGACCTGCTTCTTCATGATGGCCGTGAGGAATCGGGGCCAGAAACCGTACCGGCGGTAGAGCTCAAGGTGCTTCGGACTGTGCGAGAAGGTGAACAGGCCCAGGTGCCGGTTCTCCCAGGTGTCGAAGCAGTCCATGACCGGCTCCATGAGGCGCCTGCCGACGCCCTGGTCCCACAGGTCCGGACGTACGCTCAGCGGGCCGAAGTACCCGACGCTGCCCCAGTTGGCGGCGAAGTTCGATCCGGCGACTTCGCCCTCGACGGTCGCTGCGAAGGCCGCCTGTGGATCGGCCGCCCAGCGAGTGCGGACGTAGTCGGCGGTCCCGAAGAACGTCCTCGGCTCGGGGGCCCCGAGGAACGTCCCGAAGGCGACCCTGAAGATCTCGTCGGCCCGGTCCAGGTCCGCCTCATCCAGCGGGCGGATCGACACAGGGCCCGTGCCACTCTTGTGCTCCCCTGCCGGTGGGATCATCGCTCTCTCCTTCCGGATCCCCTGTTTCATCGCACCACGGGCGTTCGCCGCAGGCGAGGCGAAAGGTGCACCGATACCCAGGGACCGAGGAGCGGGCCGGTCTGCCTTGCCTGACCGCTGGGAACGGCGGCAGCCACCAGGCCGCAAACTCGTGGATGGCCGCCGTCTCACCCGCCGGTGGGTCCTCGCCGCCACCCTCGGCCTGCTCGGCGAGTCGACGTGGTGTTCGACGCGATCGGCGACGAGATGCTGGAACACTCCACCAAGCTGATCCGCCCTGGCGGCACCCCGGTCACCATCGCCGAGCCGGTCACTGGGCCGGGCGCCGGCAGATACCGGCACCCAGTAGGAGTCCAGCATCCACGCCAGGATCTGACCGCCAGCGAGGCACCCGCCTTCTGCGGGTAGTGAAAGGAAGCTTCAGCCAGCGCCACCGGAACAAGGGGAGAAACCAGCCATGAAGGACGAACCAACAATCCTCGGCGAGCCGCCGGTCGTCGACCGGGCCACCTTCCTGGCCGAACTCGACCATCTGCGCACCCGGGAGAAGGCACACACCCGGGAAGGCGACGCGATCGCCGCGGCCCGTCGGCGGCTGCCCATGGTCGAGGTCGACCCGGACCTTGAGTTGATCGGGCCAAACGGGCCGCTCACCCTGCGCGACGCGTTCGAAGGCCGCCGACAGCTCATCGCCTACTACTTCATGTGGTGGCCCGCCCGGCCCGCGCCCGAGCAGTGCGAAGGCTGCACGTTGTTCCTCAGCCAGGCCACCGAGCTGTCCTACCTGCACTCCCGTGACATCACCTACGCGGTCTTCAGCCAGGGCCGCAACGTCACGTTCGGCCCCGCCGACCCACAGGTGTCCTACGAAGAGAGTCTCCGCTACCGCGACTTCATGGGCTGGACCATGCCGTGGTACTCGGCGCAGCCCTCCCTAGACGCCCTCCTTGTCGGTCGTGAGATCGGGTTGTTCCACCTCGTGTGCTACCTCCGGCACGGCGACCGTGTCTTCGAGACCTACTGGACCAACCGCCGCGGCGTGGAGGCGATGGACTACAGCTACGCGCTCATGGACTTCGCCGTCTACGGGCGCCAGGAGCCTTGGGAGGACTCACCCCCGGGCTGGCCGCAACACTGCTCCATGAGGAGCGACAGCGGCCCACCCACATGGGCACCAGTGTCGGATGAGCCAGGCGGACGTCCCATTGCCCAGTGGCCGCGACTGGACGCCGGACACTCCGATGACCTTGCCGGTGGGTCCTGATCGTCAGTGGCAAGAGCGGATCGCACCGCCCGTCGGCAGGCTCGCCGCAGCCCTTCAATGTGCACCGGCCAGAGGTAGCGGAGGACATCGATCCGGCGGATCTCGCTCAGCGCGCTTAGTGAACGGAGGCCCCGCCACACTCGGCCGCGAGGAAGGCCCGGTGCTGCCCGAACCCCGAACCCGTGAACCTTCCGGCGGCGGCACCGACGGCCAAACACCTCCCGGCCCGCTGTCGAAGTGCTGTCCCCTCTCACGGTGGGCTGGTGTTGTTACCTTCCCTCGTCGGCATTCGTCATGGGTGTGACGGCCGGATACGAACGGTTGTCGTACCGACGAGTGAATCGAGAGATGGATGCTGAGCAACATCATGTACGTGACGGTCTACGTGACCGATCAGGACCGTGCGCTGGAGTTCTACGCCGGGGGACTCGGCCTGGAAAAGCAGCTCGACTTCCCGGGACCCGACGGACGTTTCCTCACCGTCGGCGTGCCCGGCAGCCCGGTACAGATCATCCTGTGGTCGCACGCGCCGGCCGCGGGGCAGCCGGGCGGCACGGGCGCGCCCGGTCCGCTGATCCTCGAATCCGAGGACTTGCGAAAGGATTTCGAGACCATGCGCCGGCGCGGCGTCACCTTCGAGGAGCCCGAACCCGTGGACTACCCGTTCGGGGTCCGCATCGAGGCGGTGGACCCGGACGGCAACCGGATCTCGCTCCGCCAGCAGCGCAAACCCTGACCGCCACCCACCCCTCCGGCCTCGTGACCAAGGCGTACGAAGCCCAGCAACCGGCTGCGCGCCATCGCCTACCGCGCGCTGGGCTCGCACGCCCATGCCGATGACGTGGTCCAGGAAACCTGGATGCGCCTCGCCCGCCAGGGCGAGGCGACCATCGGCAAAGTGGCTGGGTGGCTGACCACCGTGGTCGGCCGCATCAGCCTGGACCTCCTGAGATCACGCCGAGCCCACCCCGAAACCGCCTACGAGCACGAGTTCACGAACCTCGTGGTGACGTCCGTCGATGACCCCGCGCCGGACGAGCAGGTGGCGCTGGCCGATTCAGTCGGCCTCGCCCCGCTCGTCGACCTGCCGGTGCGCAGCAGTGAACTCACCGCGCTGCTGGGCCGCTGGAGTACGTGGAGGTTGTCTCAGGGCCGTTCGGTCCGGGAGCGGCCGCCGGACATCTGGCCCAGGATCTGCAGGCCCGCCGCGACGGAAGCTGCGAATCCGCGTACCGGCACGGGCAGCGATGGCGTATGCGGCTTCCTGGCCGACGTCCAACGTCAGCAAGTTGGCGAAGGGCGGGTCACGGCGGGTAGCGCCGACGGGCTGCGCCGCCTGACTTGTCCGCCCGGTGCTCTGTCCGGTCTGGCCCGGCGACGAAGCAGCCGACTCCTGAACTCCCCATGAGACAGGCCAGGTTGGGGCATGCTGGGGGTGCGCTCACGCGCTCCACTTCGATGGCAAGGGGCCTGCCGGTGTTACGCATTCACTTCACGGCCGAAGACCTCACCCGAACCCGGGTGGCCGCAACGATCGGCGTCGCGGCGGAGGTCTACTACAGCCTGGAGCTGCTGAGGGAGAACCGGGAACTTCCTCACCTCCGCTCGTGGCGGTCGGCTGTCGCGGGACGGATGGGAGCGGACACGCGGCCCCTGACGTCCCTGGTCCCGGTACGCGGTCCCGGGCTTGATCTACTGGCCCTGATGGGTGACGCGCCCTCGATGGACCACGCCGTGGACAACCTGCTGCACGCTCCGGTGTCCCGGCTGCGACGCGAGCTCGAGGGTCTCGACTTCCACCCCGGACATCTTCCGTGGGCCAGACAAGTGTCCGAGGGCGACCGCAACGCGCGGCAGCAGCTCGCCGAGGCCGTGCGCGCCTGCCATCGGCTGACCGTGGAGCCCTACTGGCACCGAGGGCGGTCCGAACTCGTCGCGCTGACCACCCGTTGCGCGAACCTGATGCTGGAGGGAGGCATCGATCTGCTGCTGCGTTCGGTCTGCGCGCCGCTGGTCCGCTGGCGTCCACCGGTGCTCGAAGCTCCCTACCCGCGCCGAGTTGAGGTGCGTCTCCAGGGACGGGGACTGATCATTACGCCCACCGTCTTCTCGAAGCACCCGGTGAGCTTTCTGTGGGACCCGCTCGATCCCGCCCAGCCTCCCCGACTGACCGTGCCGGCTCTGCGCCGGTCTCTGACCGGTAGCGAACCGGCTGAAGCCGACGGCTCCGCCGTGCGGAACCTGGAGTCTTTGCTCGGCCGCACACGAGCCGCCGCCCTGCATGTGACAGCGGAAGGCTGCACGACGAGCGAACTGGCCCGCCGCCTCAACGTCACGGCCGCAGCGGCCAGTCAGCACGCGAGAGTGCTGCGAAACACCGACCTCATCACCACCAGCCGCCGAGGCGGGTCCGTACTGCACTTCATCACCCCCCTCGGGCTGGCCCTGCTGCGCACCGGTGCCCTGACAGAACCATGAGATCCAAGGGGGCCGTGGCATCAGAGGATCGGGCGCGGCGCCGCCCTGCCCGGACGCCACCGGGAACTGGCACTGGTGCCAGCTGCGCCATGCGCCGCGCCTGCAACCCGGGCCCCCCTTTTAAGCCGTGGCTTAAGAGGTAGGCCACAGGCGGCCGACCCGCCCAGGATGTGAAGCCGCAACCGGCTCACCCCAACCTGGAGATCGCATGAGGACTCATCTCGCCGCCGCCCTCGGCTCCGCCGTGCTCACCGCGGGCACCTTGCTGGGCGCTCCCGCCGCCGGCGCACAGACCGCGGCTGACGCACCGACCGCCGCCAGCCTGCCCACCCCTTTCCACGTCCCGGTCGGGAACACATGGACCGATGGCACGGTCACCTGGTACAACCGATCGGTCGAGGTGGAGGGGACGCACAAGTCGGTGAGCACGGCCGGTGAGGCATACTGCCGGCGCACCTGGGCGTACACCTACGACACCCACCACAACAAGATCGGCTCAGCCGGCTCCGACTCTTCCGACACGGCGTGCGGCAACACCAAGAGCTACCGCTTCACCGTGCCGGCCGATGTCGTCGGCGGAGCCGCATACGTACGCGTCTGCCTCGACGACGGCAATCTCAAAGACCTGCTCTGCACTCGCCCCCTCCAGCGGCGCTGACCAACCGCCTCGCAACTGCCCGGCAACCGCGCCCGGGGAGGCCGACGCGGCCGACGCCTGGGCGAGGTGAACCTGCCAACCGCAAAACCCCTCCCCTCCCCCCTCTTGTCCAGCAGGTGGGGTTGGAGGTAGGCCACCGTGCCATCGGCCCGGCGCCGCGGTGAGCTTTGAACAGGACCCGAACCGGAGCCCTTTCAACAGGGGCCCGAAGAGTCCGAACAAAAGCCGAGAGGGGACCAGGCCGCGACCAGGCCGTGCGGGACCTGCCCGGTGACACCGGCAAGACCGGGCAGGTCCCCGCTGTAGCCGGGCAGGTCCCCGCTGTGGCCGACACCCTTGCCGGCATCCGAGCCGCCGCCCACCCCGACGCCGCGCGGCAGAACTCGGCGGATATCCCGCACTCTTCACCGTCCTGGCCAGCGCTTCGGTACTCGCGTACGCCTTGGCTCCTGGATCCCGCAGCCACCGCGGCAGCCCTCTGCAACCGCACGTGCCCGAGCCGAGATCGACGGCCGCTCGCGGCGAGACCGGCACCGGAGGCCGACCTCGCATCCGGAGGCCGACGTCGCAACTCCCCACCCTGGCCGCCGGAATGCCGTATTCATACTGAAATACGGGCGCGCGTAGGCCATGCTGGTCCAGCTATGTCGGCATTCCGCACTCTCGATCGCCACCGCTCGGCCCAGCTCCCTCCCGCGAGGGGCGCTGCTGTCCGTGCGATCACCCTTGCCCTGACCGGTACCGCACTCGCTGCAGGACTGCACCACGCGACGACGGATTCCACCGTCTCCTGGCCCGCCCTGCTCACCGCGGCAGCGGTCCTCGCCGCATGCGCCTACCCGGCAATGCGCTGCGAGGCATCCCGCGCAAGCGCCCTCGCCGTCACCGCCGTGCAAGCACTTCTGCCCGGCTGGCTGGAGCTGACCGGCACGGGTGTCCCCGCAGCCCGGCTGGACGAGCACCTGCGGCTCCCGGCCGCCTGGCACCACGAACCCCTGGCCATGGCCGCGTTGCACCTCATCGCCGGTCTCGCCCTGGTCCGCCTCTTCCGCAGCACGGCCAATTTGCCCGCGCTCCTGGCGTACGCAGCAGCCGGAACCGCCCGCCGCTGGTGGACGCACCTGCAGTACGTCATCAGCCCCGTACTGCACCGCACGGACAAGCCCCTGCCGAAACCTCAACGGGCGCCCAGACCGACCGCCGCGCTGCCGCGGCCCCATGCGCTCGTGATCCTGCTGCACCGCGCGCAGCCCTGCGCCCCGTAGGTCCCGGGCACTCCGCCACACCACGCCATCACGCACGCCTGTGACGTCGGCGGGCTCACACCGATACCGAAGTGTGCTGTGTCTGTGCCGACCCAACCCGTCGATGACGTCTGGTTCATCGACTCATTCCGACTCATTCCATTCATTGCGGTTCGCCCGATGCGGGCAGCAGGGAGGGGAACATCAGTGTTGCAATCGGGGGTCAAGTTGAAATCGGGTGTCAAGCGGCTCATGGGGCGCGCTGGATTCGACATCGTGCGCAGCACCAACAACCGGGGCGGCGTGGACGACTTCATCCCGTTCGAGGCAGCGATGCGGGCTGCGCGGTCAGCCGGCCTGTCCGTCGGTGACTACATCGACGAGGTAATGAACGGGACGCCTGGCGCCACCCAGTCCACCATCGATGAACTACGCGCTCACGGCGTCTTCGCCGCCAACCCGGACACCGTGCTGGAGATCGGCCCCGGGTCCGGACGGTACCTGGAGAAGACGCTGAAGGAGTGCTCACCAGGCCGCTACGAGATCTACGAGACGGCAGCACCCTGGGCCAACTACCTGGTGGACACCTACGACGTGATCGCCCAGCCGACCGCAGGATGCAGCCTCACCCCGACACCCGACGCCAGCATCGACCTCGTTCAGGCCCACAAGGTCTTCAACACCCTGACCTTCCTCGCCACCTCCCGCTACTTCTTCGAGATGGCCCGTGTCACGCGCCCCGGGGGTCGGATCGTCTTCGACGTGATGACAGAGACCTGCCTGGACCCGGCCACGGTGCGCGCCTGGGCGACGCAGGGCGGTGAGGGGCACGACTCCTATCCAGCCGCCATGCCTCACCAGACCTGCGTGGACCTCTTCGCGACGCTGGGCTGCAGCCTGGAAGCCAGCTTCCTGGCTCCCATGGGCGTCGCCTCCACTGAGGTGCTCGTCTTCAGAAAGGGGGCTTGACCCTCATGCATGCTCATGGCGTTACCGCTAGCAGGCCTGCGGGCCGTGGTCGCCGGATGAGTGCTGCCTGATGCATCGTTAGATCGCGGTGAAACCGCCGTCAGCGGCGACCACGGATCCCGTGACGAAACTGGAGCGGGGCGAGACGAGGAAGCACAGGACCTCGGCGATCTCCTCAGGCTGCGCCACACGTCCCAGTGGCTGCGCGGCGGCGAAGGACTTCAGGTAGGCGCGGCTGTCGGGGCGGATCGTGTCGAGGAAGTCCGTCTCGATGACGCCCGCGGCCACGAGGTTGGCGCGGATGCCCAGCGGGCCGCCCTCGACGGCGAGCACCTTGGTCAGTTGGGCCAGGGCGCCCTTCGACGCACTGTAGGCGACACCCTCGGGCAGGGCGACGGTGGAGGCGTACGAGCCGGTGCTCACGATGGCGCCGCCTGCACGCCTCTTCATGGCCCGGAATGCCTCGCGGGCCATGAAGAAGGAGCCGCGGGCGTTGACCCCCATCACGGTGTCCCAGTCCTCGGCCGTGGTTTCGGTGACGGGCTTGTTCTGGGTGCGCCCGGCGTTGTTCACGAGGATGTCAAGGCCGCCGAAGGTGTCCAGGGCCCTTGCCACCGCGCGGTGGGCGGTCTCCTCCTGGGTGATGTCACCGTGCGTCGTGACGACGCCGGGAAACTCCTCCGCCAGGTTCGTGACGTCGGGGCGGAGGTCGAGGGCGACGACCTGGGCGCCGCGGGCGTGGAGGAGCGCCACGGTCTCCCGGCCCACTCCTCGCGCGGCTCCAGTGACGAGGGCGATCTTCCCAGCGAACTCGGTGGATTCGGATGTTGCGGCGGTTGCGGTTGCAGGTGTCATGGTGCGGTCCCTGGAGAAGGTGATGGAGAAAGTGAGTGTGAGTGCGGGCGCCGGTGCGGGACACCTGAGGTGCTGTGCAGTGGTGTGGCGCGGTGACCGTGTGGGCCGGGTGAGCCGCGCCGTTGACGCATCCACGGCAGGCCCACGTGTACGTCGTACGGCTGGGTTGTTCAGTGCGCGGTGAGCCCGCCGTCGACCACCAGCTCCGAGCCGGTGACGAACGAGGAGTCGTCGCAAGCGAGGAACAGGATCGCGGGGGCGATTTCGTCGGCGCGGCCGGCTCGGCGCATGGGGGTGCGTTGGATGTCCGGCTGCTGGTCGCCTTGGTCGTCCAGGAGGTCCTGGATCATCGGCGTGGCGATCACCCCGGGATGCACCGAGTTGATCCGTACTCCCTGCCGGGCGTACTCGACCGCGGCGGTCTTGCTCAGCAGGCGCACGGCCCCCTTGGACGCCTGGTAGGCCGCAGCCGCACCGCTTCCCACCAGGCCGAGCACTGACGACGTATTGATCACCGAGGCGTTGCCGCTCGCACGCAGGAGCGGCATCGCCGCCTTCATGCCGAGCCAGGTGCCTTTCTGGTTCACGTCAATGACGCGGTCCCACGCCTCTTCCCGTGTGTCCTCGATACCTGGCCAGTCCAGGATGCCGGCGATGTTCACGAGAACGTCCAGCGTTCCGAACCGGTCGCGTACGACGGTGATCACTTCGTCCCACTCCCGCGCGGAGGAGACATCGAGGCGTGCAGCGACGACCTCCGCACCGCGTGCCTCGATCCGGTGGGACAGCTCCCGCAGGGGGCCTTCGGCGACATCGGTGATCACCAGCCGGGCGCCTTCGTTGGCGAAGAGCTCGGCGGTCGCTGTGCCGAGGCCGCCAGTCGCGCCTGTGATCAGCGCGACCTTGCCGTCAAGTCGTTGTCCTGTCATGGATGTGGTCCTTGATTCTGGTTGATGTTGACTGACTGTGGTTTCGGGATTTCCTGGTCCGCCCCGCCGACGGCGGAGTCGCCCCCCGGTACCAGGGCAGTCACGAGCCCGGCCTTCTCTACGACTGCTTCTGCTCCCGGTAGAGCACGAGGTGCTCGTGATGGAGCACTCCCTCCCGGATGTCGCCCGTGGCGGTAAAGCCGGTGTCGTCGACGTAGTCCAGGTGGCTGCCGGTCACCGTGTACCGGCCGGTGTACGCGCCGGCCCGCTCGCCGCGGGCTTCGTCGTACCGGCCGTCCGGCAGCAGCTCCTGCCGGATGTGACCATCCGCGGTCACCCACACCCCGACCACGTCGGCCTGGTCGCCCTGGTCGCCCTCAACGGTCCCGGTCATGGCGGACTCCTCTCCTCAAACGGTGCGGTCCTCCCCGCTCCACCGAGTCTGGGCAGGTCAGCGGCCATCAACCAGGACGCCTGCTGCCTGGACGTGCCACACCCAGGCAGCACAGCGGGCCGCCGCCTAGCCTGAACACATGGACGACAACCACCTGGGAGACTTCCTGCGCGCACGCCGCGCCGACCTGCGGCCGCAGGACGTCGGCATGGCGAGTTACGGGCCCCGCAGAGTTGCCGGACTGCGCCGTGAAGAGGTCGCCGTCCTGGCCGGAGTCAACGCCGACTACTACACCCGCCTGGAACAAGGCCGCGAGCGCAACCCCTCACCCCAGGTGATCGACGCACTCAGCCGCGCACTGCACCTCGACACAGAGGCCCGCGCGCACTTGTACCGGCTGGCCGGGGCCACGCCGAACGACCGGCCCTTCGCCCATGCCACCGAGCAGGTGAGCCCAGCGCTGCGACAGCTGATGGACGGCTACCCGAACACTCCAGCGTTCGTCATGAACCGGACCCTGGACCTCCTCGCCGCCAACGCCATGGCCGATGCCCTCTACGCCCCGTTCGATCCGGCGGACAACTTGGCTCGCATGACCTTCCTCGACCCCGCAGGCCGCACCTTCTACACGGACTGGGACCGGGCAGCGCAGGCCACCGTCGCCAACCTTCGCGAGGCAACCGGATTCGACCCGGACAACCCGCGGCTGCGCGAACTCGTCCGCACCCTCACCGAGGACGACGCGGACTTCAACCGTCTCTGGAACGCCCACACCGTGCGTGGCAAGACCCAGGACGCCAAACAGTTCCTCCACCCGGACGTCGGCCGCCTCACCCTCACATACCAGGCTTTCGACGTACGCGACTCCCCCGGCCAGCAGCTCGTCATCTACCACGCCGAACCAGGCAGCCCCAGTGCCCAGGCCCTCAGTCTGCTCGGTTCCATCCACGCCACCCGCCGCGAGCCCACCCCTCGGTCCCACCGCTGATCAGCCGAGGCCTCAGGCAGGCGCAGCCGCCCGAGCCGCGTAGGCGCGGACGTCCGCGTCCGGGTCAAGGACTGCCGTGGCGAGTGCCGTGCGGGCCTCCCCGTTCGCCGGGTGCTGGAGCAGAGCCAGGACCGCGGCCTTGCGGACGTCGGCGTTGGGGTCGGCGAGTGCCTTGGACAGGGCAGGTACGGCGCGGCGGGGGTCGGCAGCGCCCAGGGCTGTGGCCGCACCTGTGCGTACCTGCCAGGACGGGGCGGCCAGCGCGTCCACCGCCGTGAGGTCGTACGGGGTGGGGCAGCCCACGGAGGCCAGGGTGGCGAAGGCTGCCGCGCGGACCAGGATGTCCGCGTCGTCGAGCAGGGGCGCCAGCGCCTGCGGGGTGTCCAGGGCGCGGGCCACCGTGACGCGGACCTCGCGGGCCGGGTCGGCTACGGCGCGGGCGACGGCGTCGAGGGCGCCGACGGAGACCAGGGCGCGGACCGATGCGATACGGACCTCGATGTCCGGGTCGGTGAGGGCAGGGGCGTAGGCGGCGGCGTCGCCCAGGCGCAGGGCGCGCAGGACGTCCAGTGCTGTCGACCGGACCAGGGCGTCCCCATGGGCGAGGGCGTCGTGCAGCTCCCTGCCCAACTCTGGCTCTGGGGGCAGGACTTCGACCAGTTCACGCAGGGAAGCCGCAGCGGCGTGGCGGACGCCCGGATCCGGGTCCGCGAGTGCCCCGGCCAGCGCCGGGCCCGTACCCGTGGGGACGGTCTCGGTGAGCGCGGCCACGGCCGCGCGGCGTACGGCGGGGTCCGGGTCGGTCAAGAAGGGCCGCAGGAGGGGGAGTTCGGGCTCCTCCTCGGTGAGGGTGAGTAGTTCCAGGATGCGTGGCGAGTGGGTGGAAGCGGTAGTCGTCTCTCGCGACTCCGTGGTGCTCGTTCGGGTGCCCGAGCCGACCGGGGCCAGGTCGCGTTGTCCCGCCGTGGCGACCTGCTCCGGGTGCACCTCGCCCAGATGGTGTGACGCGCCGCCGGTCGGCGTGAATTCCTCGACCGGGATCAGGTACGGCTCGACTGGGCGTGCGGTGAACTCCATTGCTCCGGCGGGGGACTTGCGGAGGTCCAGGTGGTGCAGCCAGCGGTCGTCGTCGCGCTTGGGGTGGTCCGTACGCTCGTGGTAGAGGCCCCAGCGGGATTCCGTCCGGGCCAGGGAGGAACGTGCCGCCATCTCCGCGCAGTCCCGGATGAAGTGCACCTCGGCGCAGCGCATCAGCTCGTGCGGCGTCTGCGCGCCCATCTCGTCGATCTCGCCGCGCATCCGCTCGAAGTGGTCCACGGCCAGCGACAGGCGCGCGCCCGACTTGGGCGGTGCGACGTAGTCGTTCACGAAGCGGCGCAGTTTGTACTCGACCTGCGGTTGCGGAGGACCGTCCGGGTTGCGCAGCGGGCGGTAGATCAGTTCGTGGGCGTCCCTCACCTGGTCGGTCGGCAACTCGCCCTCGTACGCGCGGAATTGAGCGGCGTCCGCGCCCGCCAGGTCGCCGAAGACGAACGCGCCGATCATGTAGTTGTGCGGCACGCAGGCGAGGTCCCCCGCGGCGTACAGACCGGGCACCGTGGTGCGGGCATGGTCGTCCACCCGGACACCCGAAGCCGAGTGACCGCCGCACAGGCCGATCTCGGAGATGTGCATCTCGACGTCGTGGGTGCGGTAATCGTGGCCGCGGTTCGCGTGGAAGGTGCCCCGTGTCGGCCGCTCCGTGGAGTGCAGAATGTTCTCGAGGGCGCTGATCGACTCTTCCGGCAGATGGCTGAGCTTGAGATACACCGGCCCGCGGTCGGAGGCGAGTTCGGCCGCGAACTCCGACATCATCTGGCCCGACCAGTAGTCGGAGTCGACGAAGCGCTCACCGTGCCGGTTGACCTGGTAGCCGCCGAAGGGGTTGGCGACGTAGGCGCAGGCGGGGCCGTTGTAGTCCTTCATCAGCGGGTTGATCTGGAAGCACTCGATGCCGGTGAGCTCGGCACCGGCGTGGTAGGCCATGGAGTAACCGTCGCCCGCGTTGGTGGGGTTCTCGTACGTGCCGTAGAGGTAGCCGCTCGCGGGCAGGCCGAGGCGGCCGCACGGGCCGGTCGCGAGGATCACGGCGCCGGCGCGCACGGTCACGAACTCGCCTGTACGCGTGTTGAATCCGGCCGCGCCGACGGCCCTGCCCTCCGCCGTGAGCACCCGGACCGGCATCACGCGGTTCTCGATGCGAATGCGCTCCCGCATCTCGCGACGCCGCAACTGCCGGTAGAGGACCTTCTTGACGTCCTTGCCCTCGGGCATGGGCAGGACGTACGAGCCGGAGCGGTGCACCTGGCGCACCGCGTACTCGCCGTGCTCGTCCTTCTCGAACTTCACCCCGTACGACTCCAGGCGCTGCACCATCGAGAAGCCGCGGGTCGCGGTCTGGCGGACGGTGGACTGGTCGACGATGCCGTCGTTGGCGCGGGTGATCTCGGCGACGTAGTCGTCGGGTTCGGCGCGGCCGGGGATCACCGCGTTGTTGACGCCGTCCATCCCCATGGCGAGGGCGCCGGAGTGGCGGACGTGCGCCTTCTCCAGGAGGAGGACGCTGCGGCCCTGCTCGGCCGCGGTGAGCGCCGCCATCGTGCCGGCCGTGCCGCCGCCGATGACGAGGACGTCACAGGAGAGCTCCTGGGCGTCGGTGACTGCGGGGATCTGCATGGGAAAAGGGCCTCTCAGGTGCCGAGGAGTCTGGTGCCGAGGAGTCAGGAGCCGAGGAGTCAGGAGCCGAGCGACGTCAGAACGGTGCGGCGCAGCTCGACGGTGGCGGGGTCGCCGTGGGCCCTGCGGTCGCGGGGGCGCGGCACGTCGAGAACGGCGAGGGACCCCGAGGTGCGGCCGCTGCCGAGGAGCGCGACGCGGTCGCCGAGGAAGAGCGCCTCGTCCACGTCATGGGTGACGAAGACGACGGTCGCGCCCGTGCCGCGCAACACCTCGGCCAGGAGCTGCTGCATCCCGGCCCTCGTCTGCGCGTCGAGCGCGCCGAACGGCTCGTCCATGAGGACGGCCCGCGGCTCTCCCGCGAGTGCGCGGGCGAGCTGGACACGCTGCCGCTGGCCGCCCGAGACGCGGTGCGGGAGTTTGGCGCCATGCCCGCCGAGGCCGACACGCTGCAGCCATTCCTCTGCCTGTGCGCGGCGCCCGGAGCGCCTCAACCCCTGGATGGCCAGAGGCAGTTCGACATTGGCCCGCAGAGTGCGCCACGGCAGCAGCGCGTCGTCCTGGAAGATCAGTGCCCGCTCGGCGTGGGGTGCGGTGATGGGGTTCCCGTCCTGGGTGACCTGCCCGCCGAGGGGAGGCAGCAGCCCGGCGAGGGTGCGAAGCAGGGTGGACTTTCCGCATCCGGAAGGGCCGACGACGGTGAGGACCTCGCCGGGCGCGATGTCCAGGTCGAGCCCGTCGAGGACGGCGGCCCCCGCCCGTCCGATCGAAGCGCCGCCCAGGGTGAGCCGGGTTCCTCGGGGCGGGGCGAGGACGGGAGCGAGGGTGGTCTCGGGGGGTGTGCTCACGGGGTCAGGCCTCCTTGCGTCTCCTTGTGTCCTTGCGTCTCCTTGGGCAGGTCGTCCGGGTTTCCTTGCCTCTCCTTGGGCAGGTGGTCCGGCGCATGTACGGAGGCACGCAGCCCCGCATCGTCTCCCGTAGAGATGCGGGGTTCCGGTCGCGGGGTCCTCGGCCGGGACCGGCGCGGCAGCACCGGCGCCTCCATGCGGGACTCCGCCCGTGGCAGCCACCGCGTCACCCTGCGGCCCAGCACCTCCACCGCCGTCGATGTCATCCACCCGAGCGCTCCGATCGTCACCATGCCGACGAAGACGCCGGGGTAGTCGACCACCGTGTAGTCCTGCCAAGTGCGGTAGCCCACCCCGTACTCACCGGAGATCATCTCCGCCGAGATCACACAGATCCACGAGACGCCGATGCCCACGGAGAGCCCGCCGAGGATGCCGGGCAACGCTCCCGGCAGGACCACCGAGCCGAGGACGCGCCACCGGCCGCCGCCCATCGTGAGGACCGCTTCCTCCCAGACCGGGGTCAAGGCGCGCACCGCGTGCCGGGTGGAGACCATGACGGGGAAGAACGCCGCGGCGAAGGTGATGAAGACGATGCCCTGCTCGTTGCTGGGGAAGAGCAGGATCGCCACCGGCACCAAGGCGATCGCCGGTATGGGCCGCAGCACTTCGAGGACGGGACCGAGCAGGTCGGCGGCCAGGCGCGAACGGGCGATCGCCGTGCCGACTGCCACGCCCGCGACCGCGGCGAGGGCGAAGCCGGTCAGGATGCGGCTGAGGCTGTCGGTGAGGTCCTGCCAGTACGCTTCGCTGCCGATGCGCTGCCCGAACTCCCGCGTGACGTCGACGACCGTGGGGAACTGCTCGAAGCGCAGCCACAGTTCGACGTCGAGCGCGGTCAGGAGCTGCCACAGGCCGAGCGCGGCGGCGAGCGACAAGGCGCGCAGGAAATGACGCCCTGTCATGACGCCTGCTTCTGAGACTGGTTGTACTTAAGGGCCTGCTTGTACGAGATGGTGCGCGCGCCCGGATGCGCCTTGGTGTAGGCGGTGGCGGTGGAGGGTGTGACGAAGGGCAGCAACTTCTCGCCGTCCGCCACCCACACCGCCTTGTCGGCGAACCACGGCGTCCCGGTCGTGGCGTCGGGGACGTACGCGGCACGCACCTCGCCCCGGTGCGCGGCTGCTTGGCGCAGCATTTCGGCCGGTTCGGCGAAGGACCGGGTCTTGTTCTCGCCCTTCAGCCACAGCTCACTTCGCGGGGGCTTCGGAGTAGTTGTCAGGGCGCTGGCGTATCCGTCTCCGTACGCCTTCTTCACGTACCGCTCGTCGACGAAGGCGTCGACATCGACATCGCCCACCAGTTTCGCCGACTTCAGGACAGGCACGTCCTTCTTCAACGCGGCCACCAGCGCGGGTTTGATCGTGGTGTCGAAGGTGGCGATGCCGTGCGCGCCGTTGTAGAGGTAGACAACTTCGGGCGGAAGACCGGTGGCCTTCGCCACCGACTCGGCGGCCGCGACCGGTCGCTTGTTGAGATGGTCGGTCGCCTTGGCCTGGGCGCGCAGAAAGTCCTCCAGGACTCCAGGCCGCTTCTTCGCGAAGTCCTCCCGCGCGGTCACCCCGTGGAAGGTAGGCAGGTCCAGTTCCGCGCCGTCGTACAGTGCTCGGGCCCGATCCTGGAAGGCGAGCAGCCCGGGCCACGCCACGAACTGCGAGAGCGCGTCAGCGCTGCCCGCCTGGAGGGCCGAAGCACCCACCGCGGGCTGCTGGTTGAGCTTGCGGATGTCGTTCTCGGGGTCGATGTCCGCCTGCCGCAGCGCCCGTATCAGCGTGCCGTCGGCAGCCGAGCCAACGCTCGTCGAGATCTTCTTGCCGCGCAGATCCTTCAGCGCCGAGAGCTTCGAATCGGTGCCGGTGACAATGGTGTTGAGGCCGCCGCGGAGGTTGTAGCCGGTGACGGAGACGAGCTTCGTCGGCCGGTTCAACTGGGTGCCACGGGCGGCGTTGATCAAGAGGGGGAAGTCGCCCATCGACCCGATGTCGATCTTCCCGGCCGTCATCTGCGCGGTGATCGGGGCGCCGGTGGCGTAGTCCTGCCACTTGACCTTGTAGGTGACGCCCTCGCGCTTGCCGCGCGCGGCGAGTTCGCGCTCGAAGTAGCCGAGCGACCGCAGCAGCGTGCCTGCGGTGACGGTGTTGATGGTCTTGGACTGGTAGCCGATGGTCACGGTGACGGTACCGGAGTCGTCCGCGCTCGCCCCGCCGCAGCCCGCCAGGGGGAAGGCCAGCAGGGCGGCCGAAGCAGCGGCAAGAGCCGTACGTGTCACGGGAGTTATACGTTTCACAGGAGTTATGCGCTCCATGGGAGCTGTGCGTTTCATGGGAGTGGGAGCCTCTCGACCTTCGAAGCCTTCCTTCGCCGCCTTCACCGGAGCAGATAGGGCATGTTGACCGTGACCGCGCCCGTGGGGCAGCGGGCGGCGCACGGCCCGCAGTACCAGCACTCGTCGACGTGCATGAAGGCCTTGCCGCTGTCCGGGTTGATCGCGAGCGAGTCGAGCGGGCACATGTCGACACAGAGCGTGCAGCCGTCGATGCACTTCGACTCGTCGATGGTCACGGGCACGTCGGCACGCTGGGTGGCCAGAGGCATGGCTTTCTCCCGGAGAGAGGTGGAGGGATGAGAAGTCAGAAGAACCGGCGGGCAGGCGGGCCGACGGGTCCAATGGCCCGGAGGGGCCGGAAGGGCCGGAAGGGCCGGTGGTCAGAGCGCGCGGTGGAGCAACCCGCTCATGGCGATGCGGTCACCGCGGAAGCGGATGAACTCCAGGTCCACAGGGCGCCCGTCGGACAGTGAGGTGAGACGTTCGAGCATGAGTACGGCGACGCCGCGCGGGGCCTCGAGAACGGCGGCGGAGTGCACGTCGGCGTTGACGGCCTCCAGGGTGATCTCGGCCGTGCCGAGCCGTTGACCGGTCAGGGTCTCGAGCAGCCGGAACACGTCCGTGTTCTCCAGGTCGCAGCCGATGAGACCGGCGCCGATGTCCATCGGGATATAGGTGAGATCGAGGGAGAGCGGCAGGCCGTTGAGCCGACGCAGCCGCTCGATGTAGAGCACGTCGGCGTGCTCCACGAGGCCTAGCCGCCGCGCCACGGGTGCGGGCGCGGGGACGGGACCGACCGTACGGACTTCGTTGGTGACGTCGCCGTGTTCGTGCAGGGTCTCGGCGAGACCCTGCAGCCGGTCCAGGCCGTGCGAATACTTCTCGGACAACACGACGGTGCCGACTCCGGGCTGCCGTTCCAGCAACCCTTCTGTACGGAGCAGATCCAACGCCTGCCGGACGGTGTTCCGGGAGACGTGGTAATCACTGCCGATCGTGCCCTCCAGCGGCAGGACACCACTGGGAAAGCCCCCTGTGCGCACCTGGTGGCGCAGGAGATCGGCGAGCTGCCGCGCCTGGTCCGCGCGCAGCCGACGCCGTCGTGCGGCGGCGACCGGCACAGTGTGCTCGCGGATACGTTCGGCTGGCATGCGAGGGACCATACCGACGTGGCCGCGGTGATGGTGTTGCCGGAGTATTGCGCCACTCGACGCCGCACACGCACAGCGTCTGACCTGCGCGTTCGCGCGGCCGTCGAAGAGATCTGCCAGGGAGCGGTTCCGGCCCGCGACCCAGCTGGACGGTTCGGCGGGCAGACCGCAAGGTCCTGAATCCCCTTCGACACGCTCGACAGTTCTCCACCGAGAACCTCGCCTGACCGAAGTGCTCCCCGACGCCTTCCTCTCCAAGGTCCGGGAGACAGCGCACGCAGGTCGTTGTCTCAGGAACGGAAGCGGCTCCCGCTGGCATCGCGAAATGACTTCCGCTCGAAGTCATGAAGACGAGCGATCGGCCTCCCCCTCAACTACGCGGCCCGCTAGGGACGTTGGCGTGTGCGCATTGTCGACACGGCACTACAGTGAGACGGTGACCTCTCTGCCGGAAGACCCGCCGTCGCTGATCAGCGAAGACGACCGTGACACGGCCGTGCAGCGCTTGCAGGAGGCGTACGCCGAAGGGCACATCTCGCACGAGGAGATGGACGACGGCCTCCACCAGGCACTCACCGTCAAGACGCGCGGCGAGCTCGTATCGGCCATGGCCTTGCTCCCGGCGGAGAAACCGGCCACCACGTCCACGATCGGAGCTGCCAGCGGATGGATCCGGCGACGCGGCGCGTGGCAGGTACCGCGGATCCTCAAGGTCGAGTCCGCATACGGAAAGGTGAATCTGGACCTGTCGCGGGCGGTCTTCGAGCACCCTGTCGTCGACATCGAGTTGCAACTCCCCTTTGGCAGGGCCAGGATCACCGTGCCCCGTGACGCCGTCGTCGAGTTCGAGGATCTGCGCACCGTATGGAAGGACACGCGCTATAAGCCCCCGCGCAGCTCCTGCCTGGGAGGGCCGAGGATCCGGATCTCCGGCGTCATGGAGTATGGACGGCTGAAGATCCGCCACGCGCGGCATTGAGACCCGATCCGCAAGTTGCGCAGGACCTTCTGCGCCTGGGTCGCGAACGGCGCGCCCCTCTCGGCTGCTACCCGCACGTCGCGGTGCTGTTGGCCAGGCGGATGCTGCTGGAGCCGGTCGTCCATTGGGTCGGAGAGTTGGTCGTGGCCTTACTTCCTCGGTCGCGACAGGGGTGTTCTTGCGGGTGAGCGGGGTGGCTACTTCGTGTAGTTGTAGACAGTCGCCCGGGAGACGCCGAGCTGGTCGGCAATGAGCTGTGCGGAACTCCGGGTCTCGAAGAATCCCTCGCGATGCAGCTGCTGGACCAGTTCGCGCTTCTGATCGCGGTTGAGGCCGCGGGGGGAGCTGGAGCGTTCGGCGGCGAAGGAATCGATGAGCGACCGGAGTTCGCGTCCGGTGCGGTCACGCAGCGTCTCCAGGGCCTCGCCCCGGTGGTCGACGTCCGTGGCGACGAGGTTGGCCAGGGTCAGTGCCAGCGGGGACAGCGTGCTGACGTCCAGGTTCAGGCAGAGGGCCGCGACGTAACGCCCGTCGGCGTTCTTGATGCCGATCGAGGTGCTCTTGGCCGGGCGTCCGTCGGGGAACTGGTTGCTGTAGTTCTGGATGACGCTGGGGTACTCGGGGTCCGCGATGCGGCGCAGCCCCAGCTCGGTGGCGGAGTCGCCGACCTGCCGCCCGGACAGGTTGTTCTCGATGGCGCGGATGGCGCTGTCGGGCCGGCGCAGATCGTGCAGGACGACTTCACACAGGCCCGGGAACATGCGCCCGATGGCAATGGCGATGCGCTCGGCTTCCCGTACGAGGTGTTCGTCCTCCAGTGCGCCGTGCTCGTCCTCCCCTACGGGGTGTTCGTCCTCCCGTACGGGGTGTTCGTCGGTGAGATCGTCTTCGGAGGGGTGTGCCATCGCGCTCTCCTTTCCTCGTACGGTCTCAGTCGGATGCCCCGGCGAACACCGAGGCCATCTTCTCGGCGGACTTCAACCCCGCACCGGTGAGCACGACCACGGTCGTCTCGCCCGGAGCGATGTCCCTCGTCGCGATGAAGTGGTCGAGGGTCGCCGCGGCGACGCTGCTGGTCGGCTCGGCGTACAAGCCTCGCGCGCTCAGTGCGCGGACCGCGGCGCGGATCTTCGCCTCGGGGACGGCGCAGGCGGCGCCGCCGGAGCGGCGAATGGCCTCCACCGCCTCGGGCAGCCGGACCGGGTGGGCGATGGAAGCGCCCTCAGCGATCGTCGGTATTCGCTCGCCACGGCGGGCCGGGGCGATGCCGTTGAACGTGTCGGCGATGGTCGCCCAGTGCTCGGGCTGCCCGACGAACAGGCGCGGGCGCCTGTCGATCTGACCGGCATCGAGCAGCTCGCCGAAGGCGAGGTCGCACCCGATGATGTTGCTGCCCGCCCCGGCCACCAGGACGACGTTGTCGGGCGCGGTGAAGCCGAGCGACTCCCACATCTCGTAGGCGATGGTCTTGGTGCCCTGGATGAACATGGGGTGCCAGTTGTGGCTGGCGTATTGGATCTGCTCAGACTGGCGGATCGCCTCGTCCGAGACCTCCTCGCGGGTGCCGCCCACGAGCTCGATCTCGGCTCCGTAGGCGCGGGCCTGGAGGATCTTGGCCGCCGAAGTGGCGGCGGGAACGATGATCTTGGCGCGGATGCCTGCGGCAGCGGCGTAAGCGGCCACCGCAGAACCGCCGTTGCCCGAACTGTCCTCGAGCACCCGGTCGGCGCCGTGTGCCGCGAGGTGGGACATCATCACCGATACGCCCCGGTCCTTGAAGCTGGAGGTCGGGTTGAACCACTCCAGCTTGAAGTGGACGCGCCGACCGGCCCAGTCGACCGGGACCATCGGCGTACATCCTTCGCCCAGGCTCACCTTGCGGGCGGCCGGGACGGGCAGAGCCGCGCGGTAGCGCCACAGGGACCGTTCGGCGGTGTCGATCTGATCGGGACGCAGACCCGGCAGCGCACTGACGGCGAGGGGGCTGCCGTCCTCGCCCCGCCAGCGGGGGTCGTCCAGGGAGTAGCGCTTTCCCGACCGGTCGTACAGGTACGGAGCAGTGACGGCTGAGTGCTGTTCGGCATTCATGGACGGTTCCGGCTTCTCCTCGCTCGACGTGCTGCCGCTGGGGGGGGCGCGGCCCGGTGGACACCCCGCCACCCCCACATTAGACTACTTTTCTAGCTCTAGACCAAGTATCTAACTTCTCGTTGGCGCGCCTCGGATGCCCCGGGGGACCAGCGGGGAGAAACGGCAGGATCAGGCGCCGGTGTACTGGGCGGCGTACTCCTGACTGGGCGGGACGACGGTGATGACATCGATCAGGACACCGTCAGGGGCGGCGACGATGAAGTGGCGCTGGCCGAACTCCTCCGTACGCAGCGGCAGTAGCTCGTCCAGACCGGCCTTCACCACGAGCCGCTGGTGTTCGGAGTCCACGTCGTCCACCTCGAAGTTCAGCAGCAAGCCTCCCTGGAGCGCGCCCCGGTGGCCATCGGGGACGGTCGGGTGGGCGTGGTCCAGGAGGGCCAGCTCGTACTGCGGGGCGTCGGGGCGGCGCAGACTGACGTACCAGGCCGCCTCGAAGGTCACCTCGAACCCGAAGTGGCGGGTGTAGAAGTCGCGGGAGGCCGCCACGTCTTGGGTGGCGAGCACCGGGTAGAAGCCGCCGAGTTTGGCCGTGGGCACGTTCGTCATGGCAGAAGTCCTTTCACTTCCATTTCGCATACCCTGGGTATGCGAACCGTGGAGTTAGCATACCTCGGGTACGCGAAATGGAAAGGGCGGTGCGCACGATGGCGGTCAACCGGGCGGAGCAGCGGGCGGCCACGCGGCAGGCGCTGCTGGCCGAAGGACGGCGGCAGTTCGCCGCTGACGGGTACCACCACGTGGTGCTGGCGGAGGTGGCGCGGGCAGCCGGGGTCACCAAGGGAGCCGCCTACCACCACTTCGACAGCAAAGCGGGGCTCTTCAGGGCTGTCGTCTCCGAGGTCCAACAGGAACTGGGTGAGCGGGTCGCGGCCGCAGCCGAGCGGCATCAGGATCTCTGGGAGCAACTCCGGGCCGGCTGCCGGGCCTTCCTGGCCGCGGGGACCGACCCGGCGGTGCGGCTGATCCTGCTGGTCGACGCCCCGACCGTACTGGGCTGGGATGAGTGGCGGGCCCTGGACGAAGAGTCATCCGCGCGGCACCTCGAAGAGGCCCTGACAGCGCTCGCCGCAGCCGGGATCATCGACGAACAGCCGGTGGAGCCCCTGGCCCGGCTGCTCTCGGGAGCGATGAACGAGGCCGCGCTCTGGATCGCGCGAGGCGGAGACCCGCAGGCCGGGGAGCAGGCGCTCGACCGACTCCTGGCGGGACTGCGCACTCGGGCCTGACCTCTCGCCCTCTCGCGCAGACACAACGATGAGCTTGATCGGCGGTAGCTGACCGGTAACTGCAGCGCCGAGCGTCGAACACCTGCCACCCCCTCAGCGGGCTGAACTCGGCTGGCCGTGGCCGGATTCGGCCACGCCACCTGGCGTGACGGGAATCGGAAGCCCAGCATGCGGTGATGGGCTGAACACGTCGAGCTGGGCTGTGTCGGTGTCGGTGTCGCAGGGTTGAAGATCCGGGATCGGTTCGCGCCATCGGGAGGTCGAGGCTGTGGAGATGAGTCTGCATCCCTCCGAGGAAACCGTGGGGATCGACGGACGGTACCAGTGGGCGCTGCCGCTGCCTTCAGCGCCTCGGCCTGCGCGGCGGTTGCGCTCGGTCTGGTACTTCGCTCTGCCTTTGACTTCGGCGCACCGCGGGGGCGCTTCCGGCGGCGGTGCCGAAATTGAGGGGGTGGACGGGCAGGAGCGGTACCGCAATGAGGGCTGTGTCTACCCGCATGCGGCCCTTGTGGAGATGATGACGTACCAACATCGCTGCTTTCCCGGCCTCAGCGCACGCTACATCGATATGAGTCACGTCCAGTGGCCCGAAGTTCAAGCCATGATTGCGGCGGATCCGCCGGAGGTCGCCGCGTTCACCGCTTACACGGCCACCGCGCTGTGGGCGTTCATCGTGGCCGCCGAGGTCAAGCGGGTGAACCCGGACGCCGTCGTGGTGTTCGGCAACGACCATGCGGGAATCCTGCACCGGGAAATCCTCACCGGCACCTACGGCAGCCGTATCGTCGACTACATCTGTACCGGCAACAACGGCCCGTTCACCATGATGGGTCTGCTGTATTCCCTGCAAGGACAGTTGGATCTGAGTCGAGTGCCGTCTCTCGCCTACCGCGACAACAGGGGGCAGGTGATAAACCAGAGCGCCTCCAGCTACCCCCTCGACCGCCGCGAGCTGCCCGACTACCGGCTGATCGAGGATCAGCTGGCAACGCATTACGACCAGGCCTTCGAGGTCTGGTACGCCCAGCATTACGAGCTGAAGCGAATGGTCACGATGCCGCTGGACGGTGGCTGCACCTGGGGCAGCAGAGCCAGCCGGCGCTGCAGGCACTGTTCCATCCAGGGACTCACCCCCAAGACCACCAATCCACAGAACATCATCCCTGTGCTGGAGACCGTCGTGGGCCGCCTCGGCGCCAACGTCTACGCGGCCGGCGATTCCACCTTCGGCTTCTCCCGCGAACAATGGTCGGGCGAGATCAGTTACCTCGACGAACTGGCCGAGGCGTGCGCCGGCTCGCCGGTGCTTCGCGGCCGCCGGTTCATGCTCGCCTACGGGCTCGTCTACGAGTTCCTGCAGTCCGCCGAGCTGTGCCAAGGCTTCATCCGCACCTGGAATGTCGGCCTGGAAGCCTTCGACCCCAAGCTGCTGCGCGGCGACTCCAAAGGCATCAACAAGGGACCGGAGCGCGTGACGGAGGCTTTGGACCTGGCACAGCGGCTGGACTACAGGCTCTACATCTCCGGCATCATGGGCCTGCCCGGCACCACACTGAAGATGTTGCGCACCGAGGTCGACCACTGGCTCGCGCTGGCCGAGACGTACCGCGACTGCATCACGACCATCTCCGTCTCCTCCCCCGGCGTGATCCCCGGCTCGCGGATGTACTACGACTCCTACCGATCGGACCCGGCGGTGCGCGCCGCGCACGGTGAGATCATCCCCGCGCGACGGCTGACAGAGCGGTACGTGCACCTGAATACCGAGGTGGAGCTCGCCGACGTGGAGGCAGCCATCGCCGAGGTCGGGCGAGGCGTCATCACCCTCGGCAAGCAAGGAAGCCATATGAAGTTCGGCGGCTACATGCTGGGCGGGAAGGACCATGAGGAGGAACGGGAGCGACGCCTTCTGAACGCCATCTGTGCCGAGCTGTAGGAGCGGCAGTACCGGTCCAGGCGTCGCCGAAAGTCGCCGAGAACGTATCCAGGACTTCACGGTCGGCTGGGGCACGCCCGCCGCAATCCCCGCCGCAGTTCAATCTTTCGCCGTGGCCGGTGAGAGCTTCCGGGCTGATGCCGCCACGCAGCGCACGGCTGCCACGAAGTCGACCACGACGGCTTCGGCGGCGGCTTCCAGCCGATGCGCGGCATCTTCGACAGTCGGCACAAACTCGCCGTCAATCTCCTGTCCGACGACGAGCTCTACGACCTGGAGAGCGACCCGGGCGAGCTGCACAACGTCGAGTGAACGACTCGGATGGCCGGCGCAGAGGCGACGCGACGGCCCCCGCTCGCAGAGCAGGGGCCAGCTTTGTACGTGTCAGCCACGCTCGTGCGGGTTCCCCAGGAATGGGAAGTCGGTGCGAAGGTCAGTGTGAGGCCGCAGCCCGTCATGGGGTACAGCGCCGTTGCTCAGTTGGGCGATCCCCATGTTGATGACATCGTCGGTGAGGTTGCGGCCGTTGGGGAATCCTTCAGCGCTTGCGTAGTCGTACGTCAAAAGGTCGGGGAGCAAGCTTTCCGCGAGAGCGGTAGCCCGGTCCTTGGGGTGGCCCGCGTGCTCGAAGACGTGCACGAACTTGTCGAGGAAGCCCTCACGGTCGTCAGACGGCCCCTGCTGATTCCAGACTCGCTTGTCGTCGTCGTCCTGGTTGAAGTTGGCGTCGATCCCCGGGCGCCCGGCCCGGTCGCCCTGGACCAGTCGGCCCTCGTGCGGAACCAGGACTCTGGCCCAGACACCCACCTGAGGGTTCGGGCCGAGCGCACTGTTGGGGACTTCCAGCACGATGCCGAACACGTTCTTGTCAGCGAAGAAGTCCTTGCCGGTCCACTGGAATTTGTCGCTCGCGCCGACCGGGTCGGCGAAGAACGGGTCACTGCGGAGCCCTGCGAAGAGCCTGAAGTCACCAGCCTCGGTGATCTGCGGCTCGGAGCCGAAGGTCACTGGCGCGGCGCGAAGGACCGTGTCCCCCGCGTCGGGGGCGGCCGCGGCCTCCCGGCCGGTCGCCAGCTGCAGGCTTGCGCTCTGCGCGTTGTCCCGCACCGGTGAGAAGCGTATGCGGAAGGCGATGTCGGTGACCGCGTCGGCGTCGGTGTCCACGCCGAGTTCGTAGACCGATTCATGGTCGACGGCGTCGTCGGTGATCGGCGAGGTCGGATTGATGTTGAGCACCAGGATCGTCTTGCTCGCATCGCCTGGCTTCTGGAATACGTAGAGGTCGGTGATGTGGCTCCTGGGATCCAGGCTCGTGGGGCTGATGCCCAGGCCGGAGACGTGGTGCGCCATTGCGTGACTCCCATCGGGTGGCTGTGCGGACCGAGTTGAGTGGCGGTGCAGTGGAGCATTGGACAGTCCATCGCGGAAGACGCAGGGCCCGGCACTGCCCTCCCACCCGGGGGATCACCCGCGGCCGGCCTGCTTGATGGTCTTTACGGGCTTTACGGCCCTCCCGGCTTGAGGAACGTCGAGAGCAACGGTCTCTCTGTCGCCGCCGGATGCATATCCGTCATCCGACGTAGTCGCGGCGTGCCGACGGAGCTGGTGTGGGCGGACCTGGACCGTCGACCAGCCGAGGACGCTGCGGGGTTGACGGTTGACGCCCTGCTCGCCGGCCGCTGGCGCGAGTCGTCGGCGGCGGCGAAGGCCTCTTGCTGCGGGCTGCAATCCAGCACGACGGCGAGCCAAGCGTTGCCCACCAGCCAGGCTTCGGTCACCGCCATGCCCGGGAGCGGACCCGGCGCCGTGCGGTGCAGAGTCCCGTATCCCCATAGGAGGGGCGCAGGCTCTGCAGCACGTAAACCAGGTCACTGTCCATGCCCACGTCCATGCCCACTGCTCTCACCTCCCGTTACAGCTGCCCCAGGAGGGACCTCCGCGGCGCAAAGGACACACTGAAGACGCCCCCCAGTAGTGAGTTTTCTACGGTGCAGAGCTCACCTCGCGGTACGACGCCGGTTAGTGCGGGGTGAGGCGTAGTGTGGACGTACAGGCTGCCCGCAGGCGACGCCGCTCGCCCACCACATACCTGACATTGGCTTCCGATCAGGGGCAGCATCGGCGGTGAATGCCGGAGTTCGGACGCCACGATGAAGCCGCACCGCACGGTCGCTCGCCTGCCCGCTTTCGCCCCGAGTTCACGATGACGGGCGCCCGGGCACAAGCCGTGGCCCTCGCCGCCTACTACACCGGCCAGACCCAACCCGGACTGCGCATCGGCGAGGCCTGCCGCACGGCCCTGCACAGCGCGTACTCTGTGGGACTCACCCTGGCCGCCGACGCCGCCCTGGCCCAACGGGTGTCGCTGTGCGCCGCCGGCCCGCTGGCCCCCAGGGGCGAGGAACTGCAGATCAGCCTCGGAGAAGGCCCCTGCGTACAAGCCCTCAGCCAGCGCGCCCCGGTCCTGGTCGCCGACATCGAGGACTCCGCCGCCACGCGGCACTGGCCCGTCTACGCCCAGCAGGCCAAGGCGCACCACATCCGCGCCGCCTTCGCCCTGCCCGTCCTCAACGGCACCGACCCGGCCCAGCAGGCCGGCCTCATCCTCACCCTCTACCGCCACACCCCCGGCCCCATCTCCGACACCGACCTGCAAACCGCACAGGACCACGCCGACGCCGCCGACCTCCTGCTCCTCGCCGCACCCGTATCAACCGAAGACGACCTCATCCACGCCTGGCTCCTGCCCGCGGACGCCGTCGTCCACCACGCCATCGGCATGATCAGCTACCGCCACTCCCTCACCACCGGCCAAGCCCTCGCCCTGCTGCGCGCCCACGCCCACAGCCAGGCAACACCCCTGACCGACCTCGCCCGCGCCATCGTCGACGACCACCTCACACTCCATGACCCGCCGCCCTCCGATGCCGCGGACAGCTGACAGGCCAATCATCCGGAGTCGAGCGCGTCCTGCATCGTGGAGAAGGGTTCGAAGCGCGCGTTGAGCCCGGCTGCCTTGAGGATCCGCAGGTGCCACAGCCGGGTGCAGACCAGTGCCAGGTGACCATCATGTTCGAAGGCCCTGCGTCGTGCCCGGCAGAGCAGGGAGAGGGCGGAACAGTCGAAGAATTCCACCGGCCGCAGGTCCACGACCACTTGGGCGTACCTGGGGGCGGTGGCGGCGTCGATATGGACCTGAACACCCGGGGCGCTACTCACGTCGATCGCCCCGCAGAACTCGACCACGGTGACCCCGCTCTGACGATAACTGCGTGCGCACCGACACGGATCCGGTAGATCCGGCGGCCTGTCATTCCCGCGCAGATTTGAGCTCGAGCGTGCGTCGTTGATGCCCATGACACTTCCTGAAAGTGAGACCCCTAGAGAACGGGGGTGGGCGGCCTGCGGACCGTCACCAGGGGCTGGGGCAACGCCCCACTACCGTACGGAGAAAAGGCGGTGCAGAAACGTCCATGCGCCCGACAGGCAACCTGTTCGGGTGATTGACCTGAGAGAGGCTTGACATGCCGAGTTACTCAGGCGTTCTTCTGGTCAAGATGGGTAAGTAGCGGCTTCAATCAACTGGCATGCCTGCTGACGTGCTGCTTGAGAGCCCTCTATCGCGGCTCTATCGCGGATGCCCATGGAGCCATACCCTGACCTCGGACGAAGAGTTCACGTGCCATCACTATGCGCGTGACTCCATCAGGCTCCCAGCCCCCGAGCCAGAACGACACGAAGGCCCGGCTGGAGCCGTATCACCGACAAGACGGCTCCAGCCTCCGCCCTCCCGGCAAGCGGGGGTACTCCCGCGCCCCCGGCTCCGGTAGGGCCCCGGTGGGGATACGGCGGGGAGCCCCGCATCCTCACCCCTTGGGGTTCGCCGTCACGCACTGACGGCGAACCCCAATCCCAGCCTCACCGACTGGCATGCCACAAGTCTCCCACCGCGGGCCGCCACTTACTCGGTCTCGGAGATGCCTCATCGAACAATGCGGCGAATCCAACCAGCAGTTCAGCGGTACGTCCTCCGGATCGAGCACAAATGCGCTGCCAGGAACCAGGGCGGCGATCGGCGGCGATCAGAGCAGCCGCAGCAAGTGCTCCGCGCCGTCCCCGCCTTCCTCGCCTTCCACCCTGGCGCCAGAAGCAACGACCCGCTGCAGAGCCGTCTGCAGCACTATGACGACCTGGTCGGGTGCGATTCCTTCGAGTCCGTCAACGAAGTCGCCGGCGAGATCGCTGTCGAACGGCCCGGTTCCCCATGTCCCCATGCTTGGCATCACTCAGCTCGTCTACTTCACCTCGCCAACCCAGTGCTTCCCGTCTTCGTCGAAGTAGGGGCGGACTTCCAGGTCAACCTTGTTCAGCTGATCACGCGGGATATCGAAGCCCCACTCAGCAGTGCCGGATGAGCCCGGTGACACGCTGCCCTGTATCCCGAGGCTGATCTTCTTCTCCACGTCGAAGATCTGAGTACATGACTCGCCGTCCTCACCGGACTTCACGTGCACCGTCATCAGCGCGGGTTCGAAGGTCTCGTCTGTGTTGTTCTGGACCTTGATGCGCCACTTCACCGCCTGGTTCTTCGTCTCGTGTCCGGCAGCCGTGCTCGACGGCGTGAACTTGGTGGGCTTCGACGTGGTGACGGCCAGGTCGTCCCACTTCTTGGTGTCTCCCCATTTGCCAGCTTCTTCAGCTACTGGCAGCGAGGGTGCTGCCGCGGCCATGCTGCTTCCAGCTCCCAGGAGGCACGCGGCCATCGCGGCGACCGTGAGGCGGGCGACCGCGGATGTGCGTATGCCGTTCATACCTCCAGGGTCCGCCCGTTGCGGGGCTGGGTCGACTGGAGCAGCCCGCCTCGCGGCTACCAGCGTCAGTGGCGTATGCGCTGCGGGTGGGCGTGGCTGCGGCGATCCGGGAGGACACCGCGGCGTGCGGGCGCTGGCTACCTGTGGTCCGGGGGCGCGGTCGAGCCGGTGACACGCAATTGCTGACTGACCGTGGTGTTCGCTGTGCTGCGCCGCGGAACTTCCGCGGCGCACGTCACACTAGTAACTGTCGTAGCTGGGCTTACCGTTCGGCCGGTAGACGCCGACGACGGTGCCGCCCTTCGTCGTCGAGACGCTGACCGGCTCCAGTGCGGTGGGGATCGCCCCGTCGGCGAACAGCCGCTTGCCGGTGCCGACGATCACCGGGTGGATGGTCAGCCGGTACTCGTCGACGAGGTCGTGCCGCATGAGGGTCTGGGCGAGGTCGCCGCTGCCGACGACGTTGATGTTGCCACCGTCGGACGCCTTCAGCTTGCGTACGGCATCGGAGACGTCGCCCTCCAGCAGTGTGGAGTTCTGCCACTCGACGGACGTCAGGGTCCGAGACGCCACGTACTTGCGCATGCTGTTCATCCGATCGGTGAACGGGTTTCCGGGATCGGCGGTTGGCCAGTACGACGCGAAAATCTCATACGTCTTGCGGCCGAGCAGCATCGCGTCCGAGCGCTCGTACCAACCGGCGATGGCCGCCCCGACCTCGTCGTCATCCACCGGTTTCTGCCAGCCGCCGTGCTGGAAGCCGTCCTCCGCGTCCTCGTCCGGACCGCCCGGCGCCTGCATGACGCCGTCGAGCGTCAGGAACGTACAAACGATGATCTTGCGCATGGTGTGCTCCCTTCCTCGAGGGGTGGACCGTGCAACCGCCACAAACTCATCGGCGGAACTTCCGCGGCCACTGGTGCAGCCGGGCTTTCGCGAGCGTGGCCGCGGCCGGGGCCGGGGCAACAGTCACGCCAGCGGCGCTCGCTTAGAAATTCGAACATGTGCTCTACTGGCGTCATGGTGCAGACACAACACTCCCCCGAGCTCGTGCAGACCCAGCGCGACTGGAACCGCACCTACAAAGCTCTGGCTGCGGGCCCAGCCGCCGGCAACACCGCGCTGAGGCGGCGGCTCATCGAGCTGTCCCGCCGCCTGGTGCAGGACGTGCCGCGCACCGAGCTCGCCGACTTGCGGCGCCGCGCCGGGGGCTCGCCATGAGCCCCCGCCCGTGGGAGGCCACCGGCCGGCAGCGGTCCGTCCTGGCCTGCATACGCGTCCACATCGCCGACCACGGTGCAGCTCCGCGACCTGGCACGCACCCGGGCCTGGATCACGGACGAGGAACGGCTCCAAGCCGAGCGCGCACGGTGCTCTGCCGCCCGGCCGCCGACCCCGCTCACGCGTGCGTACTCATTTCTTCGCGTACGTGAGGAAGATGGTGCCGCTCTCCATGATCTTGCTGTCGGCCAGGGCGAAGAACGTCGGGTCGAACGGCCTCTTCTGCCCGAACAGTGGCGTCCCCGAGCCGATCGTCATCGGTGCCAGCTTGATGACCAGTTGGTCGATCTCCGAGAAGAGCACCCCGGCCAGCTCGCCGCCCCCGCACAGCCAGATGTCCTTGCCGTCCTCCTGCTTGAGCTCGCGCACCTTGGCCACGGGGTCGCCGGCGACGAGCTCGACGCCCGGGTCGGGAGACTCGGTGAGGGAGCGGGAGAAGACGAGGTGTCTCAGGTGGGGCCAGGCGTTGGTGATTCCGGCGTCCACGCCGTTCTGATACGTCCTGCGGCCCTCGATGACGGTGTCGAAGTGCGCACCGTCCCCGCTGATCCCGAACGCGTCCCGCGCCGGGCCCGGCAGTGTCTCGGGGTACTCGGTGACGAGGTGCTCGATGTAGTCCTGCCCGATCGGCCAGAAGGCGTCCGGTCCCGAGGTGGGGTCGGAGCCGTCGGGGCCCGAGATGTATCCGTCGAGGCTGACAGCGATGAAGTAGGTGAGCTTTCGCATGGGGGTCTCCTCGTGGTCGGATCCGGGGCCGTGGTCCGCTTCGACGCGGTGATCTTCGGTGAAGTGCGCGATGGGGTCTGTCATTTGGCCTTTCAGCGGCGGGTGCCCGGCTTGGGCAGCGGGCGGGGGCGGGGCAGTGAGCGTGGCTTGGCGGGCACCGGGAATCGGGTGCTCTGCTGGGACTTCAGGGACTTCAGCTGGTTTCGCATCTCGCTCCTCTGACAGCGTCATTGGCACGTCGAGTGATGTACTCTGAGTGAAGTGGTTAGACCGTAGTACTGCACCCGCAGTGGTGTCAACAGATTTCCGGAAGGAACATGCCATGCGTCAGAACCCCGCACGGCGGGCCGCCCTGCTCGATGGCGCGATCGAGGTCCTGGCCCGCGAGGGCTCGCGCGGCCTCACCCTGCGCGCGGTCGACACCCAGGCCGAGGTCCCCAAGGGCACCACCACCAACTACTTCGCCAACCGCGCCGAGTTGCTGGCCCAGGTCATGACGCGCATCCAGGAGCGTCTGACGCCCGAGGAGTCCCAACTCGCCGACACCATGAGCGAAAAGCCCTCCGTCGAACTGGTCGTCACCCTTCTCAAGCAGCTCCTCGGCCGCATGCGCGAGGATCGCAGCAGCTGGCTCGCCCTGATGGAGCTGCGTCTGGAGGCAACCCGTCGGCCCGAACTGCACGCCGAGCTCACCCGGTTCTTCACCGCCCAGCTCGATGCCAACATCAGATTCCATCTGGACGGCGGCCTGCCGGGCGACCGGACGGGCGTCGTCCTGATGTATCTCGCCATGACCGGCCTGATCGTGGATGACCTGACCGTGCCGGACCTGCTCGCGCCGCATTCCGTCGACAAGTTGATCGACGAACTGGCGCGGCGCGTGGTGGGCATGGGCGCAGGCGCGGGCGGCTGAGACCAGGCGCCCACATCAGGGAGCCTGAGCAGAGCCACGCCGTGGCGGTGCACTACCACCTGGGTCGTACACAACCTGCCCTCCGCAGTCGCTCTCCTGCACGACTCCGCGTGGAGGTACGGCGTCAATGCTGCCCGAGGCGATGGCCATCACCCGAGGCAGGGCCGGGCGCGGGGCCCGCCGCCGGTCAGCTGATCGGTGGCAGGAGGGGGACCTGAGCGGCGAGGAACTTCGGGGCCATTTCGCGGTAGCTGTCGGTGATCAGTTCGGCAAGTTCGGTCCAGTCGGTGTGGTCGCCGAGAACGGCGGCGACGACGTTATGCCCCCAGTCGGCACGGAGGAACGGGAACCCACCGGCGGTCAGGCCGAGCAGATCGTCGACGGGCACCCGAAAAGTCATCACGACGGGTTCCTGATCTGCGGTTACGTGCGAGGCGTAGACCGGGTAGCGATCCACGTCCGGCGTGTAGACGTGGGCGAACGTCCGCGTACGGATCCGCCAGCGCACGCCGATCCAGGCCGGCTCCTCGTACGACTCGGGCAGCTGCCGACAGAACGACCGCAACCGATACAGGATCTCCGGCGGCACATCTCCAGGACTGGACATAGGCAGACCCTAGCGACCGCCGATTCCACTGCCCGAGGCGGCTGGGCTATGACACAGCTGGCGGGCGCGCTCGTCCTCGTCGGAGACGGCCTCCTCGCCCGGTGGCGCCGCGCGACCAAACCCCTTACAGGTTGCAATAGTTCGAATATGGAATATTGCCTGCGGATGCTGCACCGGCTGGGTTCGTCTAGGCTTATAAGGGCGCCTCGAAGAGAACGATTTAGAGGCGTGCAGCATGTACCGCCTGACCTCGGTCGCGTAATTCTCTAATGCGCGTGAGGTAAAGGAAACCCATGCGCTGAATTTCGCTGATGACAGTACGTACAGGAGTGTGCAGGAATCGTGCTGGCATTACGTGAAACTCAGCGTGATATGACGGAAGAGGCAGAGGTATGGCTTCCACCGAATTCACGGATCAGGACGTAGCCGAAACGCTGGACGTTGAGGCGGCTCTCGACCCGGTTGAGGCCGACGGTTCCTACCGCGACAGCCGCGAATGTGCGGCGCTGGCCCTGACTGGCGGGGCGATCTCCCTGCTGTTGTCGCCTCCGACCCCGCGCCCGAAGAAGGGTTGACGGGCGCCGGCATGGAGGAGTCAGGCACTACGTCGCCTTTGGCGGGCGCGGTGCAGGGCCTCACGTCGGAACTGGTCTCCGCTCTTCGGAACGGGGGCCGGTTTCGGTTGGCCGGCAGCGTGACCGGATCCGACGCGGCGGCCGTGGACGGCCTCGCCCTCGCCGCCGTGCGTGTGGTGGGTGCCGACGCCGTCCTGCCGGGGGTCCTGCGCCGCACACCGCTCGAACCCGACGACCTCGCCGTGTTCAGCAAAGCCGTGCAGGCGTATCCGCCCCCCGCCGATGCCTCGCCCGCGTCGGTATGGAGCCACTGGGCGATGCAACGAACTCTGGCGGATCTTGACGCGTCCTTCAACGGCGCGCCGCAAGGAACAGAGCCGCCGGCGGCCTGGCTTGAGGACACCTCGTGGCAGGTGCTGACCCATCAACTCGCCGTGCTGGCCCCCCTCGCGCTGCCCGGCGCCGACTGCGCGGTGGCCCGGGTGGCACGCAGCCGACCCGTGGATGTCGCCCGCGGCTTCGTGCGTGCGGTCCGCCGACGCGACTGGCTCCAAGCCGCCGGGGCCGGCCGCTGGCTGGTCCTGCTGGACGGCGTGCCACACACCCTTGGCCTGGAGGCCGGACTGGAGTTCGTGGCGCAGATGGGGTCCGAAGATCCCCGTGTGCTGCTGCAGGTGGAGGCGGCACAGCTGATGCGGGCCGGAGTGCCGGGGTGAGGGCGCGCGATGTCCGGGGGGTCGCCGAGGTGGCGCTGACCTGGGTGTCCGAACACCGTGACGACTTCGTACTCGGGGATGATGCGCTGGCCGAGTACGGCGACGTGAACTTCACCTGGAAGCCGCTGGGAGAACTGGCGCATGTGTGCGTCACCGTACGCCGCCACACCGAATCGACCGCGCCGCTGCACCAAAGGGCATGTGACCTGCTGGACTTCGCCTGGCAGCAGACCGGGCAGGGCGACCTCCTGTGCCAGTTGCAGCGCCTGGAGCCCTTCGCGACGTACCCGTTGGAGATCTACGCGGCGTTCGCCTCGGCCGGGCTGCGCCACCACGGCTTCGAGAAGGCCGCTGCGACGGTGACCCGCACCCGCTCGTGGCAGGTGACCGAGCAGCAGCCCAACCGGCGCCTCGGCATCCTCAACTCCGAACACCACAGCGGCATGCCGCCGCACGAGGACATGGAGCGGGCGCTGGAGCGCACCTGGCTGGGCGGCCTGCCGGAACCCTGGATGTTCGAAGGGGACGCCGGCTACACACTCACCCATGTGATCTTCCACCTCGCCGACTGGGGCGCGGCACCGCACCGCGTTCCTCCGCAGGTCGCCGACTACCTCGCGCAGTGGCTCCCGCCGTGGCTGGACACCTGCCTGGAGGATGAGCGGTGGGACCTGAGCTGTGAGCTGCTGGCCGTGGCAGGCAGCCTGCCCGGCGCGCCCGACCGCACGATGCTGCAAGACGCCTGGACGCGACTCGCCGGAGCACAGGGCGCGTCCGGAGCCGTTCCGGAGATCGGCTCCAAGCGGGACGGGAGGGCGCCCGCGGACGATTTCACCGGCTGCTATCACTCGACGCTGATGACGGTCTTCGCCGCAGCGCTGACCGCCCCCGCGCTGGCTGCCGACGCACTGACCACCGACGCACTGCACGAGGACACCGATACCGCCGCTGCGGCGACCGGGAAGGCAGCCGCCTTCGCGCAGCCGGCACATCCGGGAGCCGCGCATCCGGGAGCCGCGCGGCAGGGGCAGAGGCAGGCTGGACAGCGGGGACGAGGAGCGTCGAGATGACCAATACCCGCCTCATGCACACCGTCGGCAGCCAGGCGCTCGAATGGCTGCACTCCCACCGCGACGGGTTCCGCCTGGAACCGGACGTCGACCCCGAAGTGGGCTTTCTGGAGCGCTTCAAACCCATCGGCGAACTGGCCCTCATCTGCTCAGTGTTGTTCCGCGAAGGGGTGGCCGGCTCCCGGCAGGCGCAGCTGGCACGGCAACTGCTCGACCACGCCTGGCGCAACACGCTGGACGGCGGTCAGATGCTGGTGCGCGGCCAGCGCATCGAACCCATCTCCCCCATTCCCTTCGAGGTCTACCTCCCCTTCAAGGAGCTGGGCTACAGCCATCCCGCGTTCGAGCAGATCTTCCGGCTCAACCAGCGCCTGGAGAGTTTCGCCGCCCACGAGATGCCGCCCGTACGCCGCCTCGGGCTCTCCGCGTTCCAACGCCGCTGCGGCCTTGAGCCCCGGCCGCCGGAGGCCGAGGTCATCGGCCGGACATGGCTGGGACGCACCCCCGAACCCTGGACGGTGGAAGGGCACACCGCCTACGACATCACCCACACCGTCTTCCACCTCACCGACTGGGGCAAGAACCCCGACGGCATCCCGCCCCCGCTCGCCGACTACCTGGCCACCTGGCTGCCCGCCTGGCTGGACGACTGGCTGGACCTGGAGCGCTGGGACCTCCTCGGCGAACTCCTCGTCGTAGACGCCTGCCTGCCCCGTCCCACGCTGGACGAACGCGCCTGGGATGGTTTCGCCGCCGCCCAACAGGACGACGGGGCCATGCCCGCCGTACGCACCATCCCCGAGGGCGATCCCGAGGAACTCTTCGACCTCATCTACCACCCCACGCTCGTCGCCGCGTTCGCCTCCGTCATGGCCACCTCTCGCGCCCTGACACAACTCACCCACACCACATCCTGATGACGCCCCCGCGCACACCCTGGCCAGGCGGCGAACCGCACGACGCCACCGAGGACGAGCCTCCGCCCCGCCTCCCCCCGGCGCAGGACCGCCCGGACGACGAGACGACGTACCGGCGGCTGGATGAGGCCATCGCCGCGGTGGAGGCGCCCGATGTCGTCTTCGCACTGTCCCGCGACGGCCGGCGCACGGTGCGCAGCGGCGGGACCGGACCGCCGCCGCCCGTCCCCCGTGACCAGCTGCGTTACGAGATCGGCTCGGCCTCCAAGACGTTCACCGCACTGCTGCTGGCCCACCTGACGCAGTCCGGAACTCTCTCCGGGGGCGAGCCGGCCCTGTCCTTCCTCGCCCCCACGCGGCGCATCGGCGCGCACCCCATCACCCTCGCCCACCTGATCACCCACACCTCCGGACTGCCCGGCCTGCCCCCCGACTTCTACCCCCGGGCCCTGCCCACCTGGCGCACCAACCCCTACGCCGGCTACGAGGACCGGCACGTCATCGACGCCTTCGTACGCCGACGACCGCATCGGCAGCCCGGCTCCCGGTGGCACTACTCCAACTTCGGTGTCTCCGTGCTCGGTCACGCCTTGGCCGCCGCCACCGCCACCCCCTGGGACGACCTGCTCACCGAACAGGTGCTGCGGCCACTGCGACTGGGTGGCACGGCCCTGCACCCCGCGGGCCCGGAGAGCGACGCCACCGACGCCACCGGTCACCGCAAGGACGGCAGCACGCCCACGCCCCCGCTGACCATCGGCGGATTCAAGGCAGCCGGCGCGATCCGTGCTACCCCGCACGACCTGCTGACCTTCCTCGAAGCCCACATCGACCCCACGGGCCACCCCCTGGCCGCGGCCCTGCGGGCAGCAGGCCGCCCGGTCCTGCGGCGGGGCTTGGGGCACCGGCACACGCACACCATGTCCTGGTTCCAGCACCCCGCCCAGTACGGACCGCTCTACTTCCACTGCGGAGCCACCCTCGGCCAACAGGCCTTCCTGGGCTACAGGCCCGACACCGCAACTGCGCTGGCCGCCGTCTGCACCCGCCGCTACCGCGCCCGCGAGACTTTCGTGACGACGGCCTACGCACTGCTCGCGGAGACCTGAGACACCAACCCCTGAGACACCAGCCCCCTGTCGTCGCTGGTTCGGCAAGGGATGTGGCAAGGGTTGTGGGTGAACGAACTGCCCGTCAGACGCGCTGCCACAGGGCCGGTGTGCGGGCAGGCTGCCACCCGCCCTGCGCCTGATGCGGCTGCAGGCACACGTAGGTGACGCCGTCGGAGGTCACGCGTGACCCGGTCTGATAGACCTTGCCCGCACCCCAACTACCCGAGGTCCCCTGCGTACTGGGATCCCGCTGGGCGAGGGCGGTCTTCAACGTGAGTCCGAACTCATTGAGCAGCGGGTTCAACGGCTGATGGAAAGTGATCCCGCCGCTCTTGCAGTCACCGCTGCCCCCGGACGTCACACCCTGGGCCTGGCTGCCGGAGATGTAGGAGCCACCCGAGTCCCCCGGCTCCGCACACACCGTGGTGCGGGTCACCCCCTGGATGGAGCCCTCCGCGTAGTCCACGCTGGCGCCGTGCTGCTCGATGGTCCCGCAGTGCCAGCCGGTGGTGGAACCGGACCGGCAGACCGCCGCGCCCACCAGCGCCTGCACGGAGCCGGTGACCTGCACGTCCGCCGCCCCCTGACTCTTCACCCGCGGCGTGGCAACCCACTGGCTGTTCACGCCCACCCAGGACATGTCCTTCTGCGGAAAGACCGACGCCTCGAAGGCACCCTGGGAGACCTTGTTGAAGCCGGTGGTCTTCGCGCCCGGCTTGCCGCAGTGCCCGGCGCTGGCGAACCCCTGCTGGGTGCCCTTGGTCACCGAGAACCCGACCGAACATCGAGCCTTCTCGTCGATGTAGTACGCGTCGCCCCCGCGGACGTCGTGCAGCGCGCGCGGGCGGTCGGCCGACACCTTGACGTCCAGGAGCCGCCGGTCGACTCCGGCCGCCGCGATCAGCTTGTCGGCTGACGCGCTGCTCGTCGCCTGCACCGTCGCCTTGTTGGCCCGCACATCGACATACCGCACCGGCGTATCCAGACCCGCACCCGCCGCGGCGGCGGAATTCAGCTTCGCCGTGAGCGCCGCCAACTCACCCAGACCGTGCTTGACGACCCTGGCCTGCGCCCCCTCCGCCTTGATCGCGGCCACATTCGCGGCGTTCGTGGTGGCTACCACGAGGCGGGCGGAGGTCGTGCCCTGCACCCAGGCGCCGGCGAAGTTCTTGCCCAGCGTGTTCTGAAGCCGACCCGCCCGCGTCCCCGCCTCAGCCTCGTTCACCAACCGGGCCCGCGCCTGCACGTCCGACAGCCCCAGGTCACGCTGCAGTGCCCGCAGCAAACCCCCTGACGGCTTGTCAGCGGCCAGCGTCTGCGCAGCCGACGGGGGCGCCGGCACCGCGGAGGACTGCGGGGCCGGCACAGGCGGAGTCGGCGCGGGCGGCACGACAGCCGCAGCCACCGGCAACCCCGTCAGTACGAACGCACCCAGCACGCTCACCACGAACCAGGGAAGTCGGGCAGGCAGGAGGGGGTGGCGGCCGGGTCGGGCGGCATGTCTGTCGACCATGAGTGATTCCTCGTCCTCGGAAGATCCAGTTCGGCGGGGTGGAGACAGAAAGACGTCGGAACCTAGACCTTGCCGACACAGACTCAGGAAATCCCCCCACGCCCCCGGTTCGGCACAACGGACCACATCTGCGACCCACCCGGCCCAACGCCTGGGGCCACCCGGGCATCGCATCGGTCATTGCGACGAGGCCGACGTCTGGGACCACCTTCATGTGCTGCTGCTGGAGAAGCTGCGCTCGAAGGACAGGCTGGACCGGTCCCGACCAGGCGCCGATCTCAGTCGGCGCATTCCGCCACCGCCCACCGGTCCGGAACTGTCATGCGACACGAACTACCAGTTCACGTCACGAGGATGCCAACAGTGGGCCGAGTTCGGCGGCCCACTGCGGGTAGAGCGCGACCTTCTCCTCGTGCAGGGCAAGGGGTCCCGGGCCAGGGTGGGCGTCATGCCGTCGGACAGGTCCGGGCCAATGGCGATCCTGGCCAGATAGGGCATGATCTGCGGGTCGCCGGCCAGATGGACCGGATCATGCCTGTACCGCCGCAGAACCGGCAGTTCGGCGATGCCGACGCAGCAGGCATGGGTGAAGCCGTCGGGATCGCCGAGTACCTGACCCACCGTCGGGAACGACACCGACTCGACAGAGGCCGTCCGCCGCATCACCGCGAGCACACGCTCGCGCTCCTTTTGCGTTCAAGGAGACCGCGACCGAGGAAGTGTCAACCGACGGCAGGCGTACGGCTCGTGGGCTGAGCGGGCGGCGGCAGGCGATCCTGGACGGAACGTTCGCGGTGTTCGCACGGCGCGGCTGCGCCCAGGCACGCGTGAAGGAGATCGCCCAGGAGGCGGGCGTGGCCAAACCGACCGTCGACAGCCATCTGAACGACAAGGAGAGCCTCTACCGCGAGGCCGTCGAGGCCGCCGCTGACCGGGTCAGCGCACGCAGCCTCGCTGCCGTCGACCAACTGCGCGAAACCGCCACAGACGCCGATCCGCGCACCGCGCTCACGGCCGTGGCCCCACGGCCCACTGAAAGCGTTTGGTGACGAAGACGCCATCGCCGTACGGCAGTTGGCCTGTGCGCAGGCGGCGCAATTCCCCGACCTGGCGGCGAACGTACGCGAGCGCACAACCCTGCGGGTGCGCTCCGCCCTCGGTGACCGCCTGGCCCGCCTGGCCCTCGATGGCCGCCGCCTGAGCAGATGCGACCCGGAGCTCGCCGCCGACCACTTCCTCTCCCTGATCACCGGCTCGCTGGAGTACCGCTCCGCCGCCACCCTGGACACCGCCGCGGACCCCACCGTGGACGTCTTCCTGCGCGCGTACGGAAAATGATCCGCCCCACCACTACCAACAGATCACGACCGCCAGCATCCACGGAGGAGCTACGACAAGGAGTATTCGATGGCAGGCCACGGCCCCCAACTGCCAGGCTGTGGCCATGAGTCCCGAGTCCAACGGCGTTTCCGGCATTTCTTGGCTGGGCAACCCGATCGACGCACGTGCGCTGTTCGGTCAGGAGCTCAGGTCGCTGCTCGATACCCTGCGTGGCCTGACACCCGCCGACTGGACCAGGACGGCAGCCGGGCACTGGACGGTGCACGACGTTGCCGCCCATCTCCTCGGCGACTACTACGGCCGCCTCGGCCACAACTTCCGGAACAACCTCGCCGACGGCGAAACGCTCGAGGCGTTCATCCACCGCACGAACCAGGAATGGGTCGACCTGCACGCGCACGACACCCCTGCTTCGCTCATCGACGCCCTGGAAGCGGCAGGCACCCAGCTGGCCCAGCGATTCGCCACAGCCGACCTTGACGCGGCCGCCCTGGGCGTGTCGTGGGCAGGTGTCGACCCTGCGCCGGCCTGGCTGGACATCGCCCGGGAGTTCACCGAGCACTGGACTCACCGCCAGCAGATCCGCCACGCCATCGGCCGCGACACCGACCCTGAGCCGCGTGCCCTGGCCATGGTCCTCGATACCTTCATGCGGGCCCTGCCTCACACACTCCGACGCACGTCAGCACCAGTAGGGGCGCAGGTCCAGGTGATCGCCGAGGGCCCCGCCGGCGGCACTTGGACGGCGACTGCCACTGCCACTGCGGACCGATGGTCGTTGGCCGAAGCACCGAGCGGCCGACCGACCGCAGCAGTGCTGCTGGATGCAGACACCCTGTGGCGCTTGGCCACCCGGAACATCGATCCTGCGGATGCCCTAGCCCATGCTCATGTGCAAGGAGATCGTCAGCTCGCCGAAGCCGCGTGCCAGATCGTGTCCATCATCTACTGACTCGCCGCTTGCCTCACCGGCTCCCGCCGCACCTGACGCCAACAGCCTCTTGTTTACCTTACGGGTCGACCCGTACGGTAAATGACATGAGTTCCTCTCCGCCCTCCAGGGGGCGTCCCAGGGATCCCCGATCGCACGAGGCGATCATCGGCGCGGCGGCAGAGCTGGTCGTCGAGGTCGGCTACCCCGCGACATCGATCGGGGCGGTGGCCGCGCGGGCCGGTGTCGGCAAGGACACGATCTACCGGCGGTGGTCGGGCAAGCCGGAGTTGGTCTTCGAGGCCGTCTTCACGACGACCGATGACACTCCGCCCCCGGACACCGGAACGCTGGCCGGGGATCTGGCCGTACTGCTGCAGGGCCTGGTCGACGAGTTCCGCGCGCCCGCCGCCGCGGCGGCACTCCCGGGGCTGCTCGCCGACTTCGCCGCCGATCCGGAACTGAAGGCGCGCATCCGCGGCGACTTCCTGGCCCCGTCGAAGGAACGACTGCTGGTTGTCTTCGAACGCGCCATGCTGCGCGGCGAGATCGCGGCCGAAACGCCCGTGGACCTGGTCCTGGACACGCTTGCAGGAGCCGTGTTCTTTCACGTAGGGCTGATCGGGGAGCAGCCTGACCAGCAGTTGGCCGCACAGCTGGCCAGTGTCGTGGCCAAAGGAATCGAAGTCCGGTGAACGGCTGGCTTCTGGCGGCAGGGATCACCGCTGTCGGCGTGGCAGCAGTGCACGTCGTCGGCGGGCATCGCGATGTGGTGCGGCCGCTGCTGTCCGGCGGGCTCGCGGACGAACCCAAGCGGGTCCTGCACGCCGTGTGGCACATGGTGAGCGTCGACCTGGTGCTCTCCGGACTCGCTCTGCTCTACCTCTCCCTGACGGACCGTACGCCGGGGACCGGTCTGGTGGCGTGGTTCGTGGCCGCGCACTTCATCGCGTACGCGGCAGCCTTCCTGGTCGTCACCCTCTCCGTCGGCTGGCCCAGACCCCTACTCCGCCTGCCGCAGTGGATCCTGCTCCTGCCGGTCGCGGCGCTGGCCGCGGCGGGCGCCGCGTAACCGCACCCCCAGGAGAGCTCCCGCAGCCGCCGCTGTCCGCCGCGGCTGCGGCAGAGGCCACGGGCTCTATAACGTCTCCGGCAACATGTGGGAGTGGTGTGCCGACCTTTGGTCCCCGGAGCTGCCGAAGAATCGCGTGATGCGCGGCGGTTCGTACCTGTACCCGCGACATTTGATCGACCCGGCGGCAGGTCGCCGCAGCGCCCGGCGGGCGCAGTTCGTCGTCCGTCAGCTCGAAGAAGGTGGCGGGCCCTAACGAAGCACCACTAGCCCCGCCCCGCGACCGCCCCCAGCAACTGCCAACAACGCCTCCGACGGGGCGATCTCGGCACACAGTCCGTCGCTCGACAAATCTTCCGCCCACGCGAGGCCGGACCGGTCCGGCTGCCCCGACAGTTGGCATGCTGACTTCATCAGCGGGCTCCTAGCTTCACGGTGGGCAGTGCTGGAGCCGTTGTTGCCCAAAGGAACGGTCCGCTGAGGTGGTACAAGCAGAGATTGCAGCCGCATCAAAACTTCTACGCCACGTAGTAGGACGCCACCGGATGCGGGCTGTCCGTCAGCCTGCGTCCGGTGCATCGATGATGTTGCCATCCTTGTCGAGCGAGTGAGTACGCCAGTACACGTCCCACTTGTCGTCGACCTCCTGTGGCACCTTGCCTTCCGGATAGCGTACAAAGCCTGCCGGTGGCTCTTTCCCGTCCGAGACACATGCGGAGCCGGTATCGCCCACGGTCATGACCGGGTACTCGCCGCTGTTGCAGATGTCCTCCTGGTATTCGAGGCCGGCGCATCCGGTGAGTGCCACGATTACCGCCGCGCTCGCGAGCGCCGCAGCACCGACACGGGTCCTTCCGGGCAGAAAGGCGACGGCGGTTCGGCTTGTCCTGCGAGGCATGGTCACGATTGTCTCCAGTCGTCTGGTCTGCTCTCCATCTTGAGTGCCGGGTAACTGCCGAGCCCTGAGTACGCGTACTCAGAAGCGCCTGCGAGGATGCTCAACGCAGCGCAGCCCGCTGGCATTTGATGTGCGGTCGCTTCAACTTGCCTGGAACAATGACCTGACCTGCCATGGCGTCTGCCGCACGTTCAAGTGGATCGCCGAGCATGCCGACGTGAACGTCGACGCCGTCACGGTCCTTGTCCGCGGATACGGAATGACGGCAACGGCAAGGCAACCATCGGCGAAGCCGTGCAGTATGCCCAACTCGCGCGCACGCCCTACGAGTCGTCTGCCCCACATCCACCCCGGCACGTCGCGAGTCCGCCCGGCCTGCCGAAGCAAGTCATCTGACCCGTTCGCCGCCTCCATCACGTCCCAAGCGCTCACGTCTATCGGGTCTGCCCGCGCAACCGAACATCCCCCGGAATTGAGTCATCTGACGGGGGCGGTCGAGGCGGCGTCATTCCTACGGTTCGGACCAAGGGCCGCATCTACGGGACCGACGAACCCTGGAGGAATGATGAGCGAGAACGCTCCGCGCGGGACTGTCGTGCTCGTCCACGGCGGATTCGTGGACGGCTCCGGCTGGCCGGGGGTCTACGAGGCCCTCAAGGACGACGGCTACACGGTGGCCGTCGTGCAGAACCCCACGCTCTCGCTGGACGTCGACGTGGCCGCCACCCGGAAGGTCATCGACGCCCAGCCGGGGCCCCGGTCACCCTGGTCGGCCACTCCTACGGCGGGGTGGTGGTCACCGAGGCCGGCAACCACGAGAAGGTCACGGCGCTGGTGTACATCGCCGCGTTCGCGCCCGACAAGGGCGAGTCGGTGAACACGTTGATCGCCGCCCCGCCGCCGGGAGCGGCGGTGCCACCGGTCCTGCCGCCGGTCGATGGCTACCTGCTCCTGGACCGCGACCAGTTCGCTGGCGACCTCTCGCTTGCCCAGGCCGGGTTCCTGGCCGACTCGCAGGTCCCCTGGAGCCTGGACGCGGCAGGCGGCGCGGCTTCGCCCCCGCCTGGCGGGCCAAGCCCTCGTGTTGTGGTCCCTCGTGGCGAACGACGACAAGATGATCCCGCCGCCCGCCCAGCGCGCGATGGCCGAACGGATCGGCGCCAAGACGGTCGAGGTGCCCGCCAGACACGCCGTCTACGTCTCACAGCCCGCCGCCGTCGCCGTCTCCTACCTGATCAAACTGGCCGCCGCGGGCTGACCGAACGCGCCAAGCCGTATCGCGCGCAGCTACCGCACAACGCACCGCACCCCACCGCACGGCCCGTCGATCGGCTCACCCTGTGCCAGGTCGGCGGGCACGCACCCCGCCGTCACGTGACGGCCGCATGTCGGCGGCCATCCACGTTTGAGGCCAGTTGGCCGCCTCCGAAACCCCGCACGCCTTGACCGAGCGGGCATCGCCAGCAGCACGGGCGAGTGCGGCACGTCGGTTTTCCGGCTACTGACGGCGCCGGGACAGTCGGTGATGTCAGCACCCAGCACCGTCGTAGGTGACAGCTTCCTGCACCGGGGCAAAGGGGACCATCGCACAAGCGGGTTACACCGAGCCACTGCCCAGATATCCACCCTGGCCGTCGGCGAGCATGACTACGGCTGTGACCCGTTTGCCCACCGGCTCACGACGCATCTCCAGACTCCGGCACACCCCCGTCACGATCTCCAGACCGTGCTGACCCACGCGCTCAGCATCTGCGGGATAGACCGTCGGCAGGACCGGATCGGCATCCCACACACGGATTTCCACACCACCGCCGCTGACCTCCAGGTCCATCAGACACGGCCCGGGCGCGTACTTGTAGGCATTGATGACCAGCTCACTCACCACGAGCTGCACCGTGCCCATCACGCGCGCGGAGACCGGGATGCCGTGCACGGCCTGTACCTCGGTCAGGAACTCGCGGGCGGCATCGCGGGCAACCGACACCGGCTCCCATCCCTGGAACGCCACGGTAGACAGGATCGGCCGGCCAAAGAGCAGCTGAACTACGCCTCCAGGCACCACCGCGTCACCCCGCACCTTTGGCCCGACACCCGGTCTGATGACCGCCGCCTACCCCCATAGCGGCCACATACGCAGGCAGGGGTACAGGTTCTGGGGGAACTCACCTTCGACTCCAGGCACCGGAGCGAGCCGTCACCGGGGCGGATAATGCCACAGCGCGATCGCCTCCTGCGCGGGTCGAGGCATCAGCGGACGCCAGGCCCCGGTTCCTCTCCTAGAGGGAACTTCTCCCGGATCAGAGCCGCCAGTTCTTTGGAGGCGTCTCGCAGTGCGTGCTCTGTCCGGTGCATCTCGCGAATCATTTCGGTGATCTCGTCATCTGTCTTCTCGTCCTCAAATGCCTGTTTGAAGGCCGCTCGGTGTTCGATGATCCAAGTGCCGCGTTCTTCCATCGCCGTCTCTACGACAGCCAAGACATCTGGGCAGTAGATCCTCATCATGCTGCGCAGCGTCCGCCGGGCTGCTTGACGTCGCCTGGTCCCGCTCCACCTCTGCATCAACGGGGCGGGCGGAGCCATCAGGTCGTCAACGTCCTTCTGGAAGCTGCCGAGCCAGTCCGGCTTCGAGGACATTTGCAACCCCGAGTTGCGCATCAGGTCCCGATATTCGTCCTCAGTGAAATATCGCCTGCGGCCTTCCCTCACAAGCGCCCGGCGGTGCCGCAGCGTTGCCGCGCTGGACCGGGTCGCGCCGGCGAGGGTCCACCACTCATCCAAGAGGTGGTGAAGTTCCATCAACGCCTCATGCATGTTGGGCCAGGCGGGAACCGCGCTCGCCTGATCCTTGGTGCCCTTCACTCCGCGAACAACGAGGCTGCTGGCTCGGACTACAGCGCCTGCCTCTGATCCAGTGACCACGGCACACCATTCTCTCGACTAGGCAAACACCCATGTCGGCGTACGGACTTTTCTCCCCAGTTATGTACGTACCACCAACGTCCCCAGCCTGACCGCGGGCAGCGGCAGCACGGCAGGGGATCTTGGTTGAGATCGATGCCCCGACCAGGGACACTCGCGCGATGAGCCACAGCGCATCGTCTGAACCGATCGAGCGAGGGTGGGACGAGCCCTGGTATCGGATCCGCATGGACGGCTTCGAGGCGTCGTTCCTGCCCAGCGACGGCGAGGACTTGGACGAAGTCTGCAACGTCGATGTCGTCGTGGCTCTGGAGGATGGATCACGTTGGACCGCGACGGTGTTCACCGTCGCCGAAGTCGAGCGCCTGATGAAACTCTGGGCAGGGACCGACGAGGCGTTCGGGGGCCGGTACTTCTGGGTCTCGGACAGCCTGATCGTCAGGGATCCCGGCATCGACAACATGGCCGAGGTGATCGCCGGACTGATCGAGACCGGCGAGTTCTCCGAGATCTTTCAGCGGGTGAGCAACAAATGATCAAGCGCTCGGCGGCCGGAAACGACGTGAGGCGTCAGGCCACGTGGTTGTCCCGCTCGATCGCCTTGAGGTGGTTCTTGAGCCCCGGTAGCTGGAGCCGTTGATGGAGATCACTTCGCAGTGATGGAGAAGGCGGCTGAGGATGGCGGTGGCGAGGACCAACCCCCCGCGGCTCCGTGGGCGGCTCCCGCAGGCAGTTGGGGTTCTGAATGCGCATATCGGCGAGCGGGACCGAGCTGTATGCGGCGATCCGTTGTGACCGGTGCGGGCAGCCCGGACTCGTGCGGCCGGGACCCATGCCGACACCCAGGTTTCAGAAAGTGGAAGCCTTGTCGGTGTCCGGGGGGGGCAGGCTGATGGTGCCGTCGACGATGTCGCGGGCAAGGTCGGCCAGGCGTAGGTGGTGGTGCCGGGCGTAGGCGCGCAGTCGGCGGAAGGCGGTGTCGGGGTCGCTTCCGTGGCGGGCAGTGAGGAAGCCTTTGGCCTGTTCGATGATGGTGCGGGTGACCAGGGCCGTTTCGAGCTGGGCGCGTACGGTGCGGTGTTGGTCGAGGATGGTCTGCTGGAGCAGGGAGATGGCGGTGCTGTCGGCCAGGGCCCGGGCCAGGTGCCGGTCGGCTTCCAGAAGTGTGCCGGGGATGCGGCGGAAGAGGTTCAGTACGCCGATGGTTTCCCTGCGCAACCGGATCGGGGTGGCGTGGACGGAGGTGTAGCCGGCGTGGTGAGCGCGTGAGGTGAAGCGTGGCCAGCGCGGTGAGGTCATGTCGTCGATGGCGTGGTCGACAGGAGCAGCCTTGTGGAAGGCGCTGCAGCAGGGGCCTTCGCTGGCGTCTAGTTCGAAGAGTTCGACCAGGCGGACGCGTTCGGAAGAGGCGGCGACCAGGCGCAGGGGACCGTCGGGCAGGGCAAGCATGACGCCGGCGTCACCGATGTCGAGCAGGTCCATGCAGTGTTCGGCGACGCGGTAGAAGAACTCGGCGGGGTCGAAGTCGTCGACCAGGGTGTCGGCCAGGTCGATCAGCGCGGCGGTGATCCGGGCCTCGCGCGGTAGCCTGGGCGGCCCGTTCGGCGATGGCGGTTCCGGCGGGGGAAAAGGCGGACTCGGCATGGTGGCCTCCGGTCGATGAAGGGTCAGCTACCGGGGCCGGAAGCACACTACTGGGATTGGGTGGAATACCACCCGGACAAGGGCTGACCGCAGACACGCTACTCCCCGGCCGGAGCGCGAACCAGCCACACGGCGTCTTTCACCCCACGCCGGTGTACTCACCCCGCACGACTTGGTTGGATGTCAGCGATTCTGCTCGTGCTGACGCTGTTCGGTTCGTGTGTGCCGGATGTAATGGCGGATGCTGTCGTAGGTGACCAAGTAGTCGTGGTGGTCCATGAGTTCTGGCCAGATCTGCCTTCCGTTGAGCGTTGAGCTTACTGTCGATCAGGCCCTCGACCAGGTCGGCGAGTTCCCCCGTGATGGGGTCGGTCAGCTGACTCGTCTCTGCGGTGGTCAGGCGTGGGGCCTCCAGGGCGAAGCGGACGGCCCAGCAGCGGAGGTTGTGGCGCTTCGCGAGCGTGCGGACCTTGATGCCGTGGGCGTTGATCGCCTGCCACCGTTCCGGCAGCAACTCGACGTAGTCCTCACCGCTCAGTAGGGCTGGAACGTAGCCGCTCGACTTCAGCAGCATCGTGTACTTCTCGTTCGGCGCGAAGGCCCGCTTCGGTGCGTTTGGATCTCGCAGGGCATCGTGAGGCCGGTTCTGCCAGACGGCGACGATCCACTCGTCCAGCAGTTCCTGCGGCTGGGGCAGCTCGGGCAGCGACCACAACGGCCCATCCTCCTGGCGCCGGCCTCGGCGGTAGGGTCTTCTCGGTCACTCCCTTCTCGGAGGGCGCCGCCTTGCGTGTCGGCTGCAGCGAGACGCCCAAGAAGCGGCAGGAGGCGCGGAAGTTGTGCGAGATGAACACCTTTCCGTAGTCGCAGACGATCGCCTCCGGAATGATCAACGGCAGAGACGCGCGGGCAGAGACGTCGGCCGCCTTCGTCGTCAGCCGCCGCACCAGGACATCCAGCGGACTGGAGTCGATCTGCATCAACTCGTCCGGCGCAACGGCCGGTACTTCCCCGAACGGGTCGGCCGGACGCGCATGCGCCGAGCGGCGCGTGGTCGCCGAGCCGGTCGCGTGCGTCCCAACGGCCAGCTTGTCAAAGAGCCGCAGGAGGAATGAGGGTCCGGTCAGCGGGGCCGAATGACCGAACTCCGACCGATATGTCAGACCCGGCCGAGCACAGGCACGCAAACAGCGTGATGGACGCCCGCTTCCGATTGCCCCGGCTTCCTTCTACTCTCAGACCAGGTGCAGTTGGGCTCTGGCCCACACCGCAGGCTCCCAGTCCCCGAGCCGTGACAAACTCACACGTTTTTCACGAGACCGGCTGGAGCCACATCGCCGACGACACAGCTCCAGCCGCCGCCCGCCCGGGCGTGGCGGCCAACAGGGCTATTCCCGCAGCCCCTGGTCACCCCGGAGGGCACCTCGCGCGAGGACCGATCGAGGGGAGCCCCGGTCCCTCGCGCCCCGGCCGCCGCCGCACCCGCGCGGCGGCGGCCGGACACTCCTAGCCTCCCACCAGGCACACGACCTGTCCGCAAATGCGGCGTATTCTCCATGCCATGCCATCTGCGGCAGTAGAGCCTCACTCTCACCAAATCGACGTCACCGCCGCGACGACCGTTCCAACGGCACGGTCGTCGAGTTGGTCGATCCGGCGGCACGGCGGTGAGTCGACGACTTCCCGGGCGCGAGAAGCGATGCGCAGCTGGTAGCCGGAGTAGCGGCGGTGGCCGCCCGCGGAACACAACAGGGTGATCAGGCGGGATAGTCATCATCATCGAGACGGCCGAAGGGGTCGTCTGCTGCCATCGCGCCTGTCTGTGACGCATGTTGAGGGGCCCGGGTGCCGCACGGGCACCCGAGCCCCGAACGAACTGCTACACCATCTGCCGGCCCTGATGCTGCACCGGCCTTCTGTGTCCGCACGCCCGCCCGGGGGTGAGTGGAGATGCGGGGATCGCGGTTGCGTGACCGGAGACCACCTCACTATCGATGTCCTGCGGTACCCGGACTCCGTGACTCGGCCCGGGCGATCCTGATGGCGCGAAGCTCCTCCGTACTTCCCTCTTGATCAACTGCTTACCGAAGGGGACTGCGTACTGCTAGTACTGCGAACTGCACTTGCGGGTACCGCTGCCCGGCAGTTCATTTCTGCCGGGCCCTGCCGATCTCGGCTACGAGAGAAACCATAACCACACCACCACCCAATGTCTACTCCCGCCATCACAGATTTCCGCGTGTTCGACAGTGAGGTAATCGGGCCCGAACAGTGATGGCGCGCAGAGACAAAGACCTTCGCCCCGGGGTGGGGGTTCACCGGCGGCCTTCGGAGCAGCCGTCCAGGGGACACAGTTGCTCAGATGTCCAGGGAGCTCAGATCGCGACGTAGGACGTTGCGAGCCGCTTCGGTCGCCTCTCTGTGTGCTTGCCTGGCTGCTTGATAGTCCCGTGTCGGCACGGTGGCACCGGAGGCGAGTACCTCGCGGATCTTTCGCAGCGAGGTGTACGACGCGTCGATCGCCGTCACCACCTCCTGGGGTGCTGTGAGGATCAGCCGTTCCCGTGCCTCATCGCATCCCGACTCCTGGTGTACCTGACGAATCCTGGCCGCTCTGGCCTGCGGACTCGCATGCTCTTCGTCGGCGGCCAGCCGCATGGCTTCGTGTGCCCTCCGAAAGGAGACAAGACAGTCCGCGTACATGTTCCGGCGATCCTGCAGCCTGTTGTCCCTGGCGGTACGCCGCCAGCGCACATGCTCGCCGGCCAAGGTAGCTCCCACTCCCAGTACGGCTCCAAGCCCCGTCCCGACCAGACTCGACCACTCCACGCCAACGGATGGTGCCATGCGGGCGCGAGAACCAGAACCCTCCGATGCATAGGCGGATCAGAGGAGTTGCTCGGGATTCGCGGCTGGCTGGTGTACTACGACGTTGTCGAACGGGGCGCGGTCGGCGCGGCGCGCAGCGCGCAGCCGGGTGCTGAGCGCGGTCGAGGCGATCAGGGGCCCGGGACGGGCGGTTGTGTCCCGGGCCCACGACTGGCAGGTGGTGGGTCAGGAGTGGCTGAGCGCCCAGTCGAGGGCGTAGTCGGCGACTTCTTCCCAGCCGTCCTGTGCCGGCATCAGGTGGGAGCGTCCTGGATATTCGACGATCTCGGTCAGGGTGTTCGACTTGTAGTGCTTGGCGCTGGACCGCTGGATCTTCGGTGGCATCAGGTGGTCGTTCTCTCGCCGGCGATGAACAGCAGCGGCGCGATGAAGGACCTCAACAGCGCCTCGCGGCTCGGCCACTGATTCACCATCGGCCCGGGTGTCACCCGCCCGCGCAGCCGCGGCAGGCTCACGTTGGCCTCCCCCGCCCTGACCCATCCACTGATCGGCCCCGCCTGCCTCACCGACCCGGCGGCGGACCCGGACGTCCTCGTCGAGGGCGTAAGCATCACCCGCGACATCGCCGCGACCGAACTGCTACCGAACCGCTCTCGCGCCGGTCTAAAGGCTATGACGGGTGATGTCAGGATTTGTGGCTGCGGTCCTGATGGCGGTGCGGGTGTCCGGGCCGTAGACGCCGAGCGGTTCAGGGATGGCGCGTGCCTGTTGCATGCGCGCTACCGCGGCTGCGACGTCGTGACTGTAGTAGCCGTCCAGCGGGCCCGTGTAGAGCCGTAGTTGTCGTAGCCGCTCCTGCAACTGCCGAACTGAGCTGCCCGTGCTGCCAAAGCGGAGCACGCTCGATGCGCTTCCGGCTGAGGGCCTCGACCGGGGAGGGGCGTCGGTGTTCGCCGGGGAACTCGGCTGTGGCGTGCTCGTGCCTGGCGGATCAGGCCTGGAGGCTGCCTCATCGTGCACAGGGGGAGACGGCCGACTGGGAGCATCCGGTTGCTGCGCGGGCCCGGCATGCGGACTGACAGGATCGTGGGCCTGCGCCAGGAGCGCGGCGGTGAGGGCTAGCAGGGCTGCGGAGGCGTATCCGTAGAAGGAGCGCGGGGTGCCCCGTCGGGGCCCGGCCGCGACCGGGCGGGGACGAGTGGGAGAGCGGCGTTGTCGAGGCATACCGGCAGTCGCACGATGGCGCCCCTGCCTGGGGTGAGAGGGCGCGAGGCTTGAGGGCGTGGTGTACGTCGGGCCGTCCACCGGGCGCGACACCCCGACCGCCTTATGCGGACGCCGACTTGATGTCTGCGTCAGGTAGGAAGAAAACGCGGGGTAGGTGGACGGGTCTGGGGCGGGTGCTTCGGAACTCACGAGACCGAACCTAGGCGTCGACGCGCCGTCCATCACTCGCTGCAGGCCCCAGACCGTGATCTTTAAGGCTGCGTTGACCACCGACTCAGGGCCAGATAAGCCCAGCCCCTCCCCCCAGAGGTGCAACCGCGCTTTCCTAGCCCCTAAGCGCTGGTCAGCTCGTCGTAGAGGGTTCCGTCGCGTCGACGTCTTGGGTGGCGGCCCAGGATGCGAGCAGGCGTAGGCCCTCTTCGGAGGGTGAGCCGGGTTCGGCTGTGTAGATGGTGAGGGTGAGGCCGGGTTCGGCGGCCATCTCCAGTCCTTCGTAGGCGAGGGTCAGCTCGCCCACGGCCTGGTGGTGGAAGCGTTTGGTGCCGGTGCCGTGGTGGCGGACGTTGTGGGCGCCCCAGCGGGTACGGAAGTCGTCGCTTCGGGTGGAGAGTTCGCCGACGAGGTCGTGCAGGCCCTTGTCATGGGGGTTTCGGCCGGCTTCGGTGCGCAGGATCGACACAGCGACGTCGGCGGCCTGCTCCCAGTCGGGGTAGAAGCGCCGGGAAGCGGGGTCCAGGAAGTTGAAGCGGGCCAGGTTGGCCTGGTTGTGGGGCGCGGCGTAGATGTCGTCGTAGAAGGCGCGGGCGAGCTGGTTGGTGGCGAGGATGTCCATGCGGCCGTTGCGGACGAAGGCCGGGCCTGCGGTCACGGCGTCCAGGACCCATTGCAGGCTGCGGTGCGCCTTCCACTGCGGGGTACGCCGCCGGGGGCGGGTGAGGGCGTCGGAGCCGTCCGCCGCGTGCGCGAGGTTCAGCAGGTGGGCGCGTTCCGCGTCGTCGAGCTGCAGGGCGCGGGCAAGGGCCTCCAGGACAGCCGGGGAAGCGCCGGCGAGGTTGCCGCGCTCCAGTTTGGAGTAGTACTCCACGCTCATGTCCGCCAAGGCGGCGACCTCGCTCCTGCGCAGACCGGGCACCCGGCGCCGGCTGCCGGAGGGCAGCCCCGCCTGCTCGGGGCTGATCTTGGCTCGCCGCGAGGTCAGGAACTCGCGGACCTCTGCTTGGTTGTCCACGCCTTCGACGGTACGTCCCGCCGGCGGTCACAGCGATGTACTGGCAGTACACCCCTTGACCGTGCCTCGCTGCGCGCGCCAAGAGCGGGTTACCTGGGTGACGTGGTGCTTGTCGCCGGGTCGTGGACCGGGCGGGCGACAGCCACGGGCCCTGCACTCGGCGACGGCCACTCCCCCGGTACGTCGCCTCGGCACGCGAAGGAACCCCTCTCATGCGCGGCGCAATGATCCACGCTCCCGGCGACATCCGCTTCGAGACACTGGACGACCCGAAAATCCTCCATCCGACCGACGCGATCATCCGCACCGCGGTGACCTGCGTGTGCGGCTCGGACCTGTGGCCCTACCGCGGCCTGGAGCCGACGGACGAGCCGCATCCGATGGGCCACGAGTACGTCGGCTTCGTCGAGGAGGTCGGCTCCGAGGTCACCTCGGTCAAGCCGGGCCAGTTCGTGATCGGCTCGTTCGCCACCTCGGACAACACCTGCGCGAACTGCCGTAACGGCTTCCAGTCCAGTTGCCTGCACCGCGAGTTCATGTCCACCTGCCAGGCCGACTACGTGCGCATCCCCAACGCCCAGGGCACCCTGGTCGCCACCGACGGCATCCCGGGCGAGGAGCTGTGGCCGAGCCTGCTGGCCGTCTCTGACGTCATGGGCACCGGCTGGTGGGCCGCGGACGCCGCCGAGGTGAAGTCCGGGGCGACCGCCGTGGTGGTCGGTGACGGTGCGGTCGGCCTGTGCGCGGTCATCGCCGCCAAGGAGATGGGCGCGGAGCGCATCATCGCCATGTCCCGCCACGCCTCCCGTCAGAAGCTCGCCCGCGAGTACGGCGCCACCGACATCGTCACCGAGCGCGGCGACGAAGGCGTCGAGCGGATCAAGGAGCTGACCGGCGGGATCGGCGCCGACAGCGTGCTGGAGTGCGTCGGCACCGGCGAGGCCATGCAGCAAGCCCTGCACTCGGGCAAGCTGCCCTTCGTCGTGTGGGTGCTCGCCGCCGGCACCTTCCTGATGGGCACCACCGAGTTCGTCATCGCCGGCATCCTCCCGGACATCGCCCCCGACCTCGGCGCCAGCGTCTCCCACGCCGGACTGCTGATCACCGCCTTCGCCGTCGGCATGATCGTCGGCGGTCCGACTGCCTGTCCCGGCAGCGCGCAAGGCAGCTGAAGCGGAGTCGGCGCGGAGCTGAACCGGTCCGCGACCGTCCCGCACCCCACCACCTCCCTGGAGCACCCCCCCCATGAACCCCAAGATCCCTGAGAACCCCAGGAACCCCACCTACGACTTCACCGGGCAGGTCGCCTTCATCACCGGCGCCAGCTCCGGCATGGGCCTGGCCGCCGCGCGGGCGTTCGCCGCCTCCGGCGCCGCCGTCGCTCTCGCCGACATCGACGAGAAGGCCGTCAACGCCGCCGTGGAGGAACTCACCGACGCCGGGCTCCAGGCCATCGCTCTGGTCTGCGACGTCACCGACGAGGGCCAGGTGGCCGCCGCCGTCGACCGCACCGTGGACACCTTCGGACGGCTCGACATGGCCTACAACAACGCCGGCATCATGCCTCCGCCCACCGACGCCGCCGACGAAAGCGCCGACCAGTTCGACCGCGTCCAGGACATCAACCTGCGCGGCGTCTGGGCAGCCATGAAGCACGAACTGCGCCACATGCGCACCCAGGGAAGCGGCTCAGTCGTCAACTGCTCCAGCCTCGGCGGCCTCGTCGGCAACCCGGGTCGCGCCGCCTACCACGCCTCCAAGCATGGCGTCATCGGCCTGACCAAGAGCGCTGCCCTCGAATACGGCGCGCGCGGCGTCCGTATCAACGCGGTGTGCCCCGGCACCATCAGCACCCCCATGGTCGACGCCATGGTCGACGGCGGAGAACTCGACCGCACCCAAGCCGAGACCGGCCAGGCCATCCACCGGCTCGGCACCGCTGAGGAAGTCGCCCAGGCCGTCCTGTGGCTGTCCAGCCCCGGCGCCGGTTACGTCACCGGAATTGCCCTGCCCGTCGACGGCGGCTACACCGCCCAGTAGCCGTTCGGATTCCACCACACCATCAGACCGTTGCAGAACACAGACCGTTGCAGAACGCAGAACAAGGGAGACCTGCCATGCCCGAGCAGTCCGCCCCCGAGGAACTGAGGGACATCGCTCCCAAGCTCGTCGAGGTCACCAACAACGTCCTCTTCGGTGGCATCTGGAACCGCCCCGGTCTCTCGCCCCGCGACCGGAGCCTGGTCACCGTGAGCACACTGGCCGCCCTCTACCGGCTCAAGAGGATCGCCGACGAGCGCGACTCATCCTGAACCTGCCCCCTCTCCCCGCAGCGCCCCAACTCCCCCACCTGACAAGGATGAAGACCATGGAGCACATCACCTCGACCCCGACGTCCAAGGCACCCGCCGAGCGGTTCACCGGCGACGTCTACCTCAACATGATCGAGCCCCCGACCGAACCTGCCCGCCTCGCCAGCGCCCTGGTCCGCTTCACCCCCGGCGCCCGCACCAACTGGCACAGCCACGCCAACGGCCAGAGCCTCTACATCACCGACGGCATCGGACTGGTCGGCACCCGCGACGGCGGCGTCGTGCGGGTCAGCGCCGGACAGATCGTCAAGTGCCCGGCCGGTGAGGAGCACTGGCACGGCGGCACCGACACCACGCTCATGGCGCACATCGCCATGGTCGTCGGCGACGGCGAGGGCGACGGCACCACCTGGCTCGAACCTGTCACCGACGAGCAGTACGCCAATGCATTGCAGCACGCATCCTGACCGCTGGGCGCGAGCGAGCCCTCCGCCCCTACCGCGCACGCACGGTGTAGCTGAGATGCGTCGTCCTCGGCGAAGGCTCCGCACGAACCAGGTCAAGAGCCAGGCGCCCCGCGTCGACGCCCTCGAACAGGCGGATTCCGGAGCCGAACAGCACGGGCGAGAGTGCGATCGTGAACTCGTCGATCAGGCCGGCGTTCAAGTACTCCAGGATCGTCGCGCCGCCGCCCGCGATGCGTACGTCTCGGTCGTCGGCGGCCTTGCGGGCCTGATCGAGTGCGGACTCGATGCCGTCGTTGACGAAGTAGAAGGTGGTCCCGCCCCGCCGCACCCAGGGGTCACGCTTCTCGTGCGTCACGACGAACACCGGCGTGTGGAACGGTGGATCCTCGGGCCACGCATGCTCACCGGCATCGAACATCCGCTTGCCCATCACGCTTGCGCCGGTGCGCTCGAACGTCTCCCGCACGATGTCGTTGTCGCGCCCTTCCTCACCACCCTTCCCGAGCTTCAGGTTCTCTCGGAAGAACCGCTGCGGGAAGACCCACCGCTGCAATTCCATCCACTGCTGCCCCATCAGTTCTTCGGGGGACTCGGGCGCGATGAACCCGTCGAGCGACATCGACACGCTGAAGAACACTTTGCCGGCCATCAGTCCTCAACTCCCTTCCGAGCGATCTCCGCGACGTAGGCAGCCAGGTTTCCGAGCGTCTGCTGACCACCCTCGATCGCGCCGTGCTTCTTGACCGCCTCGTCGCGCAACTCCTTGGTGGGGAACACCGTGAGCATCTCGATCCGGGTCTTCTCCCCGTCGGGCGTGAACGTGAGGACCGACTCGAACGCATTCGGGTCGTCGCGGTACTCGCCATGGAGCATCGCGATCCGCTCCGGCGGGACGATCTCGGTCCAGGTGATCCACTCGCTGTAATCGGTCCCGTCCGGCCCGTGCATCACGAATTGCCACACCCCGCCGACGCGGAACTCGAAGGCTCGCGTAGTGGTGGTGAACCCCTCTGGCCCCCACCAGCGCGACAGGTGCCGCACCTCGGTGAACGCTTTGAACACCAGTTCCGGTGGGGCGTCGATGTCCCGGGAAATGACGATCTCGCGGTCGGCCGTCGCGGACTGCGTCGGCGCTTCTCGCCCAGTCGAATTCATCAGCTACTCCTGTGGCTCTTCCTGCTTGAGTTCTTGTACGTATGCGTCCAGCCGGTCGAAGCTCTCGTTCCAGAATTGTTCGAACCCACCGGTCCACTCGTGAACCGCTCGCAGCCCACGTGCATCCAGGTCGTACAGGCGCTGCTTGCCCGCCTTGCGGTCCCGCACCAGACCGACTTCGCGGAGCACCCGCAGGTGCTTGGACGCTCCGGGCTGCGTCATTCCCAGCTCCTCGGCGACCTCCGTCACCGGCCGTTCGCCTGCCCGCAGCAGTGCCAGGATGTCCCGGCGCTGTGGCTCGGCGATGGCGTTGAAGACGTCTGACGTCGTCGCTGCTCGTGCCATGAGACAAACATATGCCTATATCGGCAAGTGTTTCAAGAGTCGCCTGTGAGTGCCCGCGTCTGCGCTCGTAGGATGCCGGGATGCTTAAGCCGATACCGATGAGCCGCCGCATGTGGGTTGCCGCGTGGGCGGCCCTGTGCGCGGCCGGCATCGCCGCCACCGCCGAACTGAACTCCTCCTCGGCCCGCGGCCCGCAGCCCAAGAAGCCCGTCAGCGCCGAGTGCGGCGAGTACATCGCGGACATCGAGAGGCAGCTGGCCCAGGCCAAGCAGGAAGGCAAGGAAGACGGAGTGCTGGGCTTCTCGCGAGTCCGGGTCGGTACCAAGGACGACTGCGGCGACGAACTCCGCGACCACTTCGGCGGCGATCAGTGAGCCGCGGAACCTGGCTCGCGGCGATGGCAGGGCTATCCCTCGCCCTCGTCGCTGCCGGGGCGGTCATCACCGAGTACGCCACGTCGGAACCAGAGCCACAACCCACGCCCCCGCGGGTGTACTCCTCCTGCCTGGCGGCGGACACGAAGCCGATACCCGCGGACGACGACCCGTGCGACGGCAGCTGAAGAACTCCTGCACAACCGTCACCTCAGGACGGCGGACGGCAGGACGCGCCGCAGTGAAGACGCTCGCCTTGGCGGTCATCAAGGTCATCAACTGCTGGGCGCGCTCGACGAGTTGCCCGAGGGGCGCGTCCAGGCCTTGCCCGGAGGCGTACACAGAGGCATGCACGAAGGCGTGAACGGACGACGCGCAGGAGGCCGTCGAGCTACGCCGCGCACTCGAGGTGGGGACGGGCGGCTCGTTGCCGCCCGTCCCCACCCCCCCCACCAGGTCGCACCCGGGGTCGCTCAGGCCGTCGTGGGCGCGGGCTCGGGCTCGGGGCGTGTCAGGCGTCCCGTCCGGTGCAGGCCATAGAGCGACGCTGAGCAGGCCAGGCCGAGGCCGAGCAGCGCGAGCCAGGGCAGCGCGGACATTCCGGCGGCCCGGGCGGCGTCGAGGGCTGCTCCGGTGAGCAGGTTGCCGAGGGTGATGCCGATGCCGCAGATGGTGTTGTAGAGGCCGTAGTGGGTGGCGACGAGGCGGTCACCCGAGAGCCGGACGATGGTGTCCATCTCGAAGGGGTACGCGATCATCGTGCCCAGCGCCAGCATGAGTGCGGCCAGCATGGGCGGTACGGCGGCGAGCAGCCACAGGCCGATGCCTTCGTCCGGCACCGGCACGGCGGTTGCGGCCAGGAGCGGAATGAACGCCGCCCCCATGATCAGCAGGCCCCAGGCCAAGGCGCGGCCGGATTCCAGATGCTCCTTGCACCAGGCCGTCACCCGGGTCTGACAGAGGATCGTGGTCAGACCGGAAGCCGCGAAGAGCAGCGCCACGGCCACGGTGCCGAACTCGCCGTCGCCGCCCAGGCGCCGCACTTCGAGCGGCAGCGCGAGATAGACCTGGAAGGAGAGGACGTACGAGCCGATCATCGCGGTGGAGAAGAGCAGGAACGCCCGGTTGGCGATCACGCCGCGCCACTGCGCCAGCACACTCCCCCGCTCACCGGCGCCGTCACCGTCGCCGCCACCTGCGGGACCATCGCCCCTGCGAGCGGGCAGCGCGCGGATCTGCACCACGCTCAGCAAGCCGAAGATCGCCGCCGAAGTCAGGCAGGTGACGCGGAAGTCGACTCCGGTGAGCAGCATCCCGACGAGCGGGCCGAGCAGGATGCCCGCCTGGTAGAAGACGTTGAACAGGGCGAACGCCTCGACCCTGCGCTCACCCGCGTCCGCCGCGAGGTAGGCCCGCACGGCGGGGTTGAACAGCGCGCCCGCGAAGCCGGTCGCAGCCGAAGCCGCGATCAACGCCGCGACCGAATCGACCAGACCGAGCGTCGCGAAACCGACCGTACGCAGGACACAACCGGCGACGATCAGCGGCTTGTAGCCGAACCGGTCGGCGAGGGTGCCTCCGACGAGGAACATGCCCTGCTGGCTGAAGTTGCGCACCCCCAGCACGAGCCCGACCATCCAGCCCGCGAGGCCGAGCGAGCCCGACAGGTGCTGCGCCAGGTACGGCATCAGCATGTAGAAGCCGAGATTGATCGTGAACTGGTTGGCGAACAGGAGCTGCACGCTCCGGTCGTAGGAGCGCACCTGCGCGATGGTGCCCTTCACCGGTCTCCTCCTTCGAGCTCGTCGGTCCTGGCCGACAGGGAGAGCGGATCCGCGACCTCGGTGCAGCGGGTCCAGCGGGTCACTTCCTTCTCGTCGGGGCGGCCCACCACCTCCGGTTCGGACGCTGGGACCACTCCCAACAGCCCTTTCTCGGCGCAGTAATGATCGTCGTAGACAGTTTCCAGATAGCGCTGAGGCCCGTCAGGGAAGATCGCGACGATGCGCGTATCCCGAGACTGCGTACGAGCCAGCCACCCGGCCACGAGCGCGACCGCGCCGACACTCCAGCCGCCGGTGGCGTAGTGGGACGTCGCCAACTGCCGACAGGCCCAGACGGATTCAGCCGGCGCCACCCAGTGCACCTCGCTGAAGTTCTCGTACGCGACATTGCGCGGGTAGATGCTGGACCCGAGCCCCCGCATGAGCCTGGGCCGGGCGGGCTGCCCGAAGATGGTCGAGCCGACGGTGTCCACACCCACAAGGCACAGGTCCGGGTAGAGCTGACGCAGCGCCCTGGAGATGCCCGCGGAGTGGCCCCCGGTGCCGACACTGCAGACGAGCACGTCGATGTGGCCGATCTGGGAGGCGAGTTCGAGGCCGAGCGGAGTGTAGGCGGAGACGTTGTCGGGGTTGCCGTACTGGTCGGGGCACCAAGCCCCTGGCTCCCGGGCGAGCAGCTCGACGACCCGGTCCCGGCGAGCCTGCTGCCAGCCTCCACTGGGGTGCGCTTGGGGCACCATGTCGACCGTGGCGCCGTACGCCGCAAGGAGACGGGTCATGGACGGTTCCAGACCCGGATCGGTGACAAGGGTGACGGGATGCCCGTAGACCATCCCGGCCAGGGCGAGGCCGAGCCCCAAGGTGCCACTGGTCGACTCGACGATCGTGCTGCCCGGCAGCAACTCGCCGCGCGCACGGGCCCGTTCGACCATGTGCAGGGCCGGACGGTCTTTGATGCCACCCGGGTTGAAGCCCTCCAGCTTGGCCCAGAAGCCGCGGTCGGGCGGGGTGAACGGCTGGGCCACCCGAAGGACGGGTGTGTTGCCGACAAGCCCTGGAAGGCTGGATCCGGCAGGAGTGAAGTCACTCGTGGTCAGAGAGTGCATTTCTGATTCGCTCTCATTCGCTGTAGAAGCTGCGCGGGTGCTCGTCTCGCGCGGCACGCCTGTCAGGCGAGCGGCGCGGCGGATCGACTGCGGCCGACCGCGAAGGCGGCTCCTAGATCAGCCACCTGCACAGGAGGGCCGGCGCGGTACGGCTGTCGTCGTCCGGTATCCGGCTGCGCGCAGCTCCGAGGTGGTCAGCGGTGAGGGGTGTGACGGGGGTCGTCGGGTCCGTGACCGCGCTCGCGGACGGCAGCCCGCGTACGGATGCGGGAGAGGTTCCGGCGGGCCCGGGATCGGAGACGGAGCAGTGTGCCGGCGAATCGGATCCGTCGAGCACCTCCGTCGTGGGCCGTTCCTCGGGCGGGGGCAGTGTGCGCGACACCGCACCGATGGGGCCCGTCGGCTGCTCACCGCCGTGCGCCGTCCCGGCGGCGCACGGCACCAGTGTGAGCAGGAGAACGGTCAAGGCGGTCCATACGAGTCGGCGCTTCCACAGCGCCTGGGCGCGCGGCAGGGCCCAACGCCCCGGGGGCGAACTCGCCCACGCGGCAGGGGGCATCAGCTCAGCAGAGCAGGGCGGCACAGATCCTCCGTGCGGCGGCTGCTCCTGCCGGGTCGTCCACGGCAGGGCAGCGATGGGTGGGGGGGGTGACGAGCCGTCGAACCATCCCCGAACACCCGCAGGAGGGCAGGCAAGGGAAGGCCAGACGCCGGGCACCGGCCGACGGGAGGCGGCACGACAACGGCCGCGGGCCGTGTCGGCAGGCCTCAGCGAGGCGTCGACCGATGGAGTACGGGCGCTGACCTAGATACGTAGAACTGGAGACTCCGCCGCATGCGGTATCGGAACCACGAAGCCCCGCACGGCTGATGGGCGGACGTGCGCGAGCGGCGGCACCGCGGCTTCCGCCGCCGAACTCAGCGAAGTGAGGCACGGCAGCCCGAGGGCGGGGGCCTGTGACGGCTGGCCCAGCGCGCATTCATCGAGGGTGTGCTGCTGGCCGTGGCTGTCGCCGCCATGGTGATCGACCGGCGCTTCGGCCGGGTCGTGCGTGGCGGTCGCAACAGGTTGCCCCGGCCCGGATTCAACCTGGCCGGCGTTCGCAGTCGGGGTCGCGCTGCCCGATGCGAGGTGACCCGCAGTGCTCTCGGGGCTGGCCGCGTGCGCATAAAGAAGGGCGAAGAGGATCAGGCCAAGGCCCAGCAGACGCAGCGGAATCGCAGTTGAGCGACTCCGAAGTGCGCCGGAAGTGGACCAGGCCGTAATCACGCCGTGATCCTAACCGCTGCCTGTCAGACTGGCGTAAGGGACTGTGCGAACGGCGAGTGAACAAGCCATGGGCGTCCCTCTTGCCTGCCGCGGACGGCAGCCGAGATCACGCTCAGGCCCGGGCATTCACGGAACGCAAACCACCGCTTGAGCCCATGACATGTGGGTGGCACGGTGCATCCGGCGGCTTCATCACGCCGGATGCACCACTGTCCGGACGTTGTCCGGTTCCTGGCGTCAGCTCATGCCGATTTGCGGGCCCGCCGTCGAGCGAGATCCGTACCGCATTGAGACAAGCTGTCTCCCGCCAACACGGCGCGTCCCGCCACTGACTGCGCGCATGTCCTGGGACAGCACGTCATGTCCTGGGACAGCTCGTCAGAAGTAGTGCTTGCGCCCGGCGACCTTGCGCCCGGTCGCGCCGAACACCCACAAGACCGCACCGACCACGACAAGTACACCTCCGACGGTCGTCAGCAATGAGATGCCGGCCAGCAGGCCGATGATGAGCAGAATGACGCCAAGAACAATCATGTGGGTTCCGATCCTCAAGTCTCTTCGGTGCGTGCGGTCCTCACCTCGTCAGGCACACAGCACCCTCTGCGTAATCCCGGCCCGGTGAAATCCCGGCACGTCGCGTGATGCACGACGGGGGGATCCTGTCGTGCCGCCTCCGAGTGCCCTGCTCCCCGCCGCCCATGCACGCGCGGCTCCTCTGCCTCATACCGACAGGTGCGGAACAATCTCGGCAGGGGCTCCCTCCTGATCCCGACGAGAAGGTCTATGGCCGAGCCGCCGACCGACTCGCCACCGTGTCGGCAAGCAGCGCCTGGGTGACGTCGCCGGTGATGTCGTCCAGGCCGAGGGCGTCGATACGTTCGTCCAGGCCGCCCGGGTTGACGACGTTGAACTCGAAGACGTAGGGGTAGGCCAGGTCGATCCCGGCGAAGCGGATGCCGTGCTCGCGCAGCCGGGCCCCGATGCGCGTGCACAACTCGTGCTCGTCCGCGGTGAGTTCGGTTTCGGCGCAGCGGGCCCGGTGGGCGGTGTTGCCGCGGTGCTCGCCGGGTGCCAGGTGATGCGCCTGCTGGGCCACCGGCCGACCCGCGGCGATGATCACCCGCTTCTCCTCGGCGTGCCGCACGAACTCCTGCAGCGCGCAGTAGCGGCCGCGGAAACCGGCCAGGCTGCCCTTGGTGAGCAGTTCGGTCACCGCCGCGTTGCCGGTCATGGACTGCAGCAGCACCTGGTTGTTCGTCGAGCCCGGCTCCAGTACGTACACGTCGGCGCCCGCGTCGTCGTCGGTCGGCTTGACCAGCCAGGTGGCATCGGCGTCCGTGCCGCAGATGGTGGACAGTTCCTCGTAGTTGCTGGTGATGACGGTGTGCGGCAGGTGCTGCGGGTCCACGATCACCGGGAGGTTGGTCTTGTTGCCCAGCATCAGGATGCCGGTGACGTCATTTACGAACGGCACCTGCCGGTTGAGCCGCCACAGCAGCTGCCAGGCTTCCGTCTGCACGGAGGGCTGCGGGTAGTTGAGAACCCAGACGGCGTCCATGTCCGCCAGGCCACGCGGTACGGGCCGTCCGGGGACGGGAGCGTGCGCCTTCAGGACGCTCTCCACCCGGCACGCCGAGGTGCGCACCTCGGCGTCGTGGGAGCTGAGGCTGTTGACCGAGCCGCACCACACCTCGTGACCGGCCGCGGTCAGAGCGTTGGCGTACAGGGCGTGGCAGGTGTCGAGTTCCGTCAGCGTGCCGATCAGCAGGGCTACCCGCACGGGCATCTCCTTGCGGTGGTGGGGGTGTTCAAGGCAGCCCGAGACTGCCCACCTCAGTGGCCCGCCACGCCGTACGCGAAGTCCGCGGCGCGGACGCCGCAACGGGGCAGTTTCCGCTGTCCGGATCCATCTGCCCGGCCACGCACAGCCGTCAGGTCACGCACAGCCGTCAGGTCACGTCGCCTTCCCGCCGAAGCACAATTTGGCCATTTCCGATAACTCCTCAGATAGACAAGGAATCTCTCTTACATCGGGTCGTTGCGGCGGCTAACTTCATGCTGCCTGACCCCCAGTCAGGCCGAAGCAGACGGAGAAGAGGGGATGGGATCATGTCCAAAGTCGATACATCGGGCGTCTGGACGGCCATCAGCGTCAGCCCGCCCGGACTCGAAGGTCTCACCACCGACAACGTCAAGTGGGGTGTCCCCGCGGGGTCGGGCAAGAGCGGGTACATGTTCTCCGGGGGCACGGTCGACGTGCTGCTCGACGGCACCGAGTTCACCCTCGGGACGATCACTCATCAGAACTTCCCGATCCAGGCCATGCCGCAAAGCCAGTTCTGGGTCGACCTCGCGGCCCACGTCGTGTTCGAAGACCAGGTGTCACACGACTTCAGCTTCCGCTTCCAGCACAACGAGACACCGAATGTCGGGCCGAACCCCGAGGACATCGTCGATCTGCCCACACGGGTCTCGCCCGAGACGGTCACGATCGACAACACCGAATACGCCGTGGTGATCACCGGGTTCAAGCAGGGCGGCCAGATCGTCACCCGCTTCCTCAGCCCGGAGAACGCCGCCAACAACGCCGACCTGGTCGCGGTACTCGCGCGCACCGGTCAGCCTGATGTGCACATCACCACGGTGCGTTTCAAAGGTGACGTCAAGCGCACACAGGCCGACGAGTTCGTGGAGGTCGTCAACCGGGGGACCGCCCCGGCCGACATCTCCGGCTGGGTCCTCGGCGCCGACGACGCGGGGCAGAACTTCACCTTCCCGCCGGGCACCGTGCTCCTGCCCGGCCAACGCATACGGATCTACACCAACCAGATCCACGCCGAGTGGGGCGGCTACACCTACGGCAGCGGACGGCCGATCTGGAACGACCGTGGTGATGCCGCCAAGCTGCGTGACACCGACGGCAACATCGCATCCGAGTACCGCTACGGGTCGGCCGCGGCGACCCCGTAACTCCGCTGGCACCGCGCGGGGACCACTACCCCCAGGTCAATCAGCGTCGATACCGGCAAGGATGGACGTTCGGGGCTCGGTCGCATCGGCGATCGAGCCCCGAACCGAACTATGCCTCCACCGCACTGCCGCGGCCAGTGGCCGACCCGCGTGGCTGGTCCTAGAGGTGGCCGAGCGGGGGCCAATAGCCGGGAGTGCGGTCCTCGATGGTCTGGGCGGCGTCGAGGATGCGTTCCTCGGTGAAACGTCCCCCGATGATCTGCACACTGACCGGCAGCCCTTCCGCGAGGAGCGACGGCACGGTGACGGCGGGGAAGCCCAGGATGGGCACGGCGGTCATCGGCCACATGGCGGCGACGAGTTCGGCGGCGCGCTGCGGGGAGGAGATGTCGGCGTCCTGCTCGAAGGGCAGTTCCACGCAGACCGGGGTGAGCAACATCCTTGCGCTTCCCAGGAGTTGTTGCAGATCGGTGATGAGGGAGGCACGGCGGGACCAGCCGTTGATGTAGGTCTCCAGTGAGGGCTGCTCACCCCACACGGCCGCGGCGGCGGCGAAGGAGTACTTCAGGGAGGTGCGGATGCCCTCGTCCCCGATCCGGTCCACCACGGGGAGTGTGGGGCGGAAGTCCTCGTAGATCAGCAGCGACCACAGGCGCGCGGCCTCGGCGATCAAGGGCAGGTCGTCAAGTTCCTCGACCTCGTACCCGGCGTCGGCCAGGTGCGCGGCGGCGGCGTCGACGGCCAGGTCGACGGCGGGCTGGTTCTTGACGGTGCCGATGCCGCGGACGATGCTCACGCGCCGCGCCGTGCCCCACGGCAGGGGGCCGGGCTCGGCAGGGATGCCGTAGGGGTCGCGCAGGTCCGGGGTGGTCATGACCCGCAGGGCGAGTCTGGCGTCGGCCACGGTGCGGGCCAGCGGTCCCTCGACCGCGCAGGCCTGCACGGTGGGCGGCAGTTCGAGCCGGGCCTTGCCGTCGGGTGCGTCGACGTAGGCGGGCGGCGTCCAGTTCGAGATCCGGCCGACGGTGGGGCGGATGCCGACCACCCCGCAGCAGGCCGCGGGATAGCGGATGGAGCCGCCGATGTCGTTGCCCTGCGCGATCGGGGTCATCCCGGCGGCCAGGCTGCTGGACGCACCGCCGCTGGAGCCGCCGGGGGTGCGGGCGGGGTCCCAGGGGTTGAGGGTGCGGCCGTGCAGGTCGTTGGTCGAGAACCAGCGGTAGGAGAAGGCGGGCGCGTTGCTCCGGCCCAGCAGTACGGCGCCGGATTCGCGCAGTGCCGTGACACAGGCCGCGTCGCCCTGGGCCTGTGCGGCGGCGAGGGCGGCCACGCCGTGGCTGGTGGCGTAACCCTCCTGGTCCGTATTGATCTTGGTTGATACGGGTACGCCGTGGAGCGGGCCGAGCTCTTCGCCCGCGATGACGGCCTGGTCGGCGCGGCGGGCGGCAGCCAGCGCCTCGTCGGGGCGGACGTCGGTCAGCGCCGCCAAGCGGGGGTTGGTCTCTTCGATCCGCGCGAGACAGGACCGTACGACATCGGCGGACGAGATCTCGCGTGTCCGGATGGCGGCGGCCAGGTCACTCGCGGTGCGCTGCCACAGCGCGGCAGGCGGATTCTGGGGTTCCATCTTCGCCTCGATGAGGGGAGGCCGACAGCGCCGAGCAGCGGCTCGGGCATGCGGCGAGGGCGTCGGAGAGCCGCTCCGCTACGGGAAAGCTACGGAAAAGCAACGACGTAATACAACGTCGTTTTATGTGCCGCACAGCCTCACCGTCCGCGCGCGGCCTGTCAAGACCCGGACGCCCCGCCGCTCGTGCCCTTCGCGGATGCGCCATCCCGGAGCATCCCGACCACCGCCTGGGCGGCCCGTTCCCCGCGCTCCGCCGGCCACCCCTCGGGATCTTCGAGGGCGGACAGCCAGTAGCCACGGAACAGCAGGTGCAGGACGTCGGCGGCAAGGTCCGGGCCGGGGACGTCCGCCTCGGTGACCACACCCCGCAACTCCTCACGCTGGTCCCGCGCGAGCTCCCTGACCTGCTCCGCCTCACGCCCCGCGGCCGGGCCCGCGGCGATGATCTCCATCAGCAGCCGGCGCATGACCTCGTCGTCATCGACGGTGGAGCACATCCAGCGCGCGAGCGCCGACAGCCGCTCGATGCCTTGCACGCCGCTCAGCACGCCGTCCGCCTCGCGCGCCCACTCCCGCTCGGCGTGGCGCAGCGCGTTGACCATGAGGTCGGCGCGGCTCGGAACGTAGTTGGTGACCACGGCGGTCGAGCCGCCGAGCCGTTCGGCGACGGCGCGGATGGTCACGGCGCGCACCCCCCGCTCGCGGGCGACCTCGATGGTGGCGGCGGCGATCTCGTCGAGCCGGTGGGCTGCGTCTACCTCGATGGGCATCTCGGCATCCTCTTCAGGGTGTTGACGGGGGTGACGGGCAGCTGCAATGTTGTCATACAATGCCGTTACACAACCTCGTTGTATGACATCTGGCTGGAGATCACCCATGCCCTTCGCCTTCGAGCGAGTCACCGCGGCTCCGGTAGCCGGGAACGCCCGGCAGTGCACGGCCCGCATGCGCGACGGTGTTCACCTCGCCACCGACGTCTACCTCCCCGCAGCCGAGACGGACACCGACACAGCGTTCCCCGCGGTGCTCGTGCGCCTGCCCTACGACAAGAACAGCCGCTACGTGTACTGCGACCGCTTCGCCCGCCTGTTCACCGACCGTGGCTACGCCGTGGTCGTGCAGGACGTACGCGGCAAGTTCCGCTCCGGCGGCAGCACCCTCCCGTTCCTGCGCGAATCGCAGGACGGCTACGACACCATCGACTGGGTCGTGCACCAGAGTTGGTCGGACGGGCGCGTGGGCATGTTCGGCGACTCCTACTACGGCTTCACCCAGTGGGCGGCCGTCGCCACCCAGCACCCCGCACTGCGGGCCATCGTGCCGCGCATGACGGCCGCGGACTTCAACACGATCTGGCAGCCCGAAGGGCAGCGACAGCCCGTGTGGCTGGAAGGCATCAAGTACTTCGCGCACCACTGGGTCGACCACGACCTGTACGAGTACGACGTCGACGCCTCCCACCGGCCCGCCATCGAGCAGTTCGAGCAGGCCTTCGCGGCCATCGGCGCCCGCTCCCTGTGGTTCGACCTGCTGGCCCCCCGGCTCGCGGGACTGCCGACCCAGACGGGCCTGCATCCCTTCGACGCGCGGCCTGTCCCGGTGCTGCACTGCGTCGGCTGGTTCGACAACATCGTCGGCGCGCACATGCGCGACTACGCGGAACTCGCCGCACGGCCGGGCTGGGACGCCGTGCAGTATCTGTGGGCGGGCGCGGTCGACCACGAGAACTACCACCTCGCGCGGGCGCCCATCGGCGAACACGACGACCACAACACCAACGACGACGCTCTCGCCCGCATGCTGCCGGACTACGTGAACCCCGCGCTCGACTTCTTCGACGTCTTCCTCAAAGGCGTCCGCCCCGCCTCCACCCTGCCCAAGGTGACCTGGGAGCTGAGCCACGGCGACAGGCGAACCTCCGACGTCTGGCCACCGCGCGGCAGCTGCGCCAGGACCTTCTGGCTCACCGACCCCAAGGGCACGGCGGCCGTCGGTCCGCTGCCCGGCGCGGAGCTCGCCGACTCCCCCGCCGACGACGAGGCGACCACGCGGTGGACCCACGACCCGGACACCCCGGTGCCGTCCCTGGCCGGCGATTCCTTCGCCCTGCTCCACTCCTACCCCGACCTGGCACCGGTCGCCGGGCGGAACGACGCTCTGGTGTTCTCCGGACCCTCGCTCACCGAGGCCCTGGACCTGGCAGGCCCCGTCGGCCTCGACCTCCATGTCACCAGTACCGCACCGGAGTTCGACATCTTCGCCAAGGTCATGGACCTCGCCCCGGACGGCCGGGCCCACCTGATCCTGCGGAGCCAGGTCACGGTCCTCGCCGACGACACGTCGAGCGTGACCCACCTCGATCTCGGCCACACCGGCTACCGGCTACGCCCCGGGCACCGGCTCGCGCTCCTGCTCACCAGCAGCGACTTCCCCCTGTTCCTGCCCGCCCCCGGCACCGGGGAGAACCCCTGGACGGCGCTGACGGCCAAGCCCAGCACCCAGAGCCTGCGCACCGGCGGCGCACACCCGTCACGCCTGACCATCACGGTCGCCCCGCACGACCACCACTGAGCCGGCCCCGGCCCCGCGCCGCCCCGGCCCGCTCCCGCGTGCCCAGGCCCCACCGAGCAGCACGCGCAGCACCACAGCCCCACGCACAGCACCACAGCCCAAGGAACCCACCACCGCGACCCCTCCCCCGAGGAGCTCCTCATGCAGGCTCCCAGAACCACCGCCACCACCGCCGGCGCCCTGTGCGTGCTGCTCACCGCCGGCGCCTGTTCGGCGGGCGGCGGCACCGAAGAAGAAGCGCCGCACGCCCCGAAGCTCACCACGACCACCCCCGCGGCCCACGGCCCCCTGGACCACGTCACCTGGAACCTGCCCACGGGCGAGCCCACCACCCTCGATCCCGCCAGGGTCGGCGACTACGCGCCGAGCACCGTGGCGGCCAACCTCTGTGATCCGCTGCTGCGGCAGAAGGCCGACTACTCCGTCGGCCCTGGCCTCGCCACCTCGTGGGACCAGCCGGACGACACCACCCTGATCCTGAACCTCCGCAAGCGCGTGAAGTTCTGGAACGGCCACCCCATGACCGCGGACGACGTGGTCGCCGGCCTGCGGCGCCAGGGCCGTCCCGCCACACGCAGTGTCAACGCCAGCCTGCTCGCCCACGTCAAGACGATCACCGCGACCGGACCGCACCAGGTGACGGTGCGGTTCAAGAAGCCCGACGCGCTGTTCCTGAAAGGTCTTACGGGAGGCTTCGGCGCGGTCAACGAAGCCGCGTACGTGAAGAAGGCGGGACGCTCCTACGGCAGCGCCAAGGGCGGCCTGATGTGCACAGGCCCCTTCGAGCTGGACCGCTGGAAGCCCGGCGATTCCCTCACCGCGCGGCGCAACCCCGCTTACTGGGACACCTCGTTGCGGCCCAAGGTCAAGAAGCTGACGTTCAAGTTCATCACCGACAGCTCCACCCTCACCAGCGCCCTGCTGTCCGGCCAGGTCGACGGCAGCTACGAGATCAGCTCCGCCACCGCACGGGCCCTTGGCTCCTCCGACGCCGGCACCGTCTACTACGGCCCCTCGGCGCAGACCAACTTCATCACCGCCACCAGCCCCGTATCCCCGCTCACCGACCCCAAGATCGCCCGAGCTCTCTCCCTGGTGGTGGACCGCGACGTACTGATCAAGAACGTCTACGACGGCGCGGCGCAGAAGCTCAAGACGTTCGTCCCGCCCCTGGTCTGGCGCAACAGCGAAGCCGCGGACCTCTACACCAAGGCCTACGAGAGCCTGCCCGCCGTTCCCGAGCCCGACCTGGAACGCGCCAAGAAGCTCGTCCAGCAGGCCGATTCCCCGCAACGCACACTCACCGTCGCCATGGCCGCGGGCGACCAGCAGTCCCAGCAGATCCTCACGTTCCTCCAGGCGGGCGCCAAGAAGATCGGCCTCGACGTCCGCATCAAACAGCTGCAACCCACCCAGATGTCCGGCCTGTTCTACGACCCCTCCCTGCGCAAGGGCCTGGACGCGACCATGGTCCTCGGCTACGTCGAACTCCCCGACCCCGGCTCCTACGCCCAGCTCATGACCACGCCCAAGGCCCTGTTCAACTGGACCGACTACCGCAACCCCGAGGTCACCTCCCTGCTCGCCCGCGCCCAGGCCACCCTGGAGCCCAAGAAGTCGGCGCGGCTGTTCAACCGGGCCCAGGCGCTCTACACCAAGGACCTCCCGGTGGTGCCGCTGGTCTCCCCGTACGAGCGCATGTTCCTCAACAAGCGTCTGAGCGGCGCGCCCGCGTCGTTCGCCTACATCCACATGCCGTGGGCGGCCCACCTCGGCGGCACCGGCAAGGGCGCCTCGTGATCGGCCGCTTCGTCGCCCGCCGCGCGGCGACGCTGGCCATGACCCTGCTCGCCGCCAGCATCGCGATCTACGGGGCACTGTTCCTGGCCCCCGGCGATCCCGCGACGCTGCTCGTCGGCGGGGGCAAGGAACCCAGCCCCGGCGTCCTGGCGCAGATCCACCGCGAGTACCACCTCGACGACCCGTTCCTGGAGGGCTACTGGCGCTGGCTCACCCACATGCTGCGCGGGGACGCCGGGCAGTCCCTCAGCTACCAGGACTCCGTCACCGGTCTGCTGGCCGACCGCGCGGGCAACACCCTGTTCCTCATCGCCTACGCGGCCCTGCTCATCGTGACCGCCGGGATCACCCTGGGGACGCTGGCCGGACTGCGCGGCGGCTGGATCGACACCGCGGTGACCGTGGTGGCCACCACGCTGATGGCCGTACCCGTGTTCGTCATGTCCGTGGTGCTTACCTGGTTCCTCGCGGTCCGCCTGGAGTGGCTGCCCGCCTACGGCAGCGGCGACGGTTTCACCGGCAGGCTCGAACACCTCACCCTGCCCGCCGTGGCCCTCGCCGCTTCCTGGCTCGCCTATGTGGCACAGGTGACCCGCTCGGCGGTCCGGGCCGAGCTGCTGTCCGAGCACGTCCAGACGGCCCGCAGCCGCGGCATCGGGCAACGCTTCATCATCCGCAAGCACATCCTGCGCAATGCCTCCGCGCCGATCACCTCCATCTCCGGTGTGGCCGTCGCGGGCCTGATCGCCGGTTCCTCGATCGTGGAACAGGCCTTCGGGCTCAACGGCGTCGGCGCCCTGCTCATCCAGAGCGCCGCCAAGCAGGACCTGGCCGTGGTCCAGGCCGTCGCCCTGATCACGGTGGTGGCCTTCGCCCTGATCAACACCGCCGTGGATCTGCTCACCGCCGCCCTCGACCACCGCGTTCCGCTGGGAGGACGCCCATGAGCACCTACCAGCCCGCCGCCCTGACGCCCCGTCAGGCCCCGATCGGCCGGACCCGCCGCCTCATCCGCGGTCAGAAGGTGTCGATCGCCGCCGGCTGCGTCGTCGCCCTGGTGGTCCTCGCCGCTGTGCTGGCCCCGCTGATCGCACCGTACGACCCGAACGCCGTGGACCCGCTCGCCGTCTCCCAGGGCAGCTCGGCGGCACACTGGCTGGGCACCGACGACACCGGCCGGGACATCCTCTCCCGCCTCCTGCACGGGGCACGGCTCAGTCTCCTCGCCCCGGCGCTCGTCACGTTGATCGCCGGGATTCTCGGCACCGGCCTCGCGGTCACGGCCGCGTGGCTCGGCGGCTGGTGGGACCGGCTGATCTCCGGCGCCCTCGACCTGATCTTCGGGTTTCCGGGCCTCGTCCTCGCCGTGGTCGGTGCGGCGGTCTTCGGCGCCGGACTGCACATCGCGGTCGCCACCCTCTCGCTCGCCTTCCTTCCCTACACGGCCCGCGCCGTGCGCGCCGCGGCTCTGCGGGAGCGCTCGCTGCCCTACGTCGTCGCACTCGGCATGCTCGGCATGTCGGGGCGGCGGATCTGCCTGCGTCATCTGCTGCCCAATCTGCTGCCCCTCGTCGTGGTGCAGACGACCACCTCCTTCGGCTACGCGCTCCTCGACGTGGCGGCCTTCTCCTTCATCGGCCTCGGCGCCCAACCACCCACCGCCGAGTGGGGATTGATGGTGGCCAACGGCGCCCCCGGCATCCTCTCCGGACGGCCCGAACAGTCGCTCTACGCCGGGCTGGTCATCGTCGTCTTCGTCATCGCCTGCAATCTGCTCGGCAGCGGCCTGTCCCGCCGCCTGTTGGGAGAAGACCGATGAGCGCCACTCCCACTCCCCCACCACACGAGAGCACTCCTCTGCTGGAGTTCGACAGCGCTCCTCTGCTGGAGTTCGACCAGTTGCGCATCGACCTGCCGGTCAAGGGCGAGCACCGGACACTCGTCCACCGCGTCGACTTGTCCATCGCGGCCGGCGGCGCCGTCGGGCTCGTGGGCGAGTCCGGTTCCGGCAAATCACTCACCGCCCGGACGGTGCTGCGCCTGCTGCCCCCGGGCGCCCGCGTCAGCGGCGACGTCCGCTACGACGGGGTGTCCGTCCCCGCCATGGGCCCGGCCGCCCTGCGCACGCTGCGCAGCCGCGAGGCGGCCATGATCTTCCAGGACCCGCGGGCCCACATCAACCCCCTGCGGACCATCGGGGACTTCCTCACCGAAGGCCTCGTCACCACGCGCGGCGAGCGCCGCGCGGCCGCCGGGGACAAGGCCGCGGCACTGCTGCGCGAGGTGGGCATCGCCGACGCGGCACGCAGACTGCGCCAGCGCCCGGCCGAACTCTCCGGCGGGCTGCTGCAACGGGTGATGATCGCGGCGGCTCTGCTCGGCGGACCCAGGCTCCTGCTCGCCGACGAACCCACCACCGCCCTGGACGTCACCACCCAGGCCGAGGTGATGGCCCTCATCGACGAGGCCCGCACCCAGCGGGGTCTGGCGATGCTGTTCATCACCCACGACCTCGCCCTGGCCGCGGCCGTCTGCGACCAGATCGCCGTCCTGTACGCCGGGTCGGTGGCCGAACAGCTCCCGGCGGCCCGGCTGTACGACGACGCCCGCCACCCCTACACACGCGCCCTGCTGGCGTCCCGGCCCACCCCGAAAGACGGTGCCCGGCCCCTGCGGGCGATCGGAGGCAACCCCCTGACGGCGTACGAGGCCGGGCCCGGCTGCGCCTTCGCGCCGCGCTGCCCGGCCGCCCGGGCCCGCTGTGAGAGCGAACGGCCGCATCTGGAACGACTCGGCGACGGCTCCGTCGCCTGCCACTACCCGCACACTCTCGACCCGGTGACGCACAGCCCGGACAGGAGCACCCCTCATGGCTGACACCTCCGCCCCACCCGCTCTGGAAGCGGTCGGCCTGTGCAAGTCCTTCGCCGACTTCGTGGCGGTCGATGACGTCAGCCTGACGCTCGCCCCCGGCGCCTGTCTGGCGGTGGTCGGCGAGTCCGGATCGGGCAAGACCACCACCGCCCGTATGCTCGCCGGCCTTGAGACACCCACCGGCGGCACGATCCGCTGGGCGGGCCAGGGTCGGCCCGGGGCGGGGCGGCGCGCGCGGGCGGCCGGGCGCCGCAAGTTCGCCCGTCACGTCCAGATGGTCTTCCAGGACCCCTATGCCTCACTCGACCCGCACCAACGCGTGGGCGACTGTGTCGGCGAGGTCCTCACCCTGCACACCGGCCTGCGGGGGCCCGCACTCGCCGAGCGCGTCAGCGAACTGCTCGACCAGGTCGGGCTCGGTGCCCAGCAGGCACGATCCCTGCCGCGCGCCCTGTCGGGCGGACAACGCCAACGGGTGGCCATCGCACGGGCGCTGGCCGTACGGCCCCGCGTCCTGATCCTCGACGAGGCGGTGGCCGCCCTCGACGTCTCCGTACAGGCACAGATCATCAACCTGCTGCGCGAGATCCGCGAACAGACCGCCATCTCCTACCTGTTCATCACCCACGACCTGGGCATCGTGCACCACCTATGCGACGACATCGTGGTCATGCGCCGGGGGCGGGTCGTCGAGCGCGGCACCACCACTGCCGTACTCGAAACGCCCCAGCACCCCTACACCATCGAGCTGCTCGAATCCGTGCCCCGCAGAGGCTGGACCCCGCGCCGCCGGTCCACGGCTGCTCCGGGCGGCCGGTCTACGGCTGCACCGGACGGCCGGTCTACGGCCGCCCCGGGCGGCGGCCGGTCCGGCTCGGGCCTTGCCGAACGTCCCTGAACCCCACGCACCACGCACCACGCACACAGAACGGAGATCCGCCATGCCCACCACCACCAACCCCGCCACGCCCCCATGCCCCGCCCTGACCTACGCCTTCGAGATCCGGGCCGACCTCTCGCCGTCCCTGCACATCGGCCACGGCGACGGCGAGGTCACCGAGTTCACCCCGATCACCGGAGGCAGCGTGGACGGCCCGCTGCTGCGCGGCAAGGTCCTCGCGGGCGGAGGCGACTGGAGCAGCACGCGCGGTGACATCTGCCAACTGGACGCCCGCTACCTGCTCCAGGCCGACGACGGCGCCGTCATCGACATCGTCAACCGCGGCTACTACCACCCCGACCCCGAGGGCCCCGACCAGTACGACGACGGCGTACAGGTCACCCACGCCGGTCACTACTACCGCACTTCACCCGTCTTTCGCACCGATGCCCCCGCCCACCGCTGGCTCGCCGAGACCGTCTTCGTGGGACTCGCCCGTCCCGATGGCGAGGACGCGGTCGTCATTCGCATGTACGCGCTCCGGTAGCGGGCCTGTCGAGACCACAGCCGTGCGCGGGTGTCGGTGCGGGTGATTAGCGTGAGGTTATGGCTTTCGACGAAGTGCTCGCGGAGCGGATCAAGGAACGGCTTGAGCCGGAGGGCGTAAGTGCGAAGAAGATGTTCGGCGGGATCACCTTCCTCGTGAACGGCAATGCGCTGGCCAATCTGTACGAAGAGGGCTTGATGGTGCGCGTCGGGTCGGACGGGATGGAGGAGGCCCTGTCCCGCCCTGGCACCAAGCAGCTCGTCTTCCGCGGCAAGGAGCAGAACGGCTGGGTGATCCTTGCGGAGGAGACCCTGGATGACGAGGTCCTGGACGGCTGGCTGAAGTGGGCCATGGAGGTCACCGAGGAGCTTCCGCCCAAGAAGCCCAAGCAGTCCAAGAAATAGTCCGGCCTGCCCATCCGCCTGCGGCGCCGGGGCCAGTGCTCACCGGTCCCCGGCGCTGTTGCTGTTGCCCCCGTCGCTGCTGCGACTCTCGTCGTGCCGAGTGAGGGCTCGGGCGGCACGCAGCAGGCGCTGTGCCGCCTTCTCCAGATGGGGGGGGGGCGAGGCCGGGCGTGCCGTGGATCGTGTCGGTGGGGCCCAGGTCGATGCCAAGAAGCTGTTCGGCGATGCGCTGGGCGTTGCCGGCGGCGACCAGCGCGCACGGTTCGACGCGACGCGGTCCCGTCTCGCCGCTGCCACGGCGGTAGGTGAAGGTGACGACCTCGTGGTCACGGCAGGCAGCGGCCAGCAGGGCCAGGGTGGAGGGATCGGCCCTCGGGCCGGTGCTCCAGGGCACCGGGAGCGGTGAGGCAGCGGCCTGGATGGTGGCGACCTGGTGGCGCAACCGGATGGGCAGCACCTGTTCCGGCTTGGCCAGGGCGCGCACCGCGGTCTCCTCGATCCCGGCGACGCCTGCGGCGGCGGTGCGCAGAGGGACCGCGATGGCCACGGCCTCGTCGTCGTCCAGGAGCAGGGGTGGCAGATCGGCGCCGGCGGCCAGGCGGTATCCGCCCGCGGTGCCGGTGGTGCCCTCGACCGGATAGCCCAGGGTGCGCAGCCGGTCGATGTCGCGGCGGATGGTGCGGAGGGTGACGCCGAGGCGGTCGGCGAGTTCGTCGCCGGTCCAGGTGCGGCGCGTCTGGAGCCCAAGCCGTGGGGCATCTCCGCGACCTTCCGCGACGACTCCGGCACCTGCCACGAGATCCTCCAGCCGCACCAATAGCGCGACGAGCCGACAGGCCAGAACCCCCGGCCGTCCCCGCTGGGCGCGCACCTGCAGCTCACACCCCCGGCGCCCGGGAGGGCGGAACTGTCCTCCCCGGCACCCAGCACCACTGGCGCGCGCCAAGTGGCGCGACCGTGACATATAGGACTTCGATTGGCCTATATCCGCGCCACTCTCTCCTCAGCACTTCCCCAGCCGCGAAAGGCGAAAGGCCAGCAGTCATGACCAGCATCAAGCTCGTTCAGGGGTGGGCGGACGCCTACAACGACCAGGACTTCCCATCGCCGTCGAATACGACTTCCCCGGCACCAGCTCCGGGACGCACCCAGGCCTGCCCCCGGCAGGAGAGCCAGTCAAGGCCGGCTTCTGCACAGCCCTGCAGCTGAGCGGCGGCAAGACGTCACCGCCACACACCTTCACAGCCCCCTCCGCCTCCCCCTCTCACTCCAGGAGTGATCCTCATGACCGGTACGTCCTCCCGCCCCGTCGCCAAGGTGTCCTCGTACGCCTTCTGGGGCCACGACGGCAAGGAACTCGCCAAGTTCTACGCCGCCGCCCTGGGCTGGCAACTCACCCAGGAATTCCCGGACGAGAACGGCATCCCCACCGCCTTCCTCGTCACCGACAGCTCGACGACCTACGTCTTCTACACGGCCAAGGAGTTCAAGGCCCCCAACTGGCCAGAGGACGAACTCCCCTTTCACCTCGACCTGGCCTTCGACGACGTCGCGGCCGGCGAGCAGCGGCTGCTCGAACTGGGCGCCACCAAACCCGCCCACCAGCCCGGCGGCGAACACTGGACCGTCCTGCTGGACCCCTCCGGCCAGCCGTTCTGCATCAGCGCCGGCTGGGACCAGGCTGACGCCTGACCCCGGCCCACACACCCCAACAACCCTGAGAACGACAGGAGTTACGTCATGAAGATCGCAGTCCTCGGCACCGGCGGCGGCGCCCGCTGCCACATCGCCAAGCTCACCGCACTCGGCCACGAGGTGGTCGTCGGCACCCGCGACCCCAAAACCACCCTGGCCCGCACCGAGCCCGACATGATGCAGAACCCGCCGTACGGCCAGTGGCTCGCCGAGCACCACCCCGACATCCCGCTGGTCACCTTCGGCGAGGCCGCGGCCGATGCCGACCTCGTCATCAGCGGCATCGACGGCCACAATGCCGTCGCCGCCCTGACCGCCATCGCCGAGCAGCTGAAAAGCAAGGTCCTCGTCGACTACGCCTGCCCCTACATCTACAACCCGGACATCGAGCGCCCCTGGCCCACCCCCTGGGGCGTCAACCCGATCCTCGACCCCTGCGACAGCGACAGCCTCGGCGAGCAGATCCAGCGTGCCCTGCCCGCCACCAAGGTCGTCAAGGCGTTCGTCACCCAGGAACAGGCCACCGTCGTCGACCCCAAGGCCATCGGCGGCGGCGACCACACCATGTTCCTCGCCGGACAGGACGCCGACGCCAAGCAGACCGTCTCCAACCTGCTGAAGTCCTACGGCTGGAACGACATCCTCGACCTCGGCGACATCGTCGCCGCCCGCGGCATGGAGATGTACGCCCACATGCACGGCGCCATCGGCTTCGCCCTCGGCTTCGGCACCCACTTCGGCATCAAAGTCGTCCGCTGACGCCGCTACATCGAGCGGCTCTCCGGACGTTCCGCGGTGGGCGTGCACCCGCGCGGTGCCGCGTGTTCCGACCCGGCGCCGACCAGGCCCTGTGGACTCACCGAGACCCGCAGCTACCGGACCGACCCTGCCGCTTTGCTCAGTGCGCCCGCTGCGTCACGCCCCGCAAGGCGGGCTGCCCGGCCGCCGGACTTCGCGGCACTACGACCGCGGTGAGCGCCGGACTTCACGGCGGAACGACCGCGAGTGGCACCGGACTTGGCGGCGGCACGTCCGCGGGTGGCGGTGGTGCGGCCGCGGTAGGCCAGGGACGGCTTGCCGTGCGTGTCGGCCGCCGCGATGAGCAGGCCGCCGAACAGCGAGAGATTCTTGATGAACTGGGTGCGCTGCGCGGCTCGGCGGTCCGGGTCCTCCTCCTTCCACCAGGCGTGGCCTGCCAGGGTCGTCGGCACAAGGGAACCGGCCAGCGCGAGCGCGGCGAAGCGCGGAACCCGCCCGGTGGCAAGCATCACCCCGGCCCCCACCTGCACCGCACCGTTGACGCGGACCAGGCGTTCGGGATCCTCCGTGAGGAGGGGAATCCGGGAACCCAGCGGAACCGCGACGGGCTCCGCGGCGGAAGCCACGCGCTTGGGGTCACGGAGGGTACTGAGGCCTCCCGACACGAAGACGGAGGCGAGCAAGGGGCGTGCGAATTTCCTGAGAACAGCCATGCCCCCCGGCTTCCCCCGATACGGCAACTCAGACAGCGTTTCGCGCGAGACCGTCGTACGACAGGTCCAAACGCCCCGCAGACGAGTCCAATCCCTCCGGCGGCGAGGACAACCTCGCCGGAGACGAGTCCAACCGCCCGGCAGGCGAGTCCAATCGCTCCGCGGGATAGAAGATGTCGATGTCGACCTCCTCGCCGCCGACGATCTGCGTGTCCCACGCACCGCTGCGGACCAAGGTGTACAGGGTCCGGCTGTCCAGCGTGTCCAGGTGCTTCAGGAGCGTCGCGTCGTCCGGCATACCGGGGACCCGGGGCGCCAAGCGGCCGCGGATCGTGCGGAGTTGCTTCATGAGTGATTCAAGGTCGGACTCGCGGCCCAGGTCCAGGTTCCGGCCCTGCTCCATGGACTCCGAGACGCTCTGCTGGATCTTGTCCTTGATGGCCCGGGTCACCCCGTGCTCATCCGTGGTGATCATGGAGTTCCAGGCGCGGCTCTTGTGCCGGTACTGGAGCATCGACATGGCCGCCTCATGGCGGACGAAGTCCGCGTCGCGGAACGGCCGCCCCCGCCAGGTGCCGCTGAGCGACCGGGCGAGCGAGATGACCGAGCCCCAGCCGCTGTTGAGGCCGCGCCCCGGCCAGAAGTGGATGGCGTTGGCGGCGTCCCCGAGCAGGAATCCGTACGTGCCGGGTCCTGCGGCCGTCCTGGGATGCAGCCGTGCGGTGAACCGCGGCCGCTGCACCATGTCGAGCCGGAACGCGGTGACGGCAGTCAGGTCCGACTCGGGCACGTCGAACAGCGCCAGGCCCTCCTTGACCCGCTTCCACAGCGCCGACCCCTTGATCAGGGCGGGCAGGAAGAGGGTGCTGTGGGTGTCGCAGCAGAAGTCGCCGTCCTCGCTCCGGTTCATCACGCACGGGCGTGAGGCGATGCACTCCTCGAACACCTGCCGTACGGGGTCGATGCCCACGACCTCCTTCGCCTCCTCGTCGGTCAGCCGCATGTTGAGGAAGCCCTCACCGCGCAGGGAGTTGAGGAGGAAGCGGTTCTGCGCCACGGTCAGCAGCACGGACATCGGGTCCGGGAGCCGCGACTTCACCTTCAGGCCGAGCACCACGTCCTGGAGATGCGCGCCTTCCAGGGAGTAGATGGACTTGTCGGCCTGGCCGAACTTCTCGGCGAAGTGCTCACGCGTCCGGGAGCGGCCTCCCTCGCAGATGGCGAGCACGTGGTCCGCGGCCGCGGTCTTCTCGTGCTGGACCGCGTCGAACCGCTCCGGTATCAGGCGGATGCGGTCCGGCTTCTCGTTGGCCATCTCAAGGAGGGTGTCCTCGACGTAGGCGATGCGAATGTTCCGGGGGTTGTGACCGTCGATGGAGTCCGGGCCCGCCGGCCACATCTCGCTGTACGCGCCGTCCCTGAACAGCCTCGCCTGTACCTCCTGGGGCAGGCCCAGATACTGGCGGCTCTGGACCGTGACGACCTGCTGCCGCCGGACGTTGCCCTGCTTCGCGTCTTTCCAGACGACTCTGCCTCCGGTCCGGGTCCAGCGACCGTCGTAGACCGTGATGGCGACCCGGGGGCCGAGAAGGGATTCGAGCAGCAGGGCGAAGGCCAGCCCTACGGGGCCGCCGCCCGACACCGTGACCTTGAGCACCGGCACCGGCTGCTCGACGGGAGGAGGTGTGAGCGCCTGCAGCACGGAGAGGTCCATGATGGTCTCCATCGGATCCGCCGCCTCGAAGCGGAATGTCTCCTCGCCGATGGTGATCAGGTCGCCGGGCTGGAGCACGTGAGAGGTCGCGCGTTCTCCGTTGACGTACGTGCCGTTGCTGCTTCCCAGGTCGTACAGCATGAAGCCGTGCCCCTCACGGCGTACCTCGGCATGGAACCGCGAGATGCTCGCGTCGCGGATCACCACGTCGTTGGCCGGCTTGCGGCCGAACGTCAGGGGCTTCGTGCCGATGCCGAACCGCTCTCCGGTCAAGGCGCCTTGATGGCTGACAATCTCAGGAGGCATGGGTCCTCGGATTCCCTTCACTCGACGTGCCAGGACGCGCGGCGGGGGCGACCGAATCGAGGCCGCGGTGTGTCACTGAGTTCATACGGCGGGGTGCAGTCGTGCGTTCAGTGGACATTTCGATTGCCTGAAAACCGTCCCTGGCCGCGGTGACATTGCGGCCAACGGTTTCATCAGCTCCGGACGGCTTCGGGCAGATGCGGACAGTGCACGGTGCGCTACGCGCTCCAGGCCGCTCCCCGGGCACCGTGGTCCCGGATCGGCCGGGCACTCGGCGTGGACGCGACTACGGCGGCCCACCGCTGGGAACGGCTGCGCGCCAACGGCCTGGCCTGGATCAGCGTGTACGACTCCGCGAAGTCGGCGACCGTCGCCCACATCGAACCGGCCCCCGGGCCGTGGAATCCGTCGGCGCCGCCCTGGCCGACCTGCCCGCCCTCGGCCGCTCGGTCCACGGCCTGATAGGCGGTCTGCAGGGCCGTACGTCCACGCGTACGCGCCTCGGCATCACGCTGTACAGCGAAGGCGGCGACTGGCGGATGCGGGTCATGGAGCCCTCCGGCCACGCGGAACTCTCCGCTCCGCGCACCTCAGGCCCGAGCGCGTACGGCGCACACATGCACCACGGGCCGCCGCCCGAGGACCAGGCCCTCCTGGATGCCCTCGGCCGCGACGGACGCCTCGGCTACACCGACTTGGGCGCCGCGACGGGCATGAGCGAACACACCGCCCGACGGCGGCTCCAGCGCGTACCCAACCCGACCGGGCCGCACACGGTCCCCGGAAGTCGCGTCACCGGATGGTGCGCAACCCCGCGACGAGCAGCGCGACCATGTGGCGCGCGTCGTATCGGTGGTGGGTGCCCGCGCTTCGGTCGTGGGTGCCCGCGCTCGCGCAAAGCCCACCGATGCCTCGCATGAGTTCCTGGGCGTCCTGGCCGGAGCGGATCTCGCCCGATTCGCTCGCGGCGGCGAGCAGTTCGGTGCACACCGGCACCAGCCGCTCGACGAAGTAGTCGTGCAGCGGATCGAAGCAGGGGTCGTCGGACTGCAGTACGGCGGCGAGTCCCTGCTTGGTGACCACGAAGTCGACGAAGAGGTCGATCCAGCGCTCCAGCGCGGCGTATGCGGTCGCGCTGTCCGCGAGCAGCGCGGGACCGGCCTGCGCGAGCGCCTCGACCTGGTGCCGGTAGACGGCGACGATCAGATCCGCGCGGGTGGGGAAGTGGCGGTAGATTGTCGCCGTCCCGACGCCGGCCTCTGCCGCGATGTCGCGGATCGGCGCCTCCACTCCCGACGTGACGAAGACGGTGGCGGCCGCGTCGAGGAGCGCCTCCTCGTTGCGTCGTGCGTCAGCCCGCTTGGCCCGGACGACGACCGGGCCCGAACCCGCGCCCGCGCCCGCCCCCCGACGGTTGTTGTCGTTCACCACGCCTCCTCCATCAGTGAACTTGTTAACCGGGACAGTGTCCCATATCGTAAGTGGGACAGTGTCCCGTTTCAGTGAGGGTGGGCGAACGATGGCGACATATCTGTTGGTGCACGGCGCTTGGCACAGTGGGGAATGCTGGGAGCGGGTGGCTCCGCTACTCGCCGCGGGCGGACACCGGGTGGTCACGCCGACGCTGACCGGCTACGGCGATACGGCGCAGCTGGCCGGTCCCGAGATCGGACTCGACACACACATCGACGACATCGCCAAGGTGATCACCGCGGAGAACCTCACTGATGCCGTCCTTGTGGGCCACAGCTATGCGGGGCTCGTCGTCTCGGGCGTGGCCAACCGGCTCCCGGACCGCATCGCGGGTCTGGTGTATCTCGACGCCATGTTCCCCGCGGACGGCGAGAGCGCTACCGATGTGCTCCCGGTGACACAGCAGTTGATCGACCGCGCCCTGGCGTCCGAGAGCGGCTGGCGGATCCCGCCGCCTCCGGAGATGCCACCCCCCGCGGGCCTGTTCGGAGTCACCGACCCGGCGGACCTCGCCTGGCTGCGCACGATGCTGTCCGATCAACCGGTGCGCTGCCTCCAGCAGAGCGTCCGCCTCGACAACCCCGCCATGAACGCGATCCCGCAGGCGCACATTCACTGCACCGTCGGTCTGCCCGAGGGCTTCGCCCGGAAGCCCGTCCCCGCGACGCAGCCCAACGGAACCCCGTCCCTGGTATGGGAGTTGGAGACCGGCCACGACTGCATGATCACCGAGCCGGCCCAACTCGCGGAATTGCTGCTCAAGCTCGGCTGACCCCGGAGCGAGGTGGCAGCCGCCGTGCCATCAGGATGAGTGAACGCCGCGGCCCTGGCGCCTCACGGATCGCCTCGACCGGGTCGTCGACCGGGCTGCTCACGCGCGCATGGACGGTACGGGTCGCCCCAGCTCGCGGGCGGTGCGCAGCTTGCGGTCATCGATTTGTCGACGGCGATGATCGGCACCGCGCCCGCCAGCCGCGCGCCGGTTCTCGGAGACGTCCGTCCTACGTCCGGCCAACGTCCGGCCAACGTCGCCGTCAGGCGCCCGCGTCACACCCCGTGCGGTGAAGACAGCGTCGCCCCGACCCGCGCCGCCGTCTCCCGCAGCCAGATGTGGGCGGCGTCGTGCGTGTGCACCGGATGCCACCACAGGGCCTCTTGCAAGGGAACCGCCTCGTAGGGAGGTTCCACGACCCGCACCGGGGCGATCGGCGCCAGCAGCCGGGCGAGCCGGGCCTGGACCATGGCGATGCGCCGGGTGCCGACCACCAGCAGCGGCAGCAGCTGGAAGCTGTCGACCGACACTTCCACGCGCGGCTCCACGCCGAGCATCCCGAGCTGCCGCACGGCCGGTGCGTCGTAGGTCCGCTGGTAGGTGACCCACGGCAGGTCCGCCAGGTCCTGAAGGGTGAGCCCGTCCGTGACGCCCGTGACGCTGGGGTGGTCGTCGGCGACCACGAAGACCCACCGGTCCTCGTAGAGGTCGGTGGCGGGGAAGTCGCTGATGACGCCGTGCGGCATGAGCAGTCCGTCGACGGCGCTGAGCAGGGTGGCGGTGTCGTCGACCACGGTGGGCGGGGTCTGCGCGAAGCGCAGCCGGATGCCGGGGGCCTCCTCGTGCACGACGCGGGCGAGTGCGGTGCCGAAGACGGAGACGGCGTAGTCGGAGGCCACCAGCTTGAACTCGCGGCTCTCCGCGGCCGGGTCGAAATCGGCCTGGCTGGAGAAGAGCCGTTCGAGGACGTCGTACGCGGTCGAGGTGCGGTCGAGCAGGACCTGGCCGAGCGCGGTGAGTTCGTAGTGGCCGCCGACACGGGCGAGCAGGTCGTCGTCGAAGTGGCGGCGCAACCGGGACAGCGCGGCGCTCATGGCGGGCTGGCTGAGCCCGACGCGCTGCCCGGCGCGGGTGACGTTGCGCTCCTCGAGCAGGGCGCGCAGGGCTACGACGAGGTTGAGGTCCAGACGGGCCAGATTCACGGACTTTCCCTTGCTTCTACGGCGCCGTGCGGCGTCGTGCGGCGCTGACCAGGAGAAATCTGTCTGGCAGATGACTGCCATCCACACAATCTATTTCCCTGATCCCCGGTAGCGGGTCCAGATTAGTCCCACCGCAATCAGGAGGACATGTCAGTGAATCCCGCTCCCGCATCCGCGCCGTTCGCCGGCCCCTTCGCCCTCGCGACGCTCTCGGCCCCGGACGGCCCGGCGTTCCCCGCCCTGCTCACGCCCGATGAGCGCGTCGTCGATCTGCGCGAAGCCCTCGGCGACGAGCGGCTGACCGTCCGCCGTCTCCTGGAGAACTGGCCGACGGTGCTACCGCGGTTGCGGTCCCTGGCCGGTGACGGTTCCGCGCGGCACAGGCCGCTGGCGGAGTTCCAGGTGCACGCGCCGGTCGAGCCGCGCCAGGTGTTCCAGTCCGGCGCCAACTACCGGCAGCACGTCATCGATCTGCACGTCGCCCACAAGGCTCCGGGGGACGACCGGCCCGAGGACGAGCGGCGTGCCGAGGCGGCGGAGATCATGGACCGGCGGGCCGTGGAGGACCTGCCCTACGTGTTCATCGGGCTGCCGAGCGCGATCACCGGCCCGTACGACGATGTCGTACTGCCGGGCTGGGCCGAAAAGCCGGACTGGGAGCTGGAGTTGGTGGCCGTGATCAGCCGCCCGGCGCACCGCGTCACCGTCGGGGAGGCGCTGGAGTACGTCGCCGGGTACACGATCGCCAACGACCTCACCGACCGCGCCACCGTCTTTCGCCGGGACATGCCGCAGATCGGCACGGACTGGCTGCGCAGCAAGAACGCCCCCGGCTTCACCCCGCTCGGCCCGTGGATCGTGCCCACCGAGTCGATCACCGACCCCGACGACCTGCGGCTGGTGCTGAAGCTGAACGGCGAGACCGTGCAGGACGAGTCCACCAAGGACATGATCTTCAACGTGGCCCGCATGGTGTCCTACGCCTCACAGTCCGCCCAACTCCTGCCCGGTGACCTGGTGTTGACCGGCTCCCCGGCCGGGAACGGCATGCACTGGGGGCGACTGCTGCGCGACGGCGACGTCATGGACGCCTCGATCACCGGACTCGGCGCGCAGCGCACCCGCTGTACGGCGGAGGTTGCATCGTGACCACCCCGTCCCTGGACCGGCACGACCCCGAGGGAGCGATCGTCGAGGCCGCCAAGGCGTACTCGAACTGGGGACGTTGGGGTGAGGACGACCGCATCGGCACCCTGAACTTCCTCGACGAGGCCAAGCGCCGGGAAGGCGCGGCACTCGTACGACGAGGCGTCAGTTTCTCGCTGTCGCAGCGCTTCGACATGGACGGCCCGCAAAAGGGCTGGCGGCGCCGCACCAACCCGGTGCACACCATGCTGGACACCGGCACCGACGCGGCGCTCGGCAGGCAGGGATTCCCGCACGGACTCGGCGGCGCCGACGACGTGATAGCCATGCCGCTCCAGTGCTCCACGCAGTGGGACGGCCTCGGCCACATCTTCGACCACGGCAAGGCCTGGAACGGGCGAGCCGCGGACCAGGTCGTGACCTCCGAGGGCGACCTCGTCACCGGCATCGAGCACATGGCCCCGCACGTCGCCGGGCGCGGCGTCCTGCTCGACGTGGGCCTCGTGATCGGCGAGGGCGGCGAGGACGGTGAACTGCCCGACGGTTTCGCCATCACCGAGCAGCACCTGACCGCCACCGCCCAGGCTCACGGCGTGAGCGTCGGCCGGGGCGACATCGTGCTCGTACGCACCGGACAGCTCGCACGGGCACGGCGCGAGGGGTGGGGCGAGTACGCCGGAGGCCCGGCTCCCGGCCTCTCGTTCACCACCGCGGGCTGGCTGCACCGTAACGAGATCGCCGCGATCGCCACCGACACCTGGGGCTTCGAGGTCCGCCCGAACGAGTTCGAGCACGCCTTCCAACCCCTGCACCAAGTCGTCATCCCCAACATGGGCCTGCTCATCGGCGAGATGTGGGACCTGGAGTCGCTGGCCGCCGACTGCGCGACGGACGGCGTGTACGAGTTCTGGCTCACCGCCGCTCCCCTGCCCATCACCGGCGCAGTCGGCTCCCCGGTCAACCCGGTCGCCGTCAAGTAGTCCGCCACGCCATGAGACGGCACCACACGACACCAGCGGAACGAAGGAGTTCCCCCATGAGCACACCCCCTGCGGTCCTCGTCATCGGCGGCGGCGCGGCCGGCAACACCGCGACGATCCTGCTGCGCCGCGCCGGGATCGCGGTCGACCTGATCGAGGCGAAGGACGACTGGAACGCCACCGCGGGATCCGGCATCACCCTCCAGGGCAACGCCCTGCGCGTCCTGCGCGAACTGGGTGTGTGGGAACAGGTGGAGAAGTCCGGGTTCGGATTCGGCGCGGTCGGCATCACCGCCCCCGACGGCACCGTGCTGCACGTCGCCGAGGATCTGCGCACGGGCGGCGACGACCTGCCCGCCACCGTCGGCATGCAGCGCCCGCAGCTCCAGAGCATTCTGATCGACGCGGTCCGCGCGAGCGGCGCCACCGTACGGCTGGGCGTCCGAGCCACGTCGCTGGACCAGTCCGTCGACGGGACCGGCGTCACCGTCCGCTTCACCGACGGCACCACGTCCCGCTACGACCTGGTGATCGCCGCCGACGGTCTCGGCTCCGCCACCCGCGCGGCCATCGGCATCACGGACCGGCCCGAACCCACCGGCATGGCCATCTGGCGCGTCGCGGCGCCCCGTCCGGCCGGCATGACCCGCGCCGACCTCGCCTACGGTGGTCCCGCCTACATCGCCGGTTACTGCCCGACCAGCGAGAGCACGCTCTACGCGTTCGTCGTCGAGGCCAAGCGTGACCGGGCCTCCATACCGCCCGCCTCGTACGCGGACGAAATGCGCTTCCTGGCACAGCACTACGGCGGCCACTGGCCCGAGATCACCGCGCACATCACCGACGCGTCCCAGGTCAACTACACCTGGTTCGACCGGATGTTGGTCGAGGGCTCCTGGCACCGCGGGCGCGTGGTCCTCGTCGGTGACGCGGCCCACTGCTGCCCGCCCACCCTCGCCCAGGGCGCCGCCCTGTCGATGGAGGACGCCTGGGTGCTCACCCAGATGCTGACCGCCACCGATATCTGGGACGACGCGCTCCTCCAGGCGTACTACGAGCGACGCGTCGCCCGCGTACGTCCCGTCGTGGAGGCCTCCGTCCAGATCGGCCGGTGGCAGCTCGACGGAGTACGCGACGCCGACGTGCCCGGCTTGATGGGCCGCACCATGACCGCACTGCGGGAGCTGCCGTGACGATCCCGCCCACCGTCGACGTGCACGCCCACGTCCTGCTCCCAGAGATCGAGGCGCTGGTGGAGGGCCTACCGGGCCTTGCCGACGCGAAGGCCCTGGACGCCCGGCGCAACGGACCGGACGCGCTGAAGGCCAACGGCCCGATGATCGGCGCACGCATCCCCCGCCTCACCGATCCTGCGGTCCGGCTCGCCGCGATGGACGCCCAGGGCGTGGACGTCCAGGTGGTCAGCCCCTCCCCCTCGCACTACCACTACTGGACGGACGAGGAGACGGCCGAGAAGGTGTACCGGCTCGCCAACGAGGCGACTGCGGCGCACTGTTCGGCCGCGCCGGACCGACTGCGCGGGCTCGGACTCGTACCTCTGCAGCACCCGGGCCAGGCGGTGCGCGCCCTCGACCACGCGCTCGAACAGGGCCTGTCCGGAGTGGAGATCTCCAGCCACGCCCCGGGGCGTGAACTGTCCGACCCGGCCTACGAACCGTTCTGGGCCCGGGCGCAGGAGACCGGCGCGATCGTGTTCCTGCACCCCTTCGGCTGCACGCTCGACGAACGCCTCGACCAGTGGTACCTGTCCAACACCGTGGGACAGCCCACCGAGAACGCCGTCGCCCTCTCCCACCTGATCTTCTCCGGCGTCCTGGACCGCCACCCCGGCCTGAAGATCATCGCGGCGCACGGCGGCGGCTACCTCCCCACTCACATCGGCCGCTCCGACCACGCCTGGACGACCCGCTCCGACGCCGGGTCCGGTTGCGCCCACCTGCCCAGCAGCTACCTCAAGCGCCTCTACTTCGACTCGCTCGTCCACGACCCGCACGTGCTGCGGGAGTTGGTGCGCGTGGCCGGGGCGGACCGAGTACTGCTGGGCTCCGACTTCCCCTTCGACATGGGCACCGAGGACCCGCTCGGCGCGCTGCGCGCCGCTCGCCTGCCCGACGCCGACTTCGACGCGGTGCGCGGCGGCAACGCGGCCGCACTCCTCCGGAAGGACTGACTCATGAGCAACCGCCTGCTGACCCACCTGCGGCACGTCGACCTGGCCGTGCCCGACTACGACAAGCAGCTCGACTTCTACTCGGGCGTCTGGGGCCTGACCCAGGTCGCCGAGGACTCCGGCATCTCCTTCCTCGCCGCCGAGGGCTCCCCCGAGCAGTACGTCGTACGCCTGCGCAAGGCCGAAGAGAAGCGGCTCGACCTCGTCTCCTACGGAGCGGCTTCCGCGGCGGACGTGGACACTTTGGCTGAGCAACTCCTCACGGACGGCGTGCAGTTGATCTCGCAACCCGGCACCGTCGACACCCCGGGCGGCGGCTACGGCTTCCGCTTCTTCGACGTCGACGGGCGCACCATCGAGGTCTCCGCCGAGGTCGAGGTGAGGCAGCACCGCAAGATCGAGGAGAAAGAGGCCATCCCGGTCAAGCTCTCCCACGTCGTCCTCAACTCCCCCGACCTGAACCGCACTCGGGAGTGGTACGAGCGCCACCTCGGCTTCGCCCTCTCCGACACGCTCAGCTCGCCGCACATGGGCGAGGTCATGCACTTCATGCGGATCAGCAACCAGCACCACTCCATGGCCGTCGCGCAGGGCCCGCACACCGCCCTGCACCACGTCTCCTTCGAGATGCGAGGCCTCGACGAGTACATGCGCGGCTCCGGCCGTGTCATGCGCGCCGGATTCCGGAAGATCTGGGGCCCGGGCCGGCACATGGCGGGCGACAACACCTTCACGTACTTCCTCGACCCGCACGGCAACACGGTCGAGTACACCACGGAGTTGGAGCTCCTGGACGAGGACACCTGGCACCCGCACGTCTACGACTTCTCGCAGCCCGAGGTCACCGACCAGTGGGGCACGGCCAACGCGATGAACGAGCTCGTCGCCAAGGAGTCGTTCAACGACCCCGACCGCGGCGTGTTCATCGCCCCGCCGGTCTGATCTCCCCCACCCCCGGCCCCTGTTCGCGCCAGGAGACCCTATGCGATTCGCCACCTACGACCACCAGCACCGTACCCGCGTAGCCGTCGTCGAGGAGGACGGCACTCTCTACCCGCTGCCGGGCGCCGCGTCGCTGACCGAGTTGATCCGTTCCGGCGGCGGCCTGGCCGCCCTCCTTGATACCGGTGCCGCCGCGCTCGACATGCCGCCCGGCCCGCACGTCTCGCAGGTGCGGCTGCTGCCTCCGCTCCAGCCGTCCTCCGTACGGGACTTCGTCACCTTCGAGGAGCACGTCGAGGGCGTGCGCCGTTCGGTGGACGGCGTCGGCGGCGTCCCCGAACAGTGGTACGCGGCGCCCACCTTCTACTTCACCAACCCGCACGCGATCTACGGACCGGGCGACGACATCCCGATGCCGCCCGGTTCGGCCCGGCTCGACTACGAACTCGAAGTCGCCGCCGTCATCGGCCGCGAGGGCAGCGACCTCACTCCTGACCAGGCCCGCGACCACATCATCGGCTACACCATCTTCAACGACTGGTCGGCCCGCGACCTCCAGTCCGCCGAGATGAAGGTGGGCCTGGGCCCGTGCAAGGGCAAGGACACCGCCACCACTCTCGGCCCCTACCTGGTCACCGCCGACGAACTCGACCCGTACCGCGACGGCGACGGCTTCCTGCGCCTCGCCCTCACCGCCGAGGTCAACGGCCAAGTGATCGGCGAAGACCTGCTGTCCAACATGAGCTGGACCTTCGAGGAGATGGCCGCCTACGCGTCGCGCGGCACCCGTGTCGTGCCCGGCGACGTCCTGGGCTCAGGAACCTGCGGCAACGGCGGCTGCCTCGCCGAGCTGTGGGGCCTGCGGGGCGAACAGACCTTGCCGCCGCTCCAGCCCGGCGACACCGTCACCCTCACCGTCGAGGGCATCGGGACGCTCTCCAACACCGTCGTCGCCGGTGCGGACCCGGTCGTGCTCCCGGCGGGCCGCCGCCGCGACCGGGAGCGTCCATGAATCCAAAACGCCTGCTGGGCAAGGTGGTCGTCGCCACCGGCGCCGCCCGCGGGCAGGGCGCCGCCGAGGCCGAGGCCCTCGGCATCCGCCCCCTCGACGTCACCGACGCGGCACAGTGGTCCCAACTCGCCAAAGAACTACAGGAGTCGTACGGGGAGGTCCACGGCCTGGTCAACAACGCGGGCATCACCTGGCGTGCCCGGCTCGGCGAGGTACACCCCGAAGACTTCACCCGCGTCCACGCCGTCTACGTCACCGGCCCGCTCCTCGGCATCCAGCATCTCGCCCCGTTGATGCCGCCCGGCGCCTCGATCGTCAACATCGGCTCGTCCGCCGCACTGACCGCGCACTACCCGATCGCGTACACGGCCAGCCTTCGTCTCGATGAAGCCGGGGTGGATGGTGGTTCATCACCGGCGCCAAGATCCCCGTGGACGGCGGGTACACGGCCCATGGCGGCGCCAAGTCGAGGCGCCGCTCGTTCAGTCGCGGCGGGTGGCATGATTCCTGGACCATGCGGTGGCGTCAGCTCCGTATCGAGCCAAGAGGTGTGCGAACTGGATTCGCTCCTCCTGCGACCAGGCCGCGGTGATCTCCTGGAACGCTTTGCGCTGTTCAGCGGCGAAGCGGTTGCGTTCGGCCTCGCCGTGCTCGGTGAGTTCGAGCACGGTGCGGCGTCCGTCGGACTGGGACGCCGCCCGGCGCAGCAGCCCCTCCTCGATGCAGACGGCGACGGTCCGGCTGGCCACCGGCTGGGCGACGCCCATCTCGGCAGCGAGGCCACCGACGGTCGTCTCGCCCGGCGCATCGGCGATCACATTGAGTACGAGGTTGCGGGAGAGGTCCTTGCTCGATGCCGGTGCGCGTCGTCGCAGACGTGACAGCGCCGGACCGATCTGGTCCAGCGCCAGGTCGTCGGAAGACTGCTCGGAGGAAGACGCGCTGCTCATGCGACCGAGTCTAGGCCCGGTCCACACATTTGCATACCACTGGCTAAGTACATAGCATCGGGTATGTAAATTTTGAACGAGCGAGGAAATGAGGCGGACTGCCATGGCGCTCACCGCGATCACCAACGCGCAGGTCTTCGACGGGGAGAAGACGGTCGGCGTACGGACCGTGGTCATCGACGACGGGAGGATCGCCCGCATCGGTGGCGACGCTCCTCAGGACAGCGAGATCGTCGAAGGCAGCGGCGCCACACTGCTGCCGGGACTCATCGACGCCCATGTTCACTCCGCCCCGGGTTCCCTGGCGCTCGCCCTGCGGTTCGGGGTGACGACCGAGCTGGAGATGCAGGGGATGAACACACGGGAGAACCGGGGGCCCATCACCGACGACGACACCCTGGCCGACGTGCGCTCTTCCGGCTTCGCCATCACTCCGCCCGGTGGGCATCCGAGCGAGCTGATGCCCGAAGGGTTCCGGCCGAAGTGGGATCTGCCCCCGGTGATGCCCCTGATGCCGTTCTCCACCACTCCCGAGGAAGCGGCCGCCTTCGTGCCCCAACTCCTCGCCCGGGGCTCCGACTTCATCAAGTTCATGATCGATGACGGCAGCGTGGAGGGACACCCTGGACTGCCCGCGCTCGACCAGGCCACCGTGACCGCCGGTGTGGCCGAAGCCAAGAAGTACGGCGCCCTCACCGTGGCCCACGCTCTGACCGTCGAGGCCACCAGAACGGCCGCCGAAGCCGGCGTCGACGGCGTCACCCACGTGTTCATGGACCAGCCGCACACCGCCGAAATCATCGCCCTCATCAAGGACGCGGGCATGTTCGTCATTCCCTGCGTCACCCTCAACGCCTCGATGATGGGGATCACCGGCGGCGAACTCGCCGACGACCCCCGGGTCGCCGCACGCCTCGACAGCAAGTGGGACCAGACCCTGCGCTCCAGCTACAACCGCTACCCGCAGGGCAAGCTCGACGACGTGTACGACACCGTGCGCGCCCTGGACGCCGCCGGCGTCGACGTGCTGGCGGGCACCGACGTCTCCATGCCCGAGACGTTCTTCGGTGGTCTGGCGCACGGAGCGAGCCTGCACCACGAACTGCAGTACCTCGTGGCAGCCGGCCTCACGCCCGCACGGGCCCTGCGCGCCGCCACAGCGACCACAGCCCGCCGCTTCCGCCTCAGCGACCGTGGCCGCATCGCCGAGGGGCTCCGCGCCGACCTTCTGCTGGTTGACGGCGACCCGATCAGCAACATCAGTGACACCCTCAACACCCGTGCCATCTGGCGCCGCGGCACCCGCCTGGCGGCATGACCGCACCCACCCGGCACCACCCTCGCTGTCGTCAAAACCACAGGATGGGCCCTGCGAGCAGGGCAGTCGCGTAAGCCGCGATGAACAACTGGTAGGTGAAGCGGTCCGCGGTGGCATGACGCAGGGGCGAGCGCGCGCACTCCACAGGTCCAGCACATCGTGGCGACGGCAATGTCGCACGCAGCGATCCGCCAGGGCGGGGCGCTGGTAGGGGCGAAGAGCACGAAGTGCAGAAGTACGGGGATGACAGCCGTCAGCATGGCGAACCAGATGCGGATCGTCCTTGCACCCAGCGCCAGAGTGAAGAAGGTGAAATCACCGCGATCCACAACACGGCCGTCGTGTCGAGGGGACGGACAATCTGCCAGGCGGCGGCCAGCTCCGCCATGGTGCCCACAATCATGCACGGCGTCTTGCACCAGAGATAGTGCCCGGGCTTGGACACGAGATTGAGAAACAGCACGACCGCCTGCCACAGCAGAACCCATTCCAGAACGCCGAATTGCCAGCCGAGGAGGGTGTAGATCACGAACAGGACGACGACCTGCCCCATGTGCCAGAGCGTCTCGGCGAGTGGCAGCTCAGACCGATAGCAGGCGCCGAGCGCGAAGACCAGCGGCGGAAGAAGGCATACCAGCGAATTGTCCGCAAGGAGCCGCCACGTCACCGACCACTCCCTGCGCATACGCCCAGCCGCACGCGGCACGGTGGTCTCAACGAAGATTTCGATGGCTTCACCGATGCCGCTGTCTGCCTGCAAGAGGTGGCAGTCGTGCCGGTCCTGGGCGATGACGTCTCTGACCACACGAACAACTGCTCCAACGGCAACGTCATCGATCACGCAGCGAAGGCTTTGCCGCCCCTCCGGTGACCGCCCGCCCACCAGCCCCGTACCTCACCAGGCGCGGGGCATCTCCATAGCCGGGGTCAAGCAGCCCGGGTTGAGGCGGCCACGGCTCCGTGAGGGTGGCCTGCCTGGACGGCCAGCCGTGGTGCAAGGACGCACTGGAGGTGTCGGTGCGGCGGGCCACCAGCGGGGTGGTGAACGCGGCCACCGCGATCAGCAGCACGGTGACGTCCGCGCTCCAACTGCCCGTGCCCATGTCCGCTTTGCGGCAGCCGACGGGCGTACTGTCGAAGGGTATCCGTGGATGCCACCACCGGCGTGAGCGCGAGTCTGACGACGGCATTCGGCGGCCCCGTTGAGGGGAGGCGTTATGCCGCCAACGGACATTCCCCCGGCCCCATGCGACCGGCCGACAGGCCCACGACACGGCCGATTCCACGACCCGGTGATCATCAGCAGCGGCCGGGCCGCCTGGCGGAGCGCCCTGCGTTGGCCAGGGAAGAGGTCCCTCGTGTCCGCTGACTATGCAGATGCGCGGCTGCGCATCTGGCGTACCCATTCTCCCCCGGGGCTGCGGCTGGCCGGTGAGGTCGATCTGACCAACCAGGCCGCTTTCATGGGGCACCTGCTCTCCGTGAACGGGCCCCCCACCGACCCCGCCGACGTGACGGTGGACCTGACCCGGGTGACGTTCCTGAACTTTGCCTCGCTGCACGCGCTGGCCGCCTTCGCCTCGATGTTGGAGCCGGGCCGCCGACTGGTCCTGCACACCAAGAGCCCGGTGGTTTTCGAGATCATCGCGGCCTGCGGCTGGGACCGACCGGAACTCCCGTTGACTGTCCTGGAGGAGATCTCCGATGAGTGAGCCGCGCGCGCCGTCCCGGGCCGGCCCGGCACCCCACGCGCACCATCTGCTGTTCTACGGCGGCGACGAACAATTCCTTGCCTCCGCGCTCCCCTTTGCCCGCGACGGTCTGACGGCAGGGGAGCCGGTCTTCATCGCCACCAGCCGACACAACACCGATCTGCTGCGTCGCAACCTGGGCAAGAGGGCCGACGAGATCGCCTTCGCCCCGGCCCACTGGTACCGGACTCCTGCGCAGGTGCTCCTCGCCTACCACGACCAGGCACGCAGCGTGCTGGGCCGCTCGCGGGTGTTGGGCGAGACGCCGTGGGAGGGACTGTCGCGCGAGCAGGTACGGGAGTGGAGCCGCTACGAGGCATTGCTCACCCTTGCGTTGGCCTCCACCGGTGCCTGGCACCTGTGCCCCTACGACACCCGCAGCCTCCCGGAGTCGGTCCTGCACACCGCGCAACTCACCCACCCCGGCTTGATGACGGAAGGCGAGCGCAGCACCAACCCGGTGCACGTCGCCCCAGAGCAATTCAGCGCCGCCTGTGACACGGTGCCGCTGCCGGCCCCGCCTGCCGGGAGCCCGGAGTTCCAGTTCAACGGGCCCCAACAGATGGCCGAGATGCGGGAGTTCACCTCCCGCCTGGCCGGCCAGGCCGGGCTCGCGGCGGACCGCATCGACAGCCTGCTGGTCTGCGTCGACGAGGCCGCGGCCAACGCGATACGCCACGGAGGAGGCGCCGGCCGCTGCAGGATCTGGACCACCGCCAACGAAGTCCTCTGCGAAGTCAACGACCCCAAAGGGAACTTGAACACTGCTCTCGCCGGTTACCTGCCGCCGAACACCGCCCACCTGGACGGCCGCGGCCTGTGGATCATCCGCCAGCTCAGTGACTCCGCCGACATGAGGGCAACCGGTCAAGGCACCACGATCCGTATCCGGATGAGCCGCCACGCCCGCTCACTGCCGGAGGACCATCAACCGAAGTGACCCGCCTGCCTTGCTGACTTCCGCGACGACACGCAGCCATTGCCTTGCGCCGGCCGAAGGAGCGACGTACGCGTTCGTACTCGCGATTTGGCGCTCTGTCAGCTGTCCGCGGCATCGGAGGGCGGCGGGTCATGGAGTGTGAGGTGGTCGTCGACGATGGCGCGGGCGAGGTCGGTCAGGGGTGTTGCCTGGCTGTGGGCGTGGGCGCGCAGCAGGGCGAGGGCTTGGCCGGTGGTGAGGGAGTGGCGGTAGCTGATCATGCCGATGGCGTGGTGGACGACGGCGTCCGCGGGCAGGAGCCAGGCGTGGATGAGGTCGTCTTCGGTTGATACGGGTGCGGCGAGGAGCAGGAGGTCGGCGGCGTCGGCGTGGTCCTGTGCGGTTTGCAGGTCGGTGTCGGAGATGGGGCCGGGGGTGTGGCGGTAGAGGGTGAGGATGAGGCCGGCCTGCCGGGCCGGGTCGGTGCCGTTGAGGACGGGCAGGGCGAAGGCGGCGCGGATGTGGTGCGCCTTGGCCTGCTGGGCGTAGACGGGCCAGTGCCGCGTGGCGGCGGAGTCCTCGATGTCGGCGACCAGGACCGGGGCGCGCTGGCTGAGGGCTTGTACGCAGGGGCCTTCTCCGAGGCTGATCTGCAGTTCCTCGCCCTTGGGGGCCAGCGGGCCGGCGGCGCACAGCGACACGCGTTGGGCCAGGGCGGCGTCGGCGGCCAGGGTGAGTCCCACGGAGTACGCGCTGTGCAGGGCCGTGCGGCAGGCCTCGCCGATGCGCAGTCCGGGTTGGGTCTGGCCGGTGTAGTAGGCGGCGAGGGCCACGGCTTGCGCCCGGGCGCCCGTCATCGTGAACTCGGGGCGGAAGCGGGCAGGCGAGCGACCGTGCGGTGCGGCTTCATCGTGGCGTCCGAACTCCGGCATTCACCGCCGATGCTGCCCCGATCGGAAGCCAATGTCAGGTATGTGGTGGGCGAGCGCAGTCGCCTGCGGGCAGCCTGTACGTCCACACTACGCCTCACCCCGCACCTACCAGGCTCCGCAGACATCCGGCGGCCCACTTCAGCCGGGGTGGGAGTCTGCGAGGGCAGCCGGAAGCCTCGCCCTTCTCGACGCCAGACGGCGAGATGAGCTCTGCGCCGCAGAAAACTCCGTAGACTGGGGAGGGCGTCTTCAGTGCCTTTCCTCTGCGCCCGCGGGGGTCCTTCCTGAGGTAGCTGTAACGGGAGGTGAGAGCGGTGGGCACGGACAGTGACCTGGTTTACGTGCTGCAAAGCCTGCAGCCCTCCCCCGGTGATGCGAGCCTGGTCGGCGCCGACCCGAAGCTGTGCGCCCAGGCTCTGCGCGTGGATGGCATCGCCGTCTCAGCGACCACCGACAGCGATCTGAGCGAACTGCTGTGGTCCACGGCAGGCACCAGCGCGTGGCTGGAGGACCTGCAGTTCACCCTGGGGCAAGGGCCTGCACTCGAGGCCGCAGCGTCGTGCAAACCCGTCCTGGTGGCGGACCTGTCACGTCTGCCTGCTGATCGATGGCCCGCGCTGCTGCCCGAGGCCACGGCGCTGGACATCGGCGCGATCTTCTGCTTTCCGCTAACCGTCGGGTCCGCCTGCCTGGGCACGATGACACTGCAACGCAGGGCACCGGGCCCACTCCCGGACGCCGGGATGACCGACGCCTGGCTGGTGGCCAACGCCTTGATCCCCATCTTGCTGGAGACCAGCCCGCAACAAGAGGCATTCGCCACCGCCGACGACTCCGCGGACTTCTACCGAGCCGCCGTCCACCAAGCCAGTGGCATGGTCAGTGTCCAGGCCGAGGTCACGCTCGCCCAGGCCCTGCTCCTGCTGCGCGCCCACGCATACCGGCACGGGAGGCCCGTGCTCGAGGTAGCCAAGGACGTGGTAGCCAGGCGACTGGCCTTCCACGATGATGAAAACGGGCCGGACATTCCTGCCGGTGAAGGGACTGAAGGGCCATGAACCGCGAAGAACACCTGCTGGCAGCCATGGTCGAAGCTGTGGACACCCTCGTCGACGACTTCGACCTGATCGACTTCCTGCACGCGTTGTGCGACCGCTGCAACGAGCTGCTCGACGTCTCCGCCGTGGGCGTCATGCTCGCCGACCCCAAGGGGGGTCTGCAGCTGATCGCCGCATCGGACGAGCACACCAGGCTGCTGGAACTTTTCGCCCTCCAGACCGACCAGGGACCCTGCGTCGAGTGCCACCGCAGCGGCGACACGCACCTCAACATCAACCTGAAGTCCCCCGCGGAGACCGCCGCGTTCCCGCTCTTCGCCGAGCGTGCCCGCCAGGCCGGGTTCGTCACCACCCACGCTCTGCCGATGCGCTTGCGCCAGCAGGTCGTGGGCGCGATGAACCTCTTCGACTCCCGTGAACAGAAACTCAGCGACGGTGACGCGCGGGTGGCGCAAGCGCTGGCCGACGTGGCGACCATCGCCATCCTGCAGCACCGCACCGTCGTGCACGGCAACATCGAGCGCGCCCAACTGCGGGCCGCCCTCTCCAGCCGCATCGTCATCGAGCAGGCCAAGGGCATCCTCGCCGAACGCTGGCAATCCACTCTCGACGAGGCATTTGACGCCCTGCGCCAACACGCCCGCTCTCACCGGCAGACCCTGGCCGGACTCTGCAAGCAACTCATCGACGGCTCCATCGACTCCTCTGCCATACAACGCCCCTGACCGCGCACCCCGGCCAGGAACCCGCCCCAGACCCCGGCGGAAGGACGTGTCCCTCCCGCCACCCCGTCACAGGGACACCTCGTGAACCACGACCACCACGCCGCAGCCTGGCAACGCATCAGCACCGCGGCTCACACCGGCGGCGTCACGCTCACCATCGCCTGCCGGGCCTGCGCCGAGGATGTGGACGCAGACTTCGCCGGAGCCACGCTCGTCGTCGCCGGAGAACTGCGCCTGCTGGCCACTGCCACCGACGAGCGCGCCCGCGTCGTGGAAGACGCCCAGCTGGTCACCGGCGAGGGACCCTGCACCGACGCCTTCACCCAAGGCGCGACGGTCGACGCCGTGGACCTGCACCACGCGGCCGACCGCTGGCCCGCCTACGCGCCCCTGGCGAGCGAACAGGGAGCCCGCAGCGTCCTGGCCCTGCCCCTGGCCATCGGCAACCTCGCCATCGGTGCCATGGACCTCTACCGCTGCGAGCCCGCCCCCTTCACCCCCGCGCGGAGGGAGCGGGCCAGTGCCTACGCCCGCATCCTGGGCCTGCTCGCCCTGGAGGAGCACCCTCACCTGCTCACCAACCAAGCCCGCCCCACCCAGCGCGGACCGCAGGGCTACCCGCCCACCGTCCACATGGCCGCCGGAGTCCTCGCCGCCAAACACGGACTCACCCCCGACGACGCCCTGGCCCGCCTCCGCGCCCACGCGTTCAGCCACAGCCAGCCCCTGCTGCACACGGCTGAACAGGTCCTCGACACCCACCGCCTCGACTAGAGCGAAGGCCCGCCACCGTTCCAACGGCGTTCCGCTCCGCCCCATGCCGCGGTCGTCACAGGGCGGAGCGGGGAACGGATCAAGACAGTTCGTTCACTTGCAGAGCGGTACCGCGCCGATGGCCTTCACGTAGCGAGCGGTGACCCATCCCTGAGGCGTCTTGACCCGGTACCAGGTGCGGTTGCCGGCGACGGGCTGACCGGCCTTACGGCAGATCAGGTCGATGGTCTGTCCGCTGCGATAGGCCCCGGTGATGCGCGAGTTGGAGGTGGGCTTCTGGCGTACGTTGACACCGGTCTTTGAGATGACCTTGCCCTTCACCCGCTTCGGGGCCGGTGCGAGGAGAGTGAGGTTGGCCTTGGCCGTCCACTTTCCGCAGCCGACTCCCCCGACCACGACCTGGTGAGCACCGGGGGCGGCATTCGCCTTCACCCCTGCTTTGCCCGAATACACCGGCGGGTTGCCCTTCTTCGCCAGCGCCACTGCCTTGACGAAGGCATTCGAACGCGCCTGCACCGAACGGCACGTTTTCGGAGCGCCCACGACCTTCACCGTGACCGTCGTCTTCTGCTTGGCCGTCGTCGGGGTGACCGTGACCCGCGGTGCTGCCGCCGCACCAGGGTCCGGCGCGGTGGGAGCATCTGCATGAGCGAGTCCGGTCATCGCCGCGGAGACGAGAACTACCGCCGTGCAACCGCTCATCGCCTTGCGAACCATCATTTCCTTCTCCTTTGAGGCGGTCGGGCCCCGAGCGAAGCCCGGAACTCCGCACTGCGGAGGAAACGTAGGCCCAGCACCGGACAGATTGAATTACCCGTCCCACGACGCGCGGTCCTTCACCGAAATGCAGGAGCATGTGAGCAACCGACAGGGCTCCTGAACAGAGGCCGAGGCCGACGCCGTACGCGGTCCTGCTCTCAGGGCGGCCCGCCGAATGAGGGCAAAGTTCAGTCCTGCCGTGACCCGGCAACCGGAACGGGAACCACTAATACGCCGCCTCGTCCCCGGAAAGGCCCCGTCATGAGCACCGACCAGAAAAGCACGCTCGACGCCGAAAGCGACCTGTCCCAGGTCTTCGAACTCGCGCAGCAACTGCGAGTGGACTCGGTGCGTGCCAGCACTTCGGCCGGCTCCGGGCATCCCACATCGAGCCTCTCCGCCGCCGATCTGATGGCCGTACTGATGACGCGCCACCTTCGCTACGACTGGCAGAGCCCGGGCCACCGGGCCGGCGACCACCTGGTCTTCTCCAAGGGGCATGCCTCGCCCCTGCTGTACGCCATGTTCAAAGCAGCCGGCGTCGTCAGCGACAAGGAGCTGATGTCCACCTACCGCCGATTCGGGCACCGTTTGCAGGGACACCCCACTCCGGAACTGCCGTGGGTGGATGTGGCCACCGGTTCGCTGGGCCAGGGCATCGGATACGGCGTCGGCATCGCGTTGGCCGGACGGGACCTGGCAAAGCAGCCCTACCGGGTCTGGGTGTTGTGCGGGGACAGTGAGATGGCCGAAGGCTCCGTGTGGGAAGCCCTGGACAAGGCCGGGCATCATCAGCTCGCCAACTTCACCGCCGTCATCGACGTCAATCGGCTGGGGCAGAGCGGCCCCACCGAGCTCGAGTGGGACACCGACACCTACGCCCGCCGCGCCGAGGCCTTCGGCTGCCGCGCCCTGGTCATCGACGGCCACGACCTCGACGCGATCGACCGAGCCCTGACCACCGCCGCCGACGGCCAGGCCCCCACCGTCATCGTCGCCAAAACCGTCAAGGGCCAAGGCGTGAGCGAAGTCGCCGACAAGGAAGGGTGGCACGGCAAGCCCCTGCCCGAGGATCTGGCCGACCGCGCCATTGCGGAGCTGGGCGGGATCCGTGATCTGCGGGTACGCGGCCCGCAGCCCCCTGACGCCGCCCCCGTTCCCGCTCCGGCAGCGGCCGCCGTGGAGCTGCCCCGCTTCGAAGTGGGCGAGGAGGTGGCCACCCGTGTCGCATTCGGCAAGGCGCTGGCCGCCCTTGGAGCCCATCCCGATGTCGTCGCCCTGGACGCTGAGGTCGGCAACTCCACGCACGTCGAGGACTTCAAGAAGGCACACCCCGAGCGCTACTTCCAGACCTTTATCGCCGAGCAGCAGATGATCGCCGATGCCGTGGGCATGGCGGTCTGCGGATATCGCCCCTACGCGACCACCTTCGCCGCGTTCCTGACGCGTGCGCACGACTTCATCCGCATGGCCGCCGTTTCAGAGATCACCATGGCTCTGTGCGGAACTCACTGCGGAGTGGAGATCGGCGCCGACGGCCCCTCCCAGATGGGCGTCGAAGACCTCGCCATGATGCGCGCCGTGCGCGGGTCCACCGTCCTGTACCCCAGCGACGCCACCTCCGCCACGGCACTGACCGCGGCCATGGCAGATCTCGACGGCATCTCCTATCTGCGTACCACTCGTGGCGCCTACCCCGTCCTGTACGCCGGCGACGAGAGCTTTCCCGTAGGGGGCTCGAAGACCCTGCGCCGCGGCGATGACGATCAAGTCACCCTCATCGGAGCGGGCGTCACCCTCCACGAATGCCTCGCCGCCGCTGATGACCTCGCCGCCGCGGGCGTGCGGGCCCGCGTCATTGACGCGTACTCCGTCAAGCCCATCGATGCCGCTACCCTCGCAGACGCCGCGCGGGACACCGGCGCCTTCGTCGTCGCCGAGGACCATCACCCCGAAGGCGGCCTCGGGGAAGCCGTCCTCTCGGCCCTCGCCTCCACCCCCGCCCGCCCCGCCTTCGCTCACCTCGCCGTCACCAACCTGCCAGGGTCCGGCACCACCGCCGAACTCCTCGACGCGGCAGGCATCTCCCGCACTCACATCGCCCAGGCAGCTCGCACGCTCCTCCAGCGGTAAGGGAGAAGCGGAACGCCCACCGTTCCGCCACTGGCAGCACCAGGAAAGCTACCAGGCCACAATGCTTATATCTATCGCGGCCGTGGTAGCTTTCCTTGGCCAGTCGACGACTTCGGAGGGGTCCCTCCGAGCGGGAGGGGATGTGACGGCACAGTTTCAGGTGCGGCAGATCGCACACCGCCGCGGAGACGCGGCGGTGCTGGCCGTGAGCGGCGAACTCGACGTGGCTACGGCGCAAGTTCTCAGCGACGCGGTCACCGCGGCCGTGAGCAGCGGTCACCGCAACGTCATCCTGGACTGCGGGCGCCTGGCCTCGTGCGACTCGCACGGCCTCGACCATCTCCTCGCCCTGCGCACCACACTGCACGAACGGAGCGGGGACCTGATCCTGGCCGCGCTGCACCCTGCCGTGCGGCAACTGTTGGAAGCCACCGGAACCGCACACCTCTTCACTCAGGAACCGGGCAGGGACGAAGCGCTTCATCAGCTGTCACAGGCCGATACCGCAGGCTGATCACAGACCACGCCGTACGTCGTCCCAGTCGAGGTCGAGTACGACGGCTGCCGGGGCGGCGAGTAGGTACTTCTTCGCACGGCGGGTGAGGGCGGCTCCGTCTCAGCGGCGGGCCAACAGGGATCGGGTCTCTCTGTCGACCTGTTGAGCCTCTCCGGTGGGTACGACGATGACCGGGACCCGCACCCCGGATTTGCTGACGATCTCGGGGCGTTCGGCGACCAGCGCCCGCAGATCACCCTTGAGGCCGAGCGTGGCGAGCCGGGCGCACACCTCCTCACGCACCTCGGGCTGGTCCTCGCCGATTTCCCCGGTGAAGACCAGGGCATCGAGCCGGTCCAGGGACGCGGTCATTTCGGCGATGCCACGACGGCAGTGATGAGTGAAGACGTCCAGGGCGAGCGCGGCACGCTCATCCCCCGCCGCTCGGCTGCGTACCAGGTCTCGCGTGTCGTCCGATGTGCCGGAAAGGGCGAGCAGCCCGGACTCGTGGTTCAGCGCGTTCTCCACGTCCTGCGCGGGCAGGTGGTGCCGGGTCTGCAGCCATGTCAGGGCGCCGGGGTCGACGCTGCCACTGCGACGGCTCATCACCAGCCCCTCCAGCGGGGTGAACCCCATCGTCGTGTCGACGCTGCGCCCATCGCGCACCGCGCATGCGGAGCAGCCCCCGCCGAGGTGAGCGATCACCAGGTGAAGCTGCTCGGGCCTACGGCCCAGAAGACCGGCAGCCTGACCCAGCGCCCAGGCATAGGAAAGCCCGTGGAAGCCGTAGCGGCGCAGCCCGTAGTCCTCGCGCCAGGTGGCGGGCACCGCGTATTCCCGCGCGGCAGCGGGCAGACCGCTGTGGAAGACGGTGTCGAAGCAGGCGACGTGCGGGACGTCGGGCAACAGCTCCCGGGCCGCGTCCAGAACCGTGAGGGCGGGCGGGACGTGCAACGGCGCGAGATCGGCCACCTGCTCCAGGACGGCGCGGACCTCGGCGTCGACCACGGTGTGGCCGCACAGTTCCGGTCCACCGTGGACGATGCGATGTCCGACGGCCGTGGGGGCGGGCGCTGCGTCCAACAGCTCCCTCAACGCGCCCGAAGCGTCGTCGCCGGGCGGAGAGTCACTGTGGTGTTCAGCGAGCACCTTGCCGTCCGCACCGAACACGGTCAAGCGCAGGCTCGACGAGCCCGCATCGGCCACCAGGACCGGGCTGTTGCTCTGTGCGCACACATTGATCCTTTCCCGCGGTCTCCGGCAGCACGCGGCGAGAAGCAGTAGGTCCCGGGGGCCGATGTCAGCCCGGGCTGTGGCTCGGCCGGAGCTGCCGCATGCGCGCGTCGAGTTCTCGCTGGTAGAAATCGATGAAACCGTCGGGGTCGGGTCCGGCGTTCTGCATGACCAGCCTGTCGAAGCCCGCGTCCACGAACTTCTGCGCCACCTCGACGTACCGTGCGGGATCCGTCCCACAGGCGAACTTCTGCAGGATGTCCTCCTCGCGCACGGTCGAGGTCGCGGCGTCGAAGTTGACCGGATTGGGCAGCTCGCTCATGACCTTCCAGCCGGTCAGGGCCCAACGCGACGTCTCCAGGGCGGCCTTCGCTCCGGTGTGCGCATCGGGCGCCCACGCCATCGGCACCTCCGCGTACCGCGGACCGTCACCGCCGGCGTCCCGATACCCCTGGACGATCTCCGGCTTGTCCTCCGTGGCGAACAGGCCGTCACCCAACTCCGCGGCGAGCCGCGTCGACGGCTTGCCGCTGGCGGCGACCGCGATCAGCGGCAGCTCATTGGGGAGGTCGAAGACCCGGGCGTCCTCCAGCCGCAGGTGCTTTCCCTCGTAGGAGCGGTATCCGCCGCTCCACAGCAGCCGGATGATTTCCAGGGCCTCCTTGAGCATCTCGTGCCGAGTGGAGACGGCGTCCGGAAAACCGACACCGGTCACGTGCTCGTTGAGCCGTTCGCCCGAGCCCAGGCCGAGCACGAAACGCCCCTCCGACAGCAGGGCGAGAGTGGCGGCGGCCTGGGCGATGATCGCCGGGTGGTAGCGCACCGTCGGGCACGTCACGCCGGTCGCCAGCTCGATCCGTTCGGTCTTGGCCGCGATGCTGCCGAGGACCGTCCAGGCGAACGGTGAATGCCCCTGAACGTCGAGCCAGGGATGGTAGTGGTCGCTGATCTCTACGAAGTCGAACCCCGCCTGCTCTGCGAGAACCGCCTGCCGCACCAGTTCCGACGGGCCGAACGCCTCGGCGGCCAGCTTGTAGCCGATCTTCATGTGCTTCTCGTCTCCTCGCATGTCAGCGCTGTTTTCGTCCCACTTCCGGTACCCACCGACATTTGGACATAACGCGCGCATGCGTTGATACCGCCGACGGGGTGGGGGCAAATCCTGGGCGGCGCCTGCCTTCTGGTCCTCGGGCTACCCTCGCTCGCGCTGTGCCGGTGGCGGCGGGTCCTCGCTGAGACGCGCGGCGCACTCCAGGAGCAGAGCGTGCACGAAGGCCTGCGGGAGGTTGCCGCGCAGCTGGCGCTGGATGATGTCGTATTCCTCGGCGAACAGACCGGGCGGGCCGCAGGCCGCCCGATTGCGTTCGAAGAAGCGCAGAGCACGCGCCGAGTTGCCTTGCTGGTGCTCGGCCAGCGCCATCAGGAAACCGCACAGCAGGAACGCGCCCTCGGCCTCGGCCAGCGGCCCGTCGTCATGGCGGAAGCGGTAGACGTACTCGTCACGGGCCAGTTCCCGCCGTACGGCGCGCAAGGTGGCACGGGTACGGGGATCGTCGCCCGGCAATGCGCCGCGGACGGGCGGCATCAGAAGCGACGCGTCGACACCCGGCATGTCCGGCGCCCGCTTCCAGTGGCCGTCGGGGTGCAGGCTGGTACGTGACGTGTCGGCGAGGATCGTGTCGGCGAGTGACGTGAGGCGACCGACTTCCCTGCCGGCGCCGGGGAGGGCGGCGACCGCGCGCAGGCCGGCCACACAGCTCAGCTTGGAGTGAGTCCAGTGCCGGTCGTCGATCTCCCAGATGCCGGCGTCAGGCCGGTTCCACAGCTGTTCGACCGCGGCGACGGCAATCTGCACGGCGCGCCGGCCGTCGGGATCCAGGCGGCCTGAATGGCCCGCGGTGGCGAGCAGTTGCAGGGCCTCGCCGTACGTGTCGAGTTGGAACTGCTGGTTGACCCAGTTGCCGATCTTGTCGGTTCCTCCGGGGTAGCCGGGCAGGTCCAGAGTCTGCTCGGAGGGCACCGCACGGCCGGTGACGGTGTAGGCGGGTTTGAGCTCCGGTCCGTCCTGGAGAAGTCTGGCCGAGACGAAGCCGACCGCTGAGTCGACAAGGCCGGGGGCACCGACGCCGGCGGCTGCGATGCCCGCGTAGCACTGGTCGCGGATCCACGCATAGCGGTAGTCGTAGTTGCGGCCCGCGCCCGCGCGTTCGGGCAGGCACATCGTGGCGGCGGCGACCATGCCGCCGCTCCTGCTGGTCAGGCCGCGCAGGACGGCGAGGGCATGGTGGGCATCTCGTGTCGCGATCGTCTCGGGGGGCTTGGAACAGTCCCGCGCCCAGGAGGCCTCGGTGGCAGCCCATGCCGCGTCGGGCTGCACCGGTTCGTCGGGCAGCGCGTTGGGCGACAGCTCCAGGACGAGGTCGTGGTGTCGGCCCGGAGGCACGGTCAGTTCGAGGGTGAGCATTTCGCCGCCGCCGTCCGGGGTGTGAGTCGCCCGCGCCTCCGCAGCACCGCTCCAGCGCCAGTTCAGCGGGCCGGTCTTTCCGCTCCACAGATCATGGTGCTGTCGGACGTCGTGGCTGCTGTCGCCGCCGAACGCGCCGCGGGGCTCGAGCACAATCCGTACCCGTGCGGGGCAGTCCGTCGCCATGATGCGGCGCAGCAGCACCGCGCGGTCGCTCTCGCCGGGGAAGGCGAGAGCCTCCCGGCATTCGACGGGCCCTTCGCCGGTGATGAAGCGGCTGTGCCAGATCAGGCTGCCCGTCTCGTAGAAGCCGCCCCACACGTGCCGCGGGTCGATCGGCGTGACGGCGTAGCTGCCGCTGCCTCCCACGAGCGCCGAGAACACGGCGTCGGAGTCCCACCGGGGCGCGCACATCCACGCGATGTCCCCGTGCGGGCCGATCAGAGCGCCCCGTTCGCCGTCGGCCAGCAGCGCGTACTCCCGCAGCACGTGCGGAGCGAAAACGGGGCCGGCGTCGCCGGTGTCCGGCGTGAACATCACGTGGCGTCCTCTCCGGTCGGAGTCCTGAGCCTGAGTTGGTCGAAGTCCTGGCCCGAGTTGGGGGCTGTCAGGCTCGATGCGCACATGGTCGTGGAACCGCTCTGGCCGCCCAGGCTGGTGCCGCCCCGGGACAGGACCGCAGCGCCGAAGCGGGCGCAGACGGCGATGGCACCGGCATCGACCGAACGGGTACCACTACCCCGATCGGCACCTGCCGGTAGTTGGAACCGTCCGTGACATACGCGCCACGGCTCCCCGCGTCGAAGCGCACCTCGCCGTCGACCCGCTCCCGCAGCGCTCGCTCCAGACCGGCGGCATCCAGGGACGCATCCTTCACCCTGTGCCTCCCGCGTCGGCGCCGGGACCTGGCGACGTTTTCATGAATTCATTCACTCCCTTGCCGCGTGGTCCGACAACCGGAACTCGGCGAGCACACCCGCGCCCCGCTGGGCAGCGGCACCGGCGCGCGGCCGCTCAGCCCCTGTGCGCACGCCGGGTATCCGCGCGGGCGCCCGAAGAAACATGCGGCAGCGGCTCCTCCCCGGATGCGACGAGCCCTCCACCGGGGTGCCATGGGAGAGGCAGAAAGGGGCGTCACGACATGGCACGTCCAGTGTGGAGCGGAACGTTGACCTTTGGTCTCGTGTCCCTGCCCGTCCAGATGTTCACCGCCACGGACAGCCACACCATCCGCTTCCACCAGTTGCAGCGCGGCACCTCCGACCGGGTGCGCAACAAACGGGTGAACGAACGCACCGGCGAGGAAGTCCCTCTCGACGACATCGTCAAGGCCTTCGACGCCGGTGACGAGTACGTGCTGATCGAGCCGGACGAACTGGACGACATCGCGCCGGGGCGCTCCAAAGCTCTGGAGATCACCGGCTTCGTGGACCTGGAGGAGATCGAGCCGGTCTTCTTCGACAAGACGTACTACCTCGGCCCCAAGGGCAAGGAGTACACCAAGGTCTACGCCCTGCTCGAAAAGGCGCTCGCCGAGGCGGACAGCGCCGGGATCGCCACCTTCGTGATGCGCAATCACCAGTATCTGGTCGCGGTGAAGGCCGAGGGTGGCCTCCTGACGCTGCACACCCTCCACTGGTCCGACGAGATCCGTGACTCCCGCGAAGAGATCGACAATCTGCCCGGGAAGACGAAGATCGCCGACCGCGAGCTGAAGATGGCACGCCAGCTCGTGGACACGCTCCGCATCGACTGGAACCCCGACGACTTCCACGACACCTACCAGGAACAGGTGGCCGCCCTCATCGAGGCCAAGCGCAAGGGCGAGGCGGTCGAGAAGGCGGAGCCGCCCGCGGAGTCCACCAACGTCATCGACCTCATGGACGCTTTGAAGGCGAGCGTCGACCGGGCGAAGAAGCCCACGAAAGGCGGCAGCAAGAAGCGCGCCGACAACGCCGACAACAAGGCTTCGCCTCCGAGTCAGATTCGCGACGCCGCCGCCAAGCGCCGGACCTCAGGTGGCGGAAAGCGAAAAGCGAGCCACAAGCCTGCCTCGCTCGACGAACTGACCAAGGACGAGCTCTACCAGCGGGCCGCGGACGCCTCGGTCCAAGGCCGCTCCTCCATGAGCCGAGAGGAACTTCTCGCGTCTCTTCGCGGCACGCGGCAGCACAAGGCCACGTCCTGATAGCCCGACCGGCCACCTGAGACCCGCGCGTTTGGCGCTGTGCTTCGCGGGCACTTCGAGCACCGACGCGCGACGATCAGAGGGCGAAGCGCGACATTCCGCACCCCCCGAAGCGCGAGGTGGTCATGAGCGACCAGAACAGGGCGGACGACGCCTACCAGCCCACCGGTGACAACGAGGAGCAGGAGGACGCGGCGCCGCTGGACCTCGACAACGCGGTGGACGAGCGTACGTACGACGACATGCTCGACGAAGGCTACTCGCCGCCCGAGAAGCCGCTGGGCGTCACCAGAACTGGCACCACCGCTACGGAACAGCACGAGGGCGAGACGCTCGACGAGCGGCTCCGACAGGAGATGCCCGACGCGGCCCCCGACGAAGGCGCTCACGCCGACACCGCCGCGCAGACCGTTGCCACGGACGAGGGCATAGACGGCGGCGCTGCCGGTGCCGAGGAAGCGGCGGTCCACGTCGTGCCCGACGAGGACCTCCCACCGGCCCGGGGCGACCCGGACTGACGGTGTCCGGCAACAGGCACTCCACACGACGACGCACGAGCGCGTCCCGGCCGGCCGGGGCGTCGGAATGGACGAGCATGAGCAGCGGTTTCCCGGGCCCCGAGGGATTTGGACAGGATCCCTTCGGAGAGCTCTTCGCACGCTTCTTCGGCAACGGCCGACGGCAGATCGACATCGGCAGGCTCATGAGCGGGCCCGCCCGACAGCTGGTGACCACGGCAGCCTCGTACGCCGCCGACCATGGCCAGAGCAACCTCGACACCGAACACCTGCTGCGGGCAGCCCTCACCCTCGAACCGACGCGCGGCCTGATCGAACGCTCGGGAGCCGACCCCGAGACCATCGCCGACGAGATCGACCGGCACGCCGGCGAGACCGGGGGCGTCACGGCCCCGCAGGCGGTGGCGCTCACGCCCGCCGTCAAGCGGGCACTGCTCGACGCACATGACGTGGCGCGAGCCGTCGGGGCCGGCTACATCGGCCCCGAGCACATCGTCATGGCGCTCGCCGCCAATCCCGACAGCGCCGCCGGACACATCCTCAACGCGGCGCGCTTCGACCCCGGCTCCACGCCACAGACCCCGCAGGGGCAGCCGGGCACCGCCGAGCCGCGGCAACAGGGTTCAGGCGGCGCCACGCCCACCCTTGACCAGTACGGGCGGGACCTGACCGCACTGGCCGGGGAGGGCCGAGTGGACCCGGTCATCGGCCGCGAGGAAGAGATCGAGCAGACCATCGAGGTGCTCTCGCGCCGCGGCAAGAACAATCCGGTGCTCATCGGCGACGCGGGCGTGGGCAAGACCGCCGTGGTGGAAGGCCTTGCCCAGCGGATCGCGGACGGTGACGTACCGGAGACCCTCGCCGACCGCCGTGTCATCGCCCTCGACCTGGCGGGCGTCGTGGCCGGCACGCGCTACCGCGGCGACTTCGAGGAGCGGCTGAACGGCATCATCAACGAAGTACGCGCGCACTCCGACGAGGTGATCGTCTTCATCGACGAACTGCACACGGTGGTCGGAGCCGGCGGCGGCGGTTCCGAAGGCGGATCCATGGACGCGGGCAACATGCTCAAACCCGCGCTGGCCCGGGGCGAACTGCACGTGATCGGCGCGACCACCCTGGAGGAGTACCGGCGGTACATCGAGAAGGACGCCGCCCTCGCCCGCCGCTTCCAGCCGATCCTCGTCTCGGAGCCGACCGCCGCGGACGCGGTGGAGATCCTGCGCGGGCTTCGCGACCGCTACGAGGCGCACCACCAGGTGCGCTACTCCGACCAGGCCCTCCTCGCCGCCGTGGAACTGTCCGACCGCTACCTGACCGAGCGATTCCTGCCGGACAAGGCCATCGACCTCATGGACCAGGCCGGAGCGCGGGTGCGTCTGCGCTCCCGCACGAAGGGCACGGACGTACGCGCGCTGGAACGCGAGATGGAGCAGGCGGTCCGCGACAAGGACCAGGCGGTAGCGGCGGAGAACTACGAACGTGCCACCGAACTGCGGGACCGCATCAGCGAGTTGGCCCGCAAGATCGAGGCGGGGCAGACCCGCGAACCGGGCGACGGCCAGATTGTCGAGGTGACCCCCGACGACATCGCCGGGGTGGTGTCCCGCCAGACGGGCATCCCCGTCAGCACCCTGACCCAGGAGGAGAAGGAACGCCTGCTCGGCCTGGAACAGCATCTGCACGAGCGCGTCGTCGGACAGGACGAGGCCGTCAGCGCCGTGGCCGAGGCGGTCCTCCGCTCACGCTCCGGTCTGTCGAGCCCCGACCGGCCCATCGGCAGCTTCCTCTTCCTCGGCCCCACCGGGGTGGGCAAGACGGAGCTCGCACGGGCCCTGGCCGAGGCACTGTTCGGCAGCGAGGAGCGAATGGTCCGGCTCGACATGAGCGAGTTCCAGGAACGGCACACGGTCAGCCGCCTCGTCGGAGCGCCTCCCGGTTACGTGGGCCACGAGGAGGCGGGCCAGCTCACCGAGGCCGTACGACGCCACCCGTACTCGCTGCTGCTGCTCGACGAGGTGGAAAAGGCCCACCCCGACGTCTTCAACATCCTTCTGCAGGTACTGGACGACGGGCGGCTGACCGACGCCCAGGGCCGCACGGTGAACTTCACCAACACGGTCATCGTGATGACCAGCAACCTGGGCTCCGAGGCGATCACCGGGCGAGGCGCGGCACTCGGCTTCCGGGCGGACGGCTCCGACTCCGACGAGGAGGCCCGGCGCGAGCAGGTGATGCGGCCGCTGCGCGAGCATTTCAGGCCGGAGTTCCTCAATCGCATCGACGAGGTCGTCATCTTCCGGCGGCTCAGCGGGGAGCAGTTGCGACAGGTCACCGATCTGCTCCTGGAGGAGACCCGGCGCCGGCTGCGCGCCCAGGACATCACCATCGACTTCTCCCCCGCGGCGGTGGACTGGCTCGCACAGCGCGGTCACCAGCCCGAGTACGGCGCCCGTCCGCTGCGCCGCACCATCCAGCGCGAGGTGGACAACCGCCTCTCGCGACTGCTCCTGGACGGGCAACTGCCCGCCGGCAGCCGGGTCCTGGTGGACGTCGATGACGACGCGCTGACCATCCGCCCGGCCCAGGACGCGAGAGGTGAAGCAGGATGACTTGGCTGAAGGCAAAGCTCACGGAGCTTTTGGGGCGGAAGAAGGAGACCGACGGCATCGCGCTACGCAATGAGCGCCTGCGCACCGAAGGCGAACACGAAAAACAACGTGGTCACGCCGAAGCGCAGAACCGACGCGGCAGAAGAAAGCCCTACTAGGCAGTCCAGAACTGACGCAACGCGACAACACGCAGCTCACACCGAAAGCCTGTGGACGGTACTCCGTCCGCAGGCTTTCTTCTCGGTCCCGTCAACCGGGGAGGGCCGGGCCGACACGGATCTACGCACACCACACTCCGGACGCCAGAGCGGTGGGACTCGCCACCACGGCGCACGGCCACAAGCAGGTGGTGGTAACAGAATTCGCCGGAATGCTTCTCCTGATTCATGCGGGGCTGGTGGGATGACCGCGCTCAACTCACCGATCACAGGAGGCGCGCGTGAATCTCGTCGTCAACGGCGACGCGGAGAGCGGGGTCGGCGGCACCGCCGACCCCGTCTCGAAGGTCCACGGCTGGAAAGTCACCCAGGGAGCCCCGGCGCTCATCGACTACCGTCTGGGCGGCGGCTACCCGACCGCGTCGGACCCCGGCCCCGCCCGCCGCGGCAGCCGCTTCTACTCGGGCGGCAACAGCCCACGCACCGTGCTGATGCAGGACATCGACCTGCCCAGGAGCGGTTCCACCGGACGCCGCGCCGTCGACGCGGGCAACGTCCGCTACACGCTGGCCGGCTGGCTCGGCGGCTTCGCCGGACAGGAGGACGGCGCGCGCCTGTCCGTGGAGTTCCGCGACGCCAAGGGCACCCCGATCGCCCTCAGCGTCCTCGGCCCCGTCAGCGCGGCCGACCGGCAGAGCAAGACCGGGCTCCTGGAGCGCACGGCCGAAGCCGCCGTGCCGCCCACCGCCCGCTCGGCGCGGGTCCTGCTCGTCTTCACGCGCAGCGGCAGCGGCACCTCCAACGACGGCTACGCGGACGCCCTTTCCCTCACCCTCAGCGCCACCGGAGAACGCCGATGACCGTCAACCGCCGTGACCTGCTCAAGTCCGCCGCGGCCGCCGGCGCGCTCAGCCTCGCCTGGCCGCTCGCCCCGGGCCTCACCCCGGCGCAGGCCCGCGAGGCCGCCGAGAATCTGGGGGCCGAGTACGACCGCGCGCCCTTCACGCTCGGCGTCGCCTCCGGCGATCCGCAGCAGCACTCCGTGGTGCTGTGGACCAGACTCGCGCCCGAACCCCTCGCCGCCGAGCAGAGACTTCCCGAGGTCGTCGAGGTCGAGTGGGTCGTCGCCGAGGACGCCCGACTGCGCCACGTCGTCGCCCGCGGCACCGCCCCGGCTTCGGCGACGCTCGGCCACAGCGTGCACGTGCCGGTGAGCGGCCTCGCCCCCGGCCGCCACTACTGGTACGCGTTCAAGGCGCTCGGCAAGACATCCCGCGTGGGCCGTACGAAGACGGCGCCGGGCGGCCGCGTCTCCAAGGTCACCTTCGCGGCCGCCAACTGCCAGGCGTTTCACGACGGTTTCTACGCCGCCCACCGCGGCATAGCCCGCGAGAACGTCGACTTCGTCGTCCATCTCGGCGACTACATCTACGAGCACGGCCAGGTCGGCGGCGTACCCGAGGCGCACGTACGCGATCACGACGGGCCGGAGATCCTCACCCTCGCCGACTACCGGAAGCGGCATGCCCTCTACAAGGGCGACAAATCACTGCGTGAGGCGCACGCCGCCCACCCGTGGTTCCTGACGTGGGACGACCACGAGGTCGTCAACGACTACAGCGGTACCGGCGGCGGCGCCCCGTTCATGCGGCGAAGGGCGGCCGCGTACCAGGCGTGGTTCGAGCACATGCCGCACCGTGACTCCTTCGGCGGTTCGGCGCTGCCCGACCCGGAGATCCACCGGGTGCGGCGCTGGGGCGACCTCCTTGAGCTGGCCGTCCTCGACCTGCGCTCGTACCGCTCGGCGCAGAACCTCCCCGACGGCACGATCCTGGGCGCCGAGCAGAAGGCGTGGCTGAAGAAGACCGTGGACCGCGCCCCCGACGCCTGGCACGTGTGGGCCAACTCGATCATGCTGAGCCAGCTGAGGGGCCGTCCTGGCGGCTCGTACATGTTCACCGACCAGTGGGACGGCTTCCTCGCCGAGCGCAAGGAGGTCCTCGGGCATGTGCACAAGAGCGGCCTGGAGGACCTGGTCGTCATCACCGGCGACTGGCACTCGGCGTTCGTCGACGACATCCGCACCGATTTCGACGAGCCGCAATCCCCTCTGGTGGGAACGGAGTTCACCGCGCACTCGGTGACCTCCGGCGCGTACTCCGCGGACTGGAACGCGGCCAACGGTCCTCTGATGGGCAAGGCCAATCCACACCTGAAGTACTTCGAGGGCAACCGGTACGGCTACGACGTGTACGAGGTGACACCGGAGCGGTTCAGTGCGCACATGCGGGTCATCGGTGACCGCCGCGACCCGCACTCGCCCGTCAGCACGCTGACGACGTTCCACGTGGACCGGGGCAAGGCCGGCTCCTACGAGGACAAGGACACCAAGGACTCGCCCGCGCAGTACCGCAGGGACTGACAGCCTGACGCCACACCACCTGCCGGTGCCCCGCAGCCCGGGGCACCGGCCCTTCAGCTCAAATGGTCACGACGATCTTGCCCCGGGGACGGCCCGTCTCCAGGTGTTTGATCGCGGCGACGGCTTCAACGAGCGGGTAGGTGCGGTCGATGGCCGGTGCGATGGTGCCGGTCTCAGCGAGATCCTTGAGGGCCAGCAGGTCCTTGTGGCGCACCCTCGCTACGAGGCTGTGCAGTGTCTGCCCGAGGAACGGTGAGAGCGCGTAGCCGCCAAGCTGACGGCCCATGCCGCCCATCCAGTCGCCGCCGCCTTCGCCTCCGACCATCACCAGGACGCCTGTGGGAGCCAGGGCCCGGCGCAGCAGGGACAGCGGGCGGTTGCCGGCGGCGTCGAGGATGATGTCGAACAGCTGCTCGGCGTCGGTGATTTCCGCGCTGGTGTAGTCGATGACGTCGGTGGCGCCCAGGGACCGCACGAAGTCCGCCTTGCCAGGGCCGCAGACAGCGGTGACGCCGGCTTCGCAGGACACGGCGAGCTGGATGGCATAGGTCCCGACGCCGCCGGAGGCGCCGATGACCAGGACCTTCTGCCCTGGTTTCGGGCGCGCCTTGCCGCTGAGGGCCTGGCAGGCGGTGACGCCGGAGACCGGGAGAACCGCGGCTTGTTCGAAGGTGAGGTTGGCGGGCTTGGGCGCGAGCTTGTCGGCCCTGGCGCAGGCGTATTGGGCCAGCGAGCCGTCGCCGACTCCGAAGACCTCCTGCCCCGGCTTGAAACGCGTCACCTTCGCACCGACCGTCTCGACGACTCCGGCGAGGTCCCAGCCGCGAACCGGGTTCTTGGGCTTGCGCAGTCCCAAGGCGAGGCGGGCGATGTAGGGCTTGCCCGTCATGAGGTGCAGGATGCTCGGGTCCACCCCAGCGGCACGCACCTGGACCAGCACTTCATTGTCCCGGGGAACGGGACGGTCGATGTCGCGTAGTTCCAGACCGTCGGCAGTGCCGTAGGCGTCCTGTGCAATGGCCTTCATGGGCCCTCCTGGTGGGGATGCTGCTGCCCCCGAGCATCGCGCCGGCTCGCCCTACTGACCAGCCTCCGAGCCCCCCCCGGATGAGTTCACATGAGGGAGGGCAAGCGAAGGCTCAAGACCCCATCACTTCGCCGTACTTGATGGCGCCGTGGGGCAGCGCGAAGCCGAACGGGGTCAGCGACTTGCCCACCGGGTACGTCTCCTCGGTGCTGCTCGGCGCGAACCAGACGCCACCCGACCTGGGCTCACCGGCGTTCTCCCCGGGCGCGCTCACCGCGGTGTCCCACAGTCCGTCGCGGTTGTAGTCGCCGACGGCGACCCGGGCGCCGAAGCGGTCGCCGGCCTCGGCCGTGCCGGGCATGTTCGTGGTGCTCTGGCTGCGGGCCAGGCCGCCGTAGAGGCCGTGCTCCGTGCCGTTCATGGTGACGTACCCGCCCGCGTCCTTCACGGTGCCCACATCCTCGCCGGGCACGCCGACCACCAGTTCCGGACGGCTGTCGCCGTTCAGGTCACCGGCGGACAGCGCGGCGCCGAAGTCGTCGCCCTCCTCGGCGGTGCCGCCGACCTCCGGGTTGGACTGCGTGATGCACTCGTTCTCCGTGCCGAAGTTCGCGGTCTTCGAGCCCTTGAGCAGGAGCACCGCACCGCCGAGCCGGTCCTCGCAATGCGTGGTCTCCGACTCTGGGTTGGGCTGCACGAGGCCGACCGCAAGGTCGTCCGTGCCGTCCCGGTCGAAGTCGGCGGCGGCGAGCGCGCTGCCGCGGTCGGCGTCGGCCCACCACTGGGCGGGCTTGGCCTGGTCGTCCCATCGCGTGATGAACGTCCCGGAGTCCTCCATGGCCTTCCAGGTGGTGGCGAGGTCGTCCCGGCCGTCGCCGTCGAAGTCGCCGGTGGCCAGGTCGTGGGTGCGGCCGCCCATGCTGTAGCTGCGCAGGGTGGTGGTGGTCACCGGGTCGGCGGTGAGCGGGCCGGGGCGGAACTGGAGCGAGCCGCGCTCCTCGCCGTTCTGGCCGTACGCGAGGTCGGTGTCGCCGTCGCCGTCGTAGTCGCCCGTGGCGATGGAGTCGCCGATGCTGCTGAACTCGCCCGCCCCACGGGCCACGGTGGTGCCCTTGATGTTCCACTCCGAGTTGTCCAGGACGGTGATGGTGCCCTCGTCCCTGAGCTGCTCGGAGGTGAGCGACTCGCCGCTCGCCCCGACGGCGAGCTCGAAGACGCCGTCGCCGTTCACGTCGACGGGTGCCACGGAGGAGCCGAAGCGGTCGCCCGCCTCGGGCGTGCCGGGTATGCCGGCCTCCGCCTGGCTGATGACGCCGGTGGACTGGCTCGGGCTCTGCGGCCCGCCAAAGATCACGCTCACGTAGCCGGCCTTGGCCTTGCCATCCACCGTGGCATTGGGCATGCCGACGGCGATGTCCGCGTATCCGTCCCCGTTGAAGTCGAACCGCGGGGTCGCGACAGCCGCCGCGGCGCTCCCGGCGAGCGGCAGGGTCAGACCAGTGGCGGTGAGTGCCGCTACGACGGCGGTGGCGGCCAGGGTACGTACACGCACGGTGGAACTCCGTTGGTCAAAGAGGAAATGCGGGGAAAGGGCTTGCGGGAATGTGACTCACGAGGCGTACGAAGGGTTGTGCGAAGGTAGCGGCCCGGTGAACATGACTTGCCTGAGGGCGAGTTCCACCTCCATGAGGGCGCGACGCGGACTCGACGTATCCGGGGTGGACCTCTCTCCCCCCGCATGATCGGCAATGCGCGCCGCCTGCACCCGCAGTGCCGCTTCAGCGTCGCCTCCGCCACCGAGCTCGACCTAACTGCCAATGGGCCGACAAATGACGGACGTTCACGTCCCGTTGACGTGCGCCGTCCAGCCCGCCAGGCTCGGAACGCACGTGCGCATCCCCCATTCCCCCCGCCCCTCATGGAGTGCTCTGATGCCCAGACGCACCGCACGACTCGTCCTCTCGCTTGTCATGCTCATTGCCGCCACTCTGGGCGGTGTCGTCGCTACCGCCGGTACTGCTCAGGCGGACGGCTGCTACACGTGGTCGCGCACCTTGTCCCAAGGGGCATCGGGCGCCGACGTGACGCAGTTGCAGATCCGGATAGCGGGTCACGCCGGCAACGGTGGCGTGCTCGCCATCGACGGCGCCTACGGACCGGCGACGACTGCCGCGGTCAAACGCTTCCAGACGGCTTATGGACTGGCCGCCGACGGCGTTGCCGGTTCGGCGACATTCAGCAAGATCTACGCCCTCCAGGACAGCGACTGCACACCGATCCACTTCACCTACGCCGAACTCAACACCTGCAACTCCACCTGGGCAGGCGGCGCGGTGAGCGCGAGCACCGCGAAGTCGAACGCGTTGCGCACCATGTGGAAGCTCGAGGCGTTGCGGCACGCACTCGGCGACCAGCCCATTCGCGTGACCAGCGGCTTCCGCTCACATGCCTGCAACGACGCGGTCGGCGGAGCAGCCGGCAGCCGCCACCTGTACGGCGACGCGGCCGACCTCGGCTCGGGCCCGCACTCACTGTGCCGACTCGCCCAGCAGGCCCGTAACCACGGCTTCAACGGAATCCTCGGCCCCGGCTACCCAGGTCACAGCGACCACACCCACCTCGATCACCGCGCCAGCCGCTTCTGGTCTGCGTCGAGCTGCGGCATCTGAACACGGCGGCGGGCGCTCCCGGACTACTGCCCAGGGGCGCCTGCCGGTCAACTCAGTGCAGCATCCGGTCGAGCCCCCGTGTCAGCCCCGCACCCAGTCCGCCTTCGTCCCCTCGCGCCGGGCCACCGTCAGACCCAACGCCCCCACGAGCAGCAGTACCGCGATCGTGCCGAGGGTGAAGGTTTCGAAGGTGAGGCGCGAGACGCCCCAGACGTCCTGGAAGACGTAGTCGATGCCGAAGAGGTTCTCCAGGATGCCGGGGAAGAGCGCCGACCAGGAGCCGATCAGGATCCAGGCGTAGACGAGGATCGCGCACGCGAGGAAGCCCCGGTCGCCGAAGGGGACTTGGTAGGGGCGGGTGACTTCCGGGCGGCGCAGGCGCAGCACGATCAATGCCGGGACGACCGCCAGGTAGGACAGCAGCAGCGTGGTGACCGCCACCGTCAGGACGACGCTGAAGATCGCGCCCGTGTCGCCGCGCACCAGTTGCATCGCCGCGAGCATGAACACCGTGGCCACCGCGCCGGAGAGCAGGTTCGTGCGGACCGGCGTGCCGAGCCTGGGATGGAAGGCGCCGAGAGCGCGGCTGAAGAAACCGCCGTCGGCGGCCGCCATCGCCTGCATACGGTCGCTGACGATCATCCAGGCACTGCCCTGGGTGAGGAGCGCGAAGACGAACATCACCGCGGTGAGCGTGAGGAGCGGTCCTGCCGCGCTGCCGTAGACGCCGAAGACCAGACGGACGCCCTCCATGAAGCCGCCGATGCCGGTGACCTTCGAGGCGGGGACCACGGCCAGGAGGGCGAGGATCGGCAGCAGGTAGCAGGCGGCCGCGATCGTCGCCGAGCGGCCGAGAGCGGCGGGGACATCGCGCTGCGCGTCGTGCATCTCCTCGCCGGCCGCGTTCGGCGCCTCGAACCCGACGTAGGCGAAGAGAAGGATCGGGACCAGGGCGAGGAAACCGGCCGTCGTGGGGGTGAAGTCGGCGCTCGTCAGACCCTTGAAGCCGTGCTCCGCCCCGTACAGCACGAACCAGAGGCGACGATGAACCGTGACTGGGACGATGACAGCGCCCCCCTTCACTCGCCCTGACCTCCCTCGGCCAGGCCAACTCCCCACGCCACAGGCGCCGTTCCGCTCTGCACACGGCTACCCGTCAGGCAGGCGGGCGCCGCGTCGTGCCGCCGCCGCTTCCGTTCAGCGGGATCAGGGTGTCCAGGTGAGCGCCCTTGACCCATGAGCCCAGCAGGTCGCGGTGGAGGGCCACGATGTCCTGGCGCAGCGCCAACCCGAGGGCGGCCCTCGTGAACGAGCGGCAGGTGGTGACGAACAGGGCGACATCCGCGCCGTGCTCGAGGCGGGCGGTGCCGACGAACTTCTGCATGTCTTGCGAGGACACGCTGCGCTCCGGCGCGTACTTCTTGCACTGGACCACGAGTTTCCGGCCGTCGGGGAGATAGCCGATGACATCGGCCCCCAGGTCGCCGCTTTTGCCGCTCACGACGACCTCCGTGCAGCCATCCCGTCGGCACAGATCGGCGACGTACGTCTCGAACTCCTGCCAGGACAGCGCGTCGACCTCCGTCATCGACAACTCCCGCGCCCTCGCCTCCTCCTGCGCCCGCCACTGCCGGTCCCGCCCGACCGCGAGCCGGTGCGCACGCCACAAACCCCATCCGGCCCCGCCCACCACCGCGATGGCGAACACCGCCACCAGGACGGGCCACACCATCGCCCAGTTCCCAGCCACCCACACCGCGGCGACAACCGCCGCCACCGCGCCCCAGCCCTGTAACTGCCTGCGCGTACGCTTCCTCATCCGCCGACGCCGTCGTCGTGCTGCCATCACTCCCCCGCTCCCCACGCCTGTGATCCGCAGTGTGAAAGGCCTGCTCGACCCCGGCAAGAGGGTCCTCTACGTTCTGGTCATCGTCGACGTCTTTCGTGACCAGCGATGAGTTTCCTCACCTGCCTCCGTCTGACCTGGTGAACGCCAAAGAAGCGGAGGCAGGCCATGAACAGGACCACCACCCGCATCACACAGGTCGCCACAGTCGGGATTCACGTCACTGATCAGCAGAAAGCGATCGAGTTCTACGTCGGTGAGCTCGGTTTCGAAGTACGCCGGGACGTGCCCTTCGGCGCCGGACGCTGGATCGAGGTGGCACCGCCTGGGGCGACGACGACGATCGCGCTCGTTCCCGAAGGGCTCCCGGCCGGCATCCGCCTCACGACCCGGGACGCCGACGCCGACCACGCGGACCTGCGCGCACGCGGCATCGATGCGGATGCGGAAGTCATGCGGGTAGGGCCCGCAGCGCCGCCCATGTTCGCTGTGCGTGACCCGGACGGCAACAACCTCTTTCTGATCGAAAACTCCTGAACAGGTGGTATCCATGATGAACAAGCAGTTCACGGCAACCCTGCAGAAAAGCCCGAACAAGGGCGGCTGGACCTACGTCGTGTGGCCCGGGTCGGCGGAGTTCTTCGGCACCCGCGGCCTGGTGAAGGTCCGGGGCACGATCGACGGTCATCCGTTCCAAAGTTCGTTCATGGCTCTCGGGAACGGCACGCACAAGCTGCCTGTGAAGGCGGACGTGCGCAAGGCGATCGGTAAGGAGGAAGGGGACACCGTGACCATTCGCCTGGAGGAACGAATGGACGCCTGACTCCGGACACGATTACTGGAGTACTAGCCGTCGCTGGTATGCACCGCAGCGACGCGGACAGCACGCAGCACTTCAGCCCTCAAGTTCAGCCCTCAAGTCGCGCGAAAGCGCGCGGCGCCTTAGACCGGACATATGAGCGAGAGTGAAAAGCAGGTCCATCACCCCGGCGAGATCGTCCCTGAGTCGGGGATCTACGAGTGTGAGTGCGGACAGCACCACCGGTACAGCGCCGACGTACGCGGCCACCGCTTCCCCCCGCCGCACGAGGGATGCACCGGCAGCGGCTGGAAACTCGTCATCTCCGCCCACGATTCCTGACCACACGAGCGGGGGCGCGCCCCCGCCCTGGCGATATACAAGAGGCCCCGACTGGACGGGGGAGACCAGCCGGGGCCGTAGAGCGTGACAGGCGGAGGGCGGTCGCCTCTCGGCGGAAGGCTCCATGGGGCTTCAGCCGAACGATCGTCCCCATGGGCTATAGGTGAGGCCCGGGGACACTGTCCCCTCCGCAGCCACACCCAGAAGAACGATGCGCCATGCACGGATGTTCCAGGCAGACAACATTTCCGGGGTGAACTGAGGCACACCGAAGACAACGGCGCGATCGTTCACATCGGTGGGGCGCTTCATGGAAAGCGCCTGGCGTTGGGCTTCACAACGGCACGTCGATCCGATGAGTGCTTTGCTGTTCGCCGCACGTCAGCGAGAGAGCGAGGGCAAGCGATCCTGCTCCGGGCGCCGGCCCGGGCTGCAGCGAGACCGAGCCTTCGGTGAACCGGCCTTCGGGGTCGGTACCGAACGCACCACCACCGTCCGTGTACTCCCCGCCAAGATCATCCTTCGCTTCCAACGACAGAAAGATCGGCGGCCCGGCCTCCGTCATCGAACCGTCTGGCTCGTCCGCCCACCGCTCGGGAAGCGCAGGCGTGATGCGGTAGAAGAGTTCGATCTGCTCAGAGGTCCAGGTGAGGCGCCGTACCTCCAGTACGTGGTGGCCGCCCAGGACAGCGAACGTCCTGCCTGCCCCGCCTCCGCTCTTGCGCTTACCTTTGCCCATGCCCATACCCATGCCCACTCCCAACGGTGCACCGGTGCCTACGGCTCATCCCGACCCCTTGGGCGGCACCTGGCAGGTGATGTAACGCGTGGCGCCGGCTCGCGGGTTGCTGTGGCTCTTGATGAGCCAGTAGAAAGTGATCTTGTTCTTGGTGCGGATGGTGTGCTTCGTGCTGCTCCCCTTGCGGTTGTACTTCTTCATGCTGCCGTGGAAGTTGTACGTGCTCGCCCGGGGATGAGGACCGTACGGCGCATTGATGGCGTGGTTGTTCACCCAGGCGTTGGGCATGGACACCGTCACGGCCGGGCCAAGCTTGCTACGCGTCCGCGCCGTCAGTTTGAAGTTCCAGCGGACAGTACCCGCGGAGGTCCGGTCCCAGTCGACGTTGGCGACGCTGTGCTTCCACACCCCGGTGCACTTCTTGTCCGCCGCGGTGCGGGCATGTATCTCCTCGGCACGCTGTTGGACGCGCGCGTAGGTGGCAGCCGGAGCTTCACCGTCCGCAATGCTGATCAGCTCCCCCACATTCGTCTCGCGGTGCGACTCAGCCGCGTGCGCGGGAATTGATCCTCCTGCGAGGAGAGAGGCTCCGAGCACGGAACAGATCAGCAGCGAGTGCTGCCTCTTCTGAGGCATTGACAGCTCCCCGTTCATTCATGCTCACCGCAACATCTCCGGTGAGCTCCTACCGGTCACGGAGACAGATGAAGCCTTCCCAACTCCCGTTCCCCCGACCGGCATCAAAAGATCGTTAAGCCCCCCTACCCTCCTCCAACTCGCTGGAAAGCCGGAAGCGTCGCCATCCGTCCTGCTCGAGGGCTGGGGCCAGACCTTGGCGGTTGGCACGTCGCGAGAGGCTGCCTGTCTGCCTGTGTGCCTACTTCGCACCCGGCGAGTCGCCCCACCCGGATCCGGGAAACTCGGCACGCTCGCGTCACCAGCACAGCACACAGTGAAACGATGACCTCGCCGCCGGAAAATTCATCGCCACGGATCCGCGAAGGAGACCGCGTCGCGTCCGTTGATCACGGCCTGGAAGCAGGACCGGATGGCACGGTCGGCGTCCGGTGACCCGGGTCCTGCGACCTCCGGAAGTTGTGAACGCGATCTTCTATCAGAACCGGACGGGATGTCAGTGGCGCTACCTGCCTCACGACTTCCCGGCGTGGTCGGCGGTGTTCTACTACTTCACGCTGTGGCGCGAGGACGGGCTCGACCAGCGGATCCCGGAACTCCTGCGCTGCCAAGTACCGGGGGAAGGCCCGCCGATTAGAGGACCCGTCCCTGTCAGGTCATCGCCGAACTCGCACCAACTGGAGGCGAACCCCAACCAACCGACACGGACACCGCCTACCAGGCCATCGTGAACGCCTTCAACCAGCACCCCGACCAGGAGTTCCGAGCCCGCGAGCTACACGAACTCCTCGGCATGCCCACCGCTAAGTTGCCAGGTTCCGCGAACAGAATCACGACAGGGGGTGTCATGGTTCGTCGGTACCTTGGCGTCGCGGTGATCGGACATCCCGATCGGCCAGTTCACGAAGGAGCAACGAGTGGGGTCGCAGGTAAACCCGTGCATCACGTTCAACGGCAACGCGCGCCAGGCAATGGAGTTTTACCGGGATGTGTTCGGTGGCGAGTTGGAGTTGGGAACTGTGGCGGGTTTCGGTTCACCGGACTCGCCCAACGCCGACAAGGTCATGCACTCTCGTTTAGACACTCCCGCCGGCTACACGCTGATGGCATGGGACTATCCCGATGACAGGCCCGGCCACCCGCCCTACCAGCCAGGCAACAATGTCGCGATCTTCATCGACGGCTACGACCGGGGGCTTCGCGACTACTTCGAGAAGCTGTCCGTCGGCGGCACCGTAACGCTGCCTCTGGAAAAGCAGGTGTGGGGCGACGAGGCGGGCTCGCTGGTTGACCAGTTCGGGATCAGCTGGATGTTCAACATCACCGCCCAGAACCGCTGATCGGTGACCGAGTCTCTTCTTGTATGGCGTTGAGTCCGTTTCCGCTAGAAGCCCCTACCGGGTGGCGCGAGGTGGCCTCTACCACAAATGGACTTAACGACCTCTGAAGGCGTAGCCCTTGTCCGCGTGCAGCTTGGCCGGTCGGCGTCGTCTGGGCCCGTAGCGGGGAGAGGATCGGCGGGATACCACGCTTGAGCGGGATGAGTGGCCTGACTCTCGTGCAGGCTGGCGCCGGAGATGCCCACCGAGACCGGCAGCCCGTTACGGTCACAGATGACGTGGATCTTCGACCCCAGCTTGGACCCGCCCTCATCACGTGGCGGGCCGGTCCCAGAGGCAAGGGCCTGGACATCGGTCGCCCACCCAAGGCGTGGGCTGGCACCTGCCGTCCTATCATCGAGGGTTAATGAGACGTCCTACGGTGATCACTCGCTGCATTGCCCGTGAGCCTCGTCCTGTGCAGGGCAACTTTCCTACTGCTCGGGCGGTCATGCACTCATGATCCTCTCATCCGAAGATGCCAGTTTCTGGATTCTGCCCGTGGTGTTCTTGGTGGGCGCGGCCGCTATCTCGCCGATCGCCTGCGCGGTCCTTGCCGGGCGAGTCGTCCTGCGTATCGCGCGGTCTGCGGCTGCGGGTAATGCCTGGACGGCGTTCACCCCTGGCACATGGTTGCTCGCCGCGGGGTCCGGTGCGCTCGGTGCAGGGTCCCAGTTCTCCGTCTCTCTGTTTGGCACGACCCCCGCATGGCTTGAAACCGTGAGCCTCGTCTGTGGCTGTTTCGCCTTGGCCGCTGTGGCGATGGCGGGACTCACGGCAGCCCTGAACCTGCGTCTCAAGGACATGTAACCCCCACCCAGTTGCGGCTCAACCGCCGCCGTACGGCTGGGGAGCATGGCGAGCGAGCACCCACCGCGCCTGGGACCAACGGATTGCCGATGCGATCGGCCACGCCGACGAGTACGGCCTCGCCGAGCACCTGGCTGCAGGCCCCGAACTCCTCAACGACTGGGAGAACGCAGGGAGTTCGGCCACACACGAACAGCGGCCCTCATCGCGGCAGCGGGCGACTGCCGCCGCGCCGGGCTCACCCGGCCGCTGCCACGGATTCTGCTGGAGTCTTTGCACGAGGACTATCTGGCGCCCAGCACGGCGGGGGGTGACAGGCTCGTGCCCTGCGTCCCTAGACGAAGCCTGAGCCGGGGCCACCCCCGCCCGCACCACGCTACGACCGCCCGCCTTCGGGTTGCGCAGCATGTCGCGGGTCGCGCGGATCAGCTCTTCGTAGATGACGGTGGGGCGTCCGCCGACTCCGCCACAGGCGCGGGCTCGAGCACGAAGACGGGGATCACACGGTCGGTCTTCTCCTGGTACTCGGCGTACGGCGGATATGCGGCGACCGCGCGCTTCCACCACTCGGCCTTCTCAGCCCCGCTGATCTCACGGGCCGTCATGTCCCGGCGTACGGACCCGTCTTGGAGCACCACGTGCGGGTCTAGCTTGATGTTGAAGTACCAGACCGGGTGACGCGGGAAGCCGCCCTTCGAGGCCACGGCCGCATACCGCCCCTCGTGCTCCACGCGCATCAGAGGAATCTTGCGGATCTTGCCGCTCTTCGCGCCACGCATCGTGACGATGACCACGGGCAGACCCGTGTCCCAGAGCGTCGTCCCCTGTGTGCCACCCGAATTCTCATACAGCTCGACCTGATCGCGTATCCACTGCGCCGGGCTCGGCTCGTACTCGCCCTCAAGAGGCATCGTGTCCACCCACCGTCGCGTACGGATTGTATTGCGCAGTTCAACACAAGCACCGCACGGATTCATAGACCGCCGAAACGGCTGGGGCGCCTGCCAAACGCCCGGCCGGATGACAGGCGTTCGGCAGCCAACGACGTCCTAACGCGCGAGCAGGGCACGTTCGACCAGCGTTCATCCAATCCGACGGAGACGCGCTCAGCGCAGACGGCCCTCAGTGTCGTGCTCGCGGCTGTGGGCGTGGATGGTGCTGAGCTGACGGCGAGTTCGACCGGGGCGGGCGGGACTGAGTTGTTCCGAGATCGAGATAGATCAACGGGGTGCGGCCTCGGGCCCCCCGAGCAGGGATTCCAACAGGGACTCGTACAAACTCCCCGTGTCGAACGGGTCGTAGCGGGGCGGATTCTCCTCATCGACGAAGGGATCCAGAGGCGCGACCACCGTACTGTAGGACGGCCGGTGTTTGTACTGAATGGATATTCTGTCGACGGGCACAGATCCAACGCGATGTAATGCCGATCGGTACGCCCCGTTCGTCCACCGCTGCGCGTAATCGCCGAGGAACACGAATAGCGCGTCCGGAGTCACCGGAACGTGAATCCAGGAACCGCCGGAACTCTGCACTTCCAGGCCCGGTTCGTCCTGGGCGATAACGGTAAAGATGGCGTGATCGACGTGCGGTGACATCGCATAGTCGACCGTATTGGCGATCTCCGCGCCGTATCCGACCTTGTAGTAGTTGAGGCCCAGCCGGTGCATCGGCGACTTCATGTAGGGGGCGAAGGAATCGCCGCCCAGGGCAAGTCCTTCGACACAGACCGAGAAGATCCTGTCGCCCAGAACCGTCATGCGTTCGAAGAGAGCGGCGCACTGCCTGAAGGGCTCATGGTAGAAGTCGGCCGTCCGGCCCGATGCCAGAGCGCCGGTCGTCCTGCCGATCCGGTACTGCTCACAGGCCTCGCCACCCGTGTGCGAGGTGCTCTTCTCCCGGCCCAGGCTCCGGTAGCCCAGGAACTGCGAAGCCACACTGGCGTTGAATTTGATCTTCTCGCTGAGTGGCTGGAGGTAGAACTTTCGAGTTTCTTCGAACGCCGAAGCAACAAGGTCGATCGGCACTCCATGATTTCGCACGAAGAAGAATCCATGCTGACGGCATGCTTCACTGATTTCAGCAACAGATTTCACCGATGAGAGATCAACCGACGGTATGGCCAAATCTGTACTGCTTACGTGGTTCACTTCCTTCCTCCCATGACATATCTGCATGCTCTTCCGGCGTCCGGTAATTCCAATCAAAAGCTGTCCGGAGGCCGGCACGTCGGCCCATGGTAGCTTCCTTGTACGGCAATTCTCGGCGGCCATTTCGGCCAACCACATGGTGTCCAGCGTGACAAATGAGGCCCAGTGTGACAGACGAAGAATTACCAAATAAGCACCCCCTATTTCACTCGTCAACTTTCGATGGGAATTGCCGGAGAAGCTCTCAGATGGGCCTCGGCGCCGTCCGGCCCGCCGGAACCCCGACTCCCTCCGGGCCTCCGCGCCGCCCGGAAGCCGGCGGCTCCGGCAGATGGGCGCTGGCCATGCTGGGAGTCACGGCGCTGTGGGGCTGGACGTATGTGGTCGTCCAGGACGCCGTCGTCCTCATATCCGTCCAGGCGTTCCTCGCCTACCGCTTCCTCGGCGCGGCAGCCATCGTCGGCCTCCTCGAGGCCCGCGAGATGCGCCGCATGACAGCGTGCGAGGTGCGGGGCGGCGCCGTGGCCGGAGGCGTGCTCTTCGCGGGATACGCGTTGCAGACCGCTGGTCTCGAACACACCACGGTGTCTAACGCCGCCTTCATCACCGGTCTCGCCGTGATCCTCACCCCGCTGCTCGCGGCGCTCGTGCTGCGTACACCGCCCCGCCCGCGCCAAACCGCGGGCGCCGTACTGGCCCTGATCGGTCTTTCGCTGCTTACCCTCACCGGCCTTTCGGTGAACCGCGGCGACATCCTGATGCTGGGCTGCGCCCTCTCTTTCACGGTGCAGAACGTGATCCTCGCGCGCGTGGGCCCCGGCACCCACACAGGGCTCCTCACCTTCGTACAGCTGTCAGTGGTGGGCCTGTCGGGACTCCTGTGGACCGTCGTCACCGGCGCCCTCACCGCCCCCGCCGCGCAGAGCGTCTGGCTCGCTCTGGCCGTGACCGCGGTCCCGGGCTCAGCCCTCGCGTTCTTCATCAAGACCAAGGCGTTCACCACCTCTTCGCCCGGCCGCATCGCACTGATCATGGCAATGGAACCCGTGTTCGCCGGGATCTGTGGCTACTGGCTCTCGGGAGACACTTTCACCGCCCTCAACCTCGGCGGCGCCGCCTTGATCATGTGCGCGATCCTGCTCGCGGAAACCGGCAAACGCCCGGGTCCTGACACGTAACTCGGGCCTTAACGCCGTCAGGCTCTGCTCCCTCTGGCCCACCCACTCGCTGACGAAGCCCGCAGCCTCACGCCGAGGTTCTCAGGGTGAGCCTCGTCGTGCTTGCCGGTCTTGAACGACGCGTTCCCGTTGCCCTCCACGGACAAGTGGGCCACCGCCCCGGGCGACACCGGATGGGAGAGACTTCCCGGACGGCCGAGGACGCAACTGGAGGGGACGACTCCTATAGCTGGCACGCGCGGGCCTGGTTGCTCAGCTGCCGGGCTGGTCCAGTCACTTGACGTCTGCGGAGCTCACCCCCAGCAACGGCGCGCCCACCAGGCGTCGTCCGGCGAAGCGTATGGATCGGGCCAACTGCGGCTGGCATAGAGGTCATCGAGAGGCTGCACCATACTTCTCAGCTCGCGGGCAGCTCGTGGCGGAAGGGCGTGGAGAGCGAGTTCGAGGACCGCGCGCTCATCGGTCGTGTAGAAGGGGTTGCACAGCGGGCAGCCGCAGCCGCCCGAGAGCCGTTTCGGCTGGTGGGCTGTGCGAGTCCATGCCCGGAGAGCACTGGCCACGGCACCTGGCCAGAGGCGATCGCGTTCCAGGCAGGCCACGGCGGCCGCGAGCCTGCCGGAGCCACGCGCGAGACCACGCTCTGAAGCTCCGTTGACACCCCCCGATGCACGGCGACCGGTGATGCGGAGCTGAGACGGCGGCCTACGCGGCATTGCCCTTTCGATAACGATGCATGCGACTGAGCATGCCAGCTCTCCAGCCGCCTCGCCGAGGTTTTGTTGCCTGCTTGTGGTGGGCGCCGCGCCCGTGGATGGGTATTCTCCGGCCCCGGGACTGGTGGGCTCGCATGTTGAGGTGTCGCGTATTCAGCATGCAGGTACGACAGCTGATTACCGACCGTTGCCGGTATCGGTGGCCCAGTGCGGGTCGATACGGCCCAGCCATGCGTCTTGACCGTCGGCCAATGGTTGCTTCAGCGGAAGCTGGAGGAACCGGCAGGCGAAGGTTAGACCGGCGTCGTCTCCGTCGCCGTGAACGTGGTGTTCCCAGGCATCGGCGGTGTCTGCGGGTGCCTGGAGGTAGAAGAAGCTGGTTCGTCGTGGCTGTCCCGTGCCAGGGTGAGGCTTGTCCTCCACAGCGATCTGCCGGGCCACTGCGGCTGTCAGCAGGCCGGTTTCCTCGGCGACTTCTCGAAGGGCTGCTTCTTCCAGTCCTTCGCCCGATTTGGCTCCTCCAGCCGGGACTTGGGTGCCGGCCTCAGGCCTACCGACGTGGTCGAACACCAGCAGCTCGGGGCCTGTTCGATGCCGGATCACGTATGCGGCGATACGGATTCGAGGTCGGGTCATCTCGACATTGTCCGTCATCGGCGCCGTTCTTGATCGTCAGGGCGTATCGGCTCCACGTGCCTCCGGCCTCTGTGAGCAGACGGGTCGCGGTCTTGTCGAACAGGTCCGGCAGTATCTCCTCGGCGACTTCCGGCGGTAGCCCCTGGGGTTCCTCCTTCTCAACTCAGTTGCTCGGCCAGTCCGACGATGATGCCCTCCGGGCCGCGGACGTAGCAGAGCAGATAGCTGTCCTCGAACCGGGCGATCTCGCCGACGAGTTCGGCGCCGTGAGGGCGCAGGCGGGCAACGGTGTCCTCGAGGTCGTCGACGGCGAACATGACGCGGTGCGTGCCCAGAACGTTGTGCGGCCGGTTGCGCGGGCCGGCGCTGATCGCCGTGGGGCTGCGGTACTTCGCCAGCTCGAGCCGACTGTGTCCATCCGGGGTCCGGACCATCGCGATGTCACAGCGGACGCCGTCGAGTCCGGTGCACTGGTCGGCGACGCGGCCCTCGACCTCCGCCCTGCCCTCCAGCTCCATACCGAGTTCCACGAAGAACGCGATGGCGGCATCCATGTCCTCGACGACGATGCCGACGTTGTCCATCCGCTGAATCGCCATGCTGGCTTCTCCTTCTTCCTCGTGCGGCCGGCGGCCGCTGATGTGCCTGGGACGAAACTGCTTGCACGTTCTCGACATTCTCAGCCCGCCGAACTCCGACGACCGAACTCCGACGAATCCGGATCGCGCCTCAGCACCGCTGCAGCAGACCCGCGAGCGCAAGCCAGGCGCCACCACCGAGCGTGGGTGCGGCGCAGGTGGCCGCCCCCATGAAGACGATCAGCCGTAGCGAGCGTCTCAGACCCAGGGTGGGGAGTCGAAGGAGGAATATGGCCGCGCGGTCGTCGGCTCAGCGGTGGGTGCCGCCTTGGGCGGCGCCCTTTCGAGTTCGGCCCCCAGGGAGTCTTCTCGGCGCGGTTCTCCGCGTCTGGTGCCGGTGGCGAGATGTGTGGAGGCGGTGGCTGGGATCCCGGCGAGGCCACTGACGACACGCAGATGGCCGTCCACGTCGCGGAGTCCCTGCTGGAGCGGGGTGGACTGGATCTGCCGGACATGGCAGCGGTTGCAGGTGGGAGTGCAACCATCGAGTCTCCTCCGCCCACCCCCGTTCGTTACTCGGTCAGGTGCCCTGCTAGGCGGTCAGCGCAAAGAGGGAAAAGAGGGCCAGAACCGGGGGCGCGACCAACGGCAGGTCAGCAGATGATCTCGACGAGGATCCGCTACGGCATGCCCCAGTCACCCGCGTTCGAGGTCCCGAGCGATTCGCTTTTCCAGCCTGGCCCGGCAGTCCGGCCACTCCGCTGCGGTGATCGAAAAGATCGCAGAGTCACGGAGCGAACCTTCCTCGCCGGGGGCCCACGACCGGGACCAGTTCCGCAGTACGCCTTCGAAACGGGCGCCCACCCCTTCAATCGCAGCCCGACAACGGCTGTTACGTGCGTCCGTCTTCAAGTCGAGGCGTGCCACCCCCCAGTTCTCAAACGCGTGCCTGAACAACAAGTACTTGGCCTCGGTGTTCGTCCCCGTGCCCTGAGCCGACGCCGCAAGCCAGGTGTAACCGACCTCGACCGCGCACAGGCCCTCTCCGGTCGGCCACGGCCGCGGATCCCAGTAGGCCGTGGCCCCGAGCACCCTCCCCGAGGCACGCTCCACCTGCGCGTACGGAGCCAGCTTCCCGGCAGCGGCGCGTGCGAGCTGAGTGTCGATGTACCCCTCTACCTCGGCCGCCGTAGGCACCCACGTGAATCCGTACGAGCTACGGTCCTCATCCGCCGCCGCTGCCAAGCCCTCCGCATGGCAGTGGTCCAGCGGCTCCAAGCGGACGAGTGTGCCCTCCAGAACCGGCCCCTCAAGCGTGAAACTCATTCGTCGCACTCCACTGTCAGCACAGATTGTTTCGCTCCAGACCGTGTTTCGCTCCAGGCCCGCAGGTCGGGACCGCAGGATTCCAGAGACATCACCCCATGTCGTATGAATTACGCGGCTGAGGACGCTCAGTTGTACGCACCTGGGAGTCAGGGGCTGACACCAACATCGCTCATCCACCGGCCAGTACCACCACGGCACCCACAGTCGCGCTTGGCAGGGACTTTGGCAGGGACTGACGACACGTCTCAGGGATGTGCGGATGGCCCGGCTTCACGGGAAACCGGACCACGTACAGCCCCGACAGTTCGCGCACGTCGCAGGTCAATCACGCTGCGCGGCCGATGAGCTTTCCCGGGCGGCACAGTCGTCGGTCGCACCGTCGGACAGCGGGCGGACGGATTAGCGCAGTCCGGAGAAGAGATCATTCTCGGGTACGGCCGCCCCGGTGGCGTCCTGGACACGTACGAAGGTCTCCATGCCCATCAACTCGCCGAACCTCTCCTTGCCCATCCTGAGGAAGAAGATGTTCTCGCCCTGACTCGCGTGCGCGGCCAGCGCATCGAACTTCTGACCGCTGAACGCGACGGTGTCCACCCACGTGGTGATCTCATCGTCGGGGAGGCCGATCTTGGCCATCTCGGCGGCCTCGGCAGGATCCGGCTCCGGCATGTCCTCATTGAACTCGCGCATGATCTCCCCGAACCGCTGCATCATCGAGCGGGGCATCGTCGTCCAGTACACCTTCGGTGTCAGCGCCGTCATCTCCAGCGCCGCCATCGTGATGCGGTGGGCCTGGATGTGGTCGGGGTGGCCGTAGAAGCCGTTCTCGTCGTAGGTGACGACCACATCGGGCCGGTAGTGCCGCATGAGTTCGGCGAGCCGGGCGGCGCCTTCCTCCACGGAGGTCTGCCAGAAGGACCCGGGGGCGTCGTTGCTCGGCCAGCCCATCATCCCGGAGTCGGCATAGTCCAGCATCTCCAGATCGCTGATCTTCAGGACCTCACAGCTTGCCTCGAGTTCTTGACGACGCATCAAGGCGACGGCCGCCGGATCGTGTCCGGGATCGCCCGGCTTGACACCCCCCGGTCCGTCACCGCAACCGCCGTCGGTACACGTCACCAGAACCGTGCGGATGCCCTCCGCCGCGTACCGCGCGAGGACCCCTCCGGTTCCGGTGGCCTCGTCGTCGGGGTGGGCGTGTACTGCCATGAGCGTCAAAGGCCGGTCAGTCATGAATCAGTCCTCCTGCAGAAATATCTCTTGGTCCCAGCGGGCTGCGGGCGCACCGCGACCCTGAGGCTCGAACCCTGGCGGGGCGGATGACCTTGTGGTCTCCGTTCCCCGGCCGTGCGGTGCCGGTGCCCCGGTCGATGCAACAGTGCCGACCGGACCAACTGTTCCCGACGCGCCCGCTTGATCTCCCAGGCCTCGGCAGACGCTGCCATACCGGGCCGCGTCCGTCCGTGGCGGGTTGACGGTGCTCTACACCCTCGGGTGGAGACGAGGGCCCTGCTGAAAGCACCAGTTCCGAGCCCCAACTCCGAATGGAGAACCGGCATGTCTCTCACCAAACGCGCCGCCGTCATCACCTCAGCAGCTGCCCTCACCGGGGTGGCCTTCCTGCCCTCGGCCGGCGCCGCCGACACGACGTCTTCCATAACGACCAGCAAGGTCATCCAGACCCGGGACGGCAGTCCCAGGGCCATCACCTGCGACAAGGGCGACGTCTGCTTCTACAACAGCGACTGGAAGCACTGCAGTTGGCCAGTGGCGGACGTCAACTGGTCCACGGGCGTCCTGCAGTGCTCCTGGGCCAAGACCCGCAACGTGTACTACGTGTGGAACAACGGCACGTCCAACGCCTCAGGGGTCGCCTACTACCTCAACGCCGACTACAAGAACCGGGTCGGCTGCACCCGTCAGCAGAAGAGCGGCTATCTGCAGAACACGTACAAGGTCGCCTCACACAAGTGGATCAGCGGCAACTGTCGGCTGAACCGCTGCGCCCCCAAGGGCCCGAGGGCAGACGATCGACGCCTTCCGCGGCTGGGGGGCGGGGCCATGATGCGCCGGGCCCTTCGTGACCCTCACGCCCGTTGGAGCCCGGCGCCTGACCGAGCGCCGCCGGTCATAGCTGGCGGCCGGCCCTGTCGCCGCCTGGGTCGTCGGCAAGACCGATTGCCGCGGTGATCCGCTTGCCCACTGGTTCCCGGTGCACCTGGAAGCTCTGGCAAACAGCCATCACGATCTCCAACCCGTGCTGGCCGATCCTGCCTGCATCCGGCGCCAGGACCGCGGGGAGGGCGGTGCTGCTGTCCCACACGGTGACCTCGACTGCGCCGCCCTGAACCTCCAGCGTCAGCAGACACGGCCCGGGCGCGTATCTGATGACGTTGGTCACCAACTCGCTGACCACCAGCTGGACCATGCCCATCGCACGGCCGGACACGGGAAGCCCATGAACGGTTTGCACATCTGTCAGGAACGTTCGGGCCAGAGACCGTGCCGCGGCGATCTCCTCACTGCCCTCGAACACCTCGGAAACCGACAGCAACCCGCTGAACAGCGCACTGCGTCCTGTCGTCTGATCCATACGGTCCGCCTTGCTTCCAGCAGCGCTGCGCGATGCAGTCCAGCTACCCACATCTCAGCTACCCACATCGCCATTTTCTAAGGTTCGGGTACGCACAGAACCACCTCCCGCCCACCGCCCGGGCCCGGAGCCGAACCGCGAGCTCGTACCAGGCGTGGAAATTGGCTTGTCGGAGGCAGCCAGTAGCCTCAAGCACCATGGGGATTCAGATAGATGTGGTGGCGGGTTACCCGATCAACGATGAGATGGAGAGGGTGCTCGGGCTGGCCGAGGCGGTCGGCGAGCCCGTCACTGTCACGTTCATGTGGGAGGGGCGTGAGGATCCGGAGCGCGCCGTGCTCGTGCCCGCAGCCACGCTGGCGCTCTGGGAGCACTGGGCGCCCACTGTCCGCCCTAAGGGTGACGCCAGTGACGAGAGCCAGGCTGACGCGGAAGTGCCGGACCTGGCCCACCCAGTGGAATTCGGCGCGTTCACGCTCTTTCGTCGTCGCGTGGGAGGGCGCACGGCGGTCGCCCGCGGCGGCGTGGTAGTCGCTGAGCTCCTGGACCCAGGCGAGGCGCACTGGCTCGAAGAGCAGGCCCGCGCTGTCCGCCAAGGTTTCATGGATCCGAAGCAGAGGGCGGCGTTCGAGGAATTCCTCGCCCGACAGCCACCCCTCGATGAGCGGTGAGCAGAGCTCGGTTCTTCCGTGGAGTACCGACCGGTGTGCCGCGGCACGATGCGGGTCTACGGATACCCAAAGGGTTCATCTGCCGCCGCATCCGCCCGAGGGGTCGGGATGAGGGGTAGGACGTTTGAAAACCAACGAGGGGGGCCGCCGAGTGGACGCCAGCGTTGCAGCGATACTTGGCGCAGCGATCGGTGCTTTCGGCGGTGTGGGCGGCGGGCTGCTGACCCTCAGCACGCAGCTCCGGAGTCTCGACGCTCAGCATCGCGCAGAGGAGAAACGTTGGCTCGCGGATGTGCGCCGCGAGACCTATACAGGCTTTGTCACCTGCGCGAAGCAACTTTCCAAGAAGCCGCTGGAGGCCGCCTTCCAGGTCGCCGCACGGCGGGCGTTAGGGACCGATACCTGATCCCAGGTCAGGTTCCGCGCCAAGTGCGGTGGGCGGTGCGGATGGGTCTCGTAGTCGCGGGGGAGCCGGCGGTGGTGCACGAGCCAGCCGATGGTGCGGTAGCCGGTTTCCACCCAGGCCTTACGCACCTGCGGATGGGCTGCGGCGGTCCGCGAACAGCAAGGTGACCCCGGTCGCGGTATCGGACACCCTCGCGTCGGCGACCAGCAGGGTCAGCAGCAGGCGAAGTAGTGATAGGTCGTGGGCCAACGCGGGATGTCGTGCGGTAGATAGCGCCAGGCGACGTCGGCGGCAAGTTATTGAGAATTGAGACAGGGCTGTGTCCGTCGTTCGATGGGATGACGTTGCTCTGAGGGCCCGCTGCCTGCGTGATGGTCCGGGCATTCCGGGCGGGTGTCAGTGGGGCCTGCGATCGTGTGCGTCGTGGATGAACTCGTGGAACGCGTTGACACTCAGGACCGTGTGCTGGGGGTAGTCAGTCGGTGGGAGGCCGTCCGGGAGGGCTGGCTGCACCGAGTCGCTTCGGTGATGTGCCGTGATGAGCAAGGCCGCTTTCTCGTCCACCGACGCGCCCATCAGCTGTCCCGTTTCCCCGGTCATTACGAACTCGGGGTCGGGGGCGCTGCAGGAGTCGGCGAGTCCTATGAGCAGGCAGCTGCCCGCGAGCTCAGTGAGGAGTTGGGAACGCGGGCGACAATCTGCCTTCGGTTCAAGTTCCTCAACCGGGGCGGGCTCAGTCCTCACTGGCTTGGGGTGTGCGATGCCGTGCTTCCGGAGGTCGTCGCCCCCGACCCGGGTGAGGTGGCCTGGCACGGCTGGATGACCGAGTCCGAGCTGCGGCGGACTCTGCAGCAGTGGACCTTCACTCCCGATAGCCAGGAGGTTTTCGCTCGGTATCTCGCTTGTCGTGCTGACCCGGCGCCTTCACAGAAACGGTGCTCATGAGTTGAGCCCGAGGGACGAAGGCGCTGGTCGTTCCGGGGTCCCTCGGGGTTGGGCCGGCGGGGGTGGAAGTGTGCGCGAGGCGTTCGGCAAGGGCGGTGACCGCTTCGCGGTCTCCTGCGAGGGCTTCGCGCTCGTCGTCGGTGAGGTTGAGTTGGTCGAGCTCCTCGCGGCGCAGAGCCCCCCGTCGCAGGCGAGCGTGGCCATGAACTGCAGCCACCGACAGGCCAGTTGGTATTCAGCGAGAGTGGGGGACTTACCCCCGTGGATGGGGGCCGCAGGTCCCTGCTCGATGAGCCTGCCGGGAGCCGGCGGGCCCCTCGGAGGACCGCTGTAACCCTGGCGAGCAAGGGATAGCCGCGCCCCGCGTCATGACCGGCTACCGCTAGCGGCCAGCACTGCCGCGAGGCCTTCTTGTAGGTCCTTGACGAAATACTCGGGAACCTCCAGCGACGGGAAATGTCCCCCGGTTTCGGGCGAGTTCCAACGGACGATCCGCCGGAACCGCTCCTGTGCCCAGGCGCGCGGACACTTCTCGACGTCGCGCGGATACACAGTGATTGCTGACGGGACGTCGACCCGAAGTTCGGGGTCGAGCGAGGCGTGGCTTTCGTAATAGATACGGGCTGCCGATGCGCCGGTCCGCGTCAGCCAGTACAGGGTGACGTCGTCAAGAACGCGGTCTCTGGAGATCCTCTCGAACGGGCTGTCTTCGGTGTCCGTCCACTCAGCGAACTTGTCAAGGATCCAGGCGAGAAGCCCGACTGGTGAGTCGACGAGCGAGTACCCGATGGTCTGCGGTCGGGTCGCCTGCTGCTTCGCGTACGCCGCGTGGTGGCTCCAGAAATCGCGGGTTTCCTCGGTCCATTTGCGCTCGGCCGCCGTCAGTCCGTCCGTCGTCAATCCGGGCGGCGCCTGCGCGGTCGTTGTGTGGATACCGAGAACGTGCTCCGGGAACCTGCCGCCCAGGACCGTGGTGATCACACCTCCCCAGTCGCCGCCATGGGCTACAAACTTGCCGTAGCCGAGCCTTCCCATCAGTTCCACCCAGGCGGCCGCGATCTTTTCGATTCCCCACCCGGTGGTGGCCGGCTTGTCGCTGTAACCAAAACCTGGCAACGACGGGACTACGACGTGGAACGCCGGCGCGTCTGCGTTTTTCGGATCTGCCAGTTCGTCTACTACGTGGGCGAATTCAGCAATGCTGCCTGGCCAGCCGTGCGTCAAGATCAGAGGGGTGGCGTCCGCGCGGGTGGATCGGCGGTGCAGGAAGTGGATTCCCAGATCGTCAATGGTGGTGCGGAACTGGCCGATCTGGCTGAGGCGCGCTTCGAACGACCGCCAGTTGTATCCGGTGCGCCAGTAGTTCACGACATCGACGAGGTCGGCGAGAGGAACACCCTGATCCCATCGGCGCGGGTCGGGCCCGGCGCGATAGACCGTCTCAGCTTCCGGCAGCCGTGCTGCGGCCAGTCGCGCGCGCAAGTCGTCGAGGTCAGAGTCGGTTGCGTGGGCTTCGAATGCATGCACGTCTGCATGCACACCTGCTTGCGCCTCTGCTTGCACGTCGCTGGTTCGACGGTTCATGAGATGCCCCCGCCGACGTGAGCTGACGTGGTGACGACGCCTCGATCGATGGCAGTCGCAGCGTCGGTGACGCACCGGTGTGTGGTCATGAGACCCCCTGGTCATCGGTGGAACCGGCCCGGGACCTACTGGAACCGGCTAAGACGGTTCTAGCAGGCTTCGATGTTGGCGCGCAACCAGCTAAGGTGGTTCCATGAGTGCTCGATTCCCTGAATTCCGTCTCGGCAAGGTGCTGGCGACCAGCTTCACCGGGACTCTGTCGGAGCGTCAGGGCGACCCAGTGGAGCGCATCCCCACGCCGAACCGACTCGTCGACTGGCTAGCGGTGAGCGGCCTCGCCGTGGAGTCCTGCACCCCCGCCCAGCTCGAACGCGCTCGGGAGCTGAGGGAATCAATTCACGCCGCCGCGACAGCGGCCGCGCGCCGAGACCCTCTCCCTGCTTCCGCTGTCCAGGTCATCAATGACTGCAGCACTGAAGGTCGGGCCGCGGCCATCTTGACGCTGCCCGAGGGCAATCGGCAGTGGCGACTCAGCTCGGCTTCTCCCGTGGAAGACGCCCTAGGCGTCATCGCCGCCGACGCGATCAGCATCATCACAGGCGAACGAGACGGAAAGTTGGCCTTGTGTGCATCGCCGACCTGCCAAGCAGCCTTCTTCGACACCAGTCAAAGCCGCACCCGCAAATGGTGCGAAATGAACACGTGCGGGAATCGCCATAAGAAGGCGCGCTTCAATGCCTATAAGAACGAGAACCCCGGATCAGTAGCAAAGTAGTTGTTGCTCTGCTCTCTTGAGCCTGCGGAATTCGGGACTGCGCGCCGGGCGGGCGTGTCAGACGTCGGTGACGTGCACTCGCTCGCCTTGCTGCCCGTAAATGGCGATGGTCTCCGCCGGTATGTCGTCCTGGGCGTTGCCGATCCAGTGCGGGGCGGCTGTGTCGAACTCCGCGGCTTCACCCTCCGTCAGTTCTGTTCGGGTGTCGGTCAGGACGAGTTGAACCGTCCCGTGGAGCACGTAGAACCACTCCCGGCCAGGATGCATGTGGAATCGCGGTGCCGGGAGTCTCGACATCGGCGGGTAGATCACCTTGTACGCACGCATGCCACCCGTCTTCACGCCCAGCGGCACGAAGGTCAGCCCGTCCTTGTGGAAGGGGCGGAAGTGGACCCGCGGGTCGCCGGTGGACGGCGCGGCCACGAGTTCGTCGAGCGGCACCGCGTAGGCACGTGCAAGGGGCAGGAGTTGTTCCAGAGTCGGGCGGATGTGTCCGCGTTCGAGCCGCGAGATGGTGCTCTGCGTGAGCCCTGTGCGCTCCGCCAGAGTGGCGAGCGTCAGGCCAAGGGCCTTGCGGAAGCCCCGCAGCCTCGGGCCGACGTTCTGCAGTACCGCCTGATCTTCCGTCACCGGCCGACACCTCCACCCTGATTCACCAGGCCCGCCGCGCCCAGGCGCCGGGGCTCATACGAGTCCGCGGCGGGGCTCACACAAGTCCGCTCAGATCCTCGCGACCCCACTCCGGGCCGCTGACCACTTTTTGCAAGTCTGCAAAAGGGTGTGCAGTTCCGCAAGTGTGTCTTTGAAGATCGCACCATGACACTCACTCGAAGCACGAGGCGTCCCGGCCGACGACGCCTGATCCTCCAAACCGGTGCACTGGCCTTCTCACTCGCCGTGGGCAGCTCGGTCGGGTGGCACGCGCTCGACGGAGCCGTCGCGGCGTCTTCCCCCGCCACCGGGAAGGCCACGGCGTACGACGCCGCGACGAAGCACGACGCGGCGTTCAACGCGACGTTCAAGCACAAGTTCGCGAAGGTTCGCGACGTGCGCATGCACTACGTCACGGGCGGCAAGGGTCCGGCGCTGGTGCTGCTGCACGGCTGGCCGCAGACCTGGTACGAGTGGCGAAAGGTCATGCCTGCGCTCGCCCGGCATCACACCGTGTACGCGCTCGACCTTCCCGGCCTCGGCGACAGCAAGGGAAACCCGGCGAGCTTCGACAAGAAGACGCTGGCCCGCTACGTCCACGGACTGCTGCGTGATCGCATCGGCCTCGACAACTTCGACCTGGTGGCGCACGACCTGGGCGCCGGAGTCGGGGCCCAGTACGTCTCGCAGTTCCCCCGGCAGGTCAACTCCTACGTACACATGGATTATCCGCTCCCCGGGCGTAAGCTCCCCGCTGCCCAGTACCGGACGTTCTCCTGGCACATGGCCTTCAACAGCCAGCAGGCGATCCCCGAAAAGCTTGTCGACGACCGCAACGACATGCGCGAGTACGTCACGGCGTTCTCCACCCAAGTCGCCTACGGTGGAACGGCTTTCGGCGGCACGAGGACCGAGCCCCCCTTCGCCGAGGCGGAGACCGACGAGTACGTCCGCACCTACAGCCGACCGGACGCGCGGCACGCGGGATTCGAGCTCTACCGGAGCCTGGACAAGGACGAGCGTGACAACGCCGCCGCCACGCCCACGGACACCCCCACCCTCCTCCTCACGGCGACCGGTTCACTCGCCGCCACCCGGCCGACCCTGACGCCGATGCTGCGCAATGTCACGCGCGCGGTCGAGATTCCGAAGTCGGGGCACTGGCTCGCTGAAGAGAACCCCGACGCCGTGGCGCGCGAGATCCTCAGGTTCACCGCCGCCCAGTGACGACCGGCTGGACATCAGGCCACCGCATCAGCGTCTGCCCGGACAACCCCGGCCACCCGCTACCGCATCAACCGCGTCTACTGGGCCGGGGATCGGATCCCACCGGCAATCACCACTCACAGGAGCCTGACACCATGCCTAAATACGAGGTCACAGTGACCACTGGCGCCCCGCCGGAAGTCGTCTGGAAGCTACTGGTCGACGCCGCGAGCTGGCCGCTGTGGTCCAAGGTGGACAGCCTGGACACGACACGGTCGGTCGACCTGGACCTCGGAGGGGACGACGGTGTCGGTGCCGTCCGGGCTTTCCGGACGGGACGCACGGTGACCGGGGAGCGGCTGACCGAGAAGGTCGAGCCACGCCTCTTGGCCTACGAAGGCGCGTTCAACGCATCGATGCGCAACTATCGCGCACGCATCGAGCTGCAGCCGACCGCCAGTTCAGGGACGGTAATCCACTGGTCCGGAGAGTACGAGACGAGCGGGCTGCTGCGCTGGGTCATGCCGCGCTACCTCCAGAAGTTCATGCAGGGCATGGCGGAAGGGCTGGCCCGCTACGCCGAGGAGGGTCGGCAGGGTCAGTGACGCTTGCGCCGCAGGCCGGAGACGCTCAGCCTGAAGACCTGAGGCGCTGCACCACCCCAGGAGCGGTGTAGACGGTCAACCCATCGGCGAGCTGCCTCTCCAGTGTCGCGACTGAGCGCTCGAAGTAGTCGGCGCGCACTCCCGCGTCCTGGGACGCCTGCGCCATATTGCGCACACTGGCCAGCACCACATCGAGACCCTGGGCAAGCACTGGCTTCGCGTCCGAGTCCACGTCGGCGGCGAACGCAGGCATCACTTGGGTCATGTTCGTCAGCCAGGGCACAAGGAGCTCCGTGAATCCAGCCGCGTTGCCTTCCTTGTGCGAGGTGGCCATGGCGACCGCGTGAAAGAAGCCATCGAACATCACGCTCATCGCGCTGAGCAGCGCCAGGTCATACAGGGCGGCGATGCCCGCGTCGGCGCCGAGGTACTTTGCTGCCCCCAACGCCCCCAAGGTCTCCTTGTGCGCGTCGAAGTGCGCCTTCTGACCGCTGTAGAGGACGAACGCCTGCGACGTCGCGACCGTCGACGGAATCGCCATGATCCCGCCGTCCAGGTAGGCCGCCCCATGGCCCACTGCCCAGGCCTCCGCCTCTCGCGCCTGGGTCGGCGTGCCATTGGTGAGGTTGACCAGAGTCCGGCCGCGCAGAGCGCCGGCAACGGGCCGAAGGATCGCGTCCGTGACGTCATAGTCCAGCAGACAGACGAGCGTCAGCGGACTGGCGAGGACGGCTGCCTCGACCGTCGCGGCTCGCACAGCACCCCGCGCCACCAGGTCATCGGCTTTGGCAGCGCTGCGGTTCCATACGGTCGTGGGGCGCCCCGAGGTGATCAGGGCGTCCGCGAGTGCCCGTCCCATCTCGCCGAGACCGATGACTGTGACTGCTGTGTTGTCCACAAGGGCTCCCGTTGGCGTGCTCGCGTGATCAGATGCTCCCTGCCGCTCACCTTCGTGCCCGCACTGCTATCTCTCAAGTAAGCACAAAAAAGTGCGTAGTTACTTACGGGTGTGTAAGCGAGGGACGCGCGCTGCGCCGGGCGGGCGCGCGAGAGCGCCACGACCGATCCTTGAACTTCCTCACCTCATCTCATGTGCGCCGCCTACCCTTTGGGCTCAGTCACCTAGACACAATGACCACGAACCCAGCGGCCCGCAGACCTCGCGGACCTCGCGGACCCGACAAGAAAGCCCCCCACGTGGACTTGGACGAGATGTTCGGCGAAGGCTGGTGCGTAACCCTCGCCCCGCACCCACTCATCGAAACCCTCCACCTCATGGGCGTCACCAGCCCCCTCCCCTGCCCCGAGGGCCTGGACCAAGCCGCGGACTTCCTCCAAGAGCGCCAGGGTGAAGGCGCCTTCATCCTCGGCCGCGAAATGCCTGGCGGCTGGACCCTCACCATCGAATTCGAAAGCTGGATCGGCTTCGACGACGATGTCCTGCGCACCCTCACCGCCGACGGCCGCACCGCCATCAGCGCCTACCGCGACCCCGACACGAAGACGGCCACCATCGCGCACGACGGCGCCATCCTCGGCCGCCTCGAACTGTCCGGCGGCTACTTCGGCGGCCCCTCCGGCAGCGTGGACACCACCCACCCCGTCATCGGCTCCCTCACCGCGGCCGGCTTCGACGCCTCCGATGACTGTGAACCCACCGGCGAAGCCGCCACCGAAGAGCCCGAAGGCTGCCTCATCCTCGCCATACGCGTCCTGACTGGCCTCACCCTCACCGCAGGCGACTTCGGGGGCCCTTGGACCGGCGGCCTCGGCAGCTGATCGACGGCATACGGTTCCGGGTCCGAACCGGTGTTCCGTGGCGGGACGTGCCCGACGAGTACGGGCCATGGGGCCGGGTCTACGACCTGTTCCGCCGGTAGCAGCGGAACGCCTCCTGGCACCGGATCCACCAGGTGGCCTGTTCAAGCCTGGTCACCGAGCCTGGTGATCACGGGCTGGGAAGATCGCGCGGCGGGTTCACCACCAACCTGCACCTGCCCGTCGAGCAGGGTCAGAAGCCCATGTCGATCGTGGTGACGGCCGGACAGCGCGGAGACTCGCTGCAGTTCGAACCCGTACTGAAGAAGGTGCGCGTGCCCCGCCTCGGGGTGGGCCGGCCACGCGTCCGCCCCGATCGCGTGCGGGCGGACAGGGCCTGGCCTCCCGCAAGAACCGCGCCCACCTGCGCCGACGCGGGATCCGCTGCACCATCCCTGACAAGGCCGACCAGGCGCGCAACCGCCAAGAGCTTGGCTCCCGCGTCGGCCACCCGCTACGACAAGCTCGCCGTTCGCTACGAGGCGACTGTCCTCGTAGCGGCCATCAACGAGTGGCTGTGACTCTCGGCCGTCACGCGGTGGGATCCACGTTCCACGCTGCGGGCAGATCGCTATCGCAGAAGACGCAGACGAAGTCGTCCTCGCGCACGATGTTGTGCTCCTGGCAGTCGGGGCACCGCCGGAACACCACCTCGTGGGTGAAGCCGGAGGGCCGCCCAAGTGCTACGTCATCCAGGGCACGGGCGACTGCCGACCAGGAGCTGACGTCCGGGCAGTACCCGGTGGACTGGTTGCTGATCTCTCTCACGGCCCACCGGTCTGCCTCGCGCATGAAGCTGATCTCTCCGGCACTCAGAACCATGTCTCCGCCGGCACAGGCGACGTGCTCGCTTCGCCGCGGCGCCAGCCGAAGCACACCATCCATACCGATCACGAAGGTGAACGGTTCAGCCAGCTCCGCCGCCGATCGCTCTACGATCCAGCCACCGAAGTCAGCCGCCGAGCCAATCCGACACCCGCCGTCACCAGGCCGGACCGCAGCCTTCAGCTCAACCGGTCCGACGTACTTGTAACCCCGCCCCCGCCCACTCACACCAGCCAACCTAGAGCACTTCCGACAGACGCCCTAGCTCGGTCAGGCGCTAATCGCACCGCCGCCTATGCAGCAGCGCTGCCCCACAAGTCAGTGCTATGGGCATCCACGAGTGCGCTGATGTGGGTGAGTACGTCACTGGCCGGCTGCGGGGCGAGTCGGCGGCCGTCTCGCAGGCGTAGTGCGACATGGTCGTCAGCTGCTTCCTTGGCGCCGATGACGGCCTGGTAGGGAACCACGCGGGCCTCTCGGATGCGGGCGCCCAGAGTGCCGCGGTCGGGTCCTGCGATCTCGGCTCGCAGACCGAGGGTGGCGCAGCGTTGGGCGAGGGCCAACGCGTTCGGCAGTTCGGTGTCGGAGATCGGGAGGATCACCAGTTGAGTGGGGGCGAGCCAGGCGGGGAAGGCGCCGCCGTGCTGTTCGATGAGGTGGGCTACGGCTCGCTCCACACTGCCGATGATGCTGCGGTGGACCATGACCGGGCGGTGTTTGGCGCCGTCCGCGCCGATGTAGTGCAGGTCGAACTGCTCGGGCTGGTGGAAGTCGACCTGGACGGTGGACAGGGTGGACTCCCGGCCTGCGCCGTCGGTGACCTGGACGTCGATCTTGGGGCCGTAGAACGCGGCTTCGCCCTCGGCCGCGTCGTAGGGCAGGCCGGAGCGGTCGAGGACCTCGGTCAGCATGGCGGTGGACCGTTGCCACTTATCGGGGTCGGCAACGTACTTGCCCCCGGGGCCCGGGAGGGAGAGCCGGTAGCGGGTCGGGGTGATGCCGAGCGCCTCGTACGCCCGGCGGATCATCTCCAGCGCGCCCTGCGCCTCATCGGCGACCTGATCCAGGGTGCAGAAGATGTGCGCGTCGTTGAGCTGGATGGCCCGCACCCGGGTCAGCCCACCGAGCACTCCGGAGAGTTCCGAGCGGTACATGCCTCCCAACTCGGCCATACGCAGGGGCAGTTCGCGGTAGCTGTGGGAGCGGGAGCGGTAGATCACCGCGTGATGAGGACACAGGCTCGGCCGCAGCACGACCTGCTCCCCTCCGAGGTCCATCGGGGGGAACATGTCGTCGCTGTAGTGCGCCCAGTGCCCCGAGATCTCGTACAGCTCCCGCTTGCCGAGGACCGGTGAGTACACGTGGCGGTATCCCGCTCGCCGCTCGGCGGCGCGGATGTACTCCTCCAGGGTGTGCCGTACGGCTGCGCCGTCGGGCAGCCAGTACGGCAGACCCGCGCCGATCAGCGGGTCGGTGTCGAACAGGCCCAGTTCCCGGCCGAGCTTGCGGTGGTCATGCATGGCGGTCTCCTCGCGGACATCGGGCGAGTGACCGCAAGGCGAAGCCCCGGGGCACTCGCCCCGGGGCTTCGGATCAGATCATCTGTCAGCGCGCCGGGACACTCTCCGGCGTCGTCGTCATAGCAGCGCGCTTCATGCGCGAGACGTTAACAGGCCCTGGCGATGTCCACACGGCCATTTCAGTCCTCCTCAGGGGAGCCCGGGGGCGCGCAGGAGGCAGCGCGCCCGCTTCAGTCTCACGTCGGCAGCTGAACGCCACGCGTTTCACATGGCGTTGTGTGGCAACACGGACTGCATGGCTGACGAGAGAAGAACCTCTGATGACAGCGCCGGAAAGACTCGGCACAGCACGAAGACGGCAGCCGCCAAGGGGCGGTCCACTGCGAATACAGGGGCGCACAAGGTGAACACCACTGCACAGAAGGCCAAGCAGGAAGCGGCTGAGGCCAAGCAGGAGTCGGCTGAGGCTGCCGACAAGGCCAAGGGATCCGCCGAGGAGGCAGCCGACGCCGCCGGTAGTGGTGTGCGTTCCTTCGGTGTCGCGACACAGCGCGCGAAGCAGGCGGCAGCCGCAGGCATCGAGAGTGGCGGCAAGACGGTCGCATCGGCCACCGGAAAGGTCGCTTCAACGGCAGTCGCCGGCTGGACCCTGGTGAAGAACCGCAAGGCCATCGCCGCAGGTGCTGCCGCGGGTATGGTCAGTGTGGCCGGTCTTTCCTTCACCGCCGGGCGCCGGACAGCGAAGATCCAGGGCGGACCGCTGACTCGGCTGACGCATGGACGGATCTGACTTCTGCCTCATAGACCCACCACGTCAAGTCGCCAAAGTGCAGCGCCGCGTGCCGGTGCCCGCACGCCGATACGGGTGTGCGGGGCACCGGCCGTTCGCGTCCGGTCCTTCACCTCACGAGGAGGGCACCGTGTCCTCGAAGGCGGTACCCGCGCTGCGGTACGCGGCCACCTTGGCGGCCACCTGTGCGGGGGTCAGGACCTGATCCTTGACGTGCAGGACGTAGTCCACCTGCTGGTCGTACGCGCGCGGACTCGTGCTGGTCTGTCCGGCAAGGTCGATCAGCCACTGGTTGAAGTTGATCGACATGGGCCGCTCCGGCAGATACGCGGCGTCGTGCGTGCCGAACGGCTGCCCGTCGACGTAGTACTTGATGGAGTTGTTGTCGATCGTCACGACCAGGTCGTGCCAGCCCGCGTAACTCTGCCGGCTCTCGGTGTGCTGGTTGACTGCCTGCCAGGGGTCAGGGTTGTAGGTCTCCCAGGACGTCGTGTACAGGATGTTCGACGGCTCGCCCCAGCCTCCGTTGGGCAGGTACTCGAAGTCGTACTCGGCGTAGTCGTCCGCCATCGGCGCCTTGAGGTCGTTGATGGTGAAGAACGTCTGCACCAGGTGGTCCCCGTCCGGACCGCTCTTCGGCGCGTCGCTGAACTTCACGCGCGCCGCGTACGTCCCGTTCTTGAACTTCATTGCCTTGGTGAGCACTTCGGTCTGCTTGGTGCTAGCGCCCGTGCCCGCCGTCGACGTCTCCAGGTTCATCACGGAGTTACCGCCGGAGGCGGAGAACGTGACGTTCTGCGGCGCCCAGGTCGCGCCCGGCACCCCGGGGCCTCCGGAGTTGGAGCGCACGTTCCAGCCGTGGGCTGAGATGGCCGGGTCGTCGTACTTCGTGTAGTTGAAGTCGTCGAAGAGGCTCGCCCCAGAGCCGGGCGGGTCGGTGGGATCCGTCGGGTCCGTGGGGTCTTTGCCTTCGGGGGCGGTGCCCCAGACCGTCGCTCCGTCCAGCTGGGCGGTGACCTTCGTCCAGTTCGCGTACGAGTTCTGCGCGGCGCCGAAGGAGTAGTCATCGCTCTGGTTCAGCGACTGCCAGTCGGAGCGGTGGAAGCGGAGCTGGAGGTCGCCGCTGTCAGCCCCGGCGGCGAGAGAACCGGCGCCCGACGTGAAGCCGATCTCCAGGTAGCGGTCGGCGGTGGCGGTCGGGTGAGCGAGCGTGCCGAAGGTACCGGTGATGTTGCCGCAGCCCTTCACGGCCCACGAACAGGCGAAGCGATAGGTGGCGCTCGCGGAGTCGGCCTTGAAGTAGTAGCGCAGCTTCACGCCGCTGAGTGCCACGGCGGACGTGCCGGTGTTCTTCACCTTCAGCCACGGTTCGGCCTGGTCGCTGCCGGTGGATCCGGTGTGGTACTGCACCGACACGTCACCCGCGGCAGAGCCCGAGGCGGCGCCTGCCTCGGTGCCGGGCAGCGCGGCGAGACTTGTGCAGCCCAGCAGGGCGGCGAGAGCGTAGCGTGCCGATCTCGTGAGCGCGGTGCGTGAGTGCTTTCGTGCAGGACTCATCTCGATTCCTCTCCGAAACGGTGGGGGACGGGGACGTACGGGTCGAACGGTCCGTGCCGCACGCCGAGTGCGGCGAGCCTGGCGCCGTGTGCGATCAGGCGTGCGCGTGCCTGGGGCCAGGGCGAGGCGCCGTGCCACGCTCGGTCGGCGAGCGCGGCGAGCCGCGGGAAGGCCAGGTAGTCGACGTGGCCGGCGGTGGGGGCGAACTCGGTCCACAACTGGGCTTGTACGCCGAGGAGTTCGCCGCCTTCGGTGGTGGAGCCCGCGGGTGGGTCGTGGTCGTGGACGGTCCGCAGATCGACCACGGTGCCGGGCTGTGCGAGCGGTTCAGCCGGGGATGTGGACTGGGCGTAGTCGAAGTACGTGGCGCTGTGGTGGCTGCTGACCACGTTGTGGCCGCGTTTGAGGGCGATGCGGGTGTGCTCGGGATCGCGCCAGGTCATGACGGTGAACTCGGGCGGCAGGCCCTCCCCCGTCTCGGCCCACGCGGTCGGGATCCGGCCGCGCTCCAGAAGGTGGGCGCCCATCCGGCCGAGGAACCAGCCTCGTAACTCGCCTGGTCCTGAAAGGCCTTCGGCCTCGATGCGCTGCCGGGCGGCAGGGTTTGTGGCCCACTCGGTCATGGGGCATTCGTCACCGCCGACGTGCACATGCGGGGAGGGGAAGATGTCCAGGACGGTGTCGAGTACGGTGCGGCAGAAGTCGAGGACGGGCTCGTGGACGCCGAGGACCGTGTCGCACACGCCCCAGCGGGTCCACACGTCGAGCCGGCGGCCCGGGACTGTGCCGAGTTCGGGGTAGGCGGCCAGGGCCGCGCGGGTGTGGCCGGGCATCTCCACTTCGGGCACGATCGTGACGCCGCGGGCGGCGGCGTAGGTGACCAGGTCGCACAATTCCCTGCCTGTGTAGGCCCCTTGGTGCGGGATCCCGTCGAAGACCTCGGACCCGGCGGGGCCCACCATCGACTGTGCACGCCGTCCGCCCACCTCGGTCAGCAGCGGATAGTCGGCGACCGGCAGGCGCCAGCCCTGGTCGTCGGTGAGGTGCAGATGCAGCACGTTCAGTTTGTGCAGGGCCAGCAGATCGACGTAGCGGCGCAGGAACGACGCGGGCTGGAAGTGGCGTGCCACGTCGAGCATGAAGCCGCGCCAGGCGCGCCGCGGTACGTCGGTGATCTCGACGCAGGGCAGTTGCCAGGGCACGCCCGGCCGCGGACCGTTCGCCAGGGCCTGGGCGGGGAGCAGCTGCCGTATCGTCTGGATGCCGCGCAGCAGGCCGGTGGGGTGGGCGGCTCGCAGCAGCACGGCGTCGGGCGAGATCGTCAGGCCGTAGCCTTCCGTGCCGAGACCGCTGAGACCTGGGTCGTGCGCGAGGACGAACGGCCCGTCGGGAGCGGCGGGGAGCGGGAGTCCGGTGGCGGGTGCCATGAGGCTGCGCAGCAAGCCGGCGGCGGGTTCGGCGCCCGGTGTGATGCGAAGCGAGGTGTCCCGGTCGAGGGTGAAGTGGCCTGGGCGGCAAGTCAGTTGGGTGGGAGCGGGTACGAGTGCGGGGCGGGACGCGGGCACGGCGGACCTCCGGTGCGGGCGTGGGGATGCGGGACGGGCGCGGTGGCGGGTCAGCCCTTGACGGCGCCGGCGGCGAACCCGGATGTCACGTGTCGCTGCAGCAGCAGGAAGATCGCCAGCGCGGGCAGCGCGAACAGGGTCGAGGCGGCCATGGTGGCGCCCCAGTCGGTGCCGAACGTGTTGTGGAACGAGGACAGCCACACCGGAAGCGTCCGGTGGTCCTGCTGCTTGATGATCAGGAAGTTGGCGTAGGCGAACTCGTTCCACGCCGTGATGTAGCCGAACAGCGACGTCGCCATGAGACCGGGCGCGAGCAGCGGGAACGCCACATGCCGGAACGCGCCGAACCGGGTGCAGCCGTCGACCTGGGCCGACTCCTCGAGCTCCGCCGGGATCGTCGCGATGAATCCGCGCAGCACGACCACGGTGAAGGGAAGCGTCATCATGAAGTAGACGAGGGTCAGTGTCGGCAGCCGGTCGAGCATCCCGGTGTCCCGGGAGATGATGTAGACGGGGATGATCAGGGACTCCCACGGTGCCATCTGCGCGATGAACACCATGAGCATGAACTGACGGCGTCCGCGCCAGCGCATCCGGGCCACCGCGAACGAGGCGCCGAGCGCGACGAGCAGGGCGAGGGCGACGGCAGCCAGGGTGACGAGCACGCTGTTGCGCCAGAACAGGGCGAATCCGTCCGCGTCGACGGCCCGCCGGAAGTGGTCGAACGTCCAGCTCTGCGGGAGCAGTTGAGGGTTGTCGGACTGGATGTCACGTGACGGTTTGAAGGCGGTGGTGACCATCCAGTAGACGGGGAAGAGGCAGACGACGACCGTCACGGTTGCGGCGATGTTGAGCGGCAGGCGGCGCAGTGCGCGTACGTGCGAGGTCGTCACAGCTCGTTCTCCTGTCGGAACATCTGGCGGAAGTAGGCGACAAGGACGCCGGACATGAGCAGCACGGTCAGCATCGACGCGGCCGATCCGAGGTCGTAGCGCTGCTGGGCCAGTGCGGTCTGCACGGCGTAGACCGGCAGGATCGTCGTGGCGTCGCCGGGGCCCCCGCGGGTCATCACCCAGATCTGCACGAACGCCTTGAACGTCCAGATGACTTCGAGGGAGAGCACGAGCATGAAGATCGGCCGTACGATCGGCAGGGTGACGGAGTGGAAGATCCGGAACCCGGACGCACCGTCGATGCGCGCGGCCTCGTAGAGCTCGTTGGGCACGGTGGTCAGCGCCGAGTACAGCGTGATGGCGGCGAACGGCACCGACTGCCACACGACCAGGGTGACGAGGATGGCGAACGCCGCCGTTCCGTGGGCCAGCCACGGATAGCCTTCGAACCCGCTGAAGCCGAGGCCGGTCAGGGTGTGGTTGACGATCCCGAACTCGGAGTGGAAGAGCCACTGGAACACGGTGGTCGCCGCGACCACGGGCATCGCCCAGGTGAGCACGAGCGCGCTGAGCACGGCCGTGCGGCCGAACCGCCCGAGCCGCTCCACCATCAGCGCCACGAGTGTCGACAGGACCATGATCAGTGCGACGTTGACGGCCATGAAGAGGAAGGTGCGCCGCACCACGGCCCAGAACCGCGGGTCGGACAGCAGTGCCGTGTAGTTGTCGAAGCCGGTGAAGTGCGCCTCGCCGAGGATGAGTTGGCGCAGACCGAAGTCCTGGAAGGAGATCAGGACGGCCCGCGCCAGCGGGTAGACGAGCAGGTACAGCATCCCGAGGACGGCGGGCGCCACGAGCAGGTACGGCCAGATGCGGGGCATTGTGGCGCGTGGAGCGGTGGTCGGCGTACGCCGAGGCGGTCGGGACACTGCCCGCTCACGGGTGATCGTCACGGCGCACTCCTCTCGGTGCGGATCCTCGGTTCGGATTCTCAGTGCGTGGGCCAACGGGCGGGTCAGGAGCCGGACTTCATTGCGTCGGTGATGGCGTCGGACGCCTCGGTGGCCTCGCGATTCGGATCGCCTCCGGTGAGGACGGCCGTCAGGTAGTCCTTGATGGGGTTCTTGGCCTCGACGGCGGCCCAGCCCGGCGTGTTCGGCGTCGCGTGGCCGACGGCCGCTCCGACCGCCATGGCGGAGGCGCCCGGGTCGTCGGAGACCGCGCCGGCGAGCGTGGTCTTGTTGGGCACGTAGCTCATGGCGACGGCGAGCTTCTTCTGCCATGTGTCGCCGGTCAGTTCCTTGACGAAGGTGTACGCGGCGTCGTGGTGCTGCGACACCGTCGGGATGACCAGGTCGGAGCCGCCCGTGAAGACCGCACCCGGGGTGTCCGCCGTCTTGCCCGGGATCGGGAAGAAGCCCAGCTTGTCCTTGAGTTCGGGGTTGTTCTGGGTGATGACGTTGGCTCCGCCCGGCGTGCTGATGATCTGTGCGATCTGGCCCTTGGCCATGACCTCGGCCTGCGGCGGCTGCGCCTCGTCGGAGTCCTTCGGGCCCTTGCCGAGGGCCTGCAGCTTCTTGTAGAAGGCCATGGCGCGCAGCGCCTCGGGGCTGTCCAGCGAGCCCTTCCAGGTGCCGTCCGACTTGGTGGCGAGGTCGCCGCCCTCGTCCCAGACGAACCCGGCGTAGGTGTACCAGTTCTGCCCGGGCAGGTAAATGCCTTGCTGTGAGCCCTTGTTGAGCTTCTTCGTCGCGGCCACCCACTGGTCGCGAGTCTTGAGCGCGGCGGCGTCGACACCGGCCTTCTGGAAGAGGTCCTTGCGGTAGATGACGACGCGGTTCGCCGCGTAGTACGGGATGCCGTACTGCTTGCCCTGCCAGGCTCCCGGCTCGGCGAGCCCCTTGAGCCAGGCGTCGCCGCCGAGGTCGTCGACCTTGTCACTCAGGTCCAGCAGACCGCCGCTCTGCGCGAACTGGGCGACCTGGGTGTTGCCCGTCTCGATGACGTCGGGGGCGTCGTTGCTGGCCAGCGCGGCGGTGACCTTCTCACCGATGCCGTCCCACTCCTGGATCTGGATGCGTACGTCGATGTCCGGGTGCGCGGCTTCGAAGCCCTTCTCGAAGTCCTTCTGGAAGGCGGACGAGACGCTGTCGCGCATCAGCCACACATCGATCGCGGTCTTCCCACCGCCGGCGGACTCCCCGTCACCGGAGCCGGACGAACATGCACTGAGCCCGGCGACCGCGATGAGCGCGGACACACCGGCAAGTAAACGGAACTTCACGGTTCACCTCTGGGATGCCGGACCTGACCACTAGCCAACTGGTCAGGTGACCTCTGGTGAGGGAGAAAGCTGGCATAGACCAATGCATGCGTCAACCCCCGCCGCAACCAGGGGAGTTAAGGATTTGGCTGTCGATCACCCCGCTTTCGTGGTCAACTGGTCAGACAGCTGGTTGTACGGCAGGAGAGGGCGGGCGGTGGCCACCGACGTGAACGACGCGGGCGGGACAGCAAAGGCGGGGGTCGGGCGGCGCTCCTCAGGAGCGGTGCTCAAGCGGGAACGGGTCCGTGACCACCTCCTGCAGCTCATCGAGTCACAGCGCCCCGGTGATCCCATCCCCTCCGAGCGCGCGCTCTGCGCGGACCTGGGCGTCTCGCGCCCCACCCTGCGCGCGGCCGTCGACGAACTGGTCGCCGCGGGCGTTCTGGTTCGCGAACACGGGCGTGGCATGTTCGTCGCGCCGGAGAAGATCACCCAGGAACTGATCTCGCCCGCGCACGGGCTGAAGGTGCCGCGCGCGGGGGGCGCCTGGTCCAGCCGGCTCCTGGAGTTCACCACCATCCAGGCCGGCGCCCGCGTCGGCCGCAAGCTGCATCTCTCCCCCGCAGCCCGCATCGTCTACGTAGCCAGGCTGCGGCTCGTCGACGGCGCCCCGATGGCCATCGAGCACCTGCACATCCGCGCCGATCTGGTGCCCGGCCTCTCCGCGCAGGAACTGGAGAGCGGCGATCTGTACGAGCACTTGAGCGCACATCACGACGTTCATGTCCGCGAAGCGACCCAGACCATCGAGCCGACGGTGGTGACCCGGGCCGAGGCCGAGGTGCTCGAAGTGCCCGAGCTCTCCCCCGCTCTGCTGGTCGAGCGGCTCACCTCGGACCATTCCGGCATCCCGGTCGAGTACGTCCACTCGCTGTACCGCGGCGACCGCTACCGCATCGTCTCCCGGCTCACCCTCGGCCCGGCCGCGACCGCACCCGCGCCGGAACAGCCGGCCAGCCACCACCCCGGCATCCCACCGGGCGACTTCGCCCACCGGGACACGGTCGCCTCCTCGACCCACGGCGATGTGCAGGACATCTGAACGCAGGGCATCTGAACAGGTCGACAAGCGGCCGTGCGTCCCCGGGAAACGGGCCCGGAAGCATGCGGGATCCCGCCTACTGCCCGGCAGACGCTCGGCAGGTCAGGTCCTTGGCCGGGAGCCTGCCCGTGGTCAGGTAAACCGTGGCGCTCCTGTCCGCGCAGGAGTTGGCGCCGTGGACGATGTGTCCCTCTCCTCCGGCAACGGTGACCATACGGGAGCCTCGCAGGGCCCGGTGCATGGCCAGGGCGCCGGCCAGGGGCGTCTGGAGTCCCACTCGTTCTGCACGATCAGCACTCTGCTGCTGTTGTCCACCGTGGTCGCGGGCTCGCTGCCCGGGGTCCAGAAGGCACACGGCTCGGCTTGATGGTGGACGCGAAGTCGCCGTACAGCGGATACCGGGCCCTGTCGCGGACGGCGTCACCGCGGTACCGCTCGGGATCGCGCGGCCACGATGCGCGGGTGTCGGCGCACAGGACAGCCCAGGCACTCGCGGCCTCGTTGTCCGGGGGAACGACGTCACGGGCGAACCTCGAAGAGGCCGTGGTCGGGGTCGACCAAGGTGTGGCGGACGGGTCCGGCTTCCCGCCCCCGGCCGCCCGCTTCAGCTCGGCCGGGGTGCGGCCCAGGTGGTACGTCGCGTGCCGCCGGGCGGCCCATGCGCTCCACCGCGAGAAGGCGGGCTCGGTCGCCTACTGGGGCGATTATGATCAGGGGATTCCGGCCGCTGCTGCGCGGCTCCACGTATTCGGGCATGCTGTTCGCCTGTTGCGGCGTGTTGGTGAGCCTTCCAATGGTGCCTTTCGCACTGCTGCCGACACTGGCGTGGCCATCCGCTCCCTATGGAGTGCAGGCCGTCCTGGTCCTCCTGGTCTGGGCAGCGCTGATCGGCTCGCTCGGTCTTGCCCGCACCACGCGGCGGGCGCTGATCCCGTTCGCCCGCCAACTTCTGAGGGTGCAGGTGCCGTTGCCGGCCCCCACCGAGCCATCCGGCGCCGGCCGTTGGCGGACTCCCCTCTGGCTGCTGCTGCACGTAGCGCTGGGGTGGGCGGGGGCGCTGACGAGCGGTGTGCTGGTCCTCATGGGGATTGCCCTCCCCGGGGGATGGCTCGACGCCGAAGCCGGGCTGAGTCTGTTCGGCCTGTCGCTGCGGTCCGACGGCGGATGGCAGAGCTGGGCTGTGGCACTCGGCTGCCTGCTCCTTGCGGCGGTCGTGTGCGTGCTGCTGACGAGCGTGCTGCGGTGGCTGGCGCCGAGGCTCTTGGGGCCTTCGTCGGCCGAGCAGCTCGCGCTGATCGCCGAGAGGGAGCAGCGTCTTGCCGAACGCAACAAGCTGGCCCACGAGTTGCACGACTCGATCGGGCACACGCTGACCGCGACCACGATCCAGGCGGCGGTGGCGAGCGAGGTGCTCTCCGCCGACCCGGGGGCGGCGCGGGCCGCCCTGCGCAGCATCGAGGAGTCGGCCAGGGCCGCGCTGGAGGACCTGGATTACGTACTGGGCGTACTGCGCGAGGAGAAGGCGGAGACGGCGCCGACCCGGACCCTGGCCGACCTGCCCGAGCTGCTTGACCGGTTGCGGCACGCGGGCGCGGTCCTTGAGGTGGAGCTGTCGGGCGAGCCGGCACAGGTGCAGGGGACGCTCTCCCGGGCCGCGTACCGGATTCTGCAGGAAGGGCTGACGAACGCGTTGCGGCACGGGACGGGCGGTCCGATCGGGGTCCGGGTGGAGGTCGCGCCGGACCGCCTTGAGCTCGGCGTGGTCAATGGGGCGAGCGCGGGCGAGCGTACGGGCGCGGGTGTCTTCCGGACGTCCGGACACGGCCTGCCCGGTCTTGCCGAGCGCGTGCGGCTGCTGCACGGTGAGATCGAGGTCGGCCCGGACGGGCCGCGGCACTGGCGGTTGGCGGTCCGGCTGCCGGTACGGGTGTCGGCATGACCGGCTCCGAGACGGACTCATCCGTCATGAGCGGCGCCGGCTCAGCGCCCGCGGTGACCCGCAGCGGTCTGCGCACCTTGCTCTCGGCGCAGCCGGGGATCGCGGTGGTCGGGGAGGCAGCCGACGGCGTCGAGGCCGTCGAGGAGGTGCGGCGGCTGCGGCCGGACGTGGTCCTGATGGATGTACGGATGCCACGGTGCGACGGCATCAAGGTCACCCGGCAGTTGCTCGCCGAGTCGGCCGGACCGCCGAAGGTCGTGATGATCCTCTTCCCGGCAGCCCTGCGCCGGATGGTCGCCGCCCGCCCGCTGGACGGTGCCGAGGCGTTGCCGAAGGCGGCACTGACGGAACGGGAGGAGGAGGTGCTGCGGTCGATGGCTACGGGGCTGTCCAACCCGGAGATCGCGCTGTCGCTCATGGTGAGCCTGGAGACGGTGAAGACACACGTCGGGAACGTGCTGACCAAGCTCGGTGCGCAGAACCGGACCCACGCCGTGGTGATCGCGTACGAATCAGATCTGGTGGTGCCGGGGTTCACCGGCTGACGCGGGGTTCATCGGCTGACGCGCAACACAGCTCGCGTGATCGCCACACCACCACGCAGGCCGAGGGCAACTACGTGGACTCGCTTACCTGCGCAGCGACTCACGATCTCACCCTGGGGTGTCACTGAGCAGCACATGCCAATACGGTGGGCCGATGGCGTCGATCAAGAAGTTCCAAGTCACCTTCGACTGCGCGGAACCTGAACGCCTCGCCCGTTTCTGGTGCGAGGTGTTGGGCTACGTCGTACCGCCGCCACCGCAGGGGTTTGCCACGTGGGACGACTTCAAGCACTCCCAGCCACCTGAGCAGCAGGATTCATGGTTCGCATGCGTCGACCCCTCAGGGGAGGGCCCGCGGCTGTACTTTCAGCGCGTTCCCGAAGGGAAGGCCGCCAAGAACCGGCTGCATCTTGACGTGCGGGTCGGCACCGGACTCGTCGGTGAAGAGCGCCTCGCCGCACTCGAGGCCGAATGCGCACGCCTGGTCCCGCTCGGGGCAGTACACGTGCGCACTCTGTATGACGGCACTGATTCGTGCATCCCGATGCTGGACATCGAGGGCAACGAATTCTGTATCGACTGAGCAGCCGCGAATGCGCCTTCGTTCGGTGAGGTCCCGCAGAGCGGTGTGAGGGCCCGACAGTGCGCCGACGGTATCTGTGCGTCAGCCGGAAGGCGCTCTCTTCAGCAGATCGAAGTACACGCCCCACCCTGGAGGGTGACGCAGCTGGCTTGCCAGAAAACGTTTCAGCAAGGGTGAGGCGCCGCGACGTCTCATGCCAAGGAATCCCGACGTGCCGAGATCAAGCCTGTTTCTCTCCCTGCTGATTGCCTCGCTCCTGGGCCTGGGCAGCATTTCCACCGGACCTGCCGTTGCTGGAGGCGTCGACCGTGCGTCGGCCGGCTGCCCACGCGCAAAGGTGGATGCCGATGCCAACAGCGGCTGGGTGCAGACCGCGCGCGTACACCTGCGTATTCGCGAGCACCCCACGACCCGCAGCCGTGTACTGGGCCATCTTCCGCCGTGCACGGTCATCGCCGTCAGCCGCAGCCAAGCGGGCCAGAGAATCGGCAACACCCGTACCTGGTACCAGTTGGAAGGGCGACGAGGCTGGATCAGCGGCGCTTACGCACACACCCTGCGCCCCGTGCTCAGCAGTTGACAGCTTGTCAGTCAGTAGGGGTGTCCCGGACCGCCGCGATGAGCAGGGCGACGTCGTCGTGGCCGCCGGGATGCCGCTGGACGGTCAGGAGCCGGTCGCAGGTCTCCTCCAGTGACATGTCGGGGATGGCGTCGAGGTGGGTGAGCAGCTTCTCCAGCCGGGTGTCGATGTCCTCGTCGCGGGTTTCGACGAGACCGTCGGTGTAGAGGAGGAGCCGGTCACCGGGACCGAGGTCGAGGGTGGTGGTGCGGAACGGGACGCCGCCGACACCCAGGGGCGCGCCGGTGGGCAGGTCGATCACTTCGGCGGGCTTGCCGCTGCGGATGAGGACCGGGGGCATGTGCCCGGCGTTGGCGAAGTGGCACAGCTGGCGATGAGGGTCGTAGACGGCGTAGGTGCAGGTGGCGATGTAGTGCTCCAGTCCGCTGGTGATCTTGTCCAGGTGGTGGAGCACCTGGGCAGGGCCCAAGTCGAGTTCGGCGAAGGCGCAGGTTGCGGTGCGCAGGCGTCCCATGGTCGCGGCGGCGTCGATGCCGTGGCCCATCACATCGCCCACGACCAGCGCGGTCCTGTCATGGGCGAGGGGGATGACGTCGAACCAGTCACCGCCCACTTCGCTGGCGGACCTGGCGGGCTGGTAACGGGAGGCCACCTCCAGTCCGACCAAGGGTGGTGGAGGAGCCGGCAGCAGACTGCGCTGGAGAGTGATGGCGGTGTTGCGGACGCTCTGGAACCAGCGGGCGTTGTCGATGCTGACGGCCGCGCGCACGGCCAACTCCCCCGCCAGCACGGCGTCGTCGTGGTCGAAGGGGCAGGGGTTACGGGTGCGTTTGAGGTCCAGGGCGCCGATCACCTCGCCACGGGCGATCAGCGGTACGGCGAGGTAGGAGTGAACTCCGGCGTTGTGCAGGAGGGACGCTGCCTGGGCGCTGCGGGCGATCTGCGGCAGGTCGTCGGCGTCGACGTACGGGAGGAGGACGGGCCGACCGGTGCGGACGCACTGTGTGACCAGGCGGTCCTGAGCGTACGCGGCGATGCTGCCGGGGCGGTCTGCGGCGTCGACGGCCGGGCTGGGGTGGGCGGCGGTCAGGGCCAGCGCCCGGAAGACCGTAGGGCCACCATGGCTGACTGTCGCTGGGCTGCCTTCCAGGACGGAGTCCAGGATGTCGACGGCGGCGACATCGGCGAGGTCGGGGACAGTGAGGTCGGCGAGTTCATGGGCGGTCTGGTAGAGGTCGAGGGTGGTGCCGATGCGGACGGAGGCATCTGCGATGAGCGCCAGCCGGCGCCGCGCACGGTCGGCTTCCAGGGACGCTCGGTGGCGTTCGGTGGTGTCCACGAGTGAGACGGCGATGCCCAGCACGTGTCCGTCCGAGGCTTCCAGCCGGTAGTACGACGTGGACCATGCGTGATCGTTGTCCGGGTCGGCCGGGGTGCGGCCGCTGCTGGCCTGGTCGACGATCGGAACACCGGTGGAGAGGACTTGGCGCATGGCGGCCTCGACCGCGTCGACATCCAGGGTGGGCAGAACGTCGCCGATGCGGCGGCCGAGGTGTTCCTCGGCAGAGACGCCGTTGATCCGCTCCAGTGCGGGGTTGACAGCGACGTAGCGCAGGTCGGTGTCGAGGACGGCCAGTCCGATGGGCGACTGGGCAACGAGCCGGTCGGACAGCGCCAGGTCCCGCTCTACGGCGCGCAAGGTGGCCTGATCGCTGGCCAGCCCCAGCGCGTACAGGTCCCCCCGGTCGTCTTCCAGGCGCATGTTGCGGAACTCGACCATCCGGCTGGAGCCATCTCTGTGCCGGACGGGGAAGACCCCCGCCCAGCTCTCGCCACTGGCCATGACCTCGGCGAACAGCTGGCTGACAAGATCCAGATCATCTTCGTGGACCATCAGGCGAGCCGCGTACCGGCCCAGCGCTTCGCCCGCCGTGTAGCCGAACAGCTGCTCGGCCTGCGGGCTCCACAGCACGATACGGCCCTCGGCGTCCAGGACCACCGCCGCGATACGCAGCAAGTCGATCAGGCCACTGGGCGGGTCCGGCCTGGCCCTCGACTGCCCGGAGGCTGATCGCCGAGCTTGAGTCTGGCCCATTCCCAGCCCTCCCTTCGCTCCCCGGATGCCGCGTCGGCTGTGACCGGCTTCTTCCATGGTCCGCCCAAACTGCTCAGTACCCCAGCCCAGCTCTGATCGCCTGATCGTCTGATCGCCTACGGAACCGAGGCTGCGTGCGAGGCGATGACAGCGCCGTACACGCGTGATCCCTGCTGCCGCGGAGGTCTGCCGCGCCCTTCTGACTTTCTGGCTACGGGCAAGACACAGCTCCTCGCGGCCTCACATATCTACTCCCATCACGATAGTTTTTCTATGCTCCGCGCTATACATGTTCTGATGTCAAGGCGCATCGAAAGCTTCATCCGAACGAGTAGGGCGGTGTGGTGGCGAGAGATGGGGGCACATGACCACGCACGGCAAAGCTGCCCAACCGATACAGGTGGGGTGAACGCGCATGAACGGCACGAAGATCACCATCGCCTCGACGCCTTCCGCACCGACCGTGGTGCGGGGCAATAGCACCGACAGCGTCCGCTGGGCCCGCGAGGCCGCTCTCGCCTTCGCCAATGACCTCATCCCGGCCCCGGATCCCGCTACGGCCGACACCCTCGTCCTGGTGGTTTCCGAGCTCGTCACCAACGCGTTGCGTCACGGCGGCGGCCGCTACACCCTCAAACTCTCTGCCACCACAGACGCGATGACCGCTGAGGTCAGTGACCCCAGTCCGGTACGCCCGCGGGTGCGCACACCTGACCTGATCGACGGCAGCGGCGGCTTCGGCTGGCACATGGTCGGCAGCCTCACCACCGAGCTGACCGTCACACTCACACCCGGCACAGGCAAGACCATCCGTGCCCAACTCCCCCGCTAGGAAGCGCAGGTTCCCAACGGGTGCGCAGGCGGCGGAAGCAGTGCGGCCAAGCGAGCGATAGCCAGCGCCGGCGCCGAAGACCGCAGCTGATCACCGAGGCCGCGCCAACGTCACGAGGCGGTGGTATCCCCCGTGCCACCAAATATGCCACCGCCTGTGGGGCCCAGCGTGACGATCGAATCAGAGTCTCCGGAAGCCCAGACCGTGTCGCAGACGGTGCAGGCAAATCGGTTCGAGAGACCGTCGGTGTGGCGACCACATACGGGGCACTGTTCAGTCGTGAAATACGCGTCCACCATCCCGGCCTCCATCAACTAGAGCCTCTCGACAGTTCGGTCGGTCATCGCACACCAAGGCGAGTCAGGTGAACTGGCATATGACGTGAGATCCGCAGCGGTCCGCGGGCCGCTATCGAGGCATGACCGCCCGAACGGATTTGCCGCTGGCCCCCGTGGATACAGTGACCGCCTTGGCCAGATACTGAACCATGGGCCAGCCGAATCCGCCGGTGTCGCCAGTGAAGTCGGGCACCCGCTCTCGCGGCGGTCGAGGATCGGCGTCGGCGACCACGACTGCGATGCTTTTCGGCTGGGCCTGCAGATGCAGGGAGCACGTGGTCCCGCGTGCGTGTCGCACGGCGTTGGTGACGAGTTCGGATACCGCGAGCTCGACGCTCGCGGCGTCCTGTGCATCCACGGCCGGTTGAAGCTTGCTCATGAAGGCGCGGGCGAAGTCGCGCGCTTGGGCGACGGCTTCCGGCCGCTTGTCGAGGACTGCTCTGTCCGTCGTTCCGGCTTCCGTTCGCAGGTAGTTCGTCCGCATAAGCCCCTCCTCGTACGGGATGGCCTCTGTCCGAGTTGCTCACTTGCCCGCGATAGGGCCCCGGTAAAACCCGAGGGAACTTGAACGGAACTTGCGTCGCCTCTCGTCCAATTCCGCCCAGTCTCTTGGCGGCTCTGCCGAAACGCGTCTATCGCGACAGGCGTGCTGGGGCGCCTTGGATCTTGTTGCCGGTTCCGCCACCGCGGCAACGGCAACGGCACAGGGAAGGCGGGATCTCTGCCGCTCGCGGGGCGCTAGCATCACTGCACCGCTGATGTCCGATCGAGAAGGCGACTTCCCCGCGATGGCTGACGACGCTTACCTCTTCCTCCTTCCTGACCGGCACCCCCGGCTGGGCACGGCGCTGGCCGCCGTCGGCGCCCTGGAGTGCGCGGAAACCCCTGCCGTCCTCGGCTGGCTCCAGGCTCACGACGTGTCGGCCTCGTCCGAACTGGTCCGGGTCCTGCCCGCCGAAGCAGAGGCGTTCATCCCCGAGGACGCCGAGCGCCTGCCCGTTCCGTTGAGCGAGGAGGAGGCGCTGCGGGTCCAGCAGGAGTGCGCACCCCAGTCCGTCACGGACATGGAGGGCGAACTGCTGGAGTTCCGGGAGACGACCCAGGACTGGGAGGCCCTGGTGCACCGGGCGCTGGCCGCGGGCATTCCCGCACCGCGCATCGCCCGCCTCACCGGCCTCGACCCTCAAGCCATCGGCCGTCTGACCGTGTGACCGTGTGACTTCGCCTGAGCATCACCACACGCTGCCCCTTGTACGCCAACACGCCATCTGCACGCGACATCTCGCGAGGCGCGCAGGGTAGACGTGCAGGTATGAGCATTCAAGGGAAGAGCGGGCGAGACGAGGAGCCGCTGGTAGGCACCAGGGCTTACATCGACGTCGAGCTGACACAGAAGCAGTTGGACGTCACGGCGGCGGACCGGGGCTCGTCTTCTCAGTTCTCCAGTGGCGTGTCAGCGGCCTATCGGTGGGCCCTGGGACGCGCGGACCGTTCACCGGTGACTGGGGCGGGCTGCGCAGGCGGTGTCCCGGACCTGCAAGCGCTCACCGCCGAAGTCGATGCCGCGGTTGTTCAGACGGAGGACCTAAACAGGTCGCCCGGCCTGCGAGGACCTCAGGCCACTGCCACCCTCTGAGCAGGGATGCCCCCTCGGCTCCCTCCCGCAGGAGCCGAGAACGGCAACGGAGGGCTTCAGGGCTCGCCCTGCCGGAAGACCGCGTCGGCCAGCGCCTCCCGCAGAGCTATGAGCGCGGGCAGGTCCGCATCCACCACGAACCGATCCAGTAGGGCACTGACCCGCCAGTGCTCACCCTCACGAACCGCCTGCACGATCTCTGCGATGGCCGCACGCTGCCCAGCAGGAACCTCCACCAAGTCACTCTCGGATCACGCAGGACCTCACAGGTTCTGCTGGGCTTGCTCTCTCTACCGACCAGATCCGCGCGTCCGGCAGTGGTCGATCTTCGGATGGGGGGCCGTGTCATCAACTGCGCTGCGAGCGTGGCCAACTGACCCCCGAAACGGCGGTATCGAGAACCGGCGCGCGCCTTGCGCGGCGCGCTCATTCCGCTCTTGCGGACTCTCGGGCTCAAGGGGGCCCTCCCCATGAGGGCATCGCCGTCCTGCACCCGCGCACTGCCTAATCACCATAGGGCGACAGTTGCCTTCTGGCAACATTTCTACAGGACCCTGGCGCGCCCCCTCTCTCACCCCAAAGGCGGGCGGGGGCCTGCCTCGTGGCGTCGGACGGCAACATCACGCGCAGGGCGCCTACCCCGCCCCACAACACAACCAGGACTTCCCCACGCCACGGACAGCATGCTTATATTTGCCACATGGAAACAGTTGGATGGTCAGGTATCCCCTGACATCCAACGCAGCAGGCGGTCCAGCGCGGCGAGCGCCGTGCAGGGACCGCTTCGTCGAGGGGATTTACGAGTGAGCAGCAGTGAGGCCGTCGTTCGGCAGCGCGTGACGACGGCGCTGCACGGACGTGCCGACGAGGTTGCTGATCGCTGGGTGCAGCTCCAGCAGTGTCAGCAGGAGCCCGGGCCGGCATCACCGAACGTGAACTGCGGGAAGAGGCGGATGCGTTGGTCGCCGCTCTGATCGCGGGGATGGACAGCGCGCTCCCCGTCGGCAGGATCGTGAACTCCCACGACGAACTGAAGCGGGCGGTGAGCGAGTTCTCGCTGCGCCGGGCTCGGGTGGGCACGACGCCCACCGCCACCTCCCTTGCAGTCCTCTCCCTCAAGGAAGCGGTGCTCGAAGCTGTGCAACAGAACACCGACGAGGCCGATGAACTGTTCTCCGCCGCATTGCTGATCAACCAGTTGCTGGACGCGGCGGGCGCTCTGTCCTTCGACACGTACGTCGAGGGCAGGGAGGAGATCATCCGAAGGCAGAGCCGGCAGTTGCTCGAGCTGTCGACGCCGGTCGTACGTCTGTGGCAGCAGGTGCTCGCTGTCCCGCTGATCGGCACGCTCGACACTGCCAGGACCCAGGTCGTCATGGAGAGCCTGCTCCGGGCCATCCAGGACCACGAAGCGCTCGTCGCCATCATCGACATCACCGGAGTCCCGACGGTCGACACGGCCGTCGCGCAGCACCTGATGCAGACTGTCAACGCGGTGCGGCTGATGGGGGCGGACTGCGTCATCAGCGGCATCCGGCCGCCGATCGCGCAGACCATCGCCCAGTTGGGCATCGACCTGTCGAAGATCCTTACGCGAGCCACCCTCGCCGACGCCCTCTCAGAGGCCATCAAGCTCACGGGCGGCGCTGTGCCCGAGTCGCTGCGAGCGGCACGTTGATGGAGGGCCGCCCGAGCACCGGTGTTCCCATTCTGCGGCTCGGCTATGTGCTGGTCACCGGGTTGCTCAACGAAATCGACGACCAGGCTGCTCTTGCCTTCACCGATGAGCTCACCGAACGCATTTCGGCAGAGAGCATCCGAGGCGTGCTCATCGATGTCTCGCGTCTTGAGATCATCGACTCCTTTGTGGCGCGGACGCTGATGGAGCTGACGACCATGGCACGGCTGCTGGGCGCTCGCGTGATCGTGGCCGGTATGCGGCCTCCGGTGGCCATCACTTTGGTCGAGCTGGGGATCGAACTGGTCGGTGTGGAGACGGCGTTGGATGCGGAGCGCGGTATGGCCGCCCTCGGCTGGTGCCAGGCCCCCCAGCCCCCTGAAGGGGCCCGACGTGAATCGACTCGCTAGCAGCCCCGATGCGGCAGGCCGCGCCGAGGCCCACTCCCCCGCCACCCCCTCCGCCTCCCAGCCCGCCACAGACCTCCGCGCTCAGGGGCGAGAATCGCGGCCGAACCAGTCGAGGCACACGACCAGCGCGTCGTCGTCAGCATCGGCGTCGAGGTACAACGCGAGCTCCTGCAAGATCGCCCGGGGAACCGCAGCTGCCGGCAGAAGGCCCGCGGCCTGGATCGCCAGCGCCAGCTTCCGCTCGCCGTATGCCTCTCCCACCTCAGTAGCAGCCCCGTAGACACCGTCACTCACGAAGATCAACCGGTCACCCGGCAGCGCCACGAACTCCTGCGCGACGTACTCGGTCTCCTCGAACATCCCCAAGGGGAACTGCGCCTCGAAGTGCACGCGCTCCACGCTCTTGCCGCGCTGACGCCACAACTGCGGGGAGCCGGCGTCCACCACCTGCACGCGCCCGGTGGCCAGCTCGAAGCAGAGCAGCAAGGTCGAGACGTACTCATCGCCCCGATGCTGCGCGTACAGCGCCTGGTCGGCCAGAGCCGCCTGGTCCGCGATGCCGATACCGGCCCTCCGGGCGTTACGCAGCGCGTTGACCGCCAGGTTGGTGAGGAGGGAGGCCTGGATCCCTTCCCCCATGCCGTTGGTGACGCTGAGGGTGAGCGTCTCGGACGTCGTGGCCCAGTCGAAGTTGTCACCGTGGATGGCGTACGCCGGCTCCAGTTGCGCACCGATCGCGTATTCCTGGCGGGTGCAGGCCCGCCCCGGCAGCAGCTGCCACTGCATCTCTGCGGCCAGCGTCAGGCGGCTGGCCCGACGGGCCTGAAGGTACAGATCGGTGTCCCGCTCAGCCACGACGATCTCGTGCCCCAGGAGTTCGGCGACCGTCGTCAGCTCCTCCACCGTCTCCGGCGTGCACCGGTCCTGGGGAAGACGCACCGAGAGGATGCCCAGCCTGTCGCCGCGGACCGTCACGGGCAGGTGCAGGTCCACGACACCCTCACGGCTCACAAGCCGCCCATAAGGCTCCTGACTGCCAAAAGCCCGGCCCTCGGGGCTGGTGAAAACGGACAAGGGCTCAGCGGTGTGAGGCAACGCCGTAACCGGCTGGAGAACAGTGAGGCTGTAATCAGCCATGAGCAGATCGACCTCGGTGGCCTCATAGTGCTCGACCAGGACCGCTTGCACCGTGCCGAGGAGGTTGTGCGGTGCCGCCGTCCGCACGGCGCGTTCCACAGCCAGGAAATTCGTCACGGTGAGGCCTTCTTCATCTTCATCGGTGGTCGGGGTCTGCTGAGGACTGATGGGACCGCAGGCATCGGCCACCGGATCGCTCACCGCCCGGGAAGAACGCCCCTGGCGGTGCACGCCCTTCACCAACCTGACCTTGACCGCGGTGCCCCGCACAGCGCGGTCTGCTGAGACCGAGCAAGACTTCATGGAGCCGCGAATATTGCTATGCGGCAACTGTTGATCCTACCGCTCGGCGGAGCCAGAAAGGCCAGCGGCCGTCACACCACCGCCATCGAAGGCCGACAAAAGGCGCCCCAGGGATACTCTGCGCCGAGCGGGCAGAAGACCAGGCACGTGGCACGACATCCGTAGTTCACGAGAGTGCACATCTGGTCATGGAGAGTGAGTGCCGAATGGAGCGCGAGGGGCTGGGCGATGATCCCCTGCACGAGCTGACCGAAGAGACTTCCGCCGCCGTGGAAACGCTGGTGTCTCTGTGGGCGCGGGCATACCGGGCCGTCTCCCCCCGGCTCTCGGCCCTGCAGTTGGAAGCGTTGCTGATCACGCGTCGCAACCCCGGCATCAATCTCACCGGCCTTGCCGTCGAGGTCGGCGCCGCGCTGCCCGCCGTCAGCAGACTGTGCGACCGGCTGGAAGCAGCTGGCCTCCTGTGCCGCGAACCGGCGCCCACGAGCCGCCGAGAGATCGGGCTTGCGCTGACGCAGCAAGGGACGGAGATCATAGACGCTTTGCTCTCCCGGCGTTCCGAGCTGTTCGGCGACGTGCTGAGCCGTATGCCGACTGCCGCCCGGCGACAATTCGTGGCTGGTCTGCGGGAATTCTCAGATGCGGCGAGGACACGCCACCTCAACGGCAGCGAAGGGTCTAGGCGATGGCCGCCGTAGAGGGCCCGTCATCTGTATTCGCCTCGCCGGCCAAACCGATGTGCTCGCCGGCGGCCGCTTGGAAGAGCGCAAGCCCCTCGGCCAGTGTCGCCAGTTGATCCGGTGACATTGTTCCCAGTACGGCTTCGACCTCACGCACCCGCAACGTACGGAACTTTTCGAGGACGGCGGATCCACGCCGACTCAGGCGCAGCTCGACTTCACGGCGGCTGGTGGTGCTGGGAAGCCGCTCAATGAGACCGGCCGCCTCCAAGCGGTCGCACAACCGGCTCACAGCCGACGGTCGCGAGCCAAGCGCTTCGCCAAGGGTCCGCTGGTTGACCTTCTTCTTCTCCTTGATCACCGTCAGCGCGCGAAACTGCGACGGCGGGAGGGGCCCCGAGGGGGAAGCCTCCTGGCCGCGCCCCCACAGCACCTCCAGCAGGTCCGACACACTGCACGCGGCATGTGCCACCCGCTCAGGGCTGTGGGAAGGACGGCTTCGGGACATCCGAACACTCTCTCACTAGAAGCCGGGCTTGTCAGCCAAGGAGCTCGCCATCGGCCCCCGGAGGCGCTCCCTTCGGTTACGGGTTGTGTTTCCACGTCTCCGTCGGGCATGTGAGAGAGAAACAATGACGAGGCGTCAAATGCTTTGAGATAGCGGGAACTTGCGGCTCTGTACGAGTGCGGCGCCATGGCGAGCTTGAACTCCAATCATGATATCGTTTCCGCATGGAAACTATTGCCACTAGGCACTCATTGGAGGAGGATAGATTCATGGCACAACAGGAGACGGACGACGTGTCCGAGCTCGGTTCGCTCGAACCGGGCACCAGGCAACGAGTGCAGTTGCGTACTCGTATCGCGGATATCGCTTGGACGGCCTTGTGCGTCGTCCTGCTGTTCTGGGGGATATGGAGCGCCGTCGGCGTAGCGGGTGGCGTGACCACATGGGCGTACTCAGCCGTGGCTTGGGTGCTTCTGGCCGTGGCCCTGGTCACGCGCGCTGTCGCGGCCCGCCGCCGGACGCGGATCTAGGGCGGGCGGTCATGGAGAAGCTCAACGCTCTCTTGGCCAAGCGGCTTTGGCTCCAGGTCGTCCTGTCGATCCTGATCGCCAGCGCCGTGGTCCTGCTGATCAATCCGGGCGAGTCAGTGGCGGCTGTGCTGCTGCGCCTCACTGCCACGTCGACCGGCGGAGTGCTCGTACTGGTTATGGTGCGACGCAAGGAGAAGCATGCCGCCGGCGGTTCGGCGACCAGCCTCGCGGCCTTGGACGGGAAGCTTCGCACGGGCGAGGTGCCCACGGATCCGGCGGAGCGGAAGGCCATGCGTGATCTCGTCGAGCAGCGGCTGCACCGCGGCCGTCACCGTGTCCTTGCCACGGTCTTCCTCGCATGTCTCTTCGCCTTCGTCGTGGCGATGACGGCCATGACGTCCGGCCTGCGCCAGACACTCGGCTTCGCCCTGTTCTCCGTGATCTTCGTCGGCTGGCTCATCGCCAACGGCAACCTGCAGAACCGACGCCTTCGACACATGCGCGGCGCCCTGAACACCCCCAGTTGAGGTGCGGGTAGGAACCGAAGTCGCGATCATCCTCTTTTCCGCGCATGACCCCCGTATGGGCGAGCCTGCCTGAGCCGCCGTCGGGCAGTCGAGCTCGATGGAACTCCTCAACACCGTCGAACGGACCATGGAACGATGGACCTCTGCCATGTGGGCGCTCTTGCTCCCGTCCCCACGCCAGCACGCGGAGGTGGTGGCCATACTCCACCGGGAGTGCGACGACAACGCCTTGATCCTCGACCGGCAACGCGTCCTCGTTCCCAATGCCTTCGTCATCGAGTTGCCGTCCGAAAGCCATAGCCAACTCACCGCACACACCGACGAGGTGTCGCGCCAGCTGGTGAGCCACGTGTGTCGTCACGCAGCCGAACACGGATACACGTTCGCAGGGCCCGTCGCAGTCGCCCTACAGCCGTCCGGCAACGAGTCAGTGGGCCGCTTCCAGATCCGCAGCCGGATCGCCCCCACTGACCCGCAGTGCCCCAAGCCCCGATCCGGCGACGCATAAGCAGCGCACGAGCCCCCGGATTCCGACGGGGGCTCGTGGCGTGCGCACAGCTCCAGAGGACTCACTCCAAGGGACTCAGGTGCCCGCGGTCCCGTGCGCGCCTACTGCTTCGCGGTGAGATTGGTGCGAAGCCTGGTCAGGGTGCGGGTCAGGATGCGTGAGACGTACATCTGGGAGAGGCCTAGTTCCCTGCCGATCTCGCTCTGAGTCCGATCAGCGACGAACCGGAGTGAGAGGATCTTGCGTTCTCGTACGGGGAGGTCAGCGATGAGCGGCTTGAGGGCCTGGACGTTCTCGACCTTGAGCAGAGCCGGGTCCTGGTGGCCGATGTGGTCGGTCAGCAGGTCGTCGGAGTCGCCGCCGTCAGCGGGCTGGTTCAGGGAGACGGCCGTGTAACCGTTGGCCGCCGCCAGTCCTTCGGCGACCTCGGCCTCGTCCAGGTTCAGGTGCTCGGCGAGCTCGGCTGTTGTGGGAGGGTGGCCGTGCGCCTGCTCAAGGACGGAGGTGGCCTTGAGCAGGTCGAGGCGGAGTTCCTGGAGGCGGCGCGGGACGTGCACGGCCCAGGTGGTGTCGCGGAAGAAGCGCTTGATCTCACCCATGATGGTCGGCAGGGCGAAGCTGGGAAACTCGACGCTGCGCTGCAGCTCGAAGCGGTTGATGGCCTTGATCAGGCCGATCGTGCCGACCTGGACGACGTCCTCGAACGATTCGGAATGGGGGCGCATCCGGTTGGCCGCGTAGTGGACGAGGTTGAGGTTGAGTTCGACCAAGCTGTTGCGCACGTACGCATACTCGGCCGTGCCCTCCTCGAGCTCGTCAAGGCGGGTGAACAGCGTCATGGACAGCTTGCGGATGTCCGCCGCGGCCGGGCGGCCGATGGCAGAGGGTGACGGTAGATCCGGCAGACGCGCCAGCGCGGTAACACTTCCGAGGCCGACGGTATGTCGTTCAGCGTACGAGATCGTGCCTACGGGACAGCTGCTGAGCTGGGTCACCATCATCGCTCCCGTGAAACGAAGGGCGCTCTCCGGCCGAGAGCGCGGCGTGGACGCCTCTTACCCCCCACCTCCCGTTACACACCTGTGACTTGACTCTCCGTATAACCATTCGCTGACCACCTGTTCACTCCGGGGTCGACGGTCACGTCGGTACGCGGATTTGTGTCGATGCTGAGGCGCCGGGTAAGGGGGGTCAGTGCCCTCGTAGGCATGAGCAGCACACGGTTGATGGAAGCCCTTCGTGGCCTGTTGGGCTCCCCAGCGACCGGACCTCGAGCCGGCTACGGACGCGCATCCGGCGAGGGGGATCAAGCGATGGATGGAGGCCAAGAGACGATGGTTGATGACGCCGGACAGTCGGGTGAACCGCTGCTGATCGTGCGTGAAGTTGCTGCCGCACTTGCCGAAGCCACACCTGAGGAGTTGCCGCGGCGACTGTGCGAGGCATATCAGCAGGCCATGGGCGCCGACAGCGTAGTGCTGTCCCTGATGCCGCACACCGCGGCCTGGCAGCTGCTGCATGCGACCGGCCCTCTTGCCAGGCAAGGTGAGGAATCCCAGTTCACCCTGGGAAACGGGCCCACCGTCACCGCCTCCGCGTGCGCGCACCCCGTCTTCGTCCCCGATCTGCGCACCAGCGCCTGGCCGCTGAACACCCAGCTCGCCGAGTATCTGCCCACCGCCCGTACCGTGCTGGCCATCCCGGTGATGCTGCGTGGGATGGACCTCGGGGTGGTCACCCTCTACTACACCCAGTCCCAAGCGATCACCGAGAACGAGATCGAGCACGCGCAGTGCGCCGCCTTCCTCGCCGTTGAGCCTCTCCTCCGTGCGCGAGAGACGCTCACCGCCGACGGCAAGGACTGGCCCAGGCTGGACGCCCGCTGGACCACCGTCCACCAGGCGGTCGGAATGGTCACCGCCCGCCTCGACTGCACCATCACCGACGCTCTGGACCTCCTGCGCGGCCACAGCTTCACCACTGGCCGCAGCCTGCCGGACATTGCCGCCAGGCTCATGTCCGGACGCCGCGGGCCTGACGACTTGGACGACGATCCGGACTGCCGCGCACCCGTATAGCGCCGGAGCTACTCGTCCTTCACGGTGAGGTCTGCGAATTCCGGGGAAGAAGGGGCGGCAGAGGATGGGAGGTTGCCATGGGCAGCAGAGATCTAGAACTGGGCGAGCTTCTGGCCGCCGCGGAATCCGCGCCGCCCGGCGAGTCCGTCGGTGTCATCGCGCACGACTTGCGCAAGCGCTTCGGGGCGGAGCGTGTGTCGTTCCTCTTCGCCGATCTCATGGGGCAGCGGCTGCTGCGCCTGAGCGTGCACGACGAGGGAGAAACGACGGGCGCCGCGAAGCAGATCGACTTGCAGGGCACCGTCTACGACACAGTCCTGCGCAGCCAGCGCCGGCATGTGGAACCGGACGGTCAGGGCGGACGACGCGTGATCTGCCCGGTGACCAATCGCGGCGACTGCATCGGTGTGTTGGAGGTGACCTTGCAGTACGCCGACGACACCGAGCTCGATCAGATCAGCGACGCGGCCCACGCGCTGGCCTACATCATTGTCACGGACCGCCGCTTCACCGACCTGTACCACGCGGGCCGACGAACCACCCGGACCAGCCTGGCTGCCGAGATCCAGCACCAGCTGCTCCCTTCGGCATCCTGTTGCGAGGCCCCCCAGTTCACCCTCGCCGCCGGGCTGGTCCCGGCCGACGACATCGGTGGCGACACCTACGACTACACGCTCGACCGGGACACGCTGCACCTGTCCATCACCGACGCCATGGGCCACGACACCGACTCCGCCCTGCTGGCCACGTTGGTCACAGGTGCGTTGCGCGGGGCCCGCCGCACTGGTTGCGACGCCCTGCGTCAAGCTCACCGTGCCCACGAGGCCCTGCTGACCCACAGTCGTGGGCTGGTCACCGGGCAACTGCTCTGCGTACGTCTCGAGACGGGCACCTGCGAACTGGTCAATGCAGGACATCCCTGGCCCCTGCGCCTACGGGACGGCGCTGCCGAAGCCGAGGAAGTCAAGCTCGCCGTCAACCTGCCCTTCGGCGTGGCGGCGCCCACCTCGTACCAGCTCCAGGAACTTCAACTGCACCCCGGCGACCGCCTGGTCCTGCTCACTGACGGCATGCTGGAACGCGGTGCCGCGGCTGCCGATTTGGCCTCTATCGTGCGCGACACCCGCGCCTCGCATCCCAGGGAAGTCATCCGCACCCTGACGACAGCGGTTCTGGACGCCTGCCGGGGCAACCTCAAGGACGACGCCACCGTGCTCCTCCTGGACTGGCACGGTAGCGCTGAAGCTGGCGCTGGCGCTGGCGCTGGCGAGGAGACCCTCGTGGAGCCCCGGTGTGGGGGAGATTTCATCGCCTGAGCAGACTTCATCCGCGCTGCGCCCGATGGACACTGACGGCATAGCCGCCGCCCTCGTAGGGGTGGGCGTCCCACGTCGCGAAGCGGTCGACGAGGGTGAGGCCAGCCGCGGCGCAGTAGGCGTCGTACTCGGGCAGGGTGATAGCGGGCGCTACCGGCAGGTGGGCTTCGTCCAGGCCGAACCCGGCGACCAGGAGACCGCCCGGGAGCAGGGCCGCGGCCAAGCGGCTGACCACCGTGGCCTCGGTACCCGCAGCAAGGAGCGGGAAGATGTTGCCTGCGGCCACCACGAGATCGAAGCCTGCGGCACCAGGGAGCTCGGACGTCTCCAACGTGGCCAGGTCCGCCTGGATCCAGGGCAGTTCCGGCGCCTGCCTGCGCGCCACGGCCAGCATGGAAGCATCGAGGTCGACACCGACACAGTCGTACCCCAGCTCCGCCAACCGGATCATGACCCGGCCGGTGCCACACCCGGCATCCAGCACCCGTGCCCCCGCTGGCACCAACGCGGCACACAACCGCGCCTCACCGTGCATGTCCTTGCCGGTGTCGGCCAACGCCGCAAAACGGGCGGCGTAGTCCTCCCCGGACGTCCCACCAGTCAGTTCTTCCCAACGACTCATGACAGACACGGTAGACGCACAAGGCACATGAGCAGCGTACGAGCTCGTTCACGAGTTCCTGCTGCGGGCGGTCACGCCTGGACGCCGAGGGGCGACATGGGTTCGTTCGTAATGGGGTCCGCGGAACGTGTGGGACGACGCGACGGGTGAACGCCCACGTAAGGAAGTGGGGCAACGGGGCCGGTACCGTTGACCAGCCTCCAGCGGAGAACTTCACCAGGCCCTCGGCTACGTTGAGTTCACTCGCGCCCTCCATTCTTTCGAGGCGTATGGAGGGCACGGTGCCCAGCCAGGGAGGCCGGCGCCGGTCGCTGAACCAGATCGAGGTGACTCCGTCGGCGCCCATCCGCTCGGTGCGGGCGACTATCTCTCGAGCTCAGCGTGGGCGCCCGCGTCGCGCGCGGCCGCGGCGAGCTCGAGCTTGAGCAAGTGGTGGGCGAGCGAAGAAGCGCAGGCCGCTGCGGGAGGTCTTCGCATAGATCGGATGGCCACATTCATCACAGGTGATCGGCGCGGGGGGCCTCACCTTCCACACGGACTCCCAGCTCTGGCCGCATCCGAGATCGGGCAGGTGGGCGAACACGGTCCCCCACTGCGCGTGCACGGCCCGGAACGCCACACCGGCCCCCTCTACTGATCGACTCTGATCGACGAGAGACCAGTGTGGCGCGGCCTACTGACATCGCATCGAGCGCAACGCCCTGGCTACCGCTTGCGCAGCAGCGCGCAGACGAGGTTCTCCTCCACCGTCCGCAGCCGCTTCAGCAGTTCCGGCTTGTTCGCCTTGTTGATCTGGGTGGTGAGGGAGACGGTCAGCGACCGCTTGCCGTCCGGGGTGGCCGCGATCAGTTGCGTGTAGCCGGGGAAGTTGCCCGTGTGGCCGTACACCACCCCACAGCGGGTGGTGTACCGGAAGATGGCCAGACCGGCTTTGTTCTTGCCGGGTCCCGCGGGTTCGGACGCGCCGTTCACCCAGTTCAGCTGGTGGTGGCGGGTCCGGTCGGAGATCAGCTTTCCGCCGGCGTAGCCGCGGATGAAGGCCGTCATGTCCTTCGGCGTCGAAATGATCCCGCCCGACGCCCACACGCCCGACGCACTCAGTACCTCGCTGAGGTCCTCTGGCGAGTTCGACGGGGTGCGCGGGTCCGACGGGGTGACGTCGTAGCCGTGCAGGTACGGCCTGGGCATCCGGTAGCCCTGCGGCAGGCTGGTGTTGCGCAGGTCCAGCGGGCGGTACACGAGCTCGGCGAGCAGGTCTTCGTAGGGGTGGCCTGTCACTGCCTCCGCCATCAGCGCCACGGCGATGTTGTCGGAGTTCGAGTAGGTGTACCGGGCCCCCGGACGGAACACCAACGGCTCATCGGCTACGAAGTCGAGCAGCCGGCGGGAGTCGAAGTGACGGCGCGGGTTCTCGGTCACCAGGTCCAGGAACTTCGGAGCCGCGCTGAAGTCCGGGAGTCCGCTGGTGTGGTTCAGGAGCTGGCGCAGCGTAACCCGATGCCATGCGCGCGGCAGCCGGGGAAGCACCTTGCCGATGGTGTCGTTCAGACGCAGCTTCCCGCGGTCGACGAGCTGGAGGGCGACCGCGCCGCTGTACGCCTTGGCCGTACTGGCGATGCGCATGTGGTCGGTGGCCTTGATCGGACGGTCGATCCCGGTCTTCGCGACGCCGGCGCGGTAGACCTCGGTGCGGGACCCGCGCTTGAGGACCGCGATCGCTCCCGGCGGTCCGCCGGGCGCGGTGGTCAGTTCCTGCAACTGCCGTCGCAGGGCGCGGTCGTCGTGCGCGGCGACATCCGTGGCGTGGGCCGGGGCTTGCACCAGAGGCGCCACGCAGGCAGCGGACAGCAGAGCGACCAGAGGTGCCATGGCTGGGCGGACCCGCGGAAAGCTGGGAACTGGCATGGAAGGACTCCTGAGACGTGGGCGCGGTGGGACGTCAGAACGACCAGTCGCCGCCAGGGCATCCGGTCTTCCGAACCCACAGGTCTTCCAGCACCGACGTGCTTCTCACCAGGGCTCCTTCCGATTCATCCCATAACGTGACGTACAGAAACAAACCAACACCCAAAGACCTACGTGACGCGGCCGTACTGCACCTCAACGAGTGACACGAACACGTACGTCCCCACCCATCACCCCACCCCGCTTCAGCCCGCTTCAGCCCCAAGATCGTGCAAATCGGCCTGGAGAACTATCCTGCGCGCTGCGGCAGATGGCGGAGAGGCGGGCCCGCTCCCCGGCGCTGGCACAGACAAAGGGCGCTGCCGCGCGGGAAGGGGACATGATGCTGGATCTGTCGGACATGTTCGGTGAGGGATGGTGCGTGACGCTCGCTCCCCTCGGGGCCGCCCAGGCTCTCGAATGCTTGGGGGTGCGGGAGGCGTCCGTTGCCCCCGACGGGGTGGACATGGCCAGTCGGCGGCTAGAAGAGGGCCTGCCGGGACCCGAGGTGCTGCTCCTTGGGCGAGAGGTCCGGGAGGGGTGGTCTCTGGTTCTCGAGCTGGAGGGCTCCGGAGGCTGGGCGGGGATGGGCCTTGGCGCGCTCGCAGGCCTGTCCGCGAACGGACGCGTGGCCGTCTCCGCGTTCCAGGACCCCAACCAGATCATGGTCGACGTCGCCGCCGACGGAGTCGTGCTGTGCCAACTGGACGTGACCGCGGGGTACTTCACACCCCCCCCACCGACAGTGATCACCCGACGGTGCGGGCCCTGCTCGCCGCAGGGTTCTCCCGCGATGACGAGCCGACCGGGCAGGCTGCCGCCCTCGACTTCGCCGAACGGGTCGTTCTCGCGCTGCGGGCCGTGTGCGGTGTGGAGCTGGAGGAAGGCGACTTCGACGGCCCATGGCTCGCCGGACTGAGTACACCTGCCGTGCCTGGAAGGCGCGGGCAACCCGGACTGGGACTTCTCCGTGAAGTCAGTTCTGGCCACCGACAACCGGGGGGCCGGCGGCATGCTGCCGGTACTACACCGACGACCGGATTCTCGCGTGGGACGAGAAACTGGAAAGCCCCGCGCAGAGCAACGACCGCTTCTACATGAACATCAACTAAGCGGTCCGCTCCGCCCCTGCGGATCCCGCAAGGGCGCCCGCGCAGCTCCCCACCACACGGCGGTGGGGAGCTGCGCCGCTTCCGACCAGCAGGCTTGGTCATCCGGGGAAAAGAGTGAACCCTCGGCGCGCGGCAAAACCGTTCAGCGGTGAAGTGCGTTCTCTACGCGTCACACCACACTGCACGCCACTGCGCGCGGGACTGTCGCGCCCGGCGGAAGGGTTATTGCCATGCATGCAAAGTCTGCGATGAGCGTTGCTTTCCTGATGGTCCTCCTTGGGGCAGGCGCGGCGTCCTCAGCGCCCGTCGATCAGATCACCATCGACGACCGGGCCGTCATGACGAAGGGCAAGCGGGTTGTCACCGCCGGTACCTACCGCTGCGTCAGCGATGCGCCGCTCGAGCCCGTGATGGTCACGTCGACCGTGAAGCAGGGTGACACGTCGGTCTCCGGCGGGGCCAAGAAGGCAGTCTGCGACGGTCAGCTGCACTCCTGGTCCGTGGAATCGCAGCCCTTCGAGACCACACGCCTCGCCGCAGGCAAGGCCACGGTGCAGAGCACGCTCATGCAGCTGAAGCGGACCGGAGGGCTGGTCCCGCTGATGCCCTCGTTCCGTGCCGTGGCCGACCGGCAGGTCGATCTGACCGGGCCGCAGTAGAGGTCGCGGCAACCGTGAACCCGGGTCCGCCGGCGTAAACGGCCCGGTGTGGTGCGAAGTAGGTCCGCTCCCGCCATGCGCGGGAGCGGGCCCCGCTCCCCCGCTCCCCCATCCGGGCCGGTTTCCACGCTCCCAGCGCCCACCAGCCGATGAGAAGCTGTGAAGACACCCCTGGGGCGGTGGGGGACGGCTCGCAGCCGTTGGGCGGCTGGGTCGTTGAGCAACGCGCGGAGAAGAACGAGACGCCGGCAGAGGGACACAGGGCCGTGGAGGACGACAAGGAGCACGCTCGGGAAGCCCTGCTCTGCGGGCTGCTGCGTGAGGTGAGACGTCAGGCGTCGTGCGAGGCCGGGCCGGACGTCGGCAAGATACTCGACTGGCTGCACCAGCAGACCGGCGTCGACGCAGCGGTGATCGCGGAGGACGCGGGCACGGTGGAGTCGGCCACGGCAGGCTTCCCCCGGAAGGTGCTGGCGCCACTCGCCGGGCTACTCGGGCGTCTGTCCGGTGGTCACCTGGCCGCGGCCGCGACACAGGCCGAAGAACTGCACGTACGTTGTGAAGCCCTCGGGCCTCACGGTCCTCGCCCCGTACTGGTGGTGGTCTCCCGGTCGGAGCCGACTCCGCAGACCGTCGCTCTGATGTCGCACACCGGCAGCGTGCTGGCCTTGTTGCGCCATGCCGAGGCCGGCGACCGGACTCGGCGCGTCTACCACGACAAGGCACGGCAGTTGCGCTTCGCCGTACTGCACGGGCTGTTGGCAGGGGGACCGCTGCTGGCCCGCCGGATGACGACCGGGGCCGTGCCCCCGCTGCTCGACGCCGATCGGCTGCGCATCCATCTGCTGCGCTGCCCCTCGGCCGACCGCGACCGTATCGCCCAAACCCACCAGGATCCTTCCGGCTACCACGGGACGGCCCTGATGGTGCACTGCCCCGTGTTCAAGGAGCACTTGATCTGCCTCATCGCCGAGGACGAGAACGAGAACGAGTACGAGGACCAGGGCGAGGCCAAGGACGAGGGCGCAAGCAGCGACGGCGGTGACGGGAGCCCGGCTCGCGGGCTGGGTGACGTGCTGCGCCGTCTCGTTCGGGACAATCCACGGTACGCACTGGGCGTCAGCGGCGTGCAGCCCCTGTACGCGACAGCCGAGGCCTACACGCAGGCCACCCACGCGTTGGCCGCCGCCCGCACCACTGCCGACCGTGTGGCTTTCCACCACGGTCAGACGTCTCTGACGGGCGTCCTTCCCCCTCAGCCCGCCCTCGCCTGGGCCCGCGCGCTTCTGCGGCCGCTGGACAACGCCCCCAAGACCAGCGCCGACATCACCCGCCTGGCCATCACCACGTCCCGTTCCGGCGTGGCCCGTCTGCTCGGCCTCAGCCGCAACACCGTCACCGCGCACCTCAGACGGGCACAACAAGCTCTCGGGCAGGACCTCGCCGACGTCCGCTTCCGCGCCGACGTCCACTTGGCCCTTACTCTCACCAGCTCTTGTCCGATCCCCGAACCTGACCCCCAACGGCCCCCTACCCTGGACGACTTGCTGAGCACCGAGTCCGCCGTTGCCTGGGCGCAGACGGTCCTGCGCCCATTGCAGGCCCGCCACCGCCACACCCTCCAAACGTGGATCGACGCCAACGCCGATGCCCAGCAGGCCGCTTACCGCATGAACATCAGCCGCAACACGGTCCGGGCGCACCTGCGTACCGCCGAGGCCGCCCTGGGCCTCGACCTGCTCACCACCAGCACCGGCACCCACGACGTCGTCCACGCGCTGCGCATCGCCGCGGCCCGAGCCATCTGAGCAACGTGCACAACCAGCGCCCGGAATTGAGCACCGTGCACATTGGCCCCCGGGCGCGGCGGCTTCTAGCGTAAGAGTGACCGCCCGCGTACGAGACAGCGCCGAGCCCTGACCAGGACCGGCGGACCCGAACGCAGAGGTCCTGCGCGGGCAGGACAACGCCGTAGCGGACCATCGGGGGAAACCGTGCTGCGTATGCACTTCACTGTGGGAGATCTGTCACGGACCAGGGTCGCCGACGGACCGGACCCACTGTGGGAAATCGTCCTGAGCATGCACCAACTCCGCGAAGGGAGAGGGAGATCCCGGATCGGCTCCGCGGAACGGACGTGTCCGGACCGGCGGCAGATGATGCGCGCGCTGACCCCGCTGATGCCGGCCCGCGGCTACTTTCCGGATTTCCTCACCCCCGCGGCAGCGTCGGGCGGTCTGGAGAGCGGGATCGACGCCGTGCTGTCCACCCCGAAGGCCCGGCTGCGCGACGAACTCTGCCTGCTTGCGCAGCACAACCCGCTGCCCTCCTGGACCCGATGCCTCGCCGACGGCGATGTGGACACACTGCGCTGGCTGGGCCGGGCCCTGCACCGCTACCACAAGTACGTCCTGGGACCCCGGTGGCCGGGCATCGCCGCCCACGTCGAGGCCGACCGCCGCCACCGCACCGGGGTCCAGTGCCGCGCCGGGACCGAGGCGATGCTGCACACCTTCGCACCCATGCTGAGCTGGCAGTCCTCTGTGCTCTGCGCCGATTACCCGGTGGACAGGGACGTGCACTTGGATGGGCGTGGGCTGCTACTCGTCCCTTCGTACTTCTGCCGCCGTACGCCGGTCGCCCTCCTGGACGAACAGTTGCTGCCCGTTCTGGTCTACCCCGCCTGCCCGCCTGCGCCGGAGCAAGCGTGCACGCCGCATTCCAGGCTGGCGCCACTGCTGGGGCATACCCGCGCGGCGGTGCTGCAGACACTCCAAGAGCCCCGCACCACCTCCGAGTTGGCCCACCACGCCGGTGTTTCGCTGTCGTCGGCCAGTGAACACGCGGCGGTACTGCGCAACGCCGGGCTGGTGGACAGCGTACGAGAGCGCCAGCGGGTCCGGCACATCCTCACGCAACTGGGCGCCGACCTGCTCAACGCCGGTATGCCACCTGCCTGGCCCTAGCTCGACTCCGTCACTGTCAAGGCCGGAGAACCGTGCCCGGTCCGCCCGCGTCCCAACCAGGAACGTAGGAACGGTACTAGTTACGAGGAGCGACCATCCATGGCGGTCTCGGCCGGATTGCATGTCAGCCCGGAATTTCCCGCGATGCTCGAGCGAATCGACGCACTCGGTGGGGCACTTGACGCGGAGGCGGACGCGGCCGAGGAACTCGGCAGACACACCGAGGACACCGCACGGGCGTTGCTGGACGCCGGGGTCGTGAGGGCCGCACTGCCGCGGAGCCTCGGCGGCCACGAGTTCTCCCCGCGTCAACTGATAGAGACAGTCGAGCGGGTCAGCTACCACGATGCCGCGGCCGGTTGGACGATGATGGCGCTGCAGTTGATGACCGGCACCACCGCGGCCTATGTCGATGCCGTCGCGGCGGCCGACTTGTTTCCGGATGTCGCGGGCGGGGACCACGCGTTGTTGGCAGGGCACGGCACCCGGCCCGGCCGGGCCGTCCCGGTCGAGGGTGGCTATCTGGTGAGCGGCAGTTGGCAGTTCGCCTCCGGTATGGCGCACGCCACCCATATCCACAGTGCGATCCAGGTCGAGGGCACCGGCGAGCTGCGGGTCCTTGCGATGCCGAAGTCGCAGGTGGAACTCGTCGACAACTGGGACGTACTCGGGCTGCGTGCGACGCACAGCATTGATTACCACTGCGCCGATGTGCATGTCCCTGCGACGCACACGTATGTCGCCACGACGACGAACCCGGCCAACGGTGGCGCGATCTACCGCCTCGGCTTGGTCAACATGTCCGCGATCGGGCACACCGGCTGGGCGTTCGGTGTCGGTCGGCGCCTGCTCGATGACCTGAAGTCGGTCGCCGCGGCCAGATCCGGCACACGTAACGCCGCCGTCGACACCGCGCAGTTCCACGCGGAGTACGCGACCGCCGAAGCCAAGCTGCGTTCGGCGCGGGCGTGGGCGATGGAGGTGTGGCACGACATCGAAGTCACCCTGGACGAGGGCGCGTTGCCGAGTACCGAGCAGGACACGCTGCTCAGGTTGGCGCTCAACCACACGACGTGGACCGTGCAGGAGGTAGGCCACACGGTGCACCGCTGGGCTGGGACGGCGGCGATCCGGCGCGGGCCGATCGACCGGTTCCTGCGTGATCTCGGAACAGGCACCCAGCACATCACCTCAAGCCCCACGGTCCTGCAGAACTGCGGGAAATGGCTCAGCGGGGCACAGCCCCAAGCACACTGGGAATTCCTCGACTTGGCGCAGTAGGACCACAAACCCTCCCATCGCCCGTCGGGCCATGGGAGGGTCGGTGGGTCGGGTCAGCGGCTCCGGATCGGGCAGCCGTGACCTCCCGGGTCAGTGCATGAAGTTGCTGCAGTCGTCCTTGTCCACCCAGCGGTGCGAGCTGATCCTGTTGTCCGCGACGTATCCGGAGGAGAACCTGTCGAAGCCGTAGTCGTCGGCGCCGTCGACGAGGGTGGAGGCGTACTGCTCATTCTGGGTGAGGCAGATGTGTCCCCCGCTGTAACCGGTGAGCCGGTAGTACGCGACGGCGAGGCCGGACGTCCCCTTGTGCAGGAGCGACGTCGCGCGGTTCTCGTCGTCGCCCTGGAACCCGCCCGTACTGTTGCCCCAGTCGGAGTCCTCGCCCGAGGACCTGCCGAGGTAACCCTCGCAGCGGTCGTTCCAGTAGGCGTACATGTAGCCGTTGGCCGCGTTGTCGTAGTTGTCGGAACAGGTCGCGGCGGCCGGTGCGGCAGCCGCCGCGTCGGTCTGTGCGTCGGCCTGTGCGGCGCCTGCGGGGACCAGCATTCCGAGCGTGGCGAGGCCGAGGCCCGCTGCTGTGGCCAGGGTTTTGCGCATGGTGCATCACTCCTTGTTCCGTGGGTGTTGTGAGTGCCCCGCAGCTGTGCCGCTGCGGAAGTCCTGGTACGCCGTCCGGGCCGCCGGGACAGCCGGGTGAGCCCGGAGAGCCGGTTCAGTCGTCGCCTTCGTAGACGAGGCTCGGCGTCAGTTCTTCGAGCTGGTGATGTCCTCGGCTCGGGCCAAGGCGCCGGCTTCCATCGTTCGGCGCGTGGCGATGGCCTCGCTGTGACGGCGGGGAAGCTTCTTGGTGCGGTACTCGCGTTCCAGGGTGCGTGCCGTGTCGGCAAGTGCCGTCCGCTTCGCGCAGGTTGACTCGGCTACGGCCAGTTCCACTTCGATGGCGTGGGCCTTGGCGTCACTCTGTCCATCGACGAGCTCTTCGAGTTCGGCACGGACCGCCGGAGGATCGGCATAGGGGTGACCCGCCTTGCGCATGCAGGCCGACCACGACTTGAGCGCGGTCACGAAGCGCTCTTCGCGCAGCAGATCCGGAACGTACAGCGGAGTCAGGTTGTCGGTGGTCTTCTGGACGCGGTACCACGTCTCATAGTTGCCGTACAGGCGCTCACCGGCGACAGCGCGGCAGCTGTGGGCGGGAGTCCGGACCGTGCCGCCCGTGGGCAGTTCGGCCGACAGCATCCGGCCGGTGTCGTCGCCGTCGAGGGTCCTGTCGTAGCGGGCACGTTCAGCGGTGGAGAGCTTGTCGAGGTACGCGAGATTCGGATCGTTCCGCCGGGCCTTCTCGGCCTTCTTCTCCAGCTCCCCGCCGTATCCGTACCGCTTCGCCCACGCGATGTCGTCCAGTGCGTAGCTCTGGCCTTTGCGTTCCTCGACGGTAGGTATCCGCGCCACCCAGTACTTGAAGCCCTTTCCCTCCATGCACTTTTTGACGAGCAGCTCTTCGGCCTGCCGGACCCGGATCCGCTCCGCGTCGGTCAGGTCAGTCGCGCTCGACTGCTCGCTCGTGCTGGTGGCGCAGCCGGCCATGGCGCATATGGCGATGACTGTGGCCGTGCTCGCCGAAACGAATGCTCGCCTCATGGTGCAACGCACTCCCCCGAGTTGTAGCGCTGGTTGGTCGCCGCGCCGCTTTGCCCCTTGAGCTTCTCTGAGGGGAGCAGGGCTGGCCAGGCTATTTACCTCTGCCTCAAAAGCGCAGGCGCCATGGGGGGAATCGAATGCTCCGTATCTAATCTCTGTCGGTGCCGACTGGCGTGGGCGCGGGAGGCGTGGTGGGCGTCGCGCCAGCACCCCTGCAGCAACTCCCGGACAGTTTCTCCTTGTTGAGGACAAAGTATGGACGATACGAGGTGCGCTTCGTACGCTGGGCGTCGCTCTCGTACACAAGTCTGCGCCAGACGCGGCGTCATGCCGCGCCCGCACCACCCGCATGTGCATCAACTCCCTCCGCGGACACGGGCTCCGGCGGCCCGGGCCGCCTCACAGCGCCCAGCAGGAGACCGAGTGACGCCACACGAGCACCCCCCGCGCCCCCGCCGTATCCGCCCCCGCACGCGTCTGAGACCGCGCAGAGCCGCCGGGATCCTCCTGGGGCTGCTGATGGCCGGCGGCGTACTCACCGCGCCGGCCGCCGGCGCCGAGGACAAGCCCTTCGCCGATCTTCCGCCGCAGGAACCCGGGGTCACGCTGCGGGTGTTCGACGTACAGTCCCCGCTGAGCAAGCTCTGCGACCTCAAGCCCGCGCAGACGCCCAACGTCGACAAGCTGATCCCCACCATCGACTGGACCTCCACGGAGGGCTTCGGGTTCAGCGACAACTTCGTTTCGCAAATCATCGGCAACATCAACGTGCCCACGGATGGCGCGTACGCCTTCCGTCTCATCAGTGACGACGGCTCGCGGCTGTTCATCGGCGACAAGAAGGTCATCGACCACGACGGGCTGCACGGCGCCGAGCCCAAGGACGGCGAGATCACCCTCACCCCCGGCTACCACCCGCTGCGTATCGACCACTTCGACCGGAGCTACGACCAGCAGGTCACCCTGCAGTGGAAGCCGCCCGGCGCCGACGCCTTCACCCTCGTACCGAACTCCGTGCTCAGTACGGATGCCGACGTGGTGCGCGTCACCGCGCCGGGCCGCAAGGAGTGCGAGGGCAGCCTCGACACACCCGGCGACGGCCTCCCCCTGACGTCGGTCAACCCCGGCTACACGCTGAGCGACCTGCGCCCCAAGGGATTTGAGCCGCAGGTCTCCGCGATGGACTGGCTGCCCGACGGCCGGCTCGCGGTCACCACCTGGGGCGGCAGCCAGGAGACCAAGGGCCAGGTGTACGTCCTGGACAACGTCACCGGCGACACGGGACCGGACAAGGTCACCTACGAGAAGATCGCCGACGGGCTCAAGGAGCCGATGGGCATCAAGTACGTGGACGGGAAGCTGTATGTCTCGGAGAAGCACCAGCTGTCCGAACTCGCCGACCTGGAGGGCGACAACGACGCGGGCGAGCGGCGGAAGATCGCCGAGTGGCCCTACGGCGGGAACTTCCACGAGTTCGCCTTCGGACTGCTCTACGAGAAGGGCGACTTCTATCTGAATCTGTCCGTCGCCATCAACTACGGCGGCGCGACGACCGATCCGCAGCCCGCGCCGAACCGCGGCACCACGATCAAGGTGAACAAGAAGACAGGGAAGGTCAGTTACCTGGCCGGCGGACTGCGCACCCCCAACGGCATCGGCCGCGGCCCCGGCGGTGAGCTGTTCGTCACCGACAACCAGGGCGGCTGGCTGCCCGCCTCGAAACTCATGCACGTCAAGCAGGACCGCTTCTTCAACCACTACACGAACCCCGACGGCCCGTTCGACGACAACAGCGTCACCAAGCCGGTGCTGTGGCTGCCGCAGAACGAGATCGCCAACTCCCCCAGCACCCCCATGACCCTCAAGAAGGGGCCCTTCGCCGGGCAACTGCTGTTCGGCGACGTCACCTACGGCGGACTGCAGCGCGCCGACCTGGAGAAGGTCAACGGCGAGTTCCAGGGCGCGGTGTTCCGCCACACGCAGGGCCTGGAGTCCGGCATCACCAGGATCTCCACCGGGCCTGACGGGGCGATCTACACCGGCGGGCTCGGTGCGGACGGCAACTGGGGCCAGGAGGGCAAGCTCCGCTTCGGCCTGCAGAAGCTCACGCCGAACGGCAAGACCGCCTTCGACATCAAGACGATGCGCGCCACCCGTGACGGCTTCAAGCTCACCTACACCAAGCCGCTTTCGGACAAGACGGTCGAGAAGCTGACCAGCGGGGCCTACTCCGTCGAGCAGTGGCGTTACGCCCCCACCCCCGCCTACGGCGGCCCCAAGGTCGACGAGGAGTCCCTGCCCGTCACGAAGGCCGCCATCTCCGACGACCGGCGCACCGTCCAGCTGACCATCCCCGGACTCAAGAGCGACCGCGTGGTGCACGTACGCTCACCGCGTCCGTTCTCCTCGGCCGACGACGAGCAACTGTGGTCCACCGAGGCCTGGTACACCCTGAACGCGCGCCCCGGCCACGACGAGCCGGTCACCTCCTACGACGCCGAGTCGGCGCGGCTGTCGGGGGGCGCGGACATCGACACCGAGCACGCCGGCTTCACCGGCAGCGGCTTCGTCGACGGCTTCAGCAAGCCCGGTGCCACCGCCACCTTCGACGTGCAGGCCCCGTCCAAGGGCACCTACGCCGTGGGCCTGCGCTACGCCAACGGCCCCCACCCCGCCCCCGGCACCAAGACCCTCAGCGTGAGTGTGAACGGCGGGCCCGCGAAGCAGACGCGTCTGACCTCCACCGAGACGTGGAAGCGCTGGTCGACCAAGACCGAGCAACTCGCCCTGCGCAAAGGCCGCAACACCATCACGTATTCCTACGGGTCCGAGGACACCGGCCACGTCAACCTCGACATGATCGAGGTGCGCAAGCCGGGCAGCCGTATCGACCTCTTCTCCGGCGGCAGTACGTCCACCGCCTGGCAGCACACCGACGGCGGCAGTGTCCAATGGCCCCACACCCCCGATAAATCCATCGAGGTGTGCTGCGGCGACATCCGCACCAAGCAGGCCTTCGACGACTTCACCCTGCACGCCGAGTTCCGGGTGCCCAAACTCCCCGACGACGTCACCGGACAGGACCGCGGCAACAGCGGCATCTACCTCCAGGAACGCTACGAGATCCAGATCCTGGACTCGTACGGAGTGGAGAAGCTCGCCGCGAACGAAGCCGCCTCCATCTACAACAAGAAGGCCGCCGACCACAACGCCGCCACGGAGCCGGAAACCTGGCAGACCTACGACATCACCTTCCGCGCGGCCCGCTTCGACGCGGACGGCAAGAAGACCGCCGACGCGCGCATCACCGTGGTGTGGAACGGCAAGAAGGTCCACGACAACGTGGCCGTGGACGGCCCCACCGGGGCCGGTGACGCCGAATCCGCGGCAGCGGGAGCCATCCGGCTCCAGGACCACGGCAACAAGGTCCGCTTCCGCAACATCTGGATCCAACCGGAGGACTGAACCCACACACCCGACGCACACCGGCCGGGCCCGCCCACCACCACATGGGCGGGCCCGGCCTGTTGTTGACCGGACAGGGCGTGGCACGTACCTGAAGGTACGTACTTGATCAAGAACCGGTGTCCGGGGAGTCTGGTGGAAGCGCGCCAAGCCCCTCGTCCGCTACCGCCCCGGCCCTCGCGGTCAGGTGGTCCCGACCCCAGCCGGAGAGCAGTTCCAGCAGTTCGTAGAGCCGACGGCCCTGCTCGGTCAGCGAGTACTCGACCCGAGGCGGCATTTCGCCGTAGTCCTCCCGGTGCACGATCCCGTCCGCCCGGAGCTCCCGGAGCTGCTGGGTCAGCACCTTCTCACTGATGCCGGTGACCAGTCGCCTGGTCTCCCCGAAACGACGCGGACCGTCGGCGAGCGCCCACATGATGAACGACTTCCACTTGCCCTCGAACACCCCGACGGCCACGCCCATCCCGCACGTGTGCGGATCGCTCACCGTCACCACCTCGGAGTTGCCCATGTCTGCTTCCCCTTCCCCCGTCACCGTTCTCGGCCTGGGCCCGATGGGCCAGGCCCTGGCCGCGGCGTTCCTGGCCACGGGCCATCCCACAACCGTGTGGAACCGTACCCCGGGCCGCGCGGAGGGCCTCGTGGAGAACGGCGCCGTCGAGGCCGCGACCGCCGCCGATGCGATCGCCGCGAGCGACCTCGTCGTGGTCTGCGTGCTGGACTACGACGCCGTCCGCACCGTCACCGCCCCGCACACCGCCGCGCTCAAGGGCCGCACCCTGGCCAACCTCACCGCCGGCACCCCCGACGACGCTCGTGCCACCGCGCAGTGGGCCGCCTCGCACGGCATCGGCTACCTCGACGGCGCCATCATGGTCCCGACCTACCTCGTCGGCGGCCCCCACACCCTGGTCCTCCACAGCGGCCCGTCCGACCTGTACGAACGCCACCGCGACACCCTGCGGGCCATCGGCGGCACCTGTGTGCACCTGGGTTCGGACCCGGGTCGTGCGGGGGCGCACGACGTCGCGCTGCTCGACATCTTCTGGACGGCACTGACCGGTGTCGTCCACGCCTTCGCCCTGGCCAGGGCCGAGGGCATCACGGCCCGCGACCTCGCCCCGTACGCCAAGGGGATCACCGCTCTCCTACCGGACGTGGTCGACGCCTTCGCCGAGCAGGTCGACACCGACAGCTACCCCGCCGGCGGCTCCAACCTCCGTTCGGCGGCGGCCATCATGTCCCATGTCCTCGACGCCTCCCGCAGCCGGGGAGTGGACAGTACGGTCATCTCCGCCGCCCACGACATCGCCCGCCGCGGCATGAAGGCCGGCTACGCGGACGACTCCTATGCCCACGTCGCCGACCTGCTCCGCGGCTGAGCCGACCACCCGACCGCCCGGAAACTTACGCCCCCTCCTGGCCGCTCGCGGCGCGCGTCAAGTTGTCGCTGGAGTGGGCGAGGTAGCCCTGGAGCAGCTGCTCCGCCTGAGTCGTGTCGCCCTTCTCCAGCGTCTCCAACAGGGCGCGGTTGCGTTCCAGATACGGGGAGTGCAAGGCCTGCGGGTCTTCCAACGCGTGGAAGGCCAGGCGGAGTTCGGCCAGGACTGTGCGCATGCATTCGTCGATGCGGGGGCTGTCGGCCAGGGCGACGAGCTCGCGGTGGAAGTGGAAGTTCGCCGTGCCCAGCGCGTCCCAGTCCTCCGCCGCGGTGGCCCGCTCGCCGTCGGCCACGGCCGCCGCCAGGCCGTCCAGGGGGTAGGGCGGCTGCCCCAGCGAGCGGACGACGGCGCACTCCACCAGGAGCCGCACCCGGTAGATGTCGGCGACGTCCGCGGCGCTCGGTCTGCGCACGAAGACTCCCCGGTTGAGCTCGTGGACCAGCAGTCGTTCATGGGTCAGCAGGCGGAAGGCTTCCCGCAGGGTGTTGCGGGAGACCGCGAGGGCCGTGCAGATCTCGTCCTCGGACAGTTTTGCGCCAGGCTTGAACTGACCCTCGCCGATGCGTATGCGCAGCAGGTCCGCCACCCGTTCGGAGATGCTCGAGCGCCCCAACAGGTATTTGTCGCCCGCGAGTTGATCCGCTTGGCGGCTCATGGATGCTCCTTCCTCAGACCTCAGGGCTGAACATATGACACCCCTCGGGGAGGAACAATGACGCATCCTCTTGTCGGATTGTTCACCAATCCCCTACGGTGACGATTCATCAACTCGCGGCCCCATCAAGCCCCTTGAGAGGTGCACGGCCATGAGCATGAGTTCTCCCTCACCGGACAAGGCCACCTCCACGGATGCGGTTCAGCGGAGCTCGCTGCCGCAGGAAGGGGGGCCGACGCCGCACGGCGAACGCCGGTTCGCCTGGTTCCACGAGCTCGGCCCCGATGGGCGGCGCGCCTTCCTCGGCGCGTACGGCGGCTACGGCCTGGACTCGTACGACTTCTACGTGCTGCCGCTGAGCCTGGCCGCCATCGGCGTCTACTTCGGGCTCGACAACGGCCAGACCGGCCTGCTGGCCACGGTGACTCTGCTGATGTCCGCCGTGGGCGGGGCCTTGGCCGGAGTGCTCGCCGACCGCGTCGGCCGCGTACGCGCGCTGATGTGGACGGTGAGTGTGTACGCGATCTTCACGGTCGCCTGCGGCTTCGCGCCCAACTTCGGCACCCTGTTGGTCTTCCGGGCACTGCAAGGGGTCGGCTTCGGCGGGGAGTGGGCGGTCGGCGCGGTCCTGGTGGCCGAATACGCGGCGAGCCGTCACCGCGGACGCACCCTCGGATGGATCCAGTCGGCCTGGGCCGTCGGCTGGGGGCTCGCGGTTCTCTCGTACACCCTCGTGTACAACCTCGTCGATGACGACATGGCATGGCGGGTGCTGTTCTTCACCGGCGCACTGCCCGCGCTGCTCGTGTTCTACGTCCGGCGCAACGTGAAGGACGCGCCCGCCGCGGCCGAGCGGTTGAAGGCAGCGGCACGCTCGCACTCATTCGCGGACATCTTCCGGGGACCACTGCTGCGTACGACCCTGCTGGCCGGCCTGCTGTCCACAGGCGTGCAGGGCGGCTACTACACGCTGGCGACCTGGATTCCCAAGTACCTCAACGACGAGCGGGGCCTCTCGGTGACCGGCGTCGGCGGGTTCCTCGTCGTACAGATCATCGGTGCGTTCTCCGGTTACGTGACGGGCGCCCACCTGGCTGACCGGCTGGGACGCCGGCTCACCATCCAGATCTTCGCCGTGCTGTCGGCCCTGTGCGTGCTGTGCTACTCCCAGGTCCCCGCGGGCTGGGACGAAGCCTCACTGCTGCTCGGTTTCCCGCTCGGGTTCTGCATGTCGGCGATCTTCTCCAGCTTCGGGTCCTTCCTCGCCGAGCTCTACCCCACCGAAGTACGCGGCACCGGACAGGGGTTCACGTACAACACCGGCCGGGCCGTCGGAGCCGCCTTCCCCACCCTCGTCGGATTCCTGTCCGACAGCTGGGGCGTGGGCGGCGCGCTCGGCTTCGCCGCCGCAGGCTATGCGCTGGCCTACGTCTCACTGCTGGGGCTTCCCGAGACCCGCGGTATCGAACTGCGCTGAGACAGGCCCACCACGCCGCGTCGCGCACAGCCGAACGGAGCCGTATCGCGACCGGCAACTCATTGATCGTGGAGGAGAGCTGGAGGCTTTCCATGAACCATCCCGTACCTCCGAACCGGCACGACCCCGCACCTGGGCACGCCGACCGTCCAGGGCATGAGCAGAGGTTCCCGGCCTTTCTCGGTTCACGTGATTTCCTGCCCGCCTTCAGGAAGGCGGTGGTCCCTCCCCGGGCCGAGTGGAAGGGCCTGCGGGACAAGGTACTGCCGGCGATGCTGCTGGACACGGGCGACGAAGGCTTCTCGGACGAGCTCCTGGACAAGTTCGCCTTCATTCTGGGACCCGAGGAGAAGCTGGTCGCCTACGCCAAGGCGCGCCGTCTCCCGGATGCGCCTGCCGATCAGGCACCGCACGTCTCGTTGACCCTGCGTGCGGGCAACGGCCTGAACGGAGCGAGCCCTCCCCGGGTCGGGAAGCTGCGGCTGCGGACCTTCCAGCTGATGCAAGACCTCGTGGAGCGGACCCAGACGGAGCAGGCCCGGGCGGAGCTGGCCCAGACAGAGCTGACCCCGGCAGGCCAGAGGGTCCTCGATGAGAAGCCGCTGCGCGACCACATCTACTCGCTGCGCGCCAAGAGCGGGTTCCTCGGCGCGCTGACGAAGCTGAGCTGCGCGGAATCCGCGCAGGTGGGCGGCTGGGTCGACAAGGTGTGGCTGGTGGCTGGGCCACTTCTTTACACCTTCCCGCGGTGGTGCTGGGCCAGCTGGTGGAGCCGGCGGCTCATCAGGTCCAGGAACAGCTGGTTCGTGTCCTGGCGAGGTATTGATTCCTCGGGCCGGTTCTTCGAGCGGGCGAGCAACCTGCTCACGCTGCGGGACGGCGACCAGGGGCAGCTCGAGATCTTCGAGGAACTGCTGTTCCGCGCCCTGCTCGCGGACCTCGCCCGGGCCAGGCCGGGGTGGTTCGGCGCCTGGGCACGCCGCCGCAGGTCCCGGCGCGTGGTGCTGTTCCACCTGCCGCCGGAGGGCGCGCCCGGCGAGGAGCTGACCCGACGGTTCCTGAGCACCTATCTGAGGGTCGCCGCCGAGGCGGGCAGCGCCTCTCTGCTCCTTGTCGGCGCGGGGCATGCCGCCACCTACGCGGACGAGAACTGGCCGAAGTGCCGGAACCTGAACGAGGCGGCGGACAGGCTGTCCCCGGCCGCCGACCCCGCGAACCCTCCGCTCCCGCTGCTGGTGTCGGCGCGGCGGCCGCACCCCGCCGGCGGGGCCGAGCCCGACCAGGGGGAACGTCTGCATCCGGCGCCGGTGAAGAAGTTCCGCTGGGGGCCGCGGACGGAGCTGACCGGCGAACTGGCGGCTTGTGGTCTGGCACTCGCCATGCTGTCCACGGCCGTGTGCCACTGGATCGCTCCGCCGGAGGCCCAGGCCTGCCTGGACGGAGAGGTCGTCCAGGGGCAAGGCGCTCCCGGTACGGTGCCCGAGGCGGCGGACGAGGGCAAGACGCCCCAGGAGCAGTACGAGGAGGTCCTCGCCGCGATCAAAGGCCTCAACGCCAAGGCGCTCACCGCCGAGAAGAAGTTCGACAAGCCGGTGCGCAGGGTGGTCTACCTGGGGGCGGGAGTGGATCCCGACCCGGATCAGGTGGTCATGAACGGCATGATCCCCGAACTTCGGGGGATCCTCCTGGCCCAGGAAGAGCTGAACCGTCTGGCGTCGCAGGACGAGGACCGGGTGCGGCTGTACGTCGAAGTCAGGGACACCGGAAGGAAGTTCAAGAACGTCGTCCGGCACGCACGAGACGTCGTCAAGGATGCCGATGCGAACAAGGAGCGGCAGGACAGCCGGACGATCGTGGGCGTGATCGGGTTCAGGGAGAGCCGGCAGGTGACCAAGCAGGCCGCGCGGATCCTCAGCAACGGGAAGGTTCCGGTGATCGGCACGACGGCCACGGCGGACGCCATGCAGGAGGCCGGCTCGTACTACCGGCCGATGTCCCCGGACAACAGCCGTGAGACGGCCATCGCCGCGCAGTTCGCGCGGGACGGGAACATCATCGAGACGAAACCGGGGAACTGCGCGACCTCCACGCGTGCCCTGGTCGTCAAAGACCCCAACGATCTCTACACCCGCGAACTGGGCGGGAAGTTCGTCGAGAAGTTCGGCGCGGACACCGAGACCTGGGAGTTCCCCGGAGGGGAGGGCGCGGACGTCTCCGCCCAGGACACCGCCCGGCACGTGTGCGACGTCGTCAAGAAGGACCGCCGCACGGTCGTCTACTGGGCCTCGCGCGTCGAGAGCTTCACCAAGTTCGTCAACGCCTATGGGCCCGACGCCGGTTGCGGCGGGCTACCGCTGACGGTCATCGGCAGCAACGAACTCACCAATGCCGCGCTCGGCGGCCTGTACCTGGAAAAGGAGTGGCTGCGGCTGTACCACACCGTGCATGTGCTGCCCAACGGGCACGCTGACGAGAACAATGAGGCCAAGGCGTTCATCAAGCGCTACATCCACCGGTACACGGACCGCGATCCCTGGATCAACGACGGACACGTGGCACTGGCGCACGATGCGCTCAAGGTGCTGTCCTCGGCGGCGGACAAGCAGTACACGAGCGTGGACTCGGTGGACGCCGAGGGGGTCAAGTCCAAGCTCGACGAGGGCATTAGCTTCGAAGGCGTCAGCGGGGAGATCAGGATTCCGGATCGGCACGGCTCCAAGCCACCCTTGAACAAGGCGCTCGTGATGCTCAACCACACGGAAAAGGGGCAGCGGATGGTCCTGCACTGCGGCGCGTTCAAACAGAACGCCAAAGGTCCGGTGGACCATTGGGGCCCCGACAAGCAGTACGAATGCCCCCAGGACAAAGATTGACGCCTGGCCGAGCGGCGTACGGTCTGCGGCCGGCGGTGCCGCCTGGCAGACTCGTGGACATCGACAGACGTGGAGGCGGCATCTGATGAGCGACCCCGACGGCGTGCCCCTGGCCGACTACATCCGCGTACTCCGTGATCAGTTGGAGGCGGCACAGCAGGAAGGGGCGGGCCGCGGGGTCAAGTTCGGTGTCGGCGCTGTGGAGTTGGAGTTCGAGGTCACGATGACTCGGGAGGCAGGCGGGCGCGGCGGGCTGAAGCTGTGGGTGGTCGAGGCGGGCGCCGACGGCAAGCACGGCAGCGGCCGGACACAGCGTGTGCGGATGACCCTCACGCCCACCGACGACGCCGGCAGGCCGCTGTCGGTCACCGACCGGCTGCCCGAGCTCCCGCGCTGAGGCCTGCGGTGGGGGACTCGCTCGCCGGGCGGTGCGCCGAGATCCTGGTCGAGCAGGACGACGGCACCGGGTACGGCTCGGGGCTGCGCCTTGCGACGTCCTTGGTGGTGACGGCCGGGCATGTGGTCGACGGCGGTGGCCCGGTCAGGGTGCGGCTGTCCGGCGGCGCCCCCGACGAGATCGTCGTCACCGGCCGGACGGTGTGGCGAGGTGCCCGCCTCGACGTCGCGCTTGTCGAACTCGCCCCGGACGTTCCCCTCGACGGGGTCGCTCCGATGGCCGTCGGCGTCGTACCGGACGAGGCCGACGGACGGCTTCCGTTCACCGCCATCGGCTTTCCGCGCCATCAGAGCTGGACGGACACGGACACGGCGACCTGGCGCGACAGCGACCAGATCGACGGGGTGATCCCCCTCGGTTCCAGTGTGAAGCGGGGCCGCCTGCTGCTGCACCGTGCCGATGGCCGCCGCCTGGAAGCGCGCGACTGGAGCGGGTTCTCTGGCGCGGGCGTCGTCTGTGAGGGGTCCGCTGTCGGCGTCGTCGTGGAGTCGGCCCACTCGGGCGGTCTTGAGGCCGTACGGCTGGCTGCTGTGATCGGCGCGTACGAGCCGCGTGCGGAAGGCGAACGCGAGCCCGAGCGGAGTGCCACCGCCGCACGTGAGCTGCTGGCCTCGCACGGCGTCGTGCCGGAACCCCTGGGCGGGCCGACGCGGCGCCGCCCGTCGTACGAGGCGATGCTGCGCCAGTACGCGGCCCGGTGCGCCGAACTGACCGGCCGCGACCAGGAACTCGCCGGACTCCTGGAATTCGCGACCGGCCCGGACCCCTACCTCATGCTCGTCGCCGGTCCGTGGGCCGGAAAGACGTCGCTGGTGACCCGCTTCGCCATGGGATCCCACCCCGGGCTCGACGTGGTGTCGTTCGTCATCTCCCGGCGCGACGGGCAGATGCGCGTCCAGCAGTTCCACCGGGCCCTGTGTGACCAACTCGCCGCGCTGCTCGGTGAGTTCCCGCCCGCCGAACCGGACGCGGCCGCCTTCCTCAGCCTCTGGGGACGCGCGATGCGCATCCCCGGCCGTTCCTTGCTGCTGCTCGTCGACGGCCTGGACGAGAACGACTACCGCGAGCTGGCAGAGCCCAGCATCGCCGCGCAGCTCCCGACCGCTCTCGGTCCTGCGGCACACGTCCTGGTGACCAGCCGCCATTTCGACGTGCCGCTCGACGTGGACGGCAGCCACCCGCTGCGCACCTGCCGCCGCCAGGCCCTGACACCGTTCCCCGCGGCGACGAGCCTGCTCCTGCGCGCCCGCCAAGAGCTGGATCACGTACTCGCCGAGCCCGTCCCACGCACCGTACTGACCACGATGACGGTCGCCGGAGGCGCGCTGAGCAGCAGGGACATCGCCTCGATCGTCGACGGCTCCGCGCTGGCTTTCCGCAGGACCCTGGAACGGGAGCTCTCCCGGGTCGTGGAGCCGCGCCCCGGTACACCGACCCGGTACACCCTCGCCCACGACACCCTGGCCGCCGCCGTCCAGGAGGACCTGGAGCCCGAGGAGTTCGCCCATGTCCGTACCGCCATCGACGGCTGGGCCCTCGGCTTCGCCGCGGCCGGCTGGCCCGATGACACCCCGGACTACCTGACCGAGGCGTACCCGACCCTCCTGCTCACCGAAGGTGCGGGGCGGACGCTGGCAGCCCTGTCCTCCCCCGCGCGCCGCGCCCTGCTCCGCCGCCGGACCGACGGCGATCTGGCCGCGCTGTCCGAGCTGTCCCACGCGGCAAGGCTCCTCGAGGCAGCCCCCGACTGCGACCTCACCCTGCTGACGCGGGTGTCGCTGCTCCGCAAGCGCATCGAGGACGACAACTTCACCGTGCCCTCAACGTATCCGCTGTTGCTGGTACGCCTCGGCCGAGCCGAGGAAGGCATCCAGTTCGCCCGTACACCGCAGGACGTCTACGTACAGGCCGACGCTCTGCTGGCGATCGGCGAGCACCTGCTGGACAGCCGGCCGGCCGAGGCGCGGAAACTCATCCACGAAGCGATGGCCGTATCGGGGAGGCTGCCCCTGGAGCGGATGCCGCATACGGTCCGCGCCGCCCGCACCCTTGCGCGGCACGGCGAACCGGGCGCCGCCGATCTCGCTCGCGAAGCCGTCACCCAGAGCGGCGACGAGCGAGGCTGGTCCCTCACCACCACCGCCGAAGCACTGGCCGAGATCGATCCCGAGCTGACACGGCGCCTCATCGAGGAGGCCATCGAACACGCCGATGCCGAGGACCGCCCCGACTTCTGCGGCCTCCTCGCGCCGGCGTTCGCCGCTCTCGGCGACCTCGACCGCCTGCTCCAGCACCTCGCCGACCTGGACCGGGACGGCAGGAGAGTAGCGCTCCTCACCGCCTGCGGCGAGCACTTCACCAAGGGAGGACGTCGCAGCGTACCCGAGGTACTCCTCACCGCCTTGAACGATGAGTTCACCGCCTCCGAGCTCGTGGAATCGGCCGCCTACCAGGACGAGGACACGGCCCGCCGCCTGCTCACCCTGCCCGCCTCATCCACTCCCGGTCTCGATCGTGCCGAGATCGCCCATACTGCCCTCGCCGCCCACGGCGTCGATCCCCGGCAGCCCGGGCCCGGGACCTCCGACCGTCTGCTCGCCTCCGCCGCGACCTCTGCCCGGGCCAACGGCCACCTCTCCCTTGCGGTGTCCCTGGCCCAGGACATCGCCAACCCCGGCAACCGTGCAGAGCACCTCGCAGAGATCGCACTGGAACTGCTCGACTCCGATCGACCCCAGGACGCCCCTCCGTTGGTACGCGAAGTGGAGGCGGCCCTCGACGAGACCAGGAACGCGTCGCCGCCCACCGTCCTGACGGCCTTCGCCCGGGCCGCCGACACCGCCGGACGAACGGACCTGGCCACGCCGGCCCTGGAACTGGCCGTTCACACGCTGCTGCAGAACGGGGACGATACCAATGGCAAGTGGGAGGCGCGGGCTGCGGCAAGCGCAGTCGCCCGGCTCGGCCACCTCGACCTCGCTCTGAGGATCGCGGCGGGGTTCGAGGCGGCGTACGAGGCGGACCAGCTCGACCGCATCGACATCCTGCTGGACGCCGCCAGGGCTGTCCAAGAGCACGGCGATCACCGCTCAGCCGATCTCGACCTGCTCATCGCCCAGGTCACCGAAGGGATCGAGCAGTCGACGGACCCGAGCGTGGCGGGCTGGCGTACGCGCGTCACTCACGAGCTCATCTCCCTCCACCTGCGCGCCGGGCATGCCGAAGCGGCCCTCGATCTGGCGCGCCGTCTCGCCAGGACCGACCGCCCCGGCCGCATGCTCGAGCTGCGCGCGCACCTGCTGTCGGACGACATCCCCTCGGCGCTCTCCTTGATCCGCGAATTGGCCGAGACAAACGTGCCCAACGTGCCCATGCCCGAGAGTTCCCCGCAGGCCCTGGTCGGCTGTCAGGAACTGGCAGCCGCGATGGTCGTCGAGGTATGCGACGCCGGCCACGAACCCCTGTGCCGCGACATCACGGCTCAACTCACCCAAGCCGCAGACCCTGACGTGACGCTGGACAGCGGCCTCTGGGCCCGTCCCTGGCTCACCGCGGCCTCCCGAGCCACCGGCCTCACCGAGGATTTCACCCGCCTTCTGGATACGCTGCGGCACGCCGTCCTGGTCACGGGCGCCGGGTACGGGACCGCAACCGTGCCGCTGGAAGCAGTCATCCGCCTGCGCCTGTGGGATCGCTATCACGCCGAAGCCCGCCGTATGAGCGAGGTGTTGGCCGAGGGCGTCCTCACCGACATGGTCAAGGCAATGCTGGACGCGGGCCTCCTGGCCGAGGCCCTCCCTCTCATCGACGACCTCCAGGACGACGCCGCCCACTGCCTGGCCCTCGCCGCGGCCACCACCTCTCCACCCTCTCTCGACCTGGTCAAACGCTCCCTGACCCAGGGCTTCACCGAGGAAGTCATCGCCCCACTGGCCACCCTGGAGCCGGCATGCCTGCCGGAGATCGCATCGCAGCTCGGGGTGCTACGGGAACCGGGACAGGTGGGCCAACGCATCCCGACCGGACCCCGGGCAGAACCACTCGAGGTTCTCGGACGGCCTGCCCCAGCCTGCCCAGGCTCTCTTCTCTGACAGGGCCGCCTCTCAAACGGGGTGCTGACGCGAGCAGCTCCGGCGTCGATCATTAGGCTTCCGCGTATGACCAGTGATCACGGATTCACCTGCTCGTACTGCGGCAAGCACCATGCGGAAACGCCGATGAGCTACGCGACCTCGGCTCCCTATGTCTGGGACGAGAGCTTCGCGGACGCACCGGACAGTCTGCTCTCCTCCGATCAGTGCGTCATCCAGGCACAGCACTACTTCGTCAAGGGGCTGATCGAGATACCGGTCATCGGCAGCGACGATGTGTTCTCGTGGGCGGTATGGGTCTCCCTGAGCCGGGACAACTTCTCCCGTGCCGCGGACCTCTGGGACAGTCCGGAACGCGAAGCCGAAGAGCCGTACTTCGGATGGCTGAGCACCGAGCTCGGTCTCTACTCGCCCAGCACCGTCAACCTGAAGACCCACGTCCACACCAGGCAGGTCGGCCGGCGTCCGTTCATCGAGCTGGAGCCCACCGACCACCCCCTCTCCGTCGAGCAGCGCACCGGCATCACCATGGACCGCGTACGCAAGATCGCCGAAACCGTCCTCCACTCAGCGAATTGGCCAAAGAGCGGAACCGCTGGCTCTGCGTGACGCCCGAAGATAAAGTTCAAGGTAAGAGCCTGCTCGAGAGCTGCGGCCGAGCGGCTGCGCCCTCGGGTGGCTGAGGGCCAGACGGCTGCAGGACATGCCGCGAAGGTGAGTTGCTGCCCCGACCGGCGTCGGCTCGTCTCGTTGCGACATCTCCTGTGCTGACTCGATCCTCGGCGGCGCCTCAAGGTGCACGTCACCGGCCCCAGATGGCGGATGCCGTGGTGCGTGGGGCTGGCGCGCAGGTGAGGCTGCTTGATGGCACCGGGCCCTCGATGCCGGCGCGCATCTCGCCAAGACCTGACCTGCATAGACGACGTGTGGATACGGTGACATGCCTCATCCCCCCGATGACGTTGCCGCTCACTACGAGCGGCTCGCCGACGACTTCGAAGAGAGCTGGGCCCACAGCCCAGCGTTCGTCTCATGGATGAACCGGTGTATTCACGCCAGGCTCAGCCTCAGTCCCGGGGACCGAGCGGCGGACATCGGGTGCGGTAGCGGCCTGTACGCGCGATCCATGGCTGAACAAGCGCTCACTGTCGTGTGCGTCGATCCTTCCGCGAAGATGCTGGCAAAGCTGCCGACGACGCCTTCCTTCGTACCGGTGCGGGCATCCATCGAGGATCTGGCCACCGGGGCTGTGCGACTCCCCCACACGGGGCAGCTCGACGCGGTACTGGCGAAGGACGTCATCCATCACGCTCACGATGTGCCGACGGCACTACGGACGCTGGCAGCCTTGCTCGCTCCAGGAGGCAGGCTGGTCATCGTGACCTGGCCGTTGCGCATCGACTATCCGCTGTTCGACAAGGCGGTGAAGCGACATGAGCAGGCTTACATCGACCCTGCGGACATCACGAGGGTGCTTACCGACTGCGGTCTGACGGTCGAAGTGACTTGCGAGACGTATCAGTTGTCGATCGCCAAGGAGAAGTGGCTGGCTTGGGTGGCCAACCGCTTCATGTCGCTTCTCAGCTCGTTCGACGACGATGAACTGGGCGAGGGCCTGCGCGAGATCGACAGCCGCTACCCGGGGTCTGTGATCGAATTCGAGGGCCGATTCGTCTTCACCCACGCACACGCACGCAGCTGAGTCCGGAGTTCGTTCGTGCACCGCACCGGCCGCGGAACTCGGATGGCGTTTCAGTTGGCTCGCTGCTGTGCCGTGGTGATCAGGGTGTGTAGCACGGCTTGGGCTGTGGGAAGCCGGTTCGCTGCCTGCTGCCAGGCCAGGCAGCGCGGTCCGTCGAGGACGTCGGAGGTGATCTCCTGCCCGCGTACGGCGGGCAGGCAGTGCAGGACCATCGCGTCCTGGGGCGCGTGGGCCAGAAGCAGGTCATCGACCCGGTACCGGGCCAGATGTGTCCTCCGCTCCACGGCCTGGTGGTGTTTGTCCATGGCCACCCACACTTCGGCGTAGACGGCCTGCACGTCGCGGACAGCATCTTCGGGTTCTGTGGTGAGAGACACGGACCCGCCCGACCGGTCTGCCGTGTGCCGGGCCTCATCCAGAAGGTCCGCGTCCGTCTCGTATCCGGGAGGGCTGGCGATGACCAGGTGCATGCCGGAGGCGGCACACGCTGAGAGGAAAGAATTGCAGGTGTTGCTCTTCCCGTCTCCGATGAAGGCGGCACGCAATCCGGCCAGTGTCCCGAAGTGTTCGCGCAGAGTCATCAGGTCGGCCAGGGACTGGCAGGGGTGGTGACTGTTGGTCAGCGCGTTGATGACCGGGACCGAGGAGGATTCGGCCACTCGTTCCACCGTGGAGTGCTCGAAAGTGCGCACCGTGATGGCGTCGAGGTAGGAGGACAGGACACGGGCGGTGTCGGGGACGGTTTCCCCATGCCCGAGCTGAAGCTCGTCCCGGTTGAGCACGATGGCAGCCATGCCGAGCCGCTGAGCAGCCGTGGCCAGCGACACCCGCGTACGCGTGGACGGCTTCTCGAAGACGCACCCGACGGCTGCCCCGCGCAAGCTGTCCGCCCAACCCAGCGGCTCCCGCTTCATGCCCTCCGCCAGATCGAGCAGAACCGGAAGCACTCCCGGATCCAGGTCGCCGACCCGCAGCAGATGATCCGGAATCTTGCCTCGCAGGGCCGGGGAGCCAGCAACGGACGGCGCTTGAGGAGGGGGCACAGGGGGCATGGCACGTCTCTCCAATTCAGGTATCCACCTGGAGGCTCAGCCCCGAGCCTCTACCCGGACGAAAGACCAGGCACCCTCACCCGTCCGATCGGACGAACTACCGGCAGTCGGAGTCCGCGGCCAGTCGTTTCAGGAGGGCCGGCAGGTCTGCGAAGGAGTCGAGTACGTGATCCGGCGTGCCGGTGGCGGCGCGGTGGGTCTCGGGGAGGTACTTGCCGGTCTTGACGAGGACACCGGTGACGCCGCTGCGCTGGGCCGCCAGCACATCGGACTCGATGTCGTCGCCGATCATGAGTGCCGCGGACGGTTCCGCGCCGAGGTGGGCGAGCGCGGCAGCGAAGAACGCTTCAGCCGGTTTGCCGGTGACCTCCGCCTCGACCCTGGCAGCCCGTTCCAGGCCCAGGAGAAAAGCGCCCGTGTCGAGGTCGAGGCCGTCGGCGGTACGCCAGTAGAGGTTCCGGTGCATCGCCACGAGACGGGCTCCGTGCTGAAGTTGCCGGAAGACGCGGTTGAGGGCCTCGTAGCCGAATTCAGCACCGGCGCCGCCGAGGATGACCACGTCCACCCCCGCGTCCGCGTCCGCGTCTGTGTCCTGCTCGTCGACGAGCGTCACACCCGTCAGGTCGTCCCGGATGTCACCGACGTTGAGAAGCATGCAACGGGCGCCCGGGCAGTGCTCGCGCAGATACGCGGCAGTGACGGTGGGTGCCGTGACGATGTCGTCGGCGGTGACAGGGAAGCCTGCCCCCGAGAGGCGTGCGGCGATCGACGCGCGGGTCCGCGAGGTCGTGTTGGTCACCAGCGCGAGGGAAAGCCCGGCGTCGCGCAGCTGTTCCATGGCCTCGATTGCCCCGGGCAACGGCTCCCAGGAGACCGTGAGTACGCCGTCGATGTCGATCAGTACTGCGCCGACCGTGCCCACTCGTTCCATACGACTGACGGTAACCATCCTCGTACGGCTTCGCAGGACCACCTCGTCGTGTCCGTTTGCGAAATGCGGCGAACGGAGTTATGCCGAGAGTACGGATGTTGAGTACGGATGCGACGTGGACCCCTGAGACGAGGGTGAACGAGGTGCTGTTCATCGACCGTGTGGATGCGGGGCGCCGCCTCGCCCAAGCTGTGCGGCACCTGCAAGAGGAAAGGCCGGTCATCCTCGGCCTGCCCAGGGGCGGCGTGCCGGTGGCCTTCGAGGTGGCCCAGGCACTCGACGCTCCGCTCGATGTGATCGTGGTCCGCAAGCTCGGCGTTCCCCACCAGCCCGAAGTGGGATTCGGCGCCATCGGCGAGGGCGGCGTCCGGGTCATCAGTGACGACATCGTGCGCCACTGCGGGATCAAGGCGGCGGAGCGCGCGGAGGTGGAGCAGCGCGAGGAGCGGGAGCTGCTGCGGCGGCTGAGGCGCTACCGCGACGGTCGGCCCCGGGTGGCGGTCGAGGGCCGTACGGTGATGGTGGTGGACGACGGTATCGCGACCGGCGCCACGGCCGCGGCCGCGTGCCGGGTCGCACGGGCGCAGGGCGCGGTCCGCGTAGTGCTCGCCGTGCCGACGGCGCCGGCGGACGTGGTGGACCGGTTGCGCGCCGTGGCCGACGAAGTGGTGTGCCTGTCCAAGCCGCCCCTGTTCGGCTCGGTGGGCGAGTGGTATGAGGACTTCACGCAGACCACCGACGAGGAAGTGGTCACGCACCTGGCAGAGGCCGCTGCCGGCTGGAGGTCCAACTCCGACTCCGCTGGTCGCGGTTCCTCTCAAGAGAAACTTTGAATGCGTCTCCCCTCACCCCCCACTGCGAGTCGGCCAACCGCACACGACCCGCCGTACGGACCTCCTAGAGCATTGTGAGCGCCTGCATCGCATCGCGTTCGATGCGCGAGAGCTCGTGGAGGATGGCGCCGGCCTGCGTGAGGTTTTTCGCGTCGCCGGATTCGCCTGCCGTCTCGACGAGTGCGGCCACCTGTGTCCAGAGGGTGGCGGCCTCGGCGTACAGGCAGTGGCCAGTGCGCAGATGGCTGCTGTCGATCAGCTGGGCACACTCGCCGAGGAAGTCCCGGTAGAGATTGCGGAACAGAGCGCCGCCGGTGCCGGCCCTCTCCATGAGGACGGCGGCCCGTGGCAGGCCCTCCTGCGGATTGTCACTTCGCTGCAGCCACTTCGGCACTTGCTTGGCGGTCTTCTCGATGCCCCGGTGGCCCAGGTTCGCGATGGGAGGGTTCAGGAAGGCGTCGGCGCAGGTCTTGATCGCCGGGATGATCCGGTCCTGCGGCGACGTCAGGCTGCCGGGCGCCGTGATGGTGAAGGATCGGTGCCTGGCGGTCATGGGGCCCCGCTCGGCCCTGGCCCTTGCCAGGTTGGCGAGGCTGGTCGAGACGGCCCCGCCCTGCGGGTCGGTGTCCACCAGGTAGGCGTCCTGTTCGTCGTAGCCGTACATGGCCACGACGTGCCCGCCGAAGTGCACCTTGGTGCTGAAGTAGTCCAGGTAGTAGCTGTCGAGCTGAAGACCAACCGGCCGACCGGCGTCGATGGGTGCCGCCACGTTCTGCCAAGCCTTGCGCGGCGAGGTGGTCTCCCCGACCAGAAGCTCAAGCCCGAGTACGGCGGCCAGATTCCTGGTGAGCTCGAACGGCTTGACCCGGCCTCCCAGGAAGGGAAAGCCCATGGCTTTGCTGTCCCAGTAGATGAAGGACAGCCCGGAGCCGAGCCCGAACAGCATGGATTCGGACAAGTCGAGCCCCTCATGCCGCAACAGCACGCCAAGCGCCGTCGTCTCACAGTGCTGCATACCGCGGACATCGATGTCTTTCACCATCGTCATGCGCTCATTCTCCCTCCCCCTCCCCCACCACACGAGAGAACCGCACGACGGCACCGCACAGGCCGGGCGCTAGCCCAGCGTGCGGGCCCGTTTGAGTACCTCGGCCGGGGCCTTCGCCACCGAGCCGGTGTCGAAGGGTACGACTCCAGTTGGGCGGCAGCGTCCCAGTGCGTGGTGGCGGTCAGGCCCTCCAGCAGGCCGGCCGCACCGAGCACGAGGGAGCCGGTGCAGACGGAAGTGGTGAAACGAGTGCCGGCATGCATCCGGCGCACCCAGTCGAGGAAAGCGGGGTCGTCCACCATGGTCAGGAAGCTGCCACCGCCCGGGATCAACTGGACATCGCAGCGTTCCACCTCGGAGTACCTGGTCGGGACATGCACCGGGAGGGAACCCAACACGTTCTGCACCAGGCCCGGTTCGGCGACGGCGAACCGCACAGTGGCACCGGGCCAGCCATACCTCACCCGTCGTCCGGAGTGCCGTCGCACGGCGCCGGCGCCCCCGCCCGCCGACAGACATCGGCGCCCGTCGCCCCTCCGCCACCGTCCGTGGACGATGGCGGAGGGGCAAGCGCGGGCCGTTGTCTCGGGTACGGCCGTCTCAGGTACCGCAGTTACCCGACGTTGCCTCACCGGCGAAACGTCGTCCCAGCCACTCAAGTGCCGGTCCGTTGCCCTGAATTGCAGTCCCCACATGGGACTGTCCGGGGAAGGACTTCCACTCCACGGCGTTGCCCTTCGCGCACCAGTCGGCCCGCAGCTTCTGCCCGACCGCGTAGGGGATCGTCTCGTCCGCGTCTCCGTGGTAGAGGAACGTCGGTGCCGACGTCCGCTTCGTTCCGATCAGTTGCTTGGCGATGGCCCGCTGCCAGTCCCGCCTGTCCAGCGGGTTGGACGTGGTGACGTCCTCGATCGTCTTGCCGCGCCCTGCCTCAAGGACCGTACCGACGCACTCGTTCCGCACCACTTCGGCGAGCTTGCGGCCCTCCTTGGTGAGGTACTTGTTGAGCGCCAGTGCCGGGTTGGCAGCGTTCTGGCCGACGGCGGACATCAGCAGATAGCCGGCGCTGTCCCCGCCCTCCAGCGAGTCGGCGACCTTGGCGAGATCGGCGGGGACGCCTCCACTCGCCGTTCCCTTGACCTTCAGTTCGGGAGCGTAGGTCGCGGCCATCTCGGCGGCCTTCGCGCTGGCGCCGCCGCCCTGGGAGTAGCCCATGATCCCGACGGGCGCGCCCGCGGAGACCCCGTACTTCGCCGCTTCCGGGTGCCGTTGGGCCGCACGAGCCGCGTCGAGGACGGCGCTGCCCTGAGCCTTGGCGACCATGTAGGTGTGGTCGCCAGGGGTGCCGAGGCCTTCGTAGTCGGTGACGGCGACGGCATAGCCACGTACCAGCGCGGCGTTGACGAGCGGCGCCTCGGCCGTCGTACCGCCCGGGAATCCGGCGGACGGCGCGCACTTGTCGCCGAGGCCGACCGTGCCGACGGCGTACGTGATCAGCGGGCGAGGGGTGGTCCTTCCGTCGTCGGGAACGATCACGGTGCCGGACACCGCGTTGGGCCGTCCGTCGGCGGAGGTCGACCGGTAGGTGATCTTCCAGGCCTTGGTGGGGGTCGGGACGCCCGGGGTGTACTGGAACGAGGACGGCTTCGAGCTGATGATCTTGCCCGGGGCGGTCTTCGCACCCGGCTTCTTACCTGGGCTCTTTCCCCGGCCCTTTCCTGAGCTTGCCTCCGGACTCTTCCCGGGGCTCTCGGAGTGGGCCGAGGCGGTCGCGTCCGGGGCGCTGCCCGGCGCGTTCGCGCTCTGCGCGGCGGCGGACCCGGGGAGCCCGAGGGCCGCGACCACGAGGACGGTGCCCGCGGCCATCGGTCGTCTGCGTAGGGCTGGCATCATGCAGCTCTCCCAACTCTCCTGTGGGCAAGGGGGGTTGGGCAGCACCGTACTGACCCGTCAGTAATACGGCCATAGATGTGCAGGATCCAAGGCGCCGCCAACCCCCAACCCCCATCGGCGGACGGTGGGCATACCGCCCTATACGGGCCTTTCGCTCCGACGGGCGAGATGGACGGTGATGTCGGCGGCAATCTCGACCCTCTCCGGCAGAACCTGCGCGATCTGCCTGAGCACCTGAACCCGCTCCAAGGCCGGCAGCACCAAATAGGCCGAGATGGTCGAGAGTTGACCGACGTAGTCGCGAGCACTCATCGTCAAGCGCCTTTGAATCATGGTCTGTTGAACATCGGTGAACAACTCAGAGCGCTGGAGCTCCGTACCCGGCCACTGCATGTCCTGCTCCGGAGGCGTCCCGTCCGGGGACGGGACCTCGTGGCTCTCCAAGAACGGTGCTCGCGCGGCGCGAACGGCTTCCTCCACAGCCGGATCGGCCAGCTGGATCGGCCCACCGAACGACGCGAACGTGCCACCCGGCTCAAGCAGCGCGGCCATGCGTGACCATCGAGCCTCCGGTTTCGTCCAGTGCAGAGCCGCGGCCGCATACACCAGCCCGTACCTTTCGCCCCGTCGCGAGGCTCCGCCCGGTCGCAGGCCCTCGAACGCGGCTTGCACCGTCTGGACGCTAGACGGCACGTGCTTGCGCAGCTCGGCGAGCATGTCCCCGTCGGGGTCGGTCGCGGTGACCGCGATGCCACGTCGAGCGAACAGACGCGTTGCCTTGCCGGTCCCAGCGCCAATCTCGAGGGCAGTCCGAACCGGCTGCCCCGCGTACTCCATCACCATGTCGACAAGCTCCATGGGATACCCCGGCCGGAACCGTTCGTACGCCTCCGCCATCGGCCCGAAGCTCAGTGCGCGACCAGACAGGCCGTCCATTTACCTGTGCTGCTCCGTTTACCTGTGCCGCTCCGTTTACCTGTGCTGCTCGCTGTAGTGCGCGCGAAGCAGGTCGGCGCCCCAGTCGTGGCGGATGTGCCGCCAGACCGAATGGGCGTGGTTGCCGTCGTCCTGGGTGTTGTCGTACTCGATGAGGAAGTCCGGGGCCCGAACGCAGTAGTAATGCCGGTCCCCGGGCGCGCGGCCACCGGCCCAGGCGAACGAGAGAGTATCCAGTCCCTGCGCCACGGTGTCGGACCAGCACTCCCGCGCATACGCCTCGGGCGCGCGGTCCAGGTAGCGGCGCACCAGGCTCTCCAGCAGCCGCTGTTGGCCGGACGTCATGTCGCCGTACGTCAATCCGGTCGGCAGCAGGTCCGGATCCGCGAACGGATCGTCGCGGGTCAAGATGTCGTCCGGCGGAGCAGCGGCGAAGACCGCTTTGGCCCGCCGGCCGGCGTCCAGGTCTGTGACCAGCTGCCTCGCCAGATCTTCCTCCGGCCCCAGCAGCCGGCGGCCGGCCTGCGGGCCGTCCGCGATGCGCGCCGGTTCCGCACCGATGAAGTGCGGCGTCACCCGGACGCCTTCCGGCGTGATCAGTACGTGTACGGCGAGGTGATGGCCGTTCATCCGCCAGCCCCAGGCACCGCCGCCGTCCGGGTCACCCAACAAGCGCACCCAGTAGCGGTCGTCACCCGTGGCACCGGCCGCGGCGCGACGGTACCGCTCCACTTCGATCGCCCCGCGAGCCAGCTCCGCCCCCGCCGCGCTGTGTGCCGCGGCCAGCACGGCATCGACCGCCTCGCGCTGCCGGACGTCAAGGCCCTCGGTGGCCAACCCGGGGCGCGAGCCCGGCAGGTACGTCCACTCCCGCAGCTCGGGCGCATCCAGACGAGCGGGCCCCGCACGCAGCACACGCACCTGCTCCGGCTCCAGCACGGCCAGCAGCCCACGCACCGCCTCCCGCACGCCCGCGGCCGCCACCTCCCACCGATGTCCGTCCACCGTTCCTCCTCCCCCACGGCGCCGGCCCCGGCGCACCCGCAAGGCGATGTCATTCCCCTGGGCCCCATGGTGCGCCATCAAGTAACGACGCGACACCGGATCCCGGCCGGACGCACCCGGCCCGGCGCACCGGCTCGGCTCCCGTCCCCGCCTAGCTGTCGCACCGACTCAGCAAGCCATCCTTCGGTCCATCTCCCGCGCCCGAGCGTCCAGCGCGTCGACGACGGTGGCAGACGTGGTCAGGGGACCGCCGGGAACCTGCACGTCGCGCTGGACTCCCTCAGGCCCCTCAGGCACACAGCGGGCCCTCGGTTCGGGCATCTCCACCTCGATTCCCGCACGTCGCGCAAGCGCCAGCGTCGTCGCCACGAACCCTTCGGAGAGAGCGAGGATCACGGAGTGACCCGTCCGGCAGTGCCAGGCGACCAGACCGCTAGCGAACTCCTCGTACGCGACCGGATCGACCTCTAGTGTGTCCGGATCGCCCCAGAACTCGCCCTGCCCGATTCCCGAGGGCAGCCCGAGTTCGGCCTCGAACACCTCGACGTGCCGTAGGAAGAGGCGGCCCGCGCCGTTCGACGGGTTCCACAAAGTCTCGTCACCGAGATTGAAGTACATGCTCATAGCCGATCCCCCATCACATCGGGAAGGAGAACAGACGGACCGTCCCCGAAGGCCAGTACACGTCGTCGTGCAGCGGCGTGACCATGGTCCGCAGCGGCATGGTCACCAGGCGGCCTTCAGGTTGTTCGACAAGTACGTCCTCGTCCACGGGGTGCCATCCGAGGCGCTGGTACAGCCGCACCAGAGGAGCTCTGCAGAACAGGAGCGCGTGCTGAGGGCCCATGGTGCGCGCGTGGTCGAGTGCCGCTGTGACGACGTGTCGTGCCAGCCCCTGGCCTTGCATGTCGGGTGCGACGGCCACTCCGCCGACGCCCACCACCTCTGTCTCGACACCGCCGATCGCGACAGGCAGCCGCAGCAGGCCGGCATGTGCCACCAGCCGGTCGCCGTGTCTTATTCCGAAGTGCTCTTCCTTGGGCAGCCAGGTCAAGCCGGCCGCGGCAACACCGAAGGGATCATCGCCGTCGCCGAGAATCTCGTCCTGCTCCGACTTCGTGTAGCGAGGGAGCCGCACCGCCGTGGGTGCTACAGGGGGTCGGTTGTTCTCAGACATCCGTACATGATGATCTCTCCCCCGAGGACCGGCCAAGCGATTACTCAGCGGCTAGGCGGGCGGCCCGGGGTGGTGTCAGCTGCCGAAGGGGATGTCGGCCGGGGTGGCCATGCGGCGGGTGTCGGGGTGGGCCTTCACGTAGTCCGTGATGTACGAGAGGGACTCCCGCACTCCGCTGTCGTCGGTGCCGCAGCCCTTCGGGCCGTTGACACCGTCCGGGTAGCACGACATCCGGTTGCCGTAGATCAGGCTGTCCACGGCAGCGGCCCCGTCGGAGGCGTCGAGCAGGGTGGCGGCGCGCTCCCCGTCCCCCTTGCCCACCGTCCAGCCGACGGTCTGCGCGAGGTTTCCGGCGTCCCGGGCGCTCCTGCCGGCCTCGAGCTCTTCCCGGATGCTGCCGAACTTCAGCGCCATGTTGAACAGGCCGTTGTCCATCACGCGCTGACCGCCGGGGACATTCGGCCCGTGCTGGGCGAAGCCGTCCCGGACCTGCGCGTAGGTGCCGCTGTAGCTGACCGCTTCCTTGGAGTTCAGGGCGCCGAGGGCGTTCTTCCAACCGCTGCCGCCCTCCTTCCCGTAGAAGCCGTACAGCACCCGGATGCCCCTGCTCTCCAGCTTCTCGCGTGCCATGTCCCGCAGTGCGGCCACGGAGCAGTGGCGCCACTCGGGGTCGCCGCTGTCGCACCAGTCGGGGTTCTTCATGTCCAGCCATACGAAGGAGACGTGACGCCCGCCGTCGTGCTCCTTTGCCACCTGGTCGAACATGTCCGACATGGTGTCGCCGGCGCTGGTGAGGGTGCCGTCGTGGTCCGCCCACCAGCCCTTGCGCCAGGCCGTGGCGTCGATCTCCAGCGCGTTGGCCCCGTTGGAGAGCGCCGTGGTCACCCCGCCCGTGGTCAGCACCCGGTGGGCGATGGCCCAGGTGGGCTGCTGCGCGGCAGTGTTTGGTGCCGTCGGGGAGGTCTCGTCCTCCGGTACGGCGATCGCGGCTCCGGTGCCCAGGGTGGCTGCGGATACGACCAGAGCCAGCGGAAGCAGCGTGGCGCGAAGCCGACGTGGGGCGGCCATGAGGACGGGTCCTTTCTGTTCCGGGCTGCGTGGTGCGGCAGCCCGCCTGCCGTGCGGTGGCTGCCTGTCGTACAGCCAGGCGGGGCGACTGCCCGCGCCTGCAGCAGCCTACGTCAAGTTACCCGTGGGTAATAGTCGGGCCGGCCGAAGGTCAGCCCAAGAGCAGGTCGACGAGCTCCACAGGGCGGCTGAGCGCGACACAGTGGCTCGCGGCGATCTCATCAGGGACCACCCCGAGACGTTCCAGCGCGAGCCCGCGCTGGAACTCGGGAGGAAGGAAGCGGTCCTCGGCGCACAGCACGAACCTGGTCGGCACGGCCGGCCAGGCATCGAGCGGCCACGGCTGAGCGCACGCGGCCGACGACGGGTGTGCCCGCTCCTGGCTCATCGCATGCTCAGCGAGCGCATGGGACACATCGTGGTAGAAGGATACGTAAGGGTCGTCGCTGCCGGTGAGGCCGCCGTCCCGGTCCGCCTGTCGCCGCACGGCCTCGGCGTAGCCGGTGGCGCTCCACCACTGATCCGGTGATTCACCTGGCGAGGGGACCATCCCGGCGACCAGGATCAGCGCCTCCACCGGACGGCGGGCAGCGACAAGGGGCGCGGTGAACGCGCCGAACGAATGGCCCACGACCACGAGTTCGTGACGTTCACCCACCTGCTCGACCACGGCGTCGGCATAGTCGTCGAGTGTCAGCGCGTCATCGTCGCCGGGAAGATCCGGAGCCACCACGTCGTGCCCGCGCGCCCGAAGCTCCGCCTCGACCAAATGCCAGGACCAGCCGACATCACCGGCGCCGTGGATCAACACGAACGTACTCACAACAAAGCTCCTTGGTCGTCGTGCCCCCAGCCTCCCACCTCCAGGCCCCAACTGACCTCGGAACAGAGCGACATGGGATCAGGGGACGAAAAGAGCCACGCCCAGGGCGACAACAGCGCACAGGGCTCCGGCCATCGCCAGGAGGATCGCCTGAGCTTGCACGGCATCCTTGTCCTCGCCCTCCAGAGGGGCACGACTCAGGTCCCACACGGCTTGGATCTGCACAGACAATCCGATGACGACTCCGAGCAGCACGATGGCGTCGGTCATGTCATTCTCATTCCTCCGCGCGGCAACGGTCGCGCTCGGCGCGCTCGCAGGTCTCGTCCCTGTTCCTTCTCGTGGCGCGCTGCCCCAGCGCCTCCCATGTTCCAGGAGGCTCGAGCAGGCGCCCGTACAGTGCGATGATCCACCGGCACCGCTTTCCCGTGACGGTCAACGCGCCGCAGCGACGCAATCTCATGCGCGGGCCATCGCGTCACGAGCGAGACCGTGCCCTCTCACCGCACGCCGGGACCGCCCCGAAGTGCCCTTCACCAGCCCGTCGGTGGACAACTACTGTGTCTCCTGCCCGTCCCGGTCCGGCGACTTGAACGGCGTCGTGCCACCTGCGCCATCTGCCCTGCCTCGACGATCGAACGGACCTTTCGCATGGACCAGTCGCAGATCCTTGTCCTGGACGCCACCGGCAGCGACCGGCACGCCGAAGACGCCGAGTTACGCTCGCGCGGGCCGGCCGCCCGCGTCGATGTCCTGGGCGTCGAGGCCTGGGCCGTGACCGATCCGGCCCTGCTCAAACAGCTCCTCACCGACCCGCGGGTCTCCAAGGATCCCCGGCGGCACTGGCCGTTGTTCCCCGACAAGATCGTCGGCACCTGGCCACTCGCGCTGTGGGTGGCCGTCGACAACATGTTCACCGCCTTCGGAGGCGACCACCGACGCCTGCGGCGTCTGGTCAGCCCGGCCTTCACCGCGCGCCGCATCGCCGCCATGCAGCCGCGCATCGAGGAGATATCCCAGGCACTGGTCGAGGAATTCGCCACCGTTCCGGCCGGAGAACCCACCGACCTGCGCGAGCGGTTCGCCTATCCGCTTCCGATCCGCGTCATCAGCGAACTCATGGGGCTTCCCGAACACTCCCAGCTCGGCTTCCGCCGTACCGTCGACGGCGTCTTCGACACCACGCTCAGCCCCGATCAGGCCGCCGCGAACACCCAGGAGTTGTACGCGATCCTGGCCGACCTGGTCGCGGCCAAGCGCGCTGAGCCCGGCGAGGACATGACCTCCGTACTCATCGCCACCCGTGACGAGGACGGCTCCGCGCTGACCGAGCAGGAGCTCCTCGACACCCTCCTCCTCGTGATCAGCGCGGGCTACGAGACCACCGTCAACCTCCTGGACCAGGCCATCGCCGCGCTGCTCACCCACCCCGAACAGCTCGCCCTGGTCCGCGAGGGCGAGAGCGTCTGGACGGACGTCGTCGAAGAGACGCTGCGCTACGAGGCACCCGTCGCGCACCTGCCGATGCGGTACGCGGTCGAGGACATTCCGCTGCCGCAAGGACTCATGATCCGTCAGGGCGAGGCGATCCTCGCCTCCTACGCGGCAGCAGGCCGCCACCCCGACCTGCACGGTTCGAGCGCCGGCTCCTTCGACCTGACCCGAGTCAACAAGAACCATCTCGCCTTCGGCCACGGCGTCCACGTCTGCCTCGGCGCCGCCCTGGCGCGGATGGAGGCCGAGACCGCGCTGCGGGCCCTGTTCACCCGCTATCCGGACCTCACCCTCGCCGTCCCCGCGTCCACACTGCGCCCCGCCGAGTCATTCATCTCCAACGGACACCACGAACTGCCCGTCATCCTCCTCCCGGACACTGGGAACTGAAGCACCCTCGCCCTCCGCGGGCGCCAGGATCATCTTCCGTGTTCCCTGCGCGCCCCAGCGCGTGTATGACAGGGTCGAGGAATGTTTCCCAACGACAACAAAATCGATGTCTCCCTCATGGAACGGGTCGCCGTTGTCACGTTGCGCCACGAGATCGACCTCCAGGACGCGAGCGCGGTCACCGCTGCCCTCGAGCGCGCCCGGACCCACCGTGACACCGACGCCACCCTGCTCGTGCTCGCCGAACTCACCTTCGCCGACAGCACCCTGCTCGGCCTGATCCTGCACACCAGCGCCGAGCACGAGAAGGCGCAACGCCCCCTCGTCCTGGCCGGCCCCTTCCACACATCCGTGCGGCGCTTGCTCGACATCACCGGCGCCGGCGACGTCCTGACTCTGGCCGACACCCCCGACGAAGGGCTTCGGCATTTGGGGGAATCAGCGTGTCCGAACTTCAGATAGGGCGTTGACCAGCACAGGCGCCAAAGAAGCGGGGTGCTCCGGCCGCGCGACGTCTGTTGAGGCTGGCTTGGCGCCTACTTGCTGATCGAACCCTAGGAGAAAGAAGTATGTCTGCCATGAAGAAGACGATGAGCGTCGTGCTGGCCACCGGTGGTCTCGTGATGGGCGCGGCCGGTCTCGCATCCGCTGACGCCGGTGCCCAGGGTGCCGCAGTGGGCTCGCCGGGCGTGCTCTCGGGCAACCAGGCTCAGGTCCCGATCCACATCCCGATCAACCTGTGCGGCAACACCGTCGACATCATCGGCCTGCTCAACCCGGCCTTCGGCAACACCTGCGTCAACGCCTGACCAGCCGTATCGCACCGTCGAGGGCCTCCCGGCCCGACACGGTCTGAGCGAGCGTGCCACCGACCCTCCTTTTCGGTGGCACGCTCGCTTGTCTGTTGTCTGCCCCCTTGGCCCGCAGCCGCGGGGGCGCCCGCCCGGCCCGTACAGCAGTGGCGCAGAGTACTCCGTATGACGACACCCGCAGAGCTGCTCCGCTCCTTCGCACGCACCCGGGCCTCGCTCGACGGCGAGGAGGTGACGTACTGGTGGTCCGGAGACGTGTACTCCTGGGCGCCGGACGAGCCCTACCAGCGCGTCTTCGGCTTCGAAGGGCTCAACGTCTCCCGCCTGGTGGAGGACCCCGAAGGCGGCCCGGACGCCTACCAACTGCTCACCCGCGAGGCCGCCTTCTACCTGGACCCCGTGACGCGCGAGATCCTGGAGACCTGGCAGGACCTGCCGGTGGTGCACATATGGAACGACCCGGCGAACCAGAAATGGCGCCCCTTCCCCATCCCGACGACTGAACTCGGCGGACAGGTCTGCTTCAGCCTGGAGATCCCGCTCTCCTACCCCTCGCCGCTGCCGGTGGCCCAGTACCCCCTCCACTCGGCCGACGACACGTACAAGGCTCTGGAGCTCTTTCAGTTCTTCGCGGACCGCGCCGACCTGGCCGGCACGTCGCCCAGCGTCCCGGCCACCATGTCGTGGACCCGGATGTCCCCGTGGCTCCCGTTCATGGCCCGCGGCCAGCGGCCCGGCGGCCTCACCTATCACTGCCGGGGCCGCAAGCTCGGCTCGTACGCCGAGGTGCCCGAACGCACCCGTGCCTACATCGCCGACCACCACCCGGAGTTCGCGCAGGCCCCGGAGAAGTGGAGCGAGCCGAACGAGACCAGCTGGACGTACTTCCGCAAGCTCAATCCCTAGCCCGCCACGTACACGGTGTTGGTGGCGCTTCCGTCTTGCAGTGGGTTGGGGAAATCGACGACGTGGCTCTCCGACTTCGGGAAGACCTCGGCGAGTACGGTGTTGAACTCCGCGTCCGGCGGGTCGTTCGACCAGAGAGCGAAGATGCCTCCGGGGCGCAGCCGCCGGGCCAGCGCACGCAAGCCACTTGGCTCGTAGAGCGCCGCGTGGCTGGGGTGCAGTACGTGGCGGGGTGAGTGGTCCACGTCGAGCAGGATGGCGTGGAAGCGGCGATCCTGCTCCTCGGGGTCAAGGCCGCCGCCCTCTCCCGCCATCGCCATCGCGAAGAAGTCGCCCTGGACCAGGCGGCATCGGGGGTCCGACGAGAGGGCGGCGCCCAGGGGTACGTATCCGCGCTCGTGCCACTCGATCACTTCGCCGAGTGCCTCGATGACGGTCAGCGAGCGCACCCGCCGGTCGTCCAGTACGGCACGTGCGGTGTAGCCGAGGCCGAGGCCGCCCACGGCGACGTCCAACTCGATGTCCGGCAGGGGCTCGAGGCCGAGCCGGGTCAGCGCGATCTCACCGGCGGTGAACAGGCTCGACATCAAGAACTCGTCCCCGAGCTTCACCTCGTACACGTCATCGCCCGATGCCGGATCCCGTCGCCGCCGCAGGCTGATGTCCCCCATCGGTGTCGGCCGCCAGTCGATCTCCTCGAAACGCACGCTCATCCGTTCACCTTTCTGGGCGGCTTGGGCAGCTGGGCCGGCGCGTGGTCAGGCGTCGATGATGACCGGGATGATCAGGGGCCTGCGGCGGTGTGTGCGGTACGCCCAGTTCGCCACGGAACGGGCGATGAGCTGTTCGAGCTGGTGGGCGTCGCCGACGCCTTCCTCGGCAGCGGTGGCCAGAGTCTTCTCGATCACCGGGATGACGGACTCGAAGGTCGTATCGTCGTGGACGAAGCCGCGGGCCAGGAAGTCGGGAGCCTCGGCCAGCGCACCGGTATCGGCGTCGACGATGGCGACCACCGTGACGACGCCCTCCTCGGCCAGCGTGAGGCGGTCCTTCAACGAGGCCTCGGTGACGCCGCCTACGGTCATCCCGTCCACGTAGACGTAGCCCGCGGGGACCTTGCCGGTGATGGAGGCGCGGCCGTCGACGAGGTCGACCACGACGCCGTCCTCGGCGATGACGACCCGGTCGGGGTCGACGCCCGTACGGATGGCCAGATCGGCGTTGGCCTTCAGGTGCTTCCACTCGCCGTGCACGGGCATGACGTTGCGGGGCTTGACGATGTTGTAGCAGTAGATGAGTTCACCGGCACTGGCGTGGCCCGAGACATGCACCTTGGCGTTGCCCTTGTGGACGACGTTCGCGCCCCACCGGGTCAGCCCGTTGATGACTCGGTAGATCGCCGTCTCGTTGCCGGGGATCAGGGAGCTGGCGAGAAGAACGGTGTCTCCCTTGCCGATGCGGATCACGTGGTCGCGGTTGGCCATCCGCGACAGCGCGGCCATCGGCTCGCCCTGGGATCCCGTGCACACCAGGGTGATCCGGTTCTCGGGGAGCTTCTCCAGCTCCTTCATGCTGACGACCAGGCCCGAGGGAACCTTCAAATAGCCCAGGTCGCGGGCGATGCCCATGTTGCGCACCATCGAGCGGCCCACGAAGGCGACCTTGCGGCCGTACTGGTGGGCGGCGTCGAGCACCTGCTGGATGCGGTGTACGTGGCTGGCGAAGCTGGAGACGATGACTCGCCTCGGCGCGGTACGCAGGACCTGCTCGATCGCGGGGTTCAACTCGCGCTCGGAGGTGGTGAAGCCCGGCACCTCGGCGTTGGTGGAGTCGGTGAGGAACAGGTCGACGCCCTCCTCACCGAGCCGGGCGAAGGCGCGCAGGTCGGTGATCCGGTCGTCCAGCGGGAACTGGTCCATCTTGAAGTCACCGGTGTGGAGCACCATCCCGGCACCCGTTCGGATGGCGACGGCGAGCCCATCGGGGATGGAGTGGTTGACCGCCACGAATTCGCAGTCGAAGGGCCCGAATCCGCGCCGGTCCCCCTCGCGCACCCGCACCGTCCGCGGTCGGATGTTGTGTTCCTTGAGCTTGGCCTCCAGGAAGGCCAGCGTCAGCTTCGATCCGACGACGGGGATGTCGCGCCGTTCACGCAGCAGGTAGGGCACGCCGCCGATGTGGTCTTCATGGCCGTGGGTGAGCACCACGGCAACGACATCGTCCAGCCGGTCCCGGATCGAGGTGAAGTCGGGAAGAATCACGTCGACGCCGGGCTGGTTCTCCTCGGGGAACAGCACGCCGCAGTCGACGATGAGCAGCTTCCCGCCGTACTCGAAAACCGTCATGTTGCGGCCGATCTCACCGAGACCGCCCAGGGCGACTACCCGCAGGCCTCCCTTGGGCAGCGGCGGGGCAGGTTTCAGCTCAGGGTGCGGATGACTCATACGGTGACGTTACCGGAGTGGTGAAGGAGCTGGTTCGCAGGACGCCTGCGCTTCTGCCCGGGTCTTCGGCACCTTCTGACGGCTCTTGGAGCTATTTGTCGCCAGATCGGCGCGCCCGTCCGGCGACATCGAGTCCGGTTCCACTCTGGTCCAGACGAGCGAACCTCAAGTTCAGCCGACCCCGATCGAGGCGACCTCGTAGACAGCGGCCGAACTCATGGACAGTCCGCGGCAGGTCAGCTGAGACGGCGGGGTGCGGTAGGAGCGCACCTCGACGTCCAGAGCCGCGGGACGGGGCGGGCGACCGGTGATGCGGATTCGCCAGCGGTTGTCTTCGCGTGACGTCTCGACGACTGCGTAGTCATGCCGGCCGGCCGGGCCGAAGCGTCTGAGTACGGCTGCGACAGCGGCCTGCTGCGGCGGGAACAGATCCGTGTATCCGCGCAGGTGCTCGGCGTGGATCCGGCCTGCCAGGTGCTCTTCGATCGTGGTGACCGACGACTTGGCATCGAGACCGCCGTAGTAGACGCCGTCGGGTGCGACGACGACGTTGGCCGCGAACCTGTCACCGCCGACGTGGGTGCATTCCCACACCAGCTCCGGCCAGCGCTCACTGAGGGCGCGTCCCACGGGCCGGCCGCGCACGGCGCAGCAGGTGTCGTGCTGACCGTGGGCGCAGACGAGGACGACGGGCGGCCGGCCGAGCTCTCCGGGGGCATGGAGAGCCTCGGCAATCTTCACCAAGTCCTGATCACGGCTCCATGTGCCCCATCGCTGCCGGTAGGCCCCGGAGTTGTCCTGGCGCAGCACGGCCCAGCGCCTGGGGCCTTCGGGGCCGCGGCGTCCGTACCGCCTGACCAGAAGTACGCGTGCCCGCACCGCCTGGGCGGCGGAGAACACGAGTCCTTTGGTGTGCGGCTCAAGGTCGAGGCCGTCGAAGCCGTTGGGCGGCCAGCCGCCTTGGTGCTCGATGAGTACCCAGACAGAGCCGTGCGGCGCTGTGCCCGCGAGTGAGTCGCCGCGTGTGCGCGCGGCGTCGGCGCAGAAGAAGCGTTCTGCCGCGGTCACGGAGGCCACGTCACCGGTCCGCGGGCACCAGTACACCCGCGCGCAGCAGTCTCTCGACGGGTTCGACGCCGAGATCGCCGGCGGTACGGACCTCGCCGTCGAGCATGCGGGTCACCGATGGCAGATCAGTGGCCGTGAAGTCGAGCCAGCCCACGCGGGTGGTCAGGCGCGGGCCCTCAAGACGCGCTTCCAGCTCTCCACGGAGCCGCACCCGTGAGTGGGGGCCGAGGCCGTCGACGGCCCTGAGCTGGGCCAGCGGCCCCAACGGCGCGGGGCGTCCCTGGCCTCGCCGGGTCCGGTGGAACAGCGGAGCGGGATCGACCTTGGTGAGGGCGGCGAGGAGGCGTTCGCGGACGAGGTCGATCTCGCCCTCCGGCCCGTCCACTCCGAGAGGCAAGGTGCTGCGCATCTCGGGGTCGTCGCGCAGCGCTGCGAGTGCGGACTGGGCGAGCTGTTCGGCCAGCGCGTAGCGCGTCCAGCTGTGGATCCCCAGTGTCAGATGGATCGAGACCTCGCCCTGTGCCTGGGCGGCGTGCAGCCAGCCCCGCGGCAAGTAGAGGACGTCGCCTGGCTCGAGAACGGCATCGATATAGGCCTCGCCCTTCGCGGCCTCGGCGACGTCACGGCGGCGGTCGGTCCAGGGCTGATCGCGCAGCGGGTCGGGATGTACGGGCTCGCGCACGAGCCAGCGCTTGGTGCCGTCGATCTGAAGAACGAAGACGTCGTGGACGTCGTAGTGGTCGTCGAAGCCGCGGTTCTGCGGCGGGGTGACGTAGGCGTTGGCCTGCACCGGGTGCCCCAGCTCGGTGCTCAGCCTGGCGCTGAAGTCCGCGACCGGCCCCCACGTGCGCTGCAGAGCTTGCAGGACCAGCGTGGCGCCGTCGGCGAAACTGCGCCACAGAGCGGTGTCGTCCAGCTGGTCGCCGATGGTGGCGCCGACACCGGCGGGAGAGGTGTACGACGACTCGGGGAGCGTGGAGCCGTCCTTGGCGACGCGGAGGAACGGCGTACGCAGCCCCCGACGCGAGGTCAGTTCATCTACGGCATCGGCGGAGAACAGATCGGAGAAATCGCTCGCGCGTCGCGTGAGCAGCGCTGTGCGCGCCCAGACGTCGCGGGCGAACTCCGCCTGGGTCAGGCCGGTCAGCCGCGTCTCCAAAACGCCGACGCCTGCTCTGGCGTCGGCGTCGGCGTCCTGAAGCTCGGTCGGGGGGATGCTCAAGAGCCGCTGGCGGACTGGTCGGCTCCCCCGTCGGCACCTCCGTCGTGGACGCCGGGCGTACCTGCCGCACCGCCGTCAGCGGGCCCCTCGGCGCCACCGTCAGCGCCCCCGTCATGGACACCCGGCGTGCCCGCCGCGCCGCCGTCAGCGGGCCCCTCAGCCCCGCCGTCGGCGCCTCCGTCGTGGACGCCGGGCGTGCCCGCCGCACCGCCGTCAGCGGGCCCCTCGGCACCACCGTCAGCGCCCCCGTCATGGACGCCCGGCGTGCCTGCCGCACCGCCGTCCGCAGGGCCCTCGTGCTGGTTCGGATCCTGCTCGGGGTTGGTCATCATGCCTCCTGAGAATCGAACGGCTGGGACGCGGGGATTGGGCACACCCACAGAGCCCGCTCTGCTCTCACCAAGCTCGCTCACGCCATTCTGGTCGGCAACCTGAAGGCATCTGGGGGCGTGAGGAGCCCCCTCGCCGCCTCACCCAGAGGGCTCGTCCGGCACCGGCTTCTCCGGGTGGCTTTCCAGGGGCCGGGATTCGCCGCGCCTGGCGGTGCCTCCCTCGTCCGTGTCGGGGACCTCGGCCGACTTGCCGCTGTCGCTGTCGTCCCCGCCACTGCCGCCGTCACTGTCGCTGTCGTCGGCGGCCACCTTGCCCACGTCGAGGTCCCAGGCGTCAGGCTCGTCCGTCGCCTGCTGGTCGGGCGGGTCCCTGGGAACAGGTGTGCTGCCGTCCTCGCCGGGGGCAGCCGGTATCCGATCGCTCATGGTGTCTCCTCCTTGGCCCTTCGGTGCTCGGCCCTTCGATGCTCGGCCCTTCGATGCCTGGCCGAAGCAGGTACCCGCGGGCGGGAGGACAACACGTGGGCTTGTGCGCTGAGCCGGGACCGCGTCCAGATCTTCGTGGCTTCCGCCAATACGGAGGGCTGCCAGGGCTCGTAGAGACTGCCAGCCAAGAGCCTCGGCCTGCCCGGCAACGGGGGTTGTCGCGTCCGAGGGTGAACCGATGGAGGACAGCACCATGAGCGCGCAGCAGTACGACAAGATCGGTGAGGCCTACGAGGGGTTCAAGGCCCTGCCGCTGGAACAGTACGCAGTAGTGCCCAGCTTCCTGGCGATGGTCGGGGACGTACGCGGAAAGTCGGTCCTCGACCTGGCCTCCGGCACCGGCTTCTACAGCAGGGAGTTCAAGCGGCGCGGCGCCACTGATGTCCTCGGCATCGACATCTCCAGTGAAATGGTAGCCGTGGCACAGCAGTTGGAGGAGCGCGATCCGCTGGGGGTGCGCTACGAGGTCGGCGACGTGGCCGAGCTTCGGCCGCTCGGCGAGCGCTTCGACATCACACTGGCCGTCCAACTGCTCAACTACGCCCCGGACATCGCCACGACGGAACGCATGTGCCGCAACATCCACCGGAACATGAAGCCGGGCGGCGAGCTGTTTCTGCTCAACCAGTCACCCGACTTCCACTTTGACGGGCCGAGCCCCGAAAAGTACGGCTTCCGCAGCGTGCTCACCGGCGAGGAGGTGGAGACGGGGCCGCGGGTGAGGACCACGGCGCTGCTCGACCCGGCACCGGTCTCGTTCGTCGCCAACTTGCCGCGCCGCGACGTCTACGAGAAGTGCCTTCCGGCGGCCGGGTTCAGTGACCTGACCTGGGTGCCGCTGACGGTGTCGGAAGCCGGTGTGCGCGAGTTCGGTACGGACCACTGGGCGGACTTCCACGACAACCCGCCGCTGGAGATGCTGCGCTGCCGCGCCTGACAAGAGTCGGGGGTGGGCCCGGCCGTCCCAGGCCGGGCCCACCCCTTCGTCGTACTCAGGTACGCATCACCATCGGTACCAGCGGCTCCTGCGACCGCCGCTCGCGGCGGGCCGGACCACGAAGCCGAGCAGCCACACCACCAGCACGATGACCGCGATCCACCACAGCGCCTTCAGAGCGAAACCCGCACCGAAGAGCAGCAGAGCCAGAAGAAGCACCAGAATCAGGGGAACCATTGCTATCAACCTCCAGCCCACCAGGTGCTCTCTGACCTGCCCCGCAAACACATGAAAGGCATGTTTCCCTCACGGATCGGAGGTAACGCACCCGCGTAAGAGGAGCCTTAGGTCACACGTCCATCCGTCGCACTCCCGATGTCACGCCTGCGGGTGCCGGTCACCGCGGCGCACGCAGCCGATGGGTACGATCGGTGTCCCGACGGCTCCTACTGCATGTTCTCGGGGCTCGACGGAACCGGCGACGGTGCAATTCGACGGGCCGGGCGGTCCGAGCTGCGGCGCGCCGCCCGGCGAGGGCGGCTGAGCGCGGCCTCAAGGGCGGGGTGTGTCCTGCGGCCATGTCTCCGGTTGCCAGACGCCCGCGCGCCGCAGTGACTGTGAGCAGTGCCGGAATATCTCGTCTATCTCGACTACGAGCGCCAGTCGGGGCCGCTGGCCCTTGACGGTCATCGAGTCGAAGAACGGGGCGTCCGTCAGGATTCGGGCCCGGCCGTTGATGCGCAGGATGTCTGCGCTGCCCGGCACCAGGTGGAGCAGGCCCACGTGCGGGTTCCCCAGGATGTTGCGGAAGCTGTCGCCGCGCCGGTTGCCGGGGCGGTCGGGGAGGGCGACGGTGCGCGCGTCGAGGACGTGGACAAAACCCGGTGCGTCGCCTCTTGGGGACGTGTCGCAGTTTCCTTCCGCATCCGCGGTGGACACGACGCACAGTGGGGAGCGCGCCAGGATGCCCAGGTCGTCATCGGTCAGTTCGTCGTGGACCTTGTCGATGACGATCGGGTGCGGCTCGCCGAGCAGCTCGGTCAGCTCGTCGCCCGAGCGGAGCTCCTGCCAGGTGTGAGGTGCCGTGGCACTGCCGTCCAGGGGTGGAACGGATAGGGGTGTCGCGGCGTCGGGCACAGGTGTTCCTCGGAGGTCAGCGAGCAGGCGAAGGGGCTGGCGAGTCAGTAAGTTAGGCTCACCTTACTGGAGGGTGGAACGGCAGCTGAAAGTGCCCCCTGACCGAGCCATGAGCAGTTGATTCGTGAGCGGTGACCCCCCGTGCGCGGCCCCCGTGCGCGGCCCGCAAGTTCGCACGGACGCCGCACTGATCGCGTCGAAGCAGGCAGGAATCCGCTCGGGCCTGCCTACCTTTGACGTATGGAAAATGTGTCGCGTGATCCCGTCGTGCCGGACGGGGCGAATCCCCTGTGTCAGCTCTCGCTTGAGCAACTTCGGCGGCGTACGAGCATGAAGTGGCGGACGTATCCGAACGACGTACTGCCGCTGTGGGTGGCCGAGATGGACGTCCCGCTCGCCGAGCCGGTCGCCGAGGCCATCACCGAAGCCGTTGCGCTCGGCGACACCGGCTATCCCGCAGGTACGGCCTACGCCGAGGCGCTGGCCGAGTTCGCGCTCAAGCGCTGGGGCTGGGGCGGGGTTGCCGTCGAGCGCACGGCGATCGTGCCCGACGTGATGCTCGGCATCGTCGAGATGCTCAAGCTGGTCTCCGCGCCCGGCGACCCCGTCATCGTCAACTCCCCCGTGTACCCGCCCTTCTACCAGTTCGTCGGCAACCTGGACCGGCCCGTGGTCGAGGCGCCGCTCGGGCCGGATCTGCGGATCGACTTCGCCGTGCTCGCGGATGTGTTCCGGCGTGTGGCGGAGGGTGCCGCCCGGCCGGTGTACCTGCTGTGCAGCCCGCACAACCCGACCGGGACCGTGCACACGGCCGCCGAGTTGACGCGGATCGCGCAACTGGCGCGGGAGCACAGCGTACGTGTCGTGGTGGACGAGATACACGCCCCGATCGTGGCGTCGGGAGCGTCGTTCGTCCCCTTCCTGAGTGTGCCCGGGGCGGAGAACGGGCTGTCGCTGATGTCGGCGTCGAAGGCCTGGAACCTGGCCGGCCTCAAGGCCGCCCTCGCCATCGCGGGGCCCGAGGCCGCCGAAGACCTCGCCCGCATCCCCGAAGAAGTCAGCCACGGCCCGAGCCATCTCGGCATCATCGCCCACACGGCGGCCCTGCGGGACGGAGGTGACTGGCTCGACGCGCTGCTCTCCGGCCTCGACGACAACCGCCGGCTGCTGGCCGCTCTGCTGGCCGAGCACCTGCCCGCCATCGGCTACACGCCCGCGCAGGGCACCTTCTTGGCCTGGCTCGACTGCCGGGAACTGGGCCTGAGCGGTGACCCGGCCGAGGTCTTCCTGCAGCGCGGCCGCGTCGCCCTGAGCTCCGGGAGCACCTTCGGAACCGGCGGCGAGGGCTTCGTCCGTCTCAACCTCGCGGCTTCGCCGGAGGTCATCATGGAGGCGGTCCGGCGGATGGGCTTGGCAGTCGCCTGACGGCAGTTGAAGCTCCCCCTTGGCGGTTGCCGCACTCACCAACTCGCCTTGCTCCAGCACTCCCCGCGAGTTGTTGGGTCGCAGTCGGGTGCGCCATTCACGCGACTACGTCAATTTCGAACGCGAGATCGAGATGGTGTGGAGGTGAGGGCCAGTTTTCATTTCGTGCATTCGCCGGCGGGCGCCAGAACGTAGCCTTCACTGCTCACACATGAGTTACTGCTGTTGCAGGTTGGGCAGCCAACATTCAGGGCGCATCAGGTGCGCCCGCCATCAGGAGTGCTCAGTCGTGAGCACGATCCGCTATCCGCACGACCACGTGCGCTCACGAAAAGGTCACTGTCATGTCAGACATTCAGCCGGAATCCGCCGGAGTTCAGGCCCACTACGCCGCCCGCGTAGCCGCAGACCTCGAGACCAACCGCAAGGAACAGGAACGCCTCGGTGCTGAGGTGACAGCGCTCCAGGAGCAGTTGCGGACGCTGGAGAGCGACCACGCGCTGTTGCTGAGCATGCAGCAGGCGTTGGGCTCCTCCAACACCACGGCGGCCACGGACAAGAAGGCTTCGAACCGCGCGTCAACCGGCAAGAAGGCAGTACCCGCCCCTCGGGCAAGTGCGAACAATTCCAGTGCGGCCCGAACGAAGAAGCCTGCTGCCACCAAGCCCAAGGACAAGTCAGCCAAGGGTGCTCCCAAGGCCGCCGCGAAGAAGTCCGCCGAGGCGACGTCGGGGCCCACGCTGGTCGAGCTGATCGACAACCACCTCAGCAAGCAGAGCGAGCCGCGTTCCGCCGCCGAGATCACCAGCGCACTCGCCCAGGACCAGCCCGGCCGCACCATCAAGACGACTGTCGTGCGCACCACCGTGGAGGGCCTGGTCGCCAAGGGCCGAGCGCACCGCACCAAGCAGGGTTCCTCCGTCTTCTACACCGCGGCCGCCCCGGCGGACTCCCCTGCCCCCGCACCGCAGTCGGAGAACGCCGCCAGCTGAATCGGCCGGCACCACGTGTGTGCCTCACGGTGGATCCTGGCCGCTGTCCACCAGCCATCGGTGTGCTTCCATCGGTCTGCTCCTTCATCGGTGCCTCATCGGTTACCTGAGCCCCTTCGGGCCCGTCATCACCGGTGACGGAGCAGATTCGAGGAAGGTAACAACATGTCCGACACCAGTCCGACGACGAGCCCGGCGGATCCGATGGCCGAGGCGTTCGAGGCCCAGCGCGACCGGCTGCGCTCGGTCGCCTACCGCATGCTCGGATCGCACGCCGACGCCGAGGACGTGGTCCAGGAGGCCTGGTTGCGCCTCTCCCGCCAGGACGCGTCGACCATCCACAACCTCGCGGGCTGGCTGACCACGGTGGCAGGACGCATCAGCCTCGATGTCCTGCGATCCCGCCAGGTCCGCCCGGAGGCGTCCTACGACGACAGCCTGCCCGAGCTGGTGGTGACGCTCGACGACGGTCCCGCTCCCGAGGAGGACGCGGTGCTCGCCGACTCGGTCGGGCTCGCGCTGCTCGTCGTCCTGGAGTCGCTGCGGCCGAGCGAGCGGCTGGCGTTCGTGCTGCACGACCTGTTCGCGGTGCCGTTCGAGGAGATAGGCCAGATCCTCGGCAAGTCCACCGCCGCCACCAAGATGCTCGCCAGCCGTGCCCGCAAGAAGGTGCAGTCGATTGAGCGGCCGACGGGCGCGGGGCGGGAGCAGCGAGAGGTGGTCCAGGCCTTCCTGGCGGCGGCTCGCGGCGGCGACTTCGAGAAGTTGCTGCGGGTGCTCGACCCCGAGGTCAAGCTGACCGTCGACACCCCGTCCGGCGTGGTCGTCACCCTCGGCGCCACCAAGATCGCCGCCGGCGCGCAACTGTCCGCCAACGCGGCCACACACGGCCGGGCGGTGCTCGTCAACGGCCTCCCGGGGGTCATGTCCTGGCGCGAGGACGGCACGCCGCTCTCGGTCCTCGCATTCACCGTCGTCGACGACCGGATCACCGAGATCTCAGTCGTGATCGACCCGGCCAAGCTCGCGCTGATGGACCTGCCGGATCCGGCGTGAGTTGACTGCCGCCTCCCGACGCGGAGACTCCGGTCAGCTGCCTCATCGAGCGCCTCAGTGCTGGATCAGGCCGCCGACCGGAACAGCGGCTACGTGGCCGGTGGCCGGACGGGTCTGCGCCAGGGCGAGGCCGATGTCGACCAGCGACGACCGGCGCAGGCGAGCGACGTCGGGGATCGGAGTCCAGACCGACTCGGCGACCTCGCCGTTCGGCTCTGGCCGGAGCCGACCGCCGGCGATACGGGCCTGGTAGAAGATGCCGACGTTCTGGTGCTCCGGCCCGCCGGGAATGGTGCGCTCGGCTGCGGGGATGATCCTTGAGTCCACTCCCAGCAGGCGCTCCACCACCGCATCACAGCCCGTCTCCTCAGCGACCTCACGCTTCACCGCCTCGAACGGGTCCTCCCCGTGCTCGACCCGGCCGCCCGGAAGAGTCCAGTTGGACTCGCCGCGTGCTGACACGTGACGGGCAAGCAGAACCCGTCCGCCCGCAAGGCACACGGCGTACGCCGCCAGCCTGAAACTCATGCCCGCCCCTCCCTTTGGACGCTCCCGGTGTCCACGGCCCCCGCCGCGCCCGCTCGCCGAGCTGGCCGGGCCAGGAGTGGCCGCTACAAGGCCGGCGGGCCCTGTTCCACGCGGCGCAGTACCGGTGCGAGCCTGTCGAGGCCCTCGCTCGTCTGGATCTGGCGCTCGTCCCACCAGGTGACTCCCGCGTCGGCCAACGGGCCGATCAGGTCACGGGTCTTGGCGGCGTCGCCGCCCGGCGAGGCGCCGCCGAGGACGATCTCGAAGGGAGCGGGAGTGTCTGGAGTGCCTGGACGGTCCTCGCGCTGCTTTGTCACGTAGGCCACCAAGTCGTGGACCTGGTCGATCGGCGGCACGTAACCGTGTTTGGCGTCGGTGAACAGCGGGACCGCGCCGTCCCAGCGTGCGGCCCGGCGCATGGGCGGGCGGTTCGGCCAGAAGCCGGCGATCCAGATCGGCGGCCGGGGGCGTTGCGCCGTGGCCGGCAGCAACGTCACGTCGCGCGCCTGGTAGTGACGTCCGTCGTGGTTCACCGGCTCGCCCGACCAGTAGCGCCGCAACAGGTCAAGGCCCTCGTCCAGCCGCTCGGCCAGCACCTTCGGGTCGGTGGTGTCACCAAAGCTCGCGTACTCGTCTTCGACGGGCCCGCCGAGCCCCGCGCCGAAGGTGACCCGGCCGCCGCTCAGGACGTCCAGGGTCGCCACCTGGCGGGCGAGCTGCTGGGGGCGCCGCCGGGCGACCGGGGTGACCAGCGTGCCCAGCCTGATCCGGGACGTCGCGAGCGCGGCGGCGGTCAGCAGCATCCAGGGATCTCCGAAAGGCCTGCCCGCATGCTTGCGATGCAGCACGTGATCCCAGACGAACAGCCCGTCCCACCCAGCTTGTTCCGCCGCAACGGCCACCTTCGCCACGGTCCTGGGATCTGCGAAGTCACCAAAGTTCGGGATGTTGACCGAGAAACGCATCCCCGCATCCTGCTGCACCGCACCGGGGTCGGCAACCGCAATCTCGGCTCGGTCTCACCTCAGTGCAGCACTGGCTTCCTCCGCATGCCGCACCGCGGCCTGGGCCAGACCGGTGATCAGCGGGTGGGGGCGGGTGCCGTCGCCGTGCAGTTCGGGCTGGAACAAGGTGGCCAGGAAGAAGGGGTGGTCGGGCAGTTCGGCGACGCGGATGTCGCCGTTCTCGTCGGTGCCGGTGAAGTTCAGTCCGTGGGCGCGCAGCCGCTCCACGTAGGCGGGGTTCGGGCCGTAGTTGCAGTGGTAGCGCTCCACCGTCCGCTGGGCGCCGATGAGTTGGGCCGCCCGGGAGTCCGCCGCGAGGACGATCGCGCCCTCGTGGCCGACGAGAGAGCAGGCCAGCGGGACCAGCAGCTCCTCCCCTCCCCCGTCACTCTGGCTGCCGCTGTTCTGGGGGGTGTTCTCGGCATGGACCGCGTCGCCGAGCCCGCACACCGACCGGGCGTACTCCAGGAGCAGGTACTGGAAGCCGCCACAGGTACCCAGGAAGGGGATGCGTTGCTCCCGGGCCGTGCGGATGGCGGCGAGCGCTCCGGCTTCGCTGCGGTAGGGGCTGCCGGGCAGCACCCAGACGGCGTCGAAGCCCTCGACTCCGGCCTCGGCCTCCTGGGTGGGGATCCAGTACGCGTCCAGACTGAGGCCGTCGCGGGCGCGCAGGGCTTCCAGGAGCGCGGGGATACGGGTGTGGGAGCGGACGTGGTCGGAGCGGTCCGCGACCAGTGCGATACGTGCGGCAGGAGTCATGCGTCCATCGTCAGCGGTGTCACCACATCACGTCCAACGATGATTCATGCACTGTGCATTAGCGATACTGATGCATATGGATCCACACCTCCTGCGGACCTTCGTCTCCGTCGTCGAGAACCGCTCCTTCTCGGCCGCCGCCCAGGAACTGGGCTACACGCAGTCCGCCGTCTCGCAGCACATCGCCGCACTCGAAGCCGACCTCGGCCCGCGGCTCGTGCATCGCCGACCGGTAGGGCCCACCGAGACCGGCGAGCGTCTCATGGAACATGCCCGGCCCCTGCTGCTGCGCCTGGACGCGGCCCGCGCCGACATCGCCCGGCTCCACGCCACGCGCTCGACGCAGCTCACCGTCGCAGCCAGCCCTCTCGCGCTGACCCCCGCCCTCGCTCATGCCCTCGCCCGGATCCGCCGTCTCGCCCCCGGCCTCGCCGTGTCGCTCGACGTGCTCGGGCGGGAGGCGGTGGTGGCGGCCGTCATGGCCGGGGACGCCGACCTCGCCCTGGTGGACGGGGCAGCGGCGCCCACTGACCCCCTGCCGCTGTCCGACCCGGGTCCCCTGACCACCACCGCCGTGGCCGAACACCCCCTGGCAGTCCTGCTCCCGGACGACCACCCCCTGGCACGCCGGAGGACCCTCCGACTGCCGGACCTCACCGACGCGCACTGGCTGGACGCACCCGATACGGCCATCCCCCTGACCCAACTCCGCGCAGCCGCCCACACCGACGGCTTCCGCCCTCAGGTCACCTACCGCGGAACAGACATCAGGGGGGTGGGCACCCTCGTCGCCGACGGGCACGGTCTGGCGGCGCTCCCCCTCACCACAGCCGCCGAGCTGCCGGGAACGGCCGCCGTCCCCCTGTCAGCGCCCCGCCTCGTCCACCGCACCGAAGTCCTGCACGCGACCAACCCCCCTGCGCCCGTCCCCGAGTTGGTCGCTCTCCTCGGCCGATGACCGGGCGCAACTGCCCCGTAGGACCGGCCCACCGGCACACCGATCGGCTTCAGTCGGCGCTGCGCAGCGGTGGTACGGCCGGGACCTCGATCGCGTTCTCGATGTCCGCGACCGTCATCTTGAACTGCTCGGGATAAGCGTCGCGCCGCGTGCGGCGAGCGGGCTCGATGGTGCGCCAGGTGTAGAGACACTGACGGCACTGCAGGACGTCCCAGACGCCGGGCACCGGTGAGGTCGCGAGCCGGTCGATCGTCTCGTAGGCGCAGCGTGGGCAGATGGTGGCGTGGTCGTGGTTGTGGTTGTGGTTGTGGTTGTGGCCGGTCATGCCAGGTTCCTTCCGGGAGGGGAGCAGGGGCGTAAGTCCGCGAAGGGGCGCGGGGGTTCAGTGGCGGGCCGTGATGAGCTGCTGGAGCTTCGCCGCCCACTCCTTCGTCTCGGGCAGGTCCTTGGCCGGGGTGGAGAAGTTGCCGCGTACGTCGGGAGCGACCGGAGTCGTGGCGTCAATGATCATCTTGCTGGTGATGCCGGCCGGCTGGGCGGCGGGTGCGAGCTCCAGGACGGACAGGTTGGGGATGACGACCACGTCATCCGCGGGGTTGACCTTGGCGGACATGGCCCACATGACCTGCGGCAGGTTGAAGGGGTCGACGTCCTCGTCGACCAGGATCACCTGAGCCACGTATCCCAGGCCGTGAGGCGTGGTCATCGCGCGCATGCCGACGGCCTTGGCGAAGCCGCCGTAGCGCTTGGCCGTCGAGATGATGACCATCAGGCCGTGCGTGTACATGGCGTTGACCGCCTGCACCTCGGGGTACTCCGCGCGCAGTTGCTTGAGCAGCGGGACACAGGTGTTGGGGCCCACGAGGTAGTCGACCTCGGTCCATGGCATCCCCAGGTAGAGGGACTCGAAGACGGGGTTCGTGCGGTAGGAGACGCGGTCGACGCGGATGACGGGCATGCGGCGCCCACCGGAGTAGTGGCCCGTGAACTCGCCGAAGGGGCCCTCGATCTGGCGCTTGCGGGACTCGATGACACCTTCGATGACGACCTCGCTGCCCCACGGCACGTCGAAGCCGGTCAGCGGCGCGGTGGCGATGGGGGCGGGCGCGCCGCGCAGGGCACCGGCCATCTCGTACTCGCTCTGGTCGTACGCCATCGGCATGCCGGCCACGATCGTCATCACCGGGTCGTTGCCGAGCGTGATGGCGATGGGCAGGTCCTCACCCGCCTCCTCGGCCTTGCGCAGGTGTTGGGCGATGTCGTGCATGGGGACGGGCTGAAAGGCGAGGCGGTCGGTGCCGATGACCTCGATGCGGTACGTGCCGACGTTCTGCTTGCCGAAGTTCTCCGGCTCCTCGGGGTCGCGGGAGACGACGGCGGCCTTGTCGAGGTAGAAGCCGCCGTCGCCGTCGTTGAGACGGAAGAGGGGAAGGACGGAGAAGAGGTCCACGTCCGCTCCCTCCTGGGTGTTCTCGCGCCAGGGGGCGTCCTCGCGGCGTTCGGGGGCGACGGGGAAGGCGTCCCAGCGGGCGGCGAAGGCCTCCACCTGCTCCTTGACCGGGGTGTTCCTCGGCAGGCCGAGGGCAAGGGCGTGGTTGGCCCAGGAGCCGTGCACGTTCATGGCGATACGGGCATCGGTGAAGCCCTTGACGTTGTCGAAGTACAGGGCGGGGGCGTTCTCGCCTATACGGCCCGTGGCGTTGGCGGCAGCGGCCAGGTCGGGCTCGGGCAGGACCTCTTCGGTGAGGCGCAGCAACTGCCCTTCCTTCTCCAGGGTGTCGAGGAAACTGCGCAGGTCGTCGTAGGGCATGGGTGACTCCTTGAGGGGATGGGACGTCTGAGGGGAGAGGGGCGTCAGGGCGCTGGGGGCGTCATGAGGCCGGTGGCAGTGCGGCGGCGCGGGCGGCGCGCATGCCCTCCCAGCGCTTGGCCGCGGGCGCGGGCAGGTCGAACTGGTCGAGGACCCGGGCGGTGATGTGGTCGACGATGTCGTCGACGGTCTGCGGGTGGTTGTAGAAGGCGGGCATCGGCGGCACCATCCGCACTCCCTGCCTGGCCAGGGCGAGCATGTTCTCCAGGTGGATCTCGCTCAGTGGCGTCTCGCGCGGTACGAGGACCAGTCGGCGCCGCTCCTTGAGGACGACGTCGGCGGCTCGGGCCACGAGACCCTCCGCGTATCCGGCGCGGATACCGGCCAGCGTCTTCATCGAGCAGGGCACGATCACCATGCCGTCGGTGCGGAAGGAACCGGAAGAGATGGTGGCGCCCTGGTCGTCCGGGTGGTGCGTGACGTCGGCGAGTGCGCTCACCTCGGCGACCGGGAGGCCGGTCTCCAGTTCGATGGTGGTGCGGGCCCAGCGGGACAGGACGAGATGGGTCTCCACGTCCGGCAGCTGGGCCAGATTCTCCAGGAGCCGCACGCCGATGGCCGCTCCTGTCGCCCCCGTCATTCCCACGATCAGCCGCACTCGTCCGCTCCTTGCACCAAGATGACCTGCGCCTTTGCTCCTGCGCCTCGTTGATTCCACGCTAGGAGGCAGACTCGGCGGGCCGGCGGTACGCTCGGGACTCGCGATGGGGAAAAACGGACACCCTGATGTCAGGGACTTGGATTACACCGCGGGCGTGGGCGCGCCGACCGGCGTCGAGGTGGTGGAGCTCGGCGGCCTCTACGAGCGCTCGCGACGGCACGGCAACGACCCGCACGCGGCATTGCGCCCCGCCTTCCATCAGCTGATCGTGGTCCGCGGACGGCGGCTTCGGATGGCGGTGGATTTCGTCGAGCACGATCTGGCGCCGGGCTCCTGGCTGTGGATCCGGCCGGGGCAGGTGCAGCGGTTCGGCCCGGATCTGGTGGCCGCGGAGGGGGCGATCGTCCTGTTCCAGCCCGGCTTTCTGCCGCCCGCGACGGTGGCGGCCGCGCACATGAATCCCCCCTACGAGCAGCGGCCTCTGCTGCCCGAGGGCGAACAGGCGCAGGCGCTGCGACGGGCCCTGGACCATCTCACGTACGAGTACGGGGCGATGGCCTCGCTTCCGCTGGGCTCCCACGTCGAGGTGATGAGGCACTTGGTGTCGGTCCTGATGCTGCGTCTGGCCGCCGTGCGGGGCGCGGCGCCTTCGCAGGGCGCGGTGAGCGAGGTGTTCCGGCGCTTTCACGACGCGGTGGAGCGCGACCATGTGGTGACACGGCGGGTGGAGGACTACGCGGCCGCGCTCGGCTACAGCCCGCGCACCCTGTCCCGGGCGACGCTGGCCGTCACCGGCGCGAGCGCGAAGAAGTTCGTCGACGAACGGGTGCTGCTGGAGGCCAAACGCCTCCTGCAGCACAGCAGCCTCCCGGCGAAGGAGATCGCCGGAAGGCTGGGGTTCACGGACGCGAGCGACTTCACTAAGTTCTTCCGCCTACGGACGGGCACGACTCCGGCCGCGTTCCGCGCACTGGCGCTGGGGCAGTCGTCCTTCGGCTCCGCCTGACGGAGAGCTGAGGAGAGGGTCAGGCGAAGCCGTCAGCGAAGGCGGGGGTGGGCAACTCCTCACCGGTGTAGGTGAAACCGGGAATCTGCTCCTCCGTCGCAATGACTCCCGGGGTCGGTTCCCGCGGTTCGTAGTCGGACAGCACTTGGCCGTCGCGGGCATGGCCCACCCGCTGCATGCCCGCGCCGCTGCGGAACACGGTGTAGGCCCGCGTACCGCGCGAGAGCGCTTCCAGGTGGTACCGCGAGCGGGACGAAAAGCTCTCCAGGGCATACGTCCAGCCGGGGACGGCCCCGGCCCGGACGATCGCGCCCGGGTGCGTCAGGAACCCGGCCTCGGTCAGCTGTGCCACCAGGGCCTCGTCCTCCCCGTCGAGGAATTCCAGGTCGCTCAGATGGTCGTCTTCCGACCGCATCAGAAGCTCGTCGACCGCCAGATCGGTCAGTTCGTGGATCCGGTGTGGCTCCTCACCAGCATGAGGTGACGAAGTCGCCGGGCTACCTTGCGGCACAACGGGTCATCAACCCCAGGGGGGGCAAGGCGGCGGCATGCCCGCGCCCGTCACAGCAGCTCTGCGAGGCGGTCCGCCTGGTCGGGGTCGTGGCCGTGGCAGTAGAGCATGACCTCGTCGGCGCCGAGGTCGGTGAAGCCGGTGATCGCGTCACGGATCTCGGCCGGGGTGGTGCGGAGTCCGGCAACCATGCGGTCGGGCGTGCCGGTGAAGGCGTAGTACGCGTGCATGTTCGTCCGGGCGTCGTCCACCACCTCGTCCGGGCCGAGCGCGACGTTGAGCTGCGCGACGATGCGCGGTTCGCCGTCGCGGTCGTACTCCTTCCAGAACTTGCGGACGGTGTCGAACAGGCCGCCTGCCCAGGCAGGTGGCGCGGCGGCCAGGAAGCCGTCGCCCCAGCGTGCGACGCGTTCGATCGCGGCGGGCTTGAAGCCGCCGAAGAGCACCTCGGGGCCGCCCGGCCTGGCGGGCGCGGGACCGATCGGGCCGATGCCGTCGCCATACGGTTCGCCGGACCACAGGCGGCGCATGACCGCCATCTGCTCGTCGAGGCGTCGGCCTCGGGTGCGTATGTCGGTGCCGGCGACCTGGTGGTCGTCCTCGCGGCCCCCGACGCCCAGGCCGAGGACCAGCCGGCCGCCGGACATCTGGTCCAGGGTGGCGGCCTGCTTGGCGAGGAGGGCGGTGTCGCGCAGCGGGGCGAGCAGCACCTCGGTCTGGACGCGGATGCGGGAGGTGGCGCCGGCGAGGAGAGCGAGCGCGACCAGGGGCTCGGGATTGTCGTAGACGAGCCGGTCGAGCAGGCCGAGCGTGCTGAAGGGGCCCGCGTCGGCGCGCTGGGCCCAGGTGAGCAGGGTGGTGGGGTCGCCGATGGGCAGACCGATACCGACGTTCATGACTGAGACCTCCGAAGGAAGGGTCGACAAAGAAACTGCCGCCTCCCCGGCACCTCAGCGAGGTGGGACGCTCCCGCTCTGCGGCGTGCTTCTGGGGAGCGTCTCGTCGAAGTGGGCTCACTCTAGGATCAGTTGGTTCGGCGGGACAACCGGATTACCCGGACTATCCGGATTACGAGGACGCCCGCGCCGCCCGAGCAGCCGCCTCAGCGGTGGATGTCCGCGCCGGGGCCGAGGGGCAGACCGAGGCCGTAGAAAATGCCGAGAACCGCGATCCAGGCGATCAGGAACGGGACCACGAACACCGCGAGCCGGGACAGGACCGTGCCGAGCTGCGCCCCGGGTTCGTAGCGGCGCAGGATCGTCAGCATCAGGAAGACGTACGGATTGAGCGGCGTGATCATCTGCGTCGCGGAGTCACCGATCCGGAACGCCGCCTGGGTGACGGCGGGTTCCATGCCGAGGAGCATGAACGCCGGTACGAAGACCGGCGCGACCAGGGACCACAGGGCCGAGCCCGACGTGACGAACAGGTTCAGGACGCAGACCAGAAGAACGAAAAGGACCAGGCCCGTGAAGCCGGTCAGGCCCGCGGACTCAAGCAGGTTCGCGCCGTTCACCGCGAGCAGGGTGCCGACGTTGGACCAGTCGAAGACGCCGATGACCTGGGAGATCACCAGGATCAGCACGATGTAGCCGGACATTCCGGTGATCGACTCGGCCATCATGCGTGGCGCGTCTTCGGCACGCTTGAGCGTGCCGACGGTGCGGCCGTAGACGACGCCGGCGAGAACGAACGCGACGAACAGCAGCGGCACTATGCCGTCGAGGACCGGCGAGGGGACGAGCGCGCCGCCCTCGCCGCGCAGCGGGGAGCCCGGCAGCAGCCAGCAGGTGACCACGACGGCCGCGTACAGCAGGACGGCGAGCCCGGAGCGCAGCAGGCCGGTGCGCTGTCTGGCGGTGACGGTAACGGTGACCGTGACGGAATCCGCCTCGACTGCTGGCCCGGCCTCCGGATCCGCCGCAGGGTCCGGATGGGGCAGCCGCGGTTCGAGGACGCGGGAGATCAGGAAGCCGCCGATCAGGGCGAGCACGCAGCTGGCGGCGGCTGTGTAGAAGTAGTTGATGAGGATGTGCGTGGGGGCGCTCCCGCCACCCGGCACGACCGCGGCGGCCTGGTGCGTGATGCCGGTGTAGAGCGCGTCGAGCGCGCCTATGGAGAATCCGGCCGCGTATCCGGCGCAGACGCAGGCGAAGCCGCCGATGAGGCCCGCGATCGGGTTGCGGCCCGCGTTCTTGAAGGCGAGTGCGGCAAGCGGCGGGATCACCAGGATCGCCACGTCACTCATCAGGTGCGCCTGGCAGGACACGAAGGCGACCAGGTACGGCAGCAGCCCCCTCGGGGCCCGCGCGATGGAGGCGCGTACGGCCGTTTCGAGCAGGCCCGTCTTCTCGGCCACGCCGACCGCGGCCATCATCAGCAGGACCGTGCCAAGGGAGGGGAAACCGGTGAAGTTCGGGATGAAGTTCTCGAGCAGCCAGCGCACGCCCTCGCCGCTGAACAGGCCCTTGACCGCGAGTGTCTTGTCCTCGCCCGGCACCGTGACGGTGGTGTCGGTGGCGGCGAGAACCGTCGAGACCGTGCCGATGATCAGGAACAGGCCGAGGAAGAGCAGCACCGGGTGCGGCAGCTTGTTGCCCGCGCGCTCGATGCCGTTCAGGACCTTGTCGAGTACGGTCCGCCGCGGTGGCCCGCCGGCCGGCGTCTTCGCGGGGGTTGTCGAGGTGCTCATCCGGCGGCTCCTTGCGATGGTGTGCCGCTCGCCGCGGGGGCGGTCCGCGCCAGGCCGAGCGTGTCCTTGCGTACGGCGCCGCGCTGGGCGACGAGCACGATGCGGGCCGGGTCGGCGAGCACCGAGATGTCCGCGAGCGGATCGCCGTCGCACATCACCAGGTCGCCGTGTTTGCCTGCCTCCAGCGTGCCGATCTCCGCCGAGAGGCCGAGGAGTTCGGCGGCGCTGCGGGTGCCCGCCTCGATGGCCCGTTCCGGGGTCATGCCCAGCGACACCAGGTGGGAGAGCTCGCGCAGGTTGCGGCCGTGCGGCACCATCGCCGCGTCGGTGCCCATGGCGATGCGTACGCCGTCGGAGATGGCCGCCGCGATGTTCTCCTGGGTGATGCCGGACCAGCGGACCTTCTTCTCGTAGTGGAAGGGCTGCATGGTCGAACGGTCGATGCCGTCGAACACCGTAGAAAGGGTCGGCACCACGAACGTGCCGTGCTCGCCCGCCAGTTCACGCGCCTGCGCGGTGAGGCCGTAGCCGTGCTCGACGCTGCTCACGCCGCCGCGGATCGCGTTGATGATGCCCGCGGTGCCCTGGGCGTGGGCCGCCACGGGCCGGCCGCCGTGCCGGGCCACCTCGTCGACCACCGTGCGGATCTCCTCGACGGTCAGGCCCTCGTCGTCGGGCTGGTCGTAGGGGCTGCTCATGCCGCCGGTCGCACAGACCTTGATGACGTCGGCGCCGGAGCGGAGCAGGCGGCGCACCGCGACCCGTACCTCGTCCGGGGTGTCGGCGATCTCGCCCACCCCGGCACTGGGGTCGAAGCCGCACTCCGAACGGAAGTCGGCGTGCCCGCCGGTGTGGCTGAGGATGCGGACGGCCGTGTGCAGCCGGGGCCCTGCGGTGAGGCCCGCGGCCACCGCGTCCCGAAAACCGGCCGGAAGGCCGCCCAGGTCGCGGGCGGTGGTGATGCCCGCATCCAGGGTGATGCGCAGCCGCTCGGCGGTGCGGAACGTCTCCACGGTCGGGTCGGTCTCGTGGCGGCGGACCATCTGCCGGGGCGATTCGATGGCGAGGTGGACGTGGGTGTCGATGAAGCCCGGCAGGACCGTGCGTCCCGCCGCGTCCACGGTGCGGGCCCTTGCGGGTGCTTCCGGCGCCGTAGCGGCGGGACCGGCGTAGACGATCGTGCCGTCCTCGTCGATGTCGATGACGGCGTCCGTGACGGGGGCCGTGCCGGTGCCGTCGACGAGGCGGGCTCGGATGATGCGCAGGGAGGAGAACTGTGCGTGGCTCATGGCCGACGATCCTCGGTATCAGGGATCACGACTGTGTAAAATCGCCGGAATCTTTCACCACGACGCCGCCTACGCAGGATTCCGTACACGTCATGGAAACGCAGCGAGCGCACACCCTGGACGAACTGGACATGGCCATCGTGCACGCCCTCCAGATCCAGCCCCGGGTGCCCTGGGTGCGGATCGGCGAGGTCCTCGAGGTCGACGCGGTGACGGTCGCCCGCCGCTGGGACCGCATGGTGCGCGCGGGCATGGCCTGGGTCGACGGCTACCTGTCGCCCGGCCACGACGAGGGCGTCTACGCCCAGGTCGAGATCGACATGGACGGACGCCTGAGCGAGGACACCATCGGGCAACTCGCCCGTGACCCGCATGTGTTGAGCCTCAAACAGACCTCGGGCGGGCGCGATCTGCTCGCGATCGTCGGTGCCACCGACCTCGACGGCCTCGCCCGGCTCTCCGGCGACCGGGTGTCGCAGCTGCCCGGCGTACGCGCCGTACGCAGCCATGTCATCACCGCGGCGCCCTTCGAAGGGGCGTCCTGGCGGCTGCGCAGCCTCACCCGGCAGCAGCGGAGCGCCCTGACCCTGGAGCGGCCCGCGGTGCCCGACGAACCGCTGCGGCCCCTCGACCGCCGCATCGCCCTCGCACTCGGCACCGACGGCCGGATGCCCCTGACGGATCTCGCCGGGACCGTCGGCGCCTCAGCCGCGACCGTCCGGCGCCGGCTACGTGTCCTGACCGGTACCGGGCGGCTCTCGCTGCGCTGCGCGCTGGCCCGGCCACTGACCGGATTCCCGGTCTCGGTCGTCTACTTCGGCTCGGTGCCCGCCCAGCATCTCGACGAGACGGTGACCGCGCTGCGCACCCTGCCCGGCCTGCGCATGTGCAGCATCACGGCGGGCGCGCACAATCTGGTGCTCGACATCTGGCTGCCGGCCCTGTCCGAGGTCCACACCACCGAGGCGCTGCTCAACAGCCGCCTCGCGCACCTGGATCTGCGCATCACGGAGCGTGCCGTGGTGCTGCGCACGGTCAAGCATGTGGGGCGGGTCCTTGACCGCAGAGGGCACAGTGTGGGGTCGGCGCCGCTCAACTACTGGGACGAGTAAGGGGTTTGGGGATCATGTACCCCGCTCCTCACGCACCTCTCTCCCTCGTGAGCGACCGCAGGGCGAACAGCCGGGTGAGCGGGTGGAAGCGGTAGCGGCCCGGAGCCCTCGACTCCAGGAACTGCACGTCGACCAGCTGCTCCAGGATCACCTCCGCCGTCGACGGCTCATCGCCGGTCGCCGCTGCCGCCTCTGCGACCGTCAACTCCCCCTGCTCCGCCGCCAGCAGGGGCAGTACGAGTGCTGCCGCCCGGCCCGTGGGGCCGCGGGCAAGAAGCTCTCGGTGGCCCGCTTCCAGAGCCGCGTACATGTCCAGATCCGCGAAGGACAGCTCCGCCAGGCGACGCTCCGGGTCGGCAAGGCGTTCGGCGAGTTCCCGCACCGGCCACCGGGGGCGCGCCGCCAGGCGGGCGCCCGCGATGCGCAGGGCCAGCGGCAGGTGATCGCAGTGGTGCGCGATCGCCTCGGCGGCGGCATGTTCGGCGGTCAGCCGGCCCGCTCCCGCCCAGAGGCCGAGCACCTCGACGGACGCCGCGGGCGGCAGGGGCATCAGGTGGAGGTGGACGGCGCCGTTCAGGGCAGCGAGTACACCCCGGCTCGTGACCAGGACCGCGCAGCCGTGCGCCGCGGGCAGGAGGGGGCGTACCTGGGCCGCGTCCAGGGCATTGTCGAGGACGATCAGCACTCGCCGCTCGGTGAGCAGCGTGCGGTAGGCCGCCGCAGCGTCCGCCACGCTGCCCGGATACGGCCGCGAAGCACCCAGCGCGCAGAGGAAGCGCCTGAGGACGACGTCGGGCGGCACGGGATGCTCGTCGCGGCGTGAGCCCCGCAGGTCGGCGTAGAGCTGACCGTCGGGGAACCGCTCACCGAGCCGATGGGCCGCGTGCACGGCGAGCGCCGACTTGCCGACACCGCCGGGGCCGTCGAGCGCGACCACGAGAGGGCCCTTGCCCCGCGGCGCCGGGGCAAGCACGTCGAGCTCGCCCATCTCCCGCCCCCGGCCCGGAAGTTCGGGGATGTCGGCAGGCAGCTGGCGAGGGACGGGAGGGCGGCAAGGGACCGGCGGCGATGAGCCGGCGCCGTCCGTGCCAGGAGGGCCCGGGCGGCCGTTGGCAGCCGGGCGGGAGCGGCGCGCCTCCTCCACGCGGTCGCGGGCCGTCGCGAGAAGGCGCAGCTCACGGCCGGTGGCGCCGAGCAGCTGGACCAGGGTGTCGAAGCGGTCCGTCGGTGGCAGCGTCTTGCCCGCGAAGTAGTCGCCGATCACCCCGTGCGCCCAGCCCGTTCGCGCGGCCAGTTGCCGGTAGGTGATCTGTGCGCCTCCGTCCCTGCGGGCGGCGCGTCTGCGTAACTGGCGCAGCAGCACGGCCAACGCGTCGGCCGTGTCCACGGAATCCACCGGGCCGACGTCTGCCGCCGCATCGCGCGGTCCCCCGTCCGGCGGGTGTCCCGCCGCCCCCGTTGCCGCTGGCATGGTTCGCATCCTCCGCACCGGCTCGCGCCTTGGCGACGCCGTACGACCGTCGCCTGGCCGAAGCCATCCGGACCTGTCCGGTGGTGCCCGATTTCGAGGATCGCACCCCGGGACGCGCTGCGAGCATCCGTCTACCGCTCGGATCCCGCGTATCGGCGACCGGGCACCGCACCGGCTGTCACTACGGCATTCGTGAAATGCCGTCCGCCGGTTTGGTGCGGCTTCCCGGCGGATGCCGGAGACCGGGCGTGGCACCACCGCACGACCGACATCGGACAACCAAGGAGGCACGACCTATATGAGCAGGGTCTGCAACAAAGCCCCCGGCCTGCCTGACGGCAGCGTGGCCGAACAGTCCCTCTACGAGCGCGTGGACGGTCCCATCGCCACCGGCTCGGCCCATTTCATGCGGGCGGGCAGCGAGCTACACCTGATGCATTCCGACCTGGAGCTCAACGACGTGCGCCAGGCCGCCCTGCGGGTGCGCTGTGCTGCCGCCGCGGTCCGGGCCGCGCTGGTGGAGTACCGCGCCTCGCACCGCGTCGCCCAGGAGCTCGGCTTCTACCCGGTCCACGACGAGCGGCTGCGGGTCGCGGGCGGCGGGACCGCCCCGGTGCGCGAGACGCTCGGCGCGGCCCGCGACGCGGACCTGGTCCAGCTGGACCGGACCGCCATCGAGGCCATCGCGCTGCGCTACGAAGAGGGCGGGGACGAGGCGACGTTCGGTCACTTCGTGTCCGAGCTGACCGGCTTCTCGGCGGGGCTCGAGGGCTTCGCGGCGCACGCCGCCGAGGCCGGTGCCGCCGATTGGCAGCGCGTGGCCTGGCAGTTGCTCACCGGATTCGACCGCATCCGGATCTACGGTCAGGCACTGGCCGTCATCAACATCCTCGGTATGACCCCCAGCGCCGTCGCCGTGACCGCCGTCGGCGCCGGCCAGGAAAGGAGGAACGGGATATGAGCGCCGTCTGCAACAAGCTCCTCAGTCTCAGTGAGGAGGACCTGCGCGACAAGAAGCAGCTCGCGCTGGCAGCGGGCACCGAACTGAACGCGGCCACCAGCGAGTTGTGCCGTGCCCTCGAACTCGCCGAGCACGGCGACGGGGTGGCCGGTGCCGCCGTGTACGCCGCGGCGGCACGGGACCGGCTCGGCGGCGCCGCGCGGATGCTGGCGCAGGTGGCCGACATCCTGGCGACGGGCACGCTCACCAGGGAGACCGCAGAGTGGTACAGCAGGCTCGACTTCGACCGGCTCTACCGCTCGGGCGTCAGCCTGGGCCAGGTGCCGCAGTCGGCCGAGCTGTGGCAGGCGTTCACCGAGCAGGCCAGGACCGGCGGCCCGCTCGGCATCTGCCACGACATGCGCGACCGTACGCTCGCCGTGGCCGCGCTGATCGGTGACTGGCTCGACCAGATCAACGTCCCGGCGGCGGACACCGCGCTGCCGCGGATCCAGTCCGCGATGGCCGACCTGGCCGCGTACGCCCAGCTGGTCGCCTTCGCCAACAAGGTGGAGCCGCGGGACCCGGCATGGGTGATCGCGCGGGACGCTGCCGCGTAGCCGTACGCAGGTAGAACGAAGGAGCGCCGGCCCGGGCCGGCGCTCCTTTCGTGCCTTTCATGCCTTTCGTAGAGGTGCTTCAGAGTCGCCGGACTCGCAGCACGCTGGTCAGCATCGGGAGAGTGAACTCGCCGTGGGCGGTCTCCGGTCCGTTCGCGAGGAAAGCGTGGATCCGGCCCAGTGTGGCTTCCTGTTCCTGCTCCGGCATGACCAGCATCCCCGCGCGCGTCGCGAGGGTCGCGACGAGTGACTCGGCGGTGCGGCGCTGGCCGTGCGGGAACTCGGCCTGCTCCGGCGAGCCGAACCGAGCGGCTGCACCCGTCTCTGAACGGTTCTCTGGAAGGTGCATGTCGGCGGTCTCCGCGCGCCAGCTGGTGGGCGTGTCACGCGGGCCGATGGCCGCGCTCCCGCTGACTCGTGCGAGACCGGCAACCCACTCGACGCGGTCGTCCATGACGTTCCACAGACCGGCCAGGATGCCACCGGGTGCGAGGACCCTGGCGATCTCGGGCCCCGCGACGGCCATGTCGAACCAATGCATGGCGTTGCCCGCCAGCACGGCATCGACGGACACGTCCGGCAGCGGTATCGCCTCCGCACTACCCGGCAGGGCACGGACAGTCCGCAACGAGCGGCGCAGCTCGGTCAGCATCGCCGGGTCGGGCTCGACCGCGATGACTTCGGCGCCCAGCGCGACCAACGTGGCGGTCGGCTTGACGGTTCCAGCGCCGAGGTCGAGCACGCGCAGGCCTGGCGCCGCCTCGATCACCCAGCGCACCGCGGTCTGCGAGTAGTCCGGCCGGTGCTCGGCATAGGCGGCCGCCGCTGCGCCGAACGAGGAGGCGTGAAGCAGCCGTTCATTCCGGTCCGGGTCCATGCGGCGACGCTATAGATGTCGGCGGCTGTCGGCCACCCCACCTGAGCACTACGTCGACAGCCCTTCGTCACCGGTAGGCGCGCGCCTGGAGCCCGTACATCTGCGCGTAGAGCCCGTCCTGCGCCAGCAATTCCTCGTGGCTGCCCGTCTCGGCGACGCGGCCTCGGTCGAGTACGACGATGAGGTCGGCGCCGCGCACGGTCGAGAACCGGTGGGAGACCAGCAACGTGACCGTGGCCGGACGGCCGCCGTCCGGCCTGGGGCGGCGCGCGGCCTCGATGTAGCGCTCGAAGATGACGTGCTCGGTCTCCGCGTCCAGGGACGCGGTCGGCTCGTCGAGAATGCGCAGCAGGGGTTCCGTACGCATCAAGGCCCGCGCGAGCGCCACCTTCTGCCACTGGCCCGTCGACAAGTCGATCCCGTGCTCCCAGCGACTGCCCAACTGCGTTTCCAGGCCGTCCGGCAGCGTGCCGGGCAGGCCGGTGGCGCCACCTCGGTCAAGTGCTTCGGCGACCGCCCGGGGGTCGGCGGCACGCGGCAGGTCCCCGACGCCGACCGTCTCGCGGAGGGCGAACTCGAAGCGCGCGAAGTCCTCGAACGCGGCGCCGATCCGCTCACGCCACCGTTCGGGAGGAAGGGCGTCGAGGGCGACTCCGTCGACCGTGATCCGGCCCAGCGTCGGCTCGTACATCCGGCACAGCAGTTTGACCAGGGTGGACTTCCCGGAGCCGTTCTCACCGACCAGGGCCACCACTCCCCCGGCCGGCAGCCGCAGTTCGACGTCGTGCAGTGTGGTCACCGCGGTGCCGGGATAGCGGAAGGAAAGCCCCTCGACGGCAATGTCATGGCGCAGCGTCGACGGGACGGCCGCCGCCCCAGCGGTACGGGAGGTGTTCGCGGGCGCGAGGCTCGCCTTCTCGGCGTACGTCCGCAGCCAGCGCAACCGCTCCGCGCTCTGCAGGAGTTCGACGACGGCACCCGTGGCCTGCACGAGTCCGCCGACATGCCCGGTGAACCGCCCGGCCAGGACGACGGCGAGCAGCACAGCGCCAAGGCCGGTCTGCCCTGTCACCGCGAGATGCACGACGAAGGCGACCGAGCCGATCAGGCCGAGCGAGTTGAGCAGCCCGGCCGCGCAGCCGATCGCGGCGAACCGCCACTGGGCCCGGCTCGTCACGCTGTCGGCTCGGCTGCGCAACTCGCCCACCCGGGACCACAGTTCCGGCCCCGCTTCGAAGACGCGCAGCTCCTTTCCCGCCTCCGGCGAGGTGGCGAGGCGGGCCAGGCGTGCGGCGAGCCGGTAGTCGGCCGCCGTGGCCTCCTGGGCGCGGGCGATGATGCCGCGGGCGGAGATCTGCAGGCGCAGGGCGAGTGCCCCGATGAGCGGGAGCACCAGCAGGGCGGGGTGGACGGTGGCCAGGAGTGCGGCGGTCACCAGGAAGCCGCCGAGCTGTTCGAGCAGGTTGAGCACCCAGTTGAGCAGGGCGCCCATGGCCAGGGTGCGGTCACGCAACAGATGGAGCCGGTCCTGGAACGCGGGCGACTCCTGGTGGCGCAGCCCGGGAATGCCCGCGGCGAGCCGCGCCAGCAGCCGGTCAAAGGCGAAGCCCACGCGCTCGCTGAGCCCGATCCTGGCTCCGATCGCCGCCAGTTCGACCGCCTCCCACACCCCGAGGCTCACCACAAGCAGGAGCGCCGCCGTGACCGTGGATTCCAGGAGCCCCTGTTGCGCGCCCTCGGCCATGGACCTCAGCCACAGTCCCTGCAAGGCCGCGAGACCGGCCGCGGCGGGTACGAGCAGCAGCCCGAGCACGGCGAGTTTCCAGGACTCCCGGAAGGATTCGCCGACCAGGGTGCGCAGCGCGTCGAGCACGCCGCGCCACCCGTGTTCGGACATCTCAGCCATCTCAAGAGGGTCGATATCGACGTCACGGACGTCTTCCGGGACGCCCTCCGGGACGCCTTCCGGCGCCGCGCGATCCACCGGCCACGTGCCTCCGGACAGTGGAGGGCCAGCCACGCCGGGGCCCGCGTCGTCGTCGGTGAATCGCTCCGCCTGAAGCCGGTACATCCGGGCGTATCTCCCGCCCAGCCCCATCAGTACGTCGTGCGAGCCGCTCTCCACGATCCGCCCGCCGTCCATGACATGGATGAGGGCGGCCTTGCGGACGCCCGAGAAACGGTGCGAGACCAGGATCGTTGTGGCGCCCCCGCTCACCGTCAGGAACCGGTCGAAGAAGTCGGCCTCCGCCCGCGCGTCGAGATGCGCGGTCGGCTCGTCGAGCACGAGGACGGCTCCCGACCGCGCGGCCAGAAGCGCGCGGGCGAGCGCGACTCTCTGCCACTGGCCTGCGGACAGATCGGCACCGCCCGCGAACTGCCGTGACAGCACGGTGTCCCAGCCCGCCCCGAGCCTGCCGGGCAGTTCGGCGCCGTCGGCCAGTTCCAAGGCGCGCTCCAGTGCGTCCGCGTCGCCGCTGACGTCCGGGGCGCCCATCGCCACGTTGTCGCGCAGTGTCAGCGGGTACTTCACGAAGTCCTGGAAGACGACGGAGATTCCCCGGCGCCACTGCCGCGCGTCACACGCGCGCACGTCCGCGCCGTCCGCCGTGATCCGTCCGGCGTCGGGTTCGTACAGCCGCGCGAGGAGTTTGATCAGCGTCGTCTTGCCGGATCCGTTCGCCCCGACGATCGCTACGGAGGCCCCGGCCGGGATCTCCAGGTCGAGCCCGCGCAGTACGGGTCGGTCCGTGCCGGGGTAGGTGAAGTCCACGGAGTGGAAGGCGATTCCGCGGCGGAGTGCGGGGGTCCGGCCGTTGGCGTGACCGTTCCCGGCGGCCCCCTGACCTGCGGTCCCCCGCGACTCCAGCGCAACGAGCGACCGCAGGCCCAGCAGCGCGTCACGCACCATCAGGTCGTCATCGCCGACCCAGCCGAGTGCGGGCAGGGCGAGCGCCGCCTGGGCGCTGATCACGAGCTGGGTGAGCCCCAGGTCACCACGCGCGGCGGCGAAGGCCGCGTACCCCAGGACCAGGCCCTCCCCCAGCACCACGAACCCCACCGCGCCGTACGATCGCCGCGCTGCCGTTCCTCGGGTGGCCCAGACCCTGGCCATGCCCGACTGCCAGACGTCCGTCATCCGGCCCGCGAGCCAGTCACCGAGCCCGAAGACACGTATCTCCTTGGCGGGTTCGGGGTCCACGGCAAGTGACCGCAGATATCCCGCCCTGCGGATCACCGCACTCGCCGACTCCATGCTGCCGTGCACCTGCTGTGACAGTCGCAGATAGGAGCGATACGTCAGCACAGCAGCGAGCCCCAGCAGGAGCGGCGCCCACCACGCCAGTGGCGCCAACAGAACGAGCAGGCCGATCCCTTCGAGCCTCGGGCGTACGATCTCGGGGAGCAGGGAGGCGAGTTGGTCCGGCCGGGTGACCTGCTCGGTGGCCAGGCGCAGCGTGTCGGCGTAACCCGGCTCTTCGAGGTGTCCGATGCCGTCCGGGCCGGTCCCGGCCGCGATGGCCCGGTCCTCCACCACACTGGCCGCCCGCAGCCGCAGCACCGCCGCGATCCCGCTCTCCAGGCCGCGAAGTCCCGTGCGTACGAGGGTCAGCGCGCCGAACACGGTGAGGACGACCAGCGCGCGTCTGGCCTCCGCCGACCCTGCTCCCCCTTCCACGGCTCCGGGCAGCGCGCCGACGAGCCGTCCGGTCGCGACGACGATGAGCGGGCCGGTGAGCGCCCCGCAGACCACGGTCACGGCGAGCGCGACCGTGTGCCGCGGCCCGGCTCGCCACAGCAGCCGCCCTGCTGCCGTCCACTCCTGCCACGTACGCATCCCGGCCTCCTGAGCCGCGCGCCACCGTCGGGAGCACGATGCTCACAGAGGAGCCAGGCAGTCGTCCGACGGTCCCGGCCACGACCGGACACCACCGGTCACCTGCCGCGTCGCGACGTCGCCGGGTTACGCTCCCCGCCCGGGTCGCACCCCGAGTCCCACTTTCAGCCCGTAGTGACAGCTCAGGAGCATCGGCGCCCCATCTTCGCCGAACGGCGGTTGCCCCCCTTGGTGTCCCACCACTCTTCCAACAGGCCGCGTACCAGCTGGACCAGTTGGCGAAGACGCTCAGGATCGGGCGCGGACGAGGTGAGCACGTCCACGAAGGACTTGTCGCTCCATGGCAGTGTGAAGACCCAGCACTCGTCGGCGTGACCCTTTCGCTCGACGCTGAGCCGGTAGGTCAACGTCGCGCTGCGGTCCGGGTGATGGTCCACCGTCAGGTCGGTGACAGTGAACCTGGTCGCGCCATCATCGGAGGTGAATGAGCGAGCCAGGACGCGCTCAGCCGGCGTGTGAGCCACCATGTGCATCTCTCATCTCGTCAAGTCCACCTCGGCCGCGGACAGCACGCGGATACTCCGGCCCGGAAAACGGAGGTGCCGGAAGATCTCGTTGTGGTGGGCGATCGACTGCGCCGGAGCGGCGTACTCGCCGCCCTCGGGCCGGACGGACGTGGTGTGCCCATCGGCGACCACCACCAAGTCGTACCCGTGGCTCAGTGCCTGCCGCGCCGTGGTGTCCACGCAGATCTCCGTCGCGAACCCCGTGACGACCACCTCGGTGACTCCCAGCGTCTCCAACGTCGCGTCGAGATCCGTACCCAGGAAGCTGTCCGGGCTGGTCTTGTGGACGATCGACTCCCCTTCGGCGGGCGCCAGTTCGGACACGACCTGCCACCCCTGGGTTCCCGCCTCCATCCCGTCACCCTGGTCCTGGATCGTCACGACGGACATGCCGGCGGCCATGGCGCGTTCGCGCAAGCCTGCGATCACGGCGACGGTCCCGGCGGCCCGGTAGGCGATGGACACCGGGGTGTTCTGCATGTCGATGACGAGGAGCGCGGAGACGTGTGGCATGGGCTCACCGTAGAGGGGCCGCCGACCCAGGCTGCCTTTGCCCCCGAGAACCCCCGAGGGCCGCCGAGGACCGCCCCCGATCAGCCCGTGGCCGCCTGTCGCCTTCTCAGGGCCTCGCCGAGAGCCGTGCGGACAGGGGTGGGCAGCGGCTCGCCCTCTGTCGTGGCGATCAACTCCTCTGCCACCGCGCGCAGTTTGGTGTTGGAGTGCTGCGACACCTCGACCAGGATCTCCCAGGCCTCCTCCGCGGTACACGGCCCCAACGTCATCAGCATGCCCCGCGCCTGGTCTATGGACGGGTGGGACTCCATGGCGCGATGCAGATCATTGACCTCGGTGCGCAGCGCCTTGATCTCAGCGACCTCCTCCGCACAATCATCGTCGGGGGCCGGCTGCTCGGGATCGCAACGGGGGTTCCGTGCCGATGTGTTGAGAGAGTCCGGGGAGGAAGCCACCTGCTCTGCCTCTCGTTTGCTCGGGCTGCCTCTGGCGGGCCGGCAGAACCGCTGATGAGCCGAGCATCGCAGATTCCCCACATCTATGGCCATAGTTTGTGATTCTGTGCGTGCGGCAGCGCCGGTGGCTGTCTGTCTCAACCATCCGGCGCCTACGTCGCACAGCGCTGTGCTTACGTAGCGATCGGGTAGCCACCTGCATTGATCTCAAACGGACGCAGTTGTCGACGGCCCGATGTCGCCTTCGATACGGGTCTGGATGATCTGGGGTCGGTCCCAGAGGGCCAGGATTTCGTTGGCGATGGCCACCGTGGGCAGCAGGTCCTGGTCGCCGTGCACCTTGATGGCGGCGGCCGACAGGCTGCGCGGGACGGCTCCCGCGTCGAGGAGGGCGCGCCATTCGGCCGGGCCGATCTCCAGGAACTCCAGCGTGTCGAGCTCGGTGATCTCCAGGGGGTCGGCGAGCGTGCCGGGGTAGGCGGCAAGCGTCCTCAGGCGGGGCAGGTCGGCGACCGGGGCGAGGCTGAGGGGCTCGGCGTCCCAGACGCCGATGGACAGGACCTCCAGGCCGGGGTGCGCGGCGGCTTCGATGCTCGGCAGGCTTCGTATGTTGACGTGAGCCACGGGCGACGGCTGGTCTCCTCCTGAGCTGCCACGTTCCTCACTGTTCCGGTCAAGCACCAGGTCGGTGAGCGAGTCGGCGACCAGGTAGGCTCCGATGTTCTCCTCGTGGCTGAGGATGATGATCTGTCCCGCGTGTCCGCGCGGGCCGGGGGTCAGATCGACCGCCAACCGGTCGCCACCGCCGTTGTCCCCGAAGACGATCCAGCCGGGCGAGCCGACCAGACCTTGCACAGCGGCGTCGGGCCGGGTGACGACCGCTTCCATCGCCGCGAACTCCCAAGAGCATGGGCGGGACGACGCGTCGGCGACATACAGGTCGTCCAAGGCGAAGAGCTCGCAGCCGACCGCCGCGCACGCACGTTCCGCGGCCTCATAGTCGTCACCCAGACCGTCACCCAGACCCTCCCACCGTGGCCCCGTCACCCGGTAGAGCACCTTGAGCTCCGCCGGCAGGGAAACACCAAGGCGTGCCTCCGCGGCGGCGATCTCCGCCTCGGTCGCGCCGATGGCGTCGGGCAACCGCTCACGGAGCGTCCGCTCCAGCAACGCCGGATCCGCCGAGGTCGCCGGCACCGCTCCGGGCGACTGATCGGGCACCGGATCGGGAAGACAGCGCCAGGGCTGGGGAACGGCGCCCTCGACCAGGAGGAGCGCCCCCGGGTGCGGCGTCCCGATGCCGGACTCCACGGCAGGGCTTGGCCCGAGCAGACGGAGTATGGCCTTCCCGTCCGGCGATATCTTCCCCGTGAACGAGACGGTGTCGACGCCCGCGTCCGCGAGCGCGCGCTGCACCCGCTCCACCGCCTCCGTCTCGTCCCGCATGTCCTCGCCCCGGACGGCCCGACCCGGTTCCCGCAGCCGTCGCCGCAGGGGCAGACTCCAGCTCTGCCGGCTGATCCGTCCCGACACGCGGATGGACGGCGCGGCCTGCTCCCGCGCCCCGCTGTCCCGCAACAGCCGCAACACGGGCTCCCAGGTTGCGAAGTCGCACACCGAGGGCACAGAGGGCACGGAGGGCACGGAAGAGTTCTGATCAACCATGTGAAGACCGTACGGGCCGCCACTGACAACGCGGGCGGACGGTGCGGCACTTCAGCGCCCTGTGGTGGGTTCAGCGCTGGCGTACAGGTCGTACGACGATTTCGTTGACGTCGACGTCGGACGGCTGCGCGAGGGCGTACGAGACAGCGCTCGCGATGGCATCAGGGCCGATCGCGTGAGCCCGGTAGGCGCGCATGGCCTCGGCGGCGCCGGCGTCGGTGATGGTGTCGGCGAGCTCGGAACCGACCACGCCTGGCGAGATGGTCGTGACCCGGATCGAGGGGTCCAACTCCTGGCGCAAGCCTTCGGTGATCGCCCAGGCCGCGTACTTCGTGCCGCAGTAGACGGCGCCGGTGGGCACGACCTCGTGGGCGCCGATGCTCGCGACCGTGACGAAGTGCCCCGAGCCCTGCGCGGCGAACGCCGGCAGAGCGGCGGCGATCCCGTGCAGCAGGCCGCGGACGTTCACGTCGATCATCCGGTCCCACTCGTCCACGAGCAGGGAGTCCAGCCGGGAGAGGGGCATGACGCCGGCGTTGGCGACGAGGACGTCGACGCGGCCGTGGCGGTCGCGGGCGGCCTGGACGAAGGCGGCGACGTCAGCGCGGTCCGTCACGTCCAGCCGCGCGGGCCGCAAGCTGCCGCCGGAGCGGGCGGCGGCCTCGGCCGTGCTCTCCGCCAGGGCCCGCAAGCGGTCGGTGCGGCGCGCACCGGCCACCACCAAGTGTCCCTCGGCCACGAGTCGTGCGGCGACGGCCGCTCCGATACCGCTGCTGGCGCCGGTGACGAGGGCGACCTTGCGGTCGGAGGGGCGGTCGGCGTGCGCGGCGTATTCCGGTTGCTGTGTGGTCATGTCATCGAGGCTGGCCGGGCCGGGGCGCCCGCGGGAGAGGCGGTGTTCTCCTGGGTGCAGCGCACCCAGGAAGCGCGGCGGGCCCGGACCTAGCATGTGGGCATGGCACGCTCAGAGCTCGGCGCCTACCTCACCACCCGGCGCGCCCTCGTCACCCCGGCGGAGGCGAACCTCCCCACCACGGGGCACCGCCGCGTGCCGGGGCTGCGCCGCGAGGAGGTGGCCCTGCTCGCCGGGGTCAGCGCCGACTACTACATACGCCTTGAGCAGGGCCGGGAGCGCACGCCCTCCGCGCAGGTGCTCGACGCCCTGGCCGCTGCCCTGCGGCTCGACGACGACGGCCGGCTGCACCTGTTCCGGCTCGCCGGCATCGGCCCGCGCGCCAGGGCCGCCGCCGTGGCGGACCGGGTCGAGCCGAGCCTGCTGGCCCTCATGGACGCCTGGCCGCACAACCCGGCCATCGTCTACAACCGCGCGTACGACGTCCTCGCCTCCAACTCCATCGCCGACGCGCTCTTCCACGGCTGGGCGCACTCGCACAACCTCATGCACGTCGTGTTCACCGACTCCGCCGCCCGGGCCTTCTACCGCGACTGGTACGACGTCGCGCGCAATTCAGTGGCCGGATTCCGGCTCGGCCACGGTGCGGCGCCCGATGACCCGCGCGTACGGCAGGTGCTCGGTGAACTCCTTGAGCGGAGCCCGGAGTTCGCCGAGCTGTGGGCCCGTCATGACGCCCGGGGCAAGGCGCTGGAGCGTAAGCGCTTCGAGCATCGCGAGGTCGGTCCGTTGACGTTGACCATGCAGACGTTCGACGTGCGCTCGGCCCCGGGCCAGGAACTCGTCGTCTACCACGCGGAGCCGGCCTCCCCCAGCAGCGAAGCGCTCGTACTCCTCGGCTCGCTGGCGGCCACCTCGCGCCAGGCGCCCTGAGCCGGCGGACGAACCAATTCGGAGGGAGTCCACCTCAACAACCCCCCTTCGGGCGGAGATGCGCGCTAGCGTCGCGGCATCGCACTGTTCGGCGGGAGGGGCAGGGATGCGGCGCTCTGCTGGGCATTTCGCGCTGCTGCAACGGGTGGCTGACGTGCAGCGCACCACCGATGGTTGGGCCACTGCGGGGCCGGGCCTCGATGAGCGCACCACGGGGCCCTTGGTGAAACTCGGGCTGGCTCGGGTGGCACCCCGCGAGGAACAGGCGGAGCTCTCCGCGAAGGCGGGCCGGCCGGTCCTGTGGGCGGTGCAGCTGACGGACGACGGGTGGGACGCGCTCCTCTACGCACAGGCACGCGCTGCTCCGCCGAGCGTCGATGCCCCGGTGCCCGGACTGCAGCAAGTGGGCCTGCGGCGTGCGGAGCTGGACGCCCTGCAACGGTTCATCGAGCTGCGCGGACGACTGCGCCATGGGCCCGCGCCCGGTCTTGAGTCGGCCGTGGAGGCGGCCCGCTTCAACCCCGCGTCCAACAGATGGGTCGTATATGTGAGCGGTGAGCAGATGGAGTCGATGGCGCGCGCGTTCTTCCTGGAGCGGCTGGGCGGGTCAGCGGCACCCGCCAACCGCTTCGCCCGTGTGTACGGGGTGAGTTACCCGGGCAGCGCCGGGCTCAGAGTGGAGCGAGGATCATGAGAACCTCGTCGCGGTCGTCGCCCGGGCCGAGCCGGAGGGCTCCTGGCCACCGGCCGACTTCCTCCCACCCCAGCCGCCCGTAGAAGCCCTCCAGGCCGATGTCGCCGCGGGCGGCAAGGCGAAGCTGCTCCAGACCCATCTCGTCCCGGGCGACCCTTCGTACTTCATTCACGAGGGCGAGGCCGATACCGCGCCCGCGTACGGCGGTTCGGGTCTGGACGTGATGGAGGGTGCCCCAGTGCGCGATCAGCTCGAACTGGTCGCGGCGGACGTTGAGCCAGCCCACGAGTTCCCCGCCCACCGTCGCCGTGAGGAGTCGGCTGGTGTCCGGGGAAAGCAGGTCGATGATGCGATCGAGAGCCGGAGTCACCGTGGCGGCATCGACCGGCGGGAAGGGGAAGCCTGCCGCGCCACCCGCGTTGGTGACCTCGACCCAGCACTCGGCGAGGGCGCGGCGGAGCTGGGGAGTGACGTCTGCGGGCGTGGTGAGCTGCTGGACGGTGAAGGAGTCGGCTGATGAGTCGGGGGTCATCCTGGGATCATCTCCTGGTCGGCGCGTAGGCTGGCGTCGGACTCGATGATCACGTGCCTGGGCGCACTCCTGCGATCCGTCGGCTCGGAATCCCGGTGTCGGTGGCCTGAGTTCGCCGGTGACGGCGGCCGGACGGACGACGGAAGAAGGAGGCGGCTTCGGGTGGGCGGAGATGTTCTGCGCTGGAGCGAATACCGCAGCATGCCGTGGAAGAACGGCGGCGGTACGACCCGGGAGGTCGCGTCGGGCGCCGTGCAGGGGCCCCTGGGCCCGGTGGAGCCGGCGGACGGCTTCGACTGGCGGGTGAGTGTCGCGGATGTCGACGCGGGAGGAGCCTTCTCTGCCTTTCCCGGGATCGACCGCGTGATCACCCTGGTCGAGGGCGAAGGCATGGTGTTGACCGTGGACGGGACCTCGCAACTGGTGGCGCCGTTGAGCCCCTTCGCCTTCTCCGGCGACGCGGAGACGGACTGCCGGCTCGAGGCGGGCGCGGTGCGCGACATGAATGTGATGACCCGCAGGGGCCGGGCGACGGCAGAGGTACGGATCGTCACCGTCGCCGCCGCACAGGGTGTGGAGATGGAGTGCGCCGCGGGCGAGACCCTCCTCGTCATGGCCGCCACCGAGGGGATCGCCGTCGACGGACGACCGGACGGAAGCGGTCCGGACGGAAACGGTCCCGACGGAGGGGAAACCGCGCTCGGCCGCCTCGACTGCGTACGTCACGAAGGCCCGGGGACGCTGACTCTGCGGGGCGACGGCACGGTGGCCGAGATCCGGATCACCTCGGCGCACGCAGTCACCGTGTGACTATCCGTCGACGAGTCGCAGGGTTGCGATGCCGTCCCACCCGCGTGCGGTGAGTCTCTCCTGGATCGCCAGTTCGGGAGCTGCGCGTACGAGCAGGCGCTGGGGCGGCTGGAGATTTTTGGCGAGGGCTACGAGGATCTCCAAGGCACTGTTGGCCAGGTAGTGAACGCCGGTCAGGTCGATGGTGATCTCTTGTGCGGTCTGGCGCTGTTCGTTCAGGGCCATGGCCAACGCGCCCTTGTGCGCGCCCAGGACCTCTCCGAACACGCACACACCCTCGGTGTGGGGCGCCGGCACGATGAGCAGGAGATCGTCGGCGAAAAAGCCGCGCATGGAAAGTCCCGGATGCCATGCACCGTCGAGAACGAGCGGAGCTCAGAAGGCGAACCCTGGCCTCGGAGGGAGCGGCGGCGTCTCGCGGTGCCGAGTGACGGGCTCAGAGTCCCGGAGGTACAGCCGTTGGCGGTGGGGGCCTCGCTCCGGGCCCGAGAGGTCGCCGGTACGCCGCTGCCGCGCTGACGGCGAGCAGTCATCCCACGGACTAGGCCAACAGACTACTCCCGCAAAGGCCTTGGCCGACAGGGTGCGGTCACGTGCCCGCCGACACCGGCGAGTCGCTACGGGAAGCCACCGAGTCCTGCGTCGCGGACTTCGGGATGGGCCGGTCGTGGCGCAGGGCGCTCCACACCTTGTGCGAAGCCTTCTCCAGCGGCAGGACCCGTCCCGCGTCCTGGGAGTCGTAGGTGACCGGCATCGTGACCATGTTGGTGCGGTCGGGGCTGATGCCCTTCAGTTCCTTGGCGAGACCGAGGAGCTTGTCCGCGGACGCCAGTTCGGAGTCCGCACTGATGGTCTTGGTCGCGGTGTCCGCCAGGTCGTAGGACTTGGCCGGGCTGCCCAGCGGATCGACGGTCTCGGCCCGGTGGATCAGCGCCTTGATGAACGCCTGCTGGAGCTGGATGCGGCCCAGGTCGCTCCCGTCACCCACGCCGTGCCGGGTGCGGACGAGCTCCAGTGCCTCCTTGCCCTTGAGCGTGTGCTTGCCCTCGCTCAGGGCGAGACCGCTGTTGGGGTCGTGTATGGACTTGTGGGTGGTGATGTTCACTCCGCCGAGCTCGTCGATGAGCTTCTGGAATCCCTTGAAGTCGACTTCGAGGTAGTGGTCCATGCGGACGTCCGACATCTTCTCGACCGTCTTCACGGTGCACGCCGGTCCGCCCACTTGGTAGGAGGAGTTGAACATGGCCTGCTGCGCGCCGGCCGCCTTGCCGCCGTGCGGCTTCGCGCACTGGGGCCGCTCGACCATCGTGTCGCGCGGGATGCTGACGACCGAAGCCTTCTTGTGGGTCTTGTCGACGTGCAGGACCATCGCCGTGTCGGCGCGGGCTCCGCTGATGCCGCTGCCGTAGTGGCCATGGGTTCCCGCCCGGGAGTCGGACCCGAGCAGAAGGATGTTCATCGAACCGTCCTTCTGCTCACTCGGCCGGTCCTTCCCGAGGGCCGCGTTCATGTCCGTGCCCTGGATGTTGCCGTTGAGGTGCTGGTAGGCGTAGGCGGCACCGCCTCCGCCGATCAGGACCGCTCCCAGCGCGCCCCACGCGACGTACCGCAGGGTCTTCTTCTTCGGCTTGCGCCGGGAGCCCCGCACCCGCGGGGGCCCGTAGGCGGGCACTGCGGGGCCTTCGGCCATGTGCGCCTGCTGCTCGTTGCTGCTCTCGTGCGGCATGCGCTGCCCCTTCTCTTTGACCGCTAGAACTCAGTGGGTCGGTCGACCGGTGGCTCAGTAGGCGGAGTCGACGTTGTCGATCGAGCCGTACTTGTCGGCGGCGTAGTTGGCGGCCGCGGTGATGTTGGCGACGGGGTCGGTCAGGTTGTTGGGGGTGCCCGACACGTGGTACGCGTCGAAGGTGGGCTGGATGACCTGGAGCAGACCCTTGGAAGGCGTGCCGTTCTGCGCGTTCACGTCCCAGCCGTTCTGGGCGTTCGGGTCACCGGCGGACTCGCGCATGATGTTGCGGTGCAGACCCTCGTAGGAGCCGGGGATGCCCTTGGACTTCATGATGTCCAGGGACTCCTTGATCCAGCCGTCGAGGTTGTCAGCGTAGTTCTTGTCGGCCGCGGCGGCCTGGGAAACCTTCTTGCTCGCCGCGGTCGGCTCGGCGGCCTGGGCCTGCGAGGGGACCAGCGTGAGGGCGGCGGCCGCGGCACCAGCGGTGGCGATACCGGCGACGGAGATCTTGCGCAGTCGGGTGGTGCGGCCGGGCTTGGTCTGCGTCTGAGTAATGGCCATGCGGGGGTGACTCTCCAATGCGAAGTGTTGTGGGGGGCTCGGGCCGAGCGGGCGATTTCGCCCGATCGATCCCGGCTCTCCGGAACTTCAGCAAGGGTTAGCGGTGGCCGGAGCTGGGCGCAATGATGTGACGTACTACCCCGGTACGCAGGACGCCCTGGTCAGACGCCCTCGCAGGAGACTCACGGCCTTCCATGGGCGCCCCGACGGGTCTACTACCGTCCTTAGCATGTGACGTGGCTCCTATGGGTGGGCTCACAGGCAGAGCGGTGTTCAGGCGCAACGCGGAGCTTGGAAATCGCGTCCCGGGGGTAGACGACCGCGCTCGACACCACTGCCGGGCGCATTCTTGGCGAACGTGCACGTCAGACGGGCTTTGGGGCCCTCGCGGCGAAGCGGGACGGGGGCATGCCGAAGGCGCGGGTGAAGGCGGCGGTGAACGCTGCCGGAGATGCGTAGCCGATGCGGCCGCTGACCTCGCTGACCGTCGCGGTGCGCAGCAGCGGCACGGCCGCGAGCAGGCGGGCACGGCCCCGCCAGACGGCGGGGCTTTCACCGGTCTCGGAGCGGAACCGCCGGGTGAAGGCGCGTTCGCTCATGGCCACCGTGGCGGCCCATGCCGCGTTGGTGGCGTCGGCGTCCGGGGCGGCCAGGTACGCGCGGCAGAGGCGCGCGAGGTCGGCGGAGGCGGGAATCCCGACGTGGAACGGCAGCGGGGCGCGCTCGGCGATCTCGTACAGGAGGAGTGCGGCGATGCTTCCCTCACGCCCGGAGAGGCTGTAGTCGGCCGCGAACTCCACGGCGGCCAGGAGCAGCTCGCGCAGCAGCGGCGGAACGTCCACGACCGTGCAGACGGCGGGCCACCAGGGGACGGCCCGCGGCTCGACGTACAGGCTGCGGGTGCTCACCCCCAGCATGTGGACCCGGTGCCGCGTGGCGGGCGGGATCAGTACGGCGCGCTCGGGCGGAACGGTCCAGGCCCCCTCGGCGGTGTCGACGACCATGACGCCGGTGGCGCCGTAGAGGAACTGGGCCCGCCGGTGCTCGTGCCAGTCGAGTACGTGGCCGGGCGGGTAGTCGGTGCCGATCGGCAGGACCGCCCGGTCGACGTGGTCGACATCGGCGAGCGGGACGTTCTTCACGCGCCCACCCTAGTGACAGGCGTGGCCGACACGCGAAGAAACTGGGCCGACCATCGCATGCGGGCATGCCGTCGCAGCTGGTGGGGTGAGGTTCATGGACTTCGTGATGTTGATCGGGGTGGGGCTCCTCACCGGAGTGACGACCGTGCTGTTCGGCTTCGGCGGAGGGTTCGTCGCCGTGCCGGTCGTGGTGTGGGCGGACGCCGCGCTCGGCACGGACGCGATGCGGGTGGCGACGGCCACGTCGGCCCTGGTGATGGTGGTGAACGCGGGGTTCGCGACGGCCGTCACACCACGCCGGGTGCTCTTGGCGCTGCGGGGCAGCGGCGGGCTGCTCGTGCTCCTTGCGGCCGGAGCTTCGGCCGGCGCGCTCGCCACACGCCTCGCCCCGGCCGATCTGGCCCGGTGGGCGTTCATCGCGTACGTCGGCCTCACCATCACCGACCTGCTCCTGCGCCCCGGATTCCTGCGCCCGCACTCCCGGGGCGGAACGGCATCCGATGTCGCGCGACCGCTGCCGGCCTCCCTGGGCGCACCGATCGGTGCGGTGGCCGCCTTCCTCGGCGTGGGCGGCAGTGTCATGACCGTCCCCGCGATGCGGCGGGCCGGGCACACGATGCGGGTGGCGACCGCGCTGGCCAATCCCCTCACGCTCGCCATCGCGCTCCCGGCCACCGTGGTGTCCCTGGGGGTGGCAGCGGTCCCCGCCGCCACGGCCGCGCGGGTGCACCTGGTGGGTCTCATCGACCTCCGCGCGGCTTCGGCGCTGCTCCTGGGGGCTCTGCCGGTCATCGCACTGCTGCGGCGCCGACCGCCGGGTATCCCCGACCGCATCCACGCCTGGGCCTATGTCGGGCTGCTCGGCATGGTGACGGTGGCGATGCTGCTCATGGCCTGACCCTGACCGGCGGCTCCGGGGCCGGGTCAGGCCTGGGCGCGAGTGGGGCGGGTGACGAGCTGTCCGCCGCAGTTGGGGCAGACATCTCGCATGGCCTCGGCGCACGGTTCGCAGAACGTGCACTCGTAGGAACAGATCTTGGCCGGCGCGTCCCACGGCAGAGCCGCGGTTTCACAGCGCTCGCAACGCTCACGCATTTCCAGTGCCATGACTTCTCCCCCGTACCTGACTGACCGATGTGTGCGTGGAAGGGTACGCGGGAGGGCTCTGCGCCTTGCGCCCGGGCCCGCATTCAGCGAGAAGCGCCGAGCCACTCCTCGTAGCGGGTGGACGCCACGCGCGCATCAGGTCCCGCGACAAGGACGTCGCCGTCGACGGCCGCGAACATGCCTGCCGTCTCGTCGGTGACGACGGTGCGGGCGTCCTTCCGGGCCGCCAGCGTCAGGCGGCCGAGCTCGTCGAACGCGAAGACATCGGGTCCTGCGACGTCGAGCGTGCCGTTGAGCGGTGTGTCGGTGGTGACGTCGGCGAGGGCCTGGACCACCTCGGCTGCCGCGATGGGCTGGATGGGCGTGGCGGGCAGCCGGACGGTCCGGTCGTCGGCGGTCCAGGACATGGCCGCGTCCATGAACTCGAAGAACTGAGTGGCGCGCACGATCGAGTACGCGGTGGGCCCCTGCCGCAGCAGGGCCTCCTGGAGCACCTTCGCGCGGTAGTAGTCCAGCTGCGGCACCTGATCGACTCCGACGATGGAGAGGATGACCTGATGGCGGACGCCCGCGCGCTCCCCCGCGTCGAGCAGGTTCCCCATGGTCGTGCGGAAGAAGTCCAGGGATGCCTCGTCGAACGTGGGCGAGTTCGACACGTTGACGACCGTGTCCGCACCCTTGAGCGCCTCGTCGAGGCCCTCGCCGGTGAGCAGGTCGACTCCGGTCGACAGGGACGAGGCGACCACCTCGTGTCCAGCCTCGCGAAGCCGCGAGACGAGCTGGGAGCCGATCAGTCCGGTGCCGCCGATGACCGTGATGTTCATGATCCTGCCCTTCCGCGAGCCGAGCGCCCCTGCCGGGCTAACTCGGATACCTGATGTCCGAGATAATACTCGGATATCCTGTGTCCGAGTCAATTGGGAGGGTGCATGAAACTGTCCGGCGGCGTGGAATGGGCACTGCACTGCTGTGTGGTGCTGACCGCGGCAACCGAGCCGGTCCCGGCTGCCCGGCTGGCGCAGCTGCACGACGTCTCGCCCAGTTATCTGGCCAAGCAGATGCAGGCCCTCTCCCGGGCGGACCTGGTGAAGTCCATCCAGGGCAAGACGGGCGGATACGTCCTGACCAGGGCGGCCACCGACATCACGGTCCTTGACGTGGTGCAGGCCGTCGACGGCGCGAGCCCGGCGTTCACGTGCACCGAGATCCGCCAGCGAGGCCCTTTCGGTACGCCGCCCGAGGACTGCGCCAAGCCGTGCCCCATCGCCCGCGCGATGACCGCGGCCGATGCCGCCTGGCGAGCGTCCCTCGAAACTGTCTCCATCGCCGATCTGGTCGGCTCGGTGGAACAGGACAGCGGACCTCAGGCCCTCCCGGCCATCGGTACGTGGCTCAACGCGGCGAACGGCTCCGGCGGCTGAGACACGCACGGACCGCACCGCATCGAGGGCTGATCCTCGACGCGGTGCGGTCCGGGACGGGGTCAGCCGCAGTCCTCGGCACCCTCGGCACAGCACCGTGCTCGCGCCCGTCGGCTTTCGCCGCGAAGCGCGAGCACGTCCTCGTCCACGCTCGTCCACGCCTAGAAGCGCGGGGCGGGCCTCCGGTTGGCCGCGGCTCTGATGCCGGCGACCGTGAGCGCCACGACCAGCAGTGAGGCCAACGCGGCGGCCACCGCCGACAGAGTCGGCAGCGGTGCCGCCACCCCGTCGGGCCGCAACACGTAGGCAAGCGTCGTGGAGTTGAACCGATCGTCCACGAGGTGGGCGACGGTCAGCGCGCCGGCGACCAAGGTGCTCGCCACGGCCACGATCGGCGACCCGCTGAAGCACAGCGCCGCGCCCACCACGGCGCAGACGACGGCGACGCCGAGCGCGGCGAAGAGACCGAGGGTGGGCGCGTCCGACCAGTTCAGCGGGAAATGAGCCGCCGCACAGAGCAGAAGAAGCACGCCGGCCACGCGACGCAGCCACACCAGGGGTGTGTTGGCCTGTGCCTTCGCGGCCTCTGCTGCCTTTGTGGCTTCAGTGGCCTCGGCAGCAGGCGCCGATGAAGGGTCGGCTGCCTCGGCCGGCGGCGCCAGCGGCATGGGCGGAGCCACGGCATCGAGGTTCTCGGCCTCCCTGTGTTCCCTGAGGCTGCCGATCAACTGCATCAGATCCTCGACGGACCGGGTCGTGCCCGCGGCGTGCACCGCCTCGGCGCCGCTGTGCGGATCGTGCGGAGGGCGGGACAACAGATGGACGAGACGGCCGACCTCCGGAACGGGCCGTTCCTCGGCAGCGTGCCGAATGGCCTCGTCCATGTGCTCGGCGGGGTGCTCGGGCGGGCCCAACAGTTCCACCAGCCGGGTGACATCGTCGACGGAGCGGGCCACGGCGGCCAGGCGGAGCACTGAGGCGGCTGTTGTCACGCCGTCAGGTGACTGCTCCAGAAGGGTGACGAGGTCGACCACGTCATCCAGGGGCCTGGACACCACGGCGACGCGTATGAGCTCCTCCACCGCGTCCTCGTCCGGGCCTGGCGCCGCCTGCGCCGAGAGTTCTTCATCGATGTCGGGCGCCTCTTGCGGGGGTCCGTCGTCATCGTCGGCGTGCGTGGTCAGTTCCGGGGACACGTCGTCGGTGTCGTGGTCGGGTGTTTGCGGCCACGGGGCGGGCTGGTGGGCGGGTGGGGCGCCGAGCTGCGCGGTGCCCCAGTGAAGCGACGTCGACACCAGAGGTTCGCCGGTCCCGGAAGTGTCCCCCGCGGCAGAGAATGACTCAGCGGCCATTTTCGCTTCTCCATTCCAGCGGGACGTTCGTCCCGCACGTGATCGTGTCTCCCGTTCTATGCACGCTTCTTGCGCCCCGCCACTGGAAGAGCCACCGGGCGACGCGGCCGATCGTCACCAGTCGGCGCGACCGATCGCCACCGGGCGGCCGGGCCGATCGCTACGGACCGGGAGATCCAGTGCCCTTTCCGGCACCCTTTCCGTATGCACTCGAACAGCATGGGCCCGTCCGAGAACCCAGAGCTCTGGGCGTTCCTGGGATCGCTGCGCGTCGGCGAGATCCTTACCGGCACGGTCTCGGCCATCGAACGGTTCGGAGTGTTCGTCGCGCTGGACGACGGGCCGCCGCACCCCCTCTTCCCCGGGGTGGGCCTCATCACGATCCCCGAACTGTCCTGGCGCCGAATCGAAGCGGGCTCGGACGTCGTCGCGATCGGGCAGAGCGTCGCCTGTGAGTTCCTCCAGTTCGACACATGGAACCTGGAGGCCAGACTGTCCTTGCGGGCGCTGCAGCCGGACCCGTTCCAGGAGCTCGCCGAACGCACCGCGACAGGCCAGCGCTTGGAGGGACAGGTCACCATGCTGGTCCCCTTCGGAGCCTTCGTGCGGGTCGCCGACGGGATCGAAGGGCTGGTCCACCTTCGCGAACTCGCCTGGACGCCCGTGGAGAAGCCAGAGGATGTCGTCCAGGTCGGCGACGAGATCTCCGTCGTCGTCACCGAAATCGACCCGGTACGACGCAGGTTGGCCCTGTCGCGACGACAGGCGTCCGCTCCCGGACGACCGGCCCAGGCTGCCGTGGCCGCACGCGATATTCCCGGCGACGTGGACGGTCGTCCGGGATAGTGGTCGCCATGGATGAGGTCAAGGTCGTCGTCGCCCATTCCGAGCGCGCGACCTTGCGCGTCGGCGATGTGTTCCTGAAGGTGGACGCCGATCAGGCGCGCATCGACGTCGAGGTCGAGGCGATGGCACTGGCGCCGGTCCCGACTCCCGAGATCCTGTGGCGCAAACCGCCCGTGCTCGCGATCGCCGCGGTCCCAGGGACGACGCTCGGCCGCCTCGGCGAGCCGTCCACCGCGTCTGCGACGGCGTGGGCCTCGGCGGGTGCCGCCATCCGGAAGTTGCACGACGCGCCGTTGCCGCCCCGGCCAGGCCGTGCGGGCCGCGACCTCGACGAGTTGGCGGCGGACCTCGACGGCGAGTGCGAGTGGCTCGTGACGAACGGCGTCCTGCCCGCCGACCTGGTCACCCGCAACCGCCAGGTCGCCGAGGCCGCCCTCCGGCCGTGGACTCCGACGTTCACGCACGGCGACCTGCAGATCGCCCACGTGTTCCTCGACGGCGACAAGGTCACCGGCATCATCGACTGGTCCGAGGCGGGCCAGGGTGACGCCCTGTTCGACCTCGCCACCTTGACGCTCGGACACGAGGAGCACCTCGACGACGTCCTCACCGGCTACGGCACCGACTCCGACGCCGACCTCGACGTGATCCGCGCGTGGTGGTCGTTGCGCAGCCTGCTGGGGGTTCGCTGGCTGGTCGAGCACGGCTTCGACCCGTTCACGCCGGGCTGCGAGGTCGACGTACTGCGATCCCGGATGTGAGGCCGCGCCGGCCCGGCCACCACGAACGTTCCCCGGCCACCGCTGCGTGCGCCCCGCGCGGGCGAGCTCCCCTCTCCCCCAGCGGGACGCACTCCCTCGACAGGCACCCAGGGGTGCGGGTCCCCTGTTCGGGACGGTGCCCGGAAGGCCCTCGGTACCCTCTCGTGCGGCGTTCCCTGCTTTGGCGGGCTGAACCGCGCCCAGGGGCACTAGTTGTAGCCGCTCTCCAGTTGTAGCCGCTGTCCGTCCCGCGGCTTCGTGGTAGCTTCCGTATACAAGGTGTATGCGATCTCTGGGGGTAGTGGTGGCGTCGGGTCGGGAAAAGGCGTACGCGTACCTCAAGGAGACGGTGCTGACGGACCCGGCGATGCAGGGTGAGTTCCTCTCGGAGCAGGACATCGCCGATCGCATCGGTGTCTCGCGCACCCCGATCCGCGAGGCGCTGCTCCTTCTGGCCGCCGAGGATCTGGTCGAGTTGGTACCCAAGCGCGGTGCGCGGGTTGCGCCGCTGTCGGGGCGTGAGATCAGCGAGCTGATGCAGCTCCGCGGGATCGTCGAGCGGTACGCGGCGCAGCACGTCATCGGCACGGGCCTGGCTCCGGTACGGGAGTTGGCCGCATGCCTGGAGCGGCAGCGCGCCCTGAGCGGCCCCGACCAGGCCAAGGAGTTCATCGACGTGGACCACCTCTTCCACTCCTCGCTCGTCTCGGCCGTGGGCAATTCCCTGCTTGACCGGCATTACGAGGGGCTGCGCAGCCGCCAGGTGCGGGCCGGTGTCGTGGCCCTCTACAACCAGCAGGGCCGTCAGGAAGCGGTGCTCGACGAGCACCGGGCGATCGTGGACGCCCTCGCGGCCGGTGACGCGCAGGCCGCCTGCGCCGCGATCGACAGCCACCTGGAGTCGACGCTGAAGGTGCTGCTCGCCGGATAAGCGGGCGCAGTTGTGGAGTTCTGGGCTTCTGGGCGGCCGTAGGGTCGGAGGGCCCACCGACCCTACGGGGAGCGGGAGTTGCGGGCCCCGTCGCTCAGCGCGGCTCCCCCAGCCTGCGGTTGGCCAACACCGGGATGTTCTTGCGGACCGCCGCGACCTCCTCGGCGTCCACCTCGACCAGCGTGAGTTCCGGCTCGGCCCCCAGACGGTGGCGTACGGTTCCGTCGGGGCCGACGAGCATGCTGTGCCCCACTCCGGTGGGCGCCGTGCCCCCGGCCGCGAATCCCCCGGCGGCCGGGTCCGCCTGGTCGACGGCCGCGACCCACAACGTGGCGTCCAGCGCGCGGGCCCGCACCAGCAGCTCCCACTGATCGACCTTGCCGGGGCCCGCTCCCCAGGAGGCCGACAGGAGGGTCGCGGTGGCCCCCGCGTCGGCATGGGCCCGGAACAGCTCCGGGAAGCGCACGTCGTAACACGTGGCCAGGCCCAGACGTACGCCGTCCACGTCGATGGTGACGACCCGCGACCCGGCGGCCACGGAGTCCGACTCGGCGTAGCCGAACGCGTCGTAGAGATGGATCTTGTCGTACGTCGCTTCGACGCCACGGCCGGTGGCCAGCAGGGTGTTGGCCACCCGGCCGCCGGGAGCCGGGGTGAACATGCCCGCCACAACGGTGATGCCCGCCGCCTCGGCGATGGCGCGGACCGCGGTGGCCCAGGGGCCGTCCAGGGGTTCGGCGAGCGGCGCCAGAGGGGTGCCGAAGCAGGCCATCGACGCCTCGGGGAACACGACGATGTCCGCGCCGGCGTCCGCCGCGCGTGCGGTCCATTCCTCGATGAGGGCGAGGTTCTCGCGGGGCTCGGGGCCGGTGGTGAGCTGGCTCAGTGCGATACGCACGGTGGGCCGCCTTTCGGAGTCGGGAGGGGCAGGGGCGGAGGGGGCGGGAGCGCTGAGGTTACGGAACGCGGGCGGCGGGGGTGGCCTTCGGGGTGGCGGCGCCGGCGAGCAGCTCGTCCTCCTCCTCGGCGTGGGCGGAGTCCCTGCCCAGGCAGAGACCGATGAGGGTCACGGCAGCCGCGACGGCGAGGTAGAGCGCGAGGGGGACCCAGCTGCCGTACGAACTGAGCAGGGCGGTGAACAGCAGCGGGGCGACCGCTCCGCCGATGAGGCCCGCCAGGGTGTAGGCGAGCGAAGAGCCCGTGTAGCGCAGGCGGGGCGAGAACTGCTCGGCGACGAAGGCCGCTTGCGGGCCGTACATGAACGAGTGGATGGCCAGGGCCACCACGACGCCGCACACCAGCAGGATCCAACTGCCGCCGTCGACCACGAGGAAGAACACGAACGGCCACACCCCCGCGGCGATGGCGGAACAGCCGTACAGCAGACGCCGGTTGACCCGGTCGGAGAGGGCGCCGGCCAGGGGGATGAGGAAGATCTGCAGGAAGGAGCCGACCAGGACTGCCGTCAGGGCGGAGCCGCGCGTCATGCCCAGTTCGTCGGTGGCGTAGGTGAGGACGAACACGGTGAACATCGCGTACAGCACGTCGGGGGCGACCCGGCTGAGGATCGCGGCGCACAGGGCGCGGGGCTGGGTGGTGAAGACCTCGCGGATCGGCGCCTGGGGCCGGGATTCCTCGGCCTCCATGGCCTTGAAGACGGGGGTCTCCTCCAGCTTCGCCCTGATCCAGAGGCCGAAGGCGACCAGGGCGCCCGACAGCAGGAAGGCCACGCGCCAGCCCCAGGACAGGAACTGCTCCTCGGTGAGCAGCACGCCCAGGGCGGCCAGCACGCCGTTGGCCAGGAGGTTTCCGGCGGGCGGCCCGATCTGTGCCGCCGAGGCGTAGAAGCCGCGGCGGCGCGGGTCACCGAACTCGCTGGACAGCAGGACCGCGCCGCCCCACTCGCCGCCGACCCCGACGCCCTGCGCGAACCGCAGCAGGACCAGGGCGATGGGAGCGGTGATGCCCGCGGTGCCGTACGTGGGCAGGACGCCGATGAGGAACGTGGCCGCGCCGATGAGGACCAGGGTGGCGATGAGGACCTTCTTGCGGCCGATCACGTCGCCGAGGCGGCCGAAGACGAAGCCGCCCAGCGGGCGCGAGACGTAGCCGACGGCATACGTGGAGAACGCCAGGAGGGTGCCGGTGAGGGGGTCCTCCGAGGGGAAGAAGAGGTCACCGAAGACGAGGGCCGCGGCGGCGGAGTAGACGGCGAAGTCGTACCACTCCAGAGCGGTACCGGTGAGGCTGGCGAAGAAGGCCCGGCGGATGCCGGAGCGGCCCGGTGAAACCGCCGGTGGGCCCTGAGGGGTGTGCTGCATGCTTCCCGATCCTTGCGTCGAGGGGACATCGACCTGGACATCGACCTTCCGGCATACTTCTTGTATACAGGTCGTATGCGCAACCCCCGCGCCGGAAGTTGACCGTGTCGAGACCCACGTCCGAACACGTCCGGACCCACGTTGAGACCTGCCCCCTTTGGAGTGCCCCATGGCCGTGCTGACCTTCGAACTCCCCGACGGCTCCACCCGTGATGTCGACGTCGTGCAGGTGCTCAACGCCGGGTACGCCGGGCGCGAGCAGGCCGACGTCGCCGCACACGTCGCCGAGCTCGCCCAACTCGGGGTGCCCGCACCGTCGGTGACCCCGGCCCTCTACCCCGTCTCCCCCTACCTGGCCCAGCAGACCGACCGGGTCGCGGCCCCGCACGCCCGCACGTCGGGCGAGGCCGAATGGGCGCTGGTCGTCGCGGAAGGCGGCGAGCTGCTGCTGACCGCGGCCTGCGACCACACCGACCGCGAGCTCGAGGTCCACGGTGTGGCCTGGAGCAAGAACGCGGCACCCGATGTCCTGGCCCGGCAGGCCTGGCTCCTGGCCGACGTCGAGTCGCGCATCGACGAGCTGACCTTGCGCGCCTGGGTCACCTACGCCGACGGCCGGGAGACCGAGATCCAGCACGGCACGCTCGCCGAACTCCTCACCCCCGGCTACTGGACCGGCGTACTGCGCGAGCGCGGCGGCCTGACCCCCGGCACCGTCCTGATCTCGGGCACCATCCCCATGGCCGAGGGCGTGGACCAGTTCGCCGAGGGCTGGCGCGTGGAGCTCGGCGACCCCGCCACCGGCAGCACGATCCGGCTCGCCTACCAGGTGGTGCCCCTGCCCGAGCCCATCGGCTGACACCGCACGCTCTCAGGCTGCACCTGCGGGTGCAGGCGCAGGCGTGCCGCAGACAGCGCTCCGGGCCGGCCGGTGCCTGACAGAGTGGGGCCATGACGGTGGGATTCAGCGGGGACGTGGCCGAGTACTACGCGAGGTTCCGGCGGGGGTATCCGCCGCGGCTTCTCGACGCCCTGCAAGCGGCGTTCGGTCTTGACGGCGACGACACCGTACTGGATCTCGGCTGCGGCACCGGCCAACTGGCCCTGCCCCTCTCCGCCCGGGTCGGCTCGGTGATCGGCATGGACCCGGAGCCCGACATGCTCCGGCTGGCCCGGGAGGCGGCCACCGCTCAGGGTGTGCGCAACGCGACATGGTCACTCGGCGCCGACACCGACGTCCCGGCGCTGGGCGCGCTGATGGGCGAACGCTCCCTTGCGGTGACGGTCATCGGCCAAGCCCTGCACTGGATGCAACACGACGCGCTCTTCCGGGAGTTGGCACCCCTGATGCGGCCGGGCGGTGGCATCGCCGTGATCGCCAACGGCACACCGCTGTGGCTGCAGGACAGCGTCTGGTCACGCGCGCTGCGCGGCTGCCTGGAGGAACACTTCGACACCGCACTGACGGCTTCGTGCGGCACCGGCCCCCACGACCGGGCCCGCTATGCACGGGCTCTTGAGGCAGCGGGCTTCCACGACGTCCGGGAGATCGTGACGGAGGACCGCGAGGAACTGAGCTTCGACCAGCTCATCGGCGGGGTCTTCTCCGCGATCCCCGAGGACTCCCTGCCTCACCCCGACGAGAGACTCGCCTTCGCCGAACGCGTCAGGCTGGCGCTTCCGCCCGCCCCGTTCGTGGAAGAGGTGCGGGTCTCCGCGCTTGTGGGGCACGTCAGGTAGGACGCAGGCGATGGGCCATGAAGGGCCTGCTGGTGATGAACTCCCGGAATTTCAGGGCGGCTTCGGACAGGTAGCTGTCACGGCTCCACACCAGGGTGAGCACCCGCTCGCAGTCGGGCGCGTCCAGGTGGACCCAGACGACCGGAACCCGCGCCTCCGTGCCGACCTGGCGGGAGATCGCAGGGATGAGGCCGATGCCGAGGCCCGCGCTGATCATGTCCTGGCTGGCGCCCGGTTCATCGCCCTCGCAGGAGAGCAGGGGTGTGAGCCCTTCGGCCGCGAACAGCCGGTCCAGGAGCGTGCGCTGCCAGTGGCCCGGGCGCGTGGTGACGAAGGGCTCGTCGGCGATCTCGGGGATCGTCACGCTCTCCCGCCCGTCGAGCCAGTGCCCGGGCGGCACCGCGAGCAGCACCTCCTCGCGGGCGAGCTCGACCGACTCCAGGTTCGTGCCGGTCAGCGGCTGTGAGGCCACGCAGAAGTCGACCTCCCTGGTGCGCAGTCGGCGGTCCATCTCCTGTGCGGTCGACTGGAAGAGCCGTACGTCGGCCCGGGGGTGGTCGGCCCGGAAGCTGCCCAGGATATGAGTGATCGTCAGGAGAGTCTCGGAGGCGACGCTCACGCGGCCGAGCCCGGTGTCACGGGCCTCACGCACGGCCCTGCGGCCGTCGTCGAGCTCGCTCAGGGCGCGCTCCACATGCCGCAGGAACATCGCCCCGTACGGGTTGAGCCGGATGCGGCGCCCCTGCCGGTCGAAGAGCGGGGAGCCGAGCTCGGACTCCAGGCGCGCGATGGTGCGGCTCAACGAGGGCTGGGCGACGCGTAGTTCCTGTGCGGCGCGGCTGATGTGCTCGAAACGGGCGACGGCCTGGAAGTACCGCAACTGTAGAAGATCCATGATCCATCCACCTTCACTTATACCTTCCGAGTCATCTTCACATGGCAGAACAAGTCTTGGAATGCATAAGGGATTCTCCCTACGGTCTTCATCAAGGCCGCTGTGCAGGCAGTACCCGAACAGGCAGTACCCGAGCAGGGATGTCTCGCAGGTGCGGCCACCCACCCCCCAGGAAGGTCCCACCATGAGCGCTGCGGATCTGGCTCGACTCCAGTTCGCGGCCACGACCGGCATCCACTGGCTGTTCGTGATCCTCACCATGGGGCTCGTCCCCCTCGTGGCGATCATGCACACCCGCGCCGTGTACACCCGTGATCCCGCCAGGAAAGCCGTCCGGGAGCGCATGACCCGCTTCTGGGGCCAGCTCTACGTCATCAACTACGCGGTCGGGATCGTCACCGGCCTGGTCATGGAGTTCCAGTTCGGGCTCAGCTGGAGCGGTCTGAGCAAATTCGCGGGCAATGTGTTCGGCGCCCCACTGGCCCTCGAGACCCTCATCGCCTTCTTCGCCGAGTCCACCTTCCTCGGCATGTGGATCTTCGGCTGGGGCCGCATGCGCAGGGGCGTGCATGTCACGCTCATCTGGCTGGTCGCCCTGACCGCGTACGCGTCCGGGTACTGGATCATGGTCGCCAACGGCTTCATGCAGAACCCGGTCGGTTACGAAGTGCGCGACGGCGCGGCCTACTTGACCGACTTCGGGGCGCTGCTGACCAACTCCAGCGCACTGGTAGCCCTCTTCCACATCGCACTGGCCGCACTGACGACGGGCGGCGTCTTCATCGCCGGGGTCAGCGCCTATCACTTCCTCCGGCGCACCAAGGAGACGGACCTGTTCCGCGGTTCCCTGCGGCTGGGGCTGTGGGTGGCCATGGTCGCCTCCTTCTTCGTGGTCGTCGTCGGCGAGATGCAGCGGCCCGTGATCGAGCGCACCCAGCCCATGAAGGACGCGGTCCTGGAGAACAGTGGCGTCGCCGAGGTGCAGGCACAGCTCGTCAAGGAGCACGGGCCAGGCAACTACGTGCCCTGGCAGGACACGATGCGGATCTCGATGGACGTGATGACGATCATCGGCAACACCGTGTCCACCATTACGTTCATCGCGGTCATCCTGCTGTGGAAGAACCGGCTGATGCGCTGGCGCCCCGTTCTGTGGGTGCTGGTCGCCACGGTGCCGTTTCCCTTCGTCGCTTCCGTGGGCGGCTGGGTGGTCCGTGAGGTCGGGCGCCAACCATGGCTCGTCTACGGCGAGTTGACGGTCGAGAACGCGCTCTCCCATGTCAGTACGGCCGCACTGGCCGTGTCCTGCACCGTCTTCGTCGCCATCTTCCTCGCCTTGGCGGTGACGAACTGGACGCTGATCACCCGTTTCGCCCTTCGAGGCCCGGACGCCACCCAGCTCGGCACCACCGAACCGCTCCCCGACGACCTGCCCGAGGGCCCCTGGGGCAGCGCCGAGACGACCTCCCTGCACTACTCCCCTGCGGTGACAGAAAGTTGAGCGAGATGAGTCTGGAGACCGCCTGGCTGGCCCTCCTCGGCCTGCTGCTCGCCGGGTACTTTGTGCTCGGCGGCTACGACTACGGCGTACAGATGCTGCACCCCTTCCTCGGCGGCCGAGGTGACCAGGGCGACCGGCTTGACCGGGGTGATCGAGTTGGCCGAGGCGAGGAGGCGGCACGCCCCGGCCGGGACGCCGCCCTCGACGCCATCGCGCCGTTCTTCCTGGGCAACGAGGTCTGGCTGGTCGCCTTCGCCGGCGTCCTGTTCGGCGCCTTCCCGCACCTCGAAGGCACCCTCCTGTCCGGCCTGTACCCGCTGATCGTGGCGATCCTCGTCGGTCTGGTCCTCGGCAACGCGGCTGTCCAACTGCGGCGGCGCGCCCACAGTGTCCGCGGGCGTCGCTGGTGGGACGCCCTGATCGTGTTCGGCGGGGCGCTGCCCGCCGTGTGCTGGGGACTCGTCGTGGGCCTGCTGCTCCACGGTGTGCCCCGCCGGGCCGACGGGAGCTTCCACATCGGGTTCGGCGACGTCTTCGCGCCGTTCACGCTGGCTTGCGGCGTCACCACCGCACTGCTCTTCGCGGCGCACGGCGCGGCCTTCGTGGCGCTGCGCTCGGGCCTCGAACTCGCCGCCAGAGCACGGTACTTGGGAGCCGCCCTGCTCCGTGGGGCCGCGGCCGTGGCTGCCCTCGCGCTGCTCCTCACGCTCTTCGGCGCGGGTGCTTCGATGACGAACCGCGCGGCCTCGGCGGTCGTCGCCGCCCTGTTCGCCGCGGCGTTCGCCGGCGCCTGGTGGCACTTCTCCCGCGGACACAACATCCGTGCGTTCGCAGCCACTTGCTGCGCTACGGCGCTGCCCGTGCTGCTCGTGGGGGCCGGCCACTACCCGTACCTCCTGATCAGCTCGGCGGGTGAGGGGCTGACCATCGGACACGCCGTCACGGACGACGCCACGTTGAAGATCCTGAGCGCATTCGGGGTTCTGGTGGTCCCGACGATCCTCGCGTACCAGACGTGGAGCTGGTGGGCCTTCCGAGGCAGGACGGGACGCCGTCACCCCAGCTACTTCTGAGTCTCGGAAAGCGACGAGAGAGAAGACGAGAGAGAAAGGGAAGAGGGACCCCCAGGATGAAGACCGTCGAACGCCGCCTCATGCGCGAACTCCCGGTGTTGCGGCGCCACATGACGTACTCCTCGGTGCTTGCCCTTCTTACGGGCGGGCTCGTCGTCGCCCAGGCGGTTCTGCTCGCGGCGGTCCTGGCGGACGGTTTCGCCGGGCGCCCGTTCCGGATCGCGCCGTTGGCCGCCCTGGCCGCCGTCATGGCGCTGCGCGCCCTGCTGACCTGGGCTCGGGGGGTGCTCGCGCAGCGCGCCGCGGCCGATGCCAAGCGCACGCTGCGCGAGAGGCTCACCGGTCGGCTGCGGCGCACCAGCCCGCTGCGGCTCACGGCCGGGCGCCACGGCGAGACGGCGACGCTGCTCACTCGTGGCCTCGATGCCCTGGATGCCTACGTCGTCGGCTACTTGCCAACGATGACGGCCACCGCGGTGGTGCCGCTCACGGTCGTCGCCTGGCTGGCGTGGACGGACTGGACCTCCGCGCTGATCGTCATCGTGACGCTGCCGCTGATCCCCGTGTTCGGAGCGCTGGTCGGAGCTCATACCGCCCGGCGCACCGCCAGGCAATGGCAATTGCTGTCCCGGCTCGGCGGTCACTTCCTGGATGTGGTGGCCGGGTTGCCGACACTGCGGGCTTTCGGGCGCGAGCAGCACCAGGCGCGGGTGGTCCACAAGATGGCCGACGCCCACCGGCGGGCCACCATGCGCACGCTGCGCGTGGCGTTCCTCTCCTCCTTCGTCCTGGAGACGGTCGCGACGCTCTCCGTGGCGCTGGTCGCCGTGCCGGTCGGACTGCGGCTACTCGACGGCGAGTTGGACCTCCGTACGGCCCTGGTTGTCCTGTTCCTGGCCCCCGAGGCCTATCTGCCGCTGCGTGCGGCGGGGGCGGCCTTCCACGACAGCGCCGAGGGGATCGCCGTGGCCGAGCGTGTCTTCACCATCCTCGACGACGATGACGACGGCGGCGGCGGTACCGGTGACGACGACGCTGGCTGCGGCCCGTCCGCGGCGTACGCCGCCGACCGTGCCGTGCCCGACGCCCGCGCAGCGCACCTGTCCCTGGAGGAGGTGACAGTCCGCTACCCGGGCCGCGCCGCCCCCGCACTCCGCGATGTCTCCCTCTCCTTGAGCCCCGGCGAGCACATCGCCCTGGTCGGACCGAGCGGCGCGGGCAAGTCCACGGTCCTTGCGCTGCTCCTCGGCTTCACGCAGCCCGCGTCGGGCCGGGTCACGGTCGGCGGCACCGACCTCGCCGACCTCGACGCCGACGCGTGGCGCTCCCAGGTGGCGTGGGTGCCCCAGCGCCCGCACCTGTTCGCCGCCACCGTCGCGGACAACATCCGCCTGGCGCGCCCCGACGCGAGCGACGCGGAAGTGCGCCGAGCCGCGCGCGCCGCCTACGCCGACCACTTCATCGAGGAACTGCCCCAGGCGTACGACACAACACTCGGCGAGCACGGCGCCGGGCTCTCCGCGGGCCAGCGCCAACGGATCGCCCTGGCCCGCGCCTTCCTCAAGGACGCCCCCGTGCTGCTCCTGGACGAACCGACCGCCCACCTCGACCCCGAGAGCGAGGCCACCGTCACCCGCGCAACCGTCCGCCTCATGCGCGGCAAGACCTCGATCGTGGTCGCCCACCGCACGAGCCTGCTGCCTCACGCGGACCGGATCATCACCGTAGAAGCAGGCAGCCTCACGCCAGCCCAAGGCGCCCCTCCAACCCAAGGCGCCCACCCGGCCCAACTCGCCCTCGCAGAAGGGCCTCTGGCCCCATGACCCTCCACGGCCGCGACGCCGCACTCACTCCGGCACGAACTCCCCGCCCCACCCCCCGTCTCCTGCGCCATCTCCTGCCGTACTGGCGCCGGTTGCTGCCCGCCGCGCTCGCCTCAGCCGGCAGCGAGCTGGCGGCCGCCGCGCTGATGGCCACGGCCGCCTGGCTGATCACCCGCGCCGCCGAACAGCCCCCGCTCGCCTCGGTGAGCCTGGCGATCGTCGCCGTGCGTGCCCTGGCTCTGGGGCGCGGAGCGCTGCGCTACATCGACCGGCTTCTGGGTCACGACGGTGTGCTGCGGGCCGTCGCGGGCTTCCGCACCCAGGTGTACGAGGCCCTCGTGCCCCTCGCTCCCACCGGCATCCCCGCCTTCCGCAGCGGCGACTTGCTCACCCGCCTCGTCGACGACGTGGACGCCGCGCAGAACCTCCTGCTGCGCGTGTTCATCCCGGCAGCGGCCGCCTGCACAGTCGCCGTCACCGCCACCAGCCTGGCCATGGCGCTGCTGCCCCAGGCAGGCGTTCTGCTGGGGCTGCTGCTGGCCGTGGCGGGACTCCTCGTACCCACCATGGTGCTCACGCTGTCCCGGCGTACGAGCCGCGCGGGGAAGGCAGCCCGTTCCGAACTCGCCGCACTCACCTTGGACTTGACGCAGGGTGCGGCGGACCTCGCCGCGAACGGGGCCCGGGGCCGGGCCCACGGACGGACCTGCCGCGCCTCCGCCCGGATCGCCGCGCTGGAGCGCCGGGCCGCCTGGACCACTTCGATCGCCTCCACCACGGTCCTCCTCCTCCAGGCCACGGCGACAGCCGGCGTGACCTGGCTCGCGCTGCACGCCCATGCGGTGGGGGAACTGCCCGCCGTACACCTCACCGTCCTCGCGGTCCTCGCGCTGGTGTCCTTCGAGGCCCTGACGCTGTTACCCACTGCCGCACATCACCTCGCCGAAGTGCGGGTCGGCGCAGGCAGGTTGGCCGACCTCTTCGACACTCCACCACCCGTCACCGAGCCGACCGCCCCGGCCCCACTTGCCACCGACACACCCATCGGCGTGGACATCACCGGCTTGCGCGTACGCCACCTCCCCGACGGCCCTTTGGCCCTGGACGGAGTGAGCCTGCGCCTGCGGCCCGGCCGCCTGACCGTGCTCCTGGGCGCCAGCGGCTCCGGCAAGTCGACGCTGATCGCCGCGCTCATGCGGTTCGTGCCCTACGAGGCCGGAAGCATCCGTATCGGCGGACGCGAACTACGCGCCTGCGCGGGCACCGACGCACGCCGCGCGATCACCGGCATGACTCAGGACGCCCACGTCTTCCGCACCACCATCCGCGCCAACCTCCTCCTGGCCCGCCCCGAGGCAACGGAGGCCGACCTGCGCGAAGCAGCCCGCAGAGCCCAACTCCTGGACTGGATCGAGTCCCTCCCGGCCCGGTGGGACACCCGCCTCGGTGAGAACGGTTCCGCCATGTCCGGCGGCCAACGTCAGCGCCTTCTCCTGGCCCGAGCCCTGCTCGCCGACCCGCCCGTCCTCGTCCTTGACGAACCCACCGAAGGTCTTGACCCCGAGACCGCCAAGGCCGTGCTCACCGACATCCTCCAGGCCACCCAAGGCCGCACGACTCTCCTGATCACCCACGACACCGCGGACCTCACGACCGCCGACCAGATCCTCACCCTCGATCGGGGCCGCGTCCAGCAGCGGCGCTAGAGTTGGCCGATCATGCCGGTTCTCCTTGGAATCAACCATCTGACGCTGTCCACGACCGACCTCGACCAACTCGTGGAGTTCTACACGGGGTTGCTCGGAGCGGCGTTCGCGTTCGAGCGCGCCGCCACCTCTTCTGATCCTCGGATCGCAGTCCTCGATGTCGGTGGGGACGACCACCTGATGATCGTCGAGACCGCCACTCCCCCGGCGACGGATCTCGACCCCCTGAGCCAGGCGGGATGGGGTCTGCGCGTCGGAACGTACGCGCAACTGTGTGCGGTTCGCGAGGACATCCTGGGTGCCGGGTGGCCGGTCGGGGAGATCGTGACACTGCCCACGCAGTGGACGATGACAGCTCGCGACCCCGACGGGCGCCCTGTCGACATTCGGGCCCATCGCCCCCGCACCGCGTCGCCGCCCCTTGAGTCAGCAGCGAAGCCCGACGATGCCCCAGGCGCGCCGGTCGGCCTCCACGACCACCTCGCTCCACCCTCTGAGGAACTCGGCGAATGAGTCGAAGTCGCCTATCCAGCCCGTCGGTGCCGCGGCGTGCTGTGCGAACGGTTCTCGCAGGGTGTCCAGGGACGGGGCCGCCTGCTCCCAGAAGCTCCTGATCGCCGCGATGTCCTGCGGTGGCCGCCACATCAGCAGCGGGACGTCCCATGGGCTATCCCGCTCGGGAAGACTCCCGGCCGCCGCATCCCCGGCCATGTACTCCAGGCCCTCCCAGAAGAGCGCGGACGCAAATCGGTCCAGGGCAGTACGCAGGTCCGGCTCGGCGAAGTCCCTGAGGTGCTCCCAGCGCTCGCCCGCCCAGAAGTGAGGTTTGTACGAGCCGAGGGTGCGGCGGAAGGCGTACCTGCCGTACCAGTCGGCGTCCGCCGCCGCGGGCCAGATCCACCCCTCCTCGTCGAGGTCGCCCTCGTCCCCGAACGCGGCCTCGTCCAGCAGTTCACGCCGTCCGCTCGCCGGCGCCGCCTCGACCCGGTCCCAGTCGACGATCAGCACTTCGATTCCGATGCCCATTCCGCAAAGGGTATGGGTCGCGGGGCCGTGAGGGCTGGTCAGGCCGGTCGTCATCGCGTTGACAGGTCTCTGTCGACATGCTGCTATGAGGCGCTGCCCGGCCGGACTCGTGTAGGTCACATGCCGCTCGGGCACCGGATCGAGCGCCACTTGACCGGGAGTGGCGCCCCCCGACCCCAGAGCGAGGAACCATGCCGCAGCGCGCCGCGACCATCGTCGGCGGCGGGATCGGCGGCCTCACGGCGGCCATCGCCCTGCACCGCCGGGGCTGGCGCGTCGAAGTGCTCGAACGGGCCCCCGAGTTCACCGAGATCGGCGCCGGCATCTCCCTGTGGCCGAACGCGCTCCGCGCGCTCGACGTGCTCGGCCTGGCCGGCACCGTGCGGGAACTCGGCGCCGTCGAAGCCGCCGGTGGCGTACGCGACCGGCGGGGCCGCTGGCTTTCCCGTACGGACAACGGGGAGTTGGCCCGGCGCTTCGGTCAGCCCCTGGTGGTCCTGCACCGCGCGGACTTGCTGCGGGCGCTCACCGAGGCGCTGCCCGCCGACAGTCTGCGGCCGGGCAGCGAGGTGTCGACGGTCCGCGACGACGACCACGGCCCGGTCGTCGAGCACTCCGGCGGCGAGTCCCGGCCCGACCTCGTGATCGGCGCCGACGGGCTGCGCAGTGCGGTCCGCGGCGCGCTCTGGCCCGATGCGGCCGGCCCCCGGTACGCCGGATACTCCGCCTGGCGCATGGTCACCGACCCCCTGGCCACACCGCCTTCCGAAGGCGCGGCGATCTGGGGGCGCGGGGAGAGGTTCGGCTACACGGCGTTGCCGGGCGGGCGGATGTACTGCTTCGCGACCGCTTCGCTGCCCGCCGGGGCCGGGGTGGCTTCCGGAACCTCGGAACATGACGAACTGCTGCGCCGGTTCGGGGCCTGGCCCGACCCCGTCCCCGCCCTCCTGGCCGCCGTCCCCGCGGACGCGGTGCTCCGGCACGACCTGTACGGCCTGCCGCCCCTGCCCTCCTTCGTCCACGGCCGGGTCGCGCTCCTTGGCGACGCGGCCCATGCCATGACCCCGAACCTGGGCCAGGGCGCGTGCCAGGCCCTGGAGGACGCGGTCACCCTGGCTCACTGCCTCGACGGCACCGCGGACGTGGCCGCCGCGCTCCGCTCGTACGACCTGCTGCGCCGCCCCCGGACCCAGGCCATCGCGCGCCGCTCCGCCCGGCTCGGTGCACTCGGCCAGCTGGCGTGGGCGCCCGCCGTGCTGCTGCGTGACACGGCGGCTCGCCTGATGCCGACGCGGGCGACGCTGCGTTCCATGACGCCGGTACTCGACTGGACCGCGCCCGGTGGCCGGGTGACCGCGGCGGAGAACGAGGGTCACTGATGCCGGACTGGACTTATCAGCCGCTGCGGGGCGCGGCCGCTGCCGTTCTGGGCCTGCGCCGTTCACAGCGGAGCGCTCTGCGGCTGCTGGCCTCGATCGGCTCCCGCCCCGGCGGCGCGCGCTTGATCGCCCGGGGGTTCGGCCACCGCCATCCGCCGAAGCGGCTCGCCGGCGAGATCGCCGGTGTGCCCGTGACCGTCCGCCTCGGCATATCCGTCCCGCCCTCCCTCGCCCGCGACACGGTCCGCGCCATGTCGCCGCTGGGGGCCGGTGTCGTCGAGGTGGCGCCCGTCTCGGCGGCTGACGTGCGGACCGTGCGCGAAGCCGCCGCCGGCCGATCGATCCCGGTGGTCGTCCGTACCGGCGACCCGGAGGTCGAAGCCGCCCTCGAACCTCATGTCGACGGATTCACCAGCGGCGACGACCCGCACGTCATCCACGTGTGCGACCCGTCGGTGTCCGCCGCGGCGAGCGCGCTCGATGAGCCGGGCACCGTCGTACTCGCCCGCCCCGCCGTGCTCGTGGCCGCCGGACCCGGCTGGTTCGCGCGGGTCACCGAGGCCGCCACGCCCACCGCGCCCACTCCGGTGCTGCGCGACGTCGGCCGCGACCCCCGCCGCTGGCCCGCCTGGTGCTGGGCGCTGCTGGTCGGGCTCGGCATGACGGGCGCCGGACTCGGCGCCGCCGCGATCACGCTCGGACCGGTGCTGCTCTGGTACGACCGCGACTACCTCGGCATGACGCTGCACGAACTGCACGCCGCCAATCACCACCTCGTGCACTTCCTCCAGCACGATCGGATCACCATGGCCGGCACGATGGTGGCCATCGGCGCTCTCTACACCGGCCTCGCCGTGGGCGGGATCAGACGCGGGTGGCCCTGGGCCCGCGAGGTGTATCTGCTCTCGGGGGCGATCGGCTTCCCCACCTTGTTCTACTTCCTGGCCACCGGCTTCGTGGAACCTCTGCACACGGCCACGGCCCTCGTGCTGTTCCCGATGTTCGTCGCCGCGGTCCGGCGTGCCCCGCACGCGGCACGGTGGCGCCTGGCGCCCGAGGGACCGGAGCCGGGGCGCCGGCGGGCTCTGGTCGGCCAGTTGCTGATGATTCTCACGGGCGCGGGGCTTTTCGTGGGCGGGGCGGTGATCTCGGTGGTCGGTCTGACCGATGTCTTCGTGCCGACCGACCTGACCTTCCTCGGCACCGACACGCACACACTGGAAGCCGTGAATCCGCGGCTCGTGCCGTTCCTCGCCCACGACCGCGCGGGGTTCGGCGGCGCCCTGATGTCCGCCGCGGTCGCGATCGTGCTGCTCAGCGCGTGGGGCTGGCGGCGCGGTGAGGCGTGGGTGTTCTGGTCCCTGGCCACAGCGGCCGCCGCCGGCTTCCTGCCTGCCGTGGCGGTGCACGGCACGATCCACTACACGGACTTCATCCACCTCGCGCCGGTCTACTTCGGCATCGTCCTGACCGGCACCGCCTTGTTCCTCGCGCGTCCGTACCTCTGCGCCAAGGACGCTGAGGACACTGAGGACACTGAGGAAGCCAAGGCGTCTGCGGAGAGTCCACAGGGCTGAACGGCCCGCAGAGCTGAACGGTCTGCGCGCCCTGCCCGGCGGGGGGGCCAGTCCCGGTCAGTCCCTCGGGCTTCCGCCGAATCCGATCTCGTTGCCGTCCGGGTCACGGAAGGTGGCCTTGCGGACGCCGTTGGCGTAGGTCTCACGCGTGTCGGGTTTCAGACCCCTCTCGGCGATCCGGGACACGCGGTCGTCGAAATCCTCGACGAATACGGTGTGCAGGGCGTGCCCGGCATGATCGGGCCGCACCTCGATGAACATGTACCGGTGCTCGGCGAGCTCCCACACCGCCTCGGTCTCATTGGGCAGGAAGGACGGCGGCCCACCGAGCAGTCGCTGGTACCAGGCCACCGCCGTGGCGTAGTCGCGGACAGGAATGCCCGCGAACAGATCTACGGTCATGAGGCCATGCTATGCACGACGGCGTCCGCGCAGGGGCCCCGTGAGCACGTGGCGGATTCCGCCACGTCATCCGTGCCGACTGCGGGTCAAGGTCATACCGCGGGCCGGGCCTTGGGACAGACAGGGTTATCCAAATCGTGCTTGTTCCGAAGATCATTTCGTTGGAGGCTACTGGCATGCAAAATCAGCCGACATACGTATTTGTTCATGGCGCCTTCGCCAACTCCTTCTCGTTCGCGCCGCTGCAGGCCGAGCTCGGCCTCCTCGGGCACCGCTCGGTCGCGGTCGACCTGCCGGGGCACGGGTTCGAGGCGACCTACGCCGCGCCGTACCAGGCGCCGCAGGATCTCGACGTGCTCGCGGGAGTACCGGGAAGCATCAAGGGGGTCACCCTCGCCGACAATGCCGCCCGTGTGATCGAGGTCCTCGAGAGAGCGAAACAGAACGGGCCGACGATCCTTGTCGGCCACAGCAGAGGTGGCATCACGATCACCGCGGTCGGCAATGCCCGGCCCGACCTCGTCGACCGGATCGCCTATGTCTCCGCATGGTGCCCCGTCGACCTGGATGTCAACGACTACTACGCCCAGCCTGAGATGGCGGGCGTCGACCCGGGTGCCTTCGCTCCGGCGCTCGTCGGGAACCCGGCCGAGCTGGGCCTGCTGCGGGTCAACTTCCGCACCGCCGACGCCGGTACGCTGGCCGCGCTCAAGCAAGCCTTCGCCGCCGACCTCACCGACGACGAGTTCCTGACGTTCCTGAACACGTTCCAGCCCGACGAGAACCTTGATGTCGGCACGTCCGCCGACCGGACTCAGGCCGCGACGTGGGGGCGCATCCCCAAGACCTATGTGCGCCTGACCGACGACACCAGCATCCCGCTCGCCATGCAGGACCGCCTGATCCGTGAGGGCAACACCCTCACCCCCGACAACCCCTTCGATGTCGGCACCCTCGAGGGAAGCCACCTGCGCTGGCTCGTCCACCCGAAGCCCGCCGCCCAGCTGCTCGCAGGCCTCGCGACGCACTGACGTCCCACGTCTCGTCATCGCGGTACGCGATGCGACCCGGCGCGCGACGGCTGCGCCGGGCCGTATCGCGCCATTGGCCGATCGGCCGTCGCAGCAGCTGCCCTGTGACGCTCAGACCGTCAGCTCCGTCTGTGCTGGCTGTGCTGCCTGTGCCGCCCTGATGGAGGCCGGTTCGTGGCGGATGTACCACTCGGTGGCGAGCGGTTGTTCCCGTTCTGATGACGGTAGGCCTGCGATCAGCCCCGGGGCGGCCCCTCGCTCCACCTCGGTGCGGTGAGCCAGCACCGCGGCGACCTTCTGCTCCAGCCAGGGCCCGACATCGACGGTGGCGGTCACCCACTCGTCCGGAACGCTGCGCATGGCCTTGCCTGTTGCGGCCAGATGTCCGCCCCACGCCCGTACGGCCGAGTGCGGGTGCGTGGCCGAGTACATCGCGCTCGGCTGCCAGGGGGCACCGGCCTCCGGGTAGAGGCGCTCAAGTCCCGCCGCCTGACAGGCGAGCGCATCCGTGGTTGCCCGGCGCCCAAGATCTGGAGGGCGTGGGTCAGTTCGGTGGCGCGTTTCGTGTCCGCGGCCCAGGTCGCCGTGACAACTGCCGTGCGGGCGCCCGTGGTTGCGTGGCGGGCGAGCGCTCCGCCCGCCGACAGGGACTCGTCGTCCGGGTGGGCGAAAACGGCGAGGAGGCTCGGCATGGGCGCAGACGCCGGGTTTCGCCGCTGAGCGGTGGCTTTCACGGGTGCTGACCAGGACCCTGCTCACCCTCGGCGAGCCGGCTTGGTGACAGGTCCGTCGGATCCTCGTCCGCTTCCAGCAGTGTGTCGGCCGGGCCGATGATGAGCGGGTCCGCCTCCCCCACCGCGTCCTTGTCCATCGACGCGTAGTCGACACGCAGCAGCAGGTGCCGGATCGCTTCGAGGCGGCCGCGGCGCTTGTCGTTGAACTTGATCACCGACCACGGCGCGTGGACGGTGTCCGTGGCACGGAACATGTCCACCTTGGCGCGGGTGTAGGCGTCCCAGAGATCCAGCGACGCGAGATCCGTGGGTGAGAGCTTCCACTGGCGTACGGGATCCACCTGGCGGATGGCAAAACGTGTGCGTTGCTCCGCCCTGGAGACGGAGAACCAGAACTTGACCAGCACGATGCCGTCATCGGTGATCATCTTCTCGAACAGCGGTGCCTGCTGAAGAAATTCCTCGTGCTGGCGTGGGGTGCAGAAACCCATGACGGGCTCGACGCCGGCTCGGTTGTACCAGGAGCGGTCAAAGAAGACGATCTCGCCCGCGGACGGCAGCTCCGCGACGTAACGCTGGAAGTACCACTGGCCCGCTTCCCGTTCAGTGGGCTTGTCCAGCGCCACGATGCGGGCACCGCGGGGGTTGAGGCGCTCGGTGAAGCGTTTGATCGTGCCGCCCTTGCCCGCCGCGTCACGTCCCTCGCACACGACCACGATGCGCTGGCCCTGTTCGCGTACCGATCTCTGCAGCTTCAGCAGCTCGATCTGCAGGATCCGCTTCTGGCGCTCGTACTCCTTGCGCTTCAGCTTCTCCGAGTAGGGATAGTTCTCCTGCCAGGTCCGCAGCGGCTCTCCCTCAGCGTCGAGCAGCACCGGGCGCTCCGGCCGGGCCTCATCCACCGACAGCCCGTCCAGCAAACGCTCCCCGTCCTTGTCGTCCGACGCCACACCGTCTCCTCTCATCGACTCATCGACGCCTCATCAACGCGTGCCACCTTTCTACCTGCATCGAACGCTATTTACCCGGAGCGATCGGTGAGGTGGCGGCAGCGGCGCTGCGGGGGAACATGGCCTGTTCGTACTCGGCGAGCGCCGTCTCGATGTCGTCGGGGTGAGCGGCGATGGCCTTGCCGAGTTCGGCGCCGTCGTACATGGCGAGGTTGGCGCCTTCGCCGTTCGGGGCCGAGAGGTGGGCTGCGTCGCCGAGCAGGGTCACGCCGGGCACGCGGTCCCACCGGTGCTCGGTGGGCAGGGCGTAGAGGGGGCGCAGGACCGGCGGGATGTCTCCGTCGGTGATCAGCGCGGTGAGCTCCGGCGCCCAGCCGGTGAACTCCTCAGCGATTCGAGAGGCGGCAGCGGAAGCGTCGGTGAAGTCGATGGCGGCGAACCAGTCCTGTGGCTCGGACAGTCCCACGTAGGCGTGCAGAGTGTCGCCCCTTTCCCGGTGAGCGAAGATCTCCCTGCCCGGCGTGCACGCGATCATCGACCCGCCACCGACCGTTTTCGCGGCGGCGGGGTGCCGGGTGTCGGCTTCGAACAGGTAAGTGTCGACGACCGACTTGCCGGTGTACTCGGGTGTGGCGCAGGAGAGCAGCGGCCGCACCCGTGACCAGGCGCCGTCCGCGCCGACCAGCAGGCTGCTGATGACGGTGCTGCCGTCGGCGAACGTCACCTCGTGACTGCCTTCGCCGAGGCTGCGGGTGCTGCTGACCTTGTGGCCCCACCGGACGGTGCCGGCCGGGAGCGAGTCGAGCAGCACCTGCCGCAGTTCGCCGCGCTGCACCTCGGGGCGTCCGCCCGTGCCGTCGTCGGCCATCTCGTGCAGGACGGTCCCGTCCGGGTCGAGGACCCGCATCGCCTGGCGGCCCTCCAGAATCAGGCCACGGAACTCGTCCATCAAGTCGGCTGCTTCGAGGGCGAGTTGTCCGTTGTAGTCGTGGATGTCGAGCATGCCGCCCTGCGAACGCGCAGCCGGGGAGGACTCCGCCTCGTAGACGGTGACCGGGATTCCGTGGAGGTGCAGGACGCGGGCCAGCGTGAGTCCGCCGAGTCCGGCGCCGATGATCGTGACGGGGGTACGCATGAGGGCTCCTCGGGGTCGGGGCCGGCCGAGTGATCTCCGGCGGCCGTTCCTCGAAAGGTGCCGGACCCCGCCGACAGGCCACCGACAAGCCACCGACAGCGGCCCCACGGCTCCCGACAGCTGCCCGATTGCTGCCCGACACCCCCAGGCCCAGGTCAGGGCCTAATTGACCCCTCTCACCGGGGTTGGCTCAGGTACGTCTCCAGCTCGGCGGCGCCGGTCAGCATGGCTCGCCCGCGGGTGGACAGCCGGCCGCGCCAGTCGCTCAACGTGGCTTCCAGAGGCTCAAGGCCGCCCGCCGCCCGCACCTGGGCGATCAGCGGGGCGATCTGCTCCAACAGGTAGCCGCCCCGCCTGAGTTGGTGCACCATACGGGCATCCCGTACGTCGGCCTCGTCGTAGACGCGGTAGCCGGTACGCGGGTCCCGACGCGGGTGGACAAGGCCGGCCGTCTCCCATTTGCGCAGGGTCGCCGGCCGGATCCCGAGCTTCCCGGCCAGCGCCCCGACGAACATGCCCTCAGACGCGGGCCCGACCCCAGCCGCTGGTTCAGCCCCCGGTCCAGCCCAAGACCCACCCCCGGACACCGGCGCGGACCCCAGGTCTCGGAGCGCCCTCTCCACGGCCTGGAGGGTTCGCCGGTCCTCCAGGAGCTGGACATGACTCTCGTCGATGAGGCGGAACGCCTCACCGGCCGCGCCCCGGTTCACTTCCCGCATGATCGACGTGGCCGTCTGGTGGCCATGGCCGGGCACCAGGGCAAGGAACGCGCGCAGGGCCCGCGCGTGCCGCGAGGTGTAGATGCGGTAGCCGTGCGACGTGCGATCAGCGGCCGGGAGGATGCCGGCCTCCTCGTAGTTCCTGATCGCCTGCGTGGACAGACCGTGCCCGCGCGCCAGGTCGACCGGCCTGAGCCGATCCCCGCTTTGAAGGTTTCGCCCCATGATCCCATCCGTGACCCGACCCGTACGGCAGCAAAGTTTCAATCGAGAGTTCAACGATAGCGTTTAAGGCATGGCTACTGACATCAAGGACACCGTCCATGCCGTCGAGGCGACCACCGTCATGAATCTCCTCCAGGCCCGTCCACAGCTGCTCGCCCTGGGCGAGCCCACCCACGGCGAGGACCCTCTGCTCGACCTGCGCAACGAGCTCTTCCAGCAGCTCATCGAGCAGGAGGGTTACCGGACGATCGCGATCGAGAGCGACTGCATGATGGGCCTGGTCGTGGACGACTACGTCACGTCGGGCGCGGACACAGGCACCACCCTCGACGAGGTCATGAAGCACGGCTTCAGCCACGACTGGGGCGGCGCCTCCGCGGCCAACCGCGAACTGGTGCGCTGGATAAGGACGTTCAACGACGGCCGGCCCTCGTCCGACCACGTCCGCTTCGCCGGTTTCGACGGCCCCCTGGAGATCACCCACGCCGCGAGCCCCCGCCAGGCCCTCACCGCACTCCACAGCTACCTCTCGGCCGGGGTAGCGGACGCGGATCTACTTCCCTGCACCGCCGAAGCCCTCGACGACCTGCTCGGCGCCGACGACCCATGGACCAATCCCGCCGCGATGATGGACCCGGCCCAGTCCGTGGGGCAGTCGACCGAGGCGGAACAACTACGGCTGCTCGCCGACGACCTCGTGGCCCTGCTCGACATGCAGACACCGCACCTGATCACGGCGACCTCACGGGACGCCTTCGACCGAGCGCGCCTGTGCGGGCGCACCGCCACCGGCCTGCTGCGATACCACCACTGGATGGCCGATGCCTCGCCGAGCCGGATGACCCGCCTTCTGGGCCAGCGGGATCACATGATGGCCCACAACCTCCTCGCCCTCGCCGAGCGGGGCCCGACACTCGTCCACGCCCACAACAGCCATCTCCAACGCGACAAGAGCTCGATGCGCATGTGGGACCACCCGCTCCTTGAGTGGTGGAGCGCCGGCGCCCTCGTCAGCGCCCGCCTGGGCGAGGAGTATGCCTTCCTGGCCACGGCCCTCGGCACGATCCGCCACCAGGGGGTGGACACCCCACAACCGGACACCCTCGAAGGACTCCTGTACGAGCTCCCGGAGGACCGCTACGTCATCGACGCCGGGCAGCTGGCCGCGGCCCTCGGCAACACACCGCCCGCGCCCCGTGTATCACCATGGTTCGGCTACGCCCCGCTCGACCCGGCTCACCTGACGGGGATCGACGGGCTCATGTTCCTCAAGGACGTCCCACGGAGCTAGCTCCAGGGACCTGCAGAAATGAGAATCACGGCATGCGTGTGTTGTTGTCGGCGTACGGGTCGCGCGGGAGTGTCGAACCGATGGTGGGGCTCGCGGTCCGGTTGCGGGAACTCGGAGCGGAGGCACGGGTGTGCGCGCCGCCGGACGAGGAGTTCGCCAAGCGACTGGCCGAGGTCGGCGTGGAGATGGTGCCGACCGGCAGGCCGGTGCGCCCGCTGGTGACCACGGTGACGCCGGGTTCGGCGGTGGGCCTGGCTGAGCGTGCGGCGGAGTTGATGGCCGCGCAGTTCGGCACGGTCGCCGCGGCGGCCGAGGGGTGTGACGCGCTGGTGGCGACCGGCCCCCTGCCCGCGACGGCCGGAGCCCGGTCGGTGGCCGAGAAGCTGGGCATCCGCTACATACACGCGAGCCACCAGCCGGTCAGCCTGCCCTCGCCGTACCGCCGCCCGCCCGCGCGGCGGGGGCGGCCGTTGCCGCCGGATGTGACCGACAACCGCGTGTTGTGGGACCAGGACGCGCGGATCGCGAACTCGATGTTCGGCGACATGCTCAACACCCAGCGGGCGTCCTTCGGCCTGCCCCCGGTCGACAACGTCCGCGACTACGCCTTCACCGGCCAACCATGGCTGGCCACGGATCCGACCCTGGCCCCGTGGCAGGCGACGCCGGACCTCGCCGTGGTGCAGACCGGCGTGTGGATCACGCCCGACGAACGGCCGCTCCCCGCCGAGCTGGTGGCGTTCCTGGACGCCGGCGAACCACCCGTGTACGTGGGCTTCGGCAGCACGCCCATAGGCGCCCCGGCCGACGTCGCCCGGGTGGCCGTCGAGGCGGTCCGCGCGCACGGGCGCCGCGTTCTCCTCTCCCGCGGCTGGGCCGACCTGGCCCTGATCGACGACCAGGACGACTGCTTCGCCGTCGGCGAGGCCAACCACCAGGCCCTGTTCCGCCGAGTGGCCGCCGTCGTGCACCACGGCGGCGCGGGCACCACGACGACCGCCACCCGCGCCGGCACACCCCAAGTGGTGGTGCCCCAGGGCGCGGACCAGCCGTACTGGGCCGCCCGCGTGGCCGAGTTGGGCATCGGCGCGGCACACGACGGCCCCACCCCGACCGTCGAATCCCTGTCCGCCGCGCTCAAGACAGCCCTGGCTGACGACACCCACGAACGAGCAAGGGCAGTGGCCGACACCTTCCGCACCGACGGGGCGACGACGGCAGCGGAACTGCTGATCGGCCGCGCACCGTCAGGCGGTACACCTCCGAGCGCCGTACAGTTCCGCCGCCTTGGCTAATGTGCTCGGGTGACCACCGAACTGACCCTGCTGCCGCGTGTCGCCCATCGCGGGCAGGAGGTCACCGCACCCCGGCTCCGCGGGCTCCTCGCGCTGCTCGCGGGCGACCTGCGCGCGGGCTGCGGCACCGAGCGGCTGGTGGCGGGGCTGTGGCCGGACGCGTTGCCGGAGCGGCCGGGAAAGGCGCTTCAGGTGCTCGTGTCCAGGGCGCGGGCGCAGTTGGGTGCCGACGTCATCGCGAGCACACCGACGGGGTACCGGCTCACCCTCGGCGAGGGTCAGGTCGACAGCTCCGCGGTGCTGCTGCACGCCGCCGCGAGTGCGGAGCGGGCCAGGGCCGGGGACCACGCGGGCGCGCTGGCCGCAGCCGAGGCCGGGCTCGCGCTCTGGGAAGGCGTCCCTGGCGGGGTGGACGATGTCGACGGCCCCGTCTCCGCGTTGCGTGCCGAGCGTGCCCCCGTCCGCGGCACTCTCGTACGCGCACAAGCGCTCGCACTCGCCCGCCTCGGACGGCATGCGGAGGCGGCAGGGCCGCTGGCCGTGGCCGCCGCTGAGCATCCGCGCGACGAGGAAGTACTCGCCGAGCTGCTGCGTGGCGAGGCGGCGACGGCGGGCCCGTCCGCCGCGCTGACACGGTACGAGGCGTACCGCCGCGAGCTGCGCGAGGCGCTCGGCACGGATCCCGGCGCCGGACTCAAGGCCGTGCAGCAGGAGTTGCTGCGCGGCGAGGCCCCGATGGTCCGGCACGGGGTTCCGCACGAGCCCAATCCACTCCTGGGCCGCGATGCGGACATCGCGGCGGTGGAGCGGCTGTTGCGCGGCTCCCGTGCCGTCACCGTCGTCGGGCCCGGCGGCCTCGGCAAGACCCGGCTCGCGCACGCCGTCAGCCGCCGGGCCGAGCAGCGCGTGGTGTACTTCGTGCCGCTCGCCGCTGTCACCGCGGACGCGGACGTGGCCACGGAGGTGGCCGCCGCGCTCGGTGCGGGCGAGGGGCGGCACGGCGTCGTGAGCGGCCACGCCGCGGCCGACCCGGTGTCAGGCATCCTCGGCGTGCTCGGCTCCGGGCCCGCTCTGCTGGTGCTCGACAACTGCGAGCAGGTCATCGGGGGCGCCGCCGGCCTCGTACAGGCCCTGGTCGCGTCCTCGAAGGAGCTGCGGGTGCTCGCCACCAGCCGGGCCCCGCTGGACCTCACGTCAGAGGCGGTGTACGCGCTGCCGGAGCTCGGTCTCGCCACCTCGGTCGAGCTGTTCACGCAGCGGGCCCGGGCCGCGAGGACCGGCGTGGAGCTGCCGCCGCACGCGGTGGCCGACCTCTGCCGCCACCTCGACGGCCTGCCGCTCGCCGTGGAGCTGGCGGCGGCGCGGGTGCGGGTGCTGTCGGTGCCGGAGATCGCCCGCCGGCTCGGCGACCGGTTCGCGCTGCTGCGCGGCGGGGCGCGGGACGTGCCGGAGCGCCACCGCACACTGCACGCGGTCGTGGAGTGGAGCTGGAACCTGCTGGCACAGGACGCAAGGGCGGCGCTGCGCACGCTGTCGGTCTTCCCTGGAGGCTTCTCCGGGGAGGCGGCGGAGCACGTGCTCGGTGACGATGCGCTGTCGCTCCTCGATCAGTTGACCGGTCAGTCGCTGCTCACCGTCGTCGACACCCCGGCCGGCGTGCGCTTCCGGATGTTGGAGGCCGTACGGGAGTTCAGCGCGGCCCACCGAGCGGAGGCCGGGGAGCAAGACGCGGCCGTGGGCCAATTCCTCGCCTGGGCACGAGACTTCGGGCTCGCCCACCACGACATGCTCTTCGGCCGGGAGGACGCTTCCCCGAGCTCTCTGCTTCACCCCGGCGGGAGCGGCCCCGTCGCCACCCGGGAGCGGATCAGGGCCGAGCAGGACAATCTCGTACCGGCCCTGCGGCACGCCCTGGCCCGTACGGACGGCCCCACGATCGCCGCGCTCACCGCCGTCCTCGCCGCTCTGTGGTCCACCGACTCCAACTACCCCCGCCTCGCCACCCTCGCCGCGGACACCGGCCCGCCGCTCTCGCACTACTACCCCGGGCCCGAGTACGTCGAAGTCGCCCGCGCCGCGGCGGTGTTGTGCGCGGCGGGCCTGTTCATGAACTACGGCCCGCACGGCGTACGCCAGCTCGTCACCCTCCGCCGGCTGCCCGCGGCTCCGCCGGACACGCTGCCGCGCGCCACCGCGGCAGTCCTGAGCGCGCTCCCCGAGATGCGCCCTCCCGACTACGCCGTGCTGCACGCGCTCTGCGCCAGCGAGCAGCCTCTGGTCGCGGGTATCGCCGAGTGCGTGGCCACCTACGTATGGGAGTACGAGCACGACATCGACAGGGCGCTCGCATCGGCTCACCGGATGATCACCGCGCTGGCTCACGTAGACAATCCGTCCCTGCACCTCATGGGCCATTCACGGCTGAGTGAACTGTCGTTGCGGGTGGGGCGGGGCGATACCGCCTACGAACACCTCAGGGCAGCGCTGAAGGCGCTGCCGCATATCGGTGACGAACTCGACTACATCGGTATCCGCTCGGCCCTCGTCCTCGCCTGCATGCAGCGCGGCGACCCCGACGAGGCCGAGTACTGGCTGCGGCAGACCGAGGGGGTCAACACCCCGCAGGAGAACGCCTTCTACAGCCCCGACCTCGGCAGCCGCGCGGAGATCGCCCTTGCCCGCGGTCGTACGGAGACCGGGCTCGGCCTGTGGCGCGGCGCCGTGGAGCGGATGCCAGAGGCGGGCTCGCTGCACGGCGGCGACCCGTGGCTCGACCCGTGGGCGCTCCAGATCCAGTCCGCCGCGGTGACGGCGCACGCGCACGCCGACCGTCTCGACCTGGTCGCGGTACAGGTCGACCGGCTGCGGCAGCGGCTGCGGACGCTGCTCGCCGGCCCGCCCCGCTCGCCCATGGAGCTGCCGGTGTTCGGGACGGTGCTGCACGCGCTCGGCATGGCCGCGCTCACGTCCGGCGATGCTTCCGCCGTACGGATGATCGCGCTGGCCGAACGGCTGCGTGTGCTGCGCGAGTTCCAGCCGACGATGGCGGAGGACCGCGCCCGGCAGGCGGCCGAGAACGCCGACCGGGCGGCGTACGCCGACGCGGTGTCGCAGTACGCCGCCCTGAAGCGGGATCAGCTGTGGGAGGCGGTTCGCGCGCTTACTTGACGCGGCGCGCGCTTACTTCGGGTCGCGGTTGAACAGCGACGTGGACCAGCGGTAGCCGAGCACGGCCAACCCCAGGCACCAGATGATCGTGACCCACCCGTTGTCGCCGATCTCGCTGCCGAGCAGGAGCCCGCGCAGGGTCTCGATGGCGGGAGTGAAGGGCTGGTGCTCGGCGAACGGCTGGAACCAGCCCGGCATCGCGTCGACCGGGACGAAGGCGCTCGAGATGAGCGGCAGGATCATCAGCGGCAGCGCGTTGTTGCTTGCCGCCTCGGCATTCGGGCTGGCCATCCCTATCCCGACCGCGATCCAGGTGAACGCGAACGCGACGAGCGCGAGCAGCCCGAACGCCGCCAGCCACTCCAGGAACGTGGCGTCGGTGGACCTGAAACCGATGGCCACCGCGACAGCGCCCACGAGCAGCACACTGAGGATGGCCTGCAGCACGCTGCCGACGACGTGCCCGATGAGCACGGAACCGCGGTGGATCGCCATCGTACGGAAGCGGGCGATGATGCCCTCGGTCATGTCCATGGAGACGGAGATCGCGGTCCCGGTCGGTGTGGCGCCGATGGTCATCAGCAGGATGCCGGGGACGAGATAGGCGATGTAGTCCGAGCGGTCCGCGCCACCGCCGCCGATGCCCGCGCTCATCACGTCACCGAAGACGTAGACGAAGAGCAGCAGCAGGACGATCGGCATCAGCAGGATGTTCAGGGTGAGGGACGGATAGCGGCGGGCGTGCAGGAGGTTCCGGCGCAGCATCGTGGACGAGTCGCGCACGGTGAGGGAGAGCGGGAGGGAGAGGGAGAGGGAGCTCATCGGACCGACTCCATGGGCTGGTTGGGGAGTTGGGTGCTGCTGGTGAGAGCGAAGAAGACGTCGTCGAGGTCGGGGGTGTGCACGGTCAGTTCGTCCGCCTCGATGCCCGTCGAGTCGAGCCAGTCGAGGATGGAGCGCAGTTCGCGCTGAGTGCCGCCGCTGGGGATCTGGAGTGCGAGCGCCTGGTCGTCGCGGGTGACCTCGCGCAGGGCTGAGGCAGCCGACTGGTACGCCTTCGGGTCGGTGAAGCGGAGGCGTACGTGGCCTCCGGGGATGGCCCGCTTGAGTTCTTCCGCCGTGCCTTCCGCGGCGATCTTGCCGTCGTTCAACACCGCGATGCGGTCGGCGAGTTCGTCGGCCTCTTCCAGATACTGAGTAGTGAGGAAGACGGTCACCCCGTCGGAGACGAGTTCGCGGATGATGCCCCACATGTTGTGCCGTGAGCGGGGGTCGAGGCCGGTAGTGGGCTCGTCGAGGAAGATGATCCGCGGGTTGCCGACCAGCGTCATGGCGATGTCCAGGCGGCGCTTCATACCGCCCGAATAGGTGGAGGCGGGCTTCTTCGCCGCCTCGGTGAGATCGAAGCGCTGGAGAAGTTCGGCGGCGACCCGTCGCCCTTCCCGTCGTGAGACGTGGTGCAGGTCGGCCATGAGGAGCATGTTCTCCTCGCCGGTGATCAGGCCGTCGACGGCGGAGAACTGACCGGTGACACCGATCGCGGCACGCACGGCCTGCGGGTCGGCGGCCAGGTCATGGCCGCCGACGTGCAGGTCCCCGCCGTCGGCGGTGATGAGCGTGGAGAGGATCTTCACGGCGGTGGTCTTGCCTGCGCCGTTCGGGCCGAGCAGGGAGAAGACAGTGCCGGCCGGAACCGCCAGGTCGATGCCGTCCAGCACGGTCTTGTCGCCGTAGGACTTGCGCAGCCCGTTCGCCGCGATGGCGAGTGAGGACGGTGTCGTCGTTGTCGTCATGCCGCAGAGGTTGCGGCAGGACGCCTTCAGCGCGGTTTCACGAGGGTTTCAGCCCCCGTGACTCAGCGCGGTGCCTCAGCTCGGAGCATCAGCCCGCCGGCATCTCCTCGATCCGTTCGCGGTTGAGCAGGTACATGGGCAGGTAGGGCTGCGGCAGGGCGACGGGGAAGCCGTAGTCGTACGCCAGGCTCGCCATCGCCAGCGGTCCCAGCGCCACCCGGGCGCGCGGCGCCGCCGAGTCGCCCCAGTACGTGCCGTGGTGCGCGACAGCTTCGGCCAGGGTCTTGGTGAAGGCGTCGTGGTCGCGTGCGATCAGACGGTGGAAGAGAGCGACGGGCTGGTAGTCGACCAGGTCCGAGAAGTCCTTCGGCGTGTGGGTCAGGGACTCGGGATGAGACGTTTCCATGGTGGCGAGCAGCTTTGCCACGACGTCGTCCATGGGGCGCTCGGACCAGTAGGTCTGCAGGGTGTCGATCCAGTGCAGTACGTACGCGTCGACGGAGTCGTCCTGCCGCAGCACCTCCAGCGGCACCTGACACAGCCGGTCGGCCCTGTCCTTCTGGCGGCACGCGACCGCGATGTAGAAGGCATCGAGCCAGGCGCGGGCGTCCGCGGGCGGCGCGGCCGGGATCGCGGGCAACTGCCGCACGATGTCCTCACCCAGGCGGCACTCCTGGGCCTGCGCACCGGCGAACAGTGCCGAGCCGAGCTGTACGGCGACGGCCCAGGCGTCCCAGGTGTCGATGTGAGCCGCTTTGGGGTCGGCGGCACAGTGGGCATGGGCGAGCGTGAGAGCCGAGGCGAAGGCATCGGCGAGACCGGCAGGGCTCTCGGCAAGACCGGCGGGGTTCTCGGCGAGGCCGGTTATCGCCTCGGCCGTGGCGTGCGTGAGGGCAGCCACGTCGGGCGTCTTGGCGGCGGCGACAGTGTCGAGCCGTCCGGCACGGTCGAGGCGGACCAGGCCCTTCATGCGGGCCAGCAGTTCCGGCGGCGGCTGCAGGGAGAAGGAGCGGGTGTCGTGGTCGATGACCGTGATCGACGTCAGACGGCCCTGGTGCCACCAGTAGACCCGCGGTGACAGCTCGCCCGGCCCGTCCTCGTGGGCCCCGAGACCGTACGCGGCAAGGCCGTTGACCGCGTCGACCACCGAACCGTCGACGATCGGGTGGTAAGCGAGCAGGTGCCGGGTGGGCACGACGAAAAGGGCTCCGGCATCCGGGAGCGACTCGCCGGTGACCTGCCGGACCGCCTCGGACAGGAACAGTGCCTTGCTCGCGATGAAGGGCGATTCGCCGTACAGGGAGTGCAGCAACGCACCTCCCTCAAGGGGCACTTCGTCGTGCTCGACAGGTACGCGCATCAAGTTCGCGTACGCCGCCTGCCCCAACTCCTCGATCCCGGCACGCTCCACGTCGGAGTCGGTGAGGATCCGCACGCTGGTGGGCATGTCGAGGGCGTAGGCGAAGACGAGCCCCTCGGCCACCACGCGCGCGTAGCTCATGGCGCCGGCGATCTCCGGCGTGAGCGAATCCGTGGGCAGCAGCCGCGCATGCACCCCGCGAAGAAGCTCCGCGGGGCTCTCGCCGCCCTTGCTTCCCTCCTCCAAGCGGGCGAAGTGGGCCGCGACCAGCTCGGGCCAGTGCTCCTCCGGAGCCTGACGGCACATCTGCGCCAGGTTGTGAAGGGAGTAGTCGCGCCCTTCCCGCGCGTACGGGGCGGCGAGTGCGCGCAGACGGGCGGACTGGGTGATGGTCAGCATCGGCAGGTCACGGTCGGGAGCGTCCTGCGTGCCAAAAGTGTTGTCTTCGTTCACCGTTGCGACTCTACGAGTTGTGTGCGGGCGGTTCTGACGCCGGGTCGGACGAGGGCGGGCCTGGTCAGCAGCCTGGCTCAGCGGCTCAGGGAGTGTCACCGGACCAGTCCCAGCGGCGCCTCTTGTCGCCGGGGCGCGGGTCGTACATCGCCCGGCCGCCGGCACCGAAGTGCCCGAGCTCCGTGGGCAGGGCGACACCGGTTTCCATCTCGCCCTTGGTCCATCCTGTGATGTCGAGCAGCAGGCCGTCCAGCGGGCCGCCTACCAGCTCGGCGTAGTCCCGCCCCGGCTGCGGGCCCTGCCGGGGGTCGTCATGGTCCTGGCCGTAGATCCGGCCGCGCAGCAACTCCTCATCCCTGTCCATGCCTCCCACCCTCCCAGCCACCACTGACAATCCGGTCCTGCCCGCGAAACAGCGGGCATCCAGAGTGAGCCGTGATCGGCCGGATGCCGACTGTTCACGGGTGGGTGAACGCCAATAGCCTGTGCGACCTTCGCGCTCTGGGGGGTCTCGTGAACGGTCTCCGTGCAGTCGTTGTCTGCCTTGTGCTCGCCTGCGCCGCGGCGGTGTCGCCGACAGCGGTGGTGTCCCCGGCCGCGGCGGCGACGCCGAGCGTGACGCCGGGCTGGTCGGCGCTGCCGGTGCCTGCGGCGGCTCCCCCGGTGACGGTGTCCGATCTCGCCGCCCGGGGGCGGGGGGAGGCGTGGGCGACCGGGTACGAGCACGCCGCCGACGGGATGCGGCCGATGTTGTACCGGTGGGACGGCACGGCGTGGAACCGGGACACCACCTTCCCCGGCGCCGCTGAGCCGGGCTGGCTCGGCAAGGTGCGGTTCGTCGGCGAGGAGGCGTGGATCTTCCACAACCGCGCGGGTGAGGGACAGATCCTGCGCCGGTCGGCGGGAGGGTGGAGTGCCGTCCCGTTGCCGCAGACCTTGTCGGTCTACCAGGACTTCGCCGCGGCACCGGGTGGAGCGTGGGTGGTCGGTGAGGACGACACCGGGGTGAAGGTGTTGCACTACGACGGTTCCCGCTGGACCACACAGTCCACTCCGGACGGCGTGGTGTACGTCATGGGGATCACCGCGCGTACGGCCGACGACGCCTGGGCCTGGGCGGACACCAGCACCGGGACCACCATCCTGCGCTGGGACGGCACGGCGTGGCGGGACGCCAAGGTGTCGCTGCCGCCGAACAGCAACGTGCACACGATCCTGCTCGAACCGTCCGGCCGGGTCACGATCGGCGGCAGCCAGTACACCGACGGCGTGTCCCGCACCTACCTGATGACCTTCAACGGGCAGGCCTGGCGCACCACTTACCCACCGCTGGGCGACACCTACACCGAGGCCATGGTGCGCGGTCCGGACGGCGCACTGTGGCTGCCGGTGCGCAGTGACCGCGCGTTCCAGTCGAAGTACGCGCGGGTCGACGGCAAGCGCACCACCTTCTCCTACGGTCCGCAGCGTACGAACGCGATCGACGTCAAATCGCGTGCGCTGGCGAGGGCCGGGTCCGCACTGCTGTCCTTCGGCACCGTCGAGATCTACGGCTCGAAACCGAACCTGATGAGCGAGCGGCTGGGAGGCTGACCATGGTACGCAGACTGCTCGTCGCGGCCCTCGCCGTCGCCATGACCATCATCACCGTCATGAGCTCGGCCGCGGCGGAAACCCAGTCCTGGCAGCACGTTCCGGTCCCGGCGGAGATACGCCCCCAAGCCGGTCTCAACGAGGCGGTGGCGTTCGGTCCTGACCGGGCGTGGGCAGTGGGCACCGACGCAGTCGGTCGCGAGGCGCCGGGCTACCCGCTGATGCTGCGCTGGGACGGAACCGCGTGGCACCGCCAGAGCCTGTCCGGGATCCGCTGGCAGGGAGAGCTGCTGTCCGTCGCCGCGACCTCGCCGACCGCGGTGTGGGCGGTCGGCCGCGACTCGGCGGGCGGCGCCCGCCTGCTCCGCCACGACGGCAGTGCCTGGTCCGAGAGCCGCCCGCCGCGCGGTGTCGTGCTGACCAAGGTCGTCGCCGGCGGCGGTGAGACCTGGCTGATCGGTTCGCGGGACGGTGCGCAGGTGTTGCTGCGCCGGGACGGGCACGGCTGGCAGGACGTGCCGGCGCCGCCGGGAGCCGTGTACGGCCTGCACATCCTGTCGGCCGACGACGTCTGGGCCGCGGGTGAGACCCACTCAGGTGCGGCCGTGTCGCACTGGGACGGCGATGCGTGGCAGCAGACGATCGTGCACGGATTCCCGCGGTCGGCCGTGGGCAGTGTGCTGGCGGTCTCGCCGACGGAGGTGTGGGCGGGTGGCACGGACGGATTCGTGGGTGGCCCGGTCGGCAAGCCGATTCCGCCCCTGCTGGTCCGCTTCGACGGGCAGAAGTGGAGCCGGGTGACCATGCCCACCGACTTCGGTTCGGTGACCTCACTGACGCCCGGCCCGTCCGGCGGTCTTGGCTGGGTCTCGGTGGCCCGCTCGCAGAAGTACGGCCCGCCGGGCAGCTGGCCGCCGTTTGTCCCCGGGCCGGATTTCCTCGCCTGGAACGGACAGTCGTTCACCGAGTACAGCGAACCGGCGGTGGCAGGGGAGGGCGACTCCCTGCGGCTGCAACTGGCGCCGGTGCCGGGCACGGAGAAGGTGTGGTCGGTCGGCCGCGCCACCGGCCCCGAGAACACCTTCGCCCCGCGCATCCTGCGTTACGGATGAAATCTCACGGCTGAGATCTCGACGACCTACCGTCAACCGCATCAGTCTCTGTTCGCCTCGGGGTACTTCGGGTCACTTCGGAGCACTCCGGGTTACTTCGGGCAGTACTCCGCTTCGATGACGGCCTGGCTGTTCCCCGCCCAGTCGCCGTTGAAGTTGAGGGCGAGCGAGTGCTTGCCGTCCGGCGTGGTCACGGCCTGGGACGCCGAGCCCTGGATGTTGCCGCCATGTCCCCAGAGCGAAAGGCCGCAGGACGGCTCGAACTTCATCAGCCCGAGCCCGTAGCCCGTGATCAGACCGGCCCCGCTAACCGGGACGGTGGTCTTCATTTCCTTGAGCTGCGCCGCGAGCAACAACTTGCCGCCCAGCAGCGCCGAGTAGAAGCGGTTCAGGTCACCGGAACCGGAGATCATCGCGCCCGCCGGGCCCGCGGCCGACGGATTGAGATCGGTTACGTCATGCGTCGGGTCCGTCGGCTTCGGTGCCAGGGAGAGCTTGGAGTAGGCACGGGAACTCGGCTTCGGCACCGACGACGCCGTGCGGGGGACGGAAGTGGCGTACAGGCCGAGCGGCTTGATGATGCGCCGCCCGATCTCGTCCTCGTACGGGTGGCCCGAGACCTTCTCGATGATCATTCCGGCCAGTGTGTAGTTGGTGTTGGAATAGCTCCAGCCCGCGCCCGGCTCGAAGAGCGGTTCGTGACGCATGGCGATGCCCACCAACTGGGCGGGTGTGTAGGTGTCGTAGCGATGTTCCAGGAACTTCTCGGTGAAGCCCCGCTCCAGGAACTCCGGGTCGGCGGTGTAGCCGAAGATCCCGCTGGTGTGGTTGAGCAGCTGCCGGACGGATATCCGACGGCCGTCATGACCGTTGCCCTGAACCACACCGGGCAGCCACTTGTCGACCTTGTCGTCTAGGTCGAGTCTGCCCTCCGCCTCCAACTGGAGCAGCACGGTGGCGACGAAGGTCTTGGTCGCGCTGCCGATCCGGTAGCGGTCGACCGCTGAGCGTGGCGCGCCCGTTCTGAGGTCCCCTACGCCCGACGTGCCTGTCCAGATCGAGTACCGGTCGTCGACCTGCCCAGTGGCCCCGGGCACCCCGGCCTCGACCGCGGCGTCCAACGCCTCCTGGGTCTGCGCGTGTCCCACGCCGACACCGGTGTCGGCGCCGGTGTCGGCCGCAGCGGGTGAGGTGAACGAGGCGGCGGTCACGGCCGCCGCTGCCGCCAGACCCACTGCCCCCATCCGTGCTGTGCGCCCTGTCATCTGCTGCCCCTTTCGGTTGCTGCGATGACCGGAAGCTAGGGCAGACGGCTCGACCGCGGCTTCGTCGTGCTCGACAACGTGGTGCGGGGCACTCATCGGGGGCTACGAAGAGCAGTCGGCCCCTGGCTCACTCCCCACCCGGCAGCGGCAGCGGCAGCTCCGGATGGTGCCGCAGCGCCTCCAGTACGGCGCGGACCGCCGCGCGAGGCGGTGAACCGCGGCGGATCGCCGCCGTGATGGTGCGCGTCACGGGAGAGGCGAGTTCCCTGGTGGCGACGCGATAGCGGCGGTCGACCGCCAGGCCGGGCAACAGCGCGATCGACAACCCTGCCTCGACGTGTTGCAGGGTCATCATGTAGTTGCTGAACCGGCACACCACCCGCGGCTCGAAGCTCGACTGACGGCACAGGCGCAGCGCGAGATTGGCCATGTACGACTGCGGGATGTCGAACGCCCACGACTCGTCCGCGTGCGCCGCCAGGTCCACGGCACCGCGGCCGACCGCGGCCGCCGGATGGTCGGGCGGGACCACCAGCAGGATCGGGTCCGTGGCCAGCGGCACGATGTCGAGGTCCGGTCCGAGCGGCAGTTCGTCGAAGTCCGTGGTCGTGATGATGATGTCCGCGTCGCCGCCCCGCAGCGCGGGCATGCTCGCGTGCGGCTCCAGCTCAAGGAGCTCGACGTCGAGGTGCGGATGTTCGCGCGCCAGGCGGCTCACGGCAGGCACGGCCATGGTGTGGATCGCGCTCTGGAACGCCCCGAGGCGCACAAGCCCGGCCGGTTCCTCGCCGAAGCCGCGCAGCTCTGCCTCCACGCTGTTCATGTGGTCGAGGATCGCCCGCGCCCTGCGGGCGAGGATCAGCCCGGCCGGGGTCAGCCGCACCCGGCGCCCCGTCCGTTCGAGCAGCTGCGTACGCGTCTCGGTCTCGAGCACGGCGAGCTGCTGGGACACGCTCGACGGGCTCAGGTTGGCGGCCTGGGCGACCGCCCTGACGGTGCCGAGCGTGTCGAGCTGGCTCAGGAGCCGCAGCCTCCAGGGGTTCATCACACCCCTCATTGTTGTGCGGTTTTCCCGAACAGGAAAGCCGGAATCGTGAGATGGACGTGTCGCTCAACTGCCGCCTACCGTCGGCGACATGACCGTTTCGACCCCCGCCCTGCCCTCCACCGACGCCTTCTGGGCCGACGCCGAGAGGCATCTCGTGCGCTACGGCGGCGAGTTCACTCGCGAGATCATCGAGCGTGCCGCCGGAAGCTTCCTCTTCACCGCGGACGGCCGGAAGATCCTCGACTTCACCTCCGGCCAGATGAGCGCGATCCTCGGCCACTCGCATCCCGAGATCGTCGCGACCGTGCAGCGGCAGATCGCGTCCCTCGACCACCTCTTCAGCGGCATGCTCAGCCGCCCGGTGGTCGACCTCGCCCGACGCCTCGCCGACACGTTGCCCGCGCCGCTGGAAAAGGCGCTGCTCCTGACGACCGGCGCCGAATCCAACGAGGCCGCCATCCGGATGGCCAAGCTCGTCACCGGCAGGCACGAGATCGTCTCGTTCGCGCGGTCCTGGCACGGCATGACCCAGGCCGCCGCCTCCGCCACCTACAGCGCCGGACGCAAGGGCTACGGTCCGGGTGCGCCCGGCAATTTCGCCATCCCCGTGCCGAACGCGTACCGGCCCGACTTCACCACGGACGACGGCTCCCTGGACTGGCGACGCCAACTGGACTTCGCCTTCGACCTGATAGACGCCCAGTCGACCGGCAGCCTGGCCGCGTGCCTCGTCGAGCCGATTCTCAGCTCGGGCGGCATCATCGAACCACCGGCCGGGTACTTCGCGGCCCTGCGCGCCAAATGCCGTGAACGCGGCATGCTGTTGATCCTCGACGAGGCCCAGACCGGCCTGTGCCGCACCGGGACCTGGTACGCGTTCGAGCGCGACGGCGTCGTGCCCGACATCCTCACGCTGTCCAAGACGCTGGGGGCAGGGCTGCCTCTCGCGGCCGTGGTGACCAGCGCAGAGATCGAGGAGGAGGCGCACGAGCGCGGGTTCCTGTTCTTCACCACGCACGTCGCCGACCCGCTGGTGGCCGCGGTCGGCAACACCGTCCTCGACGTCCTGGTCGGCGACAGGCTCGACGAGCGGGCGCGGTCGCTCGGCGCGTTCCTCCACCGAGGCCTGACGGACATCGCCTCGCGGCACGCCGTCGTCGGCGACATCCGCGGCCGTGGCCTGCTGGCCGGGCTCGAACTCGTCGTCGACCGCGAGACCAAGCAGCACTCGAACGAGCTGGGCGCGCGGGTCACACGGCGCTGCCTCGAACTCGGCCTGCACATGAACATCGTCCAACTACCCGGCATGGGCGGGGTATTGAGGATGGCTCCGCCGCTGACCGCCACCGAGGACGAGCTGTCGCTCGGCCTGACGATGCTGGACCAGGCGATCGGCGAGGCGGGCGCTTCTGTCTGAGGTTCAACACCTCTCTCTGAGGTTCAACGCCTCAGGCTGTCGGCCTTGGTCGCGCGTTGCGCGAAGACGTCATCGCGGCGCTCTTCCATCTGCCGCAGAGCGTCCTTGCGGTCCCGCTTGGACAGCCGGTCGAGATACGTGTGGCCGACGAGGTGATCGGTCTCGTGCTGCAGGCACCGGGCGAAGTAGCCGGTGCCCTCGATGACGACAGGGCTGCCGTCCTTGTGCAGGCCGCGGACGACGGCACGGTCGGTGCGCGGGACCGCCATGGCCGCGCCGGGCACGGACAGGCAGCCCTCGAACTCGTCGACGAGTCGGCGGCTACCAGGATCGGGCAGCTCCAGAACGGGGTTGATGACGTGGCCGACGTGCCGTACCCCGTCGTCGTCCGGGCAGTCGTAGACGAACAGCCGCAGATCGACGTCCACTTGGTTGGCGGCGAGCCCGGCACCGTCGGCCACGTACATCGTCAGGAACATGTCGTCGATGAGCGCCGACAGTTCCGCGGTTCCGAACTCGGTCACCTCCTGGCACGGACGGCTGAGGATCTCCTCCCCCACCACCGTGACCCGGCGCACCGAACCCCGTTCCGCCTCGGGGGGCAGGGCGGGATACGTGTCGACGGGCCGACCTTGCACACGGACGCGCCGGTCCAGACGAACGGACATCGCTGACTCCCCAATCTTTCTGCGGCTTGCCAAGGCCTTTGCAAAGTAGCAGACTTTGCAAAGTGACTGAAGACGACCTCACCCCCTCCCCCGACGCCGCCAACCCCGCCGGCCCCGCCGACGCTCTGCGCGAGCACGAGGTCCGTACGGCCCTGATGGCTCTGCTGGCCGAAGTCGGCACCGTGACAGCGACCGAAGCCGCCGCCCGGCTGGGCTACAGCTCGGGGCTCTGCTCGTTCCACCTCCGGCAGCTCGCACGTCACGGGCACATCGAGGAGGCCCCGCACCACGGGGGGCGCGCACGTCCCTGGCGCCTGAAGCAGGGCGACCCCACCGCCGGTGGACCCTCGGAGGAAGAGTTCGGCGACCTGGCCCGCGGCCTGGAGGACGAGAGCTGGCAGCGATGGCTCGCCCAGCGCGACCGGGCTCCGGCCGAATGGCGCCGCGACGAAGCGTTCAGCGCCATCGCCTATCTGACCCCCGAGGAGATGAGCCGGGTCGCGGACACCGTCCGCCGGGCACTCGCTCCCTACCAGGACCGTGAGCAACGCCCCCTGGCCCGGCCCGACGGAGCCCGCCCGGTAGCCCTCATCAGCCGCCTGTTCCCCTTGCTGGCGCAGCCCGATTCCGGTGCGGACGGGGGAGGCACTCCCCCGGCAGGTACCTAGTTGGTACCTTGGACGTATGCCGTCTCTGAACGTGACCTTCACCGACGAGGAGCTCAAGGGTGTCCGCGCGGCCGCGGCGGCCGAGGGCAAGAGCCTCAAGCAGTACCTTCACGACCTCGGAGTCCGTGAAATGGAGCGCCAGAAATTCGTCGCGGGCGCCTCTGCCTGGGCCGACAGGCTGCGGGCCGAGTTCGATGCGGCCAATCCCGAGGAGATTCCGCCCTCCAAGCGTCACGAGGGGTCCGCGGCCGCCTGATGGTTCTGTACGTAGACGTCTCCTGGCTCCTCGACGTCCAGGAGTTCGCGGTCGCCCCCGAGGACATGACGGTGTCGGACTACTCCGCGCTCGTCGCCGCGGTCGCACGCCACAAGACGAAGCTGCCGACCCTGGAGTCCGCCGACCCGGATGCCGCCTGGCGCGCCGCCGCTCTGCTGCACACCATCGTGCGCCTGGAGCCACTGCCCTACCGCAACAGCCTGTACGCGGCGTTCGTCGCGGCCCAGTACATGGACCAGTCGGGCGAGGGCATCGATCCGCCCTACGGAGCGCTGTCCGACCTCATCCGGAATATCCGCGACAGCCGGATAAGCGTCTACGCCGTCGCCGACCGGATCAGGTCCTGGAAGGTCTGATGTCTGATGTCGATGCCCGATGTCTGATCACAGAGACGCTGCCCCGTCCCGCGGACGGTAGAGCTCCTGGGCGCGGGCCAGGTCGGCAGGCCCGCTCTGGTCCAGATGGTCCACATGGTCCAGATGCAGGAAGAAGTCCACCTGCCAGGCCTGCGCGCTGCCTGCCCGGCGGTTCGTGGTGGTCACCCAGGGCGCGTAGACGCGGAACGCGCGTTTCCCACCCGCCCCGTCCTCCGAGACGACACCGTGCTCGCGGAGCGCGTCCACGGGAAAGACGAACTGCCCGAAGTGGTCATGGTCGCGGGTACTGACGACGAGGAGATCGACGGGGTCCGCCGCGTCGAAGGGCTGGATGGGTCCCTCCTGGGACCGCTTCCAGAAGGTGACGAACTGACCGACCTTGGTGGGAGTCGTCTTCGCTGCGCGGAACCGGACGGAGCGGCCATCAAGTGTGAACTCGTGGGCGGCATACTCGGCCCCCTCGGCTTCGGGCACTGGTTGTGAGCAGGTGAATCCGCACGGGTCGTACACGAGCGCCTTCGCCTCGGAGAGATCTCCGTGAGCCGAGGCGGTGTCGAGCCACGGTCGAAGAGCGGACGAGTACTCGCGGGTCGCTGCCATTGCTCCACTCTTTCATGGCGGCCTCACTGACCTGCGAACACGCTGCTCTTCAGCGACGACAGCAGGTGGGCGGTGTCCTCGTACACCTCCGCCGCTCCGGCCCGGGAAAGGTCGTCCCGGGGGATGCCGCCGCTGAGCACGGCCAGCGGCGTGACGCCCGCGCGTCGTGCGGACTTCATGTCCCAGACCGAGTCGCCGACGAACACGCTGTCCCGCGCCTTCGCGCCGGCCAGGTCGAGCGCATGGGTGACGGGCTCCGCGGCGGGTTTGCCCTCCTCGACGTCGTCGGCGCTGGCCGTCGCGGTGATGACGTCGTCCGCGTCGACGGCGGCACGCAGCGCGTCTAGCTCGGCGCCGCCCGCGGAGGTGGCGAGGACGATGGTCCATCCCTCCCCCGCGAGGGAGCGCAGCAGTTGCCCGGCGCTCTCGAAGGCTTCGAGCCGGTCGAAGTGGGTGCCGTAGAGCGTCTTGTGCGCGGCGCTGATGGCGTCGTCCTGCTCCGGATCGCGGTCGTCGCCGAGGACGTGTTCGATCAGGTCGGTGCCGCCCAGGCCGATCGCGTGGTGCACCGTGCGCATCGGCACCCGGTGCCCTGCCTGCCGGAACGCCTCCCACCAGGCGGTGACGTGCAGGTAGTTGGTGTCGACGAGCGTTCCGTCGACGTCGAACAGGGCAGCACGCTTCACGAGGGCTCCATTCACGATCTCTCTTCACGATCTCGGTTCACGGTCCGTTCACGGTCTTTCGTGGGATTTCACCGTAATCGCCGCACCGGCGGCACGCATGGCGCAAATGTGGCGGTCTGCCATTCCGCTTCGCGGGTACTCGGCGCCTCGCTCTCCCGCTCGTACCCGTCTGTCCGCCCTGGCGCCGAGGAGGCCCGGATGACGTTCCATCCCCGTGAGCAGCGACATGGCCCGCTGGAGCGGCACAGGGGCACGGACCGGTGACGCGGCGGTCCCTGCTCTCCGGTGCGCTGGTCGGCGTCGGGGTTGCGGCGTTCGTCGACGAGATGGTGTTCCATCAGCTGCTGCACTGGCACCACTTCTACGACAAGGCTTCGAGCGAGGCCGGTCTGGTCTCAGACGGGATCTTCCACGCCTTCGGCTGGCTGGCGATGGTGGCGGGCCTGTTCCTGTACGCGGACCTGTGGCGCCGAGGCGCCCGGCACCTCACCGCCTGGTGGTCGGGCCTGTGTCTGGGGCTCGGCGGCTTCCAGCTGTACGACGGCACGTTCCAGCACAAGGCACTGGAGCTGCACCAGATCCGCTACGGCGTGGACCTTGCGCCGTACGACTGGACCTGGAACGTGATCGCCGTACTGTTCCTGCTCGCCGGAGCGCTGCTGTTGGTCCGGGCCCGCCGATGACGGCAGTGGTGCTGCTCGTGGCCGTGGGCTGTCTCGGCTATGTGGCGGCGGCCCGGCAGCTGCGTCGGCGCGGCGACCGCTGGCCGCTCCCGCGTGACGCGGCGGTCTGCGCGGGCGGCACGGCGCTCATCGCCTCGGCCGCCGCTCCGTGGGACCAATGGCCGCCGTTCACGGGGCACATGGCCGCCCATCTGGGCATCGGGATGATCGCGCCGCTGCTGTTCGTCCTTGGACGGCCCGTGACGTTGGCGCTGCGGGCGCTGCCGGTGGGGCCCCGGCGGCGGCTTCTTTCCTGCGTACGTTCCCGGCTCGCGGCCCTGCTCGTGTGGCCGCCGCTGGCCGCGCTCCTGCACATCGCCGGACTGTGGGCGGTGTACCGCACGCCGGTCATGGCCGCCGCGCACCACCGGCCGTGGCTGGACACGCTCGTCAGCGTGCATCTCCTGGCCTCCGGCGCGCTGTTCGCCTTCGCCGTCCTGGCCCTGGACCCGCTGCGCCATCGCGCCGGTTTCGCGCTGCGGGGCGGAGCCCTGCTTGCCGCGTCGGCCGCGCACGGCATCCTGGCCAAGTCGCTCTACGCCGCCGGCCCGCCCGGCACCTCCTTCACCACGAGCGATCTGCACCTGGCGTCGTACGTCATGTACTACGGCGGGGACGTGGTCGGTATCGCGCTGGCCGTGTTCCTGTGCCACCAGTGGTACGCGGCCGAAGGCCGGGCCCTTGTCCGGGCTTCCCGGTCGCGCCCGGCGTCGTCGTAAATGCGTCCGCCCTGTGCCCCTGCCGCGTACCGGAGGCCCCGCGGGGTACCCGGCGTGCACCCCGTCCCCGGAATCCGGAGGCCACATGCTGTCCGAGACCGTCACCGTGCCCAACGGCGAGGGAGCACTCATCGGTGAACTGACCGTGCCGGACACGGTGTTCGGCGTCGCGGTCCTCGCCCGCGTCGGCGGCGGCTCACGGCACAACCCCCGCAGCCGGGCCGTGGCAGGCACACTCCACAACTCCGCACTCGGAACGCTCCTCATCGATTTACTCACTGCCGACGAAGCGGCCACTGTCAGGTCAACTGGCCGACAGCACAACGACGTTGACCTGTTGACGCACCGGCTGACCGCGTCCGTCGACTGGCTCGCACCCCACGTCTCCGATCTGCCGGTCGGCCTGTTCAGCGCGAGCACGGGAGCGGCGGCCGCGCTCGGGGCCGCCGCCGCAAGGCCCGGCCTGGTGGACACGGTGGTCTGCCCCGACGGCCGACCCGACCTCGCCGGAGACGATGTGCTCGGCCATGTGCACGCCCCGGTCCTGCTCCTCGTCGGGGGACGCGACACCGAGGTCCTACGGCGCAACCGCGAAACGGCCAACCGGCTTCGCGTCCTCAGCCGCCTGCGCGTGATCCCCGATGCCACGCATCTCTTCGATGAACCGGGCGCATTGGACGAGGCCGCCTCCGTGGCGGCCCGGTGGTTCGCCGGTATGGGACAGGCGGAGATCTGAGCGTCCCCGACCGTCGCCGACGGAGGAGCACACCACCAACCATGTGACCGGCATCACAGTGCGCCATCCCACGTCCTCAGGTCATCATATGACCCGATCGCCGCACGGATTCAGAGCTGAGCCGCACCCCGGAGCGGCACGGCTCGGCACAGCACAGCGAGACGAGGATGGGCATGAACGACCAGGACAGGTCGGCACGGCCGCGCGTGGGCGTGGTGGGCCTCGGGGCCATGGGGCTCGGCATGGCGCGCAGCCTGCGGGACGCGGGCTTCGATGTGGGTGTCCATGATCTGCGGGCCCACGTGGCCTCGGCCTTCGCCGTGGACGGCGGCACCGCCTACGCATCCGCCGGTGAACTGGCGGCATCCGTCGACGTCCTGGTCGGCGTCGTGGTCAACGCCGCCCAGGTCGAGTCGGTCCTGTTCGGTGACGGTGACGGCAACGGCACCGGTGACGGCGGCGCGGCCGACCGGCTGCACCCGGGCTCCGTCTACGTCATGTGCTCCACCGCCGACCCCACCTGGTCCGCCGACCTCGAACGGCGCCTGGCCGAGCGCGGCGTGCTCTACCTGGACGCCCCCATCTCCGGTGGCGCCGCGCGGGCGGCAAGTGGGCAGCTCACCATGATGACTTCGGGCGCCCCCACCGCGTACGCGATCGCCGACCCGGTGCTCGATGCCATGAGCAGCACGGTGTACCGCCTGGGCGACGAGGCCGGGATCGGTTCCAAGGTCAAGGTCGTCAATCAGCTGCTCGCGGGCGTGCACATCGCCGCGGCGGCGGAGGCGATGGCGCTGGGCATCAAGGCGGGCGTACCCGCCGACGCGCTCTATGAAGTGATCACGCACAGCGCCGGCAACTCGTGGATGTTCGAGAACCGCATGGCGCATGTGCTCGCAGGTGACTACACGCCGCTGTCCGCGGTCGACATCTTCGTCAAGGACCTGGGTCTTGTGCTCGACGCGGCCCGGCCGGAGAAGTTCCCCCTCCCCCTGGCCGCCACCGCCCACCAGATGTTCCTCCAGGCATCGGCCTCCGGTCTGGGCGGCGAGGACGACAGCGCGGTGATCAAGATCTTCCCGGGGATCGAGCTGCCCGGACAGGACACGGGCATCGAGCTGCCCGGACAGGAAGAGGTCTGACGTGGGAATCCGACTCGGTTGCATCGCCGACGACTTCACCGGCGCCACTGATCTGGCCAACAACCTGGTGCGCGCGGGCATGCGCGTGGTCCAGCTGATCGACGTACCGCCCGTCGGGGCCGAACAGCCCGCCGACGTCGACGTCAAGGCCGACGCCGACGCCGTCGTCATCGCGCTCAAGTCGCGGACCACCCCGGCGTCCGAGGCCGTCTCGGCCTCGCTGCGGGCGCTGGAGTGGCTGCGCTCGGCGGGCGCCGAGCAGATCTACTTCAAGTACTGCTCGACCTTCGACTCGACGCGGGCCGGCAACATCGGCCCCGTCACCGAGGCCCTGATGGACGCCATCGGCACCGATTTCACGGTCGCCACCCCGGCGTTCCCCGACAACGGGCGCACCGTGTTCAAGGGGCATCTCTTCGTCGGTGACGTGCTCCTCAGTGAGAGCGGCATGCGGCACCATCCACTCACGCCGATGACGGACTCCAACCTGGTGTCCGTGCTCGGTGCGCAGACCGCGCGTCCGGTCGGTCTCATCGACCACACCGTGGTCGCAGCCGGTGCCGAGGCGATCCGGGAGCGCGTCGACAGGCTGCGCGAGGAAGGTGTCGGCGCCGCGATCGTCGATGCCGTGTCGAACGACGATCTTCTGCGGCTCGGTGCGGCGGTCAAGGGGCTGCCGCTGGTGACCGCAGGGTCGGGTCTGGCGATCGGTCTGCCCGCGAACTGGGGGTTCGAGCCGTCCCCCGCCGCTGCCCAACTGCCGCCGCCCGGCGGCCATCAGGCCATCGTCTCCGGGTCGGTGTCCACCGCCACCAACGGTCAGGTGCGGGAGTTCCTGCGCGGCGGCCGGCCCGCCTTCAGCGTGGATCCGCTGCGGATCGCGGCCGGTGAGGACGTGGCCGCGCAGGCCCTGTCCTTCGCCGCGACGCATCTGCCCGCGGGACCGGTCCTCGTCTACTCCACCGAGGCACCCGAGGCGGTCAAGGACGTCCAGGGCCGCATCGGCGCCGCCGAGGCCGGTGCGCTCGTCGAGCAGACCCTGGCCCGCGTCGCCCAGGGGCTCGTGGAGCTGGGTGTCCGTCAGCTGGTCGTCGCCGGTGGTGAGACCTCGGGCGCGGTCGTCCAGGCGCTCGGCCTGACAGGCCTGCGCATCGGACCGCAGATCGACCCCGGCGTGCCCTGGTGCGCGGCCACCCTGCCCGGCGGGGACCCGCTCCACATCACGCTGAAGTCCGGCAACTTCGGCGGACCCGACTTCTTCACCGCGGCATTCGCCCGGCTCGACGGGGAGATGGCATGACCAAGCCGCCGAGCACTAACACTGGCACTGAAGTCGCCGCGGCGCGCGCCGAGATCGTCCGCGTAGGCACCAGCCTCTTCGCCCGGGGATACGTCCACGCCAGCGCCGGCAACATCAGCGCACGCATCGGCGACTCCCACCTGATCACGCCCACCGACGCCGCCCTGGGTTTCCTGGACCCCGAGCGCCTCGCCCTGGTCGACGCCGGGGGTGAGCAGATCGCGGGCGACCGTGCCAGCAAGACCCTCACCCTGCACCGCCGCATCTGTGCCGTCGACCCCGCGGCACGGTTCGTCATCCACACCCACTCCACGCATCTGGTCGCGCTCACCCTGGCCGGCGTGTGGAGTCAGGACGACGTGCTTCCGCCCCTCACGCCGTACTACGTCATGAAGGTCGGGCACGTCCCGCTCATCCCCTACCACCGGCCGGGCGACCCCCACGTGGCCGACCTGGTGACCGGCCACATCGCTGATCATGCTGCGGGACGCACGCCGATCAGGGCCGTACTGCTCGACCGTCTCGGCCCGGTGGTCTGGGGCCCGGACGCCGCATCCGCTCTCGCCGTACTCGAAGAACTCGAGGAAACGGCGCGCCTCTGGCTCCTGACCGACCGTCGCCCCGAGCCGCTCCCCTCCCCCGCTCTCGACGAACTCAAGGCCGTGTTCGGCGCCTCTTGGTGATCCCACACCGCACCGCGCGCCGAACCGAGCACCGCCCGTCGGAGAATCCCCTGAGCCGCAGTAAGGATTCCGCATGTCCACGTCCACCGCGACGGCCGAGACCCCCGAACTCGCCCGTGAGAACGCCGTGTTCCGCAAGGTCGTTCTCCGCATCGTCCCCTTCCTGATCCTCTGCTACGTCTTCTCCTACCTGGACCGCGTCAACGTCGGCTTCGCCAAGCTGCAGATGTCCGACGACCTGGGCCTGAGCGAAGCGGCGTACGGCCTCGGCGCAGGTCTGTTCTTCATCGGCTACTTCCTCTTCGAGGTCCCCTCGAACCTGATGCTGCAGCGCGTGGGCGCGCGCACCTGGATCGCCCGGATCATGATCACGTGGGGTCTGGTCTCGGGGGCGTTCTCGTTCGTCACGAACGAGACGACGTTCTACGTGCTCCGCTTCCTGCTCGGAGCCGCGGAGGCAGGCTTCTACCCAGGTGTGATCCTCTACTGCACCTACTGGTTCCCCTCCCACCGCCGGGCCCGCGTGATCGCGATGTTCATGTCGGCAATCCCCGTGGCAGGCATCTTCGGCAACCCGCTCTCCGGCTGGATCATGGACACCTTCGACGGGGTCAGCGGATGGCAGGGCTGGCAGTGGATGTTCCTGCTCGAAGCGATTCCGGCGCTCCTGATCGGTGTCGCGACGATGTTCTACCTCGACAACGGGGTGCGCAGCGCCAAGTGGCTCTCCGAGGAGGAGAAGGACATCGTCGAGGCGGCAATCGCCAAGGACACCGCCCACCAGAAGCACGGCCGGGTCTGGGACGGCTTCCGTGACCCCAAGGTGTGGCTGATGTGCCTCATCTACTTCTGCTTCGTGATGGGCCAGTACGCCCTGACCTTCTGGATGCCCACCTTCGTCAAGTCGACCGGCATCGAGGACAACTTCACGATCGGAGTGCTCAGCGCAGTGCCGTTCGTGGCGGCGCTGATCGCGATGAACCTGTTCGGACGCTCCGCGGACAAGCGCCGCGAGCGCCGCTGGCACCTGGTGATTCCCAGCCTCATGGGCGCCGTCGGCTTCTCCCTGGCCGCCGGGTGGAGCGGATCGACCGTGCTGTCCCTGATCGCCCTGTCCTTCGCCGCGGCAGGCGTACTCACCTGCGCCCCGCTGTTCTGGTCGCTGCCCACCGCGTTCCTCGGCGGCACCGCCGCGGCGGCCGGGCTCGCTCTGATCAACTCGGTGGGCAACCTGGCCGGTTTCGTCAGCCCGTACATGATCGGCGGGCTCAAGGACGCCACGGGCTCGACCTCCATCCCGATGTACGTCCTTGCCCTGAGTCTGGTGATCGGCGCGGCCGCCGTGCTGACCACGAAGAAGGATGTCGTCAACCGCTGACCGGGACCGCACCCGGCCACCCTGGCCCCACCACAGGAGCAAGCATGCCGAGGTTCGCCGCGAACCTGTCCATGATGTACACCGAGTACGACTTCCTCGACCGCTTCGCCGCGGCGTCGGCGGACGGCTTCGAAGCCGTCGAGTACCTCTTCCCCTACGCCTACGAACCCGCCGAGCTGCGCCACCGGCTCGACGAGCACGGCCTGCGGCAGGTGCTGTTCAACGCACCGCCCGGCGACTGGGACTCCGGGGAGCGGGGCATCGCCTCGCTCCCCGGCCGCGAGGGCGAGCTCCGCTCCGGGGTCGAGCGGGCCCTGGAGTACGCCGCGGCGCTCGGCTGCGGCCAAGTGCACGTGATGGCCGGTCTCCTGTCGCGGGAGGCGACGGCGACCCAGCGGGCCGCGCACCGCGACACCTACCTGGCGAACCTGGCCTGGGCCGCCGAACGGGCCGCCGCCGTGGACGTCGACCTCCTGATCGAGCCGATCAACGGCCGTGACATGCCGGGCTACTTCCTGCACCGGCAGGCCGAGGCGCATGCTCTCGTACAGGAGGTGGGCGCCTCGAACCTCAAGGTGCAACTCGACCTGTACCACTGCCAGATCGTGGAGGGCGACCTCACCACGACACTGCGCCGCGACCTTCCCACAGGACGCGTCGCCCATCTGCAGATCGCCGGCGTGCCCGACCGCCACGAGCCCGACCGGGGCGAACTCAATGTCCGCCATCTGTTCGACGTCGTCGACGAGTTGGGCTTCGACGGGTGGATCGGCTGCGAGTACACCCCGCGGGCCGGTACGAGCGAGGGGCTCGGCTGGCTCAACAACTACCGCCTGCTCAAGAACGACCGAGGAGAACGCGCATGAGGATCGTCATCACCGGTGGCTTCGGCTTCCTGGGACGGCAGGTGGCCGAAGCGCTGCTGGAGCGGCGCACCCTGTGCGGGGCACCGATCGGCCAACTGGTGCTAGCCGACCGGTTCGTACCGGACCGGGCGACGGTGGCCGCCGACCAGCGGGTGGACATCGTCCAGGGCGACCTGAGCGAGCGCCTCGACGCCATCTTCGCGCGGCCCGTGGACATCCTGATCCACCTGGCATCAGCGGTCTCCGCCGAGTGCGAGGCCGACTTCGACCTCGGCATGAGCGCCAACCTGGACACCACCCGCGCGCTGCTCGACGCCGCCCGCGCGCAGTCGGCCGCGGGCGGACCGGTCCCCCGTGTGGTGTTCTCCAGCAGCGTCGCGGTCTACGGCTCCGACCCCGCGCTGCCGCTGCCGCCCGTGGTCAGCGAGTCGACGCTGCCCACCCCGCAGTCCAGCTACGGGACCCAGAAGCGCGTCTGCGAGCAGCTGGTCGCCGAGTACACGCGGCGGGGCTTCGTCGACGGACGCGTGGCGCGCCTGATGACCGTCGCGGTGCGGCCGGGCAAGCCGAACGCGGCCGCCTCCGGCTTCCTGTCCGGCATCATCCGCGAGCCGCTCGCCGGTCTGCCGGCCATCTGCCCGGTCAGCACGGACCTGCGGGTCGCTCTCGCCTCGCCTCGGCGTACCGTCGAAGGCATCCTCCGCATCGCCGAGGCCGGGCGCGGCAGTGGCCCGGGCGAGCTGGAGGGCGGGCTTCCGGTCAACCTTCCGGCGCTGACGGTGACGGTCTCCGAGATGCTGGACACCCTGCGCCGGGTGGCCGGGGACGCCGTCGCCGACCGGGTGACGGTCGCGCCGGACCCCGCCGTCGAGGCCATCGTCGGCTCGTGGCCCGCCGCCTTCGACAACGCGCGCGCCACGGCGCTCGGCCTGCGGCCCGACGAGAGCTTCGAGTCGGTCGTCCGGGCGTACGTCGCGGACCACCCCGAAGCCGTCACCGCCGCGGACCTGCCCGCGCCCGGGGCGATCAGGCCCTGACGGATAGACTGACGAGCATGTTCTCCAAGGTGAGTGGCCCCATTCGGCTCGCGGACCGGGTCGCCGCGATCCTCTCGGAGGAGATCGAGTCGGGCCGTCTGGCCGAGGGCGACAAGCTGCCGACCGAGGTCGAGTTGGTCAAGCAGCTCGGCGTCAGCCGCACCGTGATCCGCGAGGCCGTCTCCCGGCTGCGCAACGCGGGCCTCGTGGAACCGCGCCAGGGCCGGGGCGTGTTCGTCATGCCCCGGCGCACCAGGCCGCTCGACCTGGAGGCCGAGGCCACCGGCACCAAGTCCAAGGTGCTGCAGATCGTGGAGGTCCGCCGTGCCATGGAGGGCGAGGCGGCTTCGCTGGCCGCCTCCCGGGCCACGCCGGACGACGTCGCCCGGATGCGGCAGTCGCTGGCCGCGATCGACAAGGCGGTGGCGGCCGGCGGCGACGGGGTGGACGAGGACCTGGCGTTCCACCAGTCGATCGCCGAGTCGACGGGGAACCCGGTGATGGTCTCGACCGTGCGGTACTTGGGCGAGGTCATGCGCGGCGGCATCCGCGTCACGCGGGCCAACGAGGCGCGGCGCGACGACTTCATCGAGGCCGTGCGGGTCGAGCATCACGCGATCCTGGCGGCCGTGGAGTCGGGTGACGCGGAGGCGGCCCGCAGCGCCGTACGCCGTCACATGAAGCACGCGGCGTCCCGGCTCCAGGACGCGGACGAGGGTTTCTGGACGGAGACGGACGAGCTCGAGGTGGACCTGGACCGCCCCTGACCCGCTCCGTCACCCGGCCGGGGGACGGGAGAGGATTACCAGGGACCGCGGTTCCACGCTCAGGGTCGTATCGGCCTTGTGCTCCGTCTCGTCCGGCGGACCACCGGCTTCGTATGTGTCGAGCAGGGTCGTCCAGCACGATCCGTACGTGACGTCGGGAAGACGGAACTCCATAGGCTCCCAGTAGCAGTTGAACAGTACGAGGAAGGAATCGTCGACGACGGTCCGGCCGACGCGGTCAGGTTCCGCGATCGCGTCGCCGTTGAGGAAGACGGCCACCGCGTGCGCGTCGGGCCGGTCCCAGTCCGCCGTCGTCATCTCCGCGGCGTCCGGGCGCAACCAGACCAGGTCCGGCAGCCGCTGCCCCTGGTGCGTGACGGTGTCGCCGCGGAAGAAGCGGCGGCGGCGCAGGATGGGGTGTTCGGTGCGCAGCGCCACCACCCGGCGGGTGAAGTCGAGGAGGTCCTCGCGTTCCTCGTCGAGGTCCCAGTCGATCCACGTCGTCTCGTTGTCCTGGCAGTACGCGTTGTTGTTGCCGCGCTGGGTGCGGCCGAGCTCGTCCCCGTGGCCGAGCATCGGAATGCCCTGGGACAGCATCAGCGTCGCCAGGAAGTTGCGCTGCTGCCGGGCCCGCAGGGCGCGTACCTCAGGGTTGCGCGTGGGGCCTTCCGTGCCGCAGTTCCAGGAGCGGTTGTTGCTCTCGCCGTCCCGGTTTCCCTCGCCGTTGGCCTCGTTGTGCTTGCTGTCGTACGAGACCAGGTCGCGCAGGGTGAATCCGTCGTGGGCGGTGATGAAGTTGACGCTGGCGCGCGGGCGGCGCCGGTCGCGCTGATAGAGGTCGGCGGATCCCGTGAGGCGTGAGGCGAACTCGGCGAGCGTGTGGTCGCCCCCGCGCCAGAAGTCCCTGACGCAGTCACGGTACTTCCCGTTCCACTCGGACCACAGCGGCGGGAAGTTGCCCACCTGGTAGCCGCCGTCACCGAGGTCCCACGGTTCGGCGATCAGCTTGACGCGGCTGATCACGGGGTCCTGCTGGATGAGGTCGAAGAAGGCGGAGAGCCGGTCCACCTCGTGGAACTGCCGGGCGAGGGTGGCTGCCAGGTCGAAGCGGAATCCGTCGACGTGGCACTCGGTGACCCAGTAGCGCAGTGAATCCATGAGCAGCTGAAGGACGTTGGGGTGGCGCATCAGCAGGCTGTTGCCGGTCCCCGTGGTGTCGTAGTAGCGGCTGAAGTCGTCGTCGGACAGCCGGTAGTAGGACGCGTTGTCGATGCCGCGGAAGGAGAGGGTGGGGCCCTTCTCGTTGCCCTCCGCTGTGTGGTTGTAGACCACGTCGAGGATCACTTCGAGGCCTGCCGCGTGCAGGGCCTGCACCATGGACTTGAACTCGGTGACCTGCTGCCCGAGCGTTCCGTGGGCCGCGTAGGTGTGATGCGGCGCGAAGAATCCGATCGTGTTGTAGCCCCAGTAGTTGGACAGGCCCTTGTCGAGCAGGAATCCGTCCTGGACGTACTGGTGCACCGGCATCAGTTCGACCGCGGTGACCCCCAGGGAGGTCAGGTGGTCGATGACGGCCGGTGCGGCCAGGCCCGCGTAGGTGCCGCGGAGTTCTTCGGGGACGCCGGGGTGGGTGCGGCTCAGTCCGCGTACGTGCGTCTCGTAGATGACCGAGTCGGCGTAGGCGTGCGAGGGCGGGTTGTCTCCGCTCCAGTCGAAGGCCGGATCGATGACGACACCGCACAGGGCGTCCGGTCCGGCACCGGCGTGGGACGCCCCGCGACCGGATGCCCCCTTGGCCGGTCCGTCATCACGGAGGTCGTGGATCGCCCTGGCGTAGGGATCGAGCAGGAACTTGTCCGGGTCGCAGCGATGACCGGCGGCGGGCATCCACGGGCCGTGCACCCGATAGCCGTAGCGCTGTCCCGGCCCGATGTCCGGCACGTATCCGTGCCATACCGAGCCGTCCGCCTCCGCCAGCGTCACGCTCCGCTCGGTACCGTCCGCGTCCAGCAGGACGAGGTCGACCTGCTCGGCCACCTCGCTGAACAGGGCGAAGTTCGTCCCGTCGCCGTCGTACGTGGCACCCAGCGGGAAGGGTCGGCCGGTCCACACGTGCACAAGGTCTCCCGTCGTCGTCCCCTGGGTTCGACCATCGGGCATGCGGCGGGTGCGCGCCCTTCCGGGAGCGCACCCGCCGTCGCGGTCCGGTCAGGCGGGGCCGGCGACCTCGATGGGCGTCGTACGCTCCGGCGCGCCCACGGCGACCGGCTGCGGAACGGCGCGGGGCAGGGGCCGCGCCTCGATCGTGATGGGGGCCGGGCTCTTGGGAACGAGCGGTTCGCGAAGCTCCGTACGGCTGCGCAGCGAGAACCACACGATGTGCTGGTCGTCGGCGGTGCAGCTGCCCCACCCGTCACTGAGCGCCGCGATCTCGGCCAGGGAGTGCGGCTCGACGCGATGCTCCCCGTCGGTGTCCGGATCGTCGTGCGAGACCGCGGTGATCAGGTGCTGTCCGGTCCACCAGGTCTCGATCGCGGTCCGTGCCGCGGAGGTGTTCCGTGCCGCCGGCTCCAGCAGGAGACCGACCCCACGCGACACGTCCGGTACGAGCTGTTCGAGCCCCCAGTACCTCAGATGGGCGGCCAGGATGCGTCGGATCTGACCGACGCGCTCAGGCACCAGATCAACGTCGAGGTGGTAGTAGCGGGGCACTGCGTGGTGGTTCATCGTTCTTGCTCCTCACCGCGGAGCTCGCGCTCCGACGCTTCGATCGGAGCTGTGATGCGCACAGAGCGTGAGCAGTGTTCGCTTGAGAGTCAGCAACCACCTTCACCCGCCTACTCCATTCGTGCAACACGAGAGTGATCGGCCGAGCGCTCTGCGTTCAACAGGACGGCGCGCGCTTCACCTCGCACCATTAGGGAGGGAGCAAACCCGCTGTGACGGCTCGCTCCCCCTCCGTGAACGGTCCGCGAGCCCGCCTGGACTCGCCGTCGCGGAGGTCCAGGAGGTCGAGCGCGATGCGGACGGAGCGCGTCACAGAAGACGTCGATCTGCAACTGGTGAGGTACCGCGCATGGCAGCGCCGCTTCCTCGCCTCCCCCGGCGACCCCGCGGTGCGCGCGCGGTTCGAGGACGCCGTGGCCGCGCTGTGCGCGGTGACGAGCCGACGCTGCGGACGGGAGGCGGCCGAGGCCGCGGAACGCCCGCCGGATCCCCGGCCGCGGAGCCGCACGGCCCCGCCCGGGGAGTGACGGACGCGGGAGACGAAGCCGCACGGAACGAAGCCGCAAGGAACGAAGGCTCAAGGAACGCAGCCGAGACGAACAACGCACGGGACGACCCCGGAGGTGGACAGCATGTCGGTGGACCCCAGCCACGTCCGCATCCCCATCGAGGATGTGCGGCCGTGTGTCCATGGCGGCCTGCGCCCGGCGAAGGCGGTCGTCGGCGAAGCCGTCGAGGTCTCGGCCCTCGTGTTCGCCGAAGGCTCCGTCGTGATCGGCGCCGAGGCGGTCCTGTACGCGCCCGACGGCCTCACCGTCCGGCGCCGGGCCATGCGGGAGCTGGAGCCGGGGACGGACCGCTGGGGCACCGACGTCACGCCGGACGCGATCGGCCACTGGTCCTTCACCGTCGCGGCGTGGACCGACCCCATGGCCGCCTGGCAGCGTGACGCGGTGATCAAGGTGCACGCGGACGTGGACACCGGGGTCACCCTGGAGGACGGGGTCGAGCTCTTCGAGCGGGCCCTCGACCAGGCACCCGACGACGCGGCACGCTCGACCCTGCGGGCGGCGCTCGGTCTGCTGCGCGACGACACCCGCACCCCGCTGGACCGTCTTGCGGCGGCCACGGCACCGGAGGTGCGCGCGCTCCTTTCGGCCCACCCCTTGCGCGAACGCCTCACCGAGAGCGCACCGTTGCCGCTGGTAGTGGAGCGGGAGCGGGCGCTGTTCGGGTCCTGGTACGAGTTCTTCCCGCGCTCGGAAGGCGCCGTCGTGCGCGAGGGGAAGCCCCCGAAGTCGGGCACGTTCCGCACCGCAGCCGAGCGGCTTCCGGCGATCGCCGCGATGGGCTTCGACGTCGTCTACCTGCCGCCCATCCACCCCATCGGGACCACTTTCCGCAAAGGGCCGAACAACTCGCTGTCCCCCGGCCCGCACGACGTGGGCGTGCCCTGGGCGATCGGCTCCCCCGAGGGCGGCCACGACGCCATCCACCCCGACCTGGGCACCCTGGA
>NZ_JBSGZA010000008.1:0-356276 GCF_053610745.1 Streptomyces sp. NPDC054866
GACACCGACAACAACCCCACCCACCTCCCCCAAGCCCTCACCACCACCCCCCAACTCGCCCTCCACAACAACACCCTCCACACCCCCCACCTCACTCCGCTGCACGACGACCCGCCCTTGTCCCCGCCACCGGGCGTTGTGACCTGGCGGCTGGACACCAGCGAGCCGGGCACCATCGAGTCACTCCGGCTGGTGCCCTGCGAGGAGATGGCCGAGCCGCTCGCTCCCGGGACAGTCCGGGTGGCGGTGCGTGCGGCCGGGCTGAACTTCCGGGACGTGCTGATGGCGCTCGGGATGTACCCGGGCGAGCAGGTGATGGGCAGCGAGGGCGCCGGCGTCGTCACGGAGGTGGGGCCGGGGGTGACCGGACTCGCTCCCGGGGACCGTGTGATGGGCCTGCTGCCGCACTCCTTCGGGCCCGTCGCGGTCGCCGACGAGCGCCTGGTGGTGCGGATGCCGGACGGCTGGACCTTCGCGAAGGCCGCCTCCGTGCCGGTGGTCTTCCTCACCGCTTACTACGGGCTGCGCGACCTGGGACGGCTGGAGGAAGGGGACGCGGTCCTGGTGCACGCCGCGACCGGCGGCGTCGGCATGGCCGCCGTACAACTGGCGCGGCACTGGGGAGCGGAGGTGTACGCGACGGCCGGCCCGGCGAAACAGGGGCTGCTGCGGGACCTGGGGCTGGCGGAGGAGCGGATTGCGTCATCGCGCGATCTGGATTTCGCCGAGCGCTTCCTGCGGGTCTCCGGCGGAGGGATGCGGGTAGTGCTGAACTCGCTGGCGAAGGAGTTCGTGGACGCCTCGCTGCGGTTGCTGCCCGCGGGCGGGCGGTTCGTCGAGATGGGCAAGACGGACATCCGCGACGCCGCCGACGTCGCGGCCCGCCATCAGGGCGTCACCTATCGGGCGTTCGACCTGATGGAGGCGGGCCCGGACCGGATCCGGCAGATGCTCGGTGAGATCGTGACGCTGCTGGAAGCGGGCGTCCTTGACCCGCTGCCCGTGCGGACCTGGGACGTACGCCGAGCCACCGAGGCCTACCGTTTTATGAGTCAGGCACGGCACATCGGCAAGATCGTGCTGACCGTACCGTCGCCGCTGGACCCCGACGGCACCGTCCTGGTCACCGGTGGCACGGGCGCCCTGGGGGCCCAGGTCGCCCGGCATCTGGCGAGGGTGCACGGTGTGCGGCACTTGCTGCTGACCAGCCGGCGCGGCCTCGACGCGCCGGGAGCAGAGGAACTGCGGGGCGAGTTGGCGGAGCTCGGGGTGTCCGTCACGGTGGCCGCGTGCGACGTCTCGCGGCGCGAGGAGGTGGCGCGGCTGCTGGCCGGTGTGCCGGACGCGCATCCGCTGACCGCGGTGGTACATGCCGCCGGGGTGACCGCCGACGGCACGCTCGAAGCGCTCGACGCCGATGCCGTGGACCGGGTCCTGGACCCCAAGATGGCCGCGGCGGACCATCTCGACGAGCTGACCCGGCACCTCGACCTGAGCCGTTTTGTGCTGTTCTCATCGATCGCGGGCACGCTCGGTACGGCGGGTCAGGGCAACTACGCTGCGGCCAACGCGGGCCTGGACGCCCTGGCCCAGCGCCGGCAGGCGCTCGGTCACCCGGCGCTCTCGCTGGCCTGGGGGTACTGGGCACAGGAGAGCGAGTTGTCGGGGCACCTCGGTGACGCCGACGTGGCCCGGCTGAGCCGCAGTGGCATTCTGCCGCTGGCCACGGACGAGGGCCTGGCGTTGTTCGATGCCGCCGTGGCGCTGGGCGAGGCCGTGGTGGTACCGGCCCGGCTGAGCACCCGCGCCGAGCAGGGCTCCGACGTTCCGGCAGTGCTCAGCAAGGTGGTCCGGCCGATGCTGCGCCGCGCCGCGGGAACGGACGCGTCCACCGGGACGGACGGGGCGCAGGCCCGGCAGCTGGCCACGCTGCCGCCGGCGCAGCGGGCCGAGGCGCTGGTGAGGCTGGTCCGTACGCACGCCGCGGTGGTACTCGGTCACGAGTCGCCGAACACCGTTCCCCGTGATGCCACGTTCAAGACCATCGGCTTCGACTCGCTGGCTTCGGTGGAACTGCGCAACCGTCTCAACTCGGCAACCGGGCTGCGTATTTCAGCCACTGCGGTGTTCGATAACCCGACGCCGGAGGCGCTGGCGGAGCTGCTCGGCACGGAACTGCCGGGCACGGTCGCCGAGCCCGAGCCCGGCGCCGGCATGGAGAGCCTTGCCGCACTCGAAGGACAACTGGCCGCGGGCGCCCTGGACGACGAGAAGCGGTCGAGGTTCGCCAAGCGGCTGAGGTCGCTGCTCTGGCAGCTGGAAGACACGCACGCCGACCCCACCGGTGCCTCGGCGGCCGTAGACGAGCCCGGCGCCGAACTGTCCACGGCCAGTGACGACGAGATGTTCGCGCTGATCGACCGGGAGTTGGGCCGGGGCTGAGCGCCCCGCGGCCGGGGACACAAATGCCGCGGGCCCGTGAAGGAACGGGGCCCGCGGCAGGATGTGCAAGCGGTCGTACGAAGTGGTCAGGAGCCGGAGGCCGAGGCGGGTCGCCGATCCGTCGCACGAGGGGCGGCCGACTCGTCCCCGTCCGGGAAACCGGCGGTGTCCGGCCCGTACGTCTCCAGGAACTCCTTGAGTTCGGCCAGCACATCGGCTGCCTCGGCGCCGTCGATGACCCGGTGGTCGAACGCCAGGCTCAGCCGCATCATCGGAGCGACCACGACCGCACCCTTTCGGACAACGGCACGGTCCACCACCCGTCCGACACCGAGTGTGACGGTCGTACCGCCGAGCGACTGGAACCCGTCCACCGGCCGGTGGCCGAGGGAGGTGACGGCGACGGTGCCGACCAGCTCGCTGCGGTGTGCCAGTGAGCGGGTGGCCAGCCGGAACAGCAGCCGGCCGACCGGCACGGGCAGCCGGTGCAGCTTGCGCACCGGCGCGAACTCCGGCATGTGGTCGGGATCTCCGTCCCGGAACCGTTCCACGTGCCGCTGCACCGCTGCCAGGCTCGACCGTTCCAGTTCCGGGACGACGGTCGCCAGCACAACCCGTCGACCGCCCAGGGTCTTGTCCAGGGTCACCTTGCCACTGACCGTGGAGTAGCGCGCGATCCGGGGGCGCACCCGGCCGCGGACGGCCGCGTTGGCCTCCGGATGGCGGGCCAGTACCTGGCCCGCCGCCTGGAGTACGTAACTCACCACGGAGTACCGGCGACCCTCGTTGCGGGCCGCCGCCCGGTGGCGTTCGACGCAGCTCATGTCCACCTCGGTGTCGAGGTAGACGGGCGCGGCGGCGCGGATCTCGTCGCAGTGGTAGAGGGTGTGCCGCCGCTCGGCGGGGAACCGTGACTCGCTCACGCCGCGACCGCCACCTGATAGATGCCCCCGAGGGTTCCCGCCTCCAGCATGTCCGGCATGGAGACGCTGCGCCCGGTACGGCGTTCGAGAGCCGCGGTCAGCCAGAGCAGGTGGACGGAGTCCCAGCCGGCGATCTCGTCGAGGGGCCGTTGGGCGTCCTGGACGGACACCGCCAGCCCCAGCTCGTCACGGATCAGCACGACAAGATCGTCGATCGTGTTCATGAATGGGTCCTTCCGGGTTCGGGCCCACGACGGACAGTCAACGAGTCGTGGTCGCTGCGGAGTTCGAGAAGGCATGGAGATCGCGCAGGAGAGCGGTGGCGACGGCCCGTTCGGCGCCGTCCAGGTAGAAGTGGCCGCCCGGGAACCGCTCGATGCGGAAGCCGCCCGTGGTCAACTGCTCCCAGGCCCGCGCCTCCGCGTCGGTGACCCGCGGGTCGCTGGTGCCGGTGAAGACGGTGACCGGGCAGCGCAGGACGAGCCCGGGGTCGCGGCGATACGTCTCGACGGCTGTGTAGTCGGCACGCAGCGCGGGCAGAATCATGCCCCGCATGTCAGGGTCGGCCAGGATCTGCGGATCGGTGCCGCTCAGCGCGGTGATCTCGGCGATCAGCCCGTCGTCGTCCCTCAGATGCACGGTCTCGTGGCGGGGTGTGGCGGGCGAGTGCCGACCCGACGCGATGAACCCGATGGGCGCATTGACGCCGCCGCGCTCCAGCAGGCCGGCCGTCTCGAAACCGATCACGGCGCCCATGCTGTGCCCGAACAGGACCAGCGGCAGGTCCGTCAGTGGTTCGAGCACCGAGGCGACCCGGGCCGCCAGGGCGCGAGTGTCCCGAAGCGGCGGCTCGTGACGGCGCTCCTGACGGCCCGGATACTGCACGGCCACACAGTCGACGGACGGCGGCAGTGCCCGGTGCAGTGCGAGGAACGCGCTTGCGGCGCCCCCCGCGTGTGGCAGGCAGACCAGCCGGATGCTCGGTTGCCGGGCCGCGCCGAAGCGACGCAGCCACATGTCGTTGAACTCTCTGGGCACCGTCGTCATGCCTTCCTCCGCCCTCCCGGGTGCGAGAGCGCGTGGCACACGGCTGAGAGCGCACCTGGGGCACTCGGTCTCATCTGACGTCAGCGACGGTAGGGACGCCGGTTGAAAGGCCGACAAAGCTCGGCTAAAGAACCGTGTACCGCAGCGCGGTCCGCGCGTTCACGCCGTACGGGTGCCCAAGTGGATGCCGATCTCCTTGCGATGCGTGATGCCCAGTTTCTGGTAGATGCGTGTGAGGTGCTGCTCGACCGTGCTGGCGGTGATGTGGAGGCGACGGGCGACCTGGCGGTTGGTGAGCCCCTTGGCCACCAGTTCGGCCACCCTGTGCTCGGCCCGGGTGAGCCTTTGGGGCGCGGCCGGGGGCGGCTTCGGCTCCTCCTCGCGGGGGACGGGCGTGGTCCCCTGCAGGCAGTTGTGGGCGATCAGTATGGCCGTGCGCCGGGCCAGGACGGCCCACTTGTCATGGCCGAGGACCCACAGGGCCTCGTCCAGGTCGATCAGGGTTCTCGCCAGCTCCGGTCGGTCGCCCGAAGCGTGGTACTCGTTTGCGGCCTTGAGGAGCAGACGTGGCCGTGCGTGCGGCTCGGCCAGTGCCGCTTGCAATCGAAGCGCCATGGCCTGGTTCCGGCCGGACGTGCGCGGGCCGCGCGCCGTGTGTTCCGCCATCATGTACGCCGCCTGTTTCGGGTGCCCGAGCCGCAGCCACGCCTCGGCGGCGAACAGCCGCCAGGGCACCAGGGTCGGGTGGTCGACGTGGAACCGCTCGGCCAGTTTGCCGATGCGCAGGTAGTCGGAGAGCCCCGCGTGCGGCCGGTTGGTGGCGATGAGGAGACAGCCGCGGGCCCGGAGATAGCTGAGCCAGTAGACGCTCTTCTCCCAGGCGGGCGGCACCGGCTTGGCGAACACCCGGGCGGCCTCGTCGTAGCGCCCCATCTCGATGTACAGGGCGGCGAGCGTGGCCTCCGCGGCGCAGACCATCGCGCTGCTGCGCTCGGTGATGACGAGCTGCACGAGCCGGACGCAGTCCAGTCCGGCCGTCAGCTTTCCCTGGCGCAGGGCGACGAGAGCCTGCAGCAGGGCGAAGACCGTCTGCCAGCCAGGGGCTTCGCGGGCGGCGGACTCCTTGACCAGCCGCTCGCACCAGTGCCAGGCCGACTCCAGCCGGTCGGCGATGATCAGTGCCTTGACCGCACTGGACAGTGACCAGACGGTGGCGTCGGAGAGGACCGAGACCTCCAGGAGATTCTCGGCCGCTGTCGCCCAGTCGTCGCTGTCGCCGATGAGGAGGGAGCCTTCGGCGGTCCTGAACAGGGCTGTGGCCGATTCGTGCGCGGTTTGGCGGAGGAACGCGACGGGCGGCTCGTCCGAGTGGACAGGGGTGTGGAAGCTGGACCAGGCCCACAGCCAGGCGATGTTGGGATGGTCGCCCGCCCTGACGTCCCCCGCGCTGGTCTTCGCGCCCTGCTTCTGCAGAACCGTGAAGGCCTCCTCCAGCCGGCCGCAGCCGAAGAGCAGGTCCGCCAGCCCGTCACAGGCCGTGCCGGGCATGGTGCCCGACTCGAAGGCCGCCATGAGTTCGGGCAGGTGCCGAGCCTCCACGGTCGTGGGGTTCATCCGCAGGGCGATCAGCGCCAGCCGCATGTGGATCTCGACGCGGTCGGGTCCTTCGGGACAGCCCTCCAGGGCGAGTTCGAGACACCGGACGGCCAGCTGGGTGTCCTCCTCGCCCATGGCAGTCTCCGCGGCGTTGCGCAGCACCGTCCGCTGCCATGGCTCCTCGGTGTGCCGTGCGGCCAACAGGTGCCGGGCCACTTCGGTGGCGGGTGCCCCCGCGCTGTACTGGGCGGCAGCCACCTTGATGTGCAACCTGGTCCGCACGGAGGGATCCACATCCGCGAGAACGGTCCGCTGGGCGGTCGGGTGGCGGAACGACATTCCGTCGATAACGCCGGAATCCCGGAGAGCCGCGATCTGCGCGTCGATGAGAGAGGAGGAAATACCGCTCATCCGGGACAGCAGCTCCGGTGAGGCGGAATCGCCGAGGACGGACAGCAGACAGCCGATTTTAACGGCGGCGCAACCACTGCGACGCAGGACGGACATCACTGCCTGCCCATACATTGCGAGTTCGGTGGACTGCTCCATTTCAGTCAGGGGAAGTGTCATGTCCCTGCTCTTGAAATCCTCGAGCAGGGCGCTCAGCAGGAGGGGGCTGCCGCCGCTGAGGTGGTGGAGCAGCCGCACCCATCGATCGTGCGGCCGGTCGATCTCCGCCGCGGTCATCTCCCGGACTCCCCGCTCGTCGAGCGGACCCAGCCGGATGTGCTCGGTGTACGGGCGGCGCAGGAATTCCGTCTTGGTGGGTGCCTCTCGGTGCGGCAGGTGCGGTAAGTCGGTGACGACGAGCAGAATGCGTCGGTCCCTGTGCCAGTTGATGGTCTGGATCAGGAAGTCCAGCTGTGACCAGGGAATTTCCTGCACGTCGTCCACGCAGATCACCGCGAGCCCGCCGTCGGCCACGCGGGGCAGCGCGGTGGCGAACTGCACCGCCGGCGAGGTGGGCGCGGGCTGACTCTCCGGCAGGGACGCCGATGACTGCGCGGCCAGCTGGTGAAAGAGGGAAAGGGGAGGGTCGGCGGTCACCGCCCTGCCCTGAACACTGAGGACCGTGACGTCAGCAGTTATGGCGTGCTCGGTGAAGGCGTGCAGCAGAGCGCTCTTTCCGGCGCCTGCGCCGCCGGTGACGACGATCGTTCTCGATGGGCCGTGGCCACAATTGGAAAGAGCTGCCTTCAGAATTCCGAGTTCTCTCTCACGACTTACGAAAGCCATTCCGGAATACTCACCCCCGTGGGCCTGCGTACTGTGGGCACGCAAGCGATGAGCAACTCTTTACCGCAAATCTCGGTCGCACCGTACATCTCGGCCACAAGATATCCATCGCGCGGTGATGTGCAAGGTCGCCTTCTCGCAGTGGCGGAAAAGTGCGCCCGTTTTTTGCTAAATTATCCAGGCTGTCTGTATTCTCGTGGGCGCGTGAGGGTGCGTCCGGTAGCCGTGAATCCGGATTGGTGGCGTCCGGATATTCACTTGCAGGGCGCTGCGTACACTCCACCCGACGGCTTTGGTCGGGCTTTGGCCGGGCGGAACATCCTGCACGAATGGCTTCCCTGTACGCCTGGCTGCTCCGCGCGGCGCAGGATTCCCTGATCGCCTTCGGCCGGATATGGGTGTGGATCCCACCCGTCGAGTCCGAGCCGCCCCCGACGGGCCCGCCCCCGGGGCACCCGGAGCGGCTGTGTCCGGAGGTGCCGCTCAGCGTCACGGAGGCAGAGATCCTCAGGCTCCTTGCCGACCTCGACCCGCCGACGACGCCCCCCGATCGCTAGCCGGATCGAAAGCGCTCGCTGCGAGGGAATTCTTGCCGCGTGCCCTGTCGAGCTCAAGATCCACTGCATCAGAGTCACCCGGGGACGCACACTGTGGGGGATTCGTGACGATCGACGGCGATCTGCTCGGTACCGACGATCTGCTGCCCGGTGAGGTCGAGCCCGTCGTGGCCAGTCCCCAACGGGGCCTGCCTGGAGACGCATCATGATCGTCGGCAAGTGGTGCCCCGTCAGTGGCTGACGTGGACGTGTCAGGCGCGGGCGCTGGGAAGAGGTGGACGTCAGTCCGGCGACAGGATGGCCGGAAATCTTTCATGCTCGCCCAGCAGGGCGGGGGAGGGCTAGCCGTAGATATGTCGCACATCTGTACGGGTCGCAGTGTTCCCGCCGAGTACTTGTGTTCAGGTTGACAGCCTCGTCGTTGAAGTTCCTGAAGCAGTTCGGCTTGGCGAATCACTCGGGATGTCAAGCCCCTGGCCTTTTCTTTAGAGCATCACTCACTCAATCCAGACGGCATCAGACTTGGTGATTCAGGGTTCGCGAATCACTGCGCAGGCAATGCGGGTGAAAGCGAGGAAAAGGTCGCCATGGCATTCGTAGGGGCGGTGCAGGTCGGAGCAGTCGGCCAACCACTTGGCGCGTTGATCCTTGACGCGCTTGAGGGGCTGCGCGTCTGTGCTGGTGGGGGGCATCGATCCCACTCGCCCGTACAGCGCGGCGGCGGACGTCCGAGAGTGCCCCTGGTTCTCAGTCGACGGTGCCTTCAGCGTCTGCGGGGCTGCGTATAGGGCAAGGCTTTTATCCGGTCTGGTCCGGGCGTGGGCGTGGGCGTCACGACCGTGACGGGACAGCGCGCTTTGGCGCGGGGCTCGCGCGGTGGGACCGCAAGGCCAGGCCAGCAGGGGTAGCCGAGTTTCGGGCACCCACAGGCTTCTGCTGCGGCCCTCAGTAGGCGGACGTTCCGTAAAAGCCAGCAGGCCGGGGCCATGTGCCGGGCAGTTGGTGTCGCGTACCAGCGGATGCACCCGCGCGACCGGCAGCGCGTCCAGTCCGGCCGCAGAGTGCCACGTCAACTCGGCGCTTCCTCCCGCCGGTCATCGCTGGCTGCGGCGGGGATGGCGTTGTCGATGAGGACGGCGGCGATGGCGGCGGCGGTGGGGAAGGCGTCGGCGTCGAGGACCCGGGTGCGGGCAGCGGCGCCGTCGATGAGCAGTGCGAGCTGCTCGCCGAGCTGTTCGGGGTCGGCGGCGCCGGCTTCGCGGGCGGTGTCGGCGAGCCGCGCGGCGACGGCTTTCTTGTAGTCGCGTGCGTATTGGGACGCGGGGTGCTGGGGGTCGTGGAGTTCGACGGCGGCGGCGATGTAGGGGCACAGGGGGGTGGTGGGGGGGATGTCGAAGGCGCTGAGGAGCCGTTCGCGGGGCGTGAGGTCGGTGCGGTCGAATACGCCGCAAAGAACGGTGGGGTCGAACCGGCGCAGGTACTCGGCGACGAGTTCGTCCTTGCCGGTGAAGTGCTGGTAGGCCGTGCGCTTGGACACCTGGGCCGCCGCGCAGAGCTGGTCCATCCCGGTGCGGCTGATGCCCTGCTCGCGGAACAGCTGCTGGGCCGCGCCGATGATGCGCTCGCGGGCGCCCCGGCCGCGGCGGCGGCCCGTGGGGCCCTTCTCCAACTCCGTCATGGGTCCATCGTACCGCCGCTAGGTAACGACCGGTGTACATAGTTGCGCCCCCGCCACCCGCCCCGTACGTTAAGCACACAAGGCGGTGTACTTAACGCCGTCGTCCCCGGCACACACGGCACCACCGACCCAAGGGAATCACCATGGGAAAGCTCGACGGCAAGGTCGCAGTCATCACCGGCGGCACCACCGGCATGGCGCTGGCCGGCGCGAAGCTGTTCGTCGACGAGGGAGCGCACGTCTTCATCACCGGCCGCCGTCAGGACGCCCTGGACCAGGCCGTGAAGCAGATCGGCCGCAACGTCACCGGCGTCCAGGGCGACGCCGCCGACCTGGACGACCTGGACCGCCTGTACGACACCGTCAAGCAGGAGAAGGGCAGCCTCGACGTGCTGTGGGCCAGCGCCGGCGGGGGCGAGCCCGCCCCGCTCGGCGAGATCACCGAGGCCCAGTTCGACACCTGGTTCGGGCTCAACGCCCGCGGCACCCTGTTCACCGTCCAGAAGGCCCTGCCGCTCTTCAACGACGGCGGCTCCATCCTCATGACGGGCTCCAACGCCTCCCTCGGCGCCTTTCCCGGCTGGAGCGTCTATGCCGGCAGCAAGGCCGTCCAGCAGGCGTGGGCCCGAGTCTGGCTCAACGAGCTCAAGGACCGCCGCATCCGCGTCAACGTCCTGACCCCCGGCCAGGTCGCCACCGCCAAGCAGGAAGAACTCTTCGACGAGACCACCAGGCGCCAGTTCGAGTCCCTCATCCCCCGCGGCCAGATGGGCCGCCCCGATGAAATCGCCACCGCCGCCCTCTTCCTCGCCTCCGACGACTCCAGCTACGTCAACGGCATGGAACTCGTCGCCGACGGCGGCACCACCGCCATCTGAACCCAACAACACGCACCAGGACAGGACACCTTATGAGCAACATCAGCATCATCGGCACCGGGAACATGGCCCGCACCATCGGCGCGCGGGCGATAGCCGGCGACAACACCGTCGAGATCATGGGCCGCGATCAGTCCAAGGCCGCCGACCTGGCCAAGACCCTCGGCGGCGCCGCCACGACGGGAGAATGGGGCACCGCCCCGGCCGGGGACATCATCATCGTGGCGCTGCTGCACGACGGCGTCGTACCGGTCATCACCCAGTACGGAGACGCTCTCGCGGGCAAGGTCATCGTCGACATCAGCAACCCCTTCAACTCCACATTCGACGGGCTGGCCCACCGCGAGCAGACCTCGATCGCACAGGAAGCCGCCAAGGCGGCCCCCGCAAGCGCCAGCGTGGTGAAGGCGTTCAACACCGTCTTCCGCCACGTCCTGGAAAAGGGCCGACCCGACGTCTTCATCGCCGGCGACAGCACGCAGGCCAAGGCAAGCGTGGAAGCGTTCATCAAGAGCCTCGGGATGCGCCCGCTGGACGTCGGCGGCCTGAAAATGGCGCACTGGCTGGAAGGAGCAGGCGTGGTCACGGTCGGCCTCGCCAACCACGGGGTGGGGAACTTGGACTTCGCCCTCAGCATCACCGAACTTCCCGTCTGAGCAAACGGTTGACGGAGCCTCTTCGGAGCGGTTGCCGATCGGGGGACGGAGCTGGCGTGAGGGGGGTACGCAACGGACAGGGAAAGTTCACCTGCCGGTCGGACATTGACGTTAGGCACCCTGCGGGTAACGGAGGGTGCCTAACTTGTCAGGTTGCCTGGGGTACAACGGCGCCTGCAGGCACCCGACGTCTGGCTCTAGAAGAACCCAAGCTTCTTCGGGCTGTACGAAACAAGAAGGTTCTTCGTCTGCTGATAGTGCTCCAGCATCATCTTGTGCGTCTCGCGCCCGATCCCGGACTGCTTGTAGCCGCCGAACGCCGCGTGTGCGGGATACGCGTGGTAGCAGTTCGTCCAGACCCGGCCCGCCTGGATCGCGCGGCCCGCCCGGTAGGCGGTGTTCATGTCGCGCGTCCAGACTCCGGCACCCAGACCGTACAGCGTGTCGTTGGCGGTCTTGATGGCGTCGTCGAAGTCGCTGAAGGATGCGACGGAGACGACCGGGCCGAAGATCTCCTCCTGGAAGATCCGCATGCGGTTGTCACCCTCGAAGATCGTCGGCTGGACGTAGTAGCCACCGGCCAACTCACCGTCGTACGTGATGCGCTGACCGCCCGTCAGAACCTTGGCGCCCTCCTGCTGGCCGATGTCCAGGTACGAGAGGATCTTCTCCAGTTGGTCGTTGGAGGCCTGGGCTCCGATCATCGTGTCGGTGTCCAGCGGGTGCCCCGGAACGATCTGCTCGGTGCGGGCGACCGCCGCTTCCATGAACTCGCTGTAGTGGCCTCGCTGGACGAGGGCTCGCGACGGACACGTACACACCTCGCCGTTGTTGAGGGCGAACATCGTGAAGCCCTCGAGCGCCTTGTCACGGAAGTCGTCGTTGGCGGCCCAGACGTCGTCGAAGAAGATGTTCGGCGACTTCCCTCCCAGCTCCAGCGTCACCGGCTTGATGTTCTCCGAGGCGTACTGCATGATCAGCCGCCCCGTCGTGGTCTCACCGGTGAAGGCGACCTTCGCGACGCGCGGGCTGGAGGCGAGGGGCTTGCCCGCCTCGACGCCGAAGCCGTTGAGGATGTTGACGACACCCGGCGGCAGCAGGTCGGAGACCAGGCTCATCCAGTAGTGGATGGACGCCGGGGTCTGCTCAGCGGGCTTGAGTACGACCGCGTTGCCCGCCGCGAGAGCCGGCGCGAGCTTCCATGTCGCCATCAGGATGGGGAAGTTCCACGGAATGATCTGCGCGACGACGCCGAGCGGCTCGTGGAAGTGGTACGCGATGGTGTCCTCGTCCACCTCGCTCAGCGACCCCTCCTGCGCGCGGATGACCCCCGCGAAGTAGCGGAAGTGGTCGATGGCGAGCGGGATGTCGGCGGCCAGCGTCTCGCGTACCGGCTTGCCGTTCTCCCAGCTCTCGGCCACCGCGAGCCGTTCGAGGTTCGCCTCCATGCGGTCGGCGATCTTCCGCAGGACGTCCGCGCGTTCGGTCGCGGAGGTGCGGCCCCATGCGGGCGCGGCGGCATGCGCCGCGTCCAGCGCGCGCTCTACGTCCTCGGCCGTACCGCGGGCGATCTCGGTGAAGGGCTGCCCGTTGATCGGGCTCGGGTTCTCGAAGTACTGGCCGCGGGCGGGCGGGACGTACTCGCCGCCGATGAAGTGGTCGTAGCGGGCCTGATAGGAGACAACTGCGCCGTCGGTGCCGGGCGCTGCGTAACGGGTCATCTTGGTGGCCTCCCGGGGAAGGCTGCCCGCCGTTGGGCAGCTCTCGCCCGGAGGGTAGGAGGACGGACGTTGCAGGTACGTTGCGGAAGCTGGCCAGCGGCTCGTTCGGGTGTGGCGGGTGCGGGTGTGGGTGCGGGACGGGCGGATGGCTGGGCTGCGGTTTGGTCGGCTGCGTCGGGGTGCGGCGGCTACCTCGGGCCGCGTCGGACCACGGCGGCTGCTGCGCTGTGGCCGCTCCGGGGAACGGTTCTGCTGAGTTGGCTGCGCCTGCGCCCGCCCGCCGCCCACGCATACACGCACGCACCCATGGCGACGCCGCGCTCAGCCCGTCCCTCCCGCAGGCCCGGCGGGCAGGTTCAGCCGCTCCCTACCTCGCGTCAGTCAACTCCGCATCCAGCTCCCGGAGCCGGGACAGCACCGGTGGCGTCGCCCGAACCTGCGCGAGCGCGCGCCACACCGCGAGGTCGCCCTCACCCCACGGGGTATGCACCCAGTCCGCCAGTAGATCCGGGTCTCGGCGTGCGATCAGCGCAGCCCGCAGCTGATCGGCGAGCCTGCGCCGCAGCCGGGCCACGGCAGGTGCCTGGGAAGCAGGCAGAAGCGGACCCGCGTATGCGGCGGCTGCCGCGGTGACCGCCCCCGAACCGAGCCGTCGCTCGACGGCATCGAGATCCGACTCGACCGGCACCGAGAGCCGGTACGGACGCGACCGGAGCAGATCCGGCCCCAGAAGCCGCCGCAGCCGGGCCAACTCGGCCCGCAGCGTCACCGGCGTCACCGACTCGTCCTCGTACAGCGCGCACAGCAGCTCATCGCCGGTCAGCCCCTCGGGGTGGCGAGCGAGCAGGACGAGGATCTCGCTGTGCCTGCGGCTCAGCCGCACCTTGCGACCGCCGGTCAGCAGCAGTGCCTCGTCACGGCCGAGCGCGGTGAGCCCCACGGCATCTCTGTCCTCCACCGGCGGTGACAGCAGGGCTAGTTGAGACTCCGCCGCCCGAGCGACCGCCTGCACGAAGGCGAGGCTGTGCGGATGCGCGAGGTCGTCACCCCCGGTGATGTCCACCGCTCCGAGCAGCCGCCCGGTCCGCGGATCGTGCACCGGAGCCGCCGCGCACGTCCACGGCTGGACGCGCCGGATGAAGTGCTCGGCCGCGAACACCTGCACCGGGCGGTCCAATGCCACCGCCGTCCCCGGGGCATTCGTCCCCATCGCGGATTCCGCCCACCGTGCGCCCGGCACGAAGTTCATCCGCCCGGCCTTCTGCCGCGTCGCGGAGTGACCCTCGACCCAGAGCAGCCTCCCGTACGCGTCGCACACCGCGAGGAGATGCTCACCGTCCATCGCGAACGTGCCCATCAGCTCACGGAACAGCGGCATCACCCCGGCCAGCGGATGCTCGGCGCGATACGAACCGAGGTCCCCGTCGGTGAGCTCCACCGCCGCGCCGGTGTCCTCCGGGCTGACCCTGGCCCTGGCCGAGCGCCGCCACGAATCGGCCACCACGGAACGCACCGGTCGCGTGAGCGTCCCTGCCTCGGTGAACCTCTCGTGGGCGCGCCGCAGCACCCGCAGCCGCTCGGCAGGATCGGCACCGGCTTCCAGGGCCACCCATGGTTCGGTCAACTCGGCCTCCCGGGACGGCGATGGGTGCTGCCATCGTCGCCCCGCGAGCGGGCGCCGACAAGCGCTGTGGCAAGCCTCCGACTAGCGCCTCGATCAGAGGTCCGACACGCGCCAGGTCGTGAGCCGGCCGGTGTCACGCAGAGTTGACCAGGCGGATATAGCGCGTCCAGTCCCAGTGCCGCCCTGGATCGGTGTGGTCGGCGCCGGGCACTTCGACGTGCCCGATGATGTGCTTGCGGTCCTTGGGAATGTCGTACGTATCGCAGATGGCCGAGGTCAGCAGCGCGGACTGCTCGTACATCGCGTCGGTGAAGTACTCGGGCTTATCCACCCATCCTTCGTGCTCGATGCCGATGCTTCGGGTGTTGTAGTCCCAGTTGCCGGCATGCCAGCCGACGTTGCGTTCGCGGACGCACTGGGCGATGCGACCGTCCCTGGAACGCACCACGTAGTGGGCCGAAACCTTCTTCGCCGAGTTCTGGAAGATGGCGAGCGTGTCGGCGTAGGTCTCCTGGGTGACGTGGACGATCACGTAGTCGACGGGGTAGGTGCCGGGGCGGTTGGCGGCCGTGTAGTTGGAGCTGCTGGCCGGAACCCACTCGGCGAGTGGATAGTCGACCGCACGAGGCCGGGCCGTGGCGCGGGTCGCGGGGAGGAGCGCGGCGGGGACGGCGGCCAGGGCCGCCCCCTGCAACAGCCTGCGCCTGCTGGGGAAGCGTCTTGCTCGATCCATGGCTGGCCTGCCTCTCGGTGGGGGGAACAGCTGCACTCTTTTCAGTGGGGCAGCAGCGTGGCCGTCTCTCGCAGCCGCGCGTGCAGTCCCCGGTGAGTTTCGCGCGCGGGCAGCCATTCCTTGCGGAGCTTGGCCACGCACGTGTAGTTGGTGTCGCAGACATTGGCGAGCGGCGACTCGACGGTCTGTGTCAAGAACTGGTAGGCGTCGAGCTCACTGAAGCCGTAGTCCCGCACCAGCCACTGCACCAGGTCGAGTTGGGATATTCGGAAGGCGTCCTCAAGCGGGCGTGCCGACCCGGTGGAGATGATGTGGGTGTCGGACTCCATGCGTGGCCAGGGCGTGGTGATCCCCTTCAGGAGTTCGACGATCACGACTGTGTTCATCGCGCACTCCACGGCGACTCCGCAGGTTTCCCCCTCGCCTTGCCGTGCGTGTCCGTCGCCCAGGCTCAGGAGCGCGCCCTCCACATTCACTCCGAGGTAGCAGGTGACCCCGGCCCGCATTTCGGGCGTGTCCATGTTGCCGCCGTGCGCGTCGGGCACGAGAGCCGAGCGCACCTCCAGGTTGGCCGGTGCGACGCCGACCGTGCCGTGCATCGGATCCATCGGCAGCGCGATCTCGAAGTCTCCGTCGCGCGCGCTGAAGTGAGCGGTGCGCCGGCCTCGGTCGAGCTGCCATATCCACACGGTCTCGGGCAGCGGAGGCTGGAGCGATGCGGTGGTGTGGGTGGAGGTGAGCGCTCCGAAGAGGGGGACCGTGGTGGACGCAGCCCAGTCGCGGGCCGGTTCGATCGACACGAAGTGCACGGCGACGGTGTCGCCCGGCTCGCGCCCTCGACATGGAAGGGTCCGGTCTGCGGGTTCAGGAACGGAAACTGGCAGACCTCGGACACCAGATCCTTCTCGGAGCGCACGTTTCCCGCGAAACAGTCCTCCGTATACAGGTCGAGCACCGTACCCGGAGCGATCCGCGCCACGGGTGGCGCACCGCCGAACGTCCAGGCGAACTCGCCCGGTTCGGGCCGCACGGTCAGGATCCGAGGCTGGTTCATGGCAGGGCTGCTCTCTTCCGTCGCTCCAGCGTGGACACGAAACCGCCGCCAGAGCGATGGTGTCCCGCGTCAATTACGTTACGGCGATGGAAGGTTGAGCCGGAAGGGCGCGATCTGAATCTGTGTACAGCACCGTGATTGTGGATAACGCGGTCACCCTTGAGGGTGCCGAGGGGATGAACGAGTGAGGGTGCCGAGGGGAGAACGAGCCGTACTCAGCCCAAGGCAGCCGCACCCACAGCGGCCTGTTCCTCCGCACGCAGCCGGGCGGTCGCGGCCTGAGCCGTGTCGCCGAGCCGATCGGCCAGCCGGGCGCGGGCTCGCCAGTTGTAGGGGCAGATGGGACGCATGTTGATGCGCTCGCTGAGCAAGGCGCGCGCCAGGTCGTGCCGGCCGGAGCGGATGGCCGCCTCCACGAGGGTCCGCTGGATGGCGTCGCGCTGCGCGTGGCTGCCGCCGAAGGAATTGAGGTGGTACCGGATCGGGGTGAGCAACTCGACCACGCGGGCGTACTGCCGCTGCCGATAGGCGATCAGGGCGCGGCACACCGGGAGGCCGATCTCGCGCGTCATCGCGTGGTTCGACACCGAGGGGCCGGTCCGGGCGAGCCATTGCTCGCGGTCCTTCACCAGCCGCTCGGCGTCGGAGAGCCGTCCGGCCCCCACGTACGCCATTACGGCATGGACATCGTTGAAGGCGTAGTAGGCGCCGTCCTCGCGCCCGGCCCAAGCCTGCGCGAGAGCCACCCAGCGGGTCTCGACGTCGATATCGGCCAGGAGTAGCCGCCACAACAGGGCGGAGGCGTCCAGGAGTTCCATGGCGATGGCCTGCGACGCCTCGTTGTGGAGGGTGTTGTCGTAGACGCCGAGGACACGCTCGACGCTTCCCGCCTCCAGCGCGTACAGGGCGTAGTGCCATGCGTTGTGCACGGAAAGATAGTTTCCGTCGGTCCAGTCCTCGGTCCGCGCGTCCAGATAGCGGATCCCCTCGCCGAACAGTCCTCGCATCTCGTACGTATGGACGACCGCGTGGATGCCCCACACATCCCGTGGGTGACGTTCGACCGCCCGCAGTCCGATCTCCTCGGCATGGCTGTAATGCCCGGCCTCTTCGAGCCCGAAGGCGTACATCCCCAGCAGCGGGCCGAAGTGCGGGTCGTCACCGTCCCATGCGGAAAGCGCGCCACCGATGCGGTCGCGCAGCCGCTGCGCGTCCCCGGTGAAGAAGTCGATCTGGTGCCCGACAGCCAGGGCGAGGGCGTCGCGTGGGAACTCGGTGCTGATCTCGCCGAGGATCTCCCCGGCCCGCAGCATGTCCCCGTCCAGCCACGACTCGGCAGCCGCGGCGTGCATCTTTTCGCGAGGCGAGAGCCCGGCTGGATCGACCGCGCTTCGGAAGGCTTTGAAGGAACGTCGGGCAGCGGCCGCTTCCTTCTCCTCGGTGCCGAGAAGCCCGAGATAGGCGCCGAAGGCATGCGCCATCGCGGAATCCGGAGAGGCCGCCACCATTGCCTGGGTCTCGTCGGCGACTTCGGATCGGAAGAACAACAGTGCGTCGAGCGCTCGCTCGTAGTGGCGTGCGGCTTCGTCACTGGTGCGACTCAGGACGTGGGCATGCCGGTCCATTTCCATGGCTGTCCCTTCTCCCATCGGATCTGTCCGGTCCACCCGGTTTCGGTTCGGTCTGTTCAGCCTGTCCAGTCTCGCGATTCTGCCCGCGGGACACGAGGACGACGCTCGGTTCATCGGAACGACATACGGCTGGGATGCGCTACGCCAGTCGTGGGTCCGCGGTCCCGTCACGGCTTCTGCGTACGCGTGTTCCAGCCGATCGCCGCGGCCGGCAAGGTGACCGCCGGTATCAGCAGCAGCGCCGTCCGGCTTCCCTCGTCAGCCGCGATGTGTGCGAATACCGCCGCGCCCACGGCACCGCCGGCCATGTCGAGGCTGCTCAGCCAGGACATCGTCTCGGTGATACGTCCCTCGGGGGCGAGATCGCCGCCAGTCGTGCGCAGCGCAGCAAAGGTGCATCCGATCACAAGACCGGCCAGCGGGCAGACCAGGAGCGCCGCAAGAGGTGACACCCCTGTGGCGAGCGTCAGCGCGCCGGTCCCTGCTGCGAAGACACAGAGGAGCACGGAGATCTTGGGGCCGTGGGACAGAAGATTCGGAAGGGCACCCAGAGCGAGGCTGCCCACAACGCTGCCGACGGACAGGACCCCCAGGTACAAGCCGGTGAACCCGGCAGCGTCGTACTCCCGTGCGTAGATCGGGAGCACCACATCCACCGCGGTCACCGCCATGACGAAGAGGGTGTCCGCGGCCAGCAGGCGCCGCAGGGGAGCGGATGTCAGGGGGCCGAGCCAATGCCCGGACCGAGCGGAACGTGACGGTGGGCCCGGAGAGTTGATCAGGAGGCCGACTGAAGCGGCCGTCAGCAGCGCCACGACTGCGAACGGCGCTATCGGTGAGACCGACAGACTCAGCCAACTGGCCATCAAAGGGCCGGTGATCAGTGCGCTACCCGTCATCGACGAGTCGAGAGCCATCGCCGTGGTCGGCAACCCGGTGTCCGTGGACCTGCTCGCGTAGCTGCTCGTGGAGCGGTGCCAGACCGAGCGCATCATGACGGCGACGGGAGGAGCGCTCGAGCCCACGGCCGCTGCGAGCGAGAGGACCGCGGCGGTGGACCCGCCGCCGCGTACCACCAGGACCAGCAAGGGAGTGGCTATCAGGTGGGCGGCCAGAAGACTCAGCAGGACCGGGCGTGGTGCATGCCGGTCGATGAGCCGGCCGCGCAGAGGAGCGGTGACACCTTGGCCGACCGCCAAGGCGCTCACCGCAAGGCCCGCGGTTCCGTACGAGTGCTCTTGGCCGACCAGGAGCAGCAGGCTCAGACCGACCATGCTGGGCGCCAGTTTCGACGTCATCCCGATCGCGGCAAGTCGCCAGAATCCGGGTACGTCCATCAGGTCCCGGTAGCCGGCGAGGAATCGCCGGGGCGCTGCATCGGTCGGGTCGGTGGGGTCGGCGCGGATCGAGCTTGCCCGGCCCACTACCGAGGCAGTCGGGCACGCAGGGCCCGGACGGTCCAGTCGAGCGCCGGCGCCAGACTCTCGGGCGCGGGCCACCCGTTGATGACCGCGAGCAGCGTCAAGTAGCGGTCCCTGCGGGGGTCGTCCATGGTCTCCAGGCGAGACACCAGGCGTCGGCGGAGGGCAGTGTCGTCAGGGAGGCCGTGGATGTGCGCGTAGTGCGTTGCGAGCGCCGTGACGATCGCTTCGGCCTCGGGCGAGGCCGGATCGGTGCCTGTCGTCAAGGCCGGGGTGACCTGCGCGCGAACCGCCTCGGCAAGGATGCGTGGCAGGCCGGTGCTGTCGTCCGGGGTGCGGTCGGCCGCCAGATCTCTGGCCATGCCCTGCATGGTGGAGCGGAACCCCCGATCCTGGAACAGCTCGGCCAGCTCCACCCACGCCTCGACCTGCTCGGCCTCGGGGTCGTCCGGCAGCTCGGGCGTGAGAGAGCGGGTGACCGCCGCGAAGGCGGGGTTGTCGTGCAGGCCATCGAAGACGGTGCCCAGGAAGTCGTCGATCAGACCTTGGCGTTCGTCCTCGGAGAGCTTGGCCAGCTTGTGCATGAGATCCAACTCCTCAGGGGTGGACCCGCGCCTGGCCACCGCTGTCAGGACCGCGCGCCGCAGGCGCAGCACACGGATCTGCACCTCCAACGCGTCCGCGTGCGCCGCGGCGACCTCGGGGAGCGAGACCTCCCGGTCCACGACCTTCCGGATGGTGGGAAGGTCAAGACCCAGGTCGCGCAGGGTGCGTACGAGGTCGAGGCGGGCGACGGCGTCGGTGCCGTACAGGCGGTAGCCGGCCGGGCTGCGGTCGGCGGGCGGCACGATCCCCGTGTCGGAGTAGAACCGGACGGTCTTGACCGTCAGGCCGGTCCGCCGCGCCAGATCACCGATCGAGTAGAGCGTGTCGCCGTTCATGCCCCCACCTTCACGTCTCCCCCTACTGGAGACTCAAGCTGAGTGCTGAGCCATCCACGGGGAGGAGTCCAGTACTTACTGCGCACGCGCGGACTCCAGGGCGTCGAGGGCATCGAGCGGATGCCGAATCGCGGGGGAGAGCCGCCCAAACCGCCCGAGCCGAGCCGCTCGCGGAGTCCGCCGCGATCGCCTTACGTAGCGCGCCCCGAGCGGACGTCGGCCCTACGCCGCCGCCCCCGCCGCTCCCGCCGGATCATCAAGAACCGCCCGTACGACCGAGTGTGCCGCCCCCAGCAACGGGCCGTCGGAGCCCAGCCCGGAGACGGCGACAGCGCACGCCGTGCCCGCCGTGCGGCGCCTCAGCTCGCCCTCCAATGACGGCAGCAACCACGGCGCGAGCCGCGACAGGGCTCCGCCGAGCACCACCGAGCGCGGATCCAGCAGATTCACCGCACCGGTGAGCGCGATTCCCAGTGCGGCCCCCGCACCGTGCAACGCCCTTCGTACGTCCTCATCGCCCAGCGCGGCGCGCTCCGCGAGCAGGCCGACGCGGTCCGCACCCGGATCAAGGCCCGCCGCGCGCAACACCGCCTCCTCGCCCGCGTACTGCTCCAGGCAGCCACGACCGCCGCACGGGCACGCCGGGCCGTCCGGCCACACCGGTACATGCCCCAACTCGCCCGCGAAGCCGCGTGTCCCGCGCAGCAGCCGCCCGTCGACGACCAGCGCGGCGCCGATGCCGATCTCCGCCGACACGTGGAGGAAGTCCTGGGGCACCTCGTCGCCGAGCCACAGCTCGGCCAGCGCGCCGAAGTTGGCTTCGTTGTCCACCGTCACCGGCAGCCTGCCCGGCACCAGGGCGCCGAGGTCGACGTCGTGCCAATCGAGATTGGGAGCGCGCACCACCACCCCTGTGCCGCGGGCGACGAGACCCGGCACGGCGAGGGCCAGCCCCGCCGGACGCAGCCCTGCCAGGCGGGCTTCGTCGCTCACCTGCCGCACCAGGGCGATGAGTTCCTTGAGGACGGGTTGGGGTGCGCGCCCCCGGTTGTCTCCCTGTCGCACGGCACGCGCGCGTACCTCTCCGCGCAGGTCGACGACACACACCGCGAGATGGTCGACGCCCACCTCGGCGCCGATGCCGGCCGGTCCGCTTCCGCTTACCGCCAGCGCGGAGCCGGGGCGCCCCACCTTGCCGGGACGCTCGGGGCCCAGCTCCTCCAGGAGCCCGGTGCGGATCAACTCGTCCACCAGGGTGGAGACGGCGGCCCGCGTCAGACCGATCCGGGTGGCCACGGCGGCACGGGACAGCGGCCCGTGCGCCGCGACGGCGTGCATGACGCGTGAGAGGTTGCGGCGGCGCATCCCCTGCTGGGTGTCGGGCAGCGGGGCTCCGGACGTGCCCCGGCGCGCATCGTGCGGTGGTGCGGTCATGCCCCCGTCAGTCCCTGTCTTCCGTCCTCATGGCCGGCTGTCCTCGTGGCCCCTGGCGCCGAGCAGCGGCGCCGCGTCGGAGACTACCCCGGCGATCCGTGCGAGCGCCGACTCGTCCCGCTCCACAGGGGGCAGTACGGGCCCCTCGGCCGTACCCCAGCGGCGCGCGACAGCCGCCGGATCCTCGCCCGTGAGGAGACCCGCGGCCTGGGCGGCGGCACCGAGGGCGACCAGTTCCCTGGCCTCGGGCACCTGAACGGCCCGTCCGGACAGGCGCCGCACGGTGTCCTGCCAGGCCGTGCCCCGTGCTCCGCCGCCGATGAGCAGGAGCGGAGTCGAGCGGTCCGCGTCCTCGTCAAGGACCAGATCGAGTGCGCCCAGGAGCGAGTGCACAGCCCCGTCGTACGCCGCCTGCAGCAGCTGTCCCGGAGTCGTGTCGTGCCGGAGCCCGTGCAACAGCCCCGAGGCGTGCGGCAGGTCAGGGGTGCGCTCGCCGTCCAGGTAGGGCAGCAGGGTGACGGCGCCGCCCGCCTCCACCGCCTCTCGGTCGAGACTCAGCAGCGCGGCCACCCGGTCGACAGCCAGGGTGCAGTTGAGGGTGCAGGCCAGCGGCAGCCAGTCCCCGCGCGCGTCGGCGAAGCCGGCCACCGTGCCCGTCGGATCCGCCTGGCGCCGCGTGGAGACCGCGTACACCGTGCCCGACGTTCCCAGGCTCAGGACCGGGGTGCCGGGGCGCAGGCCGAGTCCGAGAGCCGCCGCCGCGTTGTCACCGGTTCCGGGGGCGACCAGCGTGCCCTTGGAGAAGGGAAGTTCGCCGCTCCCGCGCACGGTGCCGACGACCTCACCGGGGCGGACCACGCGTGGCAGCAACTCGGGGTCCAGGCCCACGAGGCCCAGGATTTCTTCGTCGTACGCTTCTGTCGCCGACGCCCACCACCCCGTACCGGAGGCATCGCCCCGGTCGGTCGTGCCGCATCCCGTGAGGCGTTCGGTGAGGTAGTCGTGGGGGAGTCGGACGGCTGCGGTGGCGCGGACCGCCTCGGGCTCGTGCTCGCTGAGCCACGCCCACTTCGTCACCGTGAAGGACGGCCCCGGCACGCTGCCGACCCGCTCGGCCCACGCCTTCGGGCCACCCAGGCGGTCAATCAGGGAGCGGGCCTGCGCCGCCGAGCGCACGTCGTTCCAGAGCAGGGCGGGCCGTACCGGCCTGGATTGCGCGTCCAGCGTGACGAGGCCGTGCTGCTGGCCGCCGACCGACACCGCGGCGGCCTCGCGCGCCGGCTCGCCGCACTGGTCGAGGGCCGCGCACAGGGCGTTCCACCACTCCTCGGGGTCACTCTCGCGGGCGGTCCCCGAGCTGACGCTGTGCGGGGCCTGACCGCTCGCCACCACCCTGCCCGTGGCGGCGTCGACGACCAGGACCTTGGTGGACTGCGTGGAGCTGTCCACGCCGACGACGAGGGGCCCGTCGGCTGCTGGCGCTGATGACATCGGGGGTCTCCGTTCCCGCGGTTCCTTCCGGGCGCGCCCGGACTTCTTCTCGTCCGACCTTCCCAGGGATGCCTCCGGATACTAATTTGTTAAGCGCCATGACGAAATAGTCGTGGCAGCCGCACATGAGCGGGCACACAGCCGTGCCCGGCTCGGCCGCACAGCCGTGCACCAGTCATCCAGGGAGCCGCACATGACGTACCAGCCCACTCCTGAGGACAAGTTCACCTTCGGCCTGTGGACCGTCGGCTGGCAGGGAAGGGACCCCTTCGGCGACGCGACCAGGGTGGCCATCGACCCGGCCGACTCCGTGCGGCACCTTGCCGAACTGGGTGCCTACGGAGTGACCTTCCACGACGACGATCTGATCCCCTTCGGGGCAACGGACACCGAGCGCGAGTCGCACATCAAGCGCTTCCGGCAGGCGCTCGACGCGACGGGCCTCGTCGTGCCGATGGCGACCACGAACCTCTTCACGCACCCCGTCTTCAAGGACGGCGGGTTCACCGCCAACGACCGGGACGTGCGCCGCTACGCGCTGCGCAAGACCATCCGCAACATCGACCTCGCGGTGGAACTGGGAGCACACACCTACGTCGCGTGGGGCGGCAGGGAAGGCGCGGAGTCCGGTGCGGCGAAGGACGTACGCGTCGCTCTCGACCGCATGAAGGAGGCCTTTGACCTGCTCGGCGAGTACGTGACGGAGCAGGGTTACGACCTGCGTTTCGCGATCGAGCCCAAGCCGAACGAGCCGCGCGGCGACATCCTCCTGCCCACCGTCGGGCACGCCCTCGCCTTCATCGAGCGCCTGGAGCGTTCCGAACTGTTCGGCGTCAACCCCGAAGTGGGCCATGAGCAGATGGCCGGCCTCAACTTCCCGCACTCCATCGCCCAGGCCCTGTGGGCGGGCAAGCTCTTCCACATCGACCTCAACGGCCAGACCGGCATCAAGTACGACCAGGACCTGCGCTTCGGGGCGGGCGATCTGCGCAGTGCCTTCTGGCTGGTCGACCTCCTGGAGAGGGGTGGCTACGAAGGGCCGCGGCACTTCGACTTCAAGCCGCCGCGCACGGAGGACTACGCGGGCGTGTGGGCGTCGGCCGCCGGCTGCATGCGCAACTACCTGATCCTTCGGGAGCGTTCAGCCGCGTTCCGTGCCGACCCGGAGGTCCAGGAGGCGCTGCGGGCATCCCGCCTGGACGAGCTCTCCCTGCCGACCGCCGACGACGGCCTCGCCGGACTGCTCGCCGACCGCGGCGCCTTCGAGGACTTCGACGTGACGACGGCCGCGGACCGTGGCATGGCCTTCGAACACCTCGACCAGTTGGCCATGGATCACCTCCTGGGGGCGCGGGGCTGACCGGAGGCTCCACTCTGGAGAGCCCCACTCTGGAGAGCCCCACTCCGGAGGCATCAACTTGTGCGCAGGGGTCGCATCTTTACCCATACGAGGCGACTCTTGACGGTATGGCCATGCCGCCCGTACCACCACCGCCTGCCCCTCCGCCGGGTGACGCGCCCCCTCCGGGCGATGGCGGCTTCGGACCGCCCGGGGGAGGGTATGGCCCTCCTCCGGGTGACGGGTTCGGACCACCTCCGGGCGGCGGAGGGTGGCCTCCCGCGGGAGGCGGTGGCGTGCCCCCTGGTGGAGGCGGGTTCCCGCCTGCTCCGCCGCCGGGCGGGCCGTCCGGGCGACGGGGCGGGCTGTTCGTCCTGCTCGCGGTGATCGTCGCGATAGGAGTCGTCGTGGCGGTGGTCCTGGTGGCCACCAGCGGTGACGGCTCAGGTGACAAGAAGGGCCCCTCCGAGAGCAGTGAGACCTCGGAGGGCAAGCCCACCCCGTCACTGAGTATCCCGTCGCAGATCCCCTCCGAGGTGCCTACGGAGGTCCCCTCGAACCTGCCCAGCGGCTTGCCGTCGGACTTCCCCAGCGATCTGCCGAGCGACCTGGACTCCGTGGTTCCGTCAGCCGCGGATCATGAAGTGCCGTACTACTTCCTGAAGGTGGGCGACATCGAAACGGCGCCCTGACACGTGTGTCGGACGCGCGGAGTCGGCGGGATCAGATGCCCTTCGGCAGCCGCACGTACGTCACCGTGGTCTCCACGTCGCTGTCCACGAGTCGGCCCTCCTTGTCGAACGCCTCCGCCCCATCCGTCATCCCGAAGTCGTTGTCGTTGATCAGGGCGAGGGTGTGACTGTTCACCCGGGCCACGCCTTCGATCTTGTCGGGTACACCGTCGATGCGCTCCAGGTCGACCAGGAGACGCTTCTTCAGGACGGGCACGCCGGAGGCCGCCGGATCGTCGAGCTGCTCCAAGGAGGGCTTCGTGGCGGCGTCGTCCCACCGCTCGCCGAGGATGTCGGAGCGGCGGTCCAGCTTCACCGTGTGCAGCCGCGCGGCCTTGTCGGTGCGCTCCTCGACCAAGAGCCGGTCACGGCCGACGGCCACCACGGAGGAGATCTTCAGCTCGGACGTGTCGTCCTCGCCCGGGTCGACGACACCCACTGTGTCGAAGCGGTACGCGTACTCGGCGGTGACCGCCTGCTTCTTCGGCGAGAAACGCAGCAGCCGCGTCGTCCGCGATGCGTCACCCGCGTCCTCGTCCGGCACGGACAAGGGGCTCTGGACCGCCATCACCAGGTCCCCGCCCGGGAGTTGGGCAAGCCCTTCGAAGCCGCGATTGCCCTTGCGGTGCAGCAGGACGCCCGGAAGCGCCTCGACGACGGGGTAGTCGGCACCCGAGAGCTTCAGGCCCTCGGGGACATAGCGCTTGAGCACCTTCCCGCGCGCGGAGACATGGACGAGCGAGGGCCCGTACTCGTCGACCAGCCAGAAGCTGCCGTCGTGCGCCCGCACGATGCCCTCGGTGTCCAGGCCGTTCGGGTCGTAGGTCAGCGCCGTCTTCGCGTCGTAGGTGTACGGCGCCTCATCGCGCCCCTCCTGGTTGGGGAGCCCGGTGACGGGCTTCCCGGAGGACGTCGTCAGTGGGAGAGCGTCGATGACCTTCACGACGTCACCGGAGACGCGGATCTTCACGATCGCCGGGTCGAAACCAGGGACGGGGAAAGTGCGTCGCTTCTTGCCGTCCACCTTGATCTGGCCGTTGGGCCCGCGGTCGGTGACCGTCCAGAACTCGCCCTTGCGGCCCGCCGGATAGATGTCACTGCCGATGCCGCCGAGATCCACACCGCGGTCATCGCTCACCGTGCCGGGCAGCAGGGAGTTGCTGAACGTCCCCAGAGGGACGTCGCCGAGCGTCGCCGTCGAGGTGATCCGAGGCGTCTTCTCCTTGCCGCCGGTCTGGGCGCCCGTGGCCGTACCGGTCACCGCGATCGCGGCGAGCACGGCGAACGGCACACCCGCGGCGACGGAACGGCGGACGCGACGCGTACGGGCGGCGTGCGGGGACATGGGTGCCTCCAGGGGCGCAAGTGTTCGGTGACGGCGATCAGACTTCGCCGTCACCGCGAACGCTGGGAGGCAGCAAGATGAACGTGAGGGGGCGTGCTGACGGCGCCTCCCGCGAGGGGCAGGAAGGCGCCGCCGTCACCCAAGGGCCGGTCAGCGGCAGTTGGGCACCTGGCCCTCGTCGTCCCCCTTCGCTCGGATCGCGCTGACGTACTCCATCACTGGGGCCCTGCGGGACGGGGGAGCCGAGTCGCGGTCGGACCCCCTGAACCACAGTGATCCACACTTCCGGATGTCATGCCCGCGCTCAATCACTGGGCAGGAGGAGCGCACGCCCCGGTGTTCCCGGCGTATGCGCGAGCGGCTTGGATCCGCCGGTGGCCGCCGCGCGCGATCCGGCCAGGTGGAGGGTCCTGGTGGCGTGAGCACGCAGGGGTGAACGCCTCTGGGGTGCTGGGGTGCTGGGGTGCTGGGGTGCCGGGGTGAGCGGGCTGCGGTCCGGTGCGGGCTTGCGCGAAGCTCGCACCGGACCTGCCTGACCTACTCCCCGCCGGTCACCACGGCCAGTGCCGTCGCGGGGTCATGGGTCGCGGGGCCCGCCGGGGTCCAGCGGCCGCGCTCCTTGCGGTAGGGCCACCAGCGGCCGTCGGAGCCGTGCCGCAGCTGGGCGTCGCTCCCGACCACGGTCCAGCGATTGCGGGCGGCGCGCAGCGGTGGACGCTCCCCGTCGTCCCAGGCCGCGTCCAGCGCCGCACGCGCGCGTGCCAGTGCGTCCGCCTCGGGGGCCCACTCCTCCTCCAGGACGGACAGCGCGGCCGGGCCTCCGTACTCCCAGGCCCGTACGGCCAGCGCGAGGCCGTCCTTGCCGCGGCCCTCGGCGGTCGCGAGGCGCACGGCCACCGATGCGGGAGCAGTGGCGGCGAGGCGTACGGCATCCTCGTCCAGCGTCAATTCCGGCTCGACCGGCTGCCGTTCGTGTCCTGGCGCAAGCGCCTCGGCCAGCATCCGGTGCGCCTCCACGGCCGCCTGAGCCGCCAGGAACTCGACTGCCGCCACATCGAGACCGGGTGCGGGCTCCGCCTCCGTGTCGAGGGAAGGCGGCAGGCCCGGCTCAGGCGGCAGCGGGGGCAGTTCGGGCAGCGGAGGCAGGATGGCCCCCTCCGCGTACGCCTCGTCGGCGTCCACGCCCTCCTGGGCCCCTTCCTGCTCCTCCTCGGGTGTCTCCTCGGCCTCCGCCCGTGCCACGCTTCGCACTTGCAGCTCGTCCAGCAGCTCGCGCTCCGCACGGCCACGCATCAGGAACAGCACGAACGGATCCTGGTCGAGCAGCCGGGCCACCTGATAGCAGAGCGCGGCGGTGTGCCCGCAGTGGTCCCAGGCATCGCAGTCGCACTCCGGCTCCAGGTCGCCGATGCCCGGCAGGAGTTCGACACCCGCTGCCGCCGCGTCCTCCACCAGATGCGGCGGCATCTCACGGTCGAGCAGCGCCGCGATGTGCCCGGCCCGCTCGACGGCCATGCCCAGGAAGCGGTCCCACTCGTCCTCGCTGAGCCGCTGCAGCAGCACGTCGGAGCGGCGCGGGGTGCCGTCGCGGTCCTGGACGACCGCGGTGATCCGGCCGGGGCGCACCGAGACCGCGCCCACGGCTCCCGCGCGCGCGAGCCGGCGTCCGGCCTTCAACTGCGCGAGGTCCAGCGCCGTGTCCTCAAGGGCCTTCAGCCAGGCCTGGCCCCACCAGCTCTGCGCGAACCCCCGGCCGTGCGTGGCCGGCAGCGCGGCGAAGGTGCGCTCATGGTCGTGGGCGCCCTGCCCCTGACCGTTCCCATGGGTCTCGCCGTTCGGCTCGTCGTACATGTCGTTCATCGAGTCCCCCCTCGCAGTTCCACCAGATCCGACAGCTCGGCGTCGGTGAGTTCCGTCAGCGCCGCCTCGCCGGAACCGAGCACCGAGTCGGCCAGCTCGCGCTTGCGCAGCAGCATGTCGGCGATGCGGTCCTCGATCGTCCCCTCCGCGATCAGCCGGTGCACCTGCACCGGCTGCGTCTGCCCGATGCGGTACGCCCGGTCGGTGGCCTGCGCCTCGACGGCGGGGTTCCACCAGCGGTCGTAGTGCACGACATGCTCGGCCCGCGTCAGGTTCAGACCGGTGCCCGCTGCCTTCAACGACAGCAAGAAGACGGGGACTTCGCCGTCCTGGAAGCGCTCCACCATCGCCTCGCGCGCCGCGATGGGCGTGCCGCCGTGCAGGAACTGGGATGGGGTGCCGCGGGCCGCCAGGTGCTGTTCGATGAGGCGCGCCATCTGGACGTACTGCGTGAAGATGAGCACGCTCGCGTCTTCGGAGAGGATCGTGTCGAGCAGCTCGTCGAGGAGTTCCAGCTTCCCGGAGCGGCCCTCGATCCGCGGCTTGTCCTCCTTGAGGTACTGCGCGGGGTGGTTGCAGATCTGCTTGAGACCGGTGAGCAGCTTGACGATCAGGCCGCGTCGGGCGAACCCGTCGGCGCCGGAGATCTCGGCGAGCGTCTCGCGCACCACGGCTTCGTAGAGGCCCGTCTGCTCCGTGGTGAGGGACACGGCACGGTCGGTCTCCGTCTTGGGCGGCAGTTCGGGGGCGATGCCCGGATCGGACTTGCGCCTGCGCAGCAGGAAGGGGCGTACGAGCTGGCCGAGCCGTTCGGCGGCCGCAGGGTCCTTTCCGCTTTCGACGGCCTGGGCGTAACGGGTGCGGAAGGTGCCGAGCTTGCCCAGCAGCCCCGGTGTCGTCCAGTCGAGGATGGCCCACAGCTCGGAGAGGTTGTTCTCCACAGGGGTGCCGGTGAGCGCCACGCGCGCGCGTGCGCCGATGGTGCGCAGCTGTTTGGCGGTGGCCGAGTACGGGTTCTTGACGTGCTGGGCCTCGTCGGCGACGACCATGCCCCACGGGCTGTGCGCGAGGCTGTCCGCGTCGAGCCGCATCGTGCCGTACGTGGTGAGCACGAACTCCCCGTCGGCGAGGCCTTCCAGGCTGCGCTGAGCGCCGTGGAAGCGGCGTACGGGGGTGCCGGGGGCGAACTTCTCGATCTCCCGCTGCCAGTTGCCCATGAGGGACGTCGGGCAGACGACAAGGGTGGGACCCGCGGAGTCGCTGTTGGTCTGCCGGTGCAGATGCAGGGAGATGAGCGTGATCGTCTTGCCGAGGCCCATGTCGTCGGCGAGGCAGCCGCCCAGGCCCAAGGAGGTCATCCGGGCCAGCCAGTTCAGGCCGCGCAGCTGGTAGTCGCGCAGGTTGGCGGCGAGCGCTTCGGGCTGGCCGACGGGCTCCATGCCCTCGGGGTCCGCGAGGCGTTCGCGCAGAGTGGCGAGCCAGCCCCTCGGCTGGACGTCCACGCGCTTCCCGCCCACTTCGGTGGTGCCCGTAAGGACGGCGCTCAGGGCGTCGATCGGCGTGACCTTGTGGTCCTGGTGTGCGCGGGCGCGCCGAGCCTCTTCGGGGTCGATGAGCACCCACTGGTCGCGCAGCCGGACCACCGGGCGGTTAGCCTCGGCGAGATGGTCGAGCTCGGCGCGGGACAGTTGCTGATCGCCCAGCGCGAACCGCCAGTTGAAGGCGAGCAACGCGTCGGCGGAGAGGTATGAAGGAGTGTCCGAGGACGGCTTGTCCGGGGCCTTCGCGTCGTCGTCGGGCGGGCCGATGACCGCGCGGGCGGTCAGATTGCGCGCAAGTTCCTTGGGCCAGTGCACCTCGACACCCGCGGTGGCGAGCATGCGGGACCCCTCGCCCAGGAGCGAGGTGACTTCTTCGTCGGCGAGCTCGATCGCATCGGGAACGGTGGCCGAGAGCAGTGGGGCGAGCGGCGGCCACGCGCGCGTGGCGCGCCGCAGTGCGAGCAGGGCGTCCATCCGCGACCGCGCCCCGAAGGCCTGCCCCGAGGCGCCGGAACCGGCCCACACCTCGGCCGCGTCCGCGACGAGCGAGGGGTCACTGACGCTGTGCATCTGCAGGACGGCGCGGAACGGCAGCCGGGTCTCGTCGGGGGTGTCCGACACCAGGCCGGGCACCTCGACGCGCAGCGAGATCCGAACGCCGGCGTCGTGTCCGGCGGCGACATCGGTGGCCCAGGGGCGCTGCTCGGGGATGTGCTGAGGCTGCGGAGCGGCGAAGGCCGGAGCGCCGGCGGCCAGCGTCGCGGCGGGGGAGCGCGGCAGCGTATCGGCCACCGCATCGAGGAACTGGCGCAGCAGCCGCTCGGGTTCGGGCAGCCGCAGAGGCTCGGAGCCGCCCTCGAGCGGAAGGGCGTGCGCGGCGGGGGGCATCGCGGCGGCGAGGTCGCGCAGGCGTCGCAGATCGTCGGCGCCCAGAGGCCCCGAGCGCCATGCGTCGTGATCACTCGGCGTCAGTCCGGGCAACAGGAGTCCGCGGGCGGCGAGTTGCAGTGCGAGCAGGCCTGCCGTGCCCCAGAAAGCGGCCGTCGGGTGAACCCCTGCCGACGCACGCGCGCGTGTCAGGACCGGCAGGGCCGCGCGCATCGGGAGCACGACTGCGGAAACGTCGCTGAGCTGGACTCCGTCGTCGCCGGGTACCGCGACGGTCAGCTCCTCGACGGTGCCCGCGGAGCAGGAGGGCGGCGCCTCCCCGTCGGGTCGCCAGAAGGCGACCCGGCCGGTGCGTGCCGGGTCGGCGGATACGAACAGTGCGGAGCAGCGGGACAGTTCAGAGATCTCGGAAGGTGACGCGGCAGGGGGCCTGGGCACGGCGATAGCGCATTCCTCAAACTTGACTACTGGGCCTGGAGCGGCCGAGAGTACAGCACGTCGCACCCAAGACGTTAGTGATCACGCAGTGATCCACGTCACGCATCACCGGGGGTGTACCTAACCCCCCTTCCCGGCGGTGCTGGCCCCCTCCCAAGACGGGTGAAGGCGCCATGGTTGCCGCAGGTCACGGGCTCCTACGTTGTGCCACGTCAGCCCGATCCAGTCAGAGACCGGAGACCTCACCATGTCCCAGGCCGCCGCCGCAGTCGCGGAGCGTTCCTCAGGCACCATCACAAGGCAGCCCGCCGGGAGCGATTTCGCGCCTCTCCTGCGCACCGTCAAGGAGCAGGGGCTCCTGGGCCGCCGAGCCGGCTGGTACGCCCGCACCATCGTGATCAACACCGTGGCGCTGGGCGCAGTGGCGACGGGCATGTTCCTCATCGGCGGCTCCTGGTGGGTGCTGCTCCTCGCGCCCGTCCTGGCCGCCCTGTGCGCCCGTACGGCGTTCATAGGCCATGACGCGGGTCATTCCCAGATCACCGGCGACCGCGGCGTGAGCCGCGCCATCGGGCTCATTCACGGCAATCTCCTCCTCGGTATGAGTTCGGCCTGGTGGAACGACAAGCACAACCGCCACCACGCCAACCCCAATCACCTCGACAAGGACCCCGACGTCGCCGCGGACGTCCTCGTCTGGACCAGCAAGCAGGCCAGGGTCCGCGTGGGCTTCCGGGGCTGGCTCACCCGCAACCAGGCCTGGCTGTTCTTCCCGCTGACGCTGCTCCAGGGCATCGCCATGAAGATCTACGGCTTCCAGGACCTGCGCCGCCAGGCGCCGCGCGAACGCGTGCTTGAGGGCCTCCTGCTGGTGGCGCACCTCGTCGGGTACGTGACACTCCTGCTCGTCACCATGCCGGTGGGCCACGCCCTCGCCTTCGCCGCCATCCACCAGGCGCTCTTCGGCCTGCACCTCGGACTGGCCTTCGCGCCCAACCACAAGGGCATGGAGATGCCCGACCCCGACGGTGAGCGATGGGGCCACCTCAGCCGCCAGGTCCTCACCTCGCGCAACATCCGCGGCAGCGTGCTGACCGACTGGTTCCTGGGCGGACTCAATTACCAGATCGAGCACCACCTGTTCCCGAGCATGCCCCGCCCCAGCCTGCGGCGCGCCCAGCCCCTGGTCCGCGCTCACTGCGCCGCGCTTGGCATGCCGTACACGGAGGCCGGATTCATCGACTCCTACCGGCAGGTACTGCGCCACATGTACGAGGTCGGCGAGCCGCTGAGGGCCGAGTAGCCGCGCCCGGACACGCGGCGGGGCTCAGGGTTATGTCAGGGTCGCTCCTCAGGGGTCTATCAGGGGAGCAGCTGGAACCGTGGGCGGCCCGAGCCCGTTTCTCAAGACAGAGAGCGGCAGCAGCCGCGAAGGAGGCGACGCACATGTCGAAGAACGCGAAGATCGCCGCAGGAGGTGTGGCGGCCGGCATCATCCTGTTGATCTGGCTGCCCTGGTGGGCCGCCCTCCTGATCGTGCTCGGGGTCCCGGCGGCGGCCTATCTGACCCTCGACCCCGGACAGCGGCGCAGGCTGCGCCGCGTCTCGCGCAAGGAGATCGGCCACTGACCCGGCACCTCTGACCCGGCACCTGGCAGCGGGCACCACAGGGATGTGCGGACGCTCGACGTCCAGGCCCTGACGGCTTCTCCGCTCGCGGTCCCGCCCCCGGCGGCACCGCGAGCGGAAAACCCATTGCGCCACAGCAGTCCGGCGGTGACCATGGCCCACATGACTTCCCGAAAGGAGGCCCAGCGATCCCACGGTGATCGCTGATGGCCGCATACGAGGCGTCGCAGACGCCGTCCCCCCAGCCTCAGCCCCTTCCCGCGCCGCTGACATCGACCTGGCTGAAGGCCCACTTCGACCCACTGCCCTTCCCGGCCCGCATGAGCGCCCTCGCCCGCTATGCCCGCGCGCTCACCGAGGACGCGTACGGCACACTCCGCGCGGCTCTGGCCGCCGGCACGCCTGACGAACGGCACACCGGCCTCTTCCTCGCCGTTGCCCGGCGCGACCTCACCACCATCGCCGAAGCCCTGACCGATCCCCACCTGCGCCGCCGCGCCCTCTCGGCCGCCATCCGGCTTCCCGTGCCGGAAGAGGCCCTGGAACAGCTCGCGTTGAGCGACATCCGGGCGGCACGGCACGAGACGTACCGCGTCCTGCGCCTCAGCCGCCGACGCACCCTCTCCGCACGCCTGCTGCCCGAGATCCACGAACGGTTCGGCGCCCGGGACGCCGCCCACCTCCTGCCCGCATGCCCCGCCGAGACGGCCGTCGCGTGGCTGCCCCGACTCGATCCGCCTCCGGGCGTACTGAGCGCGCTGACCCGCACCGCGCCGCTCGCCGTGGCCCAACTGCTCGTCACCCGCGGCGAGAGCCGCGCCAACCGCGACCGCCATCGCTTCACGGGCCGCAACCGCGCGGTCGCCAGCGTGGCAGCGGAACGCGACCCGGAAGCCGGACTGCTGCTTCTGGCACGGGCCTCGGACCTCCTGACCCCGCGAGCAGCCCGTACGCTGCTGCGCCGTCCGGCCGAAGTCCTCGAGGTCCTGCGCGCGGCCCCACCGGACCAGGACGGCTCATCCCGCGAACTACGGATCTTGGCCGGGGCGTTGCCGCCCGCCACGCTGCAAGCCCTGCACGCCCTTCCACCCGCGGACTTGGTGGACCTCGCCCGTCGCTGCCCCGTGACGCAGCCACGGCACCGCGGGCCGGGACGCCACGACATCGAGCCCGACAGTCTGCTGGTGCTGCTGCCCGCCCCGGAACGCCGCCGTCTGGTCGAGGAACGCACCGCACGTCCCCGTTCGGTGCGGAGCCTGCCCGTGGCCAGCCTCACGGCGCTGGAGCCGGCCGACAGGGCCGCATTTGTCATGCCCTGGGTGGAGCGCTGGTCCCGTCGGGAGTGGACATCGAGCCGACTGGCCGTCGCGCTCCCGCTCGCCCTAGGAGAACCCGTGCTGCGCGACATGGCCGGGCAGCACCGCATCCACCAGCGCCTGATGGCCTGGCCCGCGCTGCTCGCCTGCGCGGAACTCGAAGGCGACCCGGACGAGTTCGCGCGGATCGCGGGGGACTGCGAGCGGGCCTGGCACGACCAGGAGGAAGTACGCAGGGCCGCCCTCCAGCAGCTCGCGGGGGCGCCCCCGCGTCTGCTCACGGCGCTGCCCGACCGGGTCCTGCGTGACGCGGCGCTGACTACTGTCCAGTCCCGCGACTCGACCTCCCCCACCCTGGCCGCGGCGGACCAGCTGCTCCGCCGCGCCGCCGAGAGCGCCGCGGCGACCGGCAGGCTCAACCGTGCGGCCTACGCGACGGAACTGCTCTGCCACGTCGTCTCCGACCCGCGCTCCCGCAAGACGGGCGCGCCGCTGCGCATCGGCGAGGAAGCCGCGCGTGCCGTCTGGTCCGCCACCTTGCCGGCCACACCGCCGAGCCCCGATCTCCGCACCGCCCTCGCGGAACTCCTTGCTCCGCACCTCACCGCGCTGCCGGAACTCGACGCACTGGTGCGTGCCACGGCGTTGGAGTCCGACGACCCGGACATCGCCACCCGCGCGGCGGCAGCCTGGGCGGGACCGGCGGAGCTGCGGGAGCGACGCAGCGCCGAACTGGTCGGTCACGACGCCTCATTCGCAGCGGTACCGATCATTCTGCGCACCGTCGTCACCCGTCGTACCGATCTGCTGGACTCCGTGCTGCTCGCAGCCCGGGAAGGGCTCACAGGCCGGGTACGCCCCCGAGCCGCCTCCTGGGCCGCGGAGCTGCACCCTGGTGTCATCGGACGCTGGCTGCCCGAACAACGCCGCGCGTGGGACGAACACCACGCGCGCGTGGCCGCCGACGAACTGGCTCCCCTGCGCACCCGAGCCGACGCTGCCGCGCAGGTGCGCGACCCGGCCCTCCTCACCACACTCGTGGAGTCGGCGCCACAGCCTGTCGCCGCGGCAGCACTCGGCGCGCTGGGAGACGTCCTCAATGCGGCTCACGACGGCGCACCGCCCGTCACGGAGCCACTGCTGGACATCCTGCTGCGGCACGCCGCGACAGGCGGCGTCCGGGGGCGGGCCGCCATGGCGTCTGTCCGTCGACTCCTGGAGGCGGTGCCGGACGCGGAGGCGGTCGCCCTGCTCGCCCCCGTGGCCTGCGCGGGGGATGCCCCCGTCGGCTCCCGCAAGGAAGCCGTCCGAGCCCTTGGCGCGCTCACCGGGGACGCGGCGTTCGACGCTCTGGTGGCTGCCTGGGACGCACCGGGGCAACACCGTGACGTACGCGCCGTCGTGGCGCGCCATCTCATCTCCTCGATCGACCGCCCCGCCGTCGCCGACCGCCTGGCCCGTGCGGCGGACGAACCCGCCGTACGGGAAGCGGTGGTCCACGCGCGCGTGGGGCCCGTGAGTGAATCCGCGGGGGAGGCCTACGCGGACTTCCTGGCCCGCCTGGTGAGGGACGGCGACCAGGAGACCGTAGTCGCGGCGTGCCGCGCCCTGCCCGCCTGGTTCACACCGGAATCGGCCGACGCCATGAGGGCCGTTGCCGACGTCGCCACGGACCCGGCGCGGCCGCACAGCAGTTGGCCTGGTTCCCCCTGGGGCCGGTAGGAGGGCCCATCCTCAAGGGCGTCATCCGGCGGCTTCAGGAACTGGCCGTCACCCCGGATCCGCAGGTGCGCGCTGACGCGCTCCGACGCCTCTCGGGCATCGCCGAGGCCGTAAGCGTCCGGCGAGGCTCTGCCCAGACGCTCCTCATCGCCGACGCCCTGGCCCTGTCGCTGCACGCCGTGGGCCTGTACGCCGATGCTGCGGCCCTGACATGGGACACCTCGCTGGCCGCCGTGCACCACGGCGAACATCACGCAGCGCGCTGGCAGCGGCTGCTTGATCTGGTCGAGGAACGCCCCCAACGGCTGCCCCTGAGGAGCGGATTCCACGTCGATGCCCCGACGCCACGCGCGCGTGCGGCCCTGCTCGCCGCGGCCCGCCTGCTGCGTGAACGAGGTACTCCAGTGGCCGGAGTGATGGCGCTCGCGCTGGTGCGCGTCGGTGGCAGGGCGACGTCGTGGGACGAGACCTGGCGCGCTGAACTGATGGCCCTGCGCGATCACGCGGACCACGACACGGCGATGGCCGCGTTTCTCCTCGACCCCGGGCAGAAGCCCTGACGACACACGGAAGCAGGGGGAAGGGCGATCAGGCCGGGCGTACGGCCATCTTGTCGAGCGCGTCGAGGAGCCAAGGCAGTTCGGGCCCGCGGCCTACCGGCAGCACCTCTCCGGGCTCTTCGTCGAGCAGCACGAACGCGATGTCGTCGGTCCTGGCGACCATGGACCAGCCAGGACCGTCGGCACGCAGGGTGCGCGCCTCTCCGGAGGCGAACGACGACCGCACGCGGCCCAGGGGCGGCGGAGTGCTCACGTATGCCCGTGCCTCCGCCAACACGCGACGTATGCCGGTGAGCGGAGTCTGATCGGCGTCAGCTTCGGCGTCGCCCTCCTGCGCTGCGTCCTCCTCGGCACCGTCGGTCAAGAAGTCCGCGTCGTCGATCTGCTCGCGCCATGCCGCCCACTGGAGCGCGATCTCGTCGGCGCCGAGCCGGCGTTGAGCAGGGCCCCATGTGTCGGACTGCGGAGGTGAGAGCGGCTTCTGGTCCGCTTCCTCGGGCTCGGGGTCGTGGGGAGCGGGCACATTGGGCGCCGCGACGGCGACCGCGAGCGGCCAGCCTGGCAGCGCGGCGACCACCGTACGTTCGTCGGGCGACAGGTCGTACTCCATGCCGCAGTCCCAGGAGGCGATGGCGACGGCCACGAGTGACACGTCGTCGACCACGACGGTCCAGCGTGCGCCCGCACCGTCCTGACCGAGCACCAGACCGTAACCGGCGGCGAGCGGCGCGAGCCCCAGGGCCGCGCACGCCTCCGGATAGTCGTCACCGAGCACACTCGGGAACTTCGCGGGTGTCAGCAGCACCGCGGTCAGCACGTACAGCGCGTCGTCCTCGGCGGCGACAGCGTCGTCCGTTCCGGCCATGCCAGCCTCCCCATCGCTTCATCTGTCGGCGCACCCTAACCACAGGTCAGCTTGATCGTCGAGGGGTGCGTGATCAGGAAGGGCGCTCGTACGCACCGGGAAACTCGCTCGTACGCCCACGTTGCGGACGCCTACGCTGGGTGTCATGCCCAGAGCCAGTTCGCACTTCGTCTGTCTCCCGTGCCGCGCTTCTTTCAAGAAGTCGGCTGATTACGGCCGCGTGCGTGCCGACATCTGCCCTCGGTGCAAAGGCCAGTTGCTCAACGCGGGCTCCGCGCTCGCCGTGCCCAAGCGCCGTGATACGGCTGCCTGGCGCGCCTTGAGCGCGGTCCTGCTCTCCGGGCTCCGCTTCCGGCAGGGCTGCTGCGGCGGCCCCGGATACCGCCCACGCACCCCGCGCGAGGTCCGAGAACGTCTCGCGCACGCGGCCGAGACAGGCAACCCCCTCCATGAGGCACTGGCCTGCCCCGATCCCACGCACACGGACGTCAGGCGGCAGGCAGGCCGAGGAGCGTACGCGCCACGTCCGTCGGAGACTCGTCGCGTTCCCGGGCGAGGGCGATGACCGCTCGGCAGGCGAGTTCGCTCACACCGAAGGACAGAGCCTCCGGCGAAACCCAGCCCGTCGCTTCGTCCTGGCGGTCCTGGTCGTCCTCGGCGCACGCCGCCACGTAGACGGCAGCCGCCTCGAAGAGATTGTGCGGGCGCTCCTCCTTCTTGACGCGAACAGCTTCGTCCGAGCGCCACAGCTTGCGGAGCTTGTCGAACATGTGGGCCACCTTCCCCCGGTTGTGGTTGCCGCTGATGATCACTCATCTGTTGTACTCCAACGTAGAGTTGGAGCTCCGGCGACAGAAGGGGGACGGTGCGGTGAAGCGTTATGACCGGCTCAAGGAGATTCGGCGTCTCGACCCGGAGAAGGACGCCTTGACGATCTACCGGCTCACCGCCACGTACGAGTTCCCCTGGGATTACACCCGCGCTCTCGAGCTTGCGCTCTACCGCACCTACGCCGTGCCCAGCATCGGTCGGCTCCTCGCCGAGACGGCGGAACTGACGGACCGTACGCAGAAGCGGTACGACGACACGGCCCTGCTCCTGGACACCGTCGTGGAGCACGGCTTCGGCACGGACGAAGGCCGCACCGCGATCCGCCGTATCAATCAGATGCATCGCAGCTACGACATCAGCAATGAAGACATGCGCTACGTGCTGTGCACGTTCGTGGTGATGCCCAAGCGCTGGATCGACGCCTACGGATGGCGCAAGCTGTCACGCCACGAGACGACCGCGGCGGCCGTCTATTACCGCACCCTGGGGCGGCACATGGGGATCCAGGACGTACCGGACTCCTACGAAGCCTTCGAGGAGTTTCTCGATGCCTACGAAGAGGCCCACTTCGCGTGGGACGAGGGCGCGCGCAAGGTGTCCGACGCGACCCTCGACCTCATGGCCTCCTGGTACCCGCGTCCTCTGGCGCCCGTGTTGCGTGCCTCGACCCTCGCACTGCTCGACGAGCCCCTTCTGCGCGCCTTCCGCTACGAACCGCCCAGCTCCGCCGCCCGCACGCTGGTCAGGGGCGCGGTGCGGTTGCGCGGCCGTGCGGTGCGCCTGATGCCGCCCCGTAAAGCACCGCACTACGCCCGGCAGAACTGGGAGATCAAGGGCTACCCGAAGGGGTACCGGGTCGGCGAGCTCGGCACGTTCCCGGTGCCAGGCGTCCGGGGCTGCCCGATGGCGCACACGGACGAGTCGGCGGCCACCTCGGCGGAGTGAGCTCAACTTCAGCGCAGTGAACTCAACGTCGTCCGCAGCCAGGCGAGTTCCGCGCGGCTCGTTGCGCGGGCGATGGTGAGGACGCCGCGTCGGAACGGGTCGTCCAGGTCCTCGGCGCGCAGCGGCCGTTCACCGTCGTAGAAGAAGCTGGCGGGCTCCTCGAGGAACGCCAGGCGGCGCTCGAGGACGCCGGCCTGGGCTGCCTTGTCGTCGACGTGGCGGAGGAAGGCGAGGACCGTGAACCAGCGGTTCTCATCGGTGATGTCGGCCTGCTGAGGCTCCGTGAGCCTGCGGCGCAACTCGCTCCTGCCTTCCGCGGTGAGGTTCAGGACATGGCGCGGGGCGGCCACGGAGCCGGGCTGCGTCTCACGGGCCAGCAGGCCGGCGTTCTCCAGCCGTTTGATGGCGGGGTACAGCGTGCTCTCCGCGACCGGTCGTACGTGCCCGGTCAGCGCGGTGATGCGCTTGCGCAGCTCATATCCGTGCAGGGGCGCGTCGTAGAGGAATCCGAGGATGGCCAGTTCGAGCATGCCGTGCATTCTGCCGCAGCAGCGGTGTACCTCCTAGTCGTAATACATCGGTGCCGATGTATCCTCCCTCGGGAGTAAGGGCAGGCGAGTGAGGGAGTGGCGATGCGACAGGCACAGTTCGACGCGCAGGGCAGCTGTGTCCGCTGGACGGAGAGCGAAGGATCGGACCCGGCCCGGGTGTACGTGCACGGGCTCGGCGCGGCGTCGACGGTCTATCACGCGCACATCGCCGCCAGGCCCGAACTGAGCGGACGCCGCTCGCTCTTCGTCGACCTGCCGGGCCACGGCATCAGCGACCGCCCGGCGGATTTCGGCTACTCCCTGGAGGAACACGCCGACGCCCTGGCCGCCGCGCTGGATGAGGCCCAGGTGACCGGAGCGGAGATCGTCGCGCACAGCATGGGCGGCTCCGTCGCCATCGTGCTCGCGCACCTCCGGAGCGACCTGGTGTCACGACTGGTCCTCACCGAGGCCAACCTCGACCCCAACCCGGCCGTGACGGCGGGCAGCAGCGGCATCGCGGCCTACGAAGAGGAAGACTTCGTGACCGACGGCCACGCGCGCGTGCTCGACAAGGTCGGCCCCCTGTGGGCGGCGACCATGCGACTTGCCGACCCCCGCGCCCTGCACCGCAGCGCGACAGGACTTGTGGGAGGGACGCATCCCACGATGCGCGCGATGCTCATGGAGCTGCCCGTGGAGCGGGTCTTCTTGCAGGGAGCGCGGAGCGGGGAACTGATGGGTGCGGACGAGCTGATGGCGTCCGGGGTACAGGTGGTGACCGTGCCGAAGGCGGGGCACAACGTCATGTTCGACAACCCGGAGGTGTTCGCCTCCGCCGTCGCCGGACGCCAGTGATCAGCTCTCTGGGGGCGTGAGGCCGGCCCCGGGGCCTAGCCCTCTCGTACGGCCAGAGCGAGGAACCGAGCGTCCTCGTCGACGTACGACGTCAGTTGCCAGCCCGCACCGGCCAGCAACGGGCGGAGGTTCGCCTCGGCCCGCAGATCGTCCGGGGTGATCTGTCGGCCCTGTCGCGCGGCGAGCGCCGCCCGGCCGATGGGGTGGAAAAGGGCGAGGGCCCCTCCGGGGCGTACGACACGCCTCAACTCCCGCAGGTTCTCCGCCGGATCGGGCAGATGGGAGATCAGCCCCGCGCCGAACACGGCGTCGAGTACCGCGTCGCGCACCGGGAGCCGGGTCACGTCCGCGAGCAGGAGCCGCCCTTCGCGGTCCCTGCCCGCCCGTGTGGCCGCCTCCAGCATGGCGGGAGTCAGATCGACCCCGAGTACGACTCCGGAGGGTCCTACAGCCTCCCTGAGCGCAGGCAGCGCACGTCCGGTGCCACACCCGGCGTCGAGGACGCGGTCGCCGGAGCGCAGGCCGAGTTCGGACGCGGCCGCCCGATAGGCGGGCCCGTCATCGGGGAACCGGGTGTCCCAGTCGGCCGCTCGGACGGAGAAGAAATCACGGACACGCGTGTGGTCATCGCTCATGTGGCCATGATTGCTCAACGACTCGCATGCGCGCTGGGGGCACACGTTCGAGCGTGACGCGATCGTTCAGGACCCTCTCTCTGTCATATTCCAACACCTTTCGAACTGCGCCCCCGTTGTGCGCCCCTGTCCGGACTAGCGTCCCGGAGCCATGGGACACCTGGACCACGCCACCTTCGGATGGCTGACCCCCGTGCTGTCGTACGCGATGGCCTGTATCGGCGCCGCTCTCGGGCTGCGCTGCACCGTCCGTGCGCTCGGCGCCACGGGCGCGTCACGCCGCAACTGGCTCATCACCGCGGCCTCCGCCATCGGCACGGGCATCTGGACGATGCACTTCGTGGCCATGCTCGGCTTCGGAGTCACCGGCACCGAGATCCACTACAACGTGCCCCTGACGATCCTGAGCCTCATCGTCGCCATGGCCGTCGTGGGAGTCGGTGTCTTCGCCGTCGGCTACGGCCGTGATCGCGGGCGTGCGCTCGCGCTCGGCGGGCTCACCACCGGGCTCGGCGTCGCGAGCATGCACTACCTGGGCATGGCCGCGCTGCGGCTGCACGGCGACGTGCGCTACGACCCCGTGCTGGTAGCCCTCTCCGTGGTCATCGCCGTCGTCGCCGCGACCGCGGCCCTGTGGGCGGCGCTCAACATCAAGTCGCCGCTCGCGGTCGCCGTAGCGTCACTTGTCATGGGCGGGGCGGTGAGCAGCATGCACTACACCGGAATGCTGGCCGTGAGCGTGCGGGTCACCGAGCCGGGTGCGGCACTGCCCGGCGCGACGACCATGCAGTTCATCTTCCCCCTCGCGGTCGGCCTCGGGTCCTATCTCTTCCTGACCTCGGCGTTCGTCGCGCTCTCCCCGACGTCGGGGGAGCGTGAGGCCTCCGTGGCGGCCCAGCGACCGGTGGAGCGTGCCGCCCAGTAGCGGCGCGCCCGGGCCGGTTCACGGTCGGCCGGACACACGCCCAGAAATCTTTCCGAGCGAGGAGGCCATGCGTACACCCCGTAGGACCCCCGACCCGGCCGACGGCATAGCGCCGCCGCAGCCCGGGGCCCCGGCACGCGGTCGACGCGCACACGCGGGACCGCCCGCCGACGAACGGCCCGACGCGGAAGCCCCCGTGGAGCCCGGACCGCTGACGCACCCCGCGTCGCGCGAGCGCTCGTGGTGGCCGCGCCCCCGTACCGTACGAGCCAAGATCGTGTGCCTCCTGATGGTGCCGGTCGTCTCCCTGCTCGGGCTGTGGGGGTACGCCACGGTCAGCACGGCCCAAGACGTGGCGCACCTCAGGCAGTTGCAGCGCGCCGACACAGAGGTGCGCGACCCCGTCGACACGGCCATCGCCGCACTGCAGGCCGAGCGCGTGGCAGCCGTGCGCTACGCGACCGAGCCCGCCCCCGACCGCGGCAGCGACCTCAAGAGGCAGGCGGAACGCACCGACCGCGCGGTGGCGAAGCTGCGCCGGGGCGAGGGCCGGACGGTCGCCGACGGCGCCGATCTGCCCACCGGCGTGGCGTCCAGACTGACGTCGTTCGTCTCCGCGGCCGAGGGCCTGAGCACGTTGCGGACCGACGTGCTCGGCCGGCGCACGGGCTGGGACGCGACCTACGGCCAGTACACGAAGACCATCTCGGCCGCCTTCGGGGTCGGCGGCGCACTCAGCGGCGTCCAGGACGCCCAACTCGGCTCCGACGCGCGCGTGCTGCTCGAATTCGCCAGGGCCGCCGAGATGCTGGCGCGCGAGGACACAGTCCTGTCCAGCGCCCGGCTCGACGGCTCCCTGGACGGCGAGCGACTGCGGCAGTTCACCGGAGCCGTCGACACCCGCCGGACCCTGACCGACGCGGCGGTGGCGGATCTGCGCGGACCCGAACGAACAGCCTGGCAGGACCTCGTGGAGGGGAGCGCGTACGCCGACGTGCGCGCCGTCGAGGACAAGGTGCTCGTCGCACCACCGGGCCGCGAAGCCGCCGACGTGTCATCGGCCGCCAAGTGGGACAGGTCCCACGCGGCCGTACGGGACGAACTGCGCGCGATCGACGTGGGCGCGAGCCGCAGCGCCGCCGGCCGGGCCGACCCGTTCACCCGCGGGTTGCTCACACCGGCGGGCGCCGCCGTGCTGCTCGGGCTCGTGGCCGTCGCCGCCTCGCTGGTCATCTCCGTACGCATCGGGCGCGGTCTGGTCGTCGAGCTGGTGAGCCTGCGCAACGGCGCGCTGGAGATCGCCCGCCACAAGCTGCCGCACGCCATGCGGAGGCTGCGGGCCGGCGAGGAGATCGACATCCACGCCGAAGCGCCACCCGGCCCGCCCACCGAGGACGAGACGGGACAGGTCTATGAGGCGCTCGGCACGGTGCACCGGGCGGCCCTGAGCGCCGCCATCGAGCGCGCCGAACTCGCCAGCGGCATCTCGGGCGTCTTCGTCAACCTCGCCCGCAGGAGCCAGGTCCTCGTCCACCGCCAGCTCAGCCTCCTCGACAGCATGGAGCGCAGGGCGGACGACCCGAACGAACTCAGCGACCTCTTCCGGCTCGACCACCTCACCACCCGGATGAGGCGGCATGCCGAGAGCCTGATCATCCTCTCCGGAGCCGCGCCGGGGCGCGCCTGGCGGCTGCCCGTCTCGCTGACGAACGTCGTCCGTGCGGCCGTCTCCGAAGTCGAGGACTACGCGCGCGTGGAGGTACGACAACTCCCCACCGCCGCGGTCGTCGGCACCGCCGTGGCCGACCTCACCCACCTCCTGGCCGAACTCGTCGAGAACGCCGCCCAGTTCTCGCCACCCCACACCAAGGTGCGGGTCACCGGCGAACCGGTCGGCAACGGCTACGCCCTGGAGATCGAGGACCGTGGCCTCGGCATGGGCGCGGAGACCCTGACCGAGGCCAACGCCCGCATCGAGCAGTCCGAAGCACTCGACCTGTTCGACAGCGACCAACTGGGCCTCTTCGTGGTCAGCAGGCTCGCCGCGCGACACGGGATCAAAGTGCACCTCCGTACGTCCCCCTACGGCGGCACCACCGCGGTCGTCCTTCTGCCCACCGCACTGCTGCAGAGCACCACGCCGGAGAGCCCCGGAGCCCACACCATGGAACGTGACCGCGAACAGAACGGGCACGCGCGCGTACCCGATGCCGCACCGATGAATGGCAACTCCGTGCCTGCTCCGGCTCTCCGCCCCGCACTGGCCGCGTCGACTGAGCCCCCCGCGGCGACACCCCCGGGCGTCACCGCTCTCCGCCTGCACAAGCCCCCGGAGCCGGAACCCGACAGCGTCCCGGAGCCCTCGGACGACCTCCCGCGCCGCGTGCGCCAGGCCAGCCTGGCCCCCCAACTGCGCGAGCGCCCCCACGACGACGCGGCCGGATCTGTGGGCGTCCGCGAAGACACCGAACGCAGCCCCGAAGAGGCACGGGACCGCATGTCCGCCTACCGCGACGGCTGGGCCCGCGGTGGCGGCCGCCGACCGGGCATCGTCGGCGCGGTCCCCGACATCCCAGGGGCCGCCCCGGCCAGTGACAGCACCGAAGGAGATCACGCATGATCCAGGATCAGAGCATCACTGTCGGCAAGACCGGCGAACTCGACTGGCTGCTCGACGACTTGGTGCTCCGCGTCGGTGAGGTACGGCATGCCGTGGTGCTCTCCAACGACGGACTCGCCGTCGGCGCCTCGACCGCCCTCACCCGAGAGGACGCCGAACACCTCGCCGCGGTCGCCTCCGGGTTCCACAGCCTCGCCAAAGGCGCCGGCCGGCACTTCGGGGCCGGGGGAGTGCGCCAGACCATGGTCGAGATGGACGACGGCTTCCTGTTCGTGGCAGCGGCGGGTGACGGCTCCTGCCTCGCCGTACTCAGCTCCGTGACCGCGGACATCGGCCTGGTCGCCTACGAGATGGCACGCCTGGTCAAACGGGTGGGCGAGCACCTCTACACGCCACCGCGCTTCGCGGCGCAGCCGCCGGCCGTCGGATGACACAGGGCGGTCGACGCAGATGACCGAGGACAGGAGCGGCGTCCCGCGCGACGCGGGCAGCCAGTGGTACGACAACGAGGCCGGACCACTGGTCCGTCCCTACGCGATGACGGGCGGAAGGACCCGGCCGGGCCCCGATGGAGTGCGCTTCGATCTGATCGCACTCGTCGCGCTGGACAAGAACGCACCGGGACCCGGGGACGACACCGCACTCGGCCCGGAACACCGGTCGCTCATCGAACTGTGCCGCACCGAGACCCAGTCGGTCGCCGAGCTCGCGGCCGACGCCGATCTGCCCGTGGGCGTGGTCAGGGTGCTGCTCGGAGACCTGCTGGAAATGGGCTGCGTGAAGGTGAACCGACCCGTGCCACCCGCACAGCTACCCGACGAGAAGATCCTGCGAGAGGTGATCGATGGGCTCCGAGCGCTCTGACGCCGAGGGCGGCGACACGACCGCCATGGCGTTGAAGATTCTGGTCGCGGGCGGCTTCGGGGTGGGCAAGACCACCCTGGTCGGCGCGGTCAGCGAGATCCGCCCGCTGCGAACCGAGGAACTCCTCAGCGAGGCGGGCCAGTCGGTGGACGACACCGGCGGAGTCGCCCGCAAGACCACGACGACCGTCGCCATGGACTTCGGCCGCATCACCATCAGGTCGGGCCTGTCGCTATACCTCTTCGGTACGCCTGGGCAGGACCGTTTCTGGTTCCTGTGGGACGAGTTGTCCCAGGGCGCGCTCGGTGCCGTCGTCCTCGCGGACACCCGACGGCTCGAGGACTGCTTCCCCGCCGTCGACTACTTCGAGCACCGGCACATCCCGTTCGTGGTGGCCGTCAACTGCTTCGCGACCGCGCGTACGTACGGTGCACATGAAGTGTCACGGGCCCTGGACCTCGACCGCGGCACCCCCGTGGTGCTGTGCGACGCACGGGACCGCGATTCGGGAAAGGAGGTGCTGATACGTCTGGTCGAGTACGCCGGGCGGATGCATACCGCCCGGCTGCTCGACACGGTGGGCTGAGGACAGCCGTTGGGCTGAGCACAGCCGCTTGGCAGAGGTGGGGTCAGTCGGCGACGTCGCCGTGCGCGACCACCTTGTCGATCTTGACGCGCACGAGCAGCTCCCCGGGCACGCCATTGCGCTCGCCGAACTCCTCGGCGCGCCCCTCACCCATGTAGCGGGCGCCGAGCCGGGCAGCCCAGTGCCGCACCTGGCCGAGATCGTCGATCAGCCGTGCCTGCCCTTGAATCACCACGAACGCGAACGGAGGCCTGTCGTCGTCCACACAAAGGGCGACACGCCCGTCCCGCGCCAGATTCCGCCCCTTGACGGTCTCTGCCCCGGTGTTGAACACCAGCTCGTCCCCGTCCAACAGGAACCAGATCGGTGCGATATGTGGGCTGCCGTCCGCCCGGACGGTCGACAGCTTGCCGGTACGGGTGCCTTGCGAGACGAAAGCCCGCCACTGGTCCTCGGTCATCTTCTGTGCCATGTCCTCATCATGCTTGCCGGGGGGCCGATGGTGGGGAAGGCTGGCAGGTCAGTTCCTTCAGCCAGGGGGAACAGAAAGCGGGGAGACGGGAACATGGTGCAGAACACGGGCCTCGGTTGGCTGCTCGACGACCTGACCAAGCGCATGGAGCCCGTACGGCACGCGTTGGTGCTGTCCAACGACGGCCTGGTGACTGGCGCGAGCTCGGAACTGAAGCGCGAGGACGCGGAACACCTGGCCGCGGTTTCGTCGGGTCTGCACAGCTTGGCCAAGGGCTCAGGGCGGCATTTCCGTGCGGGCAGCGTCCGCCAGACGATGATCGAGTTCGATGACGCGGTGCTGTTCGTCACGGCGGCAGGCGACGGCAGTTGCCTGTGCGTTCTCAGCTCCGCGGAGGCGGACATCGGTCAGGTCGCGTACGAGATGACACTCCTCGTCAATCGTGTCGGCGAGCATCTCGGCGTGGGTGCCCGGCAGCCGGAACGGACACCGGTCGTAGACCTCTGACCAGCCGAAACGTCGCCGTGGCGAGAGTTATCCACAGGCTCGACGCGGATCGCGTTGATCGCGCTACGGTTTTCCCGAGAGCAAAGACGCCTCACGGGGGAGAACCACCATGACAGGTCACACGATCACGCAGGAAACCGCTGAGACGGCAGCGCAGACGCCGGTCACGCAGAGCCGAGCAGCACGAGAACTGGGGCTGAAACGCGGCGAGTTCGAGCTCGCCGTGATGCTGGGACGCATCCACACCGTCAGCGACACAGGCGGGGGACGGCGCCGCGTCACGCGCGAGGAGATCGAGCGCGTCCGTGCCGGGGACGGCTTTCCCGAGGCATGGCTGGAGAGCATCAGAGCCGTGGGGACCACGGAGGGCGCGGCTCTCATGGACATCTCCACGGCCCGGTTCACCCGGCTCACACGCGCGGGCTTCGTCACGCCGGTGAAGTTCTACCTCAATCGGTACCGAGCAGTGGTCTGGCTGTATCTGGCCGAAGAGCTGAAGCATTTCGCCGAGTCTGAGGTCAACGCCGGTCTGCTCACCGGTCGAGCGCCCGGCACGATCCGCGCTCAGCTGGAGGCGGGCGTCGACCTGCGGGCACGCAACTGGCGGGGCCGTCACGCGGGAGCACTGCTGCGGCAGTCCGACGACCCCTGGGAGCGTGCCGCGGCCGTGGCCTCGCTGCTCGACCCGGTCCAGATCGCGGAAATCATCAAGGATCCGTACGAACGCGCCTACGTACGACGGCTGATGCCCCAGTCATTCGGACAGGGCGCACCGGAGTCACCAGCGGGACGGATCATTCAGAAGATCACGACCGCGGACGATCCGGACGAGATCCGCTGGCTGCGGGCCAACCTCACCATCGGCCTCTCCCAGGCCCGAGGCCTGCGCCCGGCACGGCGGCCCGCGCCGAAGCCTGAGTCCGATCCTGCGCCCGGTGCCTTCCCTTGCTCTGGGGCACAGCCCGATGCCGAGTCGAGCCCCCACCCCGCGCCGCATCACGAAGCAACCCCCGCCGCACTGCCCGAGGAAGGGAAGAGAGAGCGGGCGTCGGAACCACGAGGCCTGCTCAAGTGGATGCGCCGCAGGGGAGCGTAGCCAGAGCCCCAGACGAGCGCGGCCAGGCGGGCGTGAGGGCAGGATCCTGTCGCGCGTCGCGCCCCTACATGGTCGCGTCGAGATCCTTGGCGTAGTGCTCGATCGCGGGACGGTAGCCGGCGATGTCGGGGTCCTTGCTCGTGGCGGCGAGCAGGGTCAGCAGGATCTCCATCGCGTCGCGTGCCCGGCCGGTGTTGTAGAGGGCCATGGCCAGGAAGGTCTTGAGGGCGGCGTCGTCAGGAAACTCGGCCGCCGCGTCGCCCAGGATCGTGACGGCTTCTGGATACCGGCCAAGGACGCGATAGGTGCTGCCCAGCCCCAGGAGTGCTCCCCGGCGGTCATCAGGAGAAAGGCCTGATCCCTCAACTGCGCGTACATAGTGCGGCACCGCCTCGGCCTCCAGGCCGAGTGTGTCGTGCACCCACGCGGTCTGGTACGCCACCTCCGCGTCCAGAGGGAACCGTTCGCACAGGGCGAGCAGCAGCTCCTTCGCCTCCTCGCGGCGACCGTCTTCGCGCAGCCGCACAGCCTCGGCGAGTAGGCGGTCGCGCTCCCCGGTCATGTCCTCATCCCCCATCGACATCCCTCAGCAATGCCCCATCCCGCGCTCTTCCGTACCCGTAGCGACCGGAGGCACGAATGTCCCTTTGCAAGCAGACCTTGCGCGACCTCTCGCCAACCCATCGGTGGGCGTCACGAACCCGTCGATGGGCGGCCGTCCATGTGCCGCTCTCCGTAGGCCCGGAAGAGCCCTTCCTGCACGACCGAGACCAGCAGCCTGCCCTCGATGTCGTAGATACGACCTCGCGCGAGACCGCGGCCGCCCGTCGCGATCGGGGACTCCTGGTCGTACAGGAACCACTCGTCGGCGCGGAAAGGGCGGTGGAACCACATGGCGTGATCCAGCGAAGCCATGTCGAAGCCACGCGGGCCCCACAGCGGTTCCACCGGGATGCGGACGGCGTCCAGGAGCGTCATGTCGCTCGCGTACGTCAGCGCGCAGGTGTGGACGAGGGGATCGTCGCCGAGCGGGCCTACCGCGCGCATCCAGACCGCGCTGCGCGGCTCGGCGTCCTTGATCTCCTCGGCGGTCCAGCGCAGCCGGTCCACGTAGCGGATGTCGAAGGGCTGGCGTCTGGCCATCCGCTCAAGCTGCTCAGGAAGTTCGCCCAGATGCTCGGTGATCTCCTGGGCGACCGTCGGCAGCGACTCGGGGTCGGGAGCCGTGATGCGCGGCGGCAGCTGGTGCTCGAACGCGCCCTCTTCGGGCTGATGGAAGGAGGCGGTGAGATTGAAGATGGTGCGCCCCTGTTGGACCGCGGTCACCCGGCGGGTGGTGAAGGAGCGCCCGTCCCGCACCCGCTCGACCTGGTACACGATCGGCACGCCCGGGCGGCCGGGCCGCAGGAAGTAGGCGTGCAGCGAGTGCACCGGACGCTCACCCTCGGTGGTGCGCCCGGCCGCCACCAGGGCCTGCCCTGCGACCTGCCCGCCGAACACCCGCTGCAAGGACTCTTCCGGGCTGCGGCCACGGAAGATGTTGAGCTCGATCTGCTCCAGGTCAAGCAGATCGACAAGCCGGTCGGCGGGATTGTTCATGGCGGTTCCTCGACTCCTGTCCGGGGGGAAGCTCGGTGCGGTCAGCGGTCAGAGCTGGCCGACATCGGTGACGCGGACGACGGCGCGGCCCTCCTCGTCGGAGGCCGCGAGATCGACCTCCGCGCTGATACCCCAGTCATGGTCGCCGTTCGGGTCGGCGAACGTCTGCCGGACGCGCCACAGACCGTGCTCCGGCTCCTCCTCGATGAGCAGCAGCTTGGGTCCGCGGGCGTCGGGACCGGTGCCGAGATCTTCGTACTCGTCCCAGTACTTGTCCATGGCCGCGCCCCAGGCGTCCGCGTCCCAGCCGGAATCGGCGTCCAGTTCGCCCAGCTCCTCGACGTGGTCGAGCGCGGCGAGCTCGACGCGGCGGAAGAGCGCGTTGCGGACCAGGACGCGGAAGGCGCGGGCGTTGGCCGTGACCGGCTTGACCTGATCGGCCTTCTCCTGGGCCTCCTCCGCCGTCATGACCTCGGGGTTGGCGAGCTGCTCCCACTCGTCGAGGAGGCTGGAGTCGACCTGGCGGACCATCTCGCCGAGCCAGGCGATGAGGTCTTCCAGGTCCTCGGACTTCAGGTCGTCCGGGATGGTGTGCTCAAGGGCCTTGTACGCGCTCGCGAGGTAGCGCAGCACGATGCCCTCGGTGCGGGCGAGCTCGTAGAAGGACGTGAACTCCGTGAAGGACAGCGCCCGTTCGTACATGTCGCGGATCACGGACTTGGGGGAGAGCGGGTGGTCGCCGACCCACGGGTGGCTCGTCTTGTAGGTGTTGTACGCGTGGAAGAGGAGCTCCTCCAGCGGCTTGGGGTAGGTGACGTCCTGGAGCCGCTCCATGCGGTCCTCGTACTCGACGCCGTCCGCCTTCATCAGGGCCACGGCCTCGCCGCGCGCCTTGTTCTGCTGGGCGGCGAGGATCTGGCGCGGATCGTCCAGGGTGGACTCGACGACGGACACCATGTCGAGGGCGTACGAGGGGGATTCCTGGTCGAGCAGGTCGAAGGCGGCGAGGGCGAACGTCGACAGCGGCTGGTTGAGCGCGAAGTCCTGCTGCAGGTCGACCGTCAGACGCACGATGCGGCCCGAGGCGTCCGGCTCGTCGAGCTTCTCGACCACACCGCCGTCGAGCAGCGAGCGGTAGATGGCGATGGCGCGGCGGATGTGGCGCAGCTGCTGCTTGCGCGGCTCGTGGTTGTCCTCAAGAAGGTGACGCATCGCCTCGAAGGCGTTGCCCGGGCGGGCGATCACCGCGAGGAGCATGGTGTGCGTGACACGGAAGCGGGAGGTCAGCGGCTCGGGCTCGGAGGCGATGAGCTTCTCGAACCCGGACTCCGTCCAGCCCACAAAGCCCTCGGGGGCCTTCTTGCGCACCACCTTGCGGCGCTTCTTCGGGTCGTCGCCCGCCTTGTTGAGCGCCTTCTCGTTCTCGATGACGTGCTCGGGCGCCTGCGCCACGACCAGGCCCGCCGTGTCGAAGCCCGCGCGTCCCGCGCGTCCCGCGATCTGGTGGAACTCCCGGGCGCGCAGGGTCCGTACGCGCGTGCCGTCGTACTTGGTGAGGGCGGTGAAAAGGACCGTGCGGATCGGGACGTTGACGCCGACGCCGAGGGTGTCCGTGCCGCAGATGACCTTCAGAAGACCGGCCTGTGCCAGCTTCTCGACGAGACGCCGGTACTTGGGCAGCATGCCGGCGTGGTGGACGCCGATCCCGTGGCGGACGTACCGCGAGAGGTTGCGGCCGAACTTGGTGGTGAAGCGGAAGCTGCCGATCAGCTCGGCGATCTTGTCCTTCTCCTCACGCGTGCACATGTTGATGCTCATCAGCGACTGCGCGCGCTCGACGGCCTGTGCCTGCGTGAAGTGCACGATGTAGACCGGCGCCTGCTTGGTCTCGAGGAGCTCGGTGAGCGTCTCCGTGATCGGCGTCAGACGGTATTCGTACGACAGAGGGACGGGGCGGGTCGCGGAGCGGACCACCGACGTGGGGCGTCCCGTGCGCCGGGTCAGGTCCTTCTCGAACATCGAGACGTCGCCGAGCGTCGCGGACATGAGGATGAACTGTGCCTGCGGCAGCTCGAGGATCGGGATTTGCCAGGCCCAGCCGCGGTCGCCCTCCGCATAGAAATGGAACTCGTCCATCACGACCTGGCCGACGTCGGCGTTCTTGCCGTCCCGCAGCGCGATCGACGCGAGGACCTCGGCCGTGCAGCAGATGACGGGGGCGTCGGAGTTCACGGACGCGTCGCCGGTCAGCATGCCGACGTTCTCGGTGCCGAAGAGCTTGCACAGGTCGAAGAACTTCTCCGACACCAGCGCCTTGATCGGCGCCGTGTAGAAGGTGACCTTGTCCTGGGCCAGTGCCGTGAAGTGCGCACCCGCCGCGACCAGGCTCTTTCCGGAGCCGGTCGGAGTGGACAAGATCACGTTGGCTCCGGAGACCACCTCGATCAGCGCCTCCTCCTGAGCCGGATAGAGAGTGATCCCCTGGTCCTCGGCCCACGAGGAGAAGGCTTCGAAGAGGGCATCGGGGTCGGCATCCGGCGGCAGCTGATCAATAAGGGTCACACCCCCATCTTGCCTTCCTTCTGTCCCGATCCGGGAACCGGCGGTCTGTACGAAGATCACGAACGCTACGCTGTGTGGCCAACGGGGCGTCAGCACAACAGAAATGGGGCGGGGAACAGCCATGATGGGTCCGGCACACTCACTGTCGGGGGCGGCGGCCTGGCTCGGCGTCGGAGCGGCCGCGGCGGCCGCGGGGCACACGATGCCCTGGCCGGTCCTCCTCGTCGGAGCCTTGATCTGCGCCGGGGCCGCGCTCGCGCCCGACCTCGACCACAAGTCGGCGACCATCTCGCGGGCCTTCGGACCCGTCTCGCGAGGCCTGTGCGAGATCGTCGACAAGCTCTCGGCCGCCGTCTACAAGGCCACCCGCAAGCAGGGCGACCCGCGGCGGGCCGGTGGACACCGCACCCTCACGCACACCTGGCTGTGGGCCGTCCTGATCGGGGCCGGCTCTTCCGCCCTCGCCATCTTCGGCGGCCGCTGGGCGGTCCTCGCGCTGCTCTTCGTGCACATGGTGCTCGCCATCGAAGGCCTGCTGTGGCGGGCCGCGCGCGGGTCGAGCAGCGATGTGCTGGTGTGGCTGCTCGCCGCGACGAGCGCCTGGATCCTCGCCGGGATCCTGGACAAGCCCGGGAACGGCGCGGACTGGCTGTTCACCGCACCGGGCCAGGAGTACCTGTGGCTCGGGCTGCCGGTCGTGCTCGGCGCCCTGGTGCACGACATCGGGGACGCGCTCACGGTCTCCGGCTGCCCGATCCTGTGGCCCATCCCCGTCGGCCGCAAGCGCTGGTACCCCGTGGGACCGCCGAAGCTGATGCGCTTCCGGGCGGGCAGCTGGATCGAGCTGAAGGTCCTGATGCCGGTCTTCATGCTGCTCGGGGGAGTGGGCGGGGCGGCGGCACTGAACTTCATCTGAGGAACTTCATCTGGGGAACTTCACCCGGGGAATTTCATCTGAGGGCGGGTTCCCGTCCGGCACCAGTACTGCCCCCGGCGATGAGTTCCGGCCGTGGCCAAGGTCTACACGGCCATGACGACACACACGCTCACCACACGTGAGGCCGAGCTCGCCTACGACGTCCGCGGCCCGTTGCCGACGGCGGACGGGCGCCCTCCGCTGCTCATGATCGGCCAGCCCATGACCGCCGAAGAGTTCGGAGCCCTGGCGGCCCGCTTCCCCGACCGCACCGTGGTCACCTACGACCCGCGCGGCCTCGGCCGCAGCAGCCGCAGCGACGGCAGGACCGACCACGACCCCACGGTCCAGGCCGGCGACGTGCACGCTCTGATCCAGGCGCTGGGGGCCGGGCCCGTCGAACTGTTCGGGAGCAGCGGTGGCGCGGTGGTCGCGCTGGCACTGGTGGCGGCCCATCCCGACGACGTGACCACCCTGGTCGCGCACGAGCCGCCGCTGCTCCCGAACAGTTCGACGGGCCCGGCGGCCGAGCGGGCGAGGGCCGCTGTTCAGGGGGCGTACGACAAGAGCGGCTGGGGCGCCGGTATGGCGGCTTTCATCGCGATGACGTCATGGCAGGGCGAGTACACCGACGCCTACTTCGCCGAGCCCGCGCCCGATCCTGCCGCGTTCGGCCTGCCGACGGAGGACGACGGCTCGCGCGGCGACCCGCTGCTGTCCGACCGGTCATGGGCGGTCAGCGGGTATCAGCTCGACGTGGGCGCGCTCGCCGCGGCATCGACCCGGATCGTGATCGCGGTGGGGGAGGAGTCGGAGGGCGTGCTCACCTGGCGTACCTCGGAGGCGGCAGCCGCGCTCCTGGGGCAGCGTCCGACCGTGTTCCCGAGTCACCACGGCGGCTTCACGGACGGTGAGTCCGGATATCCGGGCAAGCCGGACGAGTTCGCCCTCAGGCTGCGCGAGGTGCTCGACAACGCCGATTCCGGGGGCAGTTGACCGCACGGCGGCCCTTCTCGTTCCGGTCCTCTTCGGCCTCGCTCCGGTCCACTCCGGTCCTCTCCGTTCCTCTTCGGCGGGACGGAGCGAGAAGGTCTGTTCCGTCCCGCCGCGGCTCGGCTCCGCTACCCGTGCCAGGACCGCCAGAGCGCCGCGTACGCGCCGCCCGCTCCCACCAGCTCGTCATGGCTGCCCAGCTCGCTGATCCGGCCGTTCTCGACCACCGCGATGACATCCGCGTCGTGCGCGGTGTGCAGCCGGTGGGCGATGGCGACGACCGTGCGGCCGTCCAGGACGCGCGCGAGGGAGCGTTCCAGGTGGCGTGCCGCGCGCGGGTCGAGGAGCGAGGTCGCCTCGTCGAGGACCAGGGTGTGCGGGTCGGCGAGGACCAGGCGGGCAAGGGCGATCTGCTGGGCCTGTGCCGGGGTGAGGGCGAAGCCGCCCGAGCCCACCTCGGTGTCCAGGCCCTCGCCCAGGGCCCGTGCCCAGCTGTCCGCGTCGACCGCGCCGAGCGCCGCCCAGAGTTCGGCGTCGTCCGCCTCGGTCCTGGCCAGCAAGAGGTTGTCGCGTAGGGAGCCCACGAAGACGTGGTGCTCCTGGTTGACCAGCGCCACGTGCGAGCGGACTTCTTCCGCGGGCATGGCCGACAGCTCGGCCCCGCCCAGCGTCACGTGACCGTTGCGCGGTGCGTAGATCCCGGCGAGCAGCCTGCCGAGCGTGGACTTGCCCGCGCCGGACGGGCCGACCAGGGCGACGCGCGAGCCAGGCTCGACGGCGAGTGACACCTCCCGAAGGACGTCGACGCCCGCGCGGTAGCCGAAGTGCACGTCGTCCGCGAGCACATCGCGTCCGTCAGGAGTGACGGAGCCGTCGCCCGCGTCCGGTTCGATGTCCCGTACGCCCACCAGGCGGGCCAGCGAGACCTGGGCGACCTGCAGCTCGTCGTACCAGCGCAGGATGATTCCCAGCGGGTCGACGAGCATCTGCGCGATCAGCGCGCCCGTGGCCAGCTGGCCGACGCCGATCCAGCCCTGGAGGACGAACACGCCGCCGATCATCAGGACGGAGCAGAGCACGATGGTGTGCGTGAAGGTGATGACCGGGAAGAGCACGGAGCGCAGGTAGAGAGTGTGCCGTTCCCATGCCGTCCATTCCTTGATGCGGCGCTCCGACAGCTCCACGCGGCGCTTCCCGAGCCGGTGTGCCTCCACCGTGCGCCCCGCGTCGATGGTCTCGGCGAGGGCCGCGGCGACAGCGGCGTATCCCGCGGCCTCCGAACGGTAGGCGGAGGGCGCCCGCTTGAAGTACCAGCGGCAGCCGACGACAAGGAGCGGCACCGCGACGAGGACGGCGGGCGCGAGCGGCGGCGCCGTCACGGCGAGACCGCCGATCAGGAGCCCCGCCCACACCACGCCGATCGCGAGCTGCGGCACCGCCTCCCGCATGGCGTTCGCGAGCCGGTCGACGTCCGTGGTGATCCGCGAAAGGAGATCACCCGTCCCGGCCCGCTCCAGCACACCCGGCGGCAGCCCGACCGACCGCACGAGGAAGTCCTCCCGCAGATCGGCCAGCATCCGCTCACCGAGCATCGCGCCGCGCAGCCGCACCTGGTGGACGAAGAAGGCCTGCACGAGCAGGGCGACGGTGAACAGGCCGATGGTGCGTCCCAGATGGAGGTCGCGAGCGCTGTCCGCGACGTTCTCGACCAGATCGCCCAGCAAGTAGGGACCGGCCATCGAGGCGATCACGGCGCAGGTGTTGACCGTGATGAGCAGGGCGAAGGCCCGGCGGTGCCGCTTGACCAGCTCGCGTACGTAGGCCCCTACCGTCGCGGGCGCGCCCACGGGCAGGGTGTCCGCGGTGGTCGGGGCCGCCGGGTCGTACTCCGGTGGCGCCAGGCCGATCATGCCGTCTCCTCGATGTCGATCTCGATGCCGGTCAGCTTCACTGAGGCCTGTTCCTCTTCCGTCTCACGCGTCACGACCGCTCGGTAGCGCGGGTCGCTGTGCACCAGTTCGCGGTGCACGCCCACCGCCGCGACCTCGCCCTCGTGGAGGAAGACCACGCGCTCGGCCCGGTCGAGGAGCAGCGGCGACGACGTGAGGACCACGGTCGTACGCCCCTTGCGCAGCCCCTTGATGCCGTCGGCGATCCGCGCCTCGGTGTGCGAGTCGACGGCGGACGTCGGCTCGTCGAGCACGAGGACCTCGGGGTCGGCGATCAACGAGCGGGCCAGCGCGAGCCGTTGCCGCTGCCCGCCCGACAGGGAACGTCCGCGCTCGGTGACATGGGCGTCCAGCGGGGCCTCGCCCACCGAGGCCTGCGCCAGGGCGTCCAGAACATCCGCGCACTGGGCGGCTTCCAGGGCTTCGTCGGCGCTCACCGCTCCCGACGCCGGTACGTCGAGGAGTCCGCGGAGTGTGCCGGAGAGCAGCACCGGGTCCTTGTCCTGTACGAGGACGGCGGTGCGGGCGGTGGCCAGCGGTGCCTCGTCGAGCGGTACCCCGCCGAGCAGCACGGACGGCAGCTCCTCCGCGTCGTCGAACGACGCGTGCCCGCCGAGTCGTTCGGCGAGCCGTCCCGCCTCGTCCGGGTCGCCGCACACAACGGCGGTGAGACGGCCCGAGGGGGCCAGAAGTCCGGTCGCCGGGTCGTAGAGATCACCCGTGGGCACCGTCTGAGTGACGTCGTGCGTTCCGTCACCGGCATGCGTCGTGCGCTGGAGCGAGAGCACCCGGGCGGCGCGCTTGGCCGAGGGGCGCGAGAAGCTGTAGGCCATCGCGATCTCCTCGAAGTGCCGCAAGGGGTAGGTCAGCATCGTGACCGCGCTGTAGACGGTGACCAGTTCGCCGATGGTGATCCGGCCCTCGCGGGCCAGGTTCACGCCGTGCCAGACGACCACGATCAGGAGCAGCCCCGGCAGCAGCACCTGCACCGCCGAGATCACCGCCCACATCCGGGCGCTGCGCACGGCGGCCGTACGCACCTCCTGCGAGGCACGGCGGTAGCGGTCGAGGAAGAGTTCCTCGCCGCCGATGCCGCGCAGCACCCGCAGCCCCGCCACGGTGTCCGAGGCGAGTTCGGTGGCTCGCCCCGCCTTCTCGCGCTGGTGGTCGGCCCGCCGGGTGGCGCGCGGCAGCAGCGGAAGCACGGCGAGCGCGAGCACCGGCACCCCCACCGCGACGACCACGCCGAGAGCGGGCTGGTAGATGACGACGCCCACGCAGACGAAGACGACCGTGAGCGCGGCCGCCGTGAACCGCGAGACGGCCTCCACGAACCAACCGATCTTCTCGACGTCACCTGTAGAGACCGCGACCACTTCACCTGCGGCGACGCGCCGCGTGAGCGCCGAGCCGAGCTGCGCGGTCTTGCGGGCCAGGAGCTGCTGGACTCGGGCGGCCGCAGTGATCCAGTTGGTGACCGCCGTGCGGTGCAGCATGGTGTCGCCCAGGGCGATGGCGATGCCGCACAGCGCCATCACCGCGCCCGCGATGGCGAGGCGCCCCCCGGAGCGGTCGACGACCGCCTGCACGGCGAAGCCGACGAGATAGGGGATCACCGCGATGGAGCCGAAGTGCAGGAGGCCCCAGGCGAGCGACTTCAGCTGGCCGTCGAGCTGGTTCCGCCCGAGCCAGCGCAGGAAGTGGGGGCCCGAGCGGGCATCCGGCATGCCCGGGTCGGTGTACGGAAGATCGCGTATCTGCATGACGTGTGACGTCCCAGGGTCGGGGTCGGAGAGACGGGCCGTCGGTTCGGCGGAGCGTGCCGGCGTGAACGGACGGCGGTGAACGGGCGGAACAGCGGCCCCCATAGCGGAGGCAGCTGACATCGAGCGGCGGTGACAGCGGCGGTAACAGGCCGTGAAAGGTTCGCCTCGGACGGTGGCGCGAAGCAAACGATTTTCCGTCGGGGAGTAAAGATTCGGCCCCTTCTCCGCCCGGGGCCGGGCACCGGGACGGCTCACGTGAACCGAGTGCGACCATGGACGGATGCGTATAGCCGGTGCGGTGCGAACGGCGGCCGCCCTCGCGGCCTGCGGTGTTCTACTGACGTCCTGTGGAAGCTCGGACGGCGGGGCGAAGGCCGGAGCGAAGAACGACGACGACGCGGGCCGGGCGAAAAGAGCCGAGGCGTCGGAGACGACCGACCTCAAACGCATCCCCGACGTGGGCGACCGCCTTCAGAACAAGATCCCCGAGAACTCGCGGCAGGTCGTCGCGGTCTACGGGGAGGGCGAGGACTCGGCGAAGTCCACCGCCGTCCTGTACGAGAAGTCCGGCTCGACCTGGGACAAGACCCGCAGCTGGGACGCGCACAACGGCAAGAAGGGCTGGACGACCGACCACCGCGAGAACGACAAGCGCAGCCCGGTCGGCGTCTTCACGCTCACCGACGCGGGCGGCGTCCTCGCCGACCCGGGCGCGAAGTTCCCGTACACCCAGAGCACGTCGATGCAGGCCCCGCACTACTGGCCCAAGACGCACTGGCACGACTTCGACTACGTCATCGCGATCGACTACAACCGCGCCAAGGGCACCCCGCCCAACGACCCGACCCGCCCCCAGGGCCAGTCCAAGGGCGGCAGCATCTGGCTGCACATGGACCACGGAAGCGGCACGTCGGGCTGCGTCAGCCTGTCGAAGCAGGGCATGAAGTACCTCCTGGAGAACCTCGACCCGAAGCAGCACCCGGTCGTGCTGATGGGTGACAAGGCGAACTTGAAGGCCTAGCCGGCGCGTCCGCCTGCCGGGCTTCGCACAACGCATTGCGGTGATCGAAGTCCCGCCGTAGAAATCCCCCATGAGAAGACGCGTCATGTCCATGCTCGTCGGGGTCACCCTCGCGGCGAGCACACTCCTCAACGCGGGCCCGGCGGCGGCCGACACGCCACCGCCCGAGTTCGGCAACGACTGGCACGACCCAATCACGGCCGCCCCGCCCGTCCCGAAGCCGCACACCACGTCGTGCGAAGTGACCGTGGCCGAGGCGCAGTTCAAGGACTTCACGCCCTACGAGGGTACCTACAGCCCGCCCGCGAAGTGCGGCGCCGGTGACTGGGGCAAGGTGGTCCTGCGCCTCGACGGCAAGGTCAAGGGGCGGCAGTACGACCGCCTCGGGTATCTCCGCATAGGCGGCGTCGAGGTCTTCCGGACGTCCACGCCCGAGCCGTCCGTCGACGGCATCACCTGGTCCGTCGAGAAGGACGTCACGCGCTACCGCGAGACACTGCGGCGCGACCAGCGGGTCGAGATGCTCATTGGGAACGTCGTCAACGAGACGTACACGGGCATCATCGACGTCAAGGCGACCCTGACGTTCTACGCGGCGCACAAGGGCGGCGCCCAGAGCAAGCGGACGCCGACGCCCCCGGACCGCGTCCTGCCGCTGGGGGACGGCACCACTCTCACCACCCCGCGCAACAGCGAGCGCATCGTCGCCGAGGTCTACGCGACCGGCTCCGGCGGCGGCTGCGAGGAGTACTGGTATCTGACGGTCCCGGACGCGGCGCCGTACTCCTGCAAGGCCGAGGACGGGCCCTACCGCGAGGTGCAGGTCACGGTCGACGGCCAACTCGCCGGAATCGCCACGCCGTTCCCGACCGTGTGGACCGGCGGCTGGTCCAACCCCTTCCTGTGGTACGTGATCCCCGGCCCCCGCGCCTTCGACATCAAGCCCATCGAGTACGACCTGACACCCTTCGCCGGACTGCTCAACGACGGCCGTCCGCACCAGGTGGAGGTGTCCGTCGCGGGCAGGCCGGAGGCGACGACCGGCTGGCACACTCCGACGAACGTCCTGGTCTGGCAGGACGAGAAGCGCGAGCACGTCACCGGGAAGCTGACCGCGCACCAGGCGGGCGACCTCGCCAACAAGGCGACGTACACGCCCGGTTCGCCGGAGCGCGAGCACCGGCTCGACACCAAGGGCAGTCACCGGCTCAGCGTCTCGGGGTACGTCGACACCTCCCACGGCCGCGTCGAGACGACCGTCACCCGCGCGCTCGCCAACACCTCCGTCCACCACTGGACCGATGGCGAGTCCACCGACGCGCTCAAGTCCACCTGGACCGACCGCGAGACGGTGACGACAGACGGCCGTGCCACCCGCACCGACCGGACCTACACGATGGACGGCATGACGACGCTCGGCGCGGGCGACCGGCTGCGCACGAAGATCGCCCTCGGCGACCGCGCGGAGACGGTCGTCTCGAACGACGGGCGCCGCACGGCCCGTTCGGTGACCGACGACCGCTACGAGGGCGACGCGACGTACACCGCCAACGTCCCGCGCGAGGACCGGCACGCCGTCGGCACGTCGCGTGAGCGCTATCGCGTGTACGGCGACGGCGGCTGCTACGACCGCACGCTGGCGACCGAGCAGGGGACGCTGACGGTGAACCGGCTGCGCTGCTGAGCTCCCCCCGCCCAGCTCCCGGGATCTGGACGGTCGGCTCCAGGGATTTGGAGCATGATCCAAGATTTACGCCGATGTGATCTGGAGGACTTTTGCGGAAGCGGGCACTCCGCAATAGTGACGCCTCGCGGAAAGAAACTTCCGTATGCCAGAAGTCACTTGAAGCCTCACTACAGGAGTGCCCGTGCCGCAGTCCGTACCGTCCATACCGCGACGCGTAGCACGCACATTGCGAACCTCACTGTTCGCGCAGGTCGCCTGCGCGTTGGTGCTCGGAGTCCTCGTCGGAAGGCTGTGGCCCGACGCGGGCACCGCCGTCCAACCGCTCGGCGACGGCTTCGTACGTCTCATCAAGGCGATGATCGCCCCGCTCGTGTTCTGCGTGGTCGTCGCCGGAATCACCAAGGCCGGAGACCTCAAGGCCTTCGGCCGCATCGGGATCAAGGCCCTCATCTGGTTCGAGGTCGCGACCACCATCGCCCTCGTCGTCGGCCTGGTCGCCGGAAACCTCGTCCGCCCCGGCGCCGGCATGAACGTCGACCCCTCCACACTCGACACCTCGGCCGTCGACGAGAAGACCGGCGGCGGTGAACTCCCCTCGACCAGCGAGTTCATCCTGCACTCGCTGCCCGACAGCGCGATCGGCGCCTTCGCCGAGAACTCACTGCTCCAAGTCCTCGTCCTGTCCTGCCTGGTGGGCGCCGCCCTGCTGCACCTGGGCAACACGAAGGTCCCCGCGATCCTGCCCGCCATCGAGCAGGGCCAGGAGATCGTCTTCGCGATCGTCGGCTTCATCATGAAGCTGGCACCGCTCGCCGTCTTCGGCGCGACCGCGCACCTGGTGGGGGAGTACGGGCTCGGCGCCCTGTCGACGTACGGCAAGCTCATCGGCGTCTGTTACGCGGTGGCCCTGCTCTTCCTCGTCCTGCTCGGCGTCGCCCTGAAGGCGTTGACCGGCCTGAGCCTTTGGAAGTTCGTCCGCTACACGCGCGAGGAGATGCTGCTCGCGCTCGGCACGGCCTCCAGCGAGACCGTCATGCCGCGCATGATGCAGAAGCTGCGCCAGGCGGGCTGCCGCGACGACGCGGTGGGCCTCGTCCTGCCGACGGGGTACTCCTTCAACCTCGACGGCGCCTCGATCTACCTCTCCGTCGGTACGTTGTTCATCGCGCAGGCCGTGGGCGTGGACCTGAGCCTGGGCCAGCAGATCACGGTCGTCCTCGTCCTGATGCTGACCAGCAAGGGCATGGCGGGCGTGCCCGGTTCGGCGTTCCTGGCGCTCTCCGCGACCGCCTCCGCGCTCGGGGTCATCCCGGCCGGCGCGGTCGCGCTGCTGCTCGGCGTGGACCGCATCATGGACGCCATGCGCGTCGCCACGAACCTGCTCGGCAACTGCGTCGCCGTCTTCGTGGTCTCGCGCTGGGAAGGCGCTCTGGACACGGCGCGGGCGAAGAAGGTGCTCGGCGGCGAGATCGCGTTCGTACCGGAACAGGCGGACGAGCCCGGCAGCGCCGATCTGAGCACCGCCGGGCCCAAGTCCCTTACGCCTGCGGCTTCTCCGAATCCACTCCCGGACGCGCCTTCTTCCACAGCCCGCGAGTGAAGTCAGGGATCGCCTGCGGCGCGCCCTTCGCCTTGATCGACAGATGGCTCAGGGGGACGGGCGACGTCCAGACCGCGGCGTCGTAGACGTCGAAGTCAGGCACGAGACCGAGCTGCATGGTCTGCATCAGACGGAAGATCATGATGTAGTCCATGCCGCCGTGCCCGCCCGGCGGGTTGGAGTGCTCCTTCCACAGCCAGTGGTCGAAGTCCGCGTACTTGGAGAAGTCGGCCCACTGGTCGTTCGTGTGGTCCGGCTCGATGTAGATGCGGGCGGGGTAGTCCTCGAAGACGCCCTTCGTGCCGCCGAGGCTGTTGATGCGGCTGTAGGGGTGGGGGGTCGAGACGTCGTGCTCCAGACGGATCACCCGCCCCTTCGCCGTCTGGACGAGGCTGATGGTGCGGTCGCTCTCGATGTACGTCTCCTTCCAGCTCGGGTCGCCTGGAGGCATGTGCGCCTTGCGGTACTCGGCGAGGCCGAGGGCGGGCGTGCCGAAGCTGGAGATGTGCGTGACGCGGTCGCCGCGGTTGATGTCCATGTAGTTGGAGACCGGGCCGAAGCCGTGGTTGGGGTAGAGGTCGCCGCGCAACCGCGTGTGCCACAAGCGGCGCCACGGACCCTCGTAGTAGTCAGGGTCGAACATCAGGCCGCGCAGGTCGTGGTTGTAGGCGCCCGCACCGTGCAGCAGATCACCGAACTTGCCCGCGTGGGCCATGCGCAGGACGCGCATCTCGTTCTTGCCGTAACAGCAGTTCTCCAACTGCATGCAGTGTCTGCGGGTCCGCTCGGAGAGGTCGACCAGTTCCCAGAGCTGGTCGAGCTGAAGGGAGACCGGACACTCCACGCCGACGTGCTTGCCATTGAGCATCGCGGACTTGGCCATGTCGAAGTGCCAGTCCCAGGGCGTCGCCACGTACACGAAGTCGATGTCCCCGCGCTTGCACAGGTTCTCGAAGTCGTGATCGCCCTTGGTGTACGTCGCCGGTGCGGGCTGGCCCGCGTCGGTGACCTTCTTCGCGGCCGCCGCGGTCTTGTCCTTGACCGGGTCGCAGAGCGCGACGACCTTCACCCCCGGGATCGCCAGGAACAGGTCGATCATGCTGCCGCCGCGGTTGCCGAGCCCGACGATGCCGACGCGCACCGTGGAACGCCGCTCGAACGGTACGCCGATCATGGTCTTGCCCTTGCGGGGCGGTGCATCGGCGGCCGTGGCCGCAGCGGCGGGCGATGCGGGTGCGCCCTGCGGTGCGTCGGCGTGGGCCGTGCCGCCGGCGAGGGCGCCGAGGCCGAGCCCGGCCCCCGCGAGGCCGGCGGTGCGGAGCACGGCGCGGCGGGATGCGCCGTCGGTGGACTCGTCGGGGGTCGCGGACTCGTCAGGGTTCGGTATCGCGTGCTCGTCGTGCATCGGACCTCCGTGGCTTGGATGCCTGCGCTGGAACGGATGCCACCCTGATGGGGGGGACGGGCGTGGCGCAAGGGACCGAAGTGGCCAGGGAGTTGGATTTATTTCGCGCCCTCCTGCGGGGCGACTTGTGCAGGCGTACCAGCCGGTGGTGTTTCGGAGGTGTCTACGGACGCGTCGCGCGCTCCAGCTCCAGGAGTACGGAGTAGTAGGCGCGGCCCGTGGCGTGGTCCATGCCCACCTCGCACATGCGGTTCGCCGAGAGGTGCGCGTCGAAGGGGCGGGCGGTGACCTCGGCCGCCTCCTTGCGGGTGGCGGACTCCGTCAGCTCCTTGTGCAGCATGCCGCGGTCGCCCGCGAAGGCGCAGCAGCCCGCGTCGTCCGGGACCACCACTTCGTCCGCGCAGGCCTCGGCGACGGCGCGCAGCTGGGCCTCGTCGCCGAGATGGCTCATGGAGCAGGTGGGGTGCAGGACGGCGGAGCCGACCGTGCGGTACACGCTCAGGTGGGGGAGCAGCTCGTCCGCGGCCCAGACGAGGGAGTCGACCACGGTCAGCTCCCGGTGCAACTGCCGGTTGTCGGCGGTGAGATAGGGCACGACTTCATGCGCGATGCCGAGCGTGCAGGACGAGGCGTCCACGACAAGGGGCAGCCTGCCGCCCGCCGTCCAGCCCCAGGCCGCCTCGACAATGCGATTGGCCATCACCGCATTGCCCGCGTCGTACCCCTTGGAGTGCCAGATCGTCGCGCAGCACGTCCCCGCGACATCGTCCGGAATCCAAAGCGGCCTTCCCGCGCGCGTGGAGACGGCGACGATCGCCTCCGGAAGGGAGCGGTCGCCGGGGCTTGCGAAGATGCGGTTGACGCACGCCGGGTAGTAGACGGCGCTCGCGCCCACGCGCGTGGTGTGCGGTAGCTTTCGGGCGGCCGCTCCCGGGATGTCCGGCAGCCACTCGGGAACCAGATCGGGGCGGACGGCCTTGCGCGCGGTGCGCGTCACCGAGGTCAGGAGCCGGTCGCTGATGCGGTCGGCGGCGGCCACGGCGAGCCGCGCGGCGGCCTCGACCGCCTTGAAGTTCCTCGCGGCGAGGGCGGCCGTCTTCTCCTCGCGCGGCGAGTGCCGTGCGTGCCGGAAGTCCTTCATCAGGGCGCCCGTGTCGATGCCCACGGGGCAGGCCAGCTTGCAGGTGGAGTCGCCGGCGCAGGTGTCCACGGCGTCGTATCCGTACGCCTCGACCAGGCCGTCCTCGACCGGGGAGCCGGGCGCCTGGCGCATCATCTCGCGGCGCAGCACGATCCGCTGGCGCGGAGTGGTCGTCAAGTCCTCGCTGGGGCAGGTCGGTTCGCAGAAGCCGCACTCGATGCAGGGGTCCGCGATCAGCTCCACCTTGGGGATCGTCTTCAGGCCGCGGAGGTGGGCCTTCGGGTCGCGGTCGAGGACGATGCGGGGCGCGAGCACGCCGTCCGGGTCGATGACCTGCTTGGTGCGCCACATCAACTCCGTGGCCCTCGGGCCCCATTCGAGCTCCAGGAACGGGGCGATGTTGCGTCCCGTGGCGTGCTCGGCCTTGAGCGAGCCGTCGAAGCGCTCGACGGTCAGGCTGCAGAATGCGTCCATGAACGCGGCATAGCGCTCCACGTCCGACGGCAGGCCCGCGTCGAAGGCGAGCAGGAAGTGCAGATTGCCGTGCGCGGCGTGCCCCGCGACGGCCGCGTCGAAGCCGTGCCGCGTCTGGAGCTCCAGCAATGCCTCGCAGGCTTCGGCGAGACGCGACGGTGGCACCGCGAAGTCCTCGGTGATCAGTGTCGTCCCGGACGGCCGCGAGCCGCCGACCGCTGTCACGAAGGCCTTGCGGGCCTTCCAGTAGCCTCCGATCGTCTTCGGGTCGCGCGTGAAGGCGTTGGTCACCGAAGCGACCGGCGCGACGAGTTCGAGCCCCTTGACGACCTCGGCTGCCGCTGCTTCGTACGCCTCCTGGCGTGCCTCGTCCGGCGCGCGGAACTCCACCAGGAGCGCGGCCGTCGACTTCGGGAGCCGCGCCCAGTCGGCGGGCACCCCCGCCACGCTGGTCGAGGCGCGCAGGGTGTTGCCGTCCATCAGCTCGACGGCCAGCGCGCCCGCTTCGTTGAACAGCGGGACGGCCGCCGCCGCGGCCGGCAGGGAGGGGAAGAACAGCAGGCCCGTGGTGACGTGCCGGTCCAGTGGAAGCGTGTCGAAGACGACCTCCGAGATGAACCCGAAGGTGCCCTCGGAGCCGACCATCAGGCCGCGCAGGATCTCGACGGGCGTCGCGCCGTCCAGGAACGCGTCCAGGCGGTAGCCGTTCGTGTTCTTGATCTCGTACTTGGCGCGGATGCGGGCGGTGAGCTCCTGGTCCGCCTCGATCTCCCGCTTGATCGCCAACAGGCCCTCGCACAGGGCCGGTTCCGCGTGCGCCAGCTCGTCGTCGGCCTCCGGGTCCGCCGTGTCGACGACCGTGCCCGTCGGCAGGACGAAGGTGAGCGAGGCCACCGTGCGATACGAGTTGCGGGTGGTGCCCGCCGTCATGCCGGACGCGTTGTTCGCGACGACCCCGCCGATCGTGCAGGCGATGGCGCTCGCCGGGTCGGGGCCGAGCACCCGGCCGTGCCGGGCGAGCGTGGCGTTGGCCCGCAGGACCGTCGTGCCGGGGCCGATGCGGGCCTGCTCGCCGTCGCCGATGACCTCGACGCCCGCCCAGTGCTTGCGGACGTCGACCAGGATGTCCTCGCCCTGGGCCTGGCCGTTGAGCGAGGTGCCCGCCGCGCGGAAGACGACCTCGCGGCTCCTGCCGTGCGCGTACGACAGGACGGCGGAGATGTCGTCGATGTCCTCGGCGACGACCACGACCTGCGGCACGAAGCGGTAGGGGCTCGCATCGGATGCGTACCGCACGAGGTCGGAGATCTTCGTCAGGACCTTGTCGCTGCCGAGCAGGGCGGTCAGCTCCGAGCGCAGCGGCTCGGGAGTGCCCTTGGCCTGCCGGTCCGGCACCCGGTCGTGAGCCGGACCCTCCGGGCGCGACGCGGGGCGCAGGGCTTCCGGTTTGGGCTCCAGGATCGGCATGAGCTCTCCTCGGCGAGGCGGGCGGTCGGACGGTCGGACGGGCAAGCGGGTCCGGACGGTCGGCCAGGGTCAGCAGCGCCGGACGTCCGGCACGTCGAACAGTGCGTTCAGGAGGCCGCCAAGCTGCTCGCGCTGCTCGGCGTCCAGTGGAGCCAGGATGTCCTCCGCGGCGGCCCGGCGCGCGCTGCGCAGCTCCCTCAGCGCCTTGCGTCCCGCGTCCGTGAGCTCGATGCGGATCACCCGGCGGTTGGTGGGATCGGGGACGCGGCGCACGAGGTCACCGGCCTCCAGACCGTCGACCAGGCTGGTCACGGCGCGCGGGACCACTTCGAGGCGCTGGGCCAGGTCGGCCATGCGGGGCGGAGTGTCGTAGTGCACGAGGGTGCGCAGCAGGCGCGACTGGGCCGGGGTGATGCCGATCGGCACCAGATGGCGCTTCTGGATGCGGTGCAGCCTGCGGGTCAGCCGCAGCAGCTGTTCGGCGAGCAGTCCGTCGGCGTCCGGGGTGTTCATGCGGGAACATTATCAGGACCTTGTGCATTGTGAGCATAGGTAACAGTGAGCTATGCTCCCTCAATGATCGTCGGCCGTATCTCCATCTCTGCCGACCCTCACCGTCGGCCCCGTGCCGACTGCCCCGGCCGGCCCGTGCGCCGGCGCCGTCTCACCTCCCGTAGGAGCCCATGCCTCACGACGAACCCAAGTGGACACCGCAGCCCCTGGCCCCCGGCCAAGAGGAACAGCCGCGGCAGGTCCGCCGCATCCTCCGTCTCTTCCGCCCTTACCGCGCCCGCCTCGCGGTCGTCGGCCTGCTGGTCGGCGCCGCCTCCCTGGTCTCGGTCGCCACCCCCTTCCTGCTGAAGGAGATCCTCGACACCGCGATCCCGCAGGGACGGACGGGCCTGCTGAGCCTGCTCGCCCTGGGGATGATCCTCAGCGCGGTCGTCACCAGCGTCTTCGGCGTCCTGCAGACCCTGATCAGCACGACGGTCGGCCAGCGCGTCATGCACGACCTGCGCACCGCCGTGTACGGCCGGCTGCAGAGCATGTCGCTCGCCTTCTTCACCAGGACCCGCACCGGAGAGGTCCAGTCCCGCATCGCCAGCGACATCGGCGGCATGCAGGCGACGGTCACCTCCACCGCCACCTCCCTGGTCTCGAACCTCACCAGCGTGATCGCCACGATCGTCGCGATGCTCGCCCTCGACTGGCGCCTGACGGTCGTGTCGCTGCTCCTGCTGCCCGTCTTCGTGTGGATCAGCCGCCGGGTCGGCCGCGAACGCAAGAAGATAGCCACGCAGCGGCAGAAGCAGATGGCCGCGATGGCGGCGACGGTCACCGAATCGCTCTCCGTCAGCGGCATCCTGCTCGGCCGCACGATGGGCCGCGCCGACTCGCTCACCAAGTCCTTCGCCGACGAGTCCGAGCGTCTCGTCGACCTCGAGGTCCGCTCGAACATGGCGGGTCGCTGGCGCATGGCCGTCATCTCGATCGTCATGGCCGCCATGCCCGCCGTCATCTACTGGACCGCGGGCCTCGCCTTCCAGATGGGCGGCCCGACCGTCTCGATCGGCACGCTCGTCGCCTTCGTCTCGCTCCAGCAGGGCCTGTTCCGGCCCACCGTGAGCCTGCTCTCCACCGGCGTGCAGATCCAGACCTCGCTCGCGCTCTTCCAGCGCATCTTCGAGTATCTCGATCTGCCCATCGACATCAACGAGCCCGAGCGCCCGGTCCGCCTGGACAAGATCAAGGGCGAAGTCCGCTTCGAGGACGTCGAGTTCCGCTACGACGGAGAGGACGGCCAGAGCCGCCCGATCCTCGACGGCATCGACATCACCGTCCCCGCCGGCGGCAGCCTGGCCGTCGTCGGCCCCACCGGCTCTGGAAAGTCGACCCTCAGCTATCTGGTGCCGCGGCTGTACGACGTGACGGGCGGCCGCGTCACGATCGACGGCGTCGACGTACGCGACCTGGACTTCGACACGCTGGCCCGCGCGGTCGGTGTCGTCTCCCAGGAGACGTATCTCTTCCACGCCTCGGTCGCCGAGAACCTGCGCTTCGCCAAGCCCGACGCCACGGACGAGGAACTGATCGCGGCCGCCGGCGCCGCCCAGATCCACGACCACATCGCGTCCCTGCCCGACGGGTACGACACGGTGGTCGGCGAGCGCGGCCACCGCTTCTCCGGAGGCGAGAAGCAGCGCCTCGCCATCGCCCGTACGATCCTGCGCGATCCGCCCGTGCTCATCCTGGACGAGGCGACCAGCGCCCTGGACACGCACACCGAGCACGCCGTGCAGGAAGCCATCGACGCCCTGTCCGCCGACCGGACGACGCTCACGATCGCCCACCGCCTCTCCACGGTCCGCGACGCCGACCAGATCGTGGTCCTGGAAGCGGGCCGGACCGCCGAGCGCGGCAGCCACGAGGAACTCCTGGAGAAGGACGGCCGTTACGCCGCCCTGGTCCGAAGAGACGCCCAACTGGAGCCAGCAAGATGAAGATATGCACGGAATGTCGGCATTTGCGGGATACCGTGCCCGCATGCTGCAGACCAAGACTCCGCGCCGGGGCACGATTCGACTGACGCGTCGGGGCCGGATCGCCCTGATCGCGACCGGAGCCGTCGCGGCGGTCACCGCCGTGTCGGTGCCGCTGCTGCTCCCGGATGACGACGGACGCCCCGAGTCACTGACCATCCCGGAGGGCTGGCGCTCCAGCCAGGTGTACGGGGCCGTCGACAAGGTTCTCGATGTGCCGACCGGCACCACGAAGAAGGCCCTTCCCAAGGCGGGCCTCAAACTTCCCGCCGACGCACGCGGCAACCCCGAGGGTTATCTCTTCCCGGCCACGTATCCCATCAGCGACCAGTCGACCCCCGCGTCCGTGCTCTCGTACATGGTGAACACGGCCGCCAAGAAGTTCAGCGGCAACCACGTCACGGCGGGCGCCGAACGCAACGCCGTGAACGTCTACCAGACCGTCACCATCGCCAGCATCATCGAAGCCGAGGCGGACTCCAAGGAGGACATGGGCAAGGTGGCCCGGGTCATCTTCAACCGCCTCGAACAGGGCATGCCGCTGCAGATGGACTCGACGATCAACTACGCCCTGAACCGCTCCACGCTGAACACCCGCGACCGCGACACGGAGATCAACAGCCCGTACAACACCTATGCGCGCATGGGTCTGCCCCCCACTCCGATCGGCAACCCCGGCGAGGAGGCGATGCGCGCGGCGACCACTCCGGCGCAGGGCAACTGGCTGTACTTCGTGACGGTGAAGCCGGGAGACACCCGCTTCACGGCGAGCTTCGAGGAACAGCAGAAGAACGTGGCTGAGTTCAACAAGAACAAGAGCAAGGACCAGAAGAAGCAGGGGGCCTGAGGGCACCGGACGTCCTGACGTCCTGGAGCCCGGCGCTCGGACGGCGGCACGAGCGCCGGGCGCCCCGGTTTCACACCGTGACGGGCACGTCCTCAAGGAGCCGCTTGATGTCCCGCACCGCCGCCCGCCCCGCACGGTTCGCGCCGATCGTGCTGGCCGACGGCCCGTACCCCACCAGGTGGACGCGGGGGTCGGCGGCGGCGCGGGTGCCCTCGATCCGGATGCCGCCTCCCGCCTCGCGCAGCCGCAGCGGCGCCAAGTGCTCGATGGCCGCACGGAATCCGGTGGCCCAGACAATGACGTCGGCCTCCACGTGCCGCCCGTCGTCCCACTCGACGCCGCTCGGCGTGATGCGGTCGAACATCGGGAGCCGGTCGAGCACCCCGTCGGCCCGCGCCTGCCGGATGGCGTCGTTGACAGGCAGCCCGGTCACGGACACCACGCTCTGCGGCGCGAGCCCCTGCCGCACCCGCTCCTCGACCATGGCGACCGCCGAGCGCCCCCAGTTCTCGTCGAACGGCCCCTCGCGGAAGACGGGCTCCCGCCGAGTGACCCAGGTGGTCTCGGCGGCGTACGGGGCGATCTCCATCAGATGCTGGGTGCCCGAGGCCCCGCCGCCCACGACGATCACCCGCTGCCCCTTGAACGCCTCGGGCCCCGGATAGAGGGCCGTGTGCAACTGCCGCCCACGGAAGGTGTCCTGCCCCGGGTAGCGCGGCCAGAACGGCCGGTCCCACGTGCCCGTGGCGTTGATCAGCGTCCGGGTGGCCCACGTCCCGGCCGAGGTCTCGACCAGCAGCCGCCCGCCGTCCCCTTCCCGCACCTGCCGTACGTCGACGGGGCGGCGCACCCGCAGGTCGAAGCGGTGCTCGTACGCCTCGAAGTACTCCCGGATGACCTCTGACGAGGGACGCGCGGGGTCGGCGCCGGTCAGCTCCATCCCCGGGAGCGCATGCATCCCGTGCACTTTCCCGTAGGTGAGCGAGGGCCAGCGGAACTGCCACGCACCGCCGGGCCGGGGCGAGTGGTCCAGGACGACGAAGTCCCGGTCCGGCTCGAAGCCGACCCTGCGCAGGTGATAGGCGCTGGACAGGCCCGCCTGCCCGGCGCCTATGACGACCGCGTCCACCTCTTGTGCCGCTTGTGCCGCTTCGTGTGCGGCCGCGTCCCGTGCCCCGATGCCGTTCACGTTTCTACTAACTCCATCGGGGCACGGGATCTTCCCGCGCGGGCCTCCGGGTCAGCGCCCGCCCGCCACGAGCATCAGCGCCCGCCCGCCACCAGCAGCGGGGCGCCGCCCGGAGCCGAGGCCGGGCGCCCGTTCGCCGCGGGCACACCCGCCAGCTGCGACGCCGGAATCCGGGGCAGCAGCCCGCGCGCCGCCAGATGCGGGATCACGCCCTCGCCGAACCAGTACGCCTCCTCCAGATGCGGATAGCCCGACAGCACGAAGTGCTCCACACCCAGCGCGTGATACTCCTCGATCCGGTCGGCGACGTCCGCGTGGCTGCCGACGAGCGCGGTGCCCGCGCCGCCCCGTACGAGACCCACGCCCGCCCACAGGTTCGGCGAGATCTCCAGGTCGTCGCGGGAACCGCCGTGCAGCGCGAGCATCCGCTGCTGGCCGACGGACTCGCTGCGGCCGAGCGCCTGCTGGGCGGCGGCGATGGTGTCCGGGTCGAGGTCGTCGAGCAGCCGGTTCGCCGTGGCCCACGCCTCGGCGGCGGAATCACGCGAGATGGTGTGAAGGCGGATCCCGAACCGGACCGTGCGCCCCTGTTCCTCGGCGAGACCACGAATCCAGTCGATCTTCTGCTTGACCTGCTCCGGCGGCTCACCCCACGTCAGATACACATCGGTGTGCCGCGCCGCGACCGGCCCGGCCGCCGCCGACGAACCCCCGAAGAAGATCTCCGGCAGCGGGTCCGGCGGCAGCGCGGTGAGACCGCCCTCCACGTCGTAGTGCTCGCCGTGGAAGTCGAAGGGCTTCCCGCTCCACACGCCCCGTACGACGGACAGGAACTCATCGGTACGGGCATAACGGCGATCGTGGTCGAGATGGTCGCCGAAGCGCCGCTGCTCGGTCGAGTCGCCGCCCGTGACGACGTTCAGGAGCAGCCGCCCGCGCGTGATGCGCTGATACGTGGCCGCCATCTGCGCGGCGAGCACCGGCGATATGACGCCGGGCCGGAACGCCACCAGGAACTTGAGCCGCTCGGTGTGCTGGGCGAGGGCGACCGTCGTCAGCCAGGCGTCCTCGCACCAGGTGCCGGTCGGGGTGAGGACCGCCTCGAAGCCCACCTGCTCGGCGGCCTTGGCGATCTGGATCAGATAGTCGATGTCGGGGGCCCGCACCCCGCTGACGGGGGTGACGCGGGAGCGCTTGATGCCGCCGTCGGTGTAGGCGTGGCGGTCCACGAGGGTGCGGCCGTCGCCGCCGGTCGGCAGGAACCAGTTGAGGTGGACGGTCATCGTCAGGACTCCTTGCGGTACGTGCGCGGCTTGCTGGTGGAGGGCGGCAGGTCGCCGTTGAAGCGGGTGTCGACGAAGTCGCCGAAGTCGATGCGGCGCGGGATGAGCTTCTGGTCGGCGAAGGTGTCCGCGATCTCCTGCTCGGAGGTGATCGCGTTCTTGTCCACGGCCACCGGGACCCGTGTGCCGTTGGTGCGCTTGACCGCGGCGAGCGCGACCTCGTACGGCAGTCCGGTGTCCTTCGCCCAGACCTTCGCCCACTCCTCCGGATGGTCGTAGACCCAGTCCTGGGCCTTGCGCAGCCGCTTGAGGTAGTCGTCTATGGCCGCGGACTTCTTCTTGTCCTTGAGCGCGCCGGGCGCCGCCACCTGGAAGTTGAGGCCGTTGACGACTCCGTCGCCGTCGGTCAGGACATGGCCCTTCGTGCTCTCCAGGACCTGCGAGGTGTACGGGTCCCAGACCGACCATGCGTCCACCTTGCCGCTGGTGAACGCGGCCAGCGCGTCGGCCGGCTGGAGATACTTGACCTTGACGTCCTTGAAGCCGAGCCCGGCCTTCTCGAGGGACGCGATCAACTGGTAGTGCGCCGACGAACCCTGCGCCACGGCGACGGACTTGCCCTTGAGGTCCTCGGCCTTCTTCAGCGGCGAGCCGTTCGGGACGAGGATCGCCTCGCCCGCCGCGGTGCCGTGGGTGGCGGCCACCACGGAGATCTTCGAGTTCGCTCCGGCGGCGAAGACGGGCGGTGTGTTGCCGACGGCGCCGATGTCCACGGCCTTGGCGTTGACGGCCTCCAGGAGGGGCGGCCCGGAGGTGAAGGTGGACCAGCGGATCTTGTACTTCAGGTCGTCGAGCTCCCCGGCCGCACGCAGCACGGCCTCCGAACCACCCTTCTGGTCCCCGACGTTGAGGGTGAGCGACCCCTGGCCGTCGGTCCCGCCACCGGCGCCGCCGGACGAGGTGTTCGCGGAGGAGGAGCCGGAGCAGGCGGCGAGCAGCAGGGTCAGGGGGAGGAGCAGGGCGGGGGCGGCGAGGTGTCGTCGCATGGTGAGTCCGTTCGGTCTGTTCGTGCTGTTCACGGGGGAGGGGGGATGCGGGAGGTTCATGCCGCGGCAGCGGCTTCCGCGGCTTCTGCGGAGTGGGGCGCGTCGACGCCCAGGCGCTGCAGAAGCTCGGCACGCAGTTCGGCGAAGCGCGGATCGGAGATGCCGCGCGGCCGGTCCAGATCGATCTCGGTCTCGTACGCGATGACCCCGTCGTCCATGACGAGCACCCGGTCGGCGAGGAGCACGGCTTCCTCGACGTCGTGCGTGACGAGCAGGACGGCGCAGCCGCGCCGCTGCCACAGTTCGTCGACCAGACGCTGGGCCTTGATGCGGGTGAGCGCGTCGAGCGCGCCGAACGGCTCGTCGAGCAGCAGCAGATCGGGCTCGCGCACCAGGGCCCGGGCCAGTGAGGCGCGCTGAGCCTCGCCGCCGGAGAGCGTCTTGGGCCAGGCGTCGGTACGGTGCTTGAGCCCGACCTCCTCCAACGCCCTTTCGGCTACGGCGCGTTCGGGCTTTCCCTTCAGCCCGAGCAGGACGTTGCGCCATACGCGCTTCCAGGGCATGAGCCGGGGCGCCTGGAACGCGACGGCCTTGCGGCGCGGCACGAGGACCGTTCCCTCGATGTCCCGGTCGAGCCCGGCGAGGATGCGCAACAGGGTCGACTTGCCGCAGCCGCTGCGCCCGAGCAGCGCCACGAACTCACCCGGCCGCACGTCGAGGTCGAGGTGGTCGATGACGGCACGCCCGTCGAAGGAGCGGGTGAGACCTTCGACGCGTACGGCCGAAGTGGCCTGTGTCGTCAGGGCGTTGGGGGTCACCGGCCGGTGAACGTCGGTCGCCATTGCAGCAGCAGCCTTTCGAGGGTGCGGACGATGAAGTCGGCGATGAGGCCGAGGAAGGCGTAGACGATCAGGCAGACGACGATCACGTCGGTGCGCAGGAAGTCACGTGCCTGGACCATCAGGAAGCCGATCCCGGAGTCCGCGTTGATCTGTTCGGCGAAGACGAGGGCGAGCCAGGCGATGCCCAGGGAGTACCGCAGCCCGGTCATCGCACCCGGCAGCGCGCCCGGCAGGATGACGTGCCGCACGAGCCCCCACCGCGAGAGCCCGAGGGACTCACCGGCCTCGATGAGCTGCGAGTCGACCCCGCGGATGCCCGCGTACACGTTCAGATAGAGCGGGAAGGAGACGCCCAGCGTGATGATGGCGACCTTGGGTGCCTCACCGATGCCGAACCAGATGATGAACAGCGGGATGAGCCCGACGAACGGCACGGTACGGAGCATCTGCACGCTCGCGTCGACGAGATCCTCGCCGACGCGGAAGAGCCCGGAGACGAGGGCGAGCGAGGTCCCGACGAGGGTGCCGAGTAGCAGTCCCACCGCGACACGTTGCAGGGAGACCCCCATGGCGGAGGTCAGCGAACCGTCGGCGAGCAGATCGCGGGCGACGCCGGCGATGGTCCCCGGCGAGGCGAGGATGTCTTTGGTCAACACCCCTGTGGAGCTGAGGAGTTGCCACAGGGCGAGGAGCGCGAGGGGGCCGGAGGTGCGGCGCAGCCAGCGGGGGACGCGGGCGCGGCGGGTGGACGACGGGGCGATGGGGACGAGATCGAGCTTGGATATTCCCGAAATGTCGGGTACGGAATCCGGCGGGGCATGGCTGATGCTCATGGGTCTCCACGGCAGGAGGGAGGGATGCCCGAATGGCCTACGCGCGGGATGGCGAGATCAACCGCGCGAGGGCAGCAGGGCAGAGAAGTGCGAGGGGGGAGAAGCTGACTGAGGGGGCGTCAGCAGCCGCGACGACACGCGGCAGAAGCCACCCGCAGCAGGTCGATGTGACCGCGCGTGGTGAGCAGAGCTGAACGCAACATGCCGCAGAACGTAGCCAGATCGTCCGCGCACGGTCAATGTCGTCTCGAAAGGCGGACGCCGCATATCAGTGGTTGGGAGCTCCGTGAGGGAAGATGGCCCCATGTCCGATGCTTTCACCACACGTGTCCTGAACGTCACCACCGGCTCGGCGGAGAAGGTCTTCGACCTCACCGACGACATCCAGAGCTTCCTGAGCGAGGCGGCGGCCGGCCGTGACGGCCTGCTCAACGTCTTCGTCCCCCACGCGACTGCCGGCATCGCGATCCTGGAGACGGGCGCGGGCAGCGACAACGACTTGCTGGCCGCGCTGCACACCCTGCTCCCCGCCGACGACCGCTGGCAGCACCGCCACGGCAGCCCCGGCCACGGCCGCGACCACGTCCTGCCTGCGCTGGTGCCGCCGCACGCGACGTTGCCGGTGCTGGGCGGCCGCCTGGAGTTGGGGACGTGGCAGTCGGTGTGCCTGGTCGATACGAACCGGGACAATCCGGAGCGAGGGGTGCGCCTCACCTTCCTTACGGGCTCCTGAGCTCCTCCCTGCGGGTTACTGAGCTCCTCCCCGAGCGCGGAGTGGGGTGCCGCCGGGCGCCTGCTCGGTGCTGCTGGTCATTGACGGAAGTCCTGTACGGCGGAAGCGAGTTGGCTATACGAATGATGCTGTGCACTCACTGCGTCGCCGCGACAACTGGTGGTCACTGACGGTTCGGCTGCTGATCCACCTGCTTCCCGGCGTGGCGGTCGCGACCGGGGCCCTGCTCGGACTGGTCTCTGCCGACCGAGTCACACCCGTCATGGTCGTCCTCACCGCTCTGCTGATGGTCAGCGGCATCGCGGTTCCGCCGGCCGTCGACCGGCTTCGGGCACGGGCCGCGCAGCAGACCGAGGAACAACTCCTCCTCGCACAAAGGCTGGAGAGCGCGGCCACGGAGCGTGCGGAGCAGCTGCGCGGTCACTTTCGCCCGAGGGGGCGTGGTGTCCTGCCATCCAGCCTCAGAGAAGGCACGTACTTCGCGGGCCGGGTGCAGGCCCTGCGCGAGCTGACCGCGTGGATCAACGCCGAGGGTTCGGACATCGCGCGATCCCGTGTGGTGACCGGGGCACCCGGATCAGGCAAGTCAGCCGTTCTCGGACGGCTGGTGAGCCTGGCCGATGCCCGGCTGCGCGGTGAGACGCCCACCGCACCGGACCAGCCCCTACCGCGGATCGGCGCCCTCAGCGCCGCCGTACATGTGAGGGGCCGCACGGTCGACGAGGTCGCCGCCGAGATCGCACGTGCGCTGACCATCGACGAGGCGACGGCCGGTGGCCTCCTCGCCAACCTCCGAGAAGCCCGGGATCATCGGGCGACCGTGGTGGTCGTGGACGGGGTCGACGAGGCAGCGGACGCCCAGCGGCTCATCGTCGACCTGCTGGAACCCCTCGCTGCGGCGGCGGGCAGGACGGGCATACGCCTCCTCGTCGGCACCCGTCCGGGAGGCCAGGACGACCTGCTGCGCCTGTTCGGAGGCTCGGCACGAGTCATCGACCTGGACGAGGCCCGCTATCTGGACCGGCGTGACATCGCCGAGTACGTCCGCCTCACGTTGCTCGCCGAGAGCGACCCGCAGCTCCCCACGCCCTACCGGCCCTGCCCTGAACTCGCGGCGTCGGTCGGCGCGGCTGTGGCAGTTCGCTGCGGCCGCAGTTTCCTGGTGGCACAGCTCACCGCACTGTCCCTCATGGCAGCGAGCGAACCCGTCGACACGGACAGCGCGGGCTGGCAGGAGACGTTTCCCACCACCGTCGGTGCCGCGATGGAACGCTACCTGCACGACGTGCAGCAAGGCGGACCGTGGCTGCGCGACCTGCTGATGGTCCTGGCCTGGTCCCAGGGAGACGGCTTCGACGACCCGCGAACCTGGGCGGCCGCGGCCACAGCACTGGGCACCGACACCTACTCGGAACGGGACGTCAACCGGTTGCTCCTGGACACCACGGCGACCGACCTGCTCCACCGCACCGAACGCGGATCGGGAGTCCGGCTCCGGCTCTTCCACGAAGCACTCGGCGAACACCTGCGCCAGCTCAGTGTCCGGCAGCGTCCACCGGCCGAGACCCACCGGCGCCTCACAGAAGTACTTCTCGAGCGCTTGTCGCCGACGTCCGGCGACGGGCCGGTCTGGGCTGACGCCGACTCCTACACGCGCACGTACCTGCCCTTCCACGCAGGCCAGGGCCAGGTGCTCGACAGGCTGCTGCGTGACGCGGGTTTCCTGGCCACGATGGATCCTGCCCGGCTGCTGGCAGCGCTGCCGACGGCGCGCACCCCGTCGGGACGGAGGCTGGCCCGCACCGTCCAGCGAGTCGGACAGCAACTGCTCGTGGCCTCCGAGGACGAGCGTGTCTGCTACCTCGAAATGGCGGCGCGAATGGTCGGCGACGAGGAGTTGGCCGCCTCATTGGCCGCTGCCTTTCCCGACCGCCCCTGGGCGGTGCGCTGGGCCCACTGGGACGACCTGGCCGCGACTCGCATGCTCGGTCACCACGACGACTACGTCCTCGCCCTCGCCACCGTCGAGCACCCGAGGGGAGCCGTGGTGCTCTCGGCAAGCGAGTGGGCTGTCCAGGCATGGTTCCTCAGGGACGGCAGCCCGTTGGCATCCGGGGTGCATGAACCCGAATCGGCCATCGTCGACATGACGGCGTCAGTGCGCAGTGGCGGCATCGCCGTCATCACGCTGCATCAGGACGGTCGTCTGCTGCGAACGGTGCCGGGCACGACCGACGGCCCGGATGTTCTCGCGGACCAGCGTGCCCTGCACGGCGTTTGGGCCGTCGTCATCGAGGGCGCCGCCGCAGTCGCGACGGTCAGTGAGGAGCGCGTCATCGAGATCCTGTCGGCCGAGGACGGCGGGTCGCTGAATCTTCCCCGCATCGTTCTCGGAGAACAGGAACGAGTGCTCACGGTGGGCCATGCGGGCGGACGATGCCTGGCCGTGCTGGCCACGGACATGGACGAGATCAGCACGTGGGACGTTGAGTCCGCCCGGCCGATCGGTGAACCGTTCGACGCCAGGGCGGAGATGGCGGCCTGGCGCGCCGATCTGCATGTCTGGAGCGCTTCGGTCGCGGAGCACGAGGGCGGACCAGTTCTGCTTCTGGGGACACAGGTCGGCCAGGTGATCGTATGGGATCCGGTGCGAGGGACGAGGATCGTCGACCCCTATCGCGGTGGAGCCGGCGTGTTCTCCACTCTCTTCTCGGGCCGCCACAGCGATCTTTGGTGTTGGGGCGATTGGAACGGGGACGTGTTCATCCGCCGGTCGGCCCAGGGAGAGGCAAAGCGAATCGCCATTCACGACGGCGGGGTGGAGGCCGTGGCGCAATGTGACATGGACGGAACCTGCTGGGTCGTCACGGGCGGGCGTGACGGTGCCGTCCGGGTCTGGGACAGCCGGGCGGATGCTCCGGAAGCTCCGGCCAACAAGTACCACGGGGTTGTCGCGGGAGCCGGGGAAGCGGAGGGCGATTGCGTGGCGGCGCTCAGCGCGGACGGACAGTTCGTGATCTTCGGCGCGGACACCGGGGACATCCTCGCGAGACTCGGATCGTCCGCCGAGAGGTGCTACCGGAGCGCGGCGGCAATGCCCGGCGACCCGACGTCCTTCGTCACCTTGGACACGGAAGGGCTCTTCGCGCTGCGGCGATTCCCGGACGGTCAGATGGCGTACGACCGCCGGCTCCCGGCGGAGGAGGAATGGGCTCGTATCGCCGTCCTCGAGCGAGAGCGACCGCTGCTGCTCACCGCCGCCGTCAGCGGTCGGCTCGGCTTCTTCGACCTGGCCTCGGGCGAACCGGTCCGGCCACCGCTCCACTGCCACGCCGGCAGATTCGCGGTGGCCCCGCTTCCGGACCAGCCAGACGATGCCCTGCGGTTCGTCACATGGGACTGGCAGGAAGACCAGACGCGTTTGTGGACCGTGACGGGCGAAGACGCACGGTTCGAGGATCTGGCCCTTTCCGGACGGACGGACATCGGCACCCCGTTCCGCACCACGGCTGTTTCCTTCGCCTGCTCGGGCCACGCTGCCGTCGTCGTGGGCGTGGGGTCCTACTCCCAGTTGACCGTCTGGAACGCCGAAGACGGTACACGTATGACTCACGCTCAACTTGAGCGCGGGCACGGCATGGAACTGACGGACGTCGACATGGCTCAGTACGGCCGGCGAGCGATTGCCGTCACCGGTGGTCATACCTGTTCCGTGGCGCTGTGGTCCCTGGAAAGCGGGCTGGAGCACCACGTGCGCGTCGGGTCACCCCTGTGGCGGACCAAAGTCCTCGGCCCACGTGGAGTGGTCGTGATCGGATCACGCGGCATCATGGCCATCGAACTTGGCTCCCGGACATTCGACCGGGTCGTCGGACCTCTCGATGGATGAGGGTCTTCCGTTTGTCGGGGTTCGAGGTCTTGTCAGTCCGGCGCCCCATGGATAGGACTGTGCGTGTGGGTGATCACCGGAGCGTGGCGCGTCCCGCCGCGTAGGCATGCGGGCCTGTCGCGGTGACTTCTCGATTCGCGACGGAAGGTGGAGCAACTCATGAGCCACGCGCAGAACACAACAGGGGTGAGCCGACGCCGTGTCCTGGGCGGAGCGGTCGGGCTTGCCGCTGTCGCGGCAGGTCTGCCCTCCGGCCCCGCGTTCGGGGCTCCGGAGCAGCCGCTGCCCGACGCGGCCCGCTGGCGCAGACACGCGGCGCGGGTGACGATCAGGCGCGATGACTGGGGCGTTGCGCACGTCGTGGGCGAGAGTGACGCCGATGCCGTGTTCGGGATGATGTATGCCCAGGCCGAGGACGACTTCAACCGGATCGAACGCAACTACCTGGTCGCCCTCGGCCGCCTTGCCGAGGCGGAGGGCGAGAAGACGATCTGGCAGGACCTGCGCCAGCGGCTGTTCCTCGACCCCGAATCCCTCAAGAAGGATTACGCGAAGACCCCGGTCTGGCTGCGCGCGTTGATGCGGGCCTGGGCGGACGGGCTCAACTACTACCTCGCGACGCACCCCGAGGTGCGTCCGAGCGTGCTCGAGCGGTTCGAGCCGTGGATGCCGTTGAGCTTCTCGGAGGGCAGCATCGGCGGCAACATCGAATCGGTGCCGCTCAGTCAGCTCGAAGCCTTCTACGGCAAGCGAGCGGTGCCGATGACCGATGAGGAACGGGGGCTGCTGCTGCGCGAACCCACGGGATCCAACGGCATGGCGATCGCGCCGAGTCGTACGCGGGACGGCCATGCGCTGCTGCTGATCAACCCCCACACCAGCTTCTTCTTCCGTTCCGAGCAGCATGTGACCAGCGGCGACGGGCTCAACGTCTACGGCGCCGCCACCTGGGGACAGTTCTTTGTCTACCAGGGCTTCAACGAACACACGGGTTGGATGCACACGACGAGTGGCGTCGACAACGTCGACGAGTTCGCCGAGCGGATCGTGACGAGGGCGGACGGCAGACGCTTCTACCGTTACGGCGACGAGCTGCGTCCCGTGAAGACAAAGACGATCACGTTGTCCTGTCGCACCGCGGACGGCAAGCAGGACGAGCGCCGCTTCACCACCTTCGCCACACACCACGGGCCGATCGTTCGGGAGGCGGACGGCAAGTGGATCGCGTGCGCACTGATGAACAAGCCGCTCGATGCGCTCAAGCAGAGCTTCCTGCGCACCAAGACCCGGGACTACGCGGGCTATCTCCGGGTCGCGGGCCTCAGGGCGAACAGCTCGAACAACACACTCTTCGCGGACTCGAAGGGCGACATCGCCTTCCTGATGCCGCAGTTCATGCCGGTGCGCGACGACCGCTTCGACTTTTCCAAGCCCGTCGACGGCAGTGACCCGGCGACCGACTGGCGCGGTCTGCACAGCCTCGCGAGCATGCCGCAGGCCGTGAACCCGAAGAACGGCTGGGCTTTCAACACGAACAACTGGCCCTGGACCGCCGCCGGCGCGGACAGCCCCGACGCGGCCGACTACCCACGCTACTTCGACCGGGCCGGAGAGAACCCGCGCGGGCCGCAGGCGGTCCGAGTCCTGTCCGCGCGCGACGACTTCACCCCGCAGAGGCTGATGGCGGCCGCCTTCGATCCGTACCTCACCGCCTTCGCACGCTTGGTTCCGGGGCTCGTCGCCGCGTGGGACCAACTGCCCGCGGGCAGCGGCCAGAAGGCGGAGCTCGGCGGGCCGATCGCCCTGCTGCGCGGCTGGGACCACCGCTGGGCCGAGCGCTCGACCGCCACGTCGCTGGCCGTCTTCTGGGGGGATGCGCTGTGGGCGCTCACCTCTCAGTCGGCTGTGGAAGCCGGTCTGTCGGTGTGGGACTACATGGCCGACCGTGCTTCCGACGAGCAGCGGCTCGGGGCGCTCCGGACAGCGGTGGAGCGGCTGACGCGGGACTTCGGCCGCTGGGAGGTGCCGTGGGGCGACATCAACCGCTATCAGCGCAACGACGGCTCGATCGTCCAGGAGTTCAGCGACGACAAGCCGAGCATCCCGGTGCCCTTCACCTCAGCGCGATGGGGCTCGCTCGCGTCGTTCGGAGCGATGCGCTACCCCGGAACGAAGCGCTACTACGGCACCAGCGGCAACAGCTTCGTGGCGGTGGTGGAGTTCGGGCCGCGGCTGCGTGCCTGGGCGGTGACGGCGGGAGGCGTCAGCGGGCATCCCGACTCGCCGCACTTCGACGACCAGGCCGAACGGTACGCGCAGGGCAACCTTCGGCGCGTCTACTTCTATCCGGACGACCTCAAGGGGCATGTCGAGCGGAGTTACCGGCCGGGAAGGGCGGTTTCCGGTCGGATCATGGCCGAGACGTGAGGGGGCCGTTGACAGGTTTCCGGGGCCTTCGTAGCTTTCCAAATCGTTGGAATTATCGATGATTTGAGAAGTAGATCATTACGATCTCGGGGGAACGATGTCCGGACGAACGACTTCGGTGGGCGGGCGGGGGTGGACCCTGGCCGTGGTGTGTGTGGCCACGTTCATGCTGCTGCTCGACCTGACCGTGGTGAATGTGGCGCTGCCCGACATCAGGGATGCGTTCGACGCGAGTTTCACCTCGCTCCAGTGGGTGCTCGACGCGTACGCCCTCGGTCTGGCCGCTGTTCTGCTGACAGCCGGATCGCTGGCCGACCGCCTGGGGCGCAAGCGTGTCTTCAATATCGGCTTCGTCGTGTTCCTGGCGGCCTCGCTCGCCTGCGGCCTCGCGAACGATGCCGTCGTCCTGTCCGTGGCCCGTGGCGTCCAAGGACTCGGGGGAGCGGTCCTGTTCGCCGTCGGGCCCGCGCTGATCGGGCAGGAGTACCAGGGCAAGGACCGGGGTAAGGCCTTCGGCATCTTCGGCGGTGTGGTGGGCCTGTCCATCGCCTTCGGCCCGCTCATCGGGGGCGCGCTCACCGACGGGCTCAGCTGGCGCTGGATCTTCCTGGTGAACATTCCGGTCGGGCTGCTCGCCATGGCCGTGAGCGCGCTGCGGATGCGCGAGTCCCGAGAGGAGTCGGCCCCCGCAGTCGACTGGTGGGGTCTGGTGCTCTTCACCGGCGCGCTGACGCTGCTCGTGCTCGCGCTGCTGCGAGGAGAGGCCGAGGGATGGGGCAGCGCGCCCATCGTCGGCATGTTCGTGGCCTCTGTGCTGCTCCTCGCGGCGTTCGGCGCCGTGGAGAGGCGACGCGGTGAACGGGCCATGTTCCAGCTGTCGTTGTTCAGGAACAGGACGTTCAACGGAGTGTCGGTGGTGACACTGCTGTGCGCCGCCGCGACCATGTCCGCGATCTTCCTCCTGGTGTCGTACGTGCAGAACGTCCTCGCGTACTCGCCGTGGGAGACCGGCCTGCGGTTCCTTCCGCTGACCGGGACGCTGTTCGTCGCGGCCGCGATCTCGGGATCGCTGACCACCCGGGTGCCGCAGCGGCTGCTGATGGGAACGTCCCTCGCGCTCATCGCGCTCGGGCTTTCGCTGGTCGCGCTCACCGGGCCGGACACGTCCTGGACGGCGCTGCTGCCGAGCATGTTCGGGATCGGCCTCGGCATGGGCCTCTTCAATCCGCCGCGCGCGTCGCTGTCCATCGCCGTCGTGGAACCGTCCAAGGCGGGCATGGCCTCGGGGATCAACGAGACGTTCCAGCAGGTAGGCGTCGCCATCGGTATCGCGGGCTTCGGCGCCGCGTTCCAGGGCAGGGTGGCCGACCTGTTCGCGCAGTCCGAAGCGGGGCGCCAACTCGGGGCGTCCGCCCATGAGTTCGGCGAGGCCGTGGCGGCGGGCGGCGGCGCGGAGGCCGCCGGGCGCGCGCCCGCGGGGATGGGCCCCGCACTCGAAGCGGCGGCCCGCACCGCCTTCGTGGACGGTCTGACCGATGTGATGTTCGTGTGCGCGGTCGTCGCCGCCGTCGGCGCGCTCGTGGGATTCGTCTTCATCCGCACGCGCGACCTGCACGAGAGCGCCCGGGGCGAGACCGTGGAGATCGACAGCCGGACTGTGGTGAACGGCGTGGACGCACAAGGGCTCTTGGGGGACGAGAGCGCCGGAGCGCCGGTCGTGGCCCAGTCGGTGCGAGCCGGGGGAGATGGGTAGCCCGGTCGGAGATCGACCGGGCTACCCGCCCCGACCGGACGCGGCACTGTGAGTGGCACCGGCCTTGGAGGCCGGTGCCACCGCCAGTACCCTTGGGGTGATCGACGATCGGCGCGGGGGATGTTCGGCACCACCGAGCAACAGCATCCCTGGGCCCGTCGTTTCACCAAGATCTCAGCAGCTCTTGTAGCTCTTGCACTTCTCGCAGCTCTCAGCGGCGCTCAACAGCGCCCAGCAGCAAAGGGGACGGCCCGGATGACAGAGGCGACGCCCACCCCGGCGCAACCCGCCGCACTCGACTTCCCTCTCGTCCGCAGGACCGGCTATCTGCTGAACAAGGCCGGATCGATCCTGATGGAGGACGCGGAGCGGGTGCTCACGGCGCAGGGCATGCGCCTGCGCTATTTCTACGTCCTCGCGGCGCTGGAAAGTGATCTGAGCCTGTCTCAGCAGGATCTGAGCAGACTCCTCCATCTCGACCCGACGACGATGGTGGCGCTGATCGACGAGATGGAGCGGGCCGGCCATGTGGAGCGGCGGCGCAATCCGTCGGACCGCAGGCGCTACATCCTGCGCCTCACCGAAGGCGGCCGTGAGGCACTCGAGCGCGCCGGGCGCGCCGTCGACGCCGTGGAGCAGGACTTTCTCTCCGCCGTGCCCGCGGAGGACCGCGACCGCCTGCGGGCACTGCTCGGTGATCTGCTCGCCGACCGCTGGCCGCGCGTGATCGCCTGCGAATGATGTTCGACCGAATTCATTAATTGATCCGGTGAAACTGGAATTAAAGAATCCCTATTTGAGGTTTCCTTTGGGTGGATCTGTGGAGGGCGTCACAGATTCCATTAAATAATTGCTTCCCCCTGGTGTGCTGGATAGTGTTTTTTCTGTCCGGGCCGATCGGCCCGCGACACGGGGGAAGGTAAACGGGGAATGAGCAACAAGGAATTATTATACGGATCTCTGGACAGCTGCCTCGGACCTGGCAGCTCCCGCTTTTTCGGAAGCGGATACAAACGCGTCACTCAAGGCCTCAGGAACATCACCACCGACGGGTCCGCCGAACCGGGCGCGCTCGTCACCGCGCGGGGCACGCTCAGCTATCCGCGCGACTGGTCCCGCAAGACGGGCGCCGGTGAGCTGCGACCGCATCTGAGCAGCATCGACGCACTGGTGCTCGCCGCGAACCTGGCGGAGACGCACCTCGCCCGCGCCTTCGGGCTCGGCGCCGCCGAGCGGCGCAGGATCTGGCTGCGCCGAGCCGATGTACGAGCCGGCAGCACGCCACACGAAGACCTCGCGGACTTTCCCGTACACGGCAGGCTGGTCGCCGTCGACGGTCCGACCAGGGAAGACCTCATGCTGGCCAGCACGTTCGACTGCCGGGTCGGACGCCTGAAAGTGCGCTGCACGCTCGTGCACGAACAGGGCGACAGGGCGGGGACACCGGTCACGTACTCCGACGAGAAGCAGGCACTGGGGCCGGCGCGAGCCCGCCACTACGGCGCGGGCTACAAGCAGCGCGACCAGTACGCCGAGCAGGTCCGCGTCGACCTCGACCGGCAGGAGATCCGGGGGCTGCAGCGCGTCGTGGCCACGGACGGGGACGCGCACACAAACGGGGATGCGTACATGTCCGGAGCGGAAGCGGCTTACGGGCCGTCGGTCTCCCTGGTCGACGCGCTCGTGGGCGTGGCCCAGCTGGCGCAGGTCCTGCTCTACGCACAGGACGGTCTTTCCCGCGGCAGCACCGACACGCTCTGGATGAGGCGCTTCGTCATCGGCGCGGCCACACCGGTGCGCCCGCTGGGGCACAGCTTCACCCCGACCGTGAGCACCGCCGGCTCCCGGCTCCTGTCCATGGGCGAAGCTCGCTGGCGCACCGCGGAACTGGCGGTGGACGACTTCGCGGGGATCGACGGCCGCTGCTGGCTGGCGCACCGCCTGCCCGCCGCCGCGTAATCGGACAGCCGAATTTCGCTGTCGACAGTCGCACTGAATTCGCACCCAATTCGCACCAGAGTTACACGCAAGAAACGCAACGGGGGAAATAGATCATGCGTTTTACGCCCACGCTCCGATTAGGAGACGTGCTCGTCGTACTCGAAGGGCCGGCCCGCATGCTCTGGGAAGAGCGCGCTTTCGGGTCCGAATCGAGGCAATGGACACCGAAGGGAATATGGCCGGACGCGGAGCAGCGTGCCGAGGTGCGTGAGCATCTGGACGGGGAACGGCCGCTGCTCGTCCTGCTTGACGAAGCCCGATGCCGTGTCCCCATGCTGCGCGAGGAGTGGCAGGCCGCGCCCTGCCGACTGCTGCGCGACCATGCGGACGCCGGCTCCCAAGACCCCGGTGACGATGAGGTCGTCGAGGTCAGCCTGCCGTTTCTCGACTGGCTGCCCGAGGCAGACCGGGAGCGCGCAGCGCGCTTCCTCGCGGAGAGCGACGCGGAACTGTCCTGTACGCCGATGGCGTTCCTGCCGCCACTGATGACCGAGAAGCGGCGCGAGGGAGCGCCGCCGAGCCCGCGCTTCGCCCGGCGGCTGCTGCCGAACGCGCTGACCGGGGACCGCCTCGCCGCAGCCGTCGAGCACCTGTTCGCCGATGCGCCGCAGTACTGCGCGGCGGCGACCGGCTCGGCGAGGTGACCCATGAACCCGCTGAACCCGCTCCCCAGCCTGGGGGAGATCGGCCTCCGGATCGTCGCGACAGCCACGCGGAATCTGGCGCTCACCGGCCGGCGGACGGCAGAGGTCCGCAGCCCGCAGGCGGAGGACGCCATCGCCCCGAGGAGGCACTGATGGGACGTTCGGTCATGGTCACCGGCGGCAACCGCGGCATCGGGCTCGCCGTGGCGACCGCCCTGGCGGCGGACGGCGACCGCGTCGCCGTCACCCACCGGGACACCGCACCGCCCGACGGACTGCTCGGCGTCCGCGCCGAGATGACGGACTCCGGAAGCATCGACGCCGCTTTCAAGGAGGCCGAGGCCGCACACGGGCCGGTCGAAGTGCTCGTCGTCAACGCGGGCATCACGCGCGACGCCCTGATGCTGCGCATGGACGAGCAGGACTTCACGGACGTCGTCGACGTCAACCTCCACGGCGCCTTCCGTACCGTGCGGCGTGCCGTGCGCGGCATGGTGCGGGCGCGCTGGGGGCGGATCGTCCTCATCTCCTCCATGACCTTCGCGTACGGAGCTCCGGGCCAGGTCAACTACGCGGCCGCCAAGGCCGGAATGCTCGGCATGGCCCGCTCCCTGGCCTGGGAACTCGGCCCCCGGAACATCACGGTCAACGTCGTCGCACCAGGCCTGATCGACACGGCCATGAGCCGCGCGATCACCGATCAGCGACGCGAACACCTGCTGTCCGTCACTCCGCTCGGCCACGTCGGCGAAACATCTGACGTCGCCGCCGCCGTGCGCTACCTCGCCGGCGAATCGGGCCGCTACGTCACCGGAGCGGTTCTGCCGGTCAGCGGAGGCCTGGGCATGGGCGTCTGACCACATCACCCCACGCCCCGGCTCCGGCCGGGGCACCCACGACGGGAAGAGAGCACACCATGGGGAACACAAGCACCCCCATACCGCACAGCGGTCTGCACCTGGCGATCTCCGGAACGTACTCCAGCGGCAAGAGCACCACGACCGAGACGCTGTCGATGGCCACGGGCATCCCCCGTACGCACGCGATGACGTCCCGCGAGATCCTCGTGGACCTCGTTCCGGGCAAGCAGGTCCAGGAACTCAGCGCCATGGAACTGACGATGCTCGGGCTGCGCCGGCTCGAGGAGCGGATCCACCACGAGGCGGGCCAGGGGCCGTTCATCTCGGACGGCTCCGTGATCCACGAGTGGATCTACGGCGAGGCCCGCATGCGGGTCGGCATCAACCCCGGGGCGAACCTGTTCCTGCGGACGGTGAAGAACATCGCAGGGCTCCCGGTGAAGCGGTTCTACCGCCAGTACATGGATGCCTACGGCGCGGTAGCCAAGGCCCGTGCCAAGCGGATCTACGACGCCTATGTGCACCTGCCGGTCGAGTTCGAGATGAAGGCCGACGGCCACCGGCCGGTCTCCGAGACGTTCCGGAAGATGTCCGACGACCTGCTGATCGAGACCCTGGAGGAGCTGGAGATCCCGTACCACGTGGTGGGCGGCAGCGTCCGCGAACGCGTGGAGCGGATCGTCGAGATCTTCGACCTGCCCCTGGTGATGCCGCTCGACGAAGCGATCGAACGGGCCGGTGCGAAGGTGCGCAGGGCCGCCGAGGTCCTGGAACAGGACGCTCGCTTCCACGAGGCCCAGCGGGCCAAGTCCCTGCGGCGGCGCGTCTCGTACGCGGTGCGCTTCTGACGTCTGCGGGAGCTCGACATCACGCGTCGAGCTCCCGCAGGACGGCCCGGCCCGCCGCGCGGTGTTCTGCCGCCGTGGCCGGGTCCGTTGCGTCCAGGACCGTCGCGATTCCCTCGTGGGCCAGCGCTTCCTCGTTGCGGTACCCCAGCGTCGGGGCGAGTTCGAGAGCCTGGCGGTGCAGACGCAGGGCCTCGTCGGGCAGGCCCGCGAGGCGGCAGGTCTCGGCGTAGCTGTTGAGGAAGTGGATCTTCCAGTGTCCCTCGAAGAGCTCGTCGAGCAGCGCGAACGCCTGCCGGTGGCTGGCCAGCGCCTCTTCGTAGCGGCCCATACGCCGCAGCGCGACACCCAGGCAGTTGAGACACCACGCCTCGTTGTGGAGGTGCCCGTCCTCGCGGGCCAGCGCCAACGCCTGATGCAGGTGCTCCGCCGCCTCGTCGGGCTCCTCGTGGGCGATGGCCACGCCGAGGGTGATCCGAGCCGTCAGCGTGGGCGGCGAGGCGGGGTCGGTGAGGGGGATGCCGAGGACCTCGCGGGCCCGCTGCGCCGCCTCCTCGCGGTGTCCCAGCTGGAGCATCGCCCAGGCCTCCGACGCCGCCGCACTGGCCGTGCCCGTCGGGCAGTCGGCCTGCTCGTACAACTTCCCTGCCAGCCTGAAGAGTTCGAGCGGCTCCTCGACATACCCCTCGTCCCACTTCAGATAGCCGCGCCGCAGGGTCAGTTCGGCTTCCGACCCCAAGTCCCCCGCCTGGGACAGCCGCGGCTGTGCCGCCTCGTACGAGGCGGCGGCCTCCGCCATGCGGCCCGCGTTATAGCGCGCGAAGCCCAGATCACTGTGCGCGTCGGCCAGTTGGAGCGGATCGCCGATGCGCTCGGCGGCGGCCAGCGAGCGTTCGAAGAGCACGTTGAGGTGCGTCGTGCCGCAGCGCCGCGCGAAGTACGCCCGCAGGAAGCGCGGCAGCTCGCACACGTGCGCGTCGGCCCCGACGGCGGCCGCGGTCTCGAAGGCGCCCACCAGATTCTCGTACTCCGCGACGAGCCAGGCGAACGCCGCGTTCTTGTCCGCGAACCGCGGCAGCGCGGCAGGCGGCCGGCCCGCGGAGGGCGGCCGGCCGGGCGACAGGAACGGCATCGCGGCGTCGGCGGCGGCCGCCGCGTGCACGTAGTAGTCGAGGAAGCGGCCGAGCGCCCGTTGCCGTTCGGCCGGTGAGTCCTGCTCCTCGCCGGCCCGGCGCGCGTGCTGGTGCACCAGGTCGTGCAGGCGGTAGCGGCCCGCCGTGGGCTCCTGTACGAGGTGCGCGTCGACCAGGTCCTCGAGCATCGCCCGCGCGCTGTTCAGCGGCACGTCCGCGAGCGACGCCGCCAGGTACGCGTCGAAGGAACCCCCGGGCAGCAGACCGAGCAGCCGGAACAGGCGGGCCTGGGACCGGTCCAACTGCCGTACGGACATGGCGAACGCGGTGTCGAACTCGCTCGCCCCCTCGGCCAGCCGCTCGACGAGGACGCCCACCGTCCAGCCCGGCCGGTGCCGCAGCCGGGCCGCGGCGAGGCGCAGGGCCAGCGGCAGATGGCCGCACAGCCGCAGCACCTCGGCGGCGGACTCCGGGTCGCGGGCGAGCCGTCCGTCGGGACCGCTCGGGTCGCCGCTCGCACGGGCGAGGAGTTCCGCGCTCTCCCGCGGGCTCAGCACGTCGAGCGAGACCGGCGGCACCTCGTCCAGGCCGATGAGCCGGTTCCGGCTGGTGATCAGGGCGACGGACGGGCCGGCTCCCGGCAGCAGGGGGCGGACCTGGTCGGCGTCGGCGGCATTGTCGATCACCACGACGACCCGGCGGTCGGCCAGCTCCGACCGCCAGCAGGCGGCCAGTTGCTCGACGCCCTCCCGCGGGACCTTCTCGGACGGTACGTCGAGCGCGCCGAGCAGCATCCGCAGCGCGGAGTCGGGGTCGAGCGGTTCGCGGCCCTCGGTGAACCCGTGCAGGTCCACATAGAGCTGGGCGTCCGGGTAGTCGGCGGCGAGGCGGTGCGCCGCGTGCATCGCCAGGCAGGTCTTGCCGACCCCCGCCATGCCGTCGACGGCGACCACGCGGTGGCTGTCCACCGCGGCGAGCACGGCGGCGAGTTGGGCCTCGCGTCCGGTGAAGTCCGGTACGTCGCGCGGCAGATCGTTGCGGGGCCGCGGCCTGCCCTGGCGGCTGGACTTCGGGGGCGCGGGGAGAGGGTTGGAGGACCGTTCCCACAGGGGGCGCAGCGGGCGGGGGTCGCGCTTGACGAGGCGACAGAGCGCGATCACCGCGGGCCAGGGCGGCACGGTCTGGCCGCTGAGGTAGCGCGAAAGGGACGAGGAGCTGAGGCCCGCGTCCCGTGCGAGGGCGCGTACGCCAAGGCCGGACAGTTCTTGGATCAGGCGCAGCCGAGCCGCCAGCTCGTTCTGCGGGTCCGCCTTCGCCGTGCGGTGTGGCTCATCCACCAGATACCCCCCGTGTCCCGTGTCGCCAGAAACCTACCGGGCCACGTCGTCGCTGCTCAAGGCTGTTTCAGCTGTCCCACGGTGTCCCACCGCCGTGGTCGTGGCGAGCGGTTGCCGCTGATATGGAGTCACACCCCGAGGGAACGGGGCCGAACCGGAAGAAGGAGCACACCGAGATGCAGTCCCGTATGCAGAACCCCGCCGTCGTCCTCTCCGATGCCATGCCGGCCATCCAGAATCTCTTCAAGGCCGTGCACTCCGGCGGAGTGGAGGGGCAGACCCTGGAGCTGGTGCACCTGCGGGTCAGCCAGATCAACGGCTGCAGCGCCTGTGTCGACGGCGGTGCGAAGTCGGCCCGCAAGGCGGGCGTCAACGACGAGCGGCTCGCCACGGTCGCCGCCTGGCGCGAGGCCCCGTACTTCACCGAGGCGGAGCGGGCGGCGCTCGAACTCGCCGAGGCCGCGACGCGTCTCGCCGACAGCGCCGACGCGGTGAACGACGAGGTGTGGGATGCCGCCGCCACCCACTTCGACGAGAAGCAGCTGGCCGCGCTGGTCCTCATGGTCGGCGTCACCAACCTGTTCAACCGGCTCAACGCCACGACCCGCCAGATCGCCGGTGCCTGGGGCTGACACACCCCGTCGGAGGAGCCGCCGCGGCGGCTCCTCCGGGGCACCACCGCTCATCACCCACTCGCGTACGTAAGGAATTCGCCATGACGACCACCCGGACGACCACACAGAAGAGCGCGAAGTTCGACGGATTCACGGACGAGGAACGAGGCGCGATGAAGGCGCGCGCCCAGGAGCTCAAGGCGTCCGCGCGTCGCGGATCGCGCGCCGACAAGGCGGCGGAGGAAGAGGCCGCCGTCGTCGCGAAGATCGCCGAGATGCAGGAATCGGACCGCGTCATGGCCGAGCGGATCCACGCCGTGATCAAGGAGAGCGTGCCGGAGCTGTCGCCGAAGCTCTGGTACGGGATGCCCTCGTACGCCAAGGACGGCAAGGTCGTCTGCTTCTTCCAGAGCGCGCAGAAGTTCAGCGCGAGGTACGCGACGTTCGGCTTCAGCGACAAGGCGAACCTCGACGACGGTGCCATGTGGCCGGCCTCGTACGCCCTGACGGAGCTGACCCCCGAGGGCGAGGCGCGGATCGCGGCGCTCGTACGGAACGCGGTGAGCTGAGCTGATCACCTCAGGGCGACGTCGCGTACCGCGTGCCGACATTCCCCGCGTGCCATTCGTGGTTGCCGCCGACCCAGTTCGACAGGCCCGTCATGAAGCGGGCGACGAGCGGGTCGGTGGCGGAGAGCGCGGCGGCCTGCTCCTCGAAGAGATGGACGATGTCGTTGTGGACCTCGATCGCCTTCTGGAAGGCGTCCTCGATGGAGCACTCGTCCTCGGCGGCGATCACGGTCGGCAGGCTGTAGTGGAAGCGTTCGCTCTGCTGCTCCTTGCGCAGCGAGTAGAGGTCGTTGCAGAGGGTCGCGGCGTTCGAGGACAGGGCGACGGCGCGCTGCACGGCGGGCTCGGCGAAGAGGTGGGCGGGCAGCTCGTAGCCGCCGACGGCGTCGGTGATGGTCAGGCACGGGCGGAAGTTGTTGAACTGCCGCTGCACCAGGTACTCCCACACCGCCGGTGTGCGGCGCTGGGTGATGCAGTCGCCCTCGGCGTTGTAACCGAGGTAGAGGCCGGCGATGTCGTGCCGGTAGCGGTGTGCCTGGGCCGGGGTGGCCAGGATCCGGAAGTGGTCCATGGCCGAGCGCATCGAGCGCAGGGCCGGGTGGGATTCCACTCCGGACCGCCAATCGGCTTCGTAGCGCGGGGTGTTGTGAGCGGGGTCGATCGCGGACTGGGCGATCGCGAGTGCCGCGCCGCGCCGGTCCGCGTGGCCGCCGTACTCCGCTTCGCAGAAGTAGTCGTCCACGGCGTTCTCGCCGACCAGCAGGCGTGCCGCGGCCATGAGGTGCTCGATGCCCGGTGCGTCCGGGTGGCACAGGACCACCGACCGCCCCGGGTCGAAGCCGACGAGCGCCTCCCGGTGCTCGGTGCCCGGGTAGAGGCCCACCTCCTGCTCGGCCCACTCGACGAGCCGGTGGTTGATCTCATCGGCGAGCGCGCGGTCGTCCCGTACGGCCGGAGGGCAGTAGAGGCCCTCGATCCGCTGAGAGGACGGCGCAGGCCCCGAGCGGGTCTCCGATGGTGATTCCGCGGCCGGTGCCGCGTCCGCGTCCGCTTCCGTGACCGGTGCGAGGCGCAGGGAGCCGGTCCCGATACCGGACGGGCCCGAGAGTATGCGCGCCAGCAGCCGGGGTGAGGGAAGAGCCTCCGTGGGTCCGTCAGTCGTACGCGTTCCGGGAATGGGCGCCTTCATCCGCAACTCCGTCCACGGGAGAATCGGCTCGACTCGGTCCTCACGGGCTTCTCGGTCTTCGACGCAGGGATAGCACGGCACTCGGGGCGCAACAAGGCGGGTCGGTCGATTCCGGCCGTCCTCGGACGCGGAGGCTGCCGCTCCCACAGCGATCACAGGCTGTTCGCGCAGCGTATCCGGGAAGCGAGGAGTGTGGCGTAAACGCGTGGTGTGGGCCTGGGGACGCTCTCGACCGACATCATGGCGCGCTGCTTCACTTGCGGCGCGCAGCTCCTAGCAACGCAGTGCCGTGGGAAGGGACCAGGATGGCGACCGCAGCGTCGGCCGAGCAGTCGGAGCAACCTGAACAGAGCGCGGGGCAGGCGCAGTTGAGCCTGGGCATAGCAGCCGCACGCAATCTGGCGACCACCACCAAGACCGTTCCGCAGATGCAGAACATCAGCTCCCGCTGGCTGCTGCGGACGCTGCCCTGGGTGGAGGTGGGCGGCGGCACGTACCGGGTGAACCGGCGCCTGGTGTACGCGGTCGGCGACGGCCGGGTGACCTTCGTCCAGGAGGGGGTCGAGGTCCGCGTCGTCCCCGCGGAACTGGGCGAGCTGTCGCTGCTGCGCGGATACGACGATCCCGAGGTGCTTCGGGCGCTGGCCGAGCGGTTCCAGCAGCGGGAGTTGGCGCCGGGAGAGGTGCTCGCCCAGGCGGGGCGGCCCGCCGACCACGTCTACCTGATCGCGCACGGCAAGGTGGAGAAGATCGGCACCGGCAAGTACGGCGAGGAGACCCGGCTCGGGATGCTCGCCGACGGCGGGTTCTTCGGCGGGCAGGTGGTCGCGGACGAGCCCGGCGACTGGGAGTTCACGACGCGTGCGGTCACCGCGTGCACCGTGCTGGTGCTGCCCCGGCAGGCGTACGAGGAGGTCGCGGGGCAGAGCGAGGGACTGCGGACCCACGTGCGGCAGCGTCAGGCCGAGGGGGAGCGGCCGCGCAACAAGCGCGGCGAGGCCGACATCGCGCTCGCCGCCGGGCATGCGGGCGAGCCCGCGCTGCCGGGGACCTTCGTGGACTACGAACTCGCGCCCCGCGAGTACGAGTTGAGCGTGGCCCAGACGGTCCTGAAGATCCACACCCGGGTCGCCGACCTCTACAACGACCCCATGAACCAGGTCGAACAGCAGCTGCGGCTGACCATCGAGGCGCTGCGCGAGCGCCAGGAGTACGAGCTGGTCAACAACCGGGAGTTCGGGCTGCTGCACAACGCCGACTACGGCCAGCGCATCTCCACCCACTCCGGGCCGCCCACGCCTGACGACTTCGACGAGCTGCTGAGCATGCGCCGCCAGACCAGGGCGTTCTTCGCGCACCCGCGTGCCGTCGCCGCCTTCGGCCGTGAATGCAACAAGCGGGGCATCTACTTCGGCGAAACCGAGGTCGGCGGCCACCGGCTGCCCGCATGGCGTGGCGTGCCGATCTACCCCCTGGGGAAACTGGAGGTCTCCGCCGAGGGCGCCACCTCCATCCTGGCGATGCGTACGGGCGAGGAGGCGGAGGGGGTGGTCGGCCTGCGCCAGACGGGGATACCCGACGAGTACGAGCCGGGGCTGAATGTGCGGTTCATGGGCATCAACGACCAGGCCGTCATCTCCTACCTGGTCAGTGCCTACTACTCGGCGGCCGTGCTCGTCCCCGACGCGGTCGGAGTCCTGGAGAACGTCGAGGTCGCCCGGACGCCCGCCTGACACCGAAGGAGCTCTCACGATGACGGTGACTCCGGATGCCTCTGCCCGCGTGGTGCGCACCGCCTACCAGCGGGCGGTCGCGGACTACTGGAACAACGAGAAGGACCCGGTCAACCTCCGCCTCGGCGATGTCGACGGCCTCTACCACCACCACTACGGGATCGGCGACTGGGACCCGTCGGTCCTGGACGGACCGGAGGAGACCCGGGACGAGCGCGTCATCGAGGAGATGCACCGTCTGGAGTCGGCGCAGGCGGATGTCCTCCTCGATCACCTGGGGGCCATCGAGCCCGGCCACCGTCTGCTCGACTCGGGCTGCGGGCGGGGCGGCACCAGCATCATGGCCCATCAGCGCTTCCGCTGCCGGGTCGACGGTGTCTCCATCTCCGAGTCACAGGTCGCATTCGCCAACGACCAGGCCCGTGAGCGTGGTGTGGCCGGCAAGGTGGGCTACCACTTCCGCAACATGCTGAACACGGGCCTCCCGGCCGGCGCCTTCCAAGGGATCTGGAACAACGAGTCCACCATGTACGTGGACCTGTTCCCGCTCTTCGCCGAGTACTCCCGGCTGCTGGTCCACGGCGGGCGCTACGTCTGCATCACCGGCTGCTACAACGACGTGACCGGTGGCCGCTCCAAGGCGGTCAGCCGCATCGACGAGCACTACACCTGCAACATCCACTCCCGCGGCGCGTACTTCAAGGCACTGGCGGCCAACGGCCTGGTCCCCATCAACGTCGTCGACCTCACCGCCGCGACCATCCCCTACTGGGAACTGCGGGCCAAGTCCTCGCTCGCCACCGGCATCGAGGAACCCTTCCTGACCGCCTACCGCGAAGGCAGCTTCCACTACCTCCTCATCGCCGCCGACCGCATCTGACCCGCAGCGCCCGTACCAGGGAGGGCCCCCTGGGTGATCATGGACGGTGGCGGGTGTGTCCGGCGCTTCCGCGGCTCGTGGCTCCGTAGCGTCGCCGCGTGACCGAAACTTCCCGTCCTCTCTCACGCCCCCTCACCATGCTGCCGAAACGCACCGCGATCGCCTGCGCGGCCGCCGTGCTTGCCCTCACCCTCGGCGCCCCGACCGGCCCCGCCACCGCTGCTGCCGACCCCGCACCCGCCCCGCCCGCCGGGGTGCCGGTGCAGCTCCTTGCCCTGAACGACCTGCACGGCAATCTGGATCCCGTCGAGGGCGCGGCCGGCCGTGTGCGGCGCGGGCGCGACGTCCAGGCCGGCGGGCTGCCCCAACTGGCCACGCTCATGGACAAGGCCCGCACCGGACCGAACTCCCTGAACGTGGCGGCCGGCGACATGATCGGCGGAAGCCCGCTGCTGTCCGCGCTCTTCCACGACGAGCCGACGGTCGACGCCCTCGAAGAACTCGGCCTCGATGTCTCATCGGTCGGCAACCACGAGTTCGACGAAGGGCCGAACGAACTGGGCCGTATCGCCCGCGGAGGCTGCCACCCGGAGGACGGATGTGCTCCCGGTGGCGCCTACGACGGCGCGGCCTTCCCCTACCTCGCCGCCAATGTGACACGGAAGGGCAGCGAGTCGCCGCTGCTGCGGCCCTACATGGTCAAGACGCTGCCCGGCGGGCAGCGGATCGGGTTCATCGGCCTCGTCACCAAGGACGCGCCCGAGGCGGTCAACGCGTCCCAGATCCGAGACCTGGAGTTCCACGACGAACTGCCGGTCATCGAGCGCTACTCGAAGGAGCTCGCACAGCGCGGGGTCGACGCCCAGGTCCTCCTCATCCACGAGGGCGAGTCCGTGAACGGGGTGGCCGGTGCCGGGGACTGCGACGCCGACGGCCCCGCGTCCCGTCTTCGCGGCCGTATCAAGGGCATCGCCAAGGAGGCGTCGAGCGCGGTCGACCTCGTCGTCACCGGGCACTCGCACGACTCGTACGAGTGCACGGTCACCGACCCCGCGGGACAACCCCGGACGGTCACGCAGGCCGACTCCTTCGGCCGCTCCTTCACCGAGCTGAACTTCCGCCTGGGCGAGAGCGGCGACGTCGTCCGCCGATCGGTGCGCGCCGAGAACCACGTCGTACCCGTCGACACCCCGAAGCAGCCCGCGATGAACCGGCTCGTGGAGACATGGCGGGAGCGTTCCGAGGCCGAGGCCAACCGGAGCGTCGGCTACATCTCAGCCGACCTGCCCGGCCGTGGCTCGACCGAGTCCGAGACCCCGCTCGGCAGCCTGCTCACCGACGCTCAGGTGCAGGCCACCCAGGGCTACGAGGCCGACCTGGCCTTCCTGAACCCGGGCGGCATGCGCGCCGACCTGGTGCACAAGGGCGACGGGACGGTCACCTACGCCGACGCGTACCGCACCCAGCCCTTCGACAACCCGCTGTGGACGATGACGCTCACCGGCGAGCAACTGGTCGCCGTCCTGCGGGAGCAGCTCACCGGCACCAACGCCGATGAGCCACGCTTCCTGCAGCTCTCCTCCGCCCTGCGCTACTCGGTCGACCTGAGCCGCGAGGGCGCCGACCGGCTGCTCACCGACACCGTCAGGGTGAAGGGCGAGGCGGTGAAGCCCACCGACAAGTTCCGCGTGACCGTCAACGACTTCCTGGCCAACGGCGGTAACGGCTTCACGACGTTCACGAAGGGCACCGACCGCGACGGCGGCGACGTGACCGACCTAGAGGCGCTGGTGGGTTACCTGAGCAAGAACTCCAGCCCGGAGGACCCGATCGGTCCTCCGGCACGTGAGCGCATCACGTTCGTCGGAAGGTAGCCGACCCGGACGGGCACCCCTGAAACTCAGTACGCCGCCGTGAACCGGGTGCGGTGGTTTTTGGGGCGCTCAGCCTCGTCAAGGAGTGCCACCGCGAGATCCTCCATCGAGAGCGCGGAGACACCGGGAGGGCGGGCTCAGGTAGGCCCAGTCGACGTCGTGGCCGGTGGTGCGGCAGACGTCGAGCTGTTCGTGGACTTTCCCGCGGGCATCGCGGCGCGGGCACAGACCGACGAGGCGTTCCAGGCGGCGGGGCTGCGGCGGGCTCGGCATCGCGCTGCTGCCGTCGTGCCTCGTACCGCGGCTTCCCCGGCTGACGGTGGTGCCGGTGAAGGGCGGGCCGGTCCGCGAGGAGCGTCTTGTATGGAGCCGGACACGGAACTCACCGGCGGCGGCCGCGTTCCTGGATTCGATACCGGGCTGACCGGCGGCGGCCGCAGCGCTGGAGCGCCCGGCACCCCGGGTGACCCGTGTCTCACCAGGGCGGCTCCACTTGTTTATGCAACGAGTTGCATAGCAGGATCGGGGCATGGCGCTAGAGCACGCGATCCTCGTCTCGCTCCTTGAGAAACCGGGCTCCGGCTATGAGCTCGCCCGGCGGTTCGAGCGGTCCATCGGCTACTTCTGGACCGCCACCCACCAGCAGATCTACCGCGTTCTCAAGCGCATGGAGAGCGACGGGTGGATCGACGTCCGCGACGTGCCGCAGCAGGCGCGGCCGGACAAGAAGGAGTACTCCGTCGCCGCCCTCGGGCGGTCCGCGCTCTCGCAGTGGCTGCACGAGCCGATCGAACCCGAGAGCGTGCGACACGAGCTCGCCGTGAAGATCCGCGGCGCGGCCTTCGACGACCCGGTCGCCCTGATCCACGAGGTCGAGCGGCACCGCCAGGCGCACACCGACCGGCTCGCGCGCTATCTCGCGGGGGAGCTGCGTGACTTCACCGGCCCCGACGCGCCCTGCGTGCCCGACGCCGGACAGGAGCTCCAGCATGTCGTGCTGCGCGGAGGCATCGCGTACGAACGGATGACGCTCGCCTGGCTGGACGACGTGCTCGCCACCCTCCACAGGCTCGGCCGCAAGGACTGAACCGGCCTGACGCTCCACCCGCTCCACCTCACCACCCCTCACCGAACCTCCCGATCCGGAAAGGCGAACACCCATGGCCGACCCGCTGCTGTTCAACCCGCGCACCTACGACCCGAAGCACTTCGACCCCGAGACCCGCAGGCTGCTGCGCGCGACCGTCGACTGGTTCGAGGCCCGTGGCAAGCGCCGGCTGATCGAGGACTACCGCGACCGTGCCTGGCTGGCCGATTTCCTCGAGTTCTCCGCCAAGGAAGGGCTGTTCGCGACCTTCCTCACCCCGGCCTCCGCCGCGGACGGGCAGCAGGACAAGCGCTGGGACACCGCCCGGATCGCCGCCCTCAACGAGATCTTCGGCTTCTACGGGCTCGACTACTGGTACGCGTGGCAGGTCACCATCCTCGGCCTCGGCCCGGTCTGGCAGAGCGACAACGCCGCGGCCCGCACACGCGCGGCCGAACTCCTCTCCCAGGGTGAGGTGTTCGCCTTCGGCCTGTCCGAGAAGACCCACGGCGCCGACATCTACTCCACCGACATGCTCCTGGAGCCCGACGGCAACGGCGGCTTCCTGGCCAGCGGCTCCAAGTACTACATCGGCAACGGCAACGCGGCCGGGCTCGTCTCCGTCTTCGGCCGCCGCACCGACGTCGAGGGCCCCGACGGCTACGTCTTCTTCGCCGCCGACAGCCGCCACGAGGCGTACCACCTGGTCAAGAACGTCGTCGACTCCTCGAAGTACGTGAGCGAGTTCCGCCTGGAGAACTACCCGGTCGGCCCCGACGACGTCCTGCACACCGGCCGTGCCGCCTTCGACGCCGCCCTCAACACCGTCAACGTCGGCAAGTTCAACCTCTGCACCGCCTCGATCGGCATCTGCGAGCACGCGATGTACGAGGCCGTCACCCATGCCCAGAACCGCATCCTCTACGGCCGTCCCGTCACCGCCTTCCCGCACGTGCGCCGCGAGCTGACCGACGCCTACGTCCGCCTCGTCGGGATGAAGCTCTTCAGCGACCGCGCCGTCGACTACTTCCGCTCCGCCGGGCCCGACGACCGCCGCTACCTCCTCTTCAACCCCATGACGAAGATGAAGGTGACCACGGAGGGCGAGAAGGTCATCGACCTGATGTGGGACGTCATCGCGGCCAAGGGCTTCGAGAAGGACAACTACTTCGCGCAGGCGGCCGTCGAGATCCGAGGCCTGCCCAAGCTGGAGGGCACGGTCCACGTCAACCTCGCGCTGATCCTCAAGTTCATGGGCAACCACCTCCTGAACCCGGCCGCGTACGAGCCCGTGCCCACCCGCCTGGACGCGGCCGACGACGACTTCCTCTTCCGGCAGGGCCCGGCCCGAGGCCTGGGTGCCATCCGCTTCCACGACTGGCGCACCGCCTACGACACGTACGCCGAGGTGCCCAACGTCGCCCGCCTGCGCGAACAGGCCGACGCCCTCTGCGAGTTCGTCACCACGGCCGCCCCCGGCGAGGAGCAGAGCCGCGACCTCGACCTCCTCCTCGCCGTCGGCCAGCTGTTCGCGCTGGTCGTGCACGGCCAGCTGATCCTTGAGCAGGCACGCCTGACCGGTCTCGACGAGGACGTGCTCGACGAGCTGTTCGCCGTTCTCGTACGCGACTTCTCCGCGCACGCCGTCGAACTGCACGGCAAGGACTCCGCCACCGAGGCCCAGCAGAACTGGGCCCTTGGCGCGGTACGGCGCCCGGTCGTCGACGAGGCGCGCTCGGCACGGGTGTGGGAGCGCGTCGAGGCACTGTCGGGGGAGTACGAGATGGCACCGTAGCCGGCGCCGTCGCGGAGGGGGTCAGGTGGCGAACACCTGGGAGTCGTCGGCGAACGCCTTGAACTCCAGGGCGTTGCCGGCGGGGTCGAGGAGGAACATCGTCCGCTGTTCGCCCTTCTGGCCCTCGAAGCGGACGTACGGTTCGATGACGAACTCGATGCCCGCCGTACGCAGTCGCTCGGCGAGCTTCTGGAACTCGGGGACCGGCAGGATCAGTCCGAAGTGCGGCACCGGGACGTCGTGGCCGTCGACCGGGTTCTGGATGCGCTGAGGGCCTTTCGGCGCGAGGTGGGTGACGAACTGGTGGCCGTGCAGATTCCAGTCCACCCAGGTGTCCGCGCTGCGGCCCTCCTCCAGGCCGAGGACCTCGCCGTAGAAGAGACGTGCCGCGGCGAGGTCGTCGACCGGCACGGCCAGGTGGAACCGGGGGATGGCGGAGTCGGGAGCGGTCATGGCGCTGCCTCCTGTGGCGTGGGCCGAGCGGACCTCAGGCGTTCTGTCACCCCCGGCTGTCAGCCCCGGGCGCAGTCCGGGCACACCCCCCGGTACGTCACCTCGGCCTCGGACACGGTGAAGCCGAAGCGTTCGGAGTCCGGGAGCGCGGCCAGGGGGTCGCCGCCGGGGTGCACGTCGCGGATGGCGCCGCAGCCCGAGCACACCAAGTGCTGGTGGGGATGGTGGGCGTTCGGGTCGTACCGCTTCGCGCGGCCGGTGGACACCTCGATCACCTCGCCGAGGGAGACCAGCTCTCCGAGGGTGTTGTAGACCGTGGCACGGGAGATCTCCGGCAGCCGGGCCGTGGCGCGGGCGAGCACCTCGTCCGCGGTCAGATGGACGTGTTCGCCGTCGAGTACCTCGGCGACCACCCGGCGCTGAGCGGTCATCCGCCACCCACGTCCGCGGAGCCGTCCCAGAAGATCGCTCATGCCTACCAGCCTAACTGTGCGTCGTCTGACGACTGAATTCGTACGGACCCGTCTGTCGTATTGACTTGGACTTGGTCCATCGTAGGATCAGTTCCGGCCGACGGCCAAGGGACAGGGCAACAGCAGGGAACAGCACGTGACTTCAGGAGACGGGTCCGTTCGCCCCGGCATCCGGTACCCCGTTCGCGGAGAAGCAGTCCCGCGAGCGCACCGCTCACGCGCGCACCGGCCCTTGGACGGTGATCACCTCGGCGCCGGTTTCCCGGCCGCCGGGGCTCGTGCCGTCCCCGGGCGCCCCCGACCGATTCGCCGTTCGCAGTTTCTGAGCACCGTGATCCGCCCCGTCCGGAAGGATTCCCATGACTGAGAACCATGACGCGATCGTCACCGACCCGAAGCCGGAAGAGACTGGCGGCTGCCCGGTGGCGCACGGTCGCGCGCCGCACCCGACCCAGGGCGGTGGAAACCGCCAGTGGTGGCCGGAGCGGCTCAACCTGAAGATCCTCGCCAAGAACCCCGCCGTGGCCAACCCCCTGGGCGAGGAGTTCGACTACGCCGAGGCGTTCAAGAGCCTCGACCTGCCGGCCGTGAAACGCGACATCGCCGAGGTCCTGACCACCTCGCAGGACTGGTGGCCCGCCGACTTCGGCAACTACGGCCCGCTGATGATCCGCATGGCCTGGCACAGCGCGGGCACCTACCGGATCAGCGACGGCCGCGGCGGCGCCGGTGCGGGACAGCAGCGCTTCGCGCCGCTCAACAGCTGGCCGGACAACGTCAGCCTCGACAAGGCCCGCCGTCTGCTGTGGCCCGTGAAGAAGAAGTACGGCCAGAACATCTCCTGGGCCGACCTGATGGTCCTCACCGGCAACGTCGCCCTGGAGACGATGGGCCTCAAGACCTTCGGCTTCGCCGGTGGCCGCGCCGACGTGTGGGAGCCCGACGAGGACGTGTACTGGGGCCCCGAGACCACCTGGCTCGACGACGAGCGCTACACCGGCGACCGCGAGCTGGAGAACCCGCTCGGCGCTGTCCAGATGGGTCTCATCTACGTCAACCCCGAGGGCCCCAACGGCAACCCGGACCCGGTCGCCGCGGCCCGCGACATCCGTGAGACCTTCCGCCGCATGGCGATGAACGACGAGGAGACCGTCGCGCTCATCGCGGGCGGCCACACCTTCGGCAAGACCCACGGCGCGGGCCCGAGCGAGGCCATCGGCGACGACCCCGAGGCCGCGCCCATGGAGCAGCAGGGCTTCGGCTGGAAGAACTCCCACGGCACCGGCGTGGGCCCCGACGCGACCACCAGCGGTCTCGAGGTCATCTGGACCACCACCCCCACGCAGTGGGGCCACGACTTCTTCAAGCACCTCTTCGAGTACGACTACGAGCTCACCCAGAGCCCGGCGGGTGCGAACCAGTGGGTGGCGACGAACGCCGAGGCGACCGTCCCGGACGCCTTCGACGCCTCGAAGAAGCGCCTCCCGATGATGCTCACCACCGACCTGTCGCTGCGCTTCGACCCGGTCTACGAGCAGATCTCGCGTCGCTTCTACGAGAACCCGGACCAGTTCGCGGACGCGTTCGCCCGTGCCTGGTACAAGCTGACGCACCGTGACATGGGCCCGATCGTGCGCTACCTCGGCCCGGAGGTGCCCTCCGAGGTGCTGCTGTGGCAGGACCCGCTCCCGGCGGCCGAGGGCGAGCCGATCGACGCCTCGGACATCGCATCGCTCAAGGAGCAGATCCTCGGCTCGGACCTCAGCACCGCGCAGCTCGTCTCGGCGGCCTGGGCCGCGGCGTCCTCCTTCCGCGGCAGCGACAAGCGCGGCGGCGCCAACGGCGGTCGCATCCGTCTGGAGCCGCAGCGCAGCTGGGAGGTCAACAACCCGGACGACCTCGCGCACGTGCTGCGCACGCTCGAGGGCATCCAGTCGTCCTTCAACTCCGGTGCCAAGAAGGTCTCGCTGGCCGACCTGGTCGTCCTCGGCGGCTCCGCGGCGGTCGAGAAGGCGGCCAAGGACGCGGGCGTCCAGGTTGAGGTGCCGTTCACGCCGGGCCGTGTCGACGCCACGCAGGAGCAGACGGACGTCGAGTCGTTCGCCGCGCTCGAGCCGACCAACGACGGCTTCCGCAACTTCGCCGGCAAGGGCAACCGCCTGCCGGCCGAGTTCCTGCTGATCGACAAGGCGAACCTGCTGACGCTGAGCGCGCCCGAGCTGACGGTCCTCGTCGGCGGTCTGCGCGTCCTCGGCGCGAACCACGCCGGGTCGAAGCACGGCGTGTTCACCGACAAGCCGGGCACCCTGTCGAACGACTTCTTCGTCAACCTGCTCGACATGGGCACGACCTGGAAGTCGACGTCCGCGGCACAGGACGAGTTCGAGGGCCGCGACGCGAGCGGCGCGGTCAAGTGGACCGGTACCCGCGCCGACCTCGTCTTCGGCTCGAACTCCGAACTGCGCGCGCTCGCCGAGGTCTACGCGAGCGATGACGCGAAGGAGAAGTTCGTCAAGGACTTCGTCGCGGCCTGGGTCAAGGTCATGAACCTCGACCGGTTCGACCTGGTCTGAGTTCTCTGATCGGTACGTCCGGGTCCGGCCCACATGGGCCGGACCCGGACGCTTTTTCAGATGTCCAGGAGGCGGCGTGCGTCGACCGGCATCCCCGTGGCGAAGGAGCGGTTCGCGGCGAGGCCCGTGGCCAGTGAGCGGGCTCCGTCGACGGCGTCCGCCGCCCGGCCCAGGGAGTCCGTATCTCCCGGGGCGCGCTCGCCGAAGAGATCGGCCAGCATGCGCACGTCCCCGCCGCCGTGGCCGCCCTCGCCTGAGGGCACCTTCACTTCCCGCGGCTCCTCCCAGAAGCGGCGCAGCAGGAGCTGGGTGCGCCCGGCCTCGTCGCCGACCGCCGCACCGTGCATGACGGCGCTCGCTCCCTCGGTCCGTACGTCGGGGCGCGTCCAGGTGGACTCCTCCACGAGGAGTTCGACGCGTCCCTCGCTGCCGTTGAAGGCGATCCGATAGCCCTCCCATGGTGCGTACGCGGTCAGGTGGTACGTGAGGGTCGCGCCGGAGGAGTAACGCACCAGGACCGCCATGTCGTCCTCGATGCTCACTCCGGGCCCGAACACGTTCTGGTCGCGGTGGTAGCCGTCCTCACCCTCTGCCTCCAGGTACAGGGCGCTGAGCACGGACGAGTCGGCCAGGCGGATGGCGAACGGGTCGTCCTCGGCGGCGGGGGAACCGTGGGCGCGGGTGTAGTCACGGGCCAGGCCGCGCCGGGTGCCCGCCTCGTCGCCGTAGAAGAAGAGCCCGCCCTGGGCGTAGACGGTCTCGGGCCGCGCGCCCACCCACCAGTTGACCAGGTCGAAGTGGTGGGTGGCCTTGTGCACCATCAGGCCACCGGAGTTCGCCTTGTCGCGGTGCCAGCGGCGGAAGTAGTCCGCGCCGTGCCGCAGGTCGAGCAGCCACTCGAAGTGCACCGAGCCGACCTCGCCGATCGAGCTGTCCGCCAGGAGCTCGCGCACGGCCGAATGCACAGGGTTGTAGCGGTAGTTGAAGGCGACCCGGACCTCACGGCCCGTGCGGCGCTGTGCGTCGAGGATGCGGCGGGCGCGCTCGGCGGTCGTGGTCATCGGCTTCTCGGTGACCACGTCACAGCCCGCTTCGAGGGCCCGCACGATGTAGTGGTCGTGGAGGTGGTCGACGGTGCAGACCACGACGAGGTCGACGCGTTCACGGCGCAGCATCTCCTCGAAGCCGTCCGCGGAGTACGTCGGTACGGGCGGGCGGCCGGGGTGGGCGGCCTCGATCCAGGCGTTGTGGACGGCCATGCGGTGCGCGTTGACATCGCAGAAACCGGCCAGCTCGCTCCGGTCCGCGTAGGGACCGGCGAGCGCCTCGGTGAAGAGCTGGGCGCGGGCGCCGAGTCCCACCACGGCACAGCGGCGACGGCGCGCGGCGTCGATGGGCATGCGTGAATCCGTTCAGGAGATTGAGTGTGCGGATAGCCGGATGTGGGCGTCGCGGGGGGAGGTGGTGAGCGCGCGGCAACGTTCGCCGTCCACATCATTGAGTCGTTTCAGTTCGTTTCAGTTTTCGGCTCCGGGGTCTTGTCCTGACATTCCCGCGGTGCCTAGGGTCGGCACCGGTGCAAGCGCTTTCTAAGCTCGTTCGAGGAGACCGTATGTCCTCCACTTCCACCCGTCTACGGGCCGCTGTCGTCGGCACGGGCGGCATCGTCACCGGAAGTCATCTGCCCGCCCTGCGGGCCCACTTTGACCGGATCGAGCTGAGAGCCGCCGTCGACGTCGACCCCGCCCGGCTCACCGCGTTCCGCGCCGAGGCGGCGGCCAGGGACATGGACGTCGAGGGCTACGCGGACTTCGACGCGATGCTCGACGCGGTCCGCCCCGACCTGGTCCTGATCGGCACCCCGCCGTCGCTGCACCGGACGCAGACCGTGGCCGCCCTGAAGGCGAGCGCCTGGGTGCTGTGCGAGAAGCCGCTGTGTCTCTCGCTCGCCGAGTACGACGAGATCGCCGCCGCCGAGGAGGCATCGGGAGCGTACGCGTCGGTGGTCTTCCAGCACCGCTACGGCTCGGGCGCCGTCCACGCCCGCGAATTGATCGCGAGCGGTGAGCTCGGTGCGCCCCGGGTCGCGCACTGTCAGACCACCTGGCACCGGGACAGCGCCTACTACGCCGTGCCGTGGCGCGGCCGGTGGGAGAGCGAGGGCGGCGGCCCCACCATGGGGCACGGCATCCACCAGTTCGACCTGCTCCTGCACCTGCTCGGCGACTGGACCGAGGTGCGTGCCATGGCGGCCCGCCTCGTGCACGACACCGAGAGCGAGGACGTGTCGACCGCCCTGGTGCGGTTCGAGAGCGGCGCGCTCGCCACCGTCGTCAACAGCGTCCTGTCCCCGGACGAGGTCAGCCGCATCCGCGTCGACTGCGCCGACGCGACACTCGAACTCACCCATCTCTACGGCCACTCCAACGCCGACTGGGTCTACACCCCGGCCCCGCACGTCGACGCCGGGCGCACGGACGCCTGGCGCACCCCCGCCACCGACGTGCCCAGCTCGCACGCCGCGCAGCTCGGCGCCCTCCTCGATGCCTACGAGCAGGGCGTACGGCCACCGGGCAGCGGCGCCGACGCCCGCCGCACCCTCGAATTCGCCGCCGCGCTCTACAAGTCGGCGTTCACCGGACAGCCGGTGCTCGCGGGCGAGATCGCGTCCGGCGACCCCTACTACCCGGCCATGCACGGCAGCCACCCCGACTGGAGCCCCACGCGATGACGATTCAGGTCACCCACACCCACGGCGAGCGGATCACGGTCCGGTCGGGCGATGTCGAGCTGCTCAGCTACGTCTACGCACCGGACCCGGACGCCTTCGAGGCCCGCAAGCCCTACATCCACCCCCTGCGCACCCTGGCCGGACACCAGGTCTCGGGCTACCGGCCGAACGACCACCGCTGGCACAAGGGCCTCCAGATGACCGCGAGCCATCTGTCGGGACAGAACTTCTGGGGCGGCAACTGCTATGTCCACGGCGAGGGTTATCTGCGCTTGCCGGAGCGGGTCGGGTCCATGCGCCACGACGGGTTCCCCGCCATCGCCGTGGACGACGAGCGCCTCCACTTCACCGAAGAGCTCACCTGGATCGAGAACGGCGGCCAGGAATGGGCCAGGGAAGAGCGGGACATCACCGTCCACTCGGTCGACGAGGACGCCGGGTCCTGGGCCCTGGACTGGTCGATCCGGCTGACCAACATCCGTGACGAACCGCTGCGCTTCGGCTCGCCGACCACCGCGGGCCGCGAGATGGCCGGATACACCGGCCTGCAGTGGCGCGGTCCGCGTGACTTCACCGGCGGCGCCGCCTTCGGCCCCGACGACGACAAGGACGCGGACGGTCTTATGGGTACCCAGGGCCCCTGGCTGGCCTTCACCGCCGAGCATGACGACGTCGACGCGCACTCGACGCTCGTCTTCGTGCACAGCCCGGAGAACGCGGACGGGATCCACGACTCGCACTGGTTCGTACGCTCCGAACCCATCCCGACCGTCGCGTTCTCCTGGGCGTTCTTCGAGGAGTTCCAGCTGCCGCCCGGCGCGTCCTTCACCTACCGCTACCGCGTCGTGATCGCCGACGGCGCCTGGGACCGCGACCGCGTCGCCACCCACCTGAAGGGACTGACATGGTGAGCCTCCCGCACCCCCTGCCCGGAGCCGTCGGCCTCTCGCACCTCAGCGCCTACGAGTGGGAGGCGGCCGACGGCCTGTGCGGCGGCAGTCCGCATCTGCACCTGGTCTGCACGGAGGCGTACGTCGTCACCGGTGGCCGCGGCGCCGTCCAGACGCTCAGCCCCGACGGCTGCCGCGATGTCCCCCTGGAAGCGGGCTCCGTCGCGTGGTTCACGCCCGGCACCGTCCACCGCATGGTCCAGGGCGGCGACCTGCGGATCACGGTCCTGATGCAGAACAGCGGCCTGCCCGAGGCCGGGGACGCCGTCTTCACCTTCCCGCCCGACGTGCTCGCCGACCCCGAGCGGTACGCCGCCGCGGCACGGCTCCCCGCGAAGACCGGCCCCGAGGCGGAAGCAGCCGCGCGCAAACGCCGTGACCTGGCCGTCGAGGGATACCTGCCGCTGCGGGACGCGCTCAGGGCCGGGGACAACGGCCCCTACCTGGAGTTCCAGCAGGCCGCGGCCCGGCTCGTGCGGGACAAGGTCCCCACGTGGCGCGAGCTGTGGCGGGCCGGCGCCCTTGCCACCGCCGAGCGCACCGGCGCCCAGCTCGACGCCCTGGAGTCCGGCAGCCCCGACTACCTCGCGGGCTCGGGATCGTACGACAGCCGCCCTTCGCGCCTCGGCGGCTACGGCATGTGCGGGCGCCGCGACGAGTACGAACTGCCGGGCACCACGCTTCCGTACCACGGCGAGTAACCGCCCCCATTCCTAGAAGCGCCCGTCAAGAATCCAGAGAGGAGAGGTGTCATCGGCATGCCCGGAAGCAGGACAAAGTGGTCCTGCGCAACGGTCGCGGTGCTCACGCTCAGTGCGCTGCTCACCGGCTGCGGCGGCTCGGACGAATCGAGCGGCGGCGGCAGGACCGTTCTGCGCTACACCTGGTGGGGCAACCCCGACCGGGCGGCCCGTACGCAGGAAGCCGTCGCGCTGTTCGAGAAGGAGCACCCCGGGATCACGGTGCAGACCTCGTTCGCCGGCTACGAGGCGTACAAGCAGAAGCTCGCCACCCAGGCGGCGGGAGGCGACGCCCCCGACGTCATGCAGCTCGACTACCGGCAGATCGACCAGTACGCGTCCGGTGGCATCCTGCTCGACCTCGGAAAGCAGAAGAAGGCCCTGCGCACCGACGACATCGACGCGGGGCTCCTCGCCACCGGCGTCGTCGACGGCACCCAGTACGCCATCCCCCAGGGCCGCGGCACCGAGACCCTCGTCTACGACGCCAAGCAGTGGAAGGCGGCCGGGGTGGCGCCCCCGCGCAAGGGCTGGACCTGGGACGAATGGGCCGACGCCATGCGGCAGTTGGCGAAGAGGACCGGGAAGCCGGGCTCGGTCGACCCCGGACAGAGCGAGGACTGCTTCGAGGTGTGGCTGCGCGGCCAGGGCAAGGCCCTCTACACGAAGGACCGCCGACTCGGCTTCACGGCCGACGACCTGACCCGCTGGTGGACCTTCACCGACAAGCTGCGGCGCGAGGGCGCGGTGTCCGCCGCCGAGCAGACCACCCAGCTCGACGGGTCGGTGGAGAACCAGCCGCTGGCCCGAGGCAAGGCGATCGCCGACTTCAACTGGGACGCGCCCGCCAGCGGATACACGCCCATCGTGGGCCAAGGGCTGACGCTCGCCCCGATGCCGTCCGGCGCGGACGGCACACCCGGCCAGTACTTCAAGCCGTCGATGTTCATGGGCGCCGCCGCGAGCACCGAACACCCGGAGGAGTCCGCCGAGTTCATCGACTTCATGATCAATGACGAGAAGGCGGCGGCGATACTCGGCGCCTCCCGCGGCATCCCCGTCAACGAACAGATCCGCGACGAACTCGGCCCCGAACTGAAGGACTTCGACAAGACCGTCGCCGACTACCAGGACTCCGTCGACGGCACTCTCAAGACACCGCCGCAGGCCCCGCCGAGCGGCGACAACTCCCTGCAGACCACCTTCCAGCGCGACTACGACCAGGTGTCGTTCGAGCAGATGACACCCCGCGAAGCCGCGGAGGACTTCATCACCGAGGCGAAGGCGGAGCTGAGGTAAATGACCACCACCACCGGCATACGCGCTGAAGCCGCGCGGACCAAGACCCCCGCACCACCGCCGAAGCAGCCCGGCAGGCTCCGGCGCGAGGGCGCCGCCTGGGTGTTCCTCTCGCCCTGGGTCCTTGGCGCCGTCGTCCTGACGCTCCTTCCGATGGCCGTCTCGCTGTATCTGTCCTTCACCGACTACGACCTGTTCAACACCCCGCGCTGGGTGGGCTTTCGCAACTACGTCCAGATGTTCACCGAGGACCCGCGCTACTGGCGCTCGGTCGGCGCGACGCTGATGTACGTCGTGATCGCCGTGCCGCTGCAACTGGCGCTCGCGCTCGCCGTCGCCCTCGCCCTGAAGTCCATGAAGCGCGGCAAGTCCTTCTACCGCTCCGCCTTCTACGCCCCTTCGCTGCTCGGCGCGTCCATGTCGATCGCCCTGGTGTGGCGGGCGGTCTTCAACGACGGCGGCACCGTCGACAACCTCCTCTCCGACATCGGCATCCACACCGGCGGTTGGGTCAACAAGCCCGGCTGGGCGCTGCTCGCCGTGGCGCTCCTGACGGTCTGGCAGTTCGGCGCCCCCATGGTGATCTTCCTGGCGGGCCTCCAGCAGATCCCCGTCGAGCTCTACGAAGCCGCCGCGGTGGACGGGGCGAGCCGCAGGCGGCAGTTCGTCTCCATCACCCTTCCGATGCTGTCACCGGTGCTCTTCTTCAACCTGGTGCTCCAGACCATCCAGGCCTTCCAGGTCTTCACGCCCGCATTCGCGGTCAGCGGCGGCAAGGGCGGACCCGCCGACTCCACCCTCTTCTACACGCTCTACCTCTACGACCGCGGCTTCGTCGCCTCACACATGGGCTATGCCTCCGCCATGGCCTGGGTCCTGCTGATCGCCATCGGAGCCGTGACCGCGGTGCTCTTCCGCACCTCGCGCTCCTGGGTCTTCTACGCGAACGAGGGGGAGCGATGACCACCACCACTGCCACCACCGGGGGCCGGCGGTCCTTCCCCTGGCGCCGCGTCGCACTGCACGCCGGATGCCTGGCCGCGCTCCTGGTGATGCTCTATCCGCTGGCCTGGCTCGTCGCCACGTCGCTCAAGCCCGCCGAAGAGGTGATCGCGAGCCTGAATCTGCTGCCGAGCAAGCTGGAGTGGTCGAACTACTCGACCGCCCTCGACGGCGTGGACGACGTGTCCGTCGGTCGGCTGCTCTCCAACTCCCTGCTGATCGCGGGCGGCGCGGTCCTCGGCAACGTACTCAGCTGCTCGCTCGCGGCCTACGCCTTCGCGCGGCTGCGCTTCCGCCTCCGCGGGCCGCTCTTCGCCTTCATGATCGCGACGATCATGCTGCCGCACCACGCCGTCCTGATCCCGCAGTACATCATCTTCAACCAGCTCGGCATGGTGAACACCTACTGGCCGCTGATCCTGCCGAAGTTCCTCGCCACCGAGGCCTTCTTCGTCTTCCTCATCGTGCAGTTCATGCGCGGCCTGCCGCGCGAGCTGGAGGAGGCGGCCAGGATCGACGGCTGCGGACCGTTCCGGAGCTTCTTCCTGGTCGTCCTGCCGCTCACCAGGCCCGCGCTGATCACCACCGCCATCTTCACCTTCATCTGGACCTGGAACGACTTCTTCACCCAGCTGATCTATCTCTTCTCGCCGGAGAAGTTCACGCTGACGCTGGCCCTGAGGTCGTTCGTGGACGCTTCGAGCCAGTCCGCGTTCGGCCCGATGTTCGCCATGTCGGTGATCGCGCTCCTTCCGATCGTGCTGTTCTTCCTCGCCTTCCAGCGCTTCCTCGTCGAGGGCATGGCCAACTCGGGGGTGAAGGGATGAGCGCCCGGACCCGCGAGACGGGCGAGATGTTCGGGCCGCGGATGACCCTGTTCGCGGACGTCCTCGCACTCGGCGTGGTCACGGCACTCGCCTGCCTGCCGCTGATCACCGCTCCGGTGGCGCTCTCCACCGCCTGCGCGGTGGTGCGCGGCACCGGCGAGGGCCAACCCGCCACGGTGAGGCGCTACTTGGCGCTCCTCCGTGACCGGTTCCGTGCCGGTGACCTCGCCGCGGGGGCGGTCGCACTGGCCGGGGCGTCGCTGCTCGCGGCGGACCTTGCGCTCGCTGGGGCGGGGCTGCCGGGTGCCCGGGGCTTCGCCGTGACGGCGGCGGCGATCGGGGCGTGCGCCGTGGTCGTGGGCCTGCGCGCCTGCGCCCGTCCCGAAGCGCTCAGCGACTGGCGCGCCGCGGTGCGCGGAGCCGCCGGTGAAGCGGCGCGGGACGTGGGCGGCAGCCTCCTGGCCCTGCTCGCCCTCGCGGCCGCCGTGCTGTGCGCCTGGATGATGCTGCCGCTCGCGTTCCTCGTGCCGGGACCGCTGGCCCTGGCCCTCACCGCCATCGATGTACGCAACGTACGCATGCCCCATGGGGAGACAGCATGATAGCCCGCAGGACTTTCCTCGCCACCTCCGCCACCGCCGCGGGGATGGGGGGCCTCGCCGCGGGCTCGGCGGCAGCCGCGTCCGAACCGCCGCGCCAGGACCAGGACTTCGTCGACTTCCTCACCGAGGCCGCCGACGCGCGCGCCGCCTCCGTCATCGACGGGTACGACGACTACATCACCGATCTGCGCGACCAGGGGAAAGCCCGCGCCGCCGCCCGCAGCCTGCGCACCCTCACCTCCGTCCACGTGCACCCCGGGTCGCGGTACCACCACGACGACGCGCTCCTGGCTCCGCTGGGCGGACTCGCGCAGGCCCTCGCCGACGAACAGTTCGACGACGGTCTCTGGGACCAGGGCGCCGTCCATTCGCCGCCCGACACGGCCTTCTCCATCGTCGACCTCAACATCGCCCACGCCCTCCTCGACAAGGACGGCGAACGGTCGACCGCGAAGCTGCGGGCCACGGTCGAGCGGATCCTGCGCAAGGCGGGCCCCGGCCTTGCGAACGGCGGTGTGCACACCGCCAACCACCGCTGGCTGGTGTGTTCCGCGCTCTCCCGTATCCACCGGCGCTGGCCCCACCCGTCCTATCCCCGGCGGATCGACGCCTGGCTCGCGGAGGGCATCGACCAGCTCCCGGGCGGCGAGTACAGCGAGCGCAGTCCCACCTACTCGGCGGTGGTGACCAACCCGGCCCTGCTGACCATCGCCCGCTTCCACGACCGTCGCGACCTGTACGCACACGTACGGGACAACCTCACCGCCTCGCTCTACGTCACCGAGCCCAACGGCGAGGTGGAGTCCGTCCATTCGCGACGCCAGGACCAGGCGGCGCTGCGCCACCTGCCCGAGTTCTGGCTCCAGTACCGGGAGTTGGCGATCCGCGACGGCAACGGGACGTTCGCTGCGGTCGCCGAGCTGCTGCGGGAGCGCGGCACCGGGCAGACCTTCGGCGAGACCCCGCCGGGGGACCGGCTCGCCGAGGTCCTCGACCGCCCCGAGCTCGCGCGCGAACTGCCGTCCGTGAAGGCCCTGCCGACCGACTTCGAGCACCACGACGACAGCTGCCGCCTGGTGCGTGTGCGCCGCGGGGAGCGGACGGCGAGCATCTTCGGCGGCACGGACCTGCCCGAGGTGCACGCCATCTCGTCGGGCCTGTCCACCAACCCCACGTTCTTCAAGATGCGCAAGGGCGCCGCGATCCTCGACTCGCTGCGGCTCGCCCCGCGGTTCTTCTCGCTCGGACCCTTCCGGTCCGAGGGCCTTGAGCGGCGGGGCGACGCGTGGCGGCTGCACGCGGAGGTCCGCGCGGCCTTCCACCAGCCACTGCCCCGGCGCCACCGGCGCAAGGACGGGCTCTACCCGCTCACCGACGACGGCCGCTTCTGGTCGGCGATGGACTTCCCGCACCGGCCCAAGGAGTACCGGGCGCTGCGCACCGAGATCCTGGTGCGCGAGACGGACGACGGCGGCTGGGACCTGTCCTTCGACGTGTCGGAGTCCGCGGTGCCGCTGGCCCTCGAACTGTGCTTCCGGCGGGGCGGTGAACTCTCGGGGGAGGGCCTGGAGCCGGTCGCCGGAGCCGATGACACCTACCAGCTCGTCAGTGGCGAGGCGACCTACGCGGTCGGCGACGACCGGATCACCTTCGGCCCCGGCAACGGGAAGGGCGGTAAGCAGCCGCCCGTGGTCGAGCCGGGGGAGCGCTACACCTGGATGAACGGCTCCCTCACACCGGACGGCATCCGGGTCCTGATCACCGGCCGCTCGCCGCTGAGGTATCGGATGACCCTGCGCTGACGTGTTCGGGCGACTCCGGGCGGCGGGCGAGGAAGACGAGTTCCCTGCCGGGGCGGTCGGGGGCGTCACGGATCTCGTCCACCACGTATCCGTGGGCGGCGAGCGAGGCGGTCACTTCGTCGCGTTCGCGGAAGGTGAGGGTCTAGCCGGTCGCGGCCAGGACGAAGGTGTGGCGGAAGGACACCAGCGGCAGGCTGACGCCGGTGACGTCCACCCAGGTCTCGACGTCGCCGATGCCGTCGACGGTGACCGTGCGGTGGGTCGCGGCCAGTGAGGCCGCGGCCGGCTCGACGTCACGCGCAGCCCGCGGTGGGCGAGGGGCAGCGCGAAGGTGCCCGTGCCGCACCCCCCGTCCAGCACCTGACGTGGTTTCAGTTCGCTTGCCAAATCGGCGTATACGTCCCCCTGAGGGAGCAAGGTCGCGTCGCCGTGGAACCACCGCACGCGCGCGCTGCCGGGCTTGGCGCGGGCGACATCGAAAGGTCGCTGCGGTCCGCCTCCAGCGGGTCGTAGAGCGCCGCAAGCCTCGGAGTCTCGTCCGCTTTGTCCGCCACACCCGGCAAGCTAGCAACCGCAACGGCAACGGCAACGGCGGTGGAGGCACACCTTTTCCGTGCCTCCACCGCCGTTCCCGACGCGTTCTACCGGTTGACGGTCAGCTCCTGGATGCCCGCGGGCTTCTTCGCGTCCTTGGACGTGAACGTCACGCGGACGTAGCGGGCCGTGGCGCCGCCCGGGTCGGCCGTCTTCCAGTGCTTGCCGTCGAGCGAGGTCCGCACCGTGTGCTTCGTCGGCTTCACGTCCGTCCAGCGCGGGGTGATCTCGGCGATACGGGCGACCTTGCCGAGGTCCGCGGTCAGGGTGGCGCGGGCGGTGTCGGGGACCCAGGCGGTGGCGGTGTTGCCGTCGAGTGCGGCGTCCGCGTACTGGCCCGGCTGCTCCGAACTCGCCTTCGCGTCACGGCACCTGGCGAGGTTGTCGGTGGGCTCCAGGTCCGGGCGACGGGTCTTGATGTGCGCCGGAGCCCCCTGGCTGACGACCTGCTTACCCTGCGGCGTCTCGATCTCGAAGGGTTCGCCATGGGTGAGGCGCACCGTGGTCTCGTGGGCGCCGATGGCGATGTCGTACGTACGGCCCTGCCAGTGCAGGGAGTTGAGCTTCACGCCCTGGGAAAGCTGCGGCGGCAGCATGGGGTCGAGGTGCACACTGTTCTCGCGCATCCGCTGCCCGGTCAGGCCGTTGGTGAAGACCTGGAGGAAGCCGCCCTGACCGGTCGTGAAGTTCTGCGCCGGGGAGCCCGACAGCGGGTCGGATGCCCCCGCCTTGTCGCCGCGCGCCTCCGAGAAGAGGTCGAACGGGCCGCGTACGAAGGGCCGGATGGAACGCGTCAGGTAGGTGTACGCGGAGCAGCCGGGCTCGCCGATCGCGGCGGCGTCGATGGCGTGCACCGAGTCGGTCATGGCGGGGCCGTCGGGGTCGGTGCGGGCCGCGTAGTAGTCGAGGGTGTTCGTGGCGGCCTTCTTCGACATCGGCCACTCCAGCGGGTACATCAGCAGCACGGTGTCCGCCTGCTTGATCACCGAGCCCTTGTAGCCGTCGTACTGCTGGAAGACCTGCTTCTTCTTGTCGTAGGGGATGCGCAGCTTGTCGGCGACGGTGTTCCAGTTCGCCGGGGCGTCCTTGCCGAGGATCTTCGCGGCGTGGCTGGCGGTGCGCAGGGTGGTGGCGGCTCCCGCGTTGGTGAAGACGCCGTCGTCGACGCCGTTGCTGTACTCGTCGGGGCCTGCGACGTCCTTGATGGAGTAGCTGCCGTCGGCGTTGCGCGTCGCGCGGTCGGCCCAGAACTCGGCGATCCCTTGGAGCACCGGCCAGCCGCGGGTGCGCAGCCACTGGGTGTCCTTGGTCGCGAGGTAGTACTGCCAGGCCGCCAGGGCGATGTCGCTCTGCAGGTGGTTCTGGGTGCGGCAGTGCGGCGGGTCCACGCTGTGGCACTCGGACTTGAGGTCGCCCTTGCTCGCGCTGGTCCAGGGGTAGAAGAGGCCACGGTGGCCGAGCTTCTTCGCGTTGGCGCGGGCGCCGTCCCGGGTGCGGTAGCGGTAGTCCAGCACGGACTTGGCGAGGTCGGGGTGCGCGGCGAGCAGCGCCGGGTACATCCAGGTCTCCGCGTCCCAGAAGACGAGGCCCGCGTAGTTGTCGCTGCTCAGGCCGGTGGGGGAGATGCTGTTGGCCGAGCCGGGGCGGGTGCTGGAAAGGAGACCGTACTGGGCGGACCGCACCCACGACTGGAGCTCGCCCCGGTCGCTCTGTCGGGGCACCTCGATGTCGCCGCGCCACAGCTTGCGCCAGGCGGCGGTGTGCCCGGCGAACAGCGCGTCCCATCCGCGCCCTGCGGCACGCTGCGAGGCCGCGACGGCGTCGCGCTCGGGGGAGCGGGAGGTCAGCGCGGTATCGACGCCGACGTACTTGGTGAACTCGTAGGTCCGGCCGGACCGGACAGGCAGTCCGAGGGACCGGTGGGCACTCAACTTGTGGGCAGGAGCTGAGGTTTGTTCATTTCCTGTACGCACGCCATGCCCGGCGCGGAGCGTCGAGGCGACCGTCCCTTCGGTCTTCGTACCCTCGGTGCGGAACCCCACGGCCATGGTCTGCCCTCCGGAGCGGGCGCCGCCGCCGGTGGCGGTCACACGCCGGGCGCCGCGTCCGTCGATGCGGTCGGTGACCTTCGCGTCGCCGTCCCAGTGCGGGGTCATGCGCAGGCGTACGGCGCCGACGTGGGGATTGTCGCGGTCCGCGAGGACGTCGTAGACGAGGTCGGTGGCACGGCCGTCGGCGGCCGTCCAGGTGAGCTCGGTCCGCACCAGGCCGCGGCGCAGGTCGAGGCTCTGCCGGTAGTGCGAGATCCGGGAGGCCGGGGTCGCGGAGGTGAACGTCTCGGACTCGGGACCTCCGGTGGACACCGTGAGCGGGCTCCAGGTGGGGATGGCCGCGGCGACCTGGCGGTTCTCGGTGGTGTCCTTGTTGTGCGCGTACAGCCCGGAGACGAACGAACCGTCGTAGCGGCGGCTGAACAGCGGCCATCCGGTCTTGGCGTCGGAGGCGGTGTAGCCCGTTCCGTTGGGTGCGACGCGCTGGCCGAGATAGCCGTTGCCGACGAAGGCGTGGTACGTGTCCTTGGCGTCGATACGGGTCGACGTCAGCGTCCAGTCGTCGTCAAAGGACGCGGGCGTCGTCGGCCTTTCGGCTCGCGGGGACGCGATGTCGGCCGCCGCGGTGGGGGGAACGGCTGCCGCAAGCACACCCACGAGGAAGGGTGCGATGAACCGGGCCGTGCGGGGGAGGGACCTCATTGTGCTCCGTTGCGGGGTCGCCGGGGAAGGTCAGGCGACCATAAAGATGTGAACGGTCCGCGTCAATGAATCGCGCGCTGTGTTGAAGAATCAAACGAACCGGCGAGTAGGTCCTGCTCCTTCGAACCGGCGAGTAGGCGCTGCTCCTTCGAACCAGCGGGTAGGTCCTACTCCTTGGTGCCCCGGGCCCACAGCGAGCGCACATGCCCGAGATGGCGGGTCATGCACTGTTCCGCCCCTTCCGCGTCACCCGCCACCATCAGGTCGAGGAGCTCGATGTGCTCCTGTGCCGACGGGATCAGCCGGCCGCGCTCGTCCAGTGCCGTCAAGCCGTAGAGGCGGGAGCGCTTGCGCAGGTCGCCGACGGTTTCGACGAGGCGGTCGTTGCCGCCGAGCGCGAGCAGGGAGAGATGGAACCGCCGGTCAGCTTCGAGATAGCCGATGAGGTCGTGCTCCCGTGCCGCGCGCACGATCTCGTCGGCCACGGGGCGCAGCCGTTCCAGCTCCGCGTGTGACGCGGACCGGGTGATACGGCCGATCATCGGGACCTCGATGAGAGTACGGATCTCGGTGTACTGGTCGAGGTCGCGTTCGTTGACCTCGGTGACGCGGAAGCCTTTGTTGCGGACCGGTTCCACCAGGCCCTCGCGGGCCAGATCGAGCATCGCCTCGCGCACCGGCGTCGCGGAGATCCCGAAGTCCTCGGCGAGTACGGGCGCCGAGTAGACCTCGCCGGGCCTCAGTTCGCCCGATATCAGCGCAGCCCGCAGATGGTGGGCGACCTGATCGCGCAACCGCTCCCGGGGAGTGACGAGGGTGCGCTGTGTGAGGTGCCCCATGGTGGTGATCCCTTCGTGGCCCCGCAGGCCGTGGCCCACGCGCCCGCCCCGAGTGGTGCACCAGCGTACAAGGTCACCTTGTTCTCACCCCAGGATCCGGTGCGCCGTAAGAGCCCACGAGCAGGGTGAACACCCGGGTGCGGCAAGGGAGTTGTGATTCACCCCGTGTCTGAGGGGTTGTCAGTACCATTTCACATTACTACGTTACGCATCACATGGCGCGGCCCGCTCTCCTCAAGTAGCCCCAGCTGCCTGGCAGTTAAGGCAGAAGGCCGCCGCGTCGTGCGCGCACGCACCGCTTGCCCCACCTCTGCCCCACCTCCCACACATCAGGAGCCTGTCGTGCACCAGTCCCGTACCACCCTGCGCAGATCCGTGGTCGCCGCGGCGATATCCGTGACGCTGTGCGCCACCGCCGCGCCGGCCGCCGCTGCTGACGCCCCAGCGCCCGACCGGCGTCCGGCCACCGCGTCACCCGCCGCGCCGGGACCTGAGGCGCCGAGCCCCTTCGACCGGGTCGACCGCCGCGCCAAGGCCCCGAAGCCCGCCGCCCGGAAGCTCCCGGCGCCCGGCGGACTCACCGAAGGCCGCGTCCCCGGCCCCCGTACGGACAAGGCGAAAGTCACGGCCGGCGTGCCCCGCGCCACCGTCGGCAAGGCGTTGGTGCCGTGCACCCTCGACGGCGTCACGGGCCTGTCGCCCGCTCAGTTCGTCGACTTCCTCGCCGATCCGGCCGTCACCGCCGACGGGTGTCTGCGGGGGCTCATCTGGAACTGGGACCGGCGCCTCGCCCCGGTCATGTCGGCCGCGCACATCCAGGCCGTCTCCCAGCGCGTCACCCAGCTCGCCGCATCCCACGACGGCACCAACGGCAGCCACCTCCTTGAGATGTTCACCTACCTGCACGCCGTCTCCTACCAGGGCTTCTCGCACGACGAGGTCGACCTCACCGACCCGGCGACCCTGGCCGCCATGCGCCGCGCCGTAGACGCTTTCGGTACGGCCCCGCACGCCTTCGACGTCACCCGCTCCAACGCCGAGACGCTCCGCGAGGCACTCACCGCGGCCAGTGCGGCAGGTCTGCGCCAGTACCAACTCCCGCTCGTCAAGCGGGTCCTGGCCACGATGGACGCCGCTCATCCCGACACCGCCCAGGACCGCAGCTGGGCCGGCGCCGCCCTCTCCGCGCTCACCCTGAACTACCTCGGTGTCTACCCCGGCAACCAGGACAGCGCCTTCCGCGCCGCGGTGGCCGCCGACCCCTCCTATCGCGCGGCCTTCAAGGCGTTCGCCGGGCACACCCACCTCAAGGGCAAGCCCAACGCCTGGGTGGTGCGCGACGCGGTGAGCGAGTACGGGCGCATGGGCCAGATCGACGCCCTGCGCTCCGAGATCGTCGCCGGGCTCGGCCCGCTCCTGGACACCACCGCCCGCAACTTCGGTGACGGCAGCGCGCCGTGGGCGAAGGTCGTCACCTGGCTGATCGAATTCGAGGCCTGCAAGCCGTACAAGGTGTGCAGGGACGACATCGAGCGCCGCGTCTTCCCGCAGACCTATACGTACGACGAGGGCGGAATGAAGGTCCGCACCGCCCTCGACCGTGCCACCGTCGACCAGCTCTACTACGCGAGCAAGCAAGTCAAGGCCCAGTTCCACCGCGTCGTCGGTACCCAGGAGCCGCTCAAGGGCGACCCCAACGCAAGCCTGACCACGGTCCTTTACGCCTCCCGCGCCGACTACGAGAACTACCATCCGCTGCTGACCGGCATGGGCACCGACAACGGCGGCGTCTACATCGAGCGGGGCGCGACCTTCTACACCTACCAGCGGCGTGTTCCCCAGGACTCCTCGCTGACGCTCGAGGAGCTGTTCCGCCACGAGTACACGCACTACCTCAACGGCCGCTGGGCGGTGCCCGGCTTCTTCGGCGAGGGGCCGTGGTACGAGGGTGACCGGACGACCGCGATGGACGAGGGCACGGCGGAGTTCTTCGACGGTGCCACGCGCGACGACGGCATCAAGGTCCGCAAGTCCCTGATCCAGGGCATCATCGACGACACCGCGGGCGGCGGGCCGCGCATGACCGTGAACCAGCTGCTGCACGCCACCTACGACGGTGACGGCTTCCGCTTCTACGACTACGCGGGCGCCTTTTTCGAGTTCCTGTGGACCGAACGCCCCGCGCTGATCAAGGAGATGTACCGCCACCTGCGCTCCGACAACCCGGGCGCCTTCGACGCGTGGCGCGACCGCCTCGGCCGGGACTCAGGGCTGCAGAGCGCCTACGACGCCTTCCTCGACAAGCAGATCGCGCACGTCGACGACCTGTTCGTACCCGACACCAAGTACGTCCCCGTCGACCAGCTGCGTGACAGCACGGCCGAGCAGGTCCGCTCCTCGTTCGTCGCGACGACCGGCATCACACCCGATTGCCGTTCCATCAGCGCGCCGGGCCGCCCGCGGTTCGTGTGCACCGGCCGGATCACCGCGAACCTCAGTGACGCGGCAAGCCCCGACCTCGTCTTCAAGGACATGTCCGAGACCGTCGACTACTTCATCCTCGACCGGGCCGCGGGCGGCGACAACAACCTCACCGACATGAACTGCGCCTTCGGCGAGGTGGACATCTGGACCAACGGCCGCGCCGGGACGTCGCACTACACGTGCGAGGGCCCCCTGCGCGGCTGACAGCCATCCCCGTGCCGGCGGACGGCATCCGTGCGCGACACCGGTGATTTCGCCGATGTCGGCACCCCGTCGGCACCGCCACGGTGGGGACCGCCAACGAACACGGCGGTCTCCACCGGGGTGTACCTCCTCTCCCGGGTGGCTCCGCCACTACCGAGAGGACCCCTCCGTGCGCCTGCACGTCTTCTCCCGCCCTGTGATGCGGGCCGCTCTGGCCGCCGCGGTCGCCACCGCGGGACTCCTCGGCACCGGCCTCGCGCCCGGCGCCCAGGCCGCCGCGGACAACCCGTACGAGCGCGGCCCCGCACCCACCGTCTCCAGCATCGAGGCCGCGCGCGGCTCGTACGCCGTCTCGCAGACCAGCGTCTCGTCGCTGAGCGTGTCCGGCTTCGGCGGCGGCACGGTCTACTACCCGACGTCCACCGCCGACGGCACCTTCGGCGCGGTCGTCATCTCCCCGGGCTTCACCGCCTACCAGTCGAGCATCGCCTGGCTCGGGCCGCGGCTCGCCTCCCAGGGCTTCGTCGTCTTCACCATCGACACCAACACGACCCTCGACCAGCCCGACAGCCGGGGACGCCAACTTCTGGCCGCGCTGGACTACTTGACGAAGTCGAGCTCGGTGCGGGGTCGCGTCGACGCCTCCCGGCTCGGTGTGATGGGGCACTCGATGGGCGGCGGCGGCAGCCTGGAGGCCGCCAAGAGCCGTACCTCGCTGAAGGCGGCGATCCCGCTGACCGGCTGGAACTCCGACAAGACCTGGCCCGAGCTGCGGACACCGACGCTGGTGGTCGGTGCGGACGGTGACACCGTCGCGCCCGTGTCCTCCCACTCCGAGCCGTTCTACGAGTCGCTGCCGAGCACCTTGGACAAGGCGTACCTGGAGCTCAACGGCGCCAGCCACTTCACGCCGAACTCGTCCAACACGACGATCGCGAAATACAGCATTTCCTGGCTGAAGCGGTTCATCGACAACGACACCCGCTACGAGCAGTTCCTGTGCCCGCTGCCGAGGCCGAGCCTCACGATCGAGGAGTACCGGGGCAACTGCCCGCACGGCTCCTGATCCTGATGACCCGTCATGGGTGCCAGTCGTCCGTCGCCGACTGACAGGCGGCGGACGACGCGTGCCGCGCCCCGGCTCCTGCCCCCGGACTGTGCCCGCGCACACCCGGACGAGGCTGCCGCTGGTGGTGTGCCCAGTGCGGTGGACGCGGGGCTTCCGGGTTGTGTTACGCGGAAGTAACGTGCGGGCGTGACCCTTTCGACGACCGTACCCGGCGCGCTCAGGGCTCCCGAGCTGCACGGCCGCCGCGAGGAGATCGCCGCGGTGGAATCCCTGGTGGGGCGCTTGCGGGCCGGTCGAGGCGGCGTGCTCGCCCTCGTCGCGCAGCCCGGCCTCGGGCGCACCGCGCTCGTGGAGTACGCGCGGGCGATCTGCGACCCGGTCCCGTCGGTGCGGCCCACGGCCCCGGCGGCGCTGCCGAGGGAGGGCCCGCTGCTGGTCTGCATCGACGACGCGCACACTTGGCGCCCGGCGGCCCGGTCCGCTCTCCTGGCCGACCTGCGCCGCCTGCCCGCCGAGAGACCCGTGGCCGTGTTACTGACCTTCACTGAAGACCACGCCAGGGAGGGGGAGTTGGGAGGGCTCACGACGGTGCGCCTGGGTCCGCTCGACGACGGTGCGGCCGCCGCCCTGCTCGACGGGCTGACCCGCGGCTCGGTCGACCCGGTCGTCGCAGCCTGGCTGATCCGCGAGGCCGCGGGCAACCCGCGCCTGCTCACCGCCCTCACCGCGGCCCTCACCCCCGGCCAACTGTCCGGCCGCACCCCGCTCCCCGACCCCCTACCCGGCGGCGAAGAGGTCCTAGCCACCTACGCCACCCGCACCGACGACCTCCCCGGCCCAACCCGCGCCTTGCTGCTGCTCGCGGCGGCGGCCGGGGAGCATGAGCCTGAGGGGGCGGGGGTGGACCTGGCGTTGGTGTTGCGGGGGGCGGGGGTTGGGGAGGGGGAGGGGGAGGGGCTGGCTCCGCCGCTGCGGGCTGCGGCGGACGCGGTGCGTGAGGTTGAGGGGGCCGGTGTGGGCCCGGCTTTGTCGCTGGGGGCTGCGGCGGGTGGGGAGCGCGAAGCCGAGCGTGCGGGGTTTGAGCTGTTGTTGCGGGGTGGCTGTGGTTCCGTGGGGCTTGCGCCTGCTGAGGCTGCTGGGGTGGTCGTCGTAGTGGGTGGGCGCGTCCACTTCACTCACCCCCTCCTTCGCCGGGCGGTACTGCACCGCGCCCCGCTCGCCCGCCGCCGCGCCGCCCACGCCCGCCTCGCCGCCGTCTGCCGTGACCGCCTCTCCTGCCTGGTCCAACTCGCCAGCGCCGCAGGGGATCACGACGCGCGGCTCGCCGAAGCCCTCGCCGCGGCTGCGACCGCGTCCCGCCCGCACGCCGAGCGTTCCTCCGCCCTGGCCCGCGCCGCGGCACTCACCGCCGACACGACGCTGCGCACCGACCGGCTCGCCGACGCGGCGGAAGCGGCCCGCCTGGCAGGGGACCCCGTCCGGGCCCGCGCCCTGCTCGCCCGCACAGCTGCCGTTCCCGCCCACGGCGGCGTCCACCGGGTGCGCGGACTCTTGACCCTCGCCGACGGGCCGGTCGCCGATGCCAGGGAGGCCCTGCTCACCGCCGCCGCGTTGCTCCCGCCCGAACCGGCCCGCCACGCGCTGATCGCCGCGGCGGAGGCGGCCTGGGCGATGGGTGACGCCGCGGCCTACCGGGAGGCGATGGCGCGCGTCCCCGCCTGCGCCGACGACCCGCCCCTGGAGGCGTACCGCGCCGGAATGTGCGCGGTCCTCTCCGGCCGCACCGCCGAAGGCCACGCCCTGCTGCGTCGATGCCTGGACGCGTTACCCGGGACGGGCGGGCCGGCCGGGCTCCTGCGTGCCAGTGCCGCCGCCCTGGTCGTCGGCGAGGTTGCGACCGCCTGCGCGGCGGGCGCCAGGGCGCTGGCCGCCGTACGCGCCTACGGGCCCGAGGTCCTGCTGCCGCGCACCCTCGAACATCTGGCGTACGGAGAACTGCGCGCGGGGCGCCACACCACGGCCCGGGCCCACGCCCTCGATGGGCTCAAGGCCGCGCACCGCACCGGGCAGCCCAACGTCGCTGCCTCCCTGCACGCCGTCCTCGCGCTCGCCGCGTCCGTGGAGGGTGACGCGGAGGCCTGCGCCGGGCACGCGGCGGCCGCCGCCGAGGGCGCCGGACCCCACGGCCTCAACCAGGCCGCCACGCTCGCCGTCTGGGCCGTCGCCCGAGCGGATCTCGCGGCCGGGCGCCCAGGCGACGCGGCGGCCCGCCTCGCACCTCTGGTCGCCCCGGGGCCCCGGCGCGGGCACTTCGCCGTCAGGATGCTGGCCGTCCCCTGCTTCGTCGAAGCAGCCGTACAGGCCGGGCGCACAGCAGAGGCCCACAGCGCCACAGCCGAGTTCACCCGCTGGACCGAGTCCACCGCGGACCGGCTCGCTCCGGCCCAACTGGCCCGCTGCCGCGCCCTGCTGGCCCCGCCGCAGCAGACGGCCGCCGCGTACGAGAGTGCCCTCGCGCACCACGACCGCTCACCCGGCGAGTTCGAACGCGCCCGTACGCAGCTGCTGTTCGGCCAGTGGCTGCGCCGCAGACGCCGTACCCGCGAGGCGCGCGGCCCGCTGCGGGACGCGCTGGTCGGCTTCGAGCGGTGCGGCGCACGCGCCTGGGCGGACCGCAGCCGCGGCGAACTCCGCGCCGCGGGCGAGGCGGTCGCGGGGGAGCCGGGACCGAGACCGGGACCGGGACCGCTCGCCGCACTGACCCCGCAACAGCAGCGCATCGCCCGTCATGTGGCGGAGGGCGCCACCAACCGTGAAGTGGCCGTGCGCCTGTCGGTGAGCCACCGCACGGTCGACCACCACCTGCGCAATGTGTTCGCCGCGCTCGGCGTACGCTCCCGCGTCGAGCTGTCCCGGCTGCTCGCCGGCGACGGAGGGTTGCCGGACCGTGATGAGGAGATTGCCGCACACCTCTAGGTACCGACTGGGCGGTATGCCATTCTTCGGGCGTCAGGAAGATCCGGCGTGCACATTTCCCGTGGAGGCCCCATGCCACACGTCCTGCGGTCACGGGGCGGGCCCCTGCACGAAGTGCCCGCCATCGCCCCGATCGCCCCGATCGCCCCGCTCGCACCGGGCGCCCGTTCCCTCCTCGACGCCGAGGCCGTCGCCGTACTGCACCGCGCGGCCCGCGCCCTGCTGAGGGACCTGCCCGCGATGACCGACCGGCTCGTCGCGGAACTGCGCGAGCAGGAGCCCGCCTACCGGGCCGACATCGAGGCCCGCCCCACCGAGGTGTGGCAGGAGGTGCACCGCTCCCTGCGGTACAGCGTCACCTCGCTCCTCCAGCCGGGGGAGACCAGGGAGGCCGCCCACCGCACGTCCATGCAGATCGCCGGGGTGCGCGCCGAACGGGGCCTGCCGCTCGACGCGTTGCTGCACGCCTTCCGGCTCGGCGGGGCGATGGTGTGGCAGGGCCTGGTCGAGGAGGTCTCGCGCGGCAACCCCGACGACATGCGCCTGCTCATCCATGTCGCCACGGACGTATGGAACTTCGTCGACGAACACTGCGGCGTGGTCGCCGACGCCTACCGCCGCACCGAGCGCCGCATCGCCTGGCGGCACGAGAACCGGATGCGGCTCCTGACGGCGAGCCTCCTCGACGGAAGCGCCCGCCTCACCGATCTGCCCACCGCCGCCGAAGTCCTTGGCCTGCCCGAGGACGGGTGGTACGCCGTGATCGCCCTGGCGGGAGAGGAGTGCGTCCTCACCCTGCCGCCGGGGACACGGGCCCTGCGCCACTCCGGCCCCGACACCCAGTACGCCCTGGTCCTGCTCGGCGACGCCGAAGGCGACCCGGCGGCCGAACTGTCCGCACTCGGCGCTGGCCTCGCTCTGCCCACCGGGGCCCGCGCCGGCATCGGCTCACCCGTGGAGGGCCTGGCCGCCGTCCCGCACGCCCGCCGCCTCGCCGACACGGCGCTGCGCGCATGCCCCCGCAGCGGCGGCACCGTACTCCTGGACGAACGTCTGCCCGACGCCCTCGTCGTCTCGTCGCCCGAGCTGGCGGAAGCGCTCGCCGAGCGCGTACTCGGCCCGTTACGGTCCCTCGACCCCGCCGACCGGGACCTCCTGCTCGACACGCTCGTCGTCTGGCTGGAGACCGACGGCTCCGCGCAGCGTGCGGGCGCCCGCCTCTACTGCCACCGCAACACCGTCCTCAACCGCCTTCGCCGCGTCGAGCAGTTGACCGGCCGGAACCTCACCCGGGTCGGCGACCTGGTGGAGATATCGCTGGCGCTCGGGGCGCGCAGGCTGCTGGGTGGGTGAGCGCGAAACGGCGGTGGGCGGCAAGGGAATCCCTTGCCGCCCACCGCGGAGCCGTACGCCCGTGTCAGGGCCGGTGTCAGACCACCGGCACCGGGTACGTCGGGTACTCCACGCCGGAGACGTGCTGGACGACGCGGATGACCTGGCACGAGTAGCCGAACTCGTTGTCGTACCAGAGGTAGAGGATCGCGTTGTCGCCGTCGACCTTGGTGGCGCCCGCGTCGACGATCGAGGCGTGGCGCGAGCCGACGAAGTCCATGGAGACGGCGTCGGGAGCGGTCGTGAAGTCGATCTGACGCTTCAGCGGCGAGTGCAGCGAGACGTCGCGGAGGTGCTCGAGGACTTCTTCGCGGGTGGTCTCGCGGCCCAGGCGCAGGCTCAGGATGGCGATCGAGACGTCCGGAACGGGGACGCGGATCGAGCTGCCGGTGATCGGAGCCTTGAGATCGGGCAGAGCCTTGGCGACGGCGGAGGCCGCACCGGTCTCGGTGATCACCATGTTCAGCGGCGCGGAGCGGCCGCGGCGGTCGGCCTTGTGGAAGTTGTCCAGGAGGTTCTGGTCGTTGGTGAACGAGTGGACCGTCTCCACATGGCCACGCAGCACGCCGTACTCGTCGGCCATGGCCTTCAGGGGCGGCACGATCGCGTTCGTGGTGCAGGAGGCGCAGGACAGGATCTGCTCGTCCGGCTTGATCGTGTCGTGGTTGACGCCGTGCACGATGTTCGGGACGTCGCCCTTGCCCGGCGCCGTCAGGACGACCTTGTCGACACCGGGGCGCAGGTGCTTGGAGAGCCCCTCGCGGTCGCGCCACTTGCCGGTGTTGTCGATGAGGATGGCGTCCTTGATGCCGTACGCCGTGTAGTCGACCTCGGAGGGGTCGTTGGCGTAGATGACCTTGATCTCGTTGCCGTTGGCGATGATCGTGCTGTTCGCCTCGTCGACGGTGATCGTGCCCTGGAACTGGCCGTGGATGGAGTCACGGCGCAGCAGCGAGGCGCGCTTGACGATGTCCTGCTCGCCGCCCTTGCGGACGACGACGGCGCGCAGGCGAAGGCCGTTGCCGGAACCGGCCTTCTCGATGAGCAGGCGGGCGACGAGGCGGCCGATGCGACCGAAGCCGTAGAGGACGACGTCGCGTCCCTCGCGGCTCTCGATCTTGTTCTCGCCCGTGGCACCGGCGACGGCCTCGGCGGTGAACTCCGCGACCGACAGACCGCGGTCGTCGGTCCTGTATGCCTCCGCGAGCAGGCCGAGGTCGATCTGCGAAGGGCCGAGATCGAGCGTGGTGAGGGCCTGGAGGAACGGCAGCGTCTCGGTGACGGAGAGTTCCTCGCCGGCTATCTGCCGGGCGAATCGGTGGGTCTTCAGGAGGCTGACCACCGACTTGTTCACCAAGGAGCGGCTGTGGAGCAGGACGGTGACGTCCCGCTCCCGGTGCAGCTTCCCGATGATCGGGATCATCGACTCCGCGATCTCCTCGCGGTGCTTCCAATTGGTGAACGAGTCGTCATTGACAGTCACAGAAGTATCTTTCGAGCTAGGCGGCGCTCATATGCTAACCCGACGCTGCTTTTGATCATGCAATGGGTGCCGCCCGCCCGCGCTTCAGAGGGGATTCGGGGGGGGATTCAGAGGGGAACGGCGACGGCGTTGAACGTCGTCCCGGGCTCCTGAGGGCTCGTGAAGCGGGCGTTGACGAGGTAGAGACGGTCGCCCCAGCGGGCCGCGGTGGTGGGCACGTCGAAGCGGGGGTCGGTGATCGTGCGGCGCAGGGTGGCGGTGCCCGCCTCGGCGTCGAGGTGGAACACGCTGATGAGGTTCAGCCGGTTCTGTACGACGTACAGGGTGCGGCCGATGCGGAGGAGGCCGTCGCCGTTGACCACGTTGTCCGCGCCGACCAGCGTGATCTCGGTGGCGTACCCGGTCTTGAGGTGTACGCGGTAGAGCTTGCCGGGGGAGCTGCTGACGACGATCAGGCCTCGGCCGTCGGGGGTGCCGACGATGCCGTTGGCGTTGATCACGTCCGGGGTCTGCACCCAGTCGCCGCCGAGCGGCAGCGCGCGCACCTTGCCCTTGCCGCCGCGCGGCACTCCGTGGAGCACGCTGTCACGGGAGTCGGTGAACCAGGCGCGGTCGCCGAGCAGGGCCACGTCATTGATGAAGTGGCCTGCGGCTTCGGTGAGTTGGTACGTGGCCACGAGCTTGCCGCTGCGGGTGTCGAGGACTCGCGCGACCCCGGTGTTCCCGGCGATGTAGAGCAGGCCGTCGTCGTCCACCTTCAGGCCGACCGCCACCATGCCCGCGGCCCCCTCGTAGAAGACCTCGCCCCGGCCGGTGCGCAGGTCGGTGCGGTAGACGGCGCCGTTGGCGCGCGAGCCCATGTAGGCGTACGGCCGTCTGCCGATGGCTATCCCCTCGGGGAGGAAGCCGTCGGGGAGCGGGAACTCGGTCGGCCATGTGGCGCCCTGTGTGGCGGTGGCCGCCCCGGCCGTTCCGGCGCCGGTCGCCACCGTGAGGGCTGCGAGGGTGGCGCCGCCGAGAAGGGTGCGCCGGGACGGCTGGGGGTGATTCCGGTGATCGCGGGTCATGTTCCGGGCCTCCGTGGAGAGCGGGGGTGGGAGCTTCAGCGGCCTCAACTCTGTTGCGCGTAAGGCATGTTGACAACGAGGTGGCCGTGTCCCGGGTTCCCTGGCGTCCCGCTCCCGCGTGCGACCTGCGGCTCAAACCCCACCTTCGCGACCCCATAAGCCGTCCTTATGAGGTCATAGGTCAAGGCCGGGTACTAACTTAGGATTGCCTTAGTTTAGGCTTCCCCACGAGCCCCATGTCTTCGCTCGAAGGGAAACCTGATCATGTCTCGCCCTCTGCGGGTAGCCGTTGTCGGAGCCGGTCCGGCCGGCATCTACGCCGCCGACGCGCTGCTGAAATCCGCAGCGGCGGTCGAGCCCGGTGTGTCGATCGACCTCTTCGAGCGGATGCCCGCGCCCTTCGGCCTCATCCGCTACGGCGTCGCCCCCGACCACCCGCGGATCAAGGGCATCATCACGGCCCTGCATCAGGTCCTGGACAAGCCTCAGATCCGCTTCTTCGGCAACGTCGACTACCCGAACGACATCGACCTGGACGATCTGCGCAGCTTCTACGACGCGGTGATCTTCTCCACCGGCGCGACGGCCGACCGGGCGCTCGACATCCCCGGCATCGACCTCGACGGCTCGCACGGCGCCGCGGACTTCGTCTCCTGGTACGACGGCCACCCGGACGTCCCGCGCACCTGGCCGCTCGACGCGGAGAAGGTCGCCGTCCTCGGTGTCGGCAACGTGGCGCTGGACGTGGCCCGCATCCTGGCCAAGACCGCGGAAGAGCTCCTGCCGACCGAGATCCCGCCGAACGTCCACGAGGGGCTCAAGGTCAACAAGGCGCGCGAGGTGCACGTCTTCGGGCGTCGCGGCCCCGCCCAGGCCAAGTTCAGCCCGATGGAGCTGCGGGAGCTCGACCACTCCCCGAACATCGAGGTCATCGTCGACCCCGAGGACATCGACTACGACGACGGTTCGATCGCGACCCGGCGCGGCAACAAGCAGGCCGACATGGTGGCCAAGACCCTGGAGAACTGGGCCATCCGCGACGTCGGCGACCGTCCGCACAAGCTCTTCCTGCACTTCTTCGAGTCGCCGACCGAGATCCTCGGCGAGGACGGCAAGGTCGTCGGCCTGCGCACCGAGCGCACCGCCCTCGACGGCACCGGCAACGTCAAGGGGACCGGCGAGTTCAAGGAGTGGGACCTCGGCGCCGTCTACCGCGCCGTGGGCTACCTCTCCGACGAGCTGCCCAAGCTGCCCTGGGACATCGCGTCGGGCACGGTGCCGGACAAGGGCGGCCGGGTCATCGAGGAGACCGGCGAGCACCTGCAGTCGACGTACGTCACCGGCTGGATCCGCCGCGGTCCCGTGGGCCTCATCGGCCACACCAAGGGCGACGCCAACGAGACGGTCGCCAGCCTCCTGGACGACCACGCAAACGCCCGCCTGCACACGCCCACGGCCCCCGACCCGGCAGCAGTCGAGGCCTTCCTCGGCGACCGGAACGTCCGCTTCACCACGTGGGATGGCTGGTACCGCCTCGACGCCGCGGAGAAGGCCCTCGGCGAGGCGGAGGAGCGCGAGCGCGTGAAGATCGTCGAACGCGAGGACATGCTCAAGGCGAGCGGGGCCTGAGGGCGCCTATGGGCGCCTAAAGACAGGCTGTCCCGAAACTGGTGGGGGATTGGCAGGCGTCCAGGTCTCCCACCGGTGAGGCGCCCTGATTCCACCGCGCGAGCATGAACTGACGCTTCACGTCGAGAGCGTCGGCCACTGGGTTGAGATGGTCGAGCCCCATGTGCCCGTCGGGGGAGCTGTCGCCCGGCGCGAGCCGTCTGCTCGTCGAGTTGCAGGCCGCCCCGCTCCAGCCCGCGTGAGCAGCCCTCACGCCACGTCCCCGCCTACGCTGCCGCAGACGGGGACGTGGACTTTGTCCTGTGCGTCAGTTCCTTCGGCGACGCCCCTGCGCATAGGGGCCGTGGCGATCGTGTTCCCGCCATTCCTCGTCATGGGGGTCGCGGTTTTCGCCGCCTGTGTTGTCTCCAGGCGCCGAAATGTGTTCCCCCTTGTCGACCTTGGCCAGTAGCGAGGCGAGGGGATCAGGGGGATCGTCGGAGCCGCGCTCGGGCGGCGGCCCTGGCTCTGTCCTGTCATTACGCGACTGTGACGTACCGCTCATGAGTAGCCCCTCCGACTCGCTGAGATGCACGCGAGATCTTCCCTGGAAGGTCGCGGGTAATCATGCGCCCGTGGCGCGCTTGGAGGCGAACTCGATCCCTACGGCTCTTACGTGGCCAGAGAAATCCACGGCCAGCGCCTGTTCGTCTCGCCCCAACTTGGCCTACTCATAGCCCACTTCGGTCCTCACGTCGTGCCGCCCGTCATCCCGCCTGCACCGTTCCTCCAGGCCTTCCTCCGGATCGGCATCCCCCTGAACGCCGGGAACTGAACGGGAACCAGACGCCCCCCGCAGCCGACCACTGGTGCGCAAGTCCCGTACGCCGCGCCGCCCACGCAGCCGCGGCGTACGGGCCGGAACAGCTCACTGGATCGAGGTTGCGGCAGCATGCACTGGTACGAGGACGACGGGTTCTGGTCCGACTTCTCCGAGACGATGTTCTCCGAGCGGCGGCGGGCGGAGACGGCGGACGTCGTCGCGCGCTCGCCGCTGCTCCAATTCCCGGCGGGTAGCCGCGTGCTCGACCTGTGCTGCGGGCCCGGCCTCTACCTCGTGCCGCTGGTGCGCCGTGGCTACACGGTCACGGGTGTCGACCTCAGCGCGGAGCTCCTCAAGCGGGCACAGGCCGTGTGCGAGGACGACGGGGTCGATGTCCGCCTGATCCGGGCCGACATGCTCACCCACGTCGAGCCGGACGCGTACGACGTGGTGCTCAACGTCTTCACCTCCTTCGGCTACTTCGACGACCCGCAGGACAACGTCCAAGTGCTGCGCAACGCGTACGACTCGCTGGTGCCCGGCGGGCAGCTGTTCATCGACGTGATGGGCAAGGAAGTGCTTGCCGGGTGGATCGGCCGCCCGCAGATCGTCGAACTCGACGGCGCGTACGTGGTGCAGCGCGACACCGTCCTGGACAGCTGGACCCGGCTGCGGACCGACTGGACGCTCGTGCGTGACGGCATTGCGCGCGAGGCATCCATCACCTCCTTCCTCTACAGCGCGGCCGAACTCCGCACCCTCTTCGAGGACGCCGGGTTCACCGGCGTGGAGTGTTTTGGCGGCTTCGACGGTGAGGCCTACGACCATCACTCGCGGCGCCTCATCGTGAGAGGCACCAAGCCCGGCCGGTGAGCGGGGCAGTTCGTGAATCTCCGGGAACTCGGCGGCATCGACCGCCGACTACTGGATCGTGCCGCCCACGCAGAGGCGGCCACACCGCTTCGAACTGTCCGATGGGTGAAGGGACTTCATGACCGAGGCCACATCCGATGCCACGACAGAGGCGTCGCCTGGGGCTGCCTCCCCGGAAGCAGACCTCCACGAGCCGACGGTTGGCAAGGCCGGCCGTGGGCGGCTCGTGACCACGCTGACCGTGCTCTCCGCGACGCTGGTCGTCTCCGTCCTTGCCGGGATCGCCCTCGGGCCGACCGTCGTGCCGCTCGGGGACGTCGTGCGGTTCCTGACCGCCGCCCTCACCGGGGGCAGCATCGGGGCCGATGACGTGACCGGCTACTCCATCGTCTGGCACGTGCGCACCCCACGGGTACTGCTCGCCGCCGTGGTCGGGGCGGGGCTCTCGGTCGTCGGCGTCGCCATCCAGGCGCTGGTGCGCAACGCCCTCGCGGACCCGTTCGTCCTCGGCATCTCATCCGGTGCCTCCGTCGGGGCCACCGCGGTCGTGGTGTTCGGGGTCTTCGCCAGTCTTGGCGTCTACGCGTTGTCCGCCGCCGCGTTCCTCGGCGCGCTCGGCGCCACCGTCCTCGTGTACCTGGCCGCGCGCGGGCCGCTCGGCCTGACGCCCTTGCGGCTTGTCCTCACGGGCGTCGCGCTTGCCTACGGGTTCCAGGCGCTGATGAGCGTGCTCGTCTTCCTCTCCCCGAACGGCCAGGCCGCGCGCACCGTGCTGTTCTGGCTGCTCGGCAGTCTCGGCTCGGCGTCCTGGGAATCGCTGCCGCTCGCGGCCGGTGCCGTACTGGTGACGGTCGTGGTGCTGCTGCGCCAGAGCCGCTCCCTCGACGTCCTCTCGCTGGGGGACGAGACCGCGGCCAGCCTGGGCGTGGACGCGGAGGCGCTGCGGCGCCGTCTCTTCCTCCTCACGGCGGCGGTCACCGGCCTGATCGTCGCGGTCAGCGGCGCGATCGGCTTCGTCGGGCTCGTCCTGCCGCACGTCGTGCGTATCCTCGTCGGCTCGACGCACCGCCGCGTCCTTGCCGTCGCTCCGCTCGCCGGGGCCTGCTTCCTGGTCTGGGTCGATCTCGTCGCCCGTACCGCCTTCGCCCCCGAGGAACTGCCGCTCGGGGTCATCACCGCGCTCATCGGCGTACCGGTGTTCGTCGTCCTGATGCGGCGCCGCGGCTATCTGTTCGGAGGGCGGTAGATGACCCTCGTACTGCGGGAGCTCTCGGTCGAGGCGGCTGGGCGTGCTCTGGTCGACCGGCTGAACATCGAGGTGGCGGCAGGGCGGATCGTCGGGCTCGTCGGCCCGAACGGCAGCGGCAAGTCCACCGCGCTGCGCTGCGTCTACCGGGCGCTGAAGCCGACGTCCGGAGCCGTACTCCTGGACGGTGCCGACCTGACAACGCTCAAGCTGCGCGACAGTGCCCGGTCGATCGCCGCGCTCACCCAGGAGAGCCACACCGAACTCGACTTCACGGTGGGGGAAGTCGTGGCTCTCGGCCGCGCCCCGCACGCACGCGGCAACCAGCCCCTCACCGCACGCGAACGCGCCCTGTGCCGAGAGGCGATGGACCGCCTCGACGTCACCCATCTCGCGGACCGCAGCGTGCTCACTCTCTCCGGCGGCGAGCGCCAGCGCGTGCTCGTGGCGCGCGCCCTCGTCCAGGAACCGCGCGTCCTGGTCCTCGACGAGCCGACCAACCACCTGGACATCCGCCACCAGGTGGAGCTCCTCTCCTTCCTGCGCGGATCGGGCCTCACCGTGCTCACGGCCCTGCACGACCTCAATCTGGCGGCCGCAGCGTGCGACAGCATCGCCGTCCTGAGCGCAGGTTCCCTGGTCGCCACGGGCAGCCCGGCGGAAGTCCTCAACCCTGAGCTGATCCGCAAGGTGTTCGGCGTCGACGCCACCGTCGTGCACCACCCCCGCACCGGGACGCCCCAACTCGTCTACGACCTCGCCCCCACCGGCTCCCCGGCACCCGCCGACGCCCTGTCAGAAGGACCCCACTCATGATCCGACCACCGCTGCCCCGCGCACTGGCAGCCGCCGTGCTGCTCACGACCGGGCTCCTGACCACCGGCTGCGGCGCCGAGGTCGAGCCGACGGCGAAGAGCAAGGCAGAGACGGTCACCGTCTCCAACTGCGGCATGGACGTCACGTACACCCGTCCCAAGCGTCCGGTGGCCTACGACGTCAGTGGCGCCGAGAAGATGTTCTCCCTCGGCCTCGCCGACCGGATGCGCGGCTACGTCATGAACAAGCTCGGCGATCCCTCCATCAAGGGCTCGCCCTGGCGCAAGGACTACGCCGACGTGGAGCGCCTCGGCAACGAGCGCATCACCCGCGAGATCGTGGCCGACGCCAAGGCCGACTTCGTCTTCGCCGGGTGGAACTCGGGCTTCAGCGAGGAGCGTGGCATCACGCCCGCCCTCCTGGAGAAGGTCGGGGCCGCCAGCTATCTGCACACCGAGACGTGCTGGGACTACGGCGACAAGAGCGTCGACGTCACGCCGCTCGAGGCGCTCTACACGGATCTGGACAACCTCGGCCGGATCTTCGGCGTGGAGAAGCGCGCCGAGAAGGTCGTGACCGACCTCAAGGAACGTGTCACCGCCCTGAAGAAGACCTGGCCCGCCAAGGGAGACCCCGCCAAGGTCTTCGTCTACGACTCCGGCACCGACCAGCCCTTCACCGCCGGGCGCCATGCCGCACCGAACGACATCATCAAGGCCGCAGGCGGCACGAACGTCTTCGACGGCCTGGACAAGGGCTGGACGACGGTGGGCTGGGAGCCCGTGATCAAGGCGAAGCCGGAGGTCATCGTCATCATCGACTACGCCGACCAGCCGGCCAAGGAGAAGATCGCCTACCTGAAGTCGCTCGACAGCCTGAAGTCGGTCCCGGCCGTGAAGGAGAGCCGCTTCTTCGTCATGTCGTACGGCGATGCCGTGAGCGGCCCGCGCAACGTCAAGGGCGCGGAGCGCCTGGGCGGCTACCTCCGGTCGGTGGGCCGATGACCCCCTTGCGCGCGGCAGCGGCCCCCGCCGCCCCCGCCGCTCCTGCCGCCCCCGCGGCCACCGTCCACGGGCACATCACCGACGCGATGAAAGCCCCCGACCTGCTGCGGCTCTCCGACAACATCGTCCTCGCGCGCTTCGAGACGATGAAGGTGTACGCGGCGCTCGGCGCCGTCCGCACCCTCCTCGAACGCGGCACCGTGCGGCCGGGCCAGACCCTCGTCGACAGCTCCAGCGGCATCTACGCGCTCGCCCTCGCCATGGCCTGCCACCGCTACGGGCTCGGCTGCCACATCGTGGCCTCCACCACCGTCGACGCCGCGATGCGGGCCCAGTTGGAGATCCTCGGCGCCACGGTGGACCAGATGCCACCCTCCGACAGCCTGCGGCTCGACCAGGAGAGGCGGGTGCGCCGCGTACGCCAACTGCTCGGCGAGCGCACCGATCTGCACTGGATGCGCCAGTACCACGACGGCGTCCACTACGCGGGCTACGAGGAGTTCGCGGACCTGGTCGACGCCGCGCTGCCCGACGCCCCGCTGACCGTGGTCGGCGCCGTCGGCACCGGCGCCTCCACCGGAGGGCTCGTCCAGCCGCTGCGCCAACGCGGGTGCGAGGTGCGGCTGTTGGGGCTGCAGCCGTTCGGCAGCGTCACGTTCGGCAGCGAGGACTTCAGTGATCCCGAGGCGATCATCGCCGGGATCGGCAGCTCGATCCCCTTCGACAACGTCCGCCACGATCTGTACGACACCCTCCACTGGGTGGACTTCCGGCACGCCATGGCGGGAGCCGTCGATCTGCTGCGCGCCCACGCGGTGTTCGCCGGTCTGTCCACCGGGGCGGCCCACCTCGTCGCGGGCTGGGAGGCGGCACGCAACCCGGACCGGATGCACCTGGTGATCGGCGCCGACACGGGACACCGCTACACCGAGCGGGTCTTCGCCCGCCATCAGGAGGCCCTCGACCCCCGCACCCTCAAGCCGCACCAGATCACGGACCTGACCGACCTCGCGCTGCCGTGGTCGGCGATGGAGTGGAACCGGCGCAGCTACGACGTACACACGAAGAAACACGAGACGCACCAGAAGCACCAGAGGTACGAGACACAGCAGAACCACGAGCAGCACCAGAAGCACGAGCAGCACGAGATGGAGGGGAAGGCATCGTGACCATCGCCGCCCTGGAAGCACTCACCTTCGGCCTCGGACGGCTTGTGGAGGCGGCCGACGCCGCCGGGCACCGGCTCTGCCTGCTCACCGGCAACCGAGCCGTCTACCGGCACGAACTGGACCGCATCGCACCGGGCGCGCTCGACATCGTGGACGTCGACACCCACGACGCGGCCGCGTCCGCCACGGCCTTGGCAGCGGTGCCCGGCCTGAAGGGGCTCATCAACTCGACCGACACCTGGAGCGTGCCGGGCGCGGACCTGGCCGCCCAGCTCGGCCTGCCGGGGCCCGACCCGGCCGCGGTCCGCCTCCTGCGGGACAAGTCCCGGGTGCGCAACCTCCTGCACGAACAGAACCTGAGCCGCGGCCCCGCCCTCACGATCCCGGCCGAGCCCGCGGCGGCCGACGAGGTGCTCCGGCAGATCGGCCTGCCGGTGGTCCTCAAGGACTCGGCGGGCACCTCCTCCCGTAACGTCTGGCTGGTCCGCGACGAGCGGCAACTGCACGCCGCTCTCCGCGAAGCTGCCGGGCGTCCCTTCTCCGGGGGGCTGTTCGCGGAGCCCTTCTTCGCCGGCCCCGTCTACAGCGCGGAGACGCTCAGCTGGGCGGGCGAGACGAAGCTCCTGGGCGTGCTCAGCCGCCAGATGTCTCCCGAGCCGTCCGTCCGCGAGGAGGCCGCGGCCTTCCCGGTGGCCCTGCCGGAACCTGACTTCGCCCTGATCGAGGAGTGGGTGGGGCGCGTCCTGGAGACGGCGGGACACGACGCGGGCTTCGCACACGTCGAGTTCGTCCTCACCGCCGAAGGACCGGAGCTCGTCGAGATCAACCGGCGCATCGGCGGCGCGCTCGTCGGCGAGGCACTGTGCCGCGCCCTGCGCACCAACGTGTACGACGCGATGGTCGCCGTGGCGCTCGGCCTGCGCCCCGCCCTGCTCGACGCACCGGCGGCCACGGGCCCCGCCACGGGATTCGTCCTCGTCTACCCCGACCGGCCGGGCACCCTCACCGGATGGACCGGCGTGGACGGCCTCTCCGCCTTCCCCGGCTCGCCCGAGTGGTACCCGACCGCGGCCCCCGGCGACCGCCTGGAGCACGTGAGCGATCAGCGCGGCTGCACCGGGATCGTCCTTGCCGAGGGCGCGACCGCCGAACTCGCCCTGCACCGTGCGCTGAGCGCGGCCGGGAGCATACGCTCGCTCGTCGCCGCCGACGCCCCGGAGTGACACTCCTTGGGAAGCCGCGCGGGCGCCTGCGAACCGGCCTCGCGCGGCTCACCGGGCCGCAACGCTTCCTCCTTGCCGGATCGTTCCTGATCCCGCTGGGCAGCTTCGCCGTCCTGCCCTTCATGTCGGTGCTCCTCCACGAGCGGCTCGGCATGGGGCTCGGCACGGTCGGCGTCGTGCTCGCCGTCGCCTCGCTGGTGCAGTTCTCGGGCGGCGTGGTGGGCGGCGCGGTCTCCGAGCGCATCGGCCTTCGACGCACGATGCTGCTCGCCCTGGTGATCCGCACGGCGGGCTTCGCCTGCTTCCTGCCGGGCCTGCGCCATCCGGCCGCCGCCGTCTTCGCCCTCTTCCTGGTGTCCGTCGGCGCCGCGCTCTATCTGCCCGCGAACAAGGCCTACTTGATACACGAGGCCGATGATGAGCAGCGCCCCCTGCTGTTGTCCACGAGCAGCTCGGCCCTGAACGCGGGCATCGCCTTGGGACCGCTGGCGGCGGCGCCCATCGTCCTCAGCGCATCGGCCGGACTCTTCACCGCGGTGACCGCGCTGTTCGCGGCGATCACCGCGGGCCATGCCCTGCTGCCCACGGAGGGCCCCGACGACGGGCAGACCACCGGGGCCGCCGGTCAGGGTCAACCTCCGCACCGGGGAAGGGTGTTCTCCGGGTTCGCAGTGCTGCCCTTCGCGACCACCGTGCTGAGCCTGTACGTCTTCATGTTCTTCCAGCACTACCTTGCGCTGTACGCGGTGCCCCGCACATCGACGACGTACTACGGCCTGGTCCTCGCGCTCTACGCCCTTCTGCTCGTCGTCGCGCAACCCCTCCTCTCGGACTGGATCGCGCGCCTGCCCTACGTCCGCGCCCTGTGGTTCGGCTTCGGCGCGATGGCCGCGGGGATGTCCACGCTCGCCATCGGCAACCGTGCCGCGATTCTGGCCGGAGCCCTGCTCGTCTGCCTCGGTGAGATCGTCCTCTTCTTCAAGAACGACCTCGAAGCCCTCGCCCGGTCGCCCCGCGCACCGGCGGTCGTGTTCGGCCACCAGCGGCTCGCGGCCGGCATCGGCGCCTTCGCCAGCGGCATCGCCGGAGGCGAGGGCTACCAGCTGGCCGAACGCACAGGCGGCGCCGGTCTGTTCTGGGCCGCGGTCGCCGTACAGTGCGCGTTGCTTCCGCTGCTCCTGAGGCGCTGGGCCACTGTCACAGGCCCAGGTCGCTGAGGCCGGGGTGGTCGTCGGGGCGGCGGCCGAGCGGCCAGTGGTACTTGCGGTCGGACTCCTGGATGGGCAGGTCGTTGATGCACGCGTGCCGGACACGCATCAGGCCGTCGTCGTCGAACTCCCAGTTCTCGTTGCCGTACGAGCGGTACCAGTGGCCGGAGTCGTCATGCCATTCGTAGGCGAAGCGCACCGCGATGCGGTTGCCGTCGTGCGCCCACAGTTCCTTGATGAGGCGGTAGTCGAGCTCCCGGGCCCACTTGCGCGAGAGGAAGGCGACGATGGCGTCGCGCCCCGTGACGAACTCCGCGCGGTTCCGCCAGCGGGAGTCCTCGCTGTAGGCGAGGGCCACCTTCTCGGGATCGCGGGAGTTCCAGCCGTCCTCGGCGAGGCGGACCTTCTCGGCTGCGGTTTCTTGGGTGAAGGGCGGGACTGGGGGTCGGGTGGTCATGGCTGGCTCCTCAAGTACGACAGCGGGGAGAACGGTCGTTCTCCGTTGAGGTCGACCACGATAGGAGAACGGTCGTTCTCGCGCAATGGTGCAACGGTGCCTGGCCCCGTAGTAGCCTGGGAGAACGTACGTTCTCACCCCTGTCGGGAGCTTTCATGGATCGCGCCGAAGCGGAAGTCAGACTGCTCGACGCCGCAGACGAGCTCTTCTACGAACGTGGCATCCAGGCCGTGGGCATGGACCAGGTGCGTGCGGCATCCGGCGTCTCGCTCAAGCGCCTCTACCAGGTCTTTCCCTCGAAGTCGGAGCTGGTCCGCGCCTGGCTCGAACGCCGGGACGGCCACTGGCGGGCACGACTCGCCGAGTACGCCGACGCACGTCCTGGAGGGACGGAGCGTGTCCTCGCGGTCTACGACTGGCTCTACGAGTGGTTCTCCGAGCCGGACTTCCGGGGCTGCGCCTTCATCAATTCCTTCGGCGAACTCGGTGCCGTGGACCAGGCGGTGGCCGACACCGTCCGGGCACACAAGAGCGCCTTCCACGACTACATGGCCGGACTTGTGGCCGCCGCGGGCGAATCGGGGCAGACTGTCGGCCCGTTGGTCCTGCTCGCGGAGGGGGCCATGACCGCGGCCGCCATTTCGGGCTCACCCGAACCGGCGCGCCAAGCCCGGCAGGGCGCGGCTCAGTTGCTGGCCGCGCGGTAACCGCCGGTCGCAGAACAGGAAGAAGGCTGATGGCGAAGACGTATCGCGTCGGGTTCGGCACGCGTCTGATCAACGGCGTGTTCCGGACGATGACCCGGTTCGGGATCGGAAAGGGCTACCGGTACATCCTGACCGTGCGCGGCAGGAAGTCGGGCCGCCTGTTCTCCACCCCGGTCGACGTGATGTCGGCCGGCGGCGAGCGCTGGGTCGTCGGCGCCTACGGGGTGAGCAACTGGGTACGCAACGCCCGCGCGGCCGGGCAGATCGACCTCAGCAGGGGCGGCAAGTCGCAGACCGTGCGCGTGGTCGAGCTCGGCCCCGAGGAGAGCGTCCCCGTTCTGCGCCAGTACTGGCGCGAAGTGCCCGTCACCCGCCCCTACTTCGACGTGACGGGCGACTCGACGGACGAGGAGTTCGCCGCCGAGTCGGTACGTCATCCGGTGTTCCGGCTGGTCTAGGTCAGCCGGTCTTCGCGCCGACATGCAGGGCCAGGGCGCTGCGGGCGGGCAGGGTGGTCTCAATCTTTCCGTCGTCCCCGACAGTGATCGTGTTGCCCTCGCAGTTGTCCGGGGATGCCTTGGCGACATTGCAGTACGTGCCGCCGGGCAGGGACGTCGCGAACGTCCGGGCCAGCTCGCCGTCGCCGTTGTTGAGAGCTACGAAGCCCTTGTCGCCGCGGCCGAAGGCGAGGGCGCTGCCGCCGTTGTCCCACCAGTCGGTCAGCTCGGCGGCGCCCACCTCGTTGCGGAACCCGACCAGGCCGGTGATCGCCTGCTGGGCGTGCGTGTTCGTCCAGCCGTCCGCGCCGCTCGGCGGGCCCGCGTCCTTCTCGGACCACTCGTAGCCGGAGTACACGTTCGGTGAGCCGTAGGGGGACGCGAGCATGAAGACGTTGGCCAGGGCGTAGGTCGCGCCGTCCTTGTAGGTGAGCGTCGAGCCATTGCGCTCTGTGTCCCAGTTGTCGACGAACGTACGCGCCGAGCCGCTGCCCAGTTTGCCGTCCGCGACCGACTTCAGCTGTGCGATGTTCCCGCCCTGGAAGGCGCTCTTGAGGTGCCCGCCGTAGCGGAACTCGTCGACGTCCCCGATGCCGGTGTACTCGTCGGGCTGGACGGCCTCGCCGCCCCCGTGGATCACCTCCGAGACCCAGAACCCGGGGTCGCCCATCTTGCCCTTGATGGCGGCGACGTCGTCGGCGGACATGTGCTTCGCGGCATCGATGCGGAAGCCGTCCACGCCCAGGGACCGCAGGTCGTCGAGGTAGGCGGCGATGGTGCCGCGCACCGCGTCGCTGCCCGTGTCCAGGTCCGCAAGGCCCACCAGTTCGCAGTTCTGGACGTTGTCACGGTTGGTGTAGTCGTTGATGCTCGTACGGCAGGTGTGGAAGTCCGCGTCCCGGAAGTGGCCGGGATACTCGTACTTGCCGTACCGCGTGCCCCCGGTGCCCGTCCCCGAGCCTGCCGCCATGTGATTGATGACGGCGTCCGCGATGACCTTGACGCCCGCCTGGTGGCAGGCGTCGACCATGCTCTTGAAGGCGGCACGGTCGCCGAGACGGCCCGCGATCTTGTAACTGACGGGCTGGTACGAGGTCCACCACTGCTCACCCTGTATGTGCTCGGTGGCGGGCGACACCTGGACGTAGCCGTAGCCGGACGGGCCGAGCTGCTCGGTGCAGGCCTTGCCCACGTCCGCGTACCGCCGCTCGAACATGGTGGCGGTGACCGTCTTCTCGCCGGGCGGCGTCGCCTGCGACTGCCAGGGTGCGAACGTCGCGAGTCCGGCCGCGGCCAGGACGCCGGCCGACGTGGTGGCAAGGAGGCGGGATCGGTGCTGCATGGTGCGGCTCCTTCGTGGGGGGATTTCGAGGGAGCCTGCCGCCCGCACATGTACGCGTCAAGGCTTTCTGCAAGAAATTTCAACAACTGGGAGATCGTGCGGGGGAGTTGCTGCAAGAAGTTGCGCAGATTCAGTTCTTACTCAGGGGTAGGATCGCCGCTTCCCTTGTTATACGGTCTGTCTAACAAGCGAGCCGCGGCGCGTTGCGGGACGGCGCCCCGGTCCGTTGCCTGAGCGAACAAGAGAACGTACGCATCAGAGTCAAGGAGCCGCAGCATGGCAAGCAGCACTGTTCGGCCGACCTCGCAGGACCGCCCCGAAGAGGACGACGTGGCCCGGCGGTTGCTCGACTCGGCCGCCGTGTCGGCCTACGACCCGGCCACCGAAGTGGACTGGGACACGCCGCTCGACCGGGACTTCCACGGCGCGAGCCCGGAATGGAGCTCCCTGTACGGCACGGCGTACTGGCAGGAGCTCACCGAAGCCCAGCGCAAGGAGCTCACGCGGCAGGAAGCCGCCTCGGTGGCCAGCACGGGCATCTGGTTCGAGATGATCCTCCAGCAAATGGTGCTGCGCGACGTGTACGCGAAGAACCCGGCCAGTGACGAGGTGCAGTGGGCGCTCACCGAGATCGCCGAGGAGTGCCGGCACTCGATCATGTTCGCCCGCGGCGCCCAGAAGCTGGGCGCGCCCGCCTACCGGCCGCACCGCTTCGCCGTCGAACTGGGCCGCGCGTTCAAGACGTTGGCCTTCGGCGAGGCGGCCTATGCCGCGATCCTGGTGGCCGAAGAGGTGCTCGACGTCATGCAGCGCGACTGGATGCGCGACGAGCGCGTCGTGCCCTTCGTCCGCACGATCAACAACATCCATGTCGTCGAGGAATCGCGGCACATGAAGTTCGCCCGCGACCAGACGACCAAGCGGATGGCCGGGACGGGCCGGGTCCGCCGCCAGCTCAACGCGTTCGTCATCGCCATCGCGTCGTACGTCATCGTCACGAGCATGGTGAACCGCAAGGTGTACGCGAACGCCGGGCTCGACGAGAAGCGTGCCATCGCCGAGGCGAAGGCCAACGAACACCACAAGTCCATGATGCGGTCCAGCTGTTCGGGCCTGATGGAGTTCCTGGCCTCCTCCCGGCTGCTCACCAAGCCGGCGCTGGCCTTCTACAAGCGCGCCAACCTCATCTGACCCAGCTTGAGCTGACCCAGCTTGACCTGAGCCAGCTTGATCTGCGCCGGCCTCCCTGAGCCGGCCTCACCTGACCCGAGCGAGTCGAGCCGACGACATGACCTCCTACGCCATCACCCAGACCTGCTGCAACGACGCCACCTGCGTCGCCGTGTGCCCGGTCAACTGCATCCACCCGACGCCGCAGGAAAGGGCGTTCGGCAGCACGGAGATGCTGCACATCGATCCGACGACCTGCATAGGCTGCGGCGCCTGCGCCGACGCCTGCCCGGTCGAGGCGATCTTCCCGGTGGACAGCCTGCCCCTCGCACAGCGGGAGTACGCGACGATCAACGCGGCCTACTACGCGGACCGGACGCCCGAACCCACCCCGGACGGGCCGAACTTCCACGCCTGGGACGAGCCGACCTTCCCGCGCGTCCTGCCGTCCGACTTCGCGCCGCTCAAGGTCGCCGTCGTCGGCACGGGACCGGCCGGGATGTACGCGGTCCAGGACCTGCTCCTGCACACCAGTGCCGAAGTCACGCTGATCGACCGGCTGCCCGTGACCGGCGGCCTCGTACGCTTCGGCGTGGCGCCGGATCACCCCGCCACCAAGAAGGTCGGCGACACGTTCGCACGGTTCCACACGCATCCGAGGGTGCGGATGCACCTCGGGCTCGACGTGGGTACCGACGTCACCGCGCAGGAGCTGGCCGCACACCACGACGCGGTCATCTACGCCGTGGGCGCCTCGGCCGACCGCACGCTGGCCGTGCCGGGCGAGGACCTGCCCGGAAGCATCTCCGCGAGGGCGTTCGTCGCCTGGTACAACGGCCACCCGGACGCGGCGCAGGACGCGGTCGACCTGTCCGCCGAGCGCGTGGTCGTCGTCGGCAACGGCAACGTCGCCCTCGACGTGGCCCGGATCCTGCTCGCCGACCCCGACAGCCTCGCCCGCACCGACATCGCCGACCACGCCCTCGCGTCGCTGCGTGCGGGCAAGGTGCGCGAGGTGGTCCTGCTCGGACGGCGGGGCCCCGAGGACGCCGCGTACACCAAGTCCGAACTGCTCGCCCTCCAGCATGTCCCGGGCCTGGTCATGGTCGTCGACGACCATGACCCCCGGACCGCGGAGGCCATCGACGAGGCCGGTCCGGCGACCGACCCGAAGGGCAAGGCGGCACTCCTGCGAGGCGTCACGCGCGACCGCGTCGACTGGGCGGAAGCACCCGCTCCGGGGCGGCGCATCGTGCTCCGCTTCCACTCGGCTCCGGTGGAGATGCTCGGCGAGGAAGCCGTCCAGGGCGTGCGCGTCGCGGAGGCGTCGGGGGAGCGGACGATACGGACGGACATGGTGCTGCGCGCGATCGGCTACCGCGGGGTGCCGGTCGCCGGACTGCCCTTCGACGAGAGCACCGGCACCGTCCCGCACGACGGCGGCCGGGTGACCGGAAGGACCGGCACCTACGTGGTGGGCTGGATCAAGCGGGGGCCCAGCGGCGGCATCGGCGCCAATCGCACCTGCGCCGCCGAGACCGTCACCACGCTCTTGGCCGACGCGGTCGCCGGCGCCCTGCCCGCCCCGCGGAGCACGCCGAAGGCCTTCCACCGGCTCGCCCGGCGCCGCAAGGGAAAGGGAGGCGCCGGGCTGAGCCGGTAGCGGCGGCTCACTCGGCGCGGGCCTCGGCCAGGGTGTGCGCGACCAGGGCGTTGGCATGGCCGTGGCCCAGGCCGTGCTCGGTCTTGAGCCAGCCGACGAGCTCCATGTGCTTGGTCAGCGGCGAGGAACGGATGAGGTCCTTCCACTCCGGGATCGGGCGCCCGTACTTCTTCTCGATCGAAGGGAAGTAGCTGGCAGGGCCCTTGGTGGCTTCGGTCATGGTGATGCCGTCCCGTCTTTCGGAGTGCTGTTGCCCATAAGACGGGCGGGAAGCGATCAAGTAATCGGCCGACCGAGGTGGCCTGGCTCACACACCCCTTCGCGTCCGTGCGAGTAGTCGCATGCCACTGGGGCGGATCCCGCCACGGCGCATCCGTGCGTACCTTCCACAAGAGCCCGTCGATGACCTGGCGGTGATCCCGCCACGACGCGGCCTGTCCGACGCCGCCGCCTGATCATTTTCAGGCGGCTCGGCTGACGTCCAGCCGTTCGGACGACGGCTGGTATCCAGCCGCCTTGTAGGTGGCGACGGCGGCAGTGTTCGAGCTCTCCGCGCTGACGAGTGCGCTTGACGCACCCATTTCACGCAGCGCCGCCGCAGCGGCGATGCTGATCGCCGTCCCGTAGCCGTGACCGCGATGGTCGGCGTGCACGCCCATCGGCTCCAGCAGACCGGGCTTGCCGGGCCCGGCCGACCAGACCGTCGCCGCGGCCACCGCGTTGTCCTGGTCGTCGTAGCCGATCAGACAGCGGGCGTCGGCATAGACCGGCCCGGCCGCGAGGACGTGCCAGACCTCCTCGGTGAACTTCTGGCCGCCGAACGCCGAGCGGTGCACTGCGGTCCGCACCCCCGCCGTCTCCGGACCGGCCACCTCGATGCGCAGGCCGGAGTCCTTCACCGGCTCGGCGAGGTCGCGGCGCAGCGGCGTCCACGGCTCGTCCAGAATCCAGCCCGCCTCCAAGAGGACCTCGCGGAGCAGGGCGCCGTTGGGGAGTTCCAGGCCGACCTTCCCGGGCGGCAGGACCCCGCGCTCCGGATCATCGAGGTCCACAAGGAGTTGGCGCGCCAGCTCACCGTCCTGTCGCAGATCCGGCGCGGTCGTCAGGCGCAGCACATCAGTTCCGTCCAGGAATCCGACGGCAACGATCCGCCCGTCCACGCTCCAGGTACGGACCTCCGCAGCCAGCTTCTCTGCACCCAGCGCCCAGGCCCAGCCGAGGTCTCCCGGATGGAGTTGCAGCGGCGTACGGTCGTCCTGCCATTCCCGGAGGGCACCCACGGCCCCGGTCAACCCGTCAACACCGGGCTCGTTCAAAACGATCGTCATGTCCCGCATCTCACACCGCCGCGGCGACCGGTCGCACCTGGTTTTGCTCAGCCGGTCAGATGGACAGGACGCGCCCTGGTCGCGTGCCACTAGTCGCACGCCACTAGGCGCATGCCACACCGGCATTGGGCATGTACGGATGCATGAAGAGCACCCTCAGCGCGCGCCGCAGTCGGGCACGCGGGATACGCCGAGCACGTCGGGCCGGAGCCTGGCTCCTGGTGGCAGCAGCCGCGGCGGGGCTGTGCGTGGGACTGCCCTGGCTGGTCTGGAAAGCGCCTTACGTCATGGACTCCCGGTACATCGACGAGGAGACGGTGGGTGAGGGCACCGGATCGGCTGCCCTGGTCACCGGTCTGCGTACCGCACTGGTGGCGTGCATCGCCGCCCTCGGCGCCGGAATCGCACTGCTCTACACGGCCCGCACCTATCGCCTCAACCACCGTGGGCAGGTCACTGACCGGTTCACGAAGGCCCTCGAGCGCCTGGGATCCGACAAGCTCTACGTCCGGATAGGCGGCATCCTCGCCCTGGAGCAGATCGTTCAGGACGCCCCCGAGCAAGCCACCGATGCCGCCCGCGTCCTCAGTCACTTCCTCCGGGACAGCGCCCCACGTACGCGCACGCCCCAGGCCTCGGCCGGCGATTCGAGCAGCGGGGAACCCGACCCCGCCGAGCCGCTCCCCGCCGAGCCGCTCCCCGACGAGCCCGCCGCGGACATCCAGGTCGCACTCACTGCCCTGACCCGCCCGGAGTCCCGCACCCACGTAGATCCGCGCGAGCCCCTCGACCTCCACGGACTTCACCTGGCCGGCGCCAACCTCCAAGGAGCCGATCTCACCGGCGCCGACCTCATCAGAACGACCCTCACCCGAGCCAACCTCCAGGGGGCGACGTTCACCGACGCCCAGATGTTCAAGGCGGCACTCACCAAGGCGTACTTGGGGGGAGCGACGCTCAGCAACGCCAACTTGCGCGAGGCGGCTCTCACTTGGGCCAATCTGACCGACGCGACGCTTACCGGCGCGAACCTGACCGAGGCGACGCTCACCAACGCCAAGATGAGGCGCGCCACACTCACCGGTGCCGTCCTGGTCAGAGCGACACTCACCCGGACCTTCATGGCGGGGACGACGCTCACGCACACAGACCTGCGCGACGCCACACTCAACGGGGCCGACCTGAGAGACGCGACGCTCGAGGGGGCCAACCTGAAGGGAGCGGACCTCACCGACGCCCGTGAGCTGTTCAAGGAGCAGATCGACGCCGCCAGAGTCGACTCACGGACGATCCTGCCCTCACACCTGTTCGCCGGGCCTCCTCCACCCCCGACCCGATCGAACGGTGCCGACTAGTCCGGAGTCCCAGCGTCCACGCGTCCCCGCGCCCAGCGAACGAATGGCGGGCCCGGGCGGCCGGGCTTAGCCTTGGATCAGTGAACGCCTCCGTTCACTGCCTGCTTGACACGCACTGCCTGCCTGACACGCCAGCAATCCCATGACGGGCTCTCGGACGACACCCTCAGATCCTGCCGCCTCCCCGAAGCGGGGCAGCGGCAGCGGTATCGCACTCCTCGTCATCGCCTCGTGCCAGCTGATGGTGGTCCTCGACATCACCATCGTGAACATCGCTCTACCGCACATCCAGACCTCGCTCGGCTTCTCCACCGAGACCCTGTCCTGGGTGATCAACGCCTACACGCTGACCTTCGGCGGCCTGCTCCTGCTCGGCGGGCGCCTCGGCGACATCCTCGGACGCCGCAGGGTCTTCATGTTCGGCGTCCTTCTCTTCGTCTTCGCCTCGCTGCTCGGCGGACTCTCCCAGGAATCCTGGCAGTTGCTCGCGGCGCGCTCGCTACAGGGCGTCGGCGGCGCCATCGCCTCGCCCACCGCGCTCTCGCTGATCACCACGACCTTCCGCGAAGGACCCGAGCGGAACAGGGCGTTCGGCGTGTTCGCGGCTGTCTCGGCGGGCGGCAGCGCGATCGGACTGCTGGCGGGTGGACTGCTCGTGGAATGGCTCGACTGGCGCTGGGTCCTGTTCGTGAACATCCCCATCGGCCTGCTCATCGCCTTCGCGACGCCCCGCTACATCCGTGAGTCCGAGCGCCACCCGGGACACTTCGACATCCTCGGCGCGCTCACCTCCACCGCGGGCATGGTGCTGCTCGTCTACGGCTTCATCCGCGCCTCCGAGGACGGCTGGAGCGATAGCGTGACCATCGGGGCCTTCGCGGGGGCCGTTGTACTGCTCGGCCTGTTCCTCACCGTCGAGCGCCGGTCGAGGCAGCCCATCACGCCCCTGTGGATGTTCCGCGACCGCAATCGCGCCGGTGTCTACGGGATGATGCTGTGCCTGGCCGCCGCCATGTTCGGGATGTTCTTCTTCCTGACGCTGTTCGTGCAGAACATCCTGAACTTCAGCCCGCTGCGGGCCGGTCTCGCCTTCCTGCCGGTCAGCGCGATCATCGCGGTGGGCGCGGGACTCGCCTCCCAGCTGCTGCCCAAGTGGGGGCCCAAACCCTTCATGGTCGTGGGCGCCGTGCTGGCCGCCGCTGGGCTCGGCTGGCTGACGCTGACCGATGTCGACAGCACGTACATGGGAAGCCTCCTCGGGCCCATGCTGGTCTTCGGCTTCGGCATGGGCATGCAGTTCGTGTCGCTGACCCTGATGGCGGTGTCGGGTGTGGAGTCGCAGGACGCCGGAGCGGCTTCCGGCATCCTCAACGCCACCCAGCAGGTGGGCGGTTCGCTCGGCCTGTCCGTCCTTGTCACCGTCTTCGGCACGGCGAGCCGCAACGAGGCCACGGACCAGGTCCCCCGCTTCATGGCGGAGGCGACCCGGGCCGAGCAGCTGGAGTTCCGCAGGACGGGAGAGCTGCCGGGGCGCTGGGGCGATGAGGTCCTCGCCTCGGGCATCTCGGGCTCTTTCATCGCCGCTGCCGTCTTCGCCGTCGTCGCCGCGCTGATCGCCCTGGTGGTCATCCAGGTGCGGTCCGCCGACCTGGAGCGCCTCCAGGGCGGCGGCGTTCCGGTCGCGCCGGCCGTGGACACGCCGGACACGCCGGGTGCGGCAGACCCTTCCCCCGGCGACGGCACTTCTCCCCGCAAGGGACCTCCCGCGCCCGGCTGAAGCCCCGCGGCCCGAGCCCGCGCGGCGCCCCGCCGGCGTATGGCCTGATTCCCTTGGTGTGCACGCCAGTTGACAGCGGGCAGACGTAGTATGACCAGCCGATCAGGAGCGGGGGCTGTGGGGGCGGCGCGGGGCAAGGACCCATGGAGACGGGCTTGGACACGGACACCGACTACCGCTTACTGGGCCCGGTCGAGGCGTGGCGCGCGGGCCGCCGGCTGAGCCTCGGCGGACCCAAGCCCCGGGCCCTGCTCGCGGCGCTGCTCCTGGAGCCTGGGCGCGTGGTGTCCGTCGACGCGCTGATCGACGCCATCTGGGGCGAGAGGCCGCCGGACACGGCGCGTTCCCTGATCCAGTCGTACGTTTCCGCGCTGCGTCGCGCGCTGTCCGCCGACGCCATCGAGACCCGGCCGCCCGGCTATCTGATCCACGCGGACGCCACCCTCGTCGACCGCGTCGAGTTCGAGCGCCTCGCCGTACAGGGCAGGCAGGCCGCCGCCGAAGGGGATCATGTCGCGGCCGCCCGGCTGCTGGGGGACGCCCTCGCGCTGTGGCGCGGCCCCGCGCTCGGCGGCATCGGCGAGACGCTGCGGGCCATGGCCGACCAGCTGGAGGAGGCGCGGCAGGCGGCCCTGGAGGAGCGGATCGCCGCGGAGCTGGTTCAGACAGGCCGCGAGACGGAACTGGTGGCCGAACTCACCGCGTTGGTCGCCACGCACCCCACCCGGGAGCGGCTGCGCGGCCAACTGATGCTCGCCCTCTACCGGTTGGGACGCCAGGCCGACGCGCTCGCGATCTACGCGGAGGGCCGCGCCGTACTCGCGGAGGAGCTCGGTATCGATCCCGGCCCCGACCTCACACGGATGTACGAGGCGATCCTGCGGGCCGACGAAGAGCTGCTGCCCACCGCGGCGGACACCCCCGGCCCCGGCTCAAGGGAGGCCGCCGCCGTCCCGGTGGCGGCCCTCCTGCCGCCCACCATCGGTGACTTCACCGGCCGGGACGCGCAGCTCGCCGATGTGCGGGACGCACTGTCGGGCCCCCACGAGGCCATGCCGGTCGTCGTGCTCTCCGGGCCCGGCGGCGTCGGCAAGTCCACGCTGGGCATCCGGGCGGCGCACCAGGTCGCCGACGCGTACCCGGACGGGCAGCTGTACGCCGAGCTGCGGGGCGCCACCGATCCCGTGGCGCCCGGTGAAGTCCTCGGACGCCTCCTTTACGCCCTGGGGGCGGATCCGCCCGACGGGGACGCCGAGCGGCGCGACCTCTTCCGCAGCCTGGTCTCCGGGCGCCGCGTCCTGCTCGTGCTCGACGACGCGGCCAGCGAGTCCCAGGTGCGCCCGCTGCTTCCCGGCAGCGCCACCTGCGGCGTGCTCATCACCGCGCGGGCCCGCCTCGGCGCCCTGCCCTGCACCCACCGCACCGATCTCGACGTGCTCGACACGGAGCCGGGGACCGAGCTGCTCGGCCGCGTCGCGGGGGAGCGGCGTGTCAGGGAGGAGCCGGACGCTGCCCGGCGCATCGTCGAACTGTGCGGCGGGCTCCCGCTCGCCATCCGGATCGCGGGCGCCCGCCTCGCCACCCGGCGGCACTGGACCGCGCGCATGCTCGCCGACCGGCTCGCCGACGAACACCACCGCCTGGACGAACTCGCCGTCGGCGACCTGGAGGTGCGCGCGGGTCTCGGCATGAGCTACCGGGCCCTGGACGCCCCCGCCCGCACCGCCCTGCGCCGCCTCGGTCTGCTCGCCGCGCCCGATGTCGCCGCGTGGGTGGTGACCGCCTTGCTCGACGTGCCGGAGGCCGACGCGGACCGTGTCGTGGAACAGCTCATCGACGCCCAGCTCCTGCACTGCACCGGCGTCGACCGCGCGGGCCAGCCCCGCTACCGGCCCCACGACCTGGTCCGCGTGTACGCCGCCGAACGCGCCGACGCCGAGGACCCGCCCGCCGAACGGGCCGCCGCCGTCGGCCGCGCACTGGGCGCCTGGCTCTGGCTCACCGGCCTCGCCGCGTCCGCCACACCCTCGGGCGCCGTCGAACTGCACCGCGGGCTCCTGGACTCCACCAGCCCGAACGGATCCCCGGCCGGGTCCCTGCGGCAACTCGTCCGCCCGGTCGGACCGGAAGCCACCCAAAGGGCACTCGCCGACCCGGCCGCCTGGTTCGAGGCCGAGGCCGACGCGATCGCCGCCGCCGTCGAGCGCGCGGCCGCCCTCGATCTGCACACCCTCTCCTGCGAAGCCGCCGCGGCCCTGTGTTCCTCCGCGTACACCGTCGGGAACCGCTTCGAAGCCTGGTGGCGCACGCACGACGCGGCCCTGGCCGCCGCCCGCCGCGCCGAGGACAGGGCGGGGGAGGCCCTGTTGCTCATCGGTCTCGGCCAACTCCGCTACGAACAGGACCGGTTCCCCGAATCGCAGGGCTACTTCAAGCAGGCCGCCGCGCTCTGCGCCGAACTCGGAGACATACGCGGACAGGCCGCCGCCTTCGCCGGGCTCGGCAGCGCCCTGCGCGAAGCGGGGCAGCTGCGCGCGGCGCAGGAGACGCTGGTGCGCGCCGTCGACGGGTTCCGTGAACTCCACGACGACCCGGGCCTCGGCCTGTCCTGCCGCTACGCCGGATCCGTCCAGCTCGAACTCGGTGACTTCGCCGCATCCCGCGCGTTCCTCGACGAATCCCTGTGGGCCTACCGCAGGCTCGGCAGCCGCCGCGGCGAATCCCTCACGCTGCGCTCGCTCGGCCTGGTCCATCGCGCGCTCGGCGAGTACGAGGCGGCGGAGGAACTCTCCAGCCGTGCGGTGGACCTCCTGAGCACCCTGGGGGATCCGCTCATGCTCGCGTACGCGATGCAGGCGCGGGCCAAGTGCCGTATCAGGCTGGGGCGTTCGGCCGAAGCGGAGGCCGAGATCCGCCAGGTCCTCGACATCTGCCGGGGCCAACGCGACCGCTTCGGCGAGGCCTTGGGCCTGCGCACCCTCGGCGAGTGCGAACTCGCCACGGGCCGCCTCGACACCGCGGAACAGTACCTGACCACGGCCGCCGCGCTCTGGAACGACCTCGGGCTTCCCCTGCCCCGCGCCCGCACCCTGCGCGATCTCGCGGCGGCGCGCGAGGCCGCGGGGGACAGGGCGGCGGCAGGTGCGCTGCGCGCCGAGGCACGCGAGGTCTTCACGGCGTACGAAGCGCGCGAACGGAACGAGCCGGGGCTCTGAGGGCGCTTCAAGGGGCGGCCTGTAATCCGCTTGTCCCGGACTTGCAGAGAATTTACAGCGGGCTGCGTCACTCTGTGGTTGTCGGCGGGTGAACACGCCGACGCCATCGGGGGATCGCAGGAAACAACGGGGGACTCAGCGGAATTCAACGGGGGAAGCACGGGGGAAGGCCACTGATGCCTCGTACGGCCCACACCACCGACACCGTCGGTCGTGTGGGCCGCTCGTCGCGTAGAGCCCCTGCCAGGGCACGGAGGGGACTTCGGGGGCGGGCGGCAGCCCGTCCCCGGAGCTGTGCCCGCCGCCGTCGCCACGAAGGGGCAATCATGTCGTCGATCATCCTCATGAACGATCCCAGAGTCGTCGGCATCCCGGTCCACGACTGCGGCGAAGCCCTCGTGGACCTGCGCCAACTGCCCTTCGTGGACGTGGACGACCGCCTCGCCGACGCGGCCGGTGCCTACGCCCAGCTCCGCGAGGGCGTGGCCTGGCGCCTGGCCCGCGCCGCCCGGCTGCTGCCCGAGGGCCTGCGCCTCCTGGTCACCGAGGGGTACCGGCCGCTGGCCCTGCAGATCCAGTACTTCGAGGAGTACGCCGCCGAGCTGAGGAAGGCCAACCCCGACTGGTCGGACGCCTACCTCCATCAGCAGACGAGCCGCTCCCTCTCACCGCCGGAGGTGGGCCCGCACGTCGCCGGCGCCGCCGTCGACCTCACCCTGCGGAGCGCGTCCGGCACCGAACTCGACCTCGGCACCCCGGTGAACGCCAGCCCGGAGGAGAGCGACGGCGCCTGCTACATGGACAGCGCCCTGATCTCCCCGGCCGCCCGCCGCAACCGCCGCACCCTCACCGCGGCCCTCGCCACGGCGGGCCTGGTCAACTACCCCACGGAGTGGTGGCACTGGTCCTACGGCGACCGCTACTGGGCCCTCACGACCGAGGCACCCGCCGCGCGGTACGGTCCCGCGACGCTCGACGGCTAGCCCGTCAGTTGTGCGGGACGATGACGACCGGGCACCTGGCCTGGTGGATCGCCGCGTGCGCGGTCTCGCCGAGATGCGGCCCGGTGGGTACGAGGCGGCCGATGACCAGCAGGCAGGCGGTCGAGGTCACCTCGACCAGGTGATGGCCGGCCGCGTCGTGCACGAGCTTCTGGTCAACGTGCGTTCCGGGAAACTTCCGTCGCCATGAGCCGAGTTCGGAGGCCATCAGGCGCTCTTTGTCGGGCATGGGGTCGATGGCCTCCGAATCCTCGGTCAAGGGGGCGGTCCACACGTGCACGACATGGAGAGGCGCCTTGCGGGAGGCCGCGGCGTCGAAGGCGTACTCCAGCAGCTCGTCGCCGCGACGATCGAGGTCGAGTCCGAGCACGACCGGGCGGTCCGCCGCGTCCCGGTGCTTGTCCTCGGGGTCCTCCGCCGTCCGTACCAGAGCGACGGGGCACGAGGCGCGGGTGGCTACGGCCAGCGCGGCCGAGCCGACCATGACATTGCTGAGTCTGCCGGCGCCGTGCGCTCCGATGACGACCAGAGCGGAGGAGGAGGCCGCCGCCAGCAACGCCCCTGCCGGTGAACCGCTCACCTGCTCGTCGAGGATCTCCAACTCGGGGTAAAGGGACAAGAGTTGCTGGACGGAGCGCTCGAGTGCGCCGGTCTGCAGACGGGCCGCGGCGTCGCTCCCCTGGAACCGGCCGCGTTCCCCGGGCGGCTCACTGGCATGGATCAGACGCAGGGGCAGGTCACGGCGCATGGCCTCGCCCGCGGCCCAGTCGGCGGCGGCCAGGCTGCCGGGTGAGCCGTCGACGCCGGCGGTAATGGGCTGTTGTGTGGGCATGGTGATCCGCACCTCCGCGGTGCCGGTGGGGCCTCATAAGTGGGCCAGACCGGTCGGCGGCCTGCGTCCGGAGCGACGAGTGCCCCGGGCATCGCCGTTCTACCTTTCTGGGGGCCGCCCCGTGGAGGTTTGCTGGTCAGTCCGCCTCTGGAGCGGCCGAGCGCCGGGCCCCCGTCGAGCGTGGAGAGCGGGCCGTTGGGGCGCCGTTCCGTTTCACACCCCCAGGATGCGGGAGAGCCCGTAGTCGAAGCGCTCGTCGAAGGAGGTGTCCTCGAAGTACGCGGCGGCTCGGGACAGTGAGGGGTATTCGCCCGTGTCCAGCCGTCGTGCGAATGCAGGACCCATCGCGTCAGGAAGCGCCTGTTCCTCCTGAGCCAGCCCCAGGGTGAAGTAGACAAGGCTCCAGCCGGTCCAGACCGCCTCGCGTTCCGCGAGACCGCCGGCCAGCAGCGCCTCGGTCATCAGGTCGGCGAAGCGGAGCGTGGCGGGTTCGGCGGCGTACGTACCGGCCACGATCCTGGCCCCGTCCCGGTGGGCCAGCAGGGCGCGGCGGTAGCGGTGGAGCAGTTCGCGGACCCGTGGTTCCCAGGGCTCGGGCAGTCCGTCCACCGGTGCCCCGGCCACGATCGCGTCCGCCATCAACTCCGACAGCCGCGCCTTGGTCTTCGCATGCCAGAGCACGGTGTTCATCCGGACGCCGAGCCGGTCCGCGATGCCGCGGATCGAGAGCCCGTCCGCGCCTTTCTCCTCCAGCAGTTCCAGGGCCGCTCGCACCACCGTCGCGGGGTCGAGCCGAGTCCGGGCGAGATTCTCCGCTTGCTTCTTGGTCACCGACCTAGTCTACTGGGCGCACCCCGTCTTGGTCAGTGACCAAGAAATTCTTGAGGAGCTGTCATGGAGCATGAGCACGTAGTCATCGCAGGAGGCGGCCCCACCGGGCTGTGGCTGGCCGCCGAACTGCGGCTGGGCGGGACACCCGTCACCGTTCTGGAGACTCGCCGCGAGCGGAATCCCCACTCCAAGGCCCTCACCATCCATCCGCGCACACTGGAGGCCCTGGCCACCCGGGGCGTGCTGGAGCCCTTCCTCGCGGAGGGGCGGCGCATCCCCAGCGGCCACTTCGGCGGGCTCGACGACAGGATGGACTTCGGGGTCCTCGACACCCCCTACCCCTTCACACTCGCCCTGCCGCAGGCCCGCACCGAGGAGCTACTGGAGGAGAACGCGAATGCGGTCGGAGCCACAATCCGGCGCGGGCACCAAGTGACCGGACTTACCCAGGACGAAGACGGGGTGAGCGTTGAGGCAACCGGCCCTGACGGCCCGTACGCGCTGCGCGCCGACTACCTCGTCGGCTGCGACGGCACCCGAAGCACCGTGCGCGAGGCGGCGGGCATCGACTTCCCCGGCAACGACGCCACCACCTGGGGCTTCCTGGGCGACGTCGTCCTGGACAATCCGCCGCAGGAAGCGGTGCCGGCCATGTCAGGCCCGACCGGCGGCGTCATGATCGTCCCGCTGCCGGGCGGCATCCACCGGATCGTCGGCGGTGACCCGGAAAGTACAGGTGCCGGCCACCCCGGCGAACTCACCCTCGACGGGCTGCGCGCCAAGGTGACCCGGATCGCCGGCACCGACTTCGGCATGCGTGACCCGCGCTGGCTCTCCCGGTTCGGCAACGCCACCCGCCAGGCCGCCGAGTACCGCAAGGGCCGCGTCCTCCTCGCGGGCGACGCGGCGCACATGCACTACCCGGCCGGAGGCGTGGGCCTCAACGTCGGCATCCAGGACGCCACGAACCTCGGCTGGAAACTGGCCGCCACAGTGGCAGGCACCGCCCCCGCCGGGCTCCTGGACAGCTACCACTCCGAACGCCACCCGGTCGGCGCCGACCTGCTGCGCAGCACCCGCGCCCAGACGGCCCTGATGAACGCCTACTCGGCGGAGGGCCAGGACCTGCGCGCACTCCTGAGCCAACTCATCGCCACCGTCCCCGAGTTCTCTCGAAGCCTGGCCGAACGACTCTCCGCACTGGCCGTCACCTACCCGGCCCCCGCACACCACCACTCCCTGACCGGTCACCGCGCACCCAACCTCGAACTCTCCAACAGCACAGACCTCTTCACACTGCTCCGGACCGGCCGCCACGTCCTGCTGCACTTCACCGGCACCCCGGCACCGCCCTCCACTCCCCACATCGTCACGCACACGGCACACCGGCCCGACCCACGCCCCGCCTGGTCCACCGTGCGTGCCGCGCTCATCCGCCCCGACGGCCATGTCGCCTGGGCGAGCGAACAGCCCGACGCCGACGTTCTGCGGGCCGAGGCGCACGCGGCGGTATCCGCGACTCACCCCTGACCGGGGCGCCGTCGATGTCCACGGCCCCCCTAGCACGGGCGGGGTGAGGTGACAACGGGTCGGACACCAGCGGCAGTTGGTGACGTTGTGGCTCCCCGCGCCATTCTGGCCCCGCTCCGGCGACTCCTACGGTTGCCTGCACCCCAGTGTCCCGGCTCGCAGCGGGCCGTCCCGGACCGCGGCAGGTGTGGACGGGCTCTGGGGTCGCGTGATCCGCCCCGGAGACCGCGCCACCCTCCGTCGGGAGCCGCCATGCCGTCGTACGAGAGACCTTTGAGTCAGGTGCCCGAAGAGCCGCCTTCCCGCGGTGCGAGGAGGTGGCGCCGCGTTTTCGGGCGGCTGACCGCCGTCGTGGGCCTTGTCGTGGCCGGAGCGGTGTTCTCGCCGCCGCCCTCGGCACAGGCGGCCGTCGCCCTGGAGAAGGTCGGCAACTTCGGTGCCAATCCCGGCAGTCTGAACATGTACGTGTACCGGCCGACGACCCTGGCGGCGAACCCCGCCGTGGTGGTGGCCATGCACGGCTGCACCCAGAGCGCGCAGATCTACGCCGACAACGCGGGCCTGGTGAAATTCGCCGACCGGCACGGATTCCTGCTCGTCTTCCCCGAGCAGACGTCCGCCAACAACAGCAGCAAGTGCTTCAACTGGTTCCAGCCGGGCGACACGCGACGCGGGCAGGGCGAGGCGGCCTCGATCCGCCAGATGGTCACGCATGCCGCTTCCGCGTACGGCAGCGACACGGAGCGGGTGTACACCACCGGTCTGTCGGCCGGTGGCGCCATGACGTCGGTGATGCTCGCGACCTACCCGGACGTGTTCAAGGCGGGCGCCGTGGTCGCGGGCCTCCCGTACGACTGTGCCGACGACGTGCTGTCCGCGTACAGCTGCATGAGCCCCGGCGTCGACCGCACCCCCTCGGCGTGGGCGCAAGGCGTCCGTGACGCCTACCCCGGCCATACGGGTCCCTGGCCGAGGGTGGCGATCTGGCACGGCGACAACGACCCCACCGTCGCCAAGAAGAACGCCGATGAGCTGCGTGACCAGTGGACCGCCGTGCACGGCCTTGACCAGAGCCCGGACCGTACTTCCACGATCGGCCCCAACTCGACCCGCAGGGAGCAGTACCTCGGGACGGACGGCGCCGTCGCCGTGGAAGTCGACCGGGTCCCCTCCATCGGCCACGGCACCCCGGTCGACCCAGGGACGGGCGCGGAGCAGTGCGGCGCGACCGGCACGGCGCACTTCATCGACTCCATCTGCTCCAGCCACTGGATCACCGGCTTCTTCGGCCTGGACGGCTCCGCCCCCGACCCCGTTGGTCTGCCGGCGCCGAGCGGCCTGGCGGCGACCGGCGCGACCGACACCTCCGTCACCCTGAACTGGAACAGCGTCACCGACGCCGCGTCCTATGCCGTCTACAGGGACGGCGCCCGAGTCGCCACCCCGACCGGCCCTCCGTTCACGGACACCGGCCTCAGCCCCGGCGGCAGTCACACGTACAGCGTGGCCGCCCGCGGCCCGGACGGCGCGGAAGGGGCGCGGTCGTCCCAGGTGACGGCTTCCACCACGGGCTCCGCCGCCAAGTGCTGGAAAGCGAACAACTACCAGCAGGTCCAAGCCGGACGGGCTTCCACCAGCGGCGGCTACGCCTACGCCAAGGGCTCGAACCAGAACATGGGCCTCTACAACACCGCTGTCACGCACACCCTCAAGGAGTCGCCCACCGGCTACTACGTCATCGCCGACGGCGCCTGCCCCTGATCGACCCCGCTCAGTAACCGCCGTACGCATTCACGCCCACCCCCGGAGGAACCCGTGCCCGCCACCGATCCGCCCCGACGCAGCAGCGCCCTCGCCCTGACGGCGCTGCTCGTCACGCTCGCCGCGGTTCCAGCCGCCGCCGGACAGCCCGGCGCAGATCGAGGCGGCGGCGCAGGGCACTGCGGGTCATCGGCGAGGCTGAAGGTGCCGGGCGCCGAACGCCAAGAGGTCGCCTGCCTCGACGAGTTGACCACCGCGGGGACGGTTTCCTCGGGCCACACCGACCCGGCCGACTGGGCGGGCCTGACGCCCGCCGGGCTCACGACACCGCGCGGCGTGCCCGGCATCCAGATCGACGGCTACTTCCCCGACAGCTCGGCGACCAACACCAACCACGGCTGGAAGCACGACGCCCAGTTCGTCATCCGCCTGCCCGACCGCTGGAACGGCGGCCTCGTGGTCGCTGGCACACCCGGCGTCCGTGAGCAGTACGCCAACGACCGCGCGATCGGCGACTGGGTGCTCTCCCAGGGCTACGCGTTCGCCTCGACCGACAAGGGCAACACCGGCGCCGCCTTCTACCGGCACGGGGCCGAGCCGGGCGACGCCATCGCCGAATGGAACACACGCCTCACCCAACTCACCCGCGCCGCCCGCGCCGTGGTCGCCCAGCGGTACCACCGGCCTCCCGCGCGCACGCTGGCCACCGGCATGTCCAACGGCGGATACCTGGTGCGCTGGCAGTTGGAGAACCACCCCGAGCTCTACGACGGGGGAGTGGACTGGGAAGGCACGCTGTGGCGGACCAAGGGGCCGAATCTGCTCGACTTCCTGCCGCCCTCGCTGCGCGCCTATCCGACCTACGCTGCGGGTGGTGAAGGAGCGGACAAGGCCCGTCAGGAGATGGTCGCTGCCGGGTTCCCCGCCGGTTCGGAGTTCCTGTGGCCCTATCACCACCAGGTCTACTGGGACCTGACCCAGCGGATCTACCGCGAGGAGCTCGACCCGGGTTACGACGGCGCGACCGAGGCCGGAACTCCCTTCTGCGCACCGGGGACACCGGCGTGCGACGCCGACTACGCGTACGCGTCCCGGCCGCGGGCAGTCCGCGACGCCGTGCGGAAGATCGCCCTGACCGGACGCATCGGCAAACCGCTGATCACCTTGCACGGCACCCTCGACGTCCAACTGCCCATCAGCAAGGACTCGGACGTCTACGCGAAGATGGTGCGGGGCGCGGGCCGCGGCGGCCTGTTCCGCTACTACCGCGTCGAAGGCGGCACGCACGTCGATTCACTCGTCGACACGTTCCCCGACAAGCTGCGGCCTCTGGTGCCCTGCCACCGTTCCGCCTTCACGGCCATGGAGGCCTGGCTCGACCGGGGGAAGCAGCCGCCGCCCAGCCGGACCGTGCCGCGTCCGGATACCGCCGACCCGGCAACTCTCCTTGCCCGATGCCGCCTTACCGGGCAGTAATTTCGGCCAACCCTGGGCAGGGACCCGCGCGCCGGAAGGCAAGCTTCCCGAACGGCCAGCCAGAAAAGGCCGAGTTGACCTAAGATCGCCACGCTCCCCATTCGTAAGGGAGTTCGGTGCGTTCGGGGAGGGTTCGTTCGTCGTGGTGAAGGTGTGCAGGATCGCCGGGGCAAGTGGGGCGTGGTGAGCCGTCTCAGGCGCGGGTCCGTGGGCCGCGAGGCCGTGGTCTGGCTGATGGCCGTGGTCCTCGCGATCGCGGGCGCGGTGCTCGCCGCACTGGATGCCGCGGCGCAGTGGCGGCAGGTCCTGGCCGGCGGCTGCGCCGCGGTCGCGGTGCTGCTGCTCGCCTGGGTGCTGCTGCTGGTGCGGCAGTTGTCCGCCGAGCGGGCCGACCGCGCCCGGCAGGAGCGCCTTGCCGCGGCCCGGGAGGCCGAGGTCACGCACCTCGCCGGTGTGCGGCTCCCGGCGATCGCGGAGCGCGTACGCGCCGGGCAGCGCCTTGAGGGTGTGCCGGGGCCGTTGGCGGCGCCCGCGGAGACCGGTGAGCAGTTCGCGCGGGCCCTGTCCGCCGTGGCCGTCGCCCTGGGGTCGGACGAGGCGGTGCGCCGCGAGCGCGGACTGCGCGACTCGGTACAGGCCGCGTTCGAGTCCGTCGCGCGCACCATGCACGCCATGGCCACCGTGCAGCAGCAGGTGCTCGACCGGGTCGAGCGCTCCATCGACGACCCGCACCTCATGGGCGAGGTGATGAAGGCCGACCACGCGGCGGCACAGATGACCCGCAAGGCCCAGACGCTCCTCGTCATGTGCGGGATCTGGCCCGCCCGCAGGGAGACACGGCCGGTCTCGCTGTACGACTGCGTACGCGGCGCGCAGTCGCGGATCGTGGAGTACAGCCGGATCGAGGTGCACGGCGGACAGACGCTGTACGCCGTGCCGCCCGCGGTGGAGGGGCTGATGCACGCCATCGCCGAACTCCTGGAGAACGCCACGGTGTTCTCCCCCTCGCGCTCCCAAGTCGTCGTCACCATCCGCGAGGTGGGGGCCGGAGCGGTCCTGGAGATCGACGACGCCGGGCTCGGGATGCCGCCGGACGTGCTGCACCGGGCGATGGGCCAGCTCCGCGACGACCAGGACCTGGCCCGCCTCGGCGCGGTGCCGCGCCTCGGCCTGGCCTGCGTGGGCCGCTGGAGCCGGGAGCTCGGCTTCAACGTGGAGCTGAGCGGGGCCTCGGCCTACGGCGGCACGCGTGCGGTGACGTTCGTGCCGTTCCGTCTGCTCACCGAACCGCCCTCGCGGCTCACGGGATCCCACCGGGCGGGCATCCAGACGGCTCCGCCGCAGCAGGCCGCCGATCCTGAGCCCGCGGCCGTCCCCGTACGGCAGCCGATGGTTCCCGGCGGGTCGCCGGAGGACGTCGACGCGCGGACGCACGACCAGCACGGCCAGCAGGATCAGCACGACCCCGCCGCACACGAAGAGTTCTCCGTCCGGGCCGCACCGGGTGCGCCTCCCGCGCGCGAGACACCCGCCGGTCTGCCCCGGCGGCGGAACCGGCGCCAAGCGGCCCCGGGAGCTCTCCACCGGCCGGTCCCGGAGCAGCGGCAGGCACCCCCCGCCGCACCCACGGCCCCCTGGACGCCGGAGGCGGCGCGTGCGTCGATCGCCAGCGTGGTGTCCGGTTCGCTCCGTGGCCGCGCGGCCCTCGACGCCGAGGCGGCACAGCCCGCGGAGCGGGAGGCGAACCCGTCGGCGGAGCCCCGGCCGGCCGCGGCACCGACCCAACCCCCCACCCCTGACGAGCACTTCGGAGGCCGGCAGTGACCGGAATCATCACCCCCCTTCCCGACCTGGGCTGGATGCTCCGCCCCCTGATCGAGATCCCCGGGGTCCGGCACAGCGTGGTGGTCTCCGAGGACGGCCTGCGGCTCGGACACGCCTCCGCGGAGAACCTCACCGGCCCGGTGGCCGACCTCAGCGTCGCCGAAGCCGAGTCCCTCTCCGCGGCCTGTGCGGCGATGACCATGACGGGCCGGTCCACGACCGCGCTGCTCTTCGGATCCGGCGCCGGCGTACGGCAGTTGATGCTGGAGTCCGACCACGGCTTCGTGCTGTTCACGCACGCCGGTGTGGGCGCGCACCTGGGGGTCGCCACCGACCTGGAGGCGGACGTCGGCCTGGTGGCCCAGCAGATGCAGCTGCTCGTGGTGAAGATCGGCTCGCACCTGAGCAGCCAGCCGCGGGATCCGGCCGCCGCGGCGTCATGAAGGAGCCTCGGCCGGAGGAGCCGACGGCCTCGGCGATCCGCCCGTACGTGATCACTCGCGGGCGGGCGGCAGCCGACACCGAGGCGCTGGCCTGGGAGTCCCTGGTGATGGCGACGGACGCGGCGTTTCCCGCCTCGCTCCAGCCCGAGCACCAGACCATCCTGGCGCACTGCCAGGGGCTCCTCTCGGTGGCCGAGGTGGCCGCCCACATCGGCCAGCCCCCCTCGGTCGTACAGGTGCTGCTCTGCGATCTCCTCGAATGGGGGCTCATCGTGACCCGCCCGCCCGTCCCCCCGGCCGAACACACCGATGTGACCATGCTCAGAAAGGTCCTCCATGGTCTCGAAAGCCGCCTCTGACGCACCAGCACCGGCACCGGCCCCGCGGCCCGCCGGTTCCGGGAAGTACCTCACCTCCAGCGTCGCCGGCGCCGCCAAGATCCTGGTCGTCGGGCCGCTCGGGGTCGGCAAGACCACCCTGATCGGCACCGTCTCGGAGATCAAACCCCTGTCCACCGAGGCCGTCATGACCCAGGCGGGCGCCCGGGTCGACACCGTCGTGGCCGGCGGCAAGACGACCACGACCGTGGCCCTCGACTTCGGCCGGATGACCATCGACGGCGAGCTGGTGCTCTATCTGTTCGGCACCCCGGGCCAGCAGCGATTCCTGCCCGCCTGGCGGGACCTGGCCAAGGGCGCGCTCGGCGCTCTGGCCCTGGTGGACACGCGTGACCTGGAGGCGTCCTTCGACGCCCTGGGCAACCTGGAGGAGCTCGGGCTGCCCTTCGCGGTGGCCGTCAACATCTTCCCCGGCAGCCCCCAGCACACCGCCGACGACCTGCGCGCCGCCCTCGACCTGCTCCCCGGCACCCCCGTGGTGACCTGCGACGCACGCGACCCCGCGTCCTCGGTCCGGGCCCTGATCGCTCTCGTCCAGCACCTCATCCACGTCGCCACGGAGACCTCATGACCTCGCCCCACGCCGCGGCCGGACCGCCCGCCCGCTGCCCGGTCACCGGAGCCCCGGCGCCGGCGGCCGCGCTGCACGGACCCGACCTCGACGGCGACGCCATGCCCGCCCTGTACGAGCAACTGCGCCGCGACCACGGGCCGGTGGCGCCCGTCGCCATCGCCCCCGGCGTCGACGCCTGGCTCGTCATCGGCCACCGCGAAGTGCTCCAACTGACCCGCGACGAGCAGGACTTCTCGCACGACCCGCGCCGCTGGAGCCTGCTGCGGGAAGGCCGGGTGCCCGTCGACTCACCGATCCTGCCCATGGTCGGCTGGCGCCCTGCTCTGCTGTTCGCCGACGGACAGCAGCACCGCAGGATGCGTGCCGCCGTCTCCGCCGCGCTGGCCGGGATCAACGGCCACGAACTGCGGCGCTCCGTGCGGGCCGCCGCTGAGCAGGTGATCGTGTCGTTCGCGGAGCGCAGCGAGGCCGACCTGGTGGCCGACTACGCGCGCAAGCTGCCGATGCGCGTCATCACCGCGCTGCTCGGCGTGGACGACCAGACCGGCCGCCACCTGGTGGAGGCCGTCGCCGGAACCGTCGCCGCCACCGCCGACTCCGCCGACGCCAGCAAGCGCATGGGCGCCATCCTGCTCCAGCTGATCGAGGAGAAGCGGCGCCGCCGCGGCAACGACATCACGTCGGCCCTGCTGCACCACCCGGCCCGGCTCACCGACGAAGAGGTCCTGCACAACCTCGTCGTCATGTTCGTCGCGGGCAACCAGACCACCGTCAACTGGATCGCCACCACCCTGCGCATCCTGCTGTGCGACCCGCAGTTCCGCTCCTCGCTGACCGGCGGCCACCTCAGCGTGGACGACGCACTCGACCTGGTCCTGTGGCGCTTCCCGCCCACCCAGAACTTCCCCGCCCGCTACGCCACCCGCGACATGACCTTCGGAGGGCAGTCCGTCCGCACCGGCGACATGCTCATCCTCGGTCTGGCCGGCGCCAACGCGGACCCGCAGATCCTCCCGGACGACGGCACACCGGTCGTGGGCAACCGCTCGCACCTGGCCTTCGGCGCGGGCCCGCACATCTGCCCCGCCCAGGACCCGGCCCGGCTCATCACCCGTACCGCCGTGGACACGATCCGCCACCGCCTTCCCGACCTCGAACTGGCCATTCCGCAGGACCAGCTCGAGTGGATCAAGTCACCCTGGAGCAGGGGACTCGCCGCGCTCCCTGTCCGCTTCACCGCCCCTGTCCTGTCACAGCATTCGGCACCCTTGCCGCAGGCCCAGGCCGTGCTCTGACCCGCCACCCCGTCAGCCATCGGCCGCAGCCGACCCGCCCCTCGATCAGGAGAGCCCGTTGAACACGTCACCGGTGAACACCGACGCCGCAGCAAGCAGGCCGCACCGCTTCGACCCGGCCGGCGGCTGCCCGCACGCGGACAACGCCCGGCTCCTGTCCCGCGGCGCCGTCACGCCGGTGGTGCTGCCCGGTGACGTACAGGGCATGGCGGTCCTCGGCCATGACGCGCTCAAGGAGTTCCTCGCGCACCCCGATGTCGCCAAGAACGCACAGCACTTCGCCGCGCTGCAGGCAGGCGAGATAGCCGACGGCTGGCCCCTGAAGACGTTCGCGACGGTGCAGGGCATGACCACCGCCGACGGCACCGACCACCGCAGGCTGCGCTCCCTGATGGGCAAGGCGTTCACCGCGCGCCGGGTGGCGGAACTCCAGCCGCGGATCACGGCCCTGACGACCGAGCTGCTCGACGACCTCGGTGCGGCCGCCGCCGACGACGGCGTGGCCGACCTGCGCAAACACTTCGCGCTGCCGCTGCCCATGGGCGTCATCTGCGAACTCCTGGGCGTGGACGCCGAGTACCACGACCGGCTGCACCACCTGTCGAACCAGATCGTCGCCACCGACATCGGCCCCGAAGAGGCGATGGCCGCCAACCGCGAGATGGTGGAAGTCCTCGGAGCGGTCGCCGCCGCCCGCGCCGCGAGCCCCGGCGACGATCTGACCAGCGCCCTGATCGCGGCCCGTGAGGAGAACGGCGACCGGCTCAGCCCGCACGAGCTGCTCGGCACCCTGATGCTCACGATCATCGCCGGGCACGAGACCACGCTGAACCTCATCACCAACGCCGTACGCGCCCTGTGCACCCACCGGGAGCAGCTCGCCCTGGCCCAGACCGGCAAGGTGAGCTGGGCCGACGTGGTGGAGGAGACCCTGCGCTGGGACAGCCCCGTCAGCTACTTCCCCTTCCGCTACCCGACCCGTGACCTCACTCTCGACGGCACGGTCATCCCCAAGGGCACCCCTGTCCTGGCCGGCTACTCCGCGGCGGGCCGCGACAAGCAGGCGCACGGCCCCGACGCCGACCGCTTCGACATCACCCGCGACAACACCACCACCCGGCACCTGTCCCTGGGCCACGGCGCGCACTTCTGCATGGGCGCACCGCTGGCCCGCATGGAGGCCACCATCGCCCTGGAGCAGCTCTTCGGCCGCTTCCCCGACCTCGACCTCGCCGTCCCGGAGCCCGAACTGCCCCGCCACGCCTCCTTCGTGGGGAACAGCGTGCAGAAGCTTCCCGTGCGCGTGGGTGCCCGGCGGCCGTAGCGGGTCAGGCCAGGACCTTCGCCTTGGCCTTCTCGTACTCCTCGGTGGTGATGTCGCCGTTCTTCCTCAGCTCGGCGAGCCGCGCCAGCTCGTCGACGTGACCGCCGCCCGGCCCTGAGCCGGCCGCCTTCTGTACGTAGGCGCGGAACGCCTGCTCCTGCTCCTTGGCCTGCGCCACATCCCGCTCGCCCATGCTGCGGCCGCGGGCGATGAGGTAGACGAGGACGCCGAGGAAGGGGAGGACCAGCACGAAGATGAGCCAGCCCGCCTTCCACCATCCGCTGAGCGTGTGATCACGGAACAGGTCGGTGATCACCTTGAACAGCAGGAAGAACCACATGATCCACAGGAAGAGGTACAGCATCGTCAGGAAAAGATTCAGCAGCGGGTAGTCGTCCACGGCGGATGCCCCTTTCACGGAGTCCGCGAGGTCGCGGAATCACTTCCGGTGAGTCAGGCATATCGCCGAAAAGGGAGTCCCGCATCTCGGGCCGCGGGGGCTTCTGCGATCACGGGCCGCGAGGATTCCGCCATCACGGGCCGAGACGGTACTCGGCGCGGTCCTGCCAGCGTGTGCCGTCCCAGGCGATGAGGTGGACCGCGCGGACACGGCAGCTCAGCGGCAGCAGGGGCTCCAGTTCGGCCTGCAACGCGTCGTACGCGGCGTCCTGGGTCGCGGGGCCCTCACTGTTCGCGACCGTCAGATGCGGGGCGAGCGGGGGGTCGAAGATCCCTCGGTAGGGCACGGCCTCCGGCCAGAGCGCGGTGAGGTCCTTGGTCAGGGCGGTGACCGGGGCGTGCGGCCACGGGTCGAGGTAGAGCACGCCGGGATAGCGGGCGAACTCGGCGAAGGTCAGGGTGAAGGCGTCGTGCCCGGCGAAGAGACCGGACAGTTCGCGGCGGGCAGCGGCGTCGAGGCGACTCTCGTGCACGAAGGGGTAGAGCACCGTCACATGGGCCGGGAACCCCGCCCGGACCAGCGGGTCGGCTTCGGGGACCTTGATGGTGAGCGCGGTGTCACCCGGTATGTCCGGCCATCCGTCCTGCGCGGGGTCGCGCTCGGCGTCCTCTTCATCGGCGTTCATCACGCACCATGATCGCACCGGGCGGTGATCGCCTCCGTCGCCGCGGAATGGGCGGGCCTGCGCAGGGGAATGGGGTGGGCCTGCGCGGGGGAATGGGCGGGCCTCCGCGGGAGTTCGATCAGACATGACGAACGATCAGCGCACGATCACGATCACGAACCCGGACACCCTCCACGACCCGACGCCGTTCGGCTACAGCCACGCCGCGTCGGCACCCGGCGAACTCGTCTTCATCGGCGGCCAGTACGCCTCCGACGCCACCGGAGCCCCTGTCCCCAGCGCCTTCGACGCCCAGGTGGACCTGGCCTTCGACAGGCTGCTGTCGGCCCTGGAAGGCGTCGGCCTCGGATACGAGCACGTGGTCAGGCTCGGCACCTTCATCGTCGACCACGACCTGGACAAGCTGGAGGCCCTGGGCAAGGCGCTGCACGCCCGCTTCGGCGACCGGCTCCCCGCGCAGACGCTGAGCGGTGTGGCCTCGCTCGCGCTGCCAGGAATGCTGTTCGAGGTGGATGCGGTGGCGGTACGGCCGTGAACGCCGCCCTCCTCGTGATGGACGTCCAGCGGGAGATCGTGGACCTCGCCGACGACGGCTCGGGATATCTGCCGCGCCTGCGCCGTGCGATCGACGGCGCCCGCGCGGCGGACATCCCCGTGATCTACGTGGCCATCGCGTTACGACCGGGCTATCCGGACGTCAGCACCCGCAACAAGGCGCTCACGGCAGTGGCGCGAGCGGGTCTGCACATCGAGGGCGAGCCCGGCACCGAGATCCACCCCGACATCGCGCCTCGGCCGGGCGACACCGTGGTCACCAAGCGGCGCGGGAGCGCGTTCTCGGGCAGTGACCTGGACCTGGTGCTCAGGGCGCGCGACATCAACAACCTCGTTCTCACCGGCATCGCCACCAGCGGCGTAGTGCTGCACACGGCGTGTCACGCGAACGACCGGGACCTCGGGCTCACCGTCCTGTCGGACGCCTGCCTAGACCTGGACCCCGAGGTGCACGAGCTCCTGATCGGCAAGCTCTTCCCGCAGTGGGCGGAGGTCATCGCAGTCGAGGAGTGGCTCAAGGGCATCGCGCCGCAGTAGCGCCGCCTGCTCAGAACTTCAGACCTTCAGACCTTCAGGACTTCAGACCTCGGTGACGGCCGTCAGCACGACGGCCGAGTCGGCCAGCGCGGTCAGGCCGTGACGCTCGTGCGGGATGGGCGCGAACTCACCCTCGCCCAGTTCGAGCGTGTCGCTCGCAGTGGTGAGCCCGACCCGCCCGCGCAGGACGAACAGGGTCGCGGCCGTGGGCGTCTCGTGCTCGCTCAGCTCGTGTCCGCTGATGAGCACGATGAGGCTCTGCCGCAGCGGACCGTCGTGCAGGAGCAGCTCGGCACTGCGCCCGTGCGCGGAGGCGCGGGCCTTCTCGAGGTGCTCTCCGACGAGGGCGTAGAGGTCGGCCACTGTGGGTCCCTTCGACGGAGGGCGGACGGGCGTGTGCGGACACGGGTGTGTGGATACGGGTGCGCGGACACGCGTGTATGGACACGCGTCCCCAGTGTTCCCTTTGCCCGCGTGCCCCGCATCCGGCGGCCGGAACCTGATCACCCGATGGTGGCGTCCTTCCAGCCACGCGACGCTCACGGCCGGGGAGCGGGGGAGACAGGGGAGCTGAGTGGAGCGGGTGGACAGCGGGGCGGCGCCGGAAACGCGGAAACCGCGCTGGCGGCGGTGGCCGGGTCGCGGCGCCCGGCTCCGGTGGGGCGTGGACGCGAAGGGCAGGTCGCCCTGGACGCGCGGCCGGGTTCTCGCGGCGCTCGCCGTCCTGACCGCAGCCCTGCTGGCGTTCCACTCAGCCGTGCCCAACGCCGTCGGCCGCTTCGGCAGCCTCCTTGAGACGTTCCTGCCCTGGCTCGGCCTGACCGTTCCCCTGTTGCTCGCCCTGGCCCTGCTGCGCCGATCGGCCCTGGCCCTGGTGGCGCTGCTGCTGCCGGCGGTCGCCTGGGGGATCCTCTTCGGCGGGCGGGTGACCGCCGGGGACGAGGGCGGCCACGACATCACGGCCGTCCAGCACAACGTCAGCGACGTGAACACCGACCCCGCGGGCACAGCACGCGCACTGAGCGACTCCGGCCCGGATCTCATAGCCCTGGAGGAGCTGACGCCGACCGCGCTACCGACGTACGAGCGGGAGCTGGCCCCGGAGTATCCCTACCGGGCGGTGAGGGGCACGGTCGGCCTCTGGTCGAAGCATCCGCTGACGGAGATCAATGCGGTGGACATCAGGCCGGAGGGGGTCGGAAAGGACTGGAACCGCGGAATGAGGGCGCGAGCCCGTACGCAATGGGGCGATGTAGCGGTGTACGTCGCCCACTTGCCCTCGGTACGCGTCCAGTGGCACGGCTTCAGCTCCGGGCGACGGGACGAGAGCGCGCGCCTGCTGGGCGACGCACTGGCCGCCGAGAAGCTGAAGAAGGTGATCCTGCTGGGCGACCTCAACGGCACGGCGGACGACCGCAGCCTCGCCCCGGTCACCACACGTCTGGACTCGACGGGACGAAACTACTTCGCCTTCAGCTGGCCTGCCTCCTTCCCCGTCTCCAGGATCGACCACATCATGACGCGCTCGGCAACCGTCACCCACGTCCGTACGCTCCCCGCCACAGGCAGCGACCACCTGCCCGTCACCGCCGGTATCACCCTCGGCCCCTGATGCGGCTCGGCGGTGCTCCCTCTCCGAGAAGGCTGCCTCGGTTGCAGTCTCGGATGTCCGCGTGCTTCCGAACTCCCTTTGTTCAGCGTTACGTTGATCTCGTCTCTTTCTCGCGTTGGGGGGAGCGCGGTGTTCGGCCGTCATACGGCGGCCGAGCGGGCGCTCGGAAACCGAGAGGAGGAGATATGTCAGAGCGCGAGTCGTCCAAGCGGACAAAGGCGGGACGGGATCTGGCTTCACGCATCACGGCGGCCCTGGTGGGCCGCGCCCTTTGGGTGGTGATCGTGGAGTTTTTCCGGCACGGCCTCTGAGGGCCTGAACAGCCCTGGGCAGCGTTCAGCGGCGCCCCTTGGTAACCCCATGCCAAGGGGCGCCGCGCTGTCCGGCCGTGAGCCTGCCCCCGGTGCCTAGATGAAGCTGACGTTCTGGGCCAGGGCGAGGCGGCCCGAGTAGTTGATGGTGTTCGTGGCCGGGCGCATGTACGCGCGCCAGGCGTCGGAGCCCGACTCGCGGCCGCCGCCCGTCTCCTTCTCGCCGCCGAACGCGCCCCCGATCTCGGCGCCGGACGTGCCGATGTTGACGTTGGCGATGCCGCAGTCGGAGCCCTCGGAGGACAGGAAGAGCTCGGCCTCCTGCTGGTCGCGGGTGAAGATGCTGGAGGAGAGACCCTGCGGGACGTCGTTGTGCAGGGCGATGGCCTCCTCCAGGGTGTCGTAGGTGAGCACGTACAGGATCGGGGCGAACGTCTCCTGGCGTACGACATCGGTCTGTTCGTCGACGCGGACGACGACCGGTTCGGCATAGGCGGCCCCCGGCGCCGCGTCCGCAAGGCGCCTGTTGCCGCCGGCGAGGATCTTGCCGCCCTGCGCCTGTACGCGGGCGAGAGCGTCCTGCATGCCGTCTAGGGCGGCCGGGGAGATGAGCGGGCCGACGAGGGTGTTCTCGTCGAACGGGTCACCGATGGGGAGCTTGGTGTACGCGGCCGTCAGGCGCGCGACGAGGGCATCGGCGATGTCGCGGTGGACGATGAGGCGGCGCAGCGTGGTGCAGCGCTGGCCCGCCGTGCCCGCCGCCGCGAAGACGATGCCCTGCACCCCGAGGTCGAGGTCGGCCGACGGCGCCACGACCGCGGCGTTGTTGCCGCCGAGTTCGAGCAGGCTGCGCCCGAACCGGGCCGCCACGCGCGGGCCGACCTCGCGGCCCATGCGGGTGGAACCGGTGGCGCTGACGAGCGCGACGCGCGGATCGTCCACCAGCCGCTCGCCCACCGCACGGTCGCCGAGCAGGAGACGGTGTACGTCGCGGGGCGCGCCGGTCTCCTTCGCGGCCTGGGCCAGCAGCCGGTCGCAGGCCAGCGAGATCAGCGGGGTGAGCTCGGACGGCTTCCAGACCACGGTGTCACCGCAGGCCAGCGCCACCGCCGTGTTCCACGACCACACCGCTGCGGGGAAGTTGAACGCGGAGATCACTCCGACCACGCCCAGCGGGTGCCAGGTCTCGGCGAGGCGGTGGCCGGGGCGCTCGGAGGCGATGGTGCGGCCGTAGAGCTGGCGAGAGAGGCCGACCGCGAAGTCACAGATGTCGATCATCTCCTGGACCTCGCCGAGCGCTTCGGAGCGGATCTTGCCCGCCTCGATCGTGATCAGGTCGGCCAGGTCGCTCTTGTGGTCGCGCAGCAACTCCCCCAGACGGCGAACGAGTTCACCGCGGCGCGGGGCCGGCGTGGTGCGCCAGGTGAGGAACGCCTCGCGGGCTGCGGCGATGGCGTCCTCGGCGTCGGCGGCGGTCGACGCGGTCAGGCCGAAGAGGTCCTCGCCCGTGATGGGCGTACGTGCCTGGAAGTCGCCGCCCTCCGGGACGCTCACGCCGATGCGCCGCAGGCTCGTGCGGGCGCGGGTGCGCAGGTCGTCCGTGGCGGGCAGGGCGGTGGTGCCGGTCATGATGCTCCCTGGGTGAGGCGAGGACTGCGGGGCGGGGGTGGGGTCAGTGGTGGGTGACTTCGATGTCGAGGCCCAGTTCGCGGCCGACCTGGGTGATCGAGAGACTCTGCTGGTGTCCGTACAGGGCGTACGGGTCGAGGACCTCGCGGCCGATGGCCCCGGAGAGCCAGTCACTGTCGTACGCGGTGCCTTCCTGCTCGGTGTTCCGGGAGCCCTCGCCGCTGAGGTTGGACTGGAAGATGCCGGCGGCTGAGCGCGGCAGGAAGTCCTCGTAGACGACGGGGTCGGCCCGCACCCAGCCTCGGCGCTCCAACTCGCCGATGGTGGAGGGGGGTTGGGTGCCGTCGTGTGGACGGTCAGGTGCGGCGCGGTAGGTGAAGTAGGCCAGCTCCTGCGCGGCGAGCTCGCGCTCGGTGGCGGGCACGTGTGCGGTCCACAGGGCGCGGGCCACTTCGGTGCGGTCGGCCGCGGGGCGCCGGGCGGTCTCGGCGTCGGCGAGGGTGAGCAGGCGGTCGTAGAGCGCGCGGCCCGCCGGGGTGAGGGCGATTCCGCGGGCCTCGACCTCGCCGAACCGCACCCGCAGGGCGCCGCGGGTCACACTGCCGTCGGCCAGGCGCAGGGCGCGCGGTTCGGCGAGGGCCCGGAAGGACGTCTGGCGCAGCAGCAGGTCGGGCCCCTTCCAGCCGGGCGGGCCCTGGATGGTGTCGATCATCTCGATGCCCCGGTCGGTCATGCGCCGGTACAGCTCGTCGATGTCGAGGACGCGTGGGGTGAGGTGGTTGATGTGGGTGGAGCGGACGCCCCCGATGTCCGCGGCGACCGCCGATACCCTTTCCAACTCCTCGTACCAGGACTTGTCGATCGGCTCGGCGGACAACTCGAAGGCCTGGACGGCGAGTTGGAGGAAGCGTTCGGCATCCGCCTCGGGCAGTTCGCACTCGGCCTCGGCACGATCGGCCAGGGCGAGCAGCTCCGGAGGGAACAGCTCGCGCCCGGCCAGGAACGTCTCAAGGCGGGAGCGCAGCTCGGCGTCGAAGAAGCGTGGGTCCGCGGGTGTGAGGAGTGAGGTGAAGACCCGGAAGGGGTTGCGCGCCAACTCTTCGGCGTCCACCGGGCGGAACGCCGTCGACACGACAGGCACCGCGCTGGCGGCCGCCTCCCGCAGGTCGTAGAAGCCGACCGGGCGCATGCCGAGCGCGCCGAAGATCCGGGCGACGTGGCGCAGTTCGGTGGGAGTGCCCACGCGGATGGCGCCGTGCCGCTCCGCCGTGACCCGGCTGATGGAACCGAGCCGTTCGGCATCGGCGCCCTGCGCGCGCAAGGCGTCCTCGTTCACTTCGTGCGAGACGTCCACGAGGGTGTTGTAGGCCGGGACTTCCCGTCCGTACATCTCCGAGAGCCGGGCGGCGAAGGCGGCTCGCAGCTGCCACTGGCTGATCATGGAAGGTTGCCTTTCCGACGTCGAGAACGGGGAGGGGTCAAACGATGTGCGCCTCGGGGCGGATCGCGGCGCCGGCCCGGAAGCGGTCGGCGCTCATCGGCGCGATGTCGACGCACGGCTCGCGTTCCAGATGGAGATCGCGCACGACCTCGCCGACCGCCGGGGCCTGGAGGAAGCCGTGCCCCGAGAACCCGGTGGCGTAAAGGAAGTTGGGCAGTTCGCCGGAGCGGCCGATCAGGGCGTTGTGGTCGGGCGTGACCTCGTACAGGCCCGCCCAGCCGTCGGCGATCGGCATGGTGGCGAGGGCGGGGGCGCGACGGCGTACGACGTCCTGGAACAGGTCGAGCCACTCCGGGGTCCACGTGGTGTCGAAACCGTCGGCCTGGCGGGGATCGGCGAGGCCGAAGAGCAGCCCGGCGTCGCTGTTGTGGAAGTACGCGGACGAGGTGAAGTCAATCGTGAAGGGGATGCGCGGAGCCGTCGGCGAAAGCCGTTCGGTGAAGGCCAGTTGGCGGCGCACCGGCCGGACGGGAAGGCCGACGCCGACCAACGCCCCGATCTGCCCGGACCAGGCGCCCGCAGCGCAGATCACGGTGGAGCAGGCGACGGTGCCGCGGTCGGTGTGCACGGCACTGACCCGGTCGCCGGTGGTGTCCATGCCGGTGACGCGGGTGTGCGTGGCGAAGCGGACGCCCGCCCGGGCCGCCGCGTCGGCGTAGCCGTGCACGACGAGGCCGGGTCGGGCGTGCCCGTCGGTGGGGGAGTGGACGGCGGCCACCAGGCCCTCGGTGCTCAGATACGGGCAGAGACGCCGGGCCTCGTCGGCGTCGATCATGCGGCTCGGCACGCCCAGGCTGTTCTGGAGCCGCACGCTCTCGGTGAACTCCGCGACCTGCCGCTCGCCGGTGAGCAGGAAGAGGTAGCCCACGGTGTCCAGGCGGATGTCGGCGCCGGGCCGGTGGGGGAAGTCCTGGAAGGCGCGCAGACTGCGGCGGCCGAGCTCGATGTTGAGCGGGTCGGAGAAGTGGGCGCGTACGCCGCCGATCGGTTTGCCGGAACTGGCGCAGGCGAGTTCGCCGCGTTCGACGACGACGATGTCGCACACCCCCGCCTCGGCGAGGTGGAAGGCGATGGAGGCGCCCATCACGCCCCCGCCGACGATCACGACATCGGCGGTCGGCGGGAGGGTGCGGAAGGCGGAGGCGGAGGCGGAGGCGGGAGCTGTGGGCGGACGCGGTGACGAGGACAAGAGAGGCCGATCCTTTCCAGAGGCCGACGTCCGGAACAACGGACCTGAATAGGCGTCAGTTCGCGGGCAGGGCATGGCCGTCAGTAACTTGCTCAGTAACTCGCGGGGCGCTGATCAGCTGGCTGCCCGCCATCGTGACGCAACCCAACCGTTGACGTCCATGAACAGATCCTGCTCCTGATCATTGACGATCTCTATACGGTCGACTGATGATGGTGGCCTCATGGACTGGACGAGCTCCCAGCTGCGGTCCTTGGTCGAGCTGACCCGGCGCGGCACCATCACCGCCGTGGCGAAGTCCCTGGGCTACACCCCCGGCGGCGTCTCCCAGCAGATCGCCGCGCTGGAGAAGGCCGCGGGCACACCGCTGCTGCGCCGGGTGGGCCGCCGGGTCGAGCTCACCGACGCAGGGATCGCGCTGGCCCGGCACGCCGAGCGGATCCTGGCCACGGAGGCCGAAGCCGTCGAGGAGCTGGAGCGCGGTCGCGGCACGGTCTCCGGCACCCTGCTGGTCGGCCTGTTCGCCACGGCCGCCGCCGAGATCCTGCCGCCGGCCCTGCGCCAGGTGCACGCGGCCCACCCCGAACTCGCCGTGCACAGCCGCGACATGGACGTGGACGAGGTGTACGACGCCGTCGCCTCGGGAGGCGTCGACCTGGCGCTCGGCCTGGACTACCCGGACGTGCCCATCCCGCGCGACGCCGCTCTGCGCGTGACCCGGCTCCACCGCGAGCGCTTCGCCCTGGCGGTGCCCACCGGCTGGATGGACGGCCGCGACCGCACCGCCCTGGCCGACACCCGGGACCTGGCGTGGATCCTGCCGTCCGCCGACAGCTACTACGGCCGCGCCGTACGCACCGCGTGCCGCCGCGCGGGCATCGAACCGGACGTGCGGCACGAAGTCACCGACACCGCGGCGACTTTGGCCCTGGTCGAGGCGGGCATCGGCGTGAGCACGGTGACCGAGCTGATGCTCGGCCTCCGCGCCTCACGCTTCGACGTGCTGCGGCTGCGCGAGCGGATCGAGCGGCACGTCGTCGTGGTGTGCCGCGCCTCCGCCGAACGGCGCCCGGCGGTGGCCGCCCTGGTGGACGTGTTGCGGACGGTGGCCGGGCAGCTTCCTCACCCCTGACGCAGGGTCAGGACCAGATCGCGCGGCAGACCGTGGGTGTCATGGAGGTAGTGGAAGTCCTCCTCGTCGAGCGGGCCTTGGAATCGGGGCCGGGCAAGAACCTGCCGCCCCCGCTCCAGGAGCAGCCTGAACCGCCGCTCCTCCTCGATCAGCACCCGCCGCACGTCGTGCGGATCCACATACTGACGGAAGTGGTCTGAGGTGTGCCGCACCAACTCGCCCGGCAGATCGGCCAGTTGTCGCGAGGGGTCGTCACGCCACAGCACGGTGAGGACGCGTCGTACGAGTCGGCGCAGGACGTAGCCGCGGCCGGTGTTGGCGGGGCGTACTCCGTCGCCGATCACCACCATGGCCGAGCGGAGGTGGTCGCAGACCAGTCGCAGGCTCGGCTGGTCCAGCTGCCACAGGCCCGGCACGAGGCTCCGCCAAGGGTCGAAGAGGTCGCACTCGAACACCGAGGTCCGCCCCTGAAGCAGCGAGGAGAGCCGTTCCAGACCGAGCCCGGTGTCGATGTTGCGCTGGGGGAGCGGCACGAGTGTCCCGTCGGCGAGCCGACGGTGGCGCATCATCACGTGGTTCCAGATCTCCACCCAGCGGTCGTCACCTGTCGGCGTGGATTCGGGCGGGGTGTCGCCGGTCCACAGAAAGATCTCCGAGTCGGGTCCGCACGGGCCGGTGGACCCATTGGGCCACCAGTTGTCCTCGACGGTGAGCTCCACCGGAACTCCGCGGTCCTGCCACAGGTCGAGGGAGGCGGTGTCGGGCCCGACCTGGCCGTCGCCGCCGAAGACGGTGACATGCAGCAGCCGCGGGTCGATGCCGAACCCGTCGGTGAGCAGGTCGTACCCCCAGTGGAGGCTCTGCTGCCCCTCGTAGTCGCCGAGTGACCAGGTGCCGAGCATCTCGAAGACGGTCAGATGGGTGGAGTCGCCCACCTCCTCCAGGTCCGTGGTCCGCAGACAGCGCTGCACGTTGACGAGACGCCTGCCGAGCGGATGGGGCCGCCCCTCCAGGTACGGGGTGAGCGGGTGCATGCCCGAGGTGGTGAACAGCACCGGGTCGCCGGGCGGGGGCAGCAGCGTCGAACCGGTGATCCGGCGGTGTCCGCGCTCCTCGAAGTACTCGACGAACGTGCGGACGACGTCTTCGGTGCTCAGTTGGGAGTTCAATCCGGTGTTCATGGGGTGGCTCCTTCGCAATCACAGCGGGGAGGCACCGGACGACAGGTCCGCGCATGGGAACCGGGGCGGGAACACCACGGAGACCACGAAAACACCGGCGGACCGTGTCCGGTCGCCGGTGGAGAGGGGAAGTACGTCAGGCGGCGGCAACCGGCGAGCTGGGCGCTCGCGCGGTCGCGGTGGTGTGTGGGCCGGTGACGTTCATGAGGCCGACGATAACGCGCGCGGATCAGGGGCGCACACGATTTTCGTCCAGGGAAAGCGGCAGCACCTCTCGCGCGAACCGCGGTGGGAGTGCGGGCCCGAGCAACCCCAAACAATTCACGGGCAACGCGACCACCGCCCGTCCTATCGTGTACCCCCGCCGCCCACGTCAGGGCGGCTCGACGGTTCGAAGGCCCAAGTGGGGAAGGCGGCGGAGTGCCGGACGCTTACGAGGTCATGCTGGACGCCGAGTTGAGCAAGGCGTTCGATGTGTGGTCCGGCTATCTGGACGCGCGCACGGGGGAGGCCCCCGAGGTTCGCGCGCAACTGCGCTGCATGTTGGGGTCGGCCCGTGCGGCCGGCGCGGCAGGCGACCCGGCCACCGCACGCGCCGTGGTGGCGGACATGTATGAGGTCGCCCGGGAGGCCGCCGCCGACCTGCCCTGGGCTCCCTCGCCGCCTCGCCCCTGCGAGGCTGACCGGCAGGCACGCGACTACGCCAAGGACACCTTGAAGCGGGCGCTTCCCGTGAACACGCAGGACCGTCTCGACCACGTTGCGGTCTCCCTCAGAGTCACGGGACGCAGGCTCCAGGCCGTCCCCGGCCTCGACGCGGCCACCCGCCAGGACATCCTCTACATCACCGCCCGCGCCGAGATGGCGCTCGACCTCGTCCACCTTGCCGCAGCGCGACGCGAACTCGAGCGCCTCGAGGCGCTCGCGCGACGTTGGGGGGTGGAGCGTTGAAGGGCTGCCCCTTACTGATCAGTGGCGTTGTTCGGCCTGCGGTGGCGCAGGTGCAGGACGGTACCGCCGGCCAGGACCACCGCGCCGGCACCTGCCAGGGCGCCGATCAGGCCGGCGCCACGAGAGCCCGTGGGTGATTCGGAGGCGGCGTTCTCGATGTCCGGGGTGGCGGCGCCGCCTCCGTGGCCTCCGTGCACCGCATCGGCCTTGGTGTTCTCCTTGCCCGCGCCGAGCGCGGCCACCGCGGCGCCGGACCGTTCGCCACCGGTCAGTCCGGTGACCTCGCCGTTGCCTCCGTCGAAGACCACGTCCGAGCAGGAGAAGAAGTTCTCCTGGCTGTCGGAGCGGATCCACTGGACGAACAGGATGTGCCGGCCGGTGCGTTCAGGCAGCTGCAGGTCCCAGTAGTAGTGGCCCGCCTCGCTGCCCGGACCTCCCTCCTGCGGCGGGTCCTGGACGGTCTGTACGTTCTCCAGGTCCGACCAGCCCAGGGGCTGTTCCGGGTCGAAGCCCTCCTTGGTGACGTACACCTTGAACTTGCCCGGATGGTGCGCCCAGTTGCTGTAGTTCAGCTCGATGGTGGCGCCGCCGGTGAGATGGGTGACGGGCCAGTCGGTGCGGGCGGCGTTGTACGGGGCGAAGTCGTAGGGGCTGCGGTCGCCGGCGCTGCACAGCGTGCCGTCCTCGACATAGCCCTCGCCGCGGCCACCCGCGTTGGAGTCGAGTACCGCGAACCAGTTGTAGAGCGGCGTGGTGCCCGCCTCCTGAACTGCCGCCCTACAGGCAGGGTTGGTCGGCATCTGGGTGGAGGAGTTGGCGAGCAGGTCCTTGTAGCACAGGTAGGTCCGCGACCCGGGCACCATGGCCACGCCGTGCGCGGCGGCCGTGCCGGGGACCGCGAGGACGGCAGCGGCGGCGATGCCCGTGGCGCCGGCGAGAGAGGCGAGGCGCCTGGCCCGCATCGAATTCCGTACGCGGGACCGGGCTCGGACGAGCGCGGGGGAGCGGGGAATGTTCATGGGAACGTCTCCTTCGGGGAGTTTCCGATGAGCGGCTCGCCTCGTAGTCGCCGCCGGGCGCGGATTGGTTGCCGCGACCTCGACGACCTCCCCTGCCGCCGGTTCACCCACCGGCCTCACGTCCGAATCAGTCATCGCCATCCGTCTCCGGCCTTCGTGACCGGCAGCGCAGCTCAGGGACGCTTGTGAGGGGGTGGGCGAAAACGATCGGGTTGACGTCAAATCCATTCGAATCTGCCATCGTGGCGCGCTATCGTGACCCGTCAGTCCACCTGGACTGTCGAGCCCCGCTAGGCAGGGGCCCACTCCTGTCCGGCCGCTGCAGCGTCGCTGCCCATTCAGAGATGTGAGTCCGGTGTGACCGAGCCGTACGGTGTCGAATCAGAACTGGTTGACCTCAGCGCGGTCAGCCCGGCCGACGCCCGCACCCTGGATGCCGCACTCGTCGAGGCATCGATGCAACGGCTGCTGAGTCGCATCGACGACCCGGCGAGCAGCATGGGTGGCTACAACCCGCAGCGCGACGAGTAGCGCAACCCGCAACGCGACGAGCAGCGCGATCGCGGCATGACCCCGGAGCTGCCATGCATGTCGACGCACAACCACTGGGACAACATCGCGTAGGGCTCGCGCCCTACCGCGACCTGCTGTCCGGGGAGTGCGGTCCGGACGCGGTGGATTCGCTGCGTGCCGCCGAGCGGAGCTGGCGGCTTCTTCTTCTGCGCGCGCTCATCGATGCCGCCGACGGCATCCCTACCGCCTCGCTCCCTCCTCTGGACGACGGCTGGCAGTTGCTGACCCGCGCGTGGGAGGCGAACCCCGAGGCGGTGGAGCGTCTGTTGCTGTATCCCACCGTCGGCACATGGGCGGCGTACGCACTGCGGCGCGTGCGCGGCACCGTGACGGGTGATACCCCGCTGTGGGTGGAGCTCGGCCAGTTGCACGCGGTGGGAGCATCCGCCGCGGTGCTTGCCGGCCTGGACTTCCGGACCACGGTGCCGGTACGTGACGGGTGGGTGGTGCTGCCCATGCTGGGCGGCGCCAGGGTGCCGGTGACCGAGGGCCGGTGGGCCGACGCCCAAGTGTCCGCGGAAGCAGGCACGGTACGGGTCGACACAGTGCGGGTCGACAAGGTGCGGCGGGGCATGCCCGGCTGGTCCCCCTTGCGGGAGTTGAGCGGGGACGGCTGCACTGTCGTCCTCGACGACCTCGACCCCTACAGGGGGCTGCGCGCCCCCCAGCCCCCGCAGCCCCTGGACACGGACAGCCGCTTCCCCGCGCTGTTCAAGGAGGCCTGGGCCATGCTCGTCCAGGACGACCCGGACACGGCCCGTGCCGCGGCCAAGGGCCTGAGTTCGGTGGTGCCCCGGCCACGTGCGGAGCCCTACCGCCCGCACAGCGCCTCGTCGGGCGACGCGTTCGGCGCCGTGGTCGCGTCGGAGCCCGATGACGCGGAACAGTTCGCGGCAACGCTGGTGCACGAGTTCCAGCACAACAAACTCGGTGCCTTCATGCATCTGTTCACCCTCTACCGCGACGGCGGCACCGAGCGCTTCTACGCACCCTGGCGTGATGATCCGCGCCCGCTCGGAGGGCTCCTGCAAGGGGTGTACGCCTTCTTCGGCGTCACCCGCTTCTACCGGCGGCGGCGCACTCCGCTGGGCGCCTTCGAGTACGCCCTGTGGCGCACCCAGACTCTGCGCGCGCTGCACGGCATCCGTGAGGCGGACCGACTCACGGACCTGGGACGGGAGTTGGTCGACGGGCTGACCGCACGCCTCGATGCCTGGCAGGACGAGCCGGTCGGCTCGCGGGCGCTGGACGCGGCCCGGCATGCCGCCGCCGACCACTACGCGTCCTGGAGGGCCCACCATGTCGAGGCCGACGCGGACGCGGTCACTCGCTCCGTCGAGGCGTACGCAGCGGGCCGTGCGGTCACGCTGCCGCAGGGAGCCGATGTCGTCGTGCCGGGAAGCCCACGGCGAGGCTTCGACACCGGTGCCGTCCTGCTGCGCCGGCTGCTCGACGACCCCGAGGCTCTGCACGCCCTGCGTGCCGCGCCGGGTGAGGTGGTCGAAGGCGCTCGCCCGGAAGACGTTGCTCTCGTCACCGGCGACACCGGCTGGGCCCGGCAGCGGTTCGAGGCCCGCATCATCGAGGAGGGGGCACCCGAGGCATGGGTCGGCCTCGGCCTCTCCCTGCGGGCCGAGCACCACCCGGCAGCGGACGTCCTGCTGACCCGGCCCGAGTTCGTGATGGCGGTGCACGCCGAACTGGGTGGCGGCGTCGATCCGGTGCGGCTGGCCTCGTGCTTCCGCTCCCGACCCAAGACCGCTCCTGGCACGAGACCGCTCCGGGCCTCAGAGCGGTAGCGGGTCGATGAAGCAGTTGGCCCGGGTGCGGTCGGCCAGGTTGGTGGCCGCCGGATGTGTGGCACCCAGCTGCGTCCGCAGCTCCTCCAGAATCGTGCCGAGCAGCTCTTCGCCTTCCTCGTGCCGCCCCACGGCTTGCAGGTCCAACGCGCGATTCGCGGCCGTGCTCAGCGTGGAAGGATGCACGGGACCCAGCACCTCGGTACAGCGTGCCAGCGTCGTCGTACCCAGCTCCAGAGCCTCCTCGTAGCGTTGGAGAGCCGCCAGATCACTGGCCAGATTGGTCGCCACGAACAGGGGTAGCGGGTGCTGTTCGCCCAGCTTCTCGGCCAGCGCGGCGTGGGCCCGCAGGTCCACCTCGTACGCCTCTTGTGTGTGCCCGTCCAGACGCAGGGTGATGGCGAGGTTGGCCTCCGCCGAGAGCGTGTGGGGGTGCTGGGACCCGAAGATGCGCCGGTAGCGGCGGCAGCAGGCCTCGGCCAGTTCCCTGGCACGTTCCAGCTGTCCGTCGTGCCGCAGGTCCACCGACAGGCTGAGCGTCGCGGCGATCGTGTCCGGATGTTCCTGCCCGAACCCGAACCGGCCGACGATGATCCCCAGTACTTCCTCCGAGATCTCGAGCGCCCCGGCGTGGTCACCGGCCTTGCGCCGGGCCACCGCCAGGACGCGCTTGGCGTGCAGGGCGGCCGGGCTGTCCGTCTGCGTCTGCCGCTGGTACAGGGCCACGGCCTCCTCCTGCCGGTCCCTGGCGTAGGCGTAGCGGCCCAGTTCGCGCTCGTCGATGGTCAGACCGACCCGGGTGAGCAGCGTCAGTTCGTGGTCGGTGCCCAAGAGCACCTGCTTCATCTCCCAGGTGGAGCGGTCCAGTTCGTACGCGTCCTGGAAGCGGCCGACGAGCCGCAGACAGACCCCCAGGTTGTGCGCGGCGTTCATGGTCACCGGGTCGTCCGAACCGAAGGCCGCCGTCGCCTGGTCGTACACCCGCTGGGTCAGGGCGAGTGCTTCGTCGAAGTCACCCGTGACGCGCAGGTCGGCGGCGACGGCGCCCATGGCGTTCAGATGGCTCTCCCGGGTCTCGGACGCGGGGACGGGAGAGGGCGGCTGCCCGGATTCGCACGCGGCGAGCGTCACCCTGTTGATCTCGGCCGCCTCCTTGTAGTGGCCGATGCTGAAGAGGGTCCAGCCGAGCCATATCGCCAGGGTGAGGGTCTTCTCGTCCTGAGGGCCGAAGAGCTCGCGGGCCGCTTCGTACGCCTCCTCGGTGAAGCGCTGCGCGCTCTCGTGATCGCCCCAGCGCTGGAGATACGTGGCGATGTCGACCACCAGGGTGTGCACCCACGGGTCCGTCGAGTGGACGGCGTCGGCGGCCACGGCGTGCGGATACAGCATGGAGTAGCGGGCCCAGGCCGCGGGGGACTCCGGAGTGCGGGGATCGGCCGAGGCGAGGAGCAGTTGGGCGCCGCGCCTCATCTGCTCCTGCTGATGCGGCGTCATGCGGTTGACCAGCACGGCCTGTACGAGCCGGTGTATCTGGAGGGAATTGGTCCGCAGGTCCACCCGTGCCAGTGAGTACCGCTTGATCTCGCGTACGGCCCGGCTGAGGCGCAGCGGATCGGCGAGGGCCGCGTCCAGCTGAGGGGCGATGGAGCCCCGGTGCACGTGGGAGAACAGATCCCGGGGGATCGGCGCGGGCGCCAAGTAGGCGCAGACCTGGAGGAGTTGAATGGCCTCGGGATTGGTCTGCTCGACGTGGTCGAGGGAGACGTTCCACGCGGTCGCGATCGACTGCTGGTAGGCGTAGGGCGCGGACTCGAAGAGCAGCTCGCTGCGCTTCTCCTTGAACAGCCGCAGGTATTCCTGGACCGGCATGCCTGTCTCGGCCCGCCATGCCGCGGCCTGCTCTATCGCCAGCGGCAGGTCCCCCAGGGCGTCGGCGAGCTGATCGGCGTCCGCCTCGGTGAGCTCCGGGCCGCGTTTGTTGAGCAGCTTGATGCTCTCGGCGCGCTCGAAGACGTCCACCTCCAGGCAGCGCGCCACGTTGTCCCAGTGAGGGTTGCGCGAGGTGATGAGGACGGTGCCGAGACGGGAGTTGGGCAGGTAGGGCGCCAACGACTCGGCGTTCTCGGCGTTGTCGAAGACCAGCAGCCAGCGGCTGTACGGGTCCCCGCGGCGCAGGGCGTCGAGGACGGCAGGCACGGTGGTGCCCGCCTCGGATCCGTGGCTGATGCCGAGGTGCGGGGCGAGCTGGGCCAGGCCGTTGATGACGCCGGAGGCGCGCTCGCTCGATATCCAGCAGATCAGGTCGTAGGCGCTCTGGTGTACGTAGACGTACTCGACGGCCAGTTGTGACTTGCCGATGCCGCCGAGACCGTACATGGCCTCCGGCAGCACGGCTGCCGTCCCACCGGAGTCCAGGCGTTCCGCAAGCTCCCCGAGCAGGCGTTCGCGGCCCGTGAAGTTGGGATTGCGCGGGGGCACGTTCTCCCATACGGCCGGTGACGAGGCGGCGTGTCGTGGTGGGGCGTGCGGATCCTGTGGCGGGTTTCCGGTCGGGACGGGTTCGCTGGTCATGGGTTCTTCCCCTCGGGCTCGGGAGCCTGCGTCGGCAGACGCGATGGTGGCCGCCCGTTCGCTCTGCCGGTGGGCCAGCGCCTGTCCCAGGAGTCGGGCGCGCTCCTGGAACGGGCCGGCGAGTGCGCGCAGAGCGATGTGTTCGATCCGCAGGAGGCGGGCGTTGTCCGCGCTCACAGCGGGAATGGGCGCGGTCGTCGGCGAGGTGACCACCGCGGTGAAGTATCCGCCCCTCGGGCCCGGCCCTGTGTGGGCGGCGGCCTCCGGGACGAGTTCGTCGAGTGACATCAGGACGCGCTGGGTGTCGGTGCGGCGGGCCCCGCCGAGCAGCAGCTCCCTGACCCCGTCGTCCATGTCGAACCCGCTCCCGCCCGGCATCGGCACGAGCAAGCCGAAGGCCCTCAACTCGGCCAGGTCAGCGGGTCCTGCGCCCGGCGCGAACCGTTCCCGCAGCGCTCGGATCACCGGAGGCGTCAACGGCGCGGCGGCCAGCAGCGATGCGAGGGACGACCCGGCCGCCGAGCAACTCGCCCGGTAGGCGGCTATCTTGCCGGCGGGGTCGGTGCTGCGCCCTTGAGCGTGGTGGGCGTGCGCCGGTTCGGGCGCGTCCAGGGCCGGGATCGCGTAGGCCGGCAGCTCCGTCGAGCCGTCGGCGGTGCCGGTCAGCAATCGGGCCCAGCGAGCGAGCCAACGGCCACGTAAGGGGAGCAGGGGGAGCGGGACGGTCCCGTCGGGCAGCGGAGTGTCGTGCGGGGCGAGGGCGTTGTCGCCGACGAGGGTGCCGCGCAGATCGCGGCCGGGGGTGGCGGGGGCGGCAGCCGAGAGACGGATCCGCCGCATGGGCAGTCCGGACCGTGGCCAGAGCCTCTGCGGCAGCAGATGGATACAGGCCACTGGATGCCGCCCGGCCCAGTGGGCGATGGTGGCGGCGGCGGTGCCGTCCCGCCACGCGGGGCCGAGGGCATCGGTGACGACAAGGATCAGCCGGCTGCGGCTGCCGGCCGGAAAGTGGTCGGGCCCGCGGCCGTGGAAGGGCTTGCCGTCCCAGGGTGACTCCGTCACCCGCAGGCCCCGTTGCCCGCGCAGCAGGGCGCGCAGCTGGGACGTCACCGGCTCCCACAGAGCCATACCCGCTGCCGTGTCGAGGACGAGACCGACGTGTCTGCCGCCGTCCGCGTGGCCCAGCCGGTGCAGGCTCCGTGCGACGACCACCCAGTCCGGGGCCTCTCCGGGAACTGCCGGGCCCGCCGTAGGCCGGTCCGGGGCGCTCAGAGGGTGGCCGAGTACAGCGTCATCCAGCCGGTCCAGGAGACGGCGGCCGCTCATGGTGTTCCTGATACCTGGCGCCGCAGCAGGTCGAGCAGGCGTGCCGCGACATCGCCCGGGGTCTCATCGGGCGGCCAGGGGCCGGTGGCGGCGAGCGTGACGGCGTCCAGGGCCTGGGCGACGGTCAGTTGACCCAGGGCGTGGGGATCGGCGGACCAGGCCTCTGCCAGCACCGTCACGAGCGCGAGCAGGCGCGGGTCGGCGCTGTCGGTGATCCCGGCCCGGCTCCTGACCGTCGCCGTCAGTTCCGCCACCGTGGGCGCCGGATGGTCCCAGTGCAGACAGTCCGCCAGGAACTCGGCCGGGAAGATCCTGTTCCGCACCGCTGTGATCACGGTGACCGGAAGCTCATGGCAGGCGACGGTGCCGTACGGGACCGGTGCCGTTACGCCCGGGTCGTCGGTCGTGACCGCGGCCCGGCTGTTGTCGGCCAGCTCCGGAATGTCGAAGCCGCCACGCCGCAGCACCGCGCGGAGCTCGATGGGCAGATCGAAGTCGCCGCGGTCCAGACCCTCGATGAGCAGGACGCGAGGCCTCCCGTACGGGAGCAGCGCCGTGCCCAGCGGCCCGAGCCGTACCCTCGTCCCGCCCTCCGCGGGGCCCGCCGAGTACAACGCGCCCTGTAGTACCGAGGCGCCGGTCACCGTCCAGTGCAGGACGCGGCCGAGGCCCAGCTCCCGTGCGATCCGGAAGGCCACCGCGGAGCGGCCGACGCCGGGTTGGCCGGTGATCAGCAGCGGCTTGCGCAGCGACAGGGCCGCGTTCACCGCGGCCGTCTCGCCGGCGGCGGTCTCCATGTTCAGCGCGGCCCTCACCGCCGCTCCGAGCCTGCGGTCGGTCTCCGCCACGTCGTCGGGCGGCGGCTCCAGGTCCGGGCCTCCCGAGTACGTCCGCCAGGGCGGGGGAGGGGGCAGGGCAGCGGCCGACGCCTGGTGCGGCAGACCCGTGCCGCGGTACGGACCCGGGCCGGCGACGGTGCGCGCCGTGGGCCTGGCACTGAGTGGCGAGTTCACGAGGCCGCTCCGTAAATGAGCTCGGGTAACCCGTCCGGCGTGTCGTAGATGATGACGATCCGCCGGTGCCAGCTGATGGTCCAGGGCGGGGCGGCGCCGTCGTCCCCGCCATCATCCCGACCGTATCCCCCTGCGTCGAGCCCTCCTTCGGTCAGGATGCGCGTGAACAGCAGGGAGAAGTCGGGTTGCGCCCGCTCGTCGTGACGCCACATCACCAACGGCACCCCGTGCCGCAGCGCTGTGGTGACGTCCTTGCGCCCTTCGGCCGAACTCGGTTTGTGGGCGAGGACCAGGCCCGCCACCGGCTCCTCGCCGCCGAACTCCCGCCCGTCCTCGCTGAGCGCCCGCGCCAGCTGGAGCAAGCGCCCCGCTTCCGGCTGGCCGCTCAGGGGCCGCCAGCGCTCCCGCCACGTCCGGCACCACGGGGGGTGCCGCATACGGTCGCGGCTGTGCACGATCACGGGGAACGGGATCCCGAACTCCGGCAGCGCGCCCCGGCGTATCAGAGTGTCCGGGTGGTCGATGAGGTCGAGGGGCAGCACGTACTCGACGTCGATCCGCTCCCGGGGCACGCCGTAGTCCCGCTTCAGCCGCTCCCTGGCCAGATCGACACGGGCCGGCAGATCGGCGAGGCGGATGCTCCGTTCGGTGTGGGGCAGCGGCAGGCGCAGCCAGTCGCCGGGGAGCGGCCGGCAGCGGAAGTAGAAGGACACCGCCCAGTCGTCCGGGTCGTTGCCGGGATCGGGCTCCAGCTCGACCAGGAGTTTCGCGGAAGTAGCAGGCTGTACCGGGGCTTTGACGAGGCTGCTGCGCAGCGCGTCGACCTGCGCCTGGTAGCTCGTGCGCTGCGGTGCGGGGGGCTTCAGGGCGCCGGACGGCCACCCGGTGTCCGTGGACGGGCCGCCACCCTGCCTGGCGGTCTCCAGCCGCAGCGCCCAGGCCCGGCTGTAGGCCTGGATCTCCCCGGCGGTCGCACCGCCGACGGCGCTGGCGACGAGTTCGAGGAAGTGCACGGCCGGGGGCAGACCTTCGGAGGGCATGTTGGTGCCCGCGAGATTGACGAACGCCTTCCACAGCCCGTCGCAGTGCGCGGGCATCCCCTCGCTCAGCGACCTGGCGGCGCGTGAGTAGAGCGCGGACACCGGAACTTCGTTGAGGTCCGACTCGTACAACCGGGCCAGGGTGGACCGCAGTTGGACCCAGCCCTCCGCTCCGACCTGACGCAGCGCCTCCAACTCGTCCGCCCGGAAACGCAGTCCTGCCGCGACCGCCCGGTCGTTCGGATGCGACTCTTCGTACGCCGCCACGAGATCGCTCATTCCGGTGGGTGTTCCGGCACACCGGTCGACGAGGAGGGGCAGCAGGAAATCCCTTGGCAGGAAGGCGCTCTCGGCGTCCTCGGCCACGTCGGGGAACAGCCTGCGCAGCAGCGCGAGCCGGGGTGCGTATCCGCGCAGGGACTCCGACCGCTCCAACTGCGCGCGGACTTCGGCCAGCACCCTGCGCCGGTTCTGCGGCTCGCTGAAGCCGCCGGTGTATTCGGACAGGCGAAGGCCGCAGTCGACGTTGTCCAGGAGCGCTTCGACCGGAAGGACGGTCAGCTTCCTGCGGCTGCTGACATCACTCTGCAGGACGAGCCCGACCAGGGTGCGCCGCTGGTCCACGAGGATCGCGGCGCCCGAGATGCCGCCCCAGTCGGAACCCGACGCGGGACAGTCCTCCTCCGCCACGTCCAGGTGCATCAGCTCCGAGCGCGCGAGGTTGACGGGTCTGATCCTGCCGCCGCCCTGAAAGGGATTGTGGGCGTGCTGCTCCTCGTAGTTGAAGCTGGGGAACCCGAAGACCTGGAACTCGGTGATGTCGGCTTCGACGAGGCCGAGGTGGGGTTTGCTGTCCGGATCCGGCGGCACCCAACCGGAGCCGGTCACGACCAGGAGCGCGGCGTCCAGTCGGGGAGCGGGCCCGGCGTCGGGGCCCCACTGGGGGGCGTGCGCCGAGCCGGTGTCATGGGGTCCGGACAGGCACGGCAGTCCGCTCCAGATGATCTCGCAGGGGTGCCAGGGCAGATGAGCCGCGTGCATGCCCTGCCGGACTTCGACGACGAGAGCCGCCGGAGCCGTCGGCCGACCGCCGGGCTCGTAGGACTCCTCGGGCAGCAGCAGATGAGCGGCGGTCACGATCAGATCCGCGTCGATGACCCAGCCCGAGCCGTACCCGACCTGGCGCCCGCTGCCGTCCCGCACGCTGATCTCCACAAGGCGGTCCGGCACGAGGCGCGCGGAGCCGACCATGCATCACTCTCCCGCGCCGGCTGCCGTATGTCCCGAAGCGCGAGGCGGGGGCGCGTTCCGGGGGCGGTCGACCCGATCGCCGACGTTCAGGACCCCGCGTGGTGTGAGCGTCACGACAAGCCGGGTCCCGGTGCGTTTCACACGGGTCCGTGCGCGCTTCGCGGTCACGTACCACGAGACGCCGCCCTCGACGGTGTCGCTCCGTTCGGCCTGTACGTCCAGTTCGACGCTGATGCCGTCGACGGAGAACCCTACGGTCTTGCCGATGCCCTGCTGCTGTGCGGCGGTCAAGTCCTGACGCAGTGACTCGATCGCTTCGGTCAGCGTCAGTCGCCGTGGTTCACGTGCCACTCGGTCCCCCCGATGCATCGCGCCGTCCGCAGCCCCGCCTTTGTCCTACCCGGTTGGCAACTGCCCGACACAGCATGGTAGTTGGAGTCAATGTGCGTGGTCGCGCTTTCCGGTCAAGGGACGTGCGCCAAGTGGGCGGCGGACGGGCCGTCGTCCAACGACTTGCTGAAACGGCAAGGACGCTTGCCGGTGTGGTGAGAGTGGGCGCACGGTGTCGGCATGACTGAGATGAACGAGCGCGACAACGTGGTTGACCTGGACGCCGAAGCCGGAGCCGACGCCGACGTGGACGTACTGGTGGTCGGGGGCGGTGCCGCCGGTCTGTCGGCGGCGCTGACCCTGGCCCGGGCCAGGCGTTCCGTCCTTGTGGTGGATTCCGGTGAGCCGCGCAACGCTCCCGCCGACGGCGTGCACGGGTTCCTCTCCCGCGAGGGCCTCGCGCCGGGCGCACTGCTGCGGATCGGCCGGGAGGAGGTCGTCGGGTACGGCGGGCGGATCGTGTCGGACCTGGTGACGGGCGTCCAGCGGGACGGTGAGCGCTTCGTCGTGGACACCGCCAGTGGGCGGAGCCATGGCGCGCGGCGTCTGCTGGTGACGACGGGGCTCGTCGATGAGCTTCCCGATGTCCCCGGCGTACGCGAGAGGTGGGGCCGTGACGTCCTGCACTGTCCCTACTGCCATGGCTGGGAGGTGCGCGACGAGCCGATCGGCGTCCTGGCGACCGGTCCGATGGCGGTGCATCAGGCGCTGCTGTTCCGTCAGTGGTCGCCGCAGGTGACCCTGTTCCCGCACACCGCGGGCGAGTTGACCGAGGAGCAGTGGGAGCAGCTTGCCGCCCGTGGCATCGCGGTGGTCGACGGTGAGGTGGTCGGTCTCGACGTGGAGGACGACCGGCTCTCCGGTGTCCGTCTGGCCTCGGGCGGGCGCGTCCCGGTGCGGGCTCTCGCCGTGGCGCCGCACTTCGAGGCGCGCGGCGCGGTGCTCGGGGGACTCGGCCTGACGAGCGTCGACCACCCGAGAGGTGTGGGCAGTTACGTCGAGTCGGACGCGACCGGGTTCACGGGCGTCCCAGGGGTGTGGGGCGCGGGAAACGTCACTGATCTCATGGCCGGAGTCATGGTGTCCGCAGCCTCCGGCATGACGGCGGCGACAGCGATCAACGCCGATCTCGTGACCGCCGACACCGCGGCGGCGGTGGCAAAGCGGCGTGCCCTGGAGGTCTTCGGACCGGCCGCGGAGGCTGCCAACTGCCAGCGGGTTCTGGGTGAACGGCGTCACGGGATCGAGTCCGTCCTGGCGGCCGGGAAGGTCCGCCACGGCGAGCGAAGGAGTAGTTGAGAGGCCGCGCGAGCAAGCGCCCACGTCGGTGGCGCTATCCCGTTGAAGCATGGCATTAATGCCACTGGGAGGTGGCCGCGGGCCCGGATAACTTCGGCGGTGATCCCGGCGACGACCGGGCGCGCACCACCACCGAAGGAACTCCATGCAGGTCATGACGTATGTCGCACCGGTCCTGATCGGCGTCGTCTACGCCCTCGTGATGTCTCTATTCCGCGAGCCGCACCGACGCCGCTTCAACGCGATCATGGTGGCCGGCGCGGGAGCGGCCTACCTCAGCGGCGGCGGGCTCGGGGGCTGGGAGTTCCTCTTCGCCGCCGCTGTCACCTACTGCGCGTACCGAGGCCTGGAATCCTGGACGTTCATCGGCATCGGCTGGCTGCTCCACACCGGATGGGACCTGGTCCACCACGTCAAGGGCAACCCGATCATCCCCTTCGCCCACGACTCGTCACTGGGATGCGCCATCTGCGACCCCGTCATCGCACTCTGGTGTCTGCGCGGCGGCCCCTCCCTCATCACTCTCGTCCGCCGCCGGACCGCGCGGGCGCGGTGACCAGCCGCCGCGCCGCGAGGAGCGGAATCGGAGCGTTCACCGGGCCCGTGTAGCCTTCGTCGGCGCGCTCTGCCCCTGGGTGCCCCGTGTCTTGTCTCACCGCTGCGCCGAGGACCTGCCCCATGCCTCAGACGAACCTGCCCGAAGAACTGCGTCCGGAGCACCCGGAGCCCCCGGAGTCGTTGCAGGACATAGTCAAGACTCATCAACTGCACGCCGCTCTGGAGTGGTTGGAGACCAACCCGCCCCACGTGATCGCCGATGAGCTGGGCCGGATGGACGCGGTCGACGCGGGCATGGCCTTCCGGCTCCTCGACAAGGACCGGGCGCTGACCGTCTTCGAGGAGCTCGAGCCGGTCGACCAGCAGCAGATCCTGGAGGGGCTGCGCGACCACACCTTCCTGGAGCTCGTCGAGGGCATGGACCCCGACGACCGGGCCAGGATGCTGCGCGAAGCCCCCGCCAAGGTCGCCAAGCGGGTGCTCGCCGGACTGAGCGCGCACGAACGGCGGATGACGTCCGCGCTCCTTGGCTACCCCGAGGGCTCCGTCGGCCGCTACATGACCCCCGAAGTCGTGGCGCTCGGCCAGGACCTCACCGTCCAGCAGGCGTTGGAGGTCGTACGGCAGAAGGGCAGCCAGGCCGAGACGGTCTACACCCTGCCCGTCGTGGACGAGGGACGGCGCCTCGCCGGGATCGCTGAGCTGCGCGAGCTGGTGCTCAGCCCGCCGGAGACCATGGTCTCCGCGCTGGTCGTCACCGAGCCGGTGTCCGTGTACGCGACCGACTCGGCCGAGCAGGCGGCCCGGCTGATGCGCGAGACCAACGACCTGAACCTGCCCGTCGTCGACAGCGAGAACCGGCTCGTCGGACTGCTCACCATCGATGACGCGCTCGAAGTCATCGAGGCCGCCGACACGGAGGACGTGGCGCGGCAGGCGGGCGCCGCGCCCTGGGCCGGGCACTACATGGCCGCGACGGTGTGGCAGCTCGCACGCTACCGGGCGCTGTGGCTGAGCCTGTTGCTCGTGGCGGCGACGCTGACGGTCAGCGTGACGCAGTCCTTCGAGGGCACCTTGGAGAAGGCCGCGCAGCTCGCCATGTTCATCCCGATGCTGATCGGCGCGGGCGGCAACGCGGGCGCCCAGGCCGCCACCGCGTGCGTACGCGCCCTGGCCGTCGGCGAAGTGCGGGGATCGGACCTGCTGAAGGTCATATGGCGGGAGTGCCGGGTGGGCCTGGTCCTGGGCTCGCTGCTCGCGATCCTCGGGGTGGTCGTGGGCACGCTGTTCGTCAGCGCGAAGATCGCCCTGGTCGTCGGGATCACCCTGGTGGTCATCTGCGGCTGGGCGGCGACCATCGGCGGCACCATGCCGCTCCTTGCCAAGCGGCTGCGGATCGACCCGGCGGTGGTGTCGGCGCCGATGGTCACCACGCTCGTCGACGCGACCGGTTTGATCATCTACTTCATGACGGCGAAGGCCGTGCTGGGGATCTGAGCTTCGCGTGGAGGCAACGCAGGGGGCGGTGCGGGCAGTTGCGGCGCTGTGACCGGTTTTACCGGATTCTGTTACGCCCCCTTCGGGTGATCGCAATGTCGGGTGCATACGTTTATGTTCCTCATTGTGCGACTCGTCGCACGACGAGGACCGCGTACCGACCGACATCCAAGGGGATCACTGCCGTCATGCGAAACAACCGCCGCAGCCTTCTGCGTACCACCGCCGTCTCCGCGCTCGTCGGATCGGTCCTGTTGATTCCCGCCACCGCCGCGCTCGCCGCCGGATCCGGCCCCGAGCCCCAGCCCCTGCCCGCGCAGGCCGGGGTCAAGCCCGCAGCGGCCACGCTCACGGCGAAGGCGTCCGTCTCCCACGTCCGCGCGTGGCAGGAGTTCCGCATCACGGGCAAGGTCACAGGCCTGAAGGCAGGCAGCAAGGTGATCCTGCAGCAGAAGCAGCGCGGGGCGTGGAAGGCACTGCCCGCGAGCACGGTCACCAACACGTCCGGCAGCTACGGCCTGCGCGTCAAGCTCGGGATCAAGGGCAAGAACGAACTGCGTGTCGCGAGCGGCGCCACCGTCTCGCCGGTCGTCACGGTGACCGTGAGCTGACGCGCGGAGCTGCGGCCCCGGAGGTCCCGTGCGGGCCTCCGGGGCACGCCTGACGGCTCGCGCGTCAGGCTTCGGGGGAGCGAACGACCAGCAGGTAGTAGTCCATGTGGTTGCGGCAGAAGGAACGGTAGGGCGCCATCAGCGGATCGGTGTAGGCCAGCGGCTCCTTGCCGAACCGTTCCTCGATCTCGCCGCGCCGGTCCTCGTAGAGCACGCACATGACCTCGCCGCACAGCGCCGCGTTCGCGGTCATGTCCCGTACGGACTCCACACGGAAGCCGGCCTGCTGGAGCTCGCCGATGAGTGTGGCGAACGGGGTGAGCGGGGGACAGGACCACATCCGGGTGAAGGCAGCCACCTCCTCGTCGGTGGGGCTGCCGCGCAGGGCGAACTCCGTGAACAGGAACCGCCCGCCAGGACGCAGCACCCGCAGCGCTTCACGCAGCCCTGCGGGCCGGTCGGAGAGATGGGGGATGCAGTCGATGGACCACGCTGCGTCGAAGGCCGCGTCCGCGTACTCCAGTTGCATGGCGTTGCCGTAGGCGAAGTCCACCCGCTCCGCGAGACCTGGGGCCGCTCCCTGCGCGGTGAGGCGGTCCTGGCAGCGGGCGAGCTGGCTCTTGCTGACGTTGATCCCGGTGACGCGGGCGCCGGTGCGCTCGGCAAGGCGGACGGCCGGGCCGCCTGTGCCGCAGCCGATGTCGAGCAGGTGCTCGTGGGGCGCCAAATCGATGGTGTCGACGAGGAATTCGGTCTGCCGGTCCTGGGCGAGGTCGGCCATCGCGATCAAGGTGGTGGCGGACGGACTCTCCCCGTGCGGCGCGTACATGCCGATGTGAAGGGCGGTCGATCCGAGCATCATGGCGAGCATGTCGCCGAACTGGTCGTACTTCGCCCCGACTTCTTCGGGGGTGGGGGCCGTCGTGCCGCTTGCGCCGAGGTCTTCCACGGTCATGGTGCATCCCTTTCGGCGACGGTGGTCGTTCAAAGGAATCGCGCTCGGGAACCTCGAGAATCCTGAGGAACCCGAGTAGACGGTGCTCGGGTGAACGGTGCTCGAGAAGACGGTCAGAACGCGTACGAGGTACGCGCCGGACGCTGGGACGCTAGCACCGGACGGGCTCGCGTTGGAGCCCCGAAAGCGCCAAGCGTCACCAGCTCCTGCGGTCGGCCGCCCGGCCCCCGGGGAAGGTCACTGCCGTTCCGCGCGCCCCGAAGTCTCGTCGGCCTTCTCGGCCCCGGCGTGCGCGTCCACCTGCCGCTCCACCTCACGCGCCTCGTCGGTCAGCATCCGCAGTCTGGCCTCGGCCCGATCCGCGCGGGCCTGGAGGCGGGCGGTGTCGTCCTCGATGACCCGGCAGGCCAGATCCATCGCGGCGTCGACGTCCTCGGGAGATCCGCGCTCGGCCAGCTCCTCCAATGCGTTCTTGACCGCGGGGATGCCGCCGCGGGTGTGGATGTCGTTCCAGAACTCATAGTCCATCCGGGCAGTTTGCCGGATCGCGGGCCACGGAGCGAACGGCGCGGGTGATCAGGGCTCCGGGCCCGACGAGCTAGGCCCGCAGGCTCCGCATGACCTCTCGGCAGGCGGACGCCGCGCCGTCGGTGGCCTCGGAACAGATGCGGCAGTGCTCATGCTGCGGCGCGTGCTGGGCGCACAGTTCGTGGCTCTTCTCGCAGGCGATCGCGCACGCCTCCAACTGCGCCGTGAGGAGCGCGGGATCGGCGTCCGTGCCGCGCGTCAGGACACGCCGCGTGGCGGCGGCGATGTCGGCGCAGTTCAGGTCGCGGTTGATGGCGACCCGCAGTTCATCGGCCTCCTTCTCGGCGAGCATGCCGACCGCGCAGGCGGAAACGGCCAGTTCGCACGCGGAGAGTGCGTCGGTGGCGGTGGCGAGGGTCTGGTTGTCGAGGTGGTCGGCACGAGAGGCAAGGCTGTCGAACAACTCGCGTGTCTGGAGCATCACATCTCCAACGGAGTCTTGAGGGGCCCCGGCCCCGGGGGTTCCCGGTCCTGAGGACGCCCGGTCCTGCCGACGCTAGTCCCGCCCCCGCCGCCGGTGAAGGGCGCGGGGTACGTCAATCGCGGCGCACGGCTGACCGCCGGATCCTCCCTGAGGGCCCGTACCTCCCACGCCCGTACATGTACCCCCCACACCGGCGCATGTGGCGCGCATCACGTAACTCCTGTGCATCGCCGGGAACTCATCCGCCCTGTGGGCCGACTCCTGCACCGGCCCGAAATACGGCCGATCCGCACCACCCTTGATCCAGGAGAGCAGCTCATGTCCGCCGAACCCACACTCCTCGCCCCGGACGACGGGCAGGAGACCCAGGAGGCGCCGCCCTCCGCAGGACGGTCCGGATGGGCGTCGCTGCGTCCGCTCGTGATGCGACTGCACTTCTACGCCGGGGTGCTCATCGCGCCCTTCCTGCTCGTCGCCGCCACCACGGGACTCCTGTACGCCTGTTCGTACCAGGCCGAGAAGATCGTGTACTCCCACGAACTGCGCGTCCCCGTCGGCGAGAACAAGACCGAGCTGCCGATCTCGAAGCAGGTGGCCGCCGCCCGCAAGGCGCACCCCGAGGGCACGGTCAGCGCCGTGCGGCCCTCGCCGGAGGACGGCGCGACAACCCGCGTGCTGCTGTCCGGAGCCCCGGGCGTGGACGCCGACCACACCCTCGCCGTGTTCGTGAACCCGTACAACGGCGAAGTGCGGGGCGCCCTGGAGCAGTACGGCTCCACCGGCGCACTGCCGCTGCGCACCTGGATCGACGAACTCCACCGCGATCTGCACCTGGGCGAGACCGGCCGCCTCTACAGCGAGCTCGCCGCCAGCTGGCTGTGGGTGATCGCGGGCGGCGGCCTGGTGCTGTGGTTCGGACGCCGGCGCTCCCAGCGCAAGCTGCGCGGGGCCACAGGGCGTCGGCGCACGCTCTCGCTGCACGGCTCGGTGGGCGTGTGGGCCGCCGTGGGGCTGATCTTCCTGTCGGCGACGGGGCTTACCTGGTCGGCGTACGCGGGACAGAGCGTCAGTGACCTGCGCGAGGCCATCGGGCAGACGACACCGGCGCTGGCGGCGACCGCCGGGGGCGGCGGGGAGCACGCGGGGCACGGGGGTTCGGGCTCGGGAGGCGCCGCGGATGGGGTGGGGCTCGACGCCGTCCTGAAGGCGGCCCGTGCCGAGGGGCTCTCCAATCCCGTGGAGGTCGTGCCGCCCGCCGACGCGTCGTCCGTGTACGTCGTCCGGCAGATCCAGCGCAGCTGGCCCGAGAAGCAGGACTCCGTGGCCGTCGATCCGGCGAGCGGTGAGGTGACCGAAGTGCTGCGGTTCGCGGACTACCCCGTGCTCGCCAAGCTGACCCGCTGGGGCATCGACGCGCACACCGGCACCCTGTTCGGGCTCGTCAACCAGATCGCCCTCGTCGCGCTCGCCCTCTGCCTGATCCTGATGATCGTGTGGGGCTACCGCATGTGGTGGCAGCGCGGGCGCGGCAGTTCGTTCGGCCGTCCGCTGCCGCGCGGGGCGTGGCGACACGTGCCGGCGTACGTCCTGGTCCCGCTGATGGCGGCGATTGCCGTGCTCGGCTACTTCGTGCCGCTGCTCGGCATCCCGCTGGCCGCCTTCATCGCCGTGGACATCGTGCTGGGGGAGATCGACTATCGGCGCGGCAGACGCGATTACGCCTGAGGCTCGGCTCAGGCGTGGGTGTCCGCGCCGCTGAGGTGGTGGTCGGCGAGGTTCAGGACTTCGTCGACCACGCGCCGCAGGTGCCCGTCGGGCGGGCCGTAGATCATCCGTCGCCCTTCCTTGCGTACGGAGACGAGTCCGGCGAGGCGCAGTTTGGCCAGGTGCTGGCTGACCGCCGGGCGGGCCGCGCCGCACGCGGCGGTCAGCGTCATGACGTCGGCCTCGCCCTTGCCGAGGGTGTGCAGCAGGGTGAGGCGGGTGCGGTCGGCGAGGAGGCCGAGGACCTCGGCCGCGTGGGCGAAGTGTTCGGTGCCCGGATCTTGCGGGTGCGCATCGTGCGCAGGTGATAGGTGCATGCGTGCGCTCATACGCACATAATGGGTGCGGGCGCCTCGTGGTGTCCACTCTCCGTCCCGCGTCGGAAGGCCGTACTTGTGAGTGAGCAGCACGGACACCGTCACCCTTCGCCCGAGCACCACGACCACGACCATGACCACGGAGGTGCGGGCCGCGCGGCCCGCTGGCGGCACAAGGCGGGGCACGTGCTGAAGCCGCACTCGCACGAGGCTGCCGACAAGGTCGACCCGGCGCTGGAATCGTCCGCGCGCGGCATGCGAGCGCTGTGGATCTCACTGGCTGTTCTGGGCGTGACGGCCGTGGTCCAGGCGGTGATCGTCGTGCTCACCGGTTCCGTCGCGCTCCTCGGCGACACCGTGCACAACGCGGCGGACGCGCTGACCGCGATCCCCCTCGGCATCGCCTTCGTCCTGGGCCGCCGGGCCGCCACCCGCCGCTTCACCTACGGCTACGGCCGCGCCGAGGATCTCGCGGGCATCGTCATCCTCCTGACGATCGCCGCGTCGGCGGCCTTCGCGGCCTGGGCGGCGGTCGACCGGCTGCTCAACCCCCGCACCCTGGAGCACCTTTGGGTGGTGGGCGCCGCTGCCGTCATCGGTTTCATCGGCAACGAATGGGTCGCCCGCTACCGCATCCGCGTCGGCCGCGAGATCGGCTCGGCCGCGCTCGTGGCTGACGGTCTGCATGCCCGGACGGACGGGTTCACCTCGCTCGCCGTCCTGTTGAGCGCGGGCGGCGCCGCACTGGGCTGGCGGCTCGCCGACCCGATCGTGGGGCTGCTGATCACCGCGGCGATCCTCCTGGTCCTGCGGGACGCGGCGCGCGAGGTCTTCCGCCGGGTGATGGACGCCGTCGACCCGGCCCTGGTCGACGCGGCGGAGGAGGCGCTCGTGACGGTTCCCGGCGTACGGGGGGTCGGCGAGCTGCGCCTTCGCTGGATCGGGCACCGGCTGCGCGCCGAGGTGGCGGTCGTGGTGGACGGGGAGTTGTCCGTGCGGGAGGCGCACGAGGTCGCGGTGGACGCGGAACACGCCCTGCTCCACGCGGTGCCGAAGCTGACCGCGGCCCTGGTGCACGCCGACCCGGCGATCGCGCCCGGAGCCCCGGACCCGCACAAGGCCCTTGCGCACCACGGGACGTGAGGGGCGGGATGCAGGCGGAGCGGCCGACGCTCTGCGAGACCGCTGGACCGCAGGGGCGTCAGGGCGAGAGGGCTGCACTCCGCGGCCTCAGCGTGGCCGCCGTCAGCCCCGGTGTTGATCCGGCGGGGCGGTCTGCTCACCGAGAGCCTGAGGTGGGGCTCGGCCTTCTGCGTGACCGGCCAACCGCCCGCCCGTCTACCTGACCACTCGCCTGTGGTGGGGCCCCCTCTCCGGTGCGCGGGGTATCCGGCGTCAAGGGCTGTACTCCGCGGCCTCAGCCCCGGTGCTGATCCGGCGGGGCGGTCTGCCCACCGAGAGCACGAAGTGGAGCTCGGCGTTCTGCACGACCGGCCAACTACCCGCTACGGTCGTTGCCGTGGGCAGCGGCCGGTGGAGGGGGCCTGCGGTGGATCGCCTTCGCCGGCCTCAGCGTGGCCGCTCTCAGCCCCGGCATTGATCGGGCTGGGTGATCTGCTCACCGAGAGCCTGAGGTGGGGCTCGGCCTTCTGCGTGACCGGCCAACCGCCCGCCCGTCTCCCTGATCACCCGCCTGCGGTCGTTGCCGTGGGTGGCGGCACGGTGGGTCACCCTCGCCAGCGCGCGGGGTCACCGGCGTCCAGCGTTGTGCCCCGTGGCTTCAGAGTCGTCCCCCTCAGCCCCGGCACTCATCCGGCAGCGGCTACTATCTGCGGCCATGGCGTCTGGGCTGCGGGGCACGGTGTGCGGAGAGCGGCGGGCCGCCGCTCGCTGTGCCGTGTCGGGGGTCGGCCTGGCCGTTCTGCTGGCCGTCCTGTGCGTGTGCTTCGGCTCCGCGGCACATCACGACGAGCCGGGCGCCCGTGACGTGACCTCCTCCTCCGCCGCGCCCACCGCCGGAGCAGCCTCCCTCGGCCACAGCTGCCCGCCCGGCGACCGCTGCACCTCCGCCACGCATGCCGCGGCGGTGGCGCTTCCGGCCCCCGAACCGGCGGTGCCGACCACGCTGGGGGAGGCGGGACTGCCTGCGGCCCCCGTCGCCGTACATCCAGTGCCACGGACGCCCCTTCACCGTCACGCCCCGGATCTCCACGTCCTTCAGGTGCAGAGGACCTAGGCCGACGCCCCGCGTCTCCGCTGATCACCTCACACACCATCACCACCGCCGCGCCCGCCCCGGGCACGGCGGGGACAAGGACATCCCCGGACATGGGTAAATCCAAGACAGGCACATCCAAGGCCGCGACCTCCGCCGCGCGCAAGGCCCGCATACAAGAGCTGCGCCGCGCCGAGCAGGCGCGCGATCGCCGCAACCGCGTCATCGCCATCACCGCCGGCGTGGCCGTACTGGCCGGGCTCGCCGGATTCGGCTCGTACGTCCTGCTCGACGCGTCGGAGAAGAAGGACAAGGAAGAAGCCGTCGCGCAGGCCCCCGTCAAGGGGGAGAAGACGTGGGACGCGAAGAAGCTCGGGCGCAATCACGTCACGAAGAAGGTCGACTACCCGATGACCCCGGCAGCGGGCGGCGATCACAGCCAGGCGTGGGCCAACTGCCAGGGCGACGTGTACGACAAGCCGCTGGCCGAGGAGAACGCCGTCCACTCGCTGGAGCACGGCGCCGTCTGGATCACGTACAACGACAAGGCGGCGGCCGGCGACATCAAGAAGCTGAGTCAGAAGGTCAGCACGACGCCCTACACGCTGATGAGCCCGGTCAAGGAACAGAAGGCTGCCCTCACGCTCACCGCGTGGGGCCGCCAGCTCACCGTGGGCAAGGCATCCGACCCGCGGGTCGAGAAGTTCCTGGGCAAGTACGTCCAGGGGGAGCAGACTCCCGAGCCCGGCGCGGCCTGCACGGGCGGGGTCGGACCGGCCTGAGGGACATCGCTCATGCGGGAGCGGCCGGGCGGCGGTTCGCTGCCCGCCCGGCCGCTCTAGCCGGGTGCCATCGCGGAGCGGTACGCCTAGTCTCTGTGGTGTGCTGAGCATCGTTGATGATCTGGCCGGGTTCGGACCGCTGCGGATGTGCGCCCACGCGCCGTCGGCCGACGACCCGGACGACCCGGACGCCTTGACCGGTCTGCGCGTGCTCCTCGTCGCGGACGTGCTGGCCCGCGTCGTCGAGCTGCGCGGCCGGACCGTCCTCATCGGGTGGACCTGCCCGCCGGTGGCGTCGGCCGACGCCACCGGTATCCGTCCGGCCGACGCCCATGGCACCGTCGACGAGATCACCGAAGCTCTCGGCGGCCCGCCGACCGTTCACTTCACCAGCCGTACGTATGAAGGCGCGGGTGGCCTGTCGCTCCATGTCGGCGAAGCGACCGCCACCACGGGAGGCGCGACTCAAGACGCGGATCAGGACAGGGAACGGGACGCGCTCGCCCTGCGGCTGCTCCTCCTCGGTCATCCGCACCACGAACCCGTCGACGTCTCCGCCCCGGCCCTCGACGCCGCCGGTGAGAAGCTGGCCAACTGGCGTAAAGCCGTGGCCGCTTGGGCCGATGAGCCGTCCAAGGCGATGCCCGCGAGCTTCGTGGAACGGGCCCGAGCCTCCCTGGAGAACGGTCTCGACACCCCGGCCGTGCTGCGGCTCCTCGGTGATCTGGAGGCGGCTGTAGACGTGCCGGGCGGCGCCAAGTTCGAGACGTTCGCCCATCTCGACCGCGTACTCGGTCTGGAAGTCGTCCGCGATGTGGGCCGTTCACATTCCACCGAGGTGTATCGGTGAGTCTGCCTCGGTGAGCACGCCGATGACGACCCTCCAAGCGTCGCTTCAGAGCCGGTCAACTCCCCCTGCTTTCACGGGAGTTCGATGCGTGCGGCCGACATTCATATAGTGATGATCGTCTATATAGACGCTCAGCTATGCTTCGGCGCCGCGCCACCTCTCGTACACCCCGAGTTCATATAACCGAAGTTCGATCCAAGGTGTCTGAAGGGAGCTCCGCTCCACGCGGACCTCCTCGGCGGCCGGCCCAACTCACCGGCCCGACACCAGGGATCGTGAGACATGAACGCGACCAGTGGTTCAAGAAAATTCGCCGGGGGAGCGGCCTTGGTGTGCGCCGCGGCCTTCTCGTTGAGTGCCTGCGGGGGCGGCGACGCGGGCGGCGGTTCCGGTGACGGCGAGCAGCTCTCGGGCACGGTCAAGGTGGACGGCTCCAGCACGGTAGCCCCGCTGACCACGGCGGCGGCCGAGATCTTCGCCGAGGAGCAGCCCAAGGTCCGTGTCACGGTCGGTACTTCGGGCACCGGCGGCGGCTTCGAGAAGTTCTGCAACGGCGAGACCGACATCTCCGACGCCTCCCGTCCCATCAAGGACGAGGAGAAGGCCGCCTGCGAGAAGAAGAGCATCACCTACGAGGACTTCCAGGTCGCCAACGACGCGCTGACGGTGGTCGTGAACAAGGACGCCGACTGGGTGGACTGTCTGACCGTCGATCAGTTGAAGAAGATCTGGGAACCCAAGTCCAAGGTGAACAACTGGAACCAGATCGACCCGAAGTTCCCCGACCAGCCCCTGAAGCTGTTCGGCGCGGGCACCGACTCCGGCACCTTCGACTACTTCACCGATGCGGTCAACGGCGAGGAGGGCGCCTCGCGCACCGACTACTCGCCGACCGAGGACGACAACGTCACCGTTCAGGGCGTCGCGGGCTCCAAGGGCGGCCTCGGCTACTTCGGCTACTCCTACTTCGAGGAGAACACCGGCAAGCTCAAGGCCCTGAAGGTCGACGGGGGCAAGGGCTGCGTGGCGCCCGGCGTCGAGACCGCGCAGAGCGGCGAGTACGCGCCGTTGTCCCGGCCGCTGTTCATCTACCCCAACGCCAAGTCCCTCGACCGGGAAGAGGTGTTGTCCTTCGTCGAGTACTACGTCGAGAACAACAAATCCATCGCCGAGGACGCGAAGTTCATCCCGCTCAACCAGAAGCAGGAGGAGCAGCTCAAGGGCGACCTCGACAAGCTGAAGGCGTCGGCGAAGTGAGTTCGCCGCCCCGTCCGCCCTCCGTGGCACCCCCAGGGCGGCAGTCCCTGCGCAGGACCCGTCCGCGCTACGGCGAACGGGCCATCCAGACCCTGCTGTTGCTCGCCGCCCTGGTCTCCGTCGCCACGACCGCAGGGATCGTGGTCTCGCTGATCCCGCCCACCGCCGAGTTCTTCGGCCGGGTGGACGTCGGCGCGTTCCTGAGTGGCACCGAGTGGACGGCGCTGTTCACCAAGCCCAAGTACGGTGTCCTGCCGCTGCTCGGCGCCACCCTCCTCATCACCGTGATCGCGCTTCTCGTCGCCATTCCCGTCGGGCTCGGTGCGGCCGTCTACCTCAGCGAGTACGCGAGTCCGCGCGTGCGCAAGGTGCTCAAGCCCGCCCTCGAAGTGCTCGCCGGAGTACCGACCGTCGTCTACGGTTTCTTCGCCCTCAGCTTCGTCACCCCGCTCCTTCAGGACCACTGGCCGTTCGGCGAAGGCCCCGATTTCAACAACGCCCTGTCCGCCGGGATCGTCATGGGCGTCATGATCATCCCGACCATCGCGTCACTCTCGGAGGACGCCATGGCCGCCGTGCCCGGCGCCCTGCGCGACGGTGCCTACGCGCTCGGCTCCGGCAAACGCATCGTGTCCGTACGCGTCGTGGTGCCCGCGGCCCTCTCGGGCATCGTCGCCGCCTGCGTACTCGGCATCTCCCGCGCCATCGGCGAGACGATGATCGTCGCGATCGCGTCCGGCAACCGCGCCACTCTCAGCTTCAACCCGCTGGACGCGATGCAGACCATGACCGGGTTCATCGCCCAGGCCGGGTCGGGTGACATACCCGTCCAGTCCTTCGAGTACAAGACCATCTTCGCCGTCGGCGCCCTGCTCTTCGTCATCACCTTCGTGATGAACATGATCAGCATCCGCCTGGTGCGCAAGTACCGGGAGGTGTACGAATGACCGACATCCGCGTCACCGAACCACCCGCGCGCGCGGCACCCCGCAAGCTGGCGGGACCGCGCTTCCGGCCCGGCGAAACCGCCTTCCGCACCCTGCTGTTGTGCTGCCTGGCCGTGGGGATCATCTTCCTCGGCGTCCTGCTCACCTACGTGCTCGTCGAGGCCTGGCCACGCCTGGACTCCCGGCTGTGGAACAACTTCCCCTCCATCCGCAGGCCCGAGCGCGCGGGCGCCCAGTCCGCGATCTTCGGCACGATCTGGGTGGTCGCGTTCACCGCGCTCTTCTGCCTGCCGACCGGCGTCATGGCGGCCATCTACCTGGAGGAGTACGCCGATCCGAACCGCTGGTACAACCGGCTGATCGAGCTGAACATCCAGAACCTGGCCGCCGTGCCCTCCATCATCTACGGCATCCTGGGCCTCGGCCTGCTTGCCCGCCAACTCTCCCTTGGTACAACGGTATTGACGGCCGCACTCACGCTGTCCCTGCTCGTCCTGCCGGTCGTCATCATCGCGTCACGGGAGGCGATCCGGGCCGTGCCCCAGTCGATTCGGCAAGCGTCCCTTGCCCTGGGTGCGACCCAGTGGCAGACCATCCGCCGCCAGGTGCTCCCCGCGGCCGTGCCCGGCATCGCGACGGGGTCGATCCTCGCCCTGTCCCGCGCCATCGGCGAGGCCGCGCCGCTGCTGCTCCTCGGTGCGGTCACCTACGTGGCCTTCAACCCCGAGGGCCTGGAGAGCGCGTACACCGTCCTTCCCATCCAGATCTTCGGCTGGATCAGCCAGTCCCGCGAGGAGTTCCACCACCTGGCCGCCGCCGCGATCGTCATCCTGCTCGCCATCCTCCTCCTCATGAACGCGGCCGCGATCTGGCTGCGCAACCGCTTCAGCAAGCGCTGGTGACCCGATGAACCAAGACCCCGCACCTGTCCCCGCCACGCATCGGCAAGAGCCGGTGCCCGACCTCACCAAGCGGGAAGCGCCCGAGGGCCGCTCCCTGGCCCTCGCGATCGGCGACCGCCGCCACGGCAGGCCGACGCCCTCCCTGGGCGACCCGGTCTTCCACATCTCCGACCTTGATGTCTGGTACGCCGACCACCAGGCGGTCCGCGATGTCACGCTGACCATCGGCCGCCGCCAGATCACCGCGATGATCGGCCCGTCCGGCTGCGGCAAGTCCACCGTCATCCGCTGCCTGAACCGGATGAACGACCTCATCCCCGGCGCCCGCGTGACCGGCAAGGTCGTCTACCACGGGGAGAATCTGTACGACGCCGACGTCGACCCCATCGAGGTCCGCCGGCGCATCGGCATGGTCTTCCAGAAGCCCAACCCCTTCCCCAAGTCGATCTACGACAACATCGCGTACGGCCCGCGCGTGAACGGCATGAAGGGCGACCTCGACGACCTCGTGGAGGAGGCGCTGACCAACGCCGCGCTCTGGGACGAGGTCAAGGACAAGCTCAAGGCCAGCGCCCTCGCGCTGTCCGGCGGGCAGCAGCAGCGGCTGTGCATCGCGCGGGCGATCGCCGTGCGGCCCGAGGTGATCCTGATGGACGAACCCTGCTCGGCACTCGACCCGATCGCCACCGCGCGCATCGAGGACCTGATGGCGGGACTCGCGTCCGAGTTCACCATCGTCATCGTCACGCACAACATGCAGCAGGCGGCGCGGATCTCCGACTACACCGCCTTCTTCACCGCCGACGTGGACGACAAGGGCGTACGCCACGGGCGCCTCGTCGAGTACGACACCACCGAGAAGATCTTCGAGAACCCGGCCGACCCACGCACCGAGGACTACATCACCGGCCGCTTCGGATAAGGAGGTGGCCCGATGCCGCAGCCCGGAGCGCGACGGCTTCCCAGCCATCTCCCCAACGCACCCGCGCTGCTGCTCGCCGAGGCCGACGAGGCGGTCGCCGCGGATGTGGCCGCCGGGCTCACCGCCGAAGGCATCAAGGTCACGGAGTGCCGTGACGGCGCCGAAGTGCTGCTGCGCGCGGGCCTCGACCGGCCGTCCATGGTGCTCCTGGGTGCCCCGCTGCCCGTCGTCGACGCGGCCGTGGTCACCGAACTCCTCGGCCGCCTCTGCCCGTTGACGGTGGTCGTGGGGGCCGGCCCGCAGGTCGCCGATGAGGCGGTGGCCGCCCTGAACGCCGGAGCGGTCGCCGTCGTCGCACGCCCCTACCGCATCGCCGAGATCCTGCCGCTGCTGTGGCGTGCGCCCGCATCGGGCGGCGGGCCGGGGGAGCGGCTGACCGTGGGTGACATCGAACTGGACCCGGCGGGCATGCACGTCCACGTACGCGGCAGGCTGCTGCATCTGCCGCTGCGGGAGTTCCAGGTCCTGAGCTATCTGATGCAGCACGCCCATCAGGTCGTGGGCCGCCAGCAGATCCTGCGCGAACTGTGGGGCGGCGAGCTCACCGACACCAACACGCTGACCGTCCACATCAAGCGACTGCGCGAGAAGATCGGTTCCGTGCCGGGCAGTGGCTGCACCATCGACACGATCCGGGGGCTCGGGTACCGCCTGGAGTGCCCGGGCCGCGGCTCGGCGCCCTGACGGTCAGCGCGCGTCACGTCGGCGTCGACGGATACCGGATCATTACATCGGCGTCGACGGATACCGGATCATTGGCAGGGTGATCCCCTTGGCCCTGCGCACCATCGACCGCCTCGTGACCCTCGACGCCACGTCCGGGGCCACCTCCGCGATGCCCGCCGTGCGCGAGGCCATGCGGCGCATTCCGCAGCTGTCCGCCCCGCCCGGGAGTCTTCGTACGCAGAAAGGTGACACGCTCGCGGCCCTCGCCGAACTGTGCGAAGTCATCGGCTGGATCCTCTTCGACGCGGGCTTCTACCGCGGGGCCCACCGGATGAACGCACGGGCGCTGGCCCTTGCGGAGCTCGGCGGCGACCGCTGGACGGCCCGCTTCGTCCTGCTGAACGACAGCATGCTCAAGGCCCACACGGGAGCGCCGCGCACCGCCCTGGAGACCGCGGCCCGCGTGCACGGGGCGCGAGCGCTCCCCGCCATGGTCAGCAGCCTCGTCCTGATCCGCCAGGCGCACGCGATCGCCATGCTCGGCGGCCACCGTGAGCCCATGGACCTGATGGCCCGCGCGCAGAGCCGGTTCCTGGACGGCATCTCGCGCCACGATCCGCCCTGGGCCTGGTGGATCGACCGGACCGAGCTGCTCGGCCACCGGGGCTGGGTCCTCGCCCGGCTGCGCCGATGGGACCAGGCCATCCCCCTCCTGCACGAGGCGGCCACCGCGCCCGGCCCCTCCTACCGGAACCTCTTCACCGCGCAGCTCCTCTCGGCCCTGGCACGAGCCGGAGCATGGAGCGACGCGGAGGACCTCATCGCCGAACTCGCGCCCGGCGCCGCCCACATCGGGTCCGTACGCACGACCCGGACACTCGGACGGACGGCGTCGCGACTGCTCGGGAGGCCGGACACCCCCGCGCCCCTGCGGGAGGCGGCAGCGTTCCTGCTGGAGTCCCTGCCGGTGCCGGTTCCCCCGGACCGCCTCCACGTAGGGTTCCGCGGGTGAGACGACACATAGACTTCGAGCGCCTGCACAACTTCCGTGATCTGGGCGGCTATCGGGCCTCTGACGGTCGCACGGTGCGCTGGGGCCGTCTGTACCGTTCCGACTCGCTCGCCAAGCTGCGGGGCGCCGACTGGGACCGCTTCCTCTCGCTGGGAATCCGCACGGTGATCGATCTGCGCTATCCGTGGGAGATCGAGGCCAAGGGCCGGGTGCCCGAAGCGGAAGGGCTCGCGTACGCCAACCTCAGTGTGGAGCACCGCCCTTACGACCAGGCCGAGATCGACCCCGGCCTCGACCCCTGGCGCTTCCTCGCCGACCGGTACGCGGAGGTCGCCCTCGACGGCGCGGAGGAACTCCACCAGGCCCTTGAGGTCATCGCTTCCGGCAGCGACCCGCAGGTCTTCCACTGCGCATCGGGCAAGGACCGCACCGGGCTGCTCGCGGCGCTCGTCCTCTCGCTGCTCGGCGTGGACGAGGACGACATCGCCACGGACTTCGCCCTCACCGAACTCGCCACGGACCGGCTGATCGCGGACTGGAAGGAGGCGCACCCCAACCGCCCCCTGAACTGGCCCGGCTACGGTCGCGCGCCCGAGGAGATCATGCGCCTGTTCCTCTCCGACCTGACCGCCACCTACGGCTCGGTGCACGGCTACGCGGTCAAGCAACTGGGCGTCGACGACCCGCTGATCGACCGACTGCGGACGCGACTGCTGGACTGAACGGCCACCGACGGACCTCGGCGCGGCGGCTCAGCCCCGTCCCCAACGCCGAGCCGCAGCCGGGGCCTTGCTCGACGGGCGTCCGCGGCCCGCGACCGGCACATCGAGAGGCCGGGCGAGACCCACCACCCCCTCGTCCAGGCGTTGCAGATGGCGCAGCACGCGGTAGGTGACGGTGCCCGAGCGCGGGGCGCCGGATCCCTCGGCCTCCAGCATCGAGGCGATGCTCGCGCCCGACTCGACCTCGCCCGTGGCCTTGTCGTCGTCCACGTACCCGGCGATGACCTCGATGTTGTGGGCGATGCGCAGGCCTGCCCGCTCAAGGCGCGGATCGGCCGCGACGTTCTTGCTGAACGGCACGAGCTCGGCCGTGGCCGCCAGGGAACGGGCGTGGTAGGCGCAGGTCTCAAGGAGCGCCACCAGATAGCGGGCGGTCCTGCGGCGGCCCCGCAGCGGAGTGATCGGGTGTGTCAACGGCTGGATGGAGGCGCGCAGATCGTCGAGCGCGGTGTCCAAGTCCCGCGCCTTGTCCAGGAGATCCGCCGCCGGGCCACCGCTGAGCTGCTCGACCGAAGCGGAGATGACGTCGGCGAGCCGAGTCAGGACCGTGTTCAGGAGCTCGTCGGTGCGGCGGTCCGTGTGCACCGGAAGCACCAGGACCGCCGCGATGATGCCGCAGGCGGCCCCGAGCGCCGTCTCCTCGATGCGCAGCCAGAGCACGGCGAGGCTGTAGGTGTTCAGGAGCGTGTAGAGCAGACCCAGCATCGCCGTGACGAAGAAGGACATGAGCGCGTACGACAGGGGAGCGGTGAAGAACATCGCGAAGATGAAGAGCAGGACCAGCGCGAACGCGACCCACGTGTGGTTGCCGACCAGGCCCGCGAGCGCCACACCGGCGACCACCCCGAGCACCGTGCCCAGGAGCCGTCGGTAGCCCTTGACCAGGATCTCGCCCGTGGACGCGGTGTTGAGGAACACCACCCAGCAGGTGAGCACCGCCCAGTACCAGCGCTGGGTGGAGAGGAACTCGCCGCCGATGATGGCCAGGGTCGAGCCCACAGAGACCTGGAACGCGGCCCTGGTGGTGGGGCGCCGAAGCCCGGTGCGGTCGTCCTCATCGCCTTCGGCGGTCTCCTCGGCGCCGGCGATCGCGATGTCCTCGGCGTCGAACTCCTCGCGGGAGCGGGTCGTCGCCGGTGAGTCGTCGGACTCGTCCTGGGGTCCGTCGAGGGCGATCCGCAGGCCGAGGACGGCTCGGGCCGCCTCACCGATGCCACGGAACACGTCCTGGACGGCCATCGAAGCCCGCGGCAGATTGTCCTCGTCGCGGTAGCCGAGCAGCCGGTTGCGTACGTGGGCGAGGCCCGTGCCCCGGTCGTCGGCGACCGGGCGGCCGACCAGCAGGTGCAGGGCGTTCAGGTCCCGGCGCAGGGTGACGGTCGCGTCGTCCTCGGCACGGATGCGCGTCCCGGTCGCCGGTACGGGCGCGTGCGGCAGGTGCAGGGTGAGGGTGTCCGCGCGTTCGGCGCTGCGCGCGTTCAGGAGGAGTACGCCGAGGCGTTCGGCCGCGATCTCCGCGTCCGCCACACGGCGTTGGACCAGCGTCGCCGTGGCCGCGTCGGGGGTGCCCTCCTCCAGGCGGCCCTGGATCATCAGGGCGGTCTCATGCAGCCGGGACGTGCCGCGCCGCAGCTCGGCGAGGACCTTCTCCAACTGCTCGGGCGCCGCGTCCAGGAGCTCGATCTGCGTGGCCACCAGCTGCGCGAGACGCGCTCGGAAGGCGACGCGCAGCCGCCCCAGATCACGCCCCGGAGTCTCCGGCACGACGGCGAACCGTACGACAGCGCTGCACACGAAGGAGATGGCCAGCGCCAGATAGAGGTGCGGCAGGGCGGACGTGGTGGCGCCCACGAACAGCGAGACGAAGTAGACCTGAAAGCCGATCAGACCGAGGGCCGTGCCCCGGTCGCCGAATCTGCGGCTGTAGACGGCGCCGAAGATCAGCGCGATGAAGAAGATGTCCCCCGCGACGACCTGGTCGTGCAGCAGCGCGCCCAGGGAGATCGCCGTGAGCGCGACGGGCAGGCCGAGCGCGAGCGTGACCGCCTGGCCGCGCACCTCCTTCTCCTTGATGGCGAAGGTGGACACCATCGCGGTCATGGCGCCCGCGACCATGTGCGTGACGTCGGTGCCGAGCAGCGCGAGGACGACGAGCGTGAGCGCGATCGCTCCGACCGTCCGCAGCCCCGCCATCAGTCGCAGGAGCCCCGGGTCCGATGCCACGAAGCGGTCCCATGTGCCGGTCCTGGTCCGCCGTCTCACTGCGCTCACACCCTCATCGCCGCTGTTCAGGCCGGATTCTGTCACGTCAGGGTGCAACCGGGGCTTGAGGGTTCACAGCGTGATACGCCCGCGGTGTCGACGAGATGCGGGCGAAAGTCTCCGGGGTGACTTCAACGAAACACTTGAAGTCATGAATCCAGCAGTGAATCCAGCAGACAACGAACTGTCCGGGGCAGAGCCGCGCGCCGACGCCCCGGAAACCCACGGCACGACGCCAGGCCGCCCCACCCTCCACCTCGCCCGGCGGCGCTGGTGGACGCTCCTCGCGGTGAGCGCGGCCCAGCTCCTCGTGGTCCTCGACGGCACCATCGTGAACATCGCGCTCCCCTCCGCGCAGAGCGCACTCGGCATGTCCGACGCGAGCCGCCAGTGGGCGATCACCGCGTACGCCCTGGCTTTCGGCGGGCTCCTGCTGATCGGCGGCCGGGTCAGCGGCGCGCTCGGCCACCGGCGTACGTTCCTCATCGGTCTGATCGGCTTCGCCGCCGCGTCCGCGCTCGGCGGTGCCGCCGTGAACCCCGAGATGCTCTTCGGGGCGCGCGCCCTGCAAGGAGTGTTCGCCGCGCTCCTCGCTCCCGCGGGTCTCTCCTTGCTGACGATCACCTTCACCGAGCCCGGTGAACGCGGCCGGGCCTTCGGCGTGTTCGCCGCCGTGGGCGCCGCAGGATCGGCGGTCGGCCTGGTCGCCGGGGGACTACTGACCGAGTACGCCGGCTGGCGCTGGTGCCTCTACGTGAATGTCCCCATCGCCCTGCTCGCCGTGCTCGGCGCGACGTTCGTGCCACGTGACCGGCCGGTCCGGGACGGGGGACGGCTCGACGTGGCGGGCGCCCTGCTCAGCGCCACGGGCTTCGCCGCGATCGTGTACGCCTTCAACGAGGCCGAGCCGCTCGGCTGGGGTTCGCCGAAGGTCCTCGCCCTGCTCGCGGGCGGTGTCCTGCTGCTCGCCGCGTTCGCCGCCGTCGAGGTCCGCGCGCCGAGACCGCTGCTTCCGATGCGCGTACTCGTACATCGCGCCCGCGCCGGCGCGTTCGCCTCCATCACTCTGCTGTTCGTCGCGATGTTCGGCTTCTACCTGTTCATGAGCTACTACACGCAGACGGTCCTCGGCTACTCACCCGTGGAAGCGGGCCTGACGCTGATCATCAACGCCGTGGCCGCCCTGGTCGGCGCGACACTGATCGCCGGGAAGCTCCACGGACGCGTCGCACCCGCCGCGCTGATCGTGCCGGGGCTGCTTGCCGCGGCGGCGGGGATGTTCCTGCTGACCCGCCTGACCTCGCAGAGCACGGACGTCCTTCCGCTGTACCTGGTGCCGGCGCTGATCCTGACCGGCCTCGGACTCGGCTGCGTGCTGCCTCCCACCGCGAGCCTGGCCACCGCGGACATGCCACCGCACGAGATCGGAGCCGCGGCGGCGGCCTACAACGCCTCCCAGCAACTGGGGGCCGCGCTCGGCACGGCCTTGCTCAACACGGTCGCGGCCAGCGCCACCGCGTCGTACCTGGCGTCCACCACGGACGCCATGCCGGCGGCCTCCGTGCACGGCTACACCACGGCCCTGATGGTCGCCTTCGGTATCCTGCTGGCCGCGGCCTGCGTCAGCGCGGCGCTCCTGCGCGCAGTCCGTCCATGACCAGGTCCAGGAGCCGTCCGGCGCGGGTCTGCCAGTCGCCGTGCGGGTCGATCTGCCAGAGGCCCGCGATGGCGAGCAGGAAGTCGTCGGGGGTGACGCCGGGGCGGATGGTGCCCGCCTCTTCGTTCGCCTTGAGGAGGAGCGTGACCGCTGAGGTCACGGGCCCGTGGCCCACTCCGGCCAGCGTGCCGAGCGCGCTGGTGGCCTTGCGCATCGCGTCGGCCAGGCCCGCCTTGGCCATGGCGTACTGCGCGAGGCGGTCCATCCACTCCCGCAGGGCCTGATCGGGTGGGCGCGTCTCGAGGAGCTGGCAGGCGGTGTCCGCGACCTGCTGGACCTCGTAGCGGTAGACCTCGAGGACGAGGGCCTCGCGGTTGGGGAAGTTGCGGTAGAACGTTCCCTGCCCGACGCACGCCTTCTTGGCGATCGTGCTGAGCGGGGCGTCCGCCGAGTGTGTCAACTCGGCCAGGGCCACTTCCAGGATGCGCTCGCGATTCCGTTGCGCGTCCGAGCGCAGTGCGTCCTTCTTCTGATGCACTCGTCCTCCTCCCGAGAATCACGGCCGGGCCACTCTTGCTAAGCGGACAGCTGTCCGTTAAGTTTTGAAGCTAACGGACAACTGTCCGCTTAGGGTCACCATACCGGCAGACCCCCCTTACGCACAGCGCCACCACCTCCCGGAGCCTCCGTGGGGACCGCCCCGCGCGACGCTCCCGCTTTTACGTGACACAAGCTGACAAAAGCTGACAAGAGCTGAGAGAAGCGAAAGAAGGCTGATCGTGGCCCTATCGACGTCCAGCGCCATCACGCTGAACATCAACGGCGAAAAGCACTCGCTGCCCGTCGACCACCGCACCACCCTGCTCGACGCACTGCGCGAGCGCCTCGATCTGACCGGCACCAAGAAGGGCTGCGACCAAGGGCAGTGCGGCGCCTGCACGGTGCTGATCGACGGACGCCGCGCGGTCTCCTGCCTGCAACTTGCCGTCGCCTCCGAGGGACGCGAGATCACCACCATCGAAGGTGTGGCGCAGGGAGGTCAACTGCACCCGGTGCAGCAGGCGTTCCTCGACCTCGACGGATACCAGTGCGGCTACTGCACGCCAGGGCAGGTCTGTTCGGCCATCGCGGTCATCGAGGAACACGCGGCGGGCTGGCCGAGCGCCGCTACCACCGACGTACGGCCCGAAGCGGGCGTTCCAGAGCTGAGCGCCGACGAGATCCGCGAGCGCATGAGCGGCAACCTCTGCCGCTGCGGCGCCTATGTGTCGATCGTCCAGGCGGTCGCGCAGGCGGCAGCCGCCGAGACCGAGGGTGCGGAGGCCGTGGCATGAGGGAATTCGGCTATCAGCGGGCGTCCGACGTCCCCGGCGCGGTCGCGCTCCTCGGCACCGACCCCGACGCACGCGTCCTGGGCGGCGGTACGAATCTCGTCGACCTGATGAAGAGCGGCGTGGAGCGGCCCGGACTGCTCATCGACGTACGCGAGTTGCCCCTCGACCGCATCGAGGTCACGGACGACGGCGGCCTGCGGATCGGCGCGACCGTCACCAACAGCGATCTCGCGGCCCACCCCGAAGTGCGGCGCCGCTACCCGGCGTTGACGGAGGCCGTCCTGGCCGGCGCGTCAGGCCAGCTGCGCAACATGGCCACCGTGGGCGGAAACCTGCTCCAGCGCACCCGCTGCGGCTACTTCGCCGACCTGTCCAAACCGTGCAACAAACGCGCCCCCGGCACTGGTTGCCCCGCCGTCGAGGGCGAGCACCACAACCACGCCATCCTCGGCGCCACCGAGCACTGCGTGGCCATCCACCCCTCCGACATGGGGGTGGCGCTCGCCGCCTTCGACGCCGTCATCTCGTACGAGACGGCGGAGGGCACCGGCGAACTGCCGCTCGCCGACTTCTACTTGTCGGTGGGCAGCACCCCGCACCTGGAGACCGCGCTGCCGTCCGGCGCGCTCATCACCGGCATCACCCTGCCGCCCGCCCCGGTCGCCGCCCACTCCCGCTACCGCAAGGTGCGCGAGCGCGCGTCGTACGCCTTCGCGATCGGATCGATCGCCGCGGCGCTCGACGTCCAGGACGGTGTCGTACGCGAAGTGCGCCTGGCCTTCGGCGCGGTGGCGTCCCGGCCGTGGCGCGCCCGGGAGGCCGAGCGGGTCCTGACCGGAGGTCCCGCGACCGCCGAGGCGTTCGCCGCCGCCGCGGACGCCGAACTGGCCGCCGCGAAGACGCTGCCCCACAACGGCTACAAGGTGACGCTGATGCGCAACCTCGTCGTCGCCCTGCTGACCGAGATCACTGAGGAGGTGGCCCGATGACGACGCAGTCCGCGACGACCACGTCCACCGCGGCGTCGAGCGCCGTCGGCGCTTCGTTCACCCGTGTGGAGGGCCTGGACAAGGTCACCGGCGCCGCCAGGTACGCGGGAGAGATCCCCTTCGCCGAACTCGCCCACGGCTGGCTGGTGTTGTCCACGATCGCCCGCGGCCGGGTCCTCTCGGTCGAGTCGGATCCCGTCCGCAAGATGCCCGGTGTCCTGGCCGTCCTGCACCACGGCAACGCGCCGCGCGTCGACAGCGACTACATCAGCATGCTCGGCCCGCCCGACCCGATCGTCGAGGTCTTCCAGCACGACCGGGTGCCCTTCGTCGGCTGGCCGGTGGCGATGGTCGTCGCCGAGACCTCCGAGCAGGCGAGAGAGGCCGCCGAGGCGCTGGTGGTGCGGTACGAGGAGGAGCCGCACGACGTCGCGTTCTCCGCCGCGCACCCCGGCACGTACACGCCCGACGGTGACGCCCATCTGATGGAGAAGGGCGACCTGGAGGCCGAACTCGCCGCGTCCTCCCACCTGGTGGACGAGGAGTACACCACGCCCGAAGAGCACCACGGCTCGATGGAACCGCACGCGGCGATGGCGCGCTGGGACAACGGCCGCCTCGAAGTCGTCGACTCCAACCAGGGCAGCACCTGGGTCGCGGACGAGCTGTCGAAGCTGTTCTCGCTCGACCCGGCCTCGGTCCGGGTACGGTCCGAACACGTCGGCGGCGCCTTCGGATCCAAGGGCGTACGCGTCCACCAGATCCTCGCCGTGATGGCGGCGACCCAGCTCGACCGCCCGGTGAGGGTCGTCCTCAGCCGTCGCCAGCTGTTCTCGCTCACCGGCTACCGCAGCCCCACCGCCCAGCGCGTCAGGCTCGGCGCCGACGCCGACGGGCGGCTGCGCGCCGTCGACCACCAGGCGCACAGCCTCACGTCGACGGTCCACGAATTCGTCGAGGGGAGCGCCGGGTTCGGGCGTCCGATGTACGCCGCCGACGCCCACCGCAGCGTCAACCGCGTCGTACGGCTCGACGTGCCGACGCCGACCTACATGCGCGCGCCCGGCGAGGCTCCGGGCTCTTTCGCCCTGGAGTCCGCGCTCGACGAACTCGCCGAGCGGTGCGGCGTGGATCCGATCGCGCTGCGCGCCCGCAACGAACCGGACGTCGGCCCCGTCTCCGGGCTGCCGTTCGCCAGCCGCAATCTGCTGTCCGCCTTCCAGGAGGGCGCCCGCAGGTTCGGCTGGGCGGACCGGGACCCGCGTCCCGGGCTGCGGCGTGAGGGGCGCTGGCTGCTCGGCACCGGCACGGCGGCGGCCTCCTTCCCGGTGATCGTCATGCCGTCCACGGCGGCCGTGACGGCGGAGGCCGACGGCACCTTCACGGTGCGGGTCACCGCGGCGGACGTCGGCACGGGGGCACGGACCGCGCTGACCCTGATCGCCGCTGAAGCGCTCGAGGTGCCCCAGGACCGCGTCCATGTGCGCATCGGCGACAGCGACTTCGGCCCGGCGGCGATCTCCGGCGGTTCGATGGGCACCCGCTCCTGGGGCTGGGCCGTCCGGACGGCGGTGGCCGACCTGCGGGAGCAACTGGCCCTGGGCGGTGACATTCCGCCGCAGGGCATCACCGTGCGCTCCGACACCAGCGCGGCCGTCGGTGCCCTGTCGCAGAAGGAACGGCACTCCTTCGGCGCGCAGTTCGCCGAGGTCGCCGTCGACGTCACCACCGGCGAGGTCCGCGTGCGGCGCATGCTCGGCATCTTCGCTGCGGGCCGCATCATCAACCCGCTCACCGCGCGCAGCCAGTTCGTCGGCGGCATGACCTGGGGCCTGTCCATGGCCCTGCACGAAGAGGCCCATCGCGACCAGGCGACGGGCGGTCACGTCGGCGCCGACTTCGCGGGCTACCACTTCGCCGCCAACGCCGACGTGCCGGTCATCGAGGCGGACTGGGTCGAGGACACGGACGCGGACGACCCGGTCGGCATCAAGGGCATCGGCGAGATCGGCATCGTGGGGGCCGCCGCGGCCATCGCCAACGCGGTCTGGCACGCGACCGGCGTACGCCACCGCCACCTGCCCATCCGCCCCGACCGTGTCCTGGACGCGGGAGGAGCCACGGGTGCTTGACATCGCCGAAGCGCTGAACCGCTGGGTCGAGGAGGGCCGGGACTTCGCCGTCGCCACCGTCGTGACGGTGGGCGGCAGCGCGCCGCGCCCGCCCGGCGCCGCCCTCGCCGTCGACAGCGAGGGCACGGTCATCGGTTCGGTCTCCGGCGGCTGCGTGGAGGGGGCGGTGTACGAGCTGTGCGTCCAGGCCCTCCAGGACGGCACAGCCGTGCGCGAGCGTTTCGGCTACAGCGACGAGGACGCCTTCGCGGTCGGCCTGACCTGCGGGGGAGTCATCGAGGTCCTGGTCACGCCGCTCGGCGCGGACGCCCCGGGCAGGCAGGTCTTCGCGGCGGCGCTCTCGGCCGCCGCCCGCGGGGAGTCCGCGGCGATCGCCCGCGTGGCCAAGGGCCCCGCCGAACTCCTCGGCAGGGTCGTGCTCGTCCACCCCGACGGCTCGTACGAAGGCGGCCTCGAGGGGCATCCTGACCTCGACCGGACGGTGGTGGGGGAGACCCGCGCGATGCTGGACGCGGGCCGCACCGGCGAGTTCGACGTCTCGGAGAGCGGCTCGCGCTGCGGGGAGCCGCTGACTCTGTTCGTCGAGTCGAGCGTGCCCCCGCCCCGCATGATCGTCTTCGGTGCGATCGACTTCGCCGCGGCTCTGGTGCGCACGGGCAAGTTCCTGGGTTACCACGTGACCGTGTGCGACGCCCGTCCGGTCTTCGCCACGCGGGCCCGCTTCCCCGAGGCCGACGACATCGTGGTCGACTGGCCGCACCGCTACCTCAGGGACACCGCGACCGACGGCCGCACGGTCTTGTGCGTCCTCACCCATGACGCCAAGTTCGACATCCCGCTCCTTGAGGTGGCCCTGCGGCTTCCGGTCGCGTTCGTGGGCGCGATGGGCTCACGCCGCACCCACGAGGACCGCAACAAGCGCCTGCGTGAAGTAGGCATCAACGAAGAGGAGTTGGCGCGGCTGCACTCCCCGATAGGGCTCGACCTCGGGGCCCGCACACCGGAGGAGACCGCCCTGTCCATAGCGGCCGAGATCGTCGCGGCGCGAAGGGGCGGGACGGGTGTTCCGCTGACCGGGTCCGGGATGCCGATCCACCACGAAGGGGGCGGTGCGGGGGCGGGTGGCTCCCATGCTGCCGCGTGACCTGACGTGAGCTGACCTGACGTGAGCTGGCCTGGCCGGGCGCGGGGCGGTCGCGGTGCTCATTCACCGTGACCGCCCTCGCGCTCACGCCTGCTCCACCGCCTCCCACAGCAACTGCACCGGATGCCAGGCGTTCCGCTCGGTCCCGTGGAAGATCTGCTGACGGCAGGACACACCGGTGGCGACCACGACCGTGTCGGCGTCCTCCGCCTCGATCGCTGGGAACAGCCGGTCCTCACCGACCGTCATCGACACCTCGTAATGCTCGGACTCGAAGCCGAAGGAACCCGCCATCCCGCAGCACCCGGCGTCCAGTTCGGACACCTTCACTCCCGGGATGCGCTCAAGGAGAGCCACGGTGGCGGCCGTACCCACCTCCGCCTTCTGGTGGCAGTGCCCGTGGTAGAGCAGCTTGCGTCCGGCGAGCCATGAGTCGGCACGCAGCCGCAGCCGCCCGTCGTCGATGGCCTCCACCAGCAGCTCCTCGACCTGGCGCACCCTGCCTGCGATGTCCTTGACGGCGGTGTCGTCCGGCAGCAGGGCCCGGTGTTCGTCGCGCAGCGTCATCAGACACGAGGGCTCGCAGCCCACGATCGGTGAGCCGGGGTCCGTCGACTCCCGCAAGGTATGGGCGAGTTGGCGCGCTTTGTTTTTCGCGTCGTCGACCAGGCCTTTGGAGAGGCTGGACCTTCCGCAGCAGCCGCCGCTCTCCAGCCGCACCCGCCACCCCGCCTGTTCGAGCAGCTCGATGGCGGCACGGCCGATGCCGGGCTCGGTGTACGTGGTGAAGGAGTCGGCGAGGTAGGTGACCGTGCCCTGCGTGACAGGGCGCGCGATGGGCGTACGCCGCCGGAACCACCGCAGCAGATTGCGCCGCACGAACACCGGCAGGGGCCGCTGGGGAGCGATGCCGGCCAGGCGGTCCATGAGCCGGCGTACCGGTGTGACGCGTCCCGGCAGGTTGGACAGCGGGGCCGTCGCCGACCCCAGGCGGTTCAGGAGCCGGATCGCTCCGAACAGGCGGGTGCGGAGCGGCACTCCGTGAGTGTCGTGGTAGTGCGCGAGGGTCTCGCTCTTGAGGGTAGCCATGTCGACGCCGAGAGGGCATTCGCTCTTGCACGCCTTGCACATCAAGCACAGGTCGAGGATCTCGTGCAGCCGCTCGTCCCCGAGCGCGGCCTTCGGGTCGGGCTCGGAGAGGGCCTTGACCAGGGCTCCCGCCCGGCCGCGGGTGGAGTCCTCCTCCTTGCGGGTTGCCATGTACGAGGGGCACATGGCGCCGCTGCCTGACTTGCGGCACAGGCCGATGTTCATGCAGCGGTCCGCCGCCGCGCGCATGCCGCCACCGCCCACGACCTCGAAGGAGAGGCGGGTGCGGAGCGGCTCGGCGGGTGGCAGTGCCGCGTCGCGCAAGTTCTCCGTCATCGGCGCCGCGTCCACGATCTTGCCGGGGTTGAGGATGCCGTCGGGGTCGAAGAGCCGCTTGACCTGGCGCATCGCCTCGTACAGCTTCTCGCCGAAGATCTCCCGGTTGAACTCGCTGCGCGCGAGACCGTCGCCGTGCTCGCTGGAGTTCACCCCGCCGTACTCGGCGACCAGATCCTTGACCTCCTCCGCGACGGCGCGCATGCGGCCGATGTCCGCCGGGTCGGCGAGGTCGAGATAGGGCCGGATGTGCAGACAGCCGACCGAGCAGTGGCCGTAGAAACCGGCCGTCATGCCGTGCCGGTCCAGGACGTCCTTGAATCTGCGGGTGTAGTCGGCCAGATGCACCGGGTCGACCGCGGTGTCCTCGACGAAGGCGAGCGGGCGCCGGGTGCCCTCGCTGGCCGCCATCAGCAGGCCGAGCCCCGCCTTGCGGACCTTCAGGAGCGACGACTGCTGGGCCGGGGTGACCGCCTGGAGGGTGTGATAGCCGTGCCCGTGCCGGGACCAGAGCTTGGTGAGCCGCCGCATCCGGTCCAGGAGTTCACCCTCCTCGTCGCCGGTGAACGACACGAAGAGCAAGGCCTCGGGCTGCCCTTCCAGAAGGTCGCCGAGCGCCGCGTACTCGATCTTGCGCCGGGACAGATCGAGGATCGTACGGTCCATCAGCTCCACGGCGGCCGGATCGCAGGCCAGCGCGTCCTCGGTCCCCGCGATGGCTCCCGCCACGGAGGTGAAGTGCCCGACGGCGATCACTGTGCGGCGCGGCTTGGGCACCAGACCGACGAGGGCGCTCGTCGCGACGGCGAGCGTCCCCTCGGAGCCGACGACGAACTTCGCGAGGTCGAAGGGAGCGCCCTCGCGGGCCAAGCGGTCGAGGCGGTAGCCGCAGGCGCGGCGCCAGTGCTCCGGGAACCCCTCGGCGATGGCCGCGGCATTGGCCCGCACGATCTCGGGCAGCTCCCGGTACAGGGCGCCCTCCAGCGTCAACTGCTGTGCTCTGTAGGCGCGTTCGGCTTCGTCGATCCGGCCGAGGGGCACCCGGCTTGCGTCCGAGAGCACCACGTCGAGTTCGCGGACGTGGTCGATGGTCATGCCGTAGCGCACCGATCCACTGCCGGCCGAGTTGTTGCCGATCATCCCGCCGATGGTGGCGCGGTTGCTGGTCGAGGTGTCCGGGCCGAACATCAGCCCCCACGGGCTCGCCGCGCGATTGAGCTGGTCCTGTACGACGCCGGCCTCGACCAGGGCCGTACCGCTGCCCGGGTCGAGCTCGACGATGCGGTTCATGTGCCGGGACAGATCAAGCACCAGGCCGGGCCCGACGGTCTGGCCCGCCAGGCTGGTCCCGGCCCCGCGCGGCACGACGGGCACCCGGTGGGCGGCGGCCGCCGCGACCGCCGCGGCGACGTCGTCGGCGTGCCGGGGGAAGACCACGCCCATCGGCGTGATGGCGTACATGCTCGCGTCCCGGGCGAACAAGTGCCGGGTGTAGTCGTCGAATTGGACCTCGCCTTCGAGATCCCTGACCAGGTCCTTCTGGAGACCGCGGGCCCGGTCCTGGGTCTCGGAGCTTTCGGCGCTCTCGTGGGTGGGGCTCTCGCCCTCGGTGACGGTCATGCTCGGCAACCTCCTCGGCGGGACGGTGACTTCGGCGGGCGCGCGGCCGCCGTCACTCGGCGCGCAGGACGTCGAGGGCGGCGGTGAGACCGCCGGGATCGATGCGTACGCCGGCCAGTTGAAGGCCCATCTGGACGCCGGCGAGGGTGCCCGCGAGCGTCAGATCGTTGAGGTGGCCGAGGTGGCCGATGCGGAAGATCCGTCCGGCGAGCTTGCCGAGGCCCGCGCCCAGGGACATGTCGAACCGCTCAAGGATGATCTCGCGCACCTTGTCGGCGTCCTGGCCCTCGGGCATGAGCACCGCGGTCAGCGAGGACGAGTGCTCGCGGTCGTCGGCGCACAGCACCTCAAGTCCCCAGCCGCGCACGGCGGTTCGGGTGGCGGCCGCATGCCGGTCGTGCCGTGCGAAGACCGCGGGCAGCCCCTCGGCGTGGAGCATCCGCAGCGCTTCGGCGAGACCGTAGAGGAGGTTGGTGGCCGGGGTGTACGGGAAGAATCCGCGGCGGTTCGCCTCGATGATCGGCTGCCAGTCCCAGTAGGACTTGCGCAGCCGCGCGGTGCGCGACGCGGCGAGAGCCTTCTCGCTCACCGCGTTGAAGCCGAGCCCGGGCGGGAGCATCAGCCCTTTCTGGGACCCGGCGACGGTGACGTCGACGCCCCACTCGTCGTGCCGGTAGTCGATCGAACCCAGCGAGGAGATCGTGTCGACGAGCAGCAGTGCGGGGTGTCCTGTGGCGTCCATCGCCTGCCTGATCTCGGGCACCCGACTGGTCACGCCGGTCGATGTCTCGTTGTGCACCACGCAGACGGCCTTGATCGTACGGGCGCTGTCGGCCGCGAGGCGTTCGGCGATGGCCTCGGGTGATGCGCCGTGGCGCCAGTCGCCGGGGAGGAAATCGACGTAGAGGCCGAGACCGGCTGCCATCTGCTGCCAGAGCGTGGCGAAGTGGCCGGTCTCCACATGCAGCACCCGGTCCCCGGTGCTGAGCGTGTTGACCAGGGCCGCCTCCCAGGCGCCTGTGCCGGAGCCGGGGAAGACCACGACGGGCCCTGAGGTGCCGAAGACTGGCTTCAGGGAGACGAGCAACTCCGTGGTGAGCGCGGCGAATTCGGGTCCGCGGTGGTCGATGGTCGGCGCCGAGATGGCGCGGAGCACCTGATCGGGGACGTTGGTGGGGCCTGGTATCTGCAGGAAGTGCCGCCCGGCTTGCGAGGTCACTGTGGCCAACTCCCTTGAGAAGCGTGCCGCATTGTGGCACGGTGTATCGTAAGGTGGCACGGGGAGCGTAGGGCCGAGCCGGTGGGGAGTCAACGGATGCAGAGCGTTCTCAACGCACTTCGCGTGCTGGAAGAGGTCGCCGCGCGGCAGCCGATCGGGGTCGCCGACCTGGCCAGGAGCCTTGCGCTGCCCAAGAGTTCGGCGCAGCGCGCCCTGCGCACACTGCATGAGGCGGGCTGGATCCGCCCGGCCGCGGGCGAGGTCACCCGCTGGGTCGTGACCACCAAGGCGTTGCAGGTGGGGCGCCGCGCGACGGGGGAGTTGAGCCTGCGTGACGTCGCTCTGCCGCTCATGGAAGAGCTGCGGCGGCGCATCGACGAGACGGTTCATCTGACCGTGCCTGACGGCGACAAGGTGGTCCTGATCGAACGCCTGGAGACCTCCAAGCCGGTGCGCATCATCCTGGCGCTCGGCACCCAACTCCCCCTTCACGCCTCCGCGAACGGCAAGGCGCTCCTCGCGGTGAGCCCCCGGGAAGTGATTGACCGTCACCTGGCCCCCGGTCTCGAGGAGTTCACGAGCTCGACCATCACCGCCAAGGAGCTGCTGCTCGCCGAGCTCGCGGCGACCAGGGAGCGGGGATACGCCACGAACGGCGGGGAGTGGCGCGACGACGTGTCCGCCGTCGCGGCCGCCGTGTGGGGCGAGTCAGGGACGCCGGTCGCGAGCATCAGCGTGAACATGCCGACGAGCCGGATGACCCAGGAGGCGAGTGCCGCGTACGGCGCGCTGGTGAGCGAGACGGCGCGGCAGGTCAGTGCGGCGCTGGGGCATCCACGACAGGCTGCCGGGGGTGGGCCGGCAGTCGGCCTCTAGCAGGATCCGTCCCGCGCAACGCATTCGGGCGTCCCCCTTGACGCCCCGGGGAGCCCGCTCCAATACTCCCCATTGCGAAAGCTCAATTCCGCCAGGCGGAATTAATCATCCCCCCTGGGCTCCTTCGGCCCACGGGCGGACGTCCGTGCGTGCCGTCATCCGCCGCGCACTCCTCTACGCCGCGCGCACCCCTCGTCACGCGCCCGGCGCACCGCGACATGACCATCGGCCGACGGCAAGGGAGCCCTCGTGTCAGATCAAGTCATCTCCATCATCGCCCTGGTCCTTGTCTTCGCCATCGCCACCTTCTCCGCCGTCCACCTGGGCGCCCTCGCGCTCGTGGCCGCGTTCATCGTCGGCTCCACCGTGGCGGACGAGTCGACGGACGACCTGTTCTCCGGCTTCCCCGGTGACCTGTTCGTCGTGCTGGTCGGCGTCACACTTCTGTTCGCCATAGCGAAGAACAACGGCACAGTGGACTGGCTCGTCAACGCGGCCGTGAAGGCGGTGAGGGGCCGGATCGCCCTCATCCCCTGGGTCATGTTCCTCGTCACCGCACTCCTCACCGCGGTCGGCGCGGTCACCCCGGCAGCGGTCGGCATCGTGGCCCCCATCGGCCTCGGCTTCGCCGCCGCCTACGGCATCAACCCCGTACTCATGGGCCTGCTCATCGCCAACGGCGCCAGTGCGGGCGGATTCTCGCCGATCGGCGTGTTCGGCAGCATCACCAACAACGTGGTCGAGCGGAACCACCTGCCGGGCAACCCCGCCCTCCTGTTCACCGCCTCGTTCCTGTTCAACGTGGCGCTGTGCGTCATCGTCTTCTTCGCCTTCGGCGGACGGCAGTTGCTGGGGCAACGCGCGGAGACGTACAAGGCAAGTGGAGTCGGTAGCGACGGAGGCGCCGGCGGTAAGCGACACGACGAGGCACCCCCGCCCGGCGGACCCGGAGGCCAACTCGTCGAGGCGGGCACGGCACCCCGCCCCACCCTCGCCGTCGCCACGACCACCCAACCCACGACACCGGACGAACCCCTCACCCTCGACGGTCCGCGCGCGCTCACCCTCATCGGGCTCCTCAGCCTCGTCGCCGGAGCGCTCTTCTTCGACCTCGACGTCGGTCTGATGGCGCTCACCATCACCGTCGTCCTCTCCCTGGTCTCACCGAAGTCGGTCACCGGCGCCGTGGACCGGTGCGCGTGGTCAACCGTCCTGCTGGTCTGCGGCATCGTCACCTACGTGAGCCAGATGGAGCGCATGGGCACCATCGACTACCTCGGCAAACAGGTCGCCGCCATCGAGGCACCCCTCGTCGGCGCCCTCCTGATCTGCCTCATCGGCGCCCTGGTCTCCGCCTTCGCCTCGACCACCGGAATGCTCGGCGCGCTCATTCCCCTGGCCGTGCCCTTCCTGCTCGCCGGCGAGGTGGGGGCCGTCGGGCTCATCACGGCGCTGGCCATCTCCGCGTCCGTGGTGGACGCCTCACCGTTCTCCACCAGCGGAGCACTGGTGACCGCCAACACCCCCGCAGACCAACGCGACTTCGTCTTCCGCCGCCTCATGGTCTGGGGACTCGGCATCAGCCTGATCGGCCCCCTCGTCACCTGGGGCCTGTTCGTCGTGCCGAGCTCACTGTGAGGGCAGTACGAGCCGCTGTCGTACGCCGTCGTCGCGGCCGTCAGGGAGTCGGAATGCCGCCCGGCCGAGCCGGGCGCCCGAAGCGAACCGGAACGCCCGGCGAATACAGCACGCTCACCGGGTCCCCGACCGGCCGCGGCAGCCCAGCGGCCGCGATCAGGTCCTCGTCGCACTCGATCAGATCGGCCCGGTGCAGAGGCCAGCGCGGATGCGCGTTCGGCAGGAACATCTGCCGCCCGAAGAACGTGTTGTGCATGCCCCACCGGGCCGTCAGGAAGTGCTCGAGATCGGTGGGCTCCTCGACCGGTTCGCCCACCCGGACGGCTATACGGCTGTGCGCACCCCGCGGCCCCGGCCAGCGCCTCGCACTCGTGTACGTCACGGTGTCGCCGCTGCGCCGGATGCTCATCCGCGACCACTGGTACGGCAGCCGGAAGGCCCCGCGCGCCACCGCCACCGGAATCAGGCGCGAGGCGTCCAGGGAGCGGAAGACGACGCCGCGGCGGCCATGGGCGTCCACCGAGTAGAGGCGCACGTTGGTCTCGGGAAACGTACCCAGATAGGGGATGCCGGGCAGCCGGAACCAGCCGACCCGGTGCATGCGGAACGCGACCAGACCCACGTAGGTCGCCCCGTCGTGGAGATCGGGAACCGTCCCGGCCGGAAGGAGCGGCGCGACATTCGCGGGATCCACGGCCCAGTGCACAAAGGCAAGGTCCAGCCACGACTGCGTGAGCAGCGGGTTCTCGGTGGAGGTGGGCGGATCGGCAGTTATCGGTTCCGGGACGGCGGGAGTGAGGACCACGCAATCAGCATCGCAGGGGCCCGGGCCGGGCCCGGCACGGGGGCGCGCATGAGGGGCGGGGAGCCGGGCGGCACGACTGAGCCCCCGGCTGATCGAATCAGTGTCCGGGGGCTCGGGTCGGAGTTCCGAGTGAGGTCAGGAACGCGACCGGCGCTCCTGCTCCGCGGCGTTCTTCTCCTTGATGCGTACCGTTTCCTTGCGGACCTCGGCCTGGGTGGCGCGCTCCTTCTGCAGCCACTCCGGGTTGTCGGTCTTGATCGCTTCGATCTGCTCCGTGGTGAGGGCCTCCGTGAGCCCGGCACGCGCGAGACCGGCGATGGACACGCCGAGCTTCGACGCGACGACCGGCCGGGGGTGCGGGCCGTTGCGCCGCAGCTCCTGGAGCCACTCGGGCGGCTCGGTCTGCAGGGCGTTCAGCTCGGTGCGCGAGACGACACCCTCCTGGAACTCGGCGGGGGTGGCCTCGAGGTACACACCCAGCTTCTTCGCCGCGGTCGCGGGCTTCATGGTCTGGGTGGTCTGGTGCGACGTCATGGTCCCCAGGGTATCGAGCATGTGAGCTACCGCCGACCACGACCGGTAACCTGGCGGAGTGACGGACTCGCAAGTAACCCCTTCTTTCAGGCTCGCGTACGTCCCGGGGGTGACACCCACCAAGTGGGTGCGGATCTGGAACGAGCGGCTGCCGGACGTGCCGCTGACCCTCGTGCCGGTCTCTCCCGGCGAGGCGTTCGAGCTGCTGCGCGGCCGCGGCGCCGACGCCGGTTTCGTACGACTGCCCGTCGACCGTACGGACCTCAGCGCGATCCCCCTCTACACCGAGACGACAGTCGTGGTGATCCCCAAGGACCACGTCATCGCGGCGGTCGACGAAGTGACCGCCGACGACCTGGCCGACGAGACCGTCCTGCACCCCCTCGACGACACCCTCCCGTGGGAGAGCCTGCCCGGAGAGCCCGGCCTGCCCGGAAAGGCCGCGAACGAGCGCCCCGCCACGACAGCGGACGCCATCGAACTGGTGGCCGCGGGCATCGGCGTCCTCGTCGTCCCCCAGTCGCTCGCCCGCCTGCACCACCGCAAGGACCTCACCTACCGCCCGCTCACGGAAGCCCCCGAGTCGCGGGTCGCGCTGTCCTGGCCGGAGGACGCGACCACGGACCTGGTGGAGGACTTCATCGGGATCGTGCGAGGACGCACCGTCAACAGCTCACGCGGCCGCTCCCAGACTCCGGCGGCCGGTGCGGCGCCGGACCAGTCGAAGCGCAAGACCCCGGACAAGGGGACCGCCCGGCGCAAGCCGACGGCGGGCAAGCCCACCGGGAAGTCGGGAAAGCCCGCCGGAAAGACGGGCAAGAGCGCACGCGGCGGTTCCGGCGGGGCGTCGAAGGGCGGCAAGCGGGGCAAGCCCGGCCGACGGTCGTAGCCCCGGCCTCGGCGCCCGCGCGGGGACAGCCACCGGCAAGCGCCCTCAGGAGCCGTTCCGCTGTGCCCACCAGGCGAGCACCCCGCCGAGGACGAGCAGCAGGCAGATGGCCACGTTGGTCCGCTTGTAGGCGACGAGGACCGCGGCGAACTCACGGATCGTCGCGGTGGGCCAGAAGTACGCGGCGGTCGGCGAGCCCACCACCTGGCCCCTGATCCCGGTCCGCCGGGCGGTGAGAGCGGCACGGAAGGCGTGGTAGTTGTTCGTGACGATGACGCACCGGTAGTCAGGCTTCGACTTCTCCATGATCGCCTTGCTGAACCGCAGATTCTCGTCGGTCGTCGTCGAGCGGTCCTCCCGCTCGATCAGGCCTGCCGGAAACCCGTGGGCGACCAGATCGTCGGCCATCGCGTGGGACTCCGGCACGTCCTCGTCCGGCCCCTGGCCGCCCGAGGTGATGACCACCGGCGCATCGCCCCGCTCGGCGAGGCGCGCGTGCACCGCTTGCGCCCGCCTGAGGCGGCTGGCCAACAGAGGCGGCACGGTGGAACCACCGACGAGTCCCGAACCGAGGACGACCACGAAGTCGGCCTTGCGGTGCACGCGCAACCGCCCGTACAGGAACGCGTAACAGACGAAACAGAGGAACAGGAACGCGAGATAGGCGGCCAGCCCGCCGGCCGCCGTTCCCACGCCGACCCACACCGGCGTCCGTACGACCACCGCCATGACCACCAGCGCCACGACAGCCAGGATGGCCAACGCGGCCACCAGCGAAAGCAAGTTGGTGGGGCTCCTGCCCTCTTTGCGCACCATCTGCAGGCCGTTGGAGAACAGGAAGCACGTCAGTACGAGGATGCTCAGAGCGCCGAGGACCAGCGCCGCCCACGCAACGGCCTGACCCGATGCCGAGCCGGACCTGACCAGTTGGAACACCCAGGCCGCGAGACCGCAGAGCGCTGCGAGCCCCAGGATCACGGCATTGCTGAACTTCCTGCGCTCGCGCGCCACGCACACGCAGAAGACGAGGAAGAGGAGCACCGCCGGGGCGTAGACCAACATCCGCACAGCGTAGGCGCCGCGAACCCCCGCCTCGGGCCGGAACCGAAGTCGGCCGCTGTGGTGATCTCAGGGGTCAGGCCGTGCCCTTATGCGCGACAGGGAGTTGACCCCGGTATGAAGAAGCGAAGCGTACTGGCCGTTGCCTCTCTCGCCGCCGGGGCTGTCATCGCCGCGATCAGCCCGCCCCCGGGAGCGGACACGGCCGACACGAAGGCGCCCGCCCACGCCGCGGGCATGCTGGACGAGATCGGCGACGCCGGTCCGGGAAGCGAGGGGATCGAGGGGAGCCAGGGCGCCCCGCAGACGCCCGGCGCCGGCGTCGGCGTGGTCGCGCCTGACATCTCCAGCACCCAGCGGCTCTGAGGCTGACCACGGCTGAGCGGCGGGCCCGCCGCCCCGGGCCCGCCGCTCAGCCCAACTGAATACTGTGGCCCGCCCCCTCGCCCTGCCGGTATCGTCCGCCTCCTGACCAGCCGCTTCGGCGGCCTTCGACCCAGAGGTGGACTTCTCATGACCGGCCGGACCGCGACGACGACCCTGTGGCGCCCGACCGGCCCCAAGGAGCTCGAGCTGGTCCGTGAGTTGAACTGGCGCGCCTGGCCGCCCCGCCTGCCCGAGCAGCCGATCTTCTACCCGGTCCTCAACGAGGACTACGCGATCAGGATCGCCAGGGACTGGAACGTGAAGCACGACGGCGCCGGTCACGTGACGCGCTTCGAGGTCGACTCGGAGTTCCTGCGCCGGTACCCCGTCCAGCAGGCGGGCGGTCGCACGATCCTCGAACTGTGGGTTCCGGCCGAGGAGCTCGACGAGTTCAACGCCCACATCGTCGGCGATATCCAGCTGGTCCACACGTTCCGCTGAGAGACGCGGGCCCCTGATACAGGTGCGGATCCGAGCCACCAGATGCGGATCAAGCCTCGTGGTGTGAGCCTGGATGTGGGGGCGATACAAGAGAGGCGGTTGCCCATGTCAGTCATGGACAAGCTCAAGCAGATGCTCAAGGGGCACGAGGACCAGGCCGGGAAGGGCGTCGACAAGGCGGGAGACTTCGTCGACGACAAGACCCAGGGCAAGTACTCCGGCCAGGTCGACACCGCCCAGGACAAGCTCAGGGACCAGCTCGGCAGGGACCAGGACAAGCCTCCGCAGCCGTAGGCCCATGTTTGTCAGTGCCCGCCGATAGGCTGGTCGCTTCCATCCGCGCTGTGGCTGCAGCGCTGCCGCCCCGCCCCCGTGATGCAGGGGCGGGGCACTCGGCGTTTCAGAACGTGGAAGGCGAGGCCGAGCCGTCGAAGTCCCAGGCGCCGACATCGCGGTAGTGGATGGGCCCCGGGCCGCGGCCGATGTTGCTGGCGACCAGGTGCAGGCGCTCGGCCTGCCAGGGTCGGCCGGTGAACCCGGCGAGCCCGGCAGCGGCCTCCACCGCGCACGACGGCGTGTCCCGGCGGGCGCGGGCCAGCGTCAGATGGGGGCGGAACGGCCGGCCCACATGCCCGACCCCGCAGTCGTCGGCGACGGCACGCACCTCGGTGGCGAGCAGATGCAGCTCGTCGAGGTCTCCGGCGATCCCGCTCCACAGCACACGCTCGTCGAAGTGCCCGCCACCGCTCAGCGCCAGTGTCAGGGGCTTGCGGGAGGCTGCGAGGCGCGCGAGCGGAGCACTCAGCACCGAAACCGCCGTGACGGGGACCTCGCCGAGGAACGCCAGAGTGATGTGCCAGTCCTCGATGCGGTTCCACCGCATCCGAGGATGAGCCTGATAGGCGGGGTCGAGCTCCCGTTCCAGTTCCTTCTTCGCCTCGTCGGGCGGGGCGAGAGCGATGAACACACGGACGGTCGCGGGCGGGTTCTGGTCGTCCACAGAAGACTTCTCGTTCACAGAAGACTTCGTACCGCATCCAGGTGGTCCGACAACCGGCACCCCCGCCCGCGACCCCAGCTCTCTCCCCGGGCCCGGTCAGGTGCCGGGCTCCGCGTTGATGTTCCGTCGGGTCTCGTCCACCTGGTGACGCACGGCGTCGACGACGTGCGGCCTGAACTTCGATTCGGCGTAGTGCACCAGCTGGTCGAGCACACCGTTCGCCTGCTCGGTGTCGCCCTCCTTGGCGTGCGCCCGGGCCAGGCGGCGCATCACCATGTTCAGGGTGATGTTGTCGACGCCGTTGCCGTGCAAGGACGCCTCGACCACGGGTGACAGCAGTCCGACGGCCTGCTCAGGGGCGGCGGGGCGCACCATCAGCGCACTCTTGTCCGGCGCCAGGTACTTGAAGTCCCGCTCCGCGTTGAGCCCTTCGACCATGCGGGCGTAGAGGGCGAGCGGGTGCTTCTCGTAGTGCTGCGCGACCTCCTGGAGTGCGTCGTTGCCCGCCTGGAGCGACGGCGAGTCGGACCCGCGCAGAGCGAAGAGGGTGCCCTGCTCCTCGCCCAGCATCAGCTCGCCGACCTGCTCGTCGGTCTCGTTGTGAGGGCTGCGGACGGTCGTGCGCAGCACCGGCGAGACGATGCGGGAACCGTCCGACGCGACGTAAGCGGCACGCAGCAGGTAGGTACCGGGCTGCTCGAAGTAGTGCCCGTCCTGGCCGTATCCCACGTAGGCGCTCGCGTAGACCGGCGGCCCGTCCACGGCCAGGTGGACCGTGGCATCCGCTTCGACGCACCGCCGCAGCAGAGGCCGGTAGAGCACCGTGCGGCCGGACGGCTGCCGGATCGCGATGCTGACCAAGTCGTAGTCCGGGTGCAGGAATCCGTGCGTGTCCCGCCCGCGCAGGTCGGTCGTGTCCAACTTCAGCTCCACGACGACCGGTTCACCGAACGCGAAGTTCTTCTTTCCGCGCAGGTCGAGCCGCAGCCCGGAATCATCCACCACGGGCTGGTCGAACAGGTCGGGGTCGATGTCGGCGGCGCCCCTGCCGAAGGCGTTGGCGCCCATGATCACGTCACGGTAGAAGCCGTGCCGCAGATGCGTGATCTCGTTGGCGGTGAACTCGAAGGGGAACGACCTCCAGTACGCCGCCGTCCCGGTCGGAGCGCCGCCGCCGGGATTGAAGTTCTGGGGATAGTTCATCCACGACAGATCCCCGAAGCCGTTGTTCGGGCCGAGCGGCGCCGGGGGTGTGGCGAGCCCCTTCTGCCACGAGTGCAGCAGGTTGAAGGCGTGGCCGAGCTCATGCACGTACGTACGCAACTGGGCGCGCACCGATTCGGGGTCGGTGCCCTGGATGATGTCGTAGAAGACGGCGCAGCCCTGCCGCTGGTAGGCGTCCTGCGCATCGAACATGATGCCGCGGACACCATCGTTGCCCTCGTAGCGGCTGGCGACCAGCAGCCACACGCGCCACTGCGGTACGTCCCGCCACAGGGAGAAGTTGGTCTGCATCGCGGCGTGCAGCTCGGCGTTGTTCCAGCCGGCCGAACTGTCGCCGAGGATGTTGGCCGCGCTGGACACCAGCACGTCGATGCCCGCCTCGGCGTACGCCCGCGGCACGGTCAGCTTCCGCGCCGGGCTGCCCGGTGGCCCGGGCAGCGAACCCGTGTCGTACGACACGAAGGGCACCTTGCCGGCTACGGAGTCCTGCTCCCACTGCACGGTGCGGAAGTACGGAGACGTGAAGGCGCAGGTGTACGCGGCGCCGACCTGGCCGGACGTCCTGACGAACTGCACGGTGGCGGCGGCCTGTTGCTGGCCGACCCTGCGGCGCGCGATGGTCACCCGCACGATCGGGAAACTGGTCGTTCCGGTGAAACGGCCCTGACCGGTGATCACCACTTGAGTGGGCGACCAGGTGACGGCCGGGGCGTGCACGACGAAGGACCCCGCGTAACTCGTGGTGCCGCCACCGGAGTTGAAGAAGTCCCCGCTGACCTTCCGGAGCGTACGGGGGCCGTCGACGTCGACCCGCAATTCCAGGACGTGGGTGCCGACGCTGCGGTAACTGCCTCGGAGGAGGAGGTACGCAGGCGTGGCGGCCGAAGGGGCGGATTCACCATCAGTGGCCGGCGACGGTTCGTCGACCGGCATATCGGAGAGGTCGACGTCGAGCAGTTCGGGCGTAACGGATTCCGTGGTTTCGGCTGTGGGATCGCCAAAGGGTGTGGACATGGCGCTCACTCCTCCGACCTTTCGGGTGAGCTAATGACAGAGGGTGGTCAGCGAATGACGAGCGAATTGTGCGTCTGGAAAAGACCGCACCATTCGTTGTAGGGGCGTCGGTCGCACGTATACGGGTTGGTGATGAGGCGACCGGAGTTGTCGGTGTTGCGGGCCGGAGTTCCGCCCGGCTTGTGGGCCCAGAGGCCGCCCGGGTGCAGGCGGTACCAGTGGTAGTCCCGGAGATTGCCGGGGAAAGTGCCGGTGACGAGCGCCACCACGTAACGCAGCGATCCCGCGGGCTGGCAGTTGCCCCAGAGCCGCAGACCGTCGCGCTGTGCCCCGATGGACACCTCGCCGCAGCGCACCGTGCGGGGGATGGTGTAGCCGTGTGCGTGGCCGGGCTGGGCGAAGGTGTTGGTGCGCCGGTTGACCGCGAAGTTGTAGCAGTTGTTGTAGGGCTGGGTGTCGGGGCGGTTCCAGAAGGCCGGGTTGAAGGGCGTCACGTCGTACGCGCAGGCCAGCGCGGCCCGGTGCACGAGGGTCTGTAACTGCTTCTCGACCTCCGCGGCGTCCGCCTCGGTGATGCCGCCCGACTCGGTGGGCTCGATGGTGGTCGCCCCGCCCGCGCCCTCGCGGGCCGTGCGCCGGATCTCCGCGCGGACCGACTCGCGGAAGTCCTCGGGGTAACTCTCGTCGAGCGCCGCCGTGTCGCCTGAGCCTTCGCCTTCGCCTTCGCCTTCGCCTTCGTCCTCGGCCGGACGCCGCTTACCGCCCTCACCGCTCTCGTCGAGCCCGCCGACCGGCATGGTCTCCAGCAGGTGCTCGGCGACATCGGCACCGGTGTAGGGGTCCCGGTCCCCGCCTCCAGCGACCTTGAACACCGGGGGCAGGCCCGCGGTGTCCAGGTCGTCGGTGATCTCCACTTGGATTCCACGGAACCCGAGTCCGGTGAACCCGCCGGAAACGTCGGCCACCGCCTCCTGATGGTGCGCGATGAGCTGGATCAGCTCAAGCACCTGTTCCTGGTCCTGGATTTCCCACGTGGGATTGGGTCGCCCCGAGAAAATGTCCACAGTGATGCGTAGACCCATGATGTCCCCCTTGCCGTAGGGGACTTGTACTGCTGCCCTTTAGGGCAGTCAATGGCGGGGGATACGCGGGCGTCAGGACCGGCTGGGGCTGGGGTGCTGGCTCAGGGCGGTGTCGGCGGCGTCGAGGATGCTGAGGAAGCTGCGGGTGATCATCGGTCGTACGAGGTGCCGGGTGAGGAAGGCGCCGACGAGCGGGGCCCGCATTTCGGCGCGTGTGGTCCAGCTGACCAGGGTGCCCTCTTCGGTCTCGGTGAACGTCATGCGCCCGAGTTCATGCCGGGACGGCGGGACACTGCGGTCGACGACGTACTCCGTGGCGTAGGGCGGGTCGTAGTGGGTGATGCGTTCGCGGAGCCAGCCGATCAGCCAGAGGTGGCTGCGGACCGCGCCGACGCCGTACGGCGCGGATTCGCCGTGGCGGGTCAGGCGGCAGCGCAGTACGAGGGGCGAACGCGTGTAGTTGGTCGTCGTGGTGAGCCAGGCGAACACGTCGTCGATCGGGGCGTGGACGGTGCGCTCGACGGTCATGGTTTCCATGGCTGGTGTTCTCCTCGGTCGAGTGGGCGCACCGTCTGGGCGCGGTGCAGCTTGTCGGGGTTGCGCATGGCGTAGAGGCCGGTGATCTGTCCGTCGTGGATCTCGAAGGCGAGCAGCCAGTCGAGTTCGCCGTCGGTGAGGCAGCGTGCCGCGGGCATGCCGTTGTAGATGGCGTGCTCGATGCGGGTCGTCGGGGTGATGCTGGTGCGGGCCACACCGAGGGTGAAGCGGGCGACTTCTTCGCGGCCGGTGATCGGGCGGCGGGCGGCGGTCGCTTTTCCGCCGCCGTCGGAGATCTCCACGACGTCGGGGGCCAAAAGGTCCATCAGGCCCTGGATCTCACCGGTCGTCGCCGCGAGCAGGAACCGCTGGACGATGGCTCGGGTGGCCTCGGAGTCGGGTTCGAAGCGGCGACGGCGTGCGTGGACGTGCTTGCGTGCGCGGTGGGCGATCTGCCGGACGGTGCCCTCGTTCTTGCCGACCGAGGCGGCGATCTCGCCGTGGGTGTAGCCGAAGACGTCGTGCAGTACGAACACCGCGCGCTCGGTCGGGTTCAGTGTCTCCAGGACGAGCATCATGGCCATCGACACCGACTCGGCCAGGATCGCGTCTTCGCTCACCTCGGGCGCGGTGCGGATCGGCTCGGGCAGCCACGGGCCGACGTAGTCCTCACGGCGTGCCTTGACCGTGCGCAGATGGTTGAGGGCCTGCCGGGTCACGACGCGGACCAGGTAGGCCCGCGGATGTTCGACCGTCCCCTGGTCGACCGCGCTCCATCGCAGATAGCTCTCCTGCAGCACGTCTTCGGCATCGGCGGCGCTGCCCAGCATCTCGTAGGCGATGGTGAACAGCAGCGGACGATGCTCGGTGAAGGCGTCCTCAGTCATGATGGACTCCCATTCCTCGCCAGTGGCACGACCACACCCGGCTCCTCTCTTCGGACGCCCATCGAGACACCTCGCGTCGGCGAACCGTGACAGTCCTCCACCGTGATCCACACCACATAGCCGGGCTCCGCCCACCGAGTTCCGCGTATTTCCCGTCAGGGACAGTGCCGCACACGCCGGGCTCTGGTACGCAGAAAGAGGCCTCGCGCAAGGGCGCAGCCGGTGCGCCGTGGTGTGCCAAGGGGGAATCATGGCCGACTCCGTACGTCGTCAGGGCCCGCGGGTGCCGGAGTTCGATCCCAAGGTGGGGGTCGATGTCGGTACGAGGTGGACGGGCGATCCCCGGCACCGCCTGGTGGCGATAGGGGATTCGCTGACGCAGGGTTTCCAGAGCGCGGCGGTCTTCAACACGTCTCTGTCGTATCCGGCGATCGTCGCTTACGAGCTTGGCTGCTTCCCACGCTTCCGTTTCCCCCTCTACGAGGGCTTCGGCGGGCTGCCGTTCAACCTCGAGCTCTTCCTGCGTGACCTGGAGGCCCGTTACGGGCGGAACGTGGACTGGTGGGAGGCGCCGCTGGCGCTGTTCCGGGCTCGCAACGTGATGGACAGGGTGGAGGACTACTGGGAGCGGGGTCCGGGCCGCAACGTGCCATCGACCACGGCGATCATGCACAACCTCGCGGTGTTCGGGTGGGACCTGCGCGACGCGCTGTCCAAGTCGGCGGACGAGTGCCGCAAGCGGATCGACACGCCGAAGGACGACCTGGTGAACCAGGTCGTGCAGAACGCCGGAGAGCGAGCCGCCCTGCGCGTGCTGCCCGGCCGACCCCAGGCCGCAGGCGCCCTGACGCAGTTGAGCGCGGCGGCCGAGCTCGGCAAGGACACCGACGGCACAGGGTCGAAGCACGGCATCGAGACGCTGGTCGTCTTCCTGGGTGCGAACAACGCCCTGCGGGCGGTGACCGATCTCCGCGTGGTGTGGAGCGAGGATTCAGGCTTCGACGACTTGGACGACAAGCGGCGGTTCACGGTCTGGCGGCCGAAGCACTTCGCGTCCGAACTGCGCAAAGTGGCCGCGGAAGTCTTTGACATCAAGGCGCGTCACGTCATCTGGTGCACGGTTCCGCACGTCACGATCGCGCCGATGGCGCGCGGTGTGGCCGGCAAGACCCAGCCCGGCTCGCGGTACTTCCCCTACTACACGCGCCCGTGGATCAAGGACAGGGACTTCGACGCGGGCAGGGACCCCAGCATCACCGCGGAGCAGGCACGACAGGTCGACGAGGCGATCGACGCGTACAACGACGCGATCACCGAGACGGTCCGGGCCGCCCGCATGAAGGGAAAGGACTGGTACCTGCTGGAGACGTGCGGCCTGATGGACCGCCTCGCGTCGCGCCGGTACGCCGAGGACCCGCTGGCGCGACCGAAATGGTGGCAGCCGTATCCGTTGCCGTCGGCCTTGCAGGCGCTGTCGCCGCCGCCGAACTCCCACTTCCTCGCGGGCGAGGGCGAACGGCGCACGGACGGCGGCCTGTTCTCGCTGGACGGTGTGCACCCGACGACGGTCGGGTACGGGATCCTCGCCCAGGAGGTGATCAATGTGATGCGTCTTGCGGGCGTCCGGTTCTTCCGCCCCGACGCAAGCACCCCCCGCCAGGACCCGGTGCTCGTCGACTTCGACCGGCTGATCCGCCACGACACACTGGTCAACCGCCCGCCGGCGAATCTGGGCTCGGCCCTGAGCGTCATGGGCTGGGCCGATGAGGCCTTGGATCTGTTCCGGCGGGTATTTTCCGCACTTTGATGGCTGGTCAGTTCCGGCACCAGGACCCTCGTCTACCTGGGCGAGACGACCGCGGCCTTGGGAGCAGGGGGGAGCGCGGCGGGCTTGGGTGGGTCCGTGAGGAGGTAGGCGCGACGCCATCGGAGGAATGGCCGTTCGATGCCATGGAACGTGACCACGGCAGCGGCCAGGGTGATGGGCAGAACGGCCGCCGCCGCGGTGATGAAGGCATCCACCACCGGGCGCCCCGTCAGCTCGAACCACCAGCGGCGGGAGACGATCGCGGTGATGACCATGTAGTGGAGCAGGTAGACGGAGAAGCTCATCTCGCCGACTTTGGCGATGCCTCTCGACACGATCCCCGTTGAGGAGATGGTGGCCACATAGGTCAGCACCACCAGAGCCCAGAGAACTCCTTCGACGTCGACCCAGAGCAGCCGTGTGGCCTGGCGTTCGTGGAAGGCGTGGGTCTGGTTGAAGGCCCAGATCGCGCCTGTGGCCAAGGCTGTTGGGACGGCCACCTTCAGCAGTCCCTGAAACCGTTCCCGGTGGTGCACGAAGAACCAGGCGGCCACCATGCCCAGCAGGAATTGGTCGATCCTGCCGGCGAGGCTGTAGTAGAGCATCGAGTTCACACTGATGGTGCCGTTGGCCGAGGCCCACACCAGGGCCCGGAGCACGGCAATGGCGGCCAGGAGCTTGAACAGAGCCACCGGTCCGCGTTTGGTGAGAAGCCTGCTGAACAGCGGGAAGAGCAGGTAGAACTGCAGCTCGACCGCGATGGCCCACCACATGCTCGACACGGCCCCCAGGTCGAGGGACCCGGGCAGGTTTCCCAGGCCGACCAGAGACTGGAGCACCGCGGACAGGTCCGCGCCCTGCTTGTGTGCGCCGATACCCAGGATGATCAACGCGATGTAGAGCGGGAAGATCCGCAGCACCCGGTTGCCGAGGAACCGTCCGTAGTGGACGTCCTTGCCCAGCGTGCCGATGGTGAAGATGAATCCGGAGAGCACCATGAAGAGGGCAACGCCGGAATGGCCTTCAAATACCAGAGTGGCCAGAGGGTTCTCCGAATAGAGCCAGCCGTGCGCGTCACTGTTCGGGGTCTCTCTGAGATACGGAGAGACCATGTGCGTTCCGTGACAGAGGAGCACCAGCACGGCAGCGTAGGCACGCAAGTGATCAACGGATACGAGGTACTGCCGGTTGCTGCTGCGCATGAAGGGACGACAGCACCGCGCACGCGGTCAATGCGGTACATGCGCACGAGTCCCGCCATATTGCCGGATAATTTCACTCATCCGAGGGGTGGTGCGCCGACGGTAGGCGCGCCTTGTGCGGCTCGGAACCTTCGGTGGGTCCCGTCGTTGGATGGGCGAGTGGCTCCGATTCCGCGATTTCTGTCGTGCCGGGGCCTTGGTGACTCCGTATGGAGTGCGGCTCCGGGAGCTACGGCACCTTGCACATCTCATTCCTCATCCACAATTCCTTCGGTTTCGGCGGCACGATCCGCACCACCATCAACCTCGCCAACGCGCTTGCCGAGCAGCATGATGTGGAGATCGTGTCGGTCCACCGGCACAGGGATTCGCCCGTGTTCCCCGTGCATCCTCACGTCGGGCTCCGACACCTGGTCGATCTGCGAAAGGGGACCCCGGGGTATGAGGGGGACCTGCCCGAATACCGCAGCCCAGCTGCTGTGTTTCCCAGAAGCGAGACGCAGTACCCGCACTACAGCGCCCTGACCGATCAGCGGATCGCTCAGTACTTGAGCACGCTGACGAGCGACGTCATCGTGGGCACCCGACCAGGCCTGAACGCACATATCTGTCTGCAGGCCAGGCGGGGGCCGCTGCGCGTCGGGCAAGAGCACCTGACATTCCACAACCACCCGAGACCGCTGCGGCGTGCATTGCGTCGGCTGTATCCACGCCTTGACATGCTGACCACCACGACCCGGGCCGACGCGGACACCTACCGCAAGCACATGACACTTCCGGGAGTGCGCATCGAGGCATTTCCCAATCCTGTCCCGGCGCCACTCAGTGCCCTGCCGGGCAGCAGGGACAAGGCAGTTGTCGCTGCCGGGAGACTCGTTCCGACCAAACGGTACGACCTCCTCATCCGGGCATTCGACAGAGTCCGCGCCGATCGCCCTGACTGGGTTCTCCGTATCTTCGGCCCAGGGATCGGAGCAGGTCACGGAGCGCAACTCCAGCAGCTCATCGAGGAATTGGGCCTGGAAAAGCACGCTTCTCTCATGGGCGCGGTTTCACCCCTGGAAACCGAGTGGCTCAAAGCGGGCCTCGCCGCGAGCGCTTCGGACCACGAGTCCTTCGGCATGACGATCGTCGAAGCGATGCGGTGTGGAGTGCCCGTTGTCTCCACCGACTGCCCCTTGGGTCCGAGGGAGATCATTTCCGATGGAATCGACGGGCGTCTCGTGCCCATGGGTGATGAGGAGGCCCTCGCTCAGAACCTCCTGGAGCTCATCAACAGCGATGAGCTCCGTCAGCGGATGGCCGAGGCGGCGCGCATCTCCTCGGCGCGATACGAACCGGCCCTCATCGCGGCACGCTTCGCCGACACCTGCGCTCAACTGACGAGGCAGCGTGGCACGAACGGCGCTCTGAAAGCCGTCGCGCACCAGACCCGAGGCTCAGTGATCGGAGCGGTCTACGGCGTCAAGGACGCGGTGAAGCGGAGGCTCAACTGATAGACGGGGTCTGGTAGTTGTGCCGCCGGGCTGTGATCGCCCACAGCAGGAGCCCGAGGCAGCTGAACGCGGCCCCCAGCGCGCATACCGCGCCCCAGCCGGCCACCGAGTAGAGGGAGGTCGCGGCAATGGCGCCGGTGGCGCTGCCGATCGAGTAGAAGACCATGTATCCGCCGATCAGCCGGCTGCCCGCGTCCGGGTGCAGCGCGTAGATCAGGGTCTGGTTGGTGACATGGACCGCCTGCACGGCGAGGTCGAGCAGGATCACCCCGACGGCTAGAGCCCAGAACGAGCTGCGGGTGAAGGCCAGGGGCAGCCACGACGCGGCGAGCAGTGCCAGGGCGGTGCCGGTGGTGTGCCGGGAGAGTCCACGGTCGTTCAGACGACCGGCCACGGTCGCGGCCAGGGCGCCGACGACGCCGATGAGACCCAGCGCCCCGATCGCGCTGTGGGACAGGAAGTACGGGGCCTCGCTGAGCGGCAGCGCGACGCTGCTCCACAGGGTGCTGAAGGCCGCGAAGATCAGCAGGCCGAACAGGGCCCGGAGCCGTAGCAGCCGCTCCCGTGCGAACAGGGTGATGGTGGAGCGCAGGAGCTGTCCGTAGCGCAGGGTTGTCGGCGGCGCGTCGAGGTGGTGTGGCAGAACTCGGTACAGGGTCAAGGCGAGCAGGGCGGTGAGCGCTGCCGAGGCGAGGTAGACGGAGCGCCAGCCCGCGAGATCGGCCATGAGTCCGGATGCGGTGCGGGCGAGCAGGATTCCGATGACCACGCCGCTGGTGACCAGACCGACGACCCGTCCGCGCTGGGCGGCAGGCGCCAGTGAGGCCGCGAAGGCCACCAGCGTCTGCGTGACGACGGCGAGAAGCCCCGTCGCGGCCATGCCCGCCAGCAGGATCGCCGCCGTGGGTGCGGCGGCCACCACGGCCAACGCCACCACCAGGAGCAGCAATTGGGCCACGACGAGCCGTCGGCGGTCGGCCACGTCACCCAGCGGTACGAGGAAGAAGAGGCCGAGCCCGTATCCGACATGCGTGAGGGTGACCACGCTGCCGACGAGTGCCGGGCTCATGGCGAGGTCGTGGCCCATGGTCACCAGTAGCGGCTGGGAGAAGTAGACGTTGGCCACCGAAGCCCCGCAGGCGACGGCGAACAGCATGACGATGCCGCGGGACAGTTCAACTGAGGAATCCCCCCTGCCGCGGGCCTCGGTCCGTCGTGTCAAAGCCTCATCGTTGCCGGGCATCGGCACCCCTCCGCATTCTGGTTGCAACTTGCTACCAATGACGAAGGGTGAAGGTAGCGCTTCTTGGTAGCATGTTGCAACCATCGTGAGAGTGACTGAGGGACGTGGACGCCATGGTGACCAGGACGCGCTTCGACGACAGCGAATGCCCCGTCGCCCGGTCGGTGGACGCGATCGGCGACTGGTGGTCCCTGCTGATCGTGCGGGACGCCTTCGACGGAAGCCGACGCTTCGGGGAGTTCCAGCGCAGCCTCGGGGTGGCGAAGAACATCCTCACCGCGCGACTGCGCAACCTGGTCGCAGGCGGTGTCCTCGAATCGGTCCCCGCCTCAGACGGCAGCGCCTACCGCGAGTACGTACTCACGCCGAAGGGCGAGGCGCTCTTCCCCGTCATCGTGGCGCTGCGGCAGTGGGGCGAACAGAACTTCTTCGCCCCCGGCGAACCGCACTCACAGCTGGTCGACCGCCGACAGGGGCAGAGCCTTCGTCCGCTGGAAGTACTGTCCGCGGACGGGCGACGTCTGGACCCCGACGACACCACCGTGTACAAGATCTCCGGCCAGTGACCGGCCTCAGCACGGCCCACGGCATGGCCGAAAACGCCCTCACGCACAATTTCCCCCGCTGAGGGATAGCTGGGGGCGGCCCATCGCGTCGTGATGGTTGCCAAGAAGGGGAGGGTCGATGGAGGCCTCAAGTCACGACGAGTTCCGGGAGTTCGTAGCGATGCGCTCCACCGCGCTGCTGCGGCTCGCGGTGCTGCTCACCGGCGGGGACCGGCATGCGGCGGAGGATCTGCTGCAGATTGCGCTGATGAAGGCCTACGGACGCTGGGCGCACATCGAGCAGCCCGAGGCGTATGTGCGCCAAGTCCTGTACCGCCAGCAGGTCAGTCGCTGGCGGCTGCGCAGACACCGTGCGGAGACGACGGTGCCCGTACTGCCCGAGTCCGGCAGGGAAGCCGGAGCCGAACCGGACTCCGAGCTGCGCATCGCGCTGTGGGCGGCGCTCCGCCGTCTGACGAAGCGGCAGCGGGCCGTGGTCGTGCTGCGCTACTTCGAGGATCTGCCGGAGGGCGAGGTCGCGGCGCTGCTGAGGTGCCCGGTGGGCACGGTGCGCAGTACCGCGCACCGATCGCTCGCCAAGCTCCGCGCGCTCGTACCGGAGCTCGGGCCCGAGAAGCCAGCGGAACGGCCCGCGGAACAGGCGCAGTCGCTCAGCTACACGCCGAAGGAGATGCAGGGATGACGACGGAGCGGGTGGAGGAGAAGGTCCGGGAGACGCTTCACGCGGTCGCCCTGGATCAGGTGCGGGCGCCCGGGGACCTGGTCGAGCAGGTGGTGCGGCGGCGCAGCCGGCGCCGTTTCTCGCAGGTCGCGGGGGCGGCGGTGGCTGTCGCCGCGATCACCGTGGGGGCGGTTCTCGGCTTCGGGGGTGGAGCGGGCGGGGAGGACCGGCCTGTGCGGCCCGCGGCGTCGCCGGAGGGCTGGAAGCCGTGGGAGAAGGACGCGGCGGGCGCCGGCGAGCGGGGCTGCCTGGTGGACGGATCCGCGCTGTACTGCGCCGGGTCCAAGTACGACGCCGCCAAGTTCGACGCCAATACCGGCGAGCGCCTGTGGACGGTTAAGGTCAAGCGCGAAGGCGACGGGATCGACCATCCGTTCGCCGTGCGCGACGGCGTGGTCTACGCCTACCGCAACCACACCGCGAAGAACGAACCGAACGGCGACTACGCCGGCGGCACCGATCTGATGGCGGTGGACGTCGACAATGGCGACGTGCTGTGGACGGTCGAGATGCCGCAGGACGACCGCACCGACCAGGCCGCCATGCTCATCGACGGCGCGGTCCTCGCGAACACCCCGAATCTTCGTACGATGTCGGCCCTCGACCCGCTGACGGGCAAGGAGAAGTGGCGCCACACCTGGGACAAGGGGGTCGCGTGTCAACGTGCGGTGCTGGGTGGCGTGCCCCATCTGGCGTGCACGCCGGACGTCGAGAAGCCGGAAGGCACCGACATCCTGCGACTCGATCCCGCCACCGGAGATGCCAGGAAGGTCGCCACGCTCCCCGGCGGGCAGCAGCTCGTCGGTACCTCCGGAGGCGGCATGGTCCTGACCGCGGCGCACGACCCGGCAGTCGGCTTGGACACGAACGCCCGCAAGGACCTGCGGCTGACCACCATCAGCGGCACCGGGAAGCAGACCTCGCATTCCTACCGGGTCGGAGGGGCGTTGGCCTCCCTGGATGTCATCGGTGACCGCCTGATCACCGTGAACTGGAAGGGCAAGGCCTCGGCCTATTCGCTGACCACGGGAAAGACTCTGTGGACGGGCCCCGTCGGCGTCGAGCTGCCCGACGAGGACACCATGCACGATGTCGCGTCTCCCGTGGTGTCGATGGCGCAAGGGGTCGTGTACTTCCTCGGCGAGCGCGGGGACCTGGTCGGCCTCGACCTGAGCACGGGCGAGCGGGTCTGGCGTGAACACGTGGACTTCGGCGAGCCGAAGCCGGGTTCCGGCTTCTGGAGGACGGCACAACTCCTGCTCTACAAGGACGCGTTGGTCGTACGGAAGGGCGGCGAGATCGTCTCTCTGCTGCCGGTGGTCGGCCACTGACTTCGCGGGGCACCGGGCCGGGGTGACACTTTTCGCCCCGGCCCGGCGCCCTGCTGAGTGCTGAAGCAATGCCGGAGGGTGCTTCACACCGCAGTGTGTGTTGTGCCAAGCTCAATTGGGTTTCAGAGCATGATGAGCAGACGCGTCTTCGGCTTGAGCTTCCTGTTCACCGAACGGCTCTGTACGTAGACCTCAAGCTTGGGATTGTTCCCCGCCTTCACCGAGACCGTCCCCTGAATACCGGACCCGAAGAGAAGACTGCGCGCCGCGTCTCCCGTATAAGCGCGATCGGTGTCCTTCTCGACCACGATGACTTCCTTGTTGGGCTGGACCTGAGCCCGGGCGCCCAACTGGTAGTAACAGGAACCGCGTTCGTAGGCCACGCCCGGATGCGAATCGACGAAGGGTCGGATCTCGACTTCCTTGTCGACCTTCAGGAGCCGGTATTTGTCCGCCGGAATCGGTTCGAGATTGGCGCGCACTTCGTCGATCGATATGTCCTGACCGACGGCGAACAGGTTCTTCGTGCCGCGTACGCCCTTCTCGCGGGCCCGGAGGAAGCTGGTGGCGGCGGCGCGCACGGTGCCGATGGCCTCCTCGACGCCTTCCTGGGAATCCGCGTCCCAGATGGCTATGTTCCCCGCCGGGAAGCCGTAGTTCTGGGCCGTCCGCTTGGCCAGGGAGTTCGGCACCAGGATGGCGGAGGTCCAGTGGCCCGGAAGCCCTCCCATCTTCGCCGCGATCTTGTCGAGCCAGGGCCCGAGGATCGTCATGTCGCCGTCGTGCCGCCTGTCGCCGCCGGAGGCGTTCTCCTCGCCGTCCGTCACCACGATCTGGAGGAAGCTGTGCTCGCCGTATTCCTCCCAGATGTTTCCCAGGTCGTCCAGGGACTTCAGTGAAGCCTCGATGAGGGCCGTAGCGCCATTGTTGACTTGGTAGAGCCCCCGCATGGACGGCAGGTGCTTCACATCCATGTCCCAGACGAGATTCTCCACCCTGTGGTCGAAGGAATAGAGGCTGATCCGGGTTTCGTGACCGAGGCTGTCCGACTCGGCCTTCAAACCCGCCACGAACTCATCCACGACACGGATGAGTTGACTCTGATGCGGACGCATGGAACCCGAACAGTCCACTACCAGCGCGACGTGATTCACCTTGTGCTGAATCCTGTTGGCGGACATGTCTCTGCTCCTTCTCCAAGGCTGCTGCCCGAGCTGTTCCCCGAGTGATTTCCACTCTATGGGGAGGCACTGACAACGGCCCTGACCCACCATCACCGCCCGCCGGACTTGCTCTCGACCGTCCTAGTCACAGGTAGCGCGGCGGATTGTTGCGGATGGCCGAGCGGCGGGCCCACAGCGCGCAGCCGAGCAGCACGAGACCGGCGAAGCAGTACACCCACGCGTGGGCGCTGCCCCTGGCCGCACCCACGCCCCAGGCCAGCGACCAGACGGCGAGCAGGACACACAAGGCGGTCCATGCCAGCGTCCACATCTGGTTGCGCGCCGCGAGACGTTGTGGAGTACCTCGTTCCATCTCGCCGAGGCCGGGCGAGTCACGATGCTCATCACGAGTCGTCATACGTCGCCGAGTGCCCACGACTTGGAGAGGGGAACCCCCCTCGCGCCGCACCCGAAAGGTCGCGCGTCAGTCTCCGCGCTTGCGGGGTTTCGTGGAGTTGTCGCGTCCGCCGCCGCGTGGATGCCACAACCGCAGCCACACGTCGCGTGCGTGGCGCCCCGCCTCCGAGCGGCTGCGCGCCACCATCTCGCGGGCCTCGTCGTGCGTCTCGACCATGGGGCCGGAGCCGCGCAGCGGCCGGCCTGCCGTCTCGTGCAGGAAGAACGTCGAGATCAGGCCGATCACTCCGGCCACCATCAAGTAGAAGGCCGGCACCAGCGTGTTGCCGGTCTTCTCGACCAGGAAGGAGGCGAGCAAGGGGGTGGTGCCGCCGAAGAGGGAGACGGAGATGTTGTAGGCGATCGACAGCGCGCCGTACCGCAGACGGGTGGGGAACAGGGCCGGCAGTGTCGCCGCGGCCGTGCCCGCGAAGCAGACCAGAAGCAGGCCGAGGACGGCACAGCCGAACGCGGGCAGGAGGATGCCGCCCTCCCGGATCAACAGGAACGCCGGGATGGCGAGTGCGATCAGCGCGATGCTGCCGCCCATGAACATCGGGCGTCTGCCCCACCTGTCGGAGCTGCGGCCCACTGTGGTGATGGCGAGAGCGACCAGCAGCATGGTGCCGAGCACCAGCAACTGAGCCGTCGTGTCGCTCTCGCCCAAGGTCACCGTCATGAACGTGGGGAGGTACGACGTCACCATGTAGTTCGTGACGTTGTAGAGCAGCACGAGACCCATGCAGATCAGCACCGCCTGCCAGTGGCGGGTGAAGATCTCCTTGAGCCGTCCCTTGCCGGACTGGCGAGCCTGCTCGACGGGATCGTCCTCGCCGCTCGCGGGACCCGCCTCGCGCTCTGCCGCTGCGGAGGCCGCCTCCTGCTGGAAGGCGGGCGTCTCCTCCAGTTTCAGCCGCATGTAGAGGCCGATGAGCCCGAGCGGTCCTGCGATGAAGAAGGGGATGCGCCAGCCCCAGCTCTCCAGGCCGTCCGTCCCGAGGGTCAGCGTGAGGACCGTGACCAGGCCCGAGCCCAGGGAGTAGCCCACGAAGGTCCCGAAGTCGAGCCAGCTGCCCAGGAAGCCGCGGCGCTGGTCGGGGGCGTACTCGGCGATGTAGGTGGTGGCACCTGCGTACTCGCCGCCCGTGGAGAAGCCCTGGACCAGTCGGCATACGAGGAGCAGCAAGGGGGCGGCGAATCCGATGGAGGCGTACGAGGGCAGCAGGCCGACGGCGAAGGTGCTCGCAGCCATCATGATCATGGTTGCCGCGAGCACCTTCTGGCGGCCGATGCGGTCGCCCAGCGGCCCGAACACGAGGCCGCCCAGAGGACGGACGAGAAAGGCCGCGGCGAACGTGGCGAAGGTGGCGACGACCTGGGCCCCGGGCGAGCTGGACGGAAAGAAGACCTTTCCGATCGTGCCCGCCAAATAGGCGTAGACGCCGAAGTCGAACCACTCCATGGTGTTCCCGAGGGCGGCGGCCGTCACCGCGCGCCGCACCTTCGGGCGGTCCGAGACCATCACGTCCTCGGCACTGAGCGCCTTCTTCCGGCGACGCAGCAGCGTGCGCGCCATACGGTCGGTCGCCGACCGCGATGAGCGCGTCGGTTCCGCCTCCGGCCCCCGGGGCCGCCGGGGCGTTCTGTGCGGAAGGCCTTTCACCATGAAGCTTTTCTCCTCTTGCCTGAGAAAAAGCCGTGTCGCCGCAAAATTAGGCTGATCAAGAGAGACCGGCAAACGCAGAGAATCAGACCCGGGTGACCGAGGCGGCGGCCCTGGCCCGGAGAACCTCGCCCATGCTCTCCTCGCGCCAGCGCCGCAGAAGTTCGTGGAAGGCGACGGCGCCGTGCGGGTAGGCCGTGGGGCCGTTCGGGCGGCCGCGACCCTCGCCGTTGTAGTAGCCGGGGGTGCACTCGGCGTGGAACCACGCGTGGTCGGGGCCCTGCGCGCAGACATCGGTCCAGGCGTCCTCGGCCTCGGGGGCGGGCTCCACGACGGCGCCCTTCTCCTCCGCCGCGGCGACCAGGGCGGCGGCGTGCACGGCCTGCTCGTCCAGAATGTGCGTGAAGTTCACGCTGCTGGCGTTCTGCAGTGAGCCCATCCGGATCAAGTTCGGGAACCCGTTGCTGGTGAAACCGTGCAGAGTGCGCGGACCCCGCTCCTTCAGCGTGCTCAGGAGCTGGATGCCGCCCCGGCCGGTCACCGGCAGCTTCCCGGAGGTGATGCCGGAGACGCCCACGGAGAACCCGGTGGCGAACACCAGACAGTCGACCTCGTACTCCACACCGCCCACGACGACGCCGTGCTCGGTCATGCGCTCGATGCCGTGGGTGTCGGCCGTGTCCACCAGGGTGACGTTGTCGCGGTTGAACGCGGGCAGGTACGTGTCGGAGAACGTGGGGCGCTTGCACGCGTACCGGTACCAGGGCGTGAGGGCCGCGGCGGTGGCGGCATCGGTGACTTCGGCGGCCACGCGTGCGCGGATCTGGTTCATCGTCGCGTGGTCGGCGAGCTCGTAGGCGGCCTCGAAGTCCGGCTCGCCATGGCGGCGGAAGCTGGGCAGGAGCTTTTCGAGGAGCCCGGCCGACTCCGTCCAGCGATCGGTGACCAGGTCCTGCTCGGCATCTTCTCCGGAGCAGATGCGCAGGAAGTTCTCGCGGCGCTCGGCAGCCCAGCCCGCCCGGTCCGCTCCGACCTGTCGCGGCGTCATGCGGCGCTGGCCGCGCACGTCCACGGCGGAGGGGGTGCGCTGGAAGACGTACAAGTGACCGGCGTCCTCGGCCAGCATCGGGATGACCTGCACGCCGGTGGCACCGGTGCCGACGACCCCGACGCTCTTGCCGGCCAGGCCCTCCATGCCGCCGTCGGGACTGCCGCCGGTGTACGCGTAGTCCCAGCGCGAGGTGTGGAAGGTGTGGCCCCGGTAGTCCTCGATGCCGGGTATGCCCGGCAGCTTGGGCTCCGAGAGCGTGCCGGTGGCGGTGATGACATAGGTGGCCCGGAACTCGTCGCCCCGGTCAGTGCTGACCACCCACTGCTCGACCGTCTCGTCCCAGGTCAGGGAGGTGGCGGCGGTGGAGAACAGGGCGTGCTCGTAGAGGCCGAACTGCTCGGCGATACGCACCGCGTGGCGGCGGATCTCCTCGCCAGGGGCGTACTTCCACTCGGGTACGTGGCCGGTCTCGTCAAGCAGCGGCAGGTAGACGTGCGACTCGATGTCGCAGTGGATGCCGGGGTAGCGGTTCCAGTACCAGGTGCCGCCGAAGTCGCCGCCTTTCTCGACGACGCGCACCTTCGCCACGCCCTGCCGGCGCAGGCGCGCGCCCGCCAGGATCCCGCCGAACCCGCCACCGACGATCGCGACGTCGACCACGTCGTGCAACGGCTCGCGCTCCGCCACCTCGCCGGTGTACGGGTCGTCGGCGAAGTATCCGAACTCCGCCTCCGTGGACCGGTACTGGCCCGTTCCCTCGGGGCGTACGCGACGTTCCCGCTCGAGTCGGTAGCGCTCGCGCAGGGCGACGATCTCCTGCGGGGTGGGCTGCTCCGTGGCGCGCTGCGGCAGGGGCATGGTGCGGGGTCCTTTCGTGTGTGCGTGGGGGGGAAACGTGTCGGGCGCCGCGCAGGTGTGATCAGTGCCCTCGCCGGGGCGCTCCGAGCGGGCAGAGGTACCGTAACCCAGGAACCGGACAGTGTTGTCCGGTTGGGGTCGGCCCCTCACGGGCCGCCCGAGCGCCCCGACTTGACGGCTACTTGAAAGGTCAGCGATGCCGAACATCACCCCCGCCTCCCCGCTGCGCGACTGGCTGGCGGAACCCACCGCCGGACAGGTCCTGCGCGGACTCCTCGCCTCCCAGGGGCAGAGCGAAGCGGCTCTGACCCCCGCTCTCGGCCTGCCGCTGGAGCAGCTCGTGCAGATGTCCGGCGGGAAGTTCCCTGCGGAGCTCATGGACACCCTGGTCACCGCGGCCGAGACCGGGCAGATCCCCGACGGCCTGCCGACTGCCCCGCGGGCCGACACCGAGGCCGCCACGGTCGCGGTCGCGGAGACTGACCCGGGCGTCGAGATCGGCGCCCCCGAGCCATGGACCGAGCAGGTCACGCCCGGCCGCTTCGGCGGGCAGAGCGTCATCGTCACCGGAGCCGCATCCGGCATCGGCAGGGCCGTCGCTTCCCGCATCGTGCGCGAGGGCGGCCGCGTGGTCGCCGTCGACATCTCCGCCGAAGGCCTTGCTGCCCTGGCCGCCGACCTGGGTGAGGCACTCGTGCCCGTATCCGCGGACATCACCGAACCCGCGTCCGCCGACGCGGTCCTGGCCGCCGCGGCCGGCCGCGTGGACGCCCTGGCGAACGTCGCGGGCGTGATGGACAACGACGCCGCCGTACACGAAGTCGACGACGCGACCTGGGAACGAGTCCTGCGCATCAACGTCGAAGGACCGATGCGCCTGATGCGCGCCGTCGTGCCCGGCATGCTCGCCGCGGGCGGCGGCCGGATCGTCAACGTCGTCTCCGAGGCGGCCCTGCGCGGCTCGGCGGCAGGCGCCGCGTACACGACCTCGAAGCACGCGCTGGTCGGCCTGACGGTGTCGTCGGCCTATCAGTACGCGGGAACGGGCGTGCAGATCAACGCCGTTGCCCCCGGCGCGGTCGCCACCGGCATAGCGATGCCTGCCGCCGCCCCCTACGGCTCGTCCCGCACGGCGAAGATGCGCGTGGCGATCCCGCGCCTCGCCATGGCCGAGGAACTGGCTGCGTCGATCACGTTCCTGCTCAGCAAGGACGCGGTGAACATCAACGGCGCCATCCTGCCCTCCGACGGCGGCTGGTCGGCCGCCTGACCACTGGCGGGCCTTGGCCCGCTGGGCACGCCGGGTTTCGTGCCCACGGTCAGCAGTGCTGGTCGGCTGCTTGACCACGGTTTGGTCGAGGTGCGCCCGCTGCTCATGCCGGGCCTCAGGCTCACGGTCGGCAGTGCTGGTCGGCTGCTTGACCACTGTCCGGTCGGGGTGCGCCCGGGCGCACCGGGCTTCATGTCCACTGTCGGCAGCGCTGGTCGCCGCTTGACCACGGTTTGGTCGGGTGCGTCTGCTGGGCACGCCGGGCTTCGTGCTCAGGTCGGCAGTGCTGGTCGGCTGCCTGACCACGGTTTGGTCGGGGTGCGCCCGCTGCTCACGCCGGGCCTGAGGCCCACGGTCGGTAGTGCTGGTCGGCCGCCTGAACCACTGTCTGGTCGGGGTGCGCCCCGGGCTTCATGTCCACTGTCGGCAGTGCTGGTGGGCTGCCTGAACCAAAGTTCTCAGGGTGCGCCTGCCGCTCACGCCGGGCCTGAGGCCCGCGGCCGGCAGTGATGGTCGGCCGCCTGAACGACGGTCCGGCCCGCCCTAGCCCGCCGCTCACTCCGGCCCCATGCCCCTCGGCCCGAACGTACGCCGTCAGCACGCCACCACGTCCGGGCCGCCCGGACGACAGGAAGGAGCACCACCGCATGACCGCCCACCGCACAGCCCACCGCCGCCCCCGCGCCACCCTGGCGGCTCTGGCCGCCTGCGGCCTGCTGGTCCTGACCGGATGCGGCACCCAGACCTCCGCCGCGCCGGTCTCGCGCCCCGCGCCGTCCGGCGAGGGAAGGACCATCCGCGCCACACAGATCGCGCACGTGACCGACCCGCACGAGGCCACCGGCAGGACCCTGCTCGAGGGGCCGGTCCTGGACGAGAACGGCGACGACCTGTACGTCGTGGACGTCACCGCGCCGGCAGGCGAACCCAAGGTGATTTCCGTCGACTTGACCACCGGAGAGCACAAGGGCGTCTACACCGACAAGACCGGTGCCTACACCTCCGCGCAGATCAGCCCGTACGACGGCCGCCTCTACCTCACCGACTACACCGGATCCGTGGTCAGCATGGAGCCGGACGGCTCGGCCCCGCGCACATTCTTCTCCGGAGAGGTCGACGGTTCCGCCATGAACCTCGACGACATCGCGTTCGACGACGAGGGCAACCTGTACGTCAGCGACCTGCACGGCATGAAGCCGGGCAAGGCCGAGGGCCGCATCGTACGCATCGACCGCGACGGCGGAAGGACCACGGTCCTGGCCGACGGACTCGCCCACCCCAACGGGGTGATGTTCGACCCCGAGCTGCACGGCTTGTGGATCAGTGAACTCGCCGAGAACACGGTCTCCTACCTGCTCCTCGACGCCGACAAGACCGCCGTGACCTCGCAGCACGAGGCCATTCACGTCGACGCCGGCGTGGCCCAGACCGACTCCATAGCCGTGGACGCCGACGGCAACCTCTACCAGGCGCTGCACGGCCGACCGGCCATGGCCGTCTACAGCCCCGCCGGGGAACGGCTGGCCACCGTCGAAGTCCCCGCGAAGGCCGCCAAGGGGCTTGAGTCGGCGACCAACGTCGCCATCACCCCGGGCGGCACGAAGGCCTACATGACCGTCAGCGGCCCTGACGGCGGCTACGTCTTCCGGTTCACCGCGCTCGGCAAGGGCATCCGCCAGTCCAACGGCGGCTGACGGTCACACGTTCACGGCGGCTGACCCGTCACACCTCCACGGCGGTCTCGACGGGCCGCAACGGCCCCACCTCGATGCCGAGTAGCCGCCAAGCCGCCAGAGCACGACGCTCCCGCTCGGCCGGGGTGGGCCCGGTGACGGCCCCGGAGACCATCGCGACGGCGAGCATGACGTCGTCGGCGGACAGTCGATGACCCGCGGGCAGGCACCAGGAAAGGACGCCGTGGACGCGCGCGGCCAGCGCCCTGGCCTGCTCTCCGTCACCCCGCGCGCCGCGGATGCGCAACAGGTCGACGAACGCCGTCGACCGGGTCAGATGCCAGGTGACCACGCCAAGGACGCTCGCCAGGCTCGCCTCGGGTTCGTCCGCGGCCTGTTCGATCTGCTGGACGTTCTCGTCCAGGACGGCGGAGGCCAGCGCGACCCGGTCGGCGAAGTGCCGGTAGAGGCTGCCCTGTCCCACCCCGGCGCGGCGCGCGACGGCCGACAGCGGCGCGTCCAGACCCTGCTCGGCGAACACTTCGCGGGCTGCCGCGATGAGGGCGGCGCGATTGCGTGCCGCGACCCGCCGCCCCTGGTTGGCCGGCCGCGGGCCTTGGGGGGCGTCGGTTGGGTTCGTCACGCTGGAAGGGTAGTACGGCCGCTCCGCGGGTCACGGAGTGGTGTGTTTGCGGGCCCGGTAGGCCGCGGCTTTGACACGGTTGCCGCAGGCCTGCATGCCGCACCAGGTGCGTCGCGTCCCGCGGGAGCGGTCGAGGTACAGGCGGGTGCAGCTCGGGCGGCCACATTCCTTGAGGCAGGTGTCGGGGTCGGCGAGCAGGGTGATCGTGCGGCGGGCGATGTGGGTGAGTGCGGAGGACAGGTCTCCCGTCCGGCGGATGCCCGCGTCGCTGAGGTGGAGCGCGGGGAGCGGCCCGGCGGCGGCGTTGTTGAGGACGTCCAGGGCCGCCGGCCCGTAGAGGCGGCCTTGCATGCGGTCGAGGGCGAGCTGGTGGACGGCCTCGCGGAGTTGATGAGTACGAGTGAGCGCCGGGCTGTCGGCGGTGACCCGGTCGGGGAGCTCGTCGCACGCAGTGACCCACTGTTCGAGGTCGGCGGGGGTGGCCAGGAGGTCACGGGGCCGGTCGCGGCGGGATTCCACGGTGGCGACCAGGTCCAGGGCGGGGTGACCGCTCACGAAGGCGAAGTACACGTCACCATCTTGACCGGTGACGCGATGTGCGGCAAGACTCGTCACCAGTTGAACCGGTGACGCGAAGGGGAGTGGATGGATGTCCGGGACGGGCGCCGTCGATGTCGATGTCGCTGACGACGTCGACGTGGAGGTCGATGTGGTCGTCTTCGACGTGCTGGGGACGATGGTCGACGAGTCCGGCGGACTGCGTGCGGCCCTGGCGGAGGCGGTGGCCGAGTCCGGCGACCGGTCGTCCGGCGGGGTGGCTGTGGAGCGTCTGCTCGAGGTCTGGCGGGGGCACGTCGAGCGTGAGCAGCGGCGCATCGGGGAGGGGGACCGGGCGTATGCGAACAGTGAGGTCATCGACCGCGAGGCGGCTCAGCGCGTGGCCGAGTGCGCCGGGTTGAGTGATCCGGTGGCCATCGGACGGCTGGCCGAGGCGTCGCGGCGCCTGAGGCCTTGGGGTGATTCCGTTGCCGGTCTCGCGCGTCTCGCGGGGCGGTTTCCTGTGCTGGGCCTCTCCCACGCCAGTCGCGGGACGCTGTTGCGGCTGAACGCGTACGCGGGGCTGCGCTGGCATCAGGCGTTGTCCGGCGAGGAGGTACGGGCCTACAAGCCCGCGCCGGAGGTCTACCGGCTGGCGATCGACGCGGCGGGGTGTCCGGCCGAGCGAGTGCTGATGGTGGCCGCGCATGCGTGGGATCTGAGGGGAGCTCAGGCGGTGGGGATGCGAACGGCCTATGTTCAGCGGCCGGTGGGGGATCCGCCGAGGAGTGCGGACACCTTCGATTGGCGGGTGGAGAGCCTGGATGAGCTGGCGGCTGAACTGAAGGCGGCGTAGCAGCGCGGATGCGACCGGATGGGCGTGTGGTGTCGAGCTCTGGAGTGGTGACGCATGGTCACATCGAGTGATCCGGTGCAGTCGTCCCGACGGAACCCTCAACCTCAGCTTTAGCGTCACAGTCAGCTTCGAGGCACGCATGCGATCTGGCTGCTCACCCGCCGGTAGGTGACCGAGCCGCCCCGCCCCGGCGCGAAGTTATGGACGTGCGGAAATCGGTTGCCTCCCGGAGATGGAGGCGGATGCAATGTCCGGCATGATCACCCAGGTGCGCCCGCCGCGGCGAGATGAGATGAACGCGCGCCAGCGGGCCTTGCCACTCAGCGATCCGGGCCAACCGCAGCCGGATCGCCACACGGGAGACGCCAACGCATGAGTACGTCACCACCGCCACCACGGCCAGCATCGATACCCGGAGCGGAGCCGACCGGCGGATCATCCGTCCGGATCGGCGCTCTCGTTCCGCTGACCCGGCCGGGCTGGGTCGAGGCGGGCCAACACCTGCTCGCCGGAGTCGAGCTGGGCGTTCGCGAAGTCAATGACGCCGGAGGCATCGACGGAAAGCCACTTGAGCTCGTGGTCCGAGACACCGCGGCTGATCCGCAGAGGGCCGCGGCGGCCGTAGATGAACTGGCCGGCCTCGGCGTGGCTGCCGTGGTGGGGGAGTATCACAGCGTCGTCGCTCGTGCCGCCGCCGGCAGGGCCGACGCCATCGGCCTGCCCTTCCTCTGCTCGTCGGCCGTTCTCGACGAGCTCGCCGAACAGCCGACGGACTGGGTCGCGCGCCTCTCCCCGCCGCAGTCCCGCGGCTGGCAGGTCTACGCGGACTTCCTCCTCGCCGCGGGGCACAGCCGAATCGCCGTGGCAGTCCAGTCGAGTGTCTACTGGGCGTCTGGAACCCGCATTCTGCGGGACTACCTCGCTCCACGCGGTGGCACCGTCATCGAACTCGACATGGGCGCGCTCACCCCCACGGCCGTGTGCGACGAGCTCGTCGACCAGGGTGCGACAGCCCTCCTTCTGCTGGTAGGCCACCCCGAACCGGCCGTGCCGATCGTCAAGTCCGTCCGTCACGACCAGCGTCTCGCCGAGATCCTGATCGGTGCTCCGGCCGGACAACCGGAGTTCGCCGAATGGGCGAAGCTGCTGGGAGGCGACGGCGCCGCGATCCCGTTCTTGCGTTACCTGCCCGAGCGCCTCAGCCCACTCGGGGCACGAGTCGAGACAACCCTCCGCGAGCGGCTGGGCGAAGCGCCATCGTTCGTCGCCTTCGAGGGCTACGACACGGTCGCCGTCCTCGCCGCGGCGATGCGCTCTCACGGCGGCGACCGTGCGCGCACCGCCGAATCCTGGCCGCGCGTCGAAGTCGACGGCACCCGGGGGCAGATCACGTTCTCCCGCACACCAGGCATCAGCGTTTGGCAATGGGCTGGGCCACCGATCCAGGTCGCCGACCGAGATCCGGCGGAACCCGACCGCTTCCGGGTCCTGCACGTCGGCTGAGCGCGGGTCGACGAGGGCCACCCTCGTGCCTGGGCAGGCAGGTCACGGCAACGGGCGTGCGCGCGTACGTACGCTCGGCCTCAGCGCCTGGCCACGAAGGCGTACGCGGCCGTCTGCGTGGGGAATTGGGCGGCCTGCCCGGCGGCTGCCGACGGCCCGTTCTCCGTCAGCCCCGGGTGCCGGTCCCCGGCGACGCGCGGCAGAGCGTCGCGCTCCATGCGGCCCGACGGTCTGACTGACCGTCGGGCCGCTCTGGGATCAGGCGGTGGATTCGGCAGGGGTTTCGGCGCTTGCGGTCAGTACCGCGCGGCCGAGGATGTGGCCGGCCATGGCGAAGCCGAGGAGGGCCGGGGTGACCGCACCCTGCTGGAGGAGGCGGCGCTGGCCCGCCACGCCGACACCGCGGCCGCGGTGCTGGCCCGCCACCTACGGGAATGATGAAGCTGTTGAGCAGAGCCAGCCGTTCCGAAGGATCTGGGTGAGCTCGCCCGAAGCGATGGAGAGCATCGTGAGAGTCCTCCTCTCAGGAAGTTTCGCGACGCGGCGCGTTACGCGCAGGAACACGACTGGCGTGGAGCGACGACGGCTAGAGGCGGGCCGGTGCCTGAGGCTCGCCCACCTCCAGACGTGACCAGTGCGCGAGGTCCCGTCGAAGCTGGCGGTCGTGCGTCGCGACGACGAGGGCGGCACTCGTGTCGCGCAGCGCGTCGGTCAACTCGTCGACCAGCGTTGACGACAGATGGTTGGTCGGCTCGTCGAGCAGGATCAGGCCGGGCCGCCCGGCCAGCGCCAGCGCCACGTCAAGACGACGCTGCTGGCCCTGCGACATCCGCCCGACCGGCGTGCGCAGCGCGTCGGAGTCCAGCAGCCCGAGGCCCCTGAGCGGGACGACGTCGGCGTCGCGGATCACGCCGGCGGCCACCAGCCGTCCCACGTGACGGGCGTGCACCTCGCGTGCGGTGAGGCCGGGATCCTGCTGGGCGGTTTCCTGGGTCACCTGCACCACCCGGGCCCCCTTCGCCGTACGGACGTGCCCGCGCGTGGGCTCGAGCGCGCCGGACAGAACAGCGAGCAGCGTGGACTTCCCGGCACCGTTGGGCCCGGTGACAAGAAGCCGGTCGCCGCCGTCAAGAGTGAGGTCGACCGGACCGGCAAGACGCCCCTCGACCGCGACGCCGTGCGCCCGCAACTGCGGCGCGCCGGGCCGGACACCCAGATCCGGCCACCGCAACACGGGCGGCGGCTGCGGCACATCGATCCGGTGGGCCTCCAGAGCGTCCTGCTGCCGCTTGAAGGCCTGTACGACGCCCGGTGCGCGGGACTGGCGCTGGTGCTTGCCGGTCCCCTTGTCCGGCCGCCAGCCGGTGGAGAGCCGGTCGCGGGCAGCCGAGACGGCGCCCTGCAGCCGCCGGTGCTCGGCCTGCTGCTCCTCATGGTCCTGCTCCCATCGCTCCCGCTCACGGCGCCGGGCACCCTGCCAGGCGTCATAGCCGCCCGCGTACAGGCGCGGCTTACCGTCGCGGGACGGGTCGAGGTCCAGGAACCGGTTCGCGACGTCGCGCAACAGCGCCCGGTCGTGGCTGACGACAGCGAGGCCGCCGTCGTGCTCGCGCAGCCTGCGGGTCAGGAAGTCGAGGCCGTCGGCGTCTAGGTGGTTGGTCGGCTCGTCGAGCAGCAGGATGTCGTGCCGCGCGCCGAGCAGGCAGGCGAGGCGGACCCGGTAGCGCTGCCCGACCGACAGCGTCGACAAGGGGCGATCACGGTCGGTGCACGCACCAAGTGCTTCCAAGGCGACGTCGACGCGGCGTTCGGCGTCCCACGCGTCGAGCCGGGTGGCGGCGTCGAGCGCGGCGGCATAGCGGTCATCGGCAGCGACATCGCCCTCGGCCATGGCGAGGGTCGCCTCGTCCAGCGCGGCGAGGGCCGCGAGCGACGCGGCCAGCGCCTGGGACGTCAGGGTGCCGACGGTCTCCCCGTCGCCCACGGACAGTTCCTGGCGGGCCAGGCCGATCGTGCCTGCCCGGTGCACGGTGCCCTCGTCGGGCGTGATCAGCCCGGCCAGGACGTGCAGCAGGGTCGTCTTGCCCCGGCCGTTCTCGCCCACGACGGCGATGCGTGACCGGGCGGAGAGCGTGACCGAGACGTCGTTCAGGACACGCCGGGACCCGCGGGTGACGGTGAGGCCCTGAGCGCGGACGTGCGCGTTGCCGCCCGCCTCGACGGGCAAGGACATGGCTTCGGGGGTGGGGGAGAGGTTCAACGGATGCTCCGCAGCTCGCAGTGGAGCCGGGCAGCAAGAAGTGGCCGCCCGGCCGGAACCGGAACGGCGGCGAATTCAGCAGGGAGAAGGCGCCGCCGTCAGCGGGCGGAGCGGACCTTCTGCGACCAGATACCTCGTGCCATAACGATCAGGCTAGCAAAACCGCTGCTTTGTTCGCCCGGCAATTTTGGACGCGGGTGGGGCGCGGGGGTCTGGACGCGGGTGGGACGCGGGGCCGCCTCAGCGAGCAGGCAGGAGCACCGAGGCGTCTGGTTCCAGCTGGGTGGCGAAGCCGCCGACGACGGCGAACCGGTCCAGATCGACGACGGCGATCCGGTTGGTGCCCAACAGCGACACATACGCCAGTGGCCTGCTCGGATGCAGTGTCACCGCGGACGGGGTTCCGTCGAGGCCGAGGGAACGGATCGGCCGCAGGTCGGTGCTCCATACGGTGAGGGTGTTGGCGACGATGTCGGTCACCAACAGCCGTGCGTCATCGAGCGTGTAGACCCGCAGCGGGTCTCCGCCCGTCTTCCTGGTCCGCCGTACCTTCATGGTGCGGGCGTCCAAGGCGACCAGCGAGGCGCTCTTGCGGGCTCCGACGAACAACGTCTTCTCATCCCGGCTCAGACAGCTGCTCTCGGGCAGCTGACCGGGTGTGACCAGCACAGGCGGGACGGCGGCGTCATGAGGGCGCACGAGGCTCACCGTGTGGGACAACAGCCCGGTGACATAAGCCCGTTCGCCGTCACGGCTGAGCGTGAACAAGTGGGTCTTCACGCCGTGGGTGGGCACCGCTCTGGTCGGCGCGAGGTCGGTGGACGGATCGTCGAAACCGAGCAGAACCGCCTTCTCCTCGCTCAAGGCGTACAGCCGGTCGTGACGGTCTATGCCCATGCCGTGGATGCGGTTGAAGGGCCGCGTGTCGATCGTCCGGGCCAGGGACCGCTCGGCCAGGTCGATGACGAAGACGGCGGCGCCGCCCTCGCCGACGGTGGAAGACATGCGCACTCCGTAGTGCCCGACGTAGGCGAATCGTCCGCGCGAGTCGACGACCATCTCGTGCGGGTAGTCGGGCAGCCGGACGGTCTGCAGGCGCTGCCCCGACTCGGCGTCGTAGAAGCTGACCGCGTGGCCGCTCTTCTCCACCACCAGCAGTACGTCGGCTCCTGCCGCCCGGGGAGCGCCCGAGGCGGGCGTGGAAAGACCGCTCGCCAACGCCCCTGCTCCCACTGCCTTGATCACTGTCCGACGTGTCGCCACAGCCCCGCACTCCGATCTCTCACCGGCCCGCCATCGTCCATCATCTTCGGCGAGGAAGCTTCCCTCGCGCGCGAGAACGAGCTTGCTCAGTAGGGTCGCAGCCATGCTTGGTGTGCGGGTGGTGCTGATCGGGGGGACGTCGCATGTGGGGAAGTCGACCGTCGCCCAAGTAGTGGCGGACAGAATGGGGTTCGAGTATCTGTCCACCGACGGACTGGCCCGGCACCCGGGGCGACCTTGGCGAACGCCGGAATGGGAAGTGTCCGCGCACGTCGCGGAGCACTACAGATCGCTCACGGTGGACGAGCTGATCGCAGCTGTACTGGATCACTATGAGCGGCTGTGGCCCGGCATTCAGGAACTGATCACGGATTACGCGGCCGGGCGCCGTGTCGGAGTGGGGGGCCTGGTCGTGGAGGGGTCGGCGCTCTGGCCTGACCACGTCGCAAGGCTGACGGTCCCGCACACGGCCGCCGTGTGGCTCACCGCGGAGGACTCCGTTCTCCGCGCCAGGATGTATGAGGCGGGCCGTTACGAGGAAGCCACCGCCGAGGAACGGCACCTGATCGAGAAGTTCCTGGCCCGCGCCGCGCGCTACCAGTTGCTCATGCGGGGTGCCGTCGACAGGCTCGGCCTGGATCGCATCGCCGCTGACGTCGGGCGGTCCCCCGAGGAACTGGCGGACGCGGTGCTCACCGCTGTCGGCTCGCAGTATGCGATCGGCCGGTCGACAGGCGGGTGACGGCAGGGCGAGGGCCGGGCGAGGGCCGGGTGACGGTGCCTGACGGGCTCGGTGCGTGGTCGCGTGGGCGCGTGTCTGACATCCTGACGCGGTGCGCGTACTGATCGTGACGGCGGGAAGCTGGGGCGACGTCGCCCCCTACACCGGACTGGGCGTGCGACTGCGCGCGGCGGGCCACGAGGTGGTGCTCGCCACCCATGAACGCTTCGAACAGGCGGTGACCGTCCACGGGTTGGGCTTCAGGCCCCTGCCTGTCGACCCGCGGCAGGAACTCGCCTCGCAGGTCGGCCAGGGCCTGGCCCGAGCGGTGAGCCCACCCGTGGCCATGGCGCGATTGATGCGTATGGCGCGGGCGTTCATGCCCCGGCTGACGGTCGGCGTCGCGGATGCGGTGCGAGAAGGCGCCGATGTGGTGCTGAGCTCCACGGTCACCGACCCCATGTGCGCGGCGCTCGGCGAGGCACTGCGCCTGCCGAGCCTCGGGGTCTACCTCCAGCCGGTGCACCCCACGGGCGCCTTCCCGCCGCTCATCACCGGCGCCCGGTCCTTCGGGTCCCACGGCAACCGCCTCGCCGCCCAGGCCCTGTGGGTCGGCAGCGACCCGGTCTTCGCCCCCGCGGTCAGCGCCCTGCGCCGCGAACTGGGCCTGCCGCGCCGGAGATTCAGCGGCCCGATGAGCCTGCCGCGCGGGCGTACCGTCCTGCACGGCTTCAGCCCGCGGATCGTCCCCCGACCCGCGGACTGGCCCGCGGGGCACGAAGTGGGCGGCTACTGGTGGCCCCAGACCACGCCCGACTGGCAGCCCGAGCCACGACTCCTCGACTTCCTCGACGCAGGCCCGCCGCCGGTGTTCGCCGGCTTCGGCAGCTTCGTCACCGCAGACTCCCAGCGGCTGAGCACCCTGCTGGCCGACGCACTGCGCCGCGCGAAGGTACGCGGCATCATTCAGGCCGGCTGGAGCGGCTTGCACGCCGAGAACGACGACCTGATCACCGTCCAGGAAGTTCCACACGCCTGGCTGTTCCCCAGGACAGCTGCCGTCATCCACCACGCAGGCGCCGGCACCACCGCCGCCGGTCTGCGCGCCGGCGTCCCCTCGGTCCCGGTCCCCGTACAGCTTGACCAGCACTTCTGGGCCACCCGCCTGCACACCCTGGGCCTGTCTCCGCGCCCGCTGCGCTTCCAGCGCCTGACCGCCGAACGCCTCTCCCAGGCGATCACCACAGCCGTCCACAGCCCCGTCCTGCGCGCCCGAGCCCACGCCACCGCCGCGGCCCTCGCCGGGGAGGACGGCACCCGCCAGGTCCTCGAAGCCATCGAGCGGCTCGGCTGACGGACAACGGCGGCATGGGGCCTGGCGGTGGACGCCTGGATGGGACGGCGGTGGGCACTCCGGGAGGACGGGAGGTTACGCTCACCGCATGATTACCCCGTTCATTGTGGGCGTCACCGTCCTCGCCACCGTCGGCGCCGTGGGCATCTGGGTGTGCCTGGAGTTCTGCAAGGCGTGCCGTGAGCGCGGGAGCACGCCCGCCGGGGCTGCCGCCGACGGTCAGTAGCGGGGTGGGCGGCTGAGCGAGGGGGCCCTCATGATCCCCCCGATGACACCTCCGGGCCGTAGCGCGCGGCGATGTCCTCGGAGCCGGGCCATCGGCTGTACGTGGGGGACTGCGGCCACTCCTCGGGGGAGTCCTGCCACTCCTCCTGCCGCCCGTAGGGCAACACGTCGATCAGCGCGAAGGTGTGACTGAGCTGCTCGGTGCCTCGGCCGTTGGTGTGCCAGGTGCGATGGACGGTGTCGCCGTCACGCAGGAAGACGTTGACCGCGAATCCACCGCCGGGCGGCGCGCCCACGTCGGTGCCGAACGTGCTGTTCGCGGTGGAGTACCAGGTCATCTTGTTCCCGACCCGCCGCTTGTACGCGAGGGCCTCGTCGATCGGGCCCTGCGTGACGACGACGAACCTGGCGTCGTAGGCCTCCAGGAACTCGAGCCGGGTGAACTGCGACGTGAACCCCGTGCAGCCCGGGCACTGCCACTTCTTGCCGGGGAACCACATGTGGTTGTAGACGATCAGCTGTGACTTGCCGTCGAAGATGTCGGCCAGCCGGGCGGGCCCCTCCTCACCCTCCAAGGTGTAGTCGGGCATCTCGACCATCGGCATCCGGCGGCGCTGGGCGGCGATCGCGTCGAGCTCCCGGGTCGCGGCCTTCTCCCGGACGCGCAGGTCGTCGAGTTGGCGCTGCCAGGTCTCGGCATCGACGACGGGCGGTAGTGCTTTGAGGGTCATGAGCGCCTCCGGCTCGCGGTGTGCACATATAGGCGGTGTGCACATATAGACCGTGCCCGGACACGGAACTCATCGCTCCCCGGTGATTTATCAGGAGGGCATTACTGGCCTTCCACCGTCACTGGCCGACGTCACTGGCTTTCCAACGTCCACTTCTCGGACCGGCGCACGGCCAGGAAGCCGCCGCCCGGGACCGCGACCGTGCCGCGGATGGCGGTGGTGCGAGTCAGCTGCTGTGCCTCGCCTCCGTCCTCGGGAGCGAAGTGCAGCTCTCCGTATTCGGTGTCTCCCAGCCAGGCGAAGGACACGCGGGCGCGCTGCTCGACGTACAGGAGCGTCTCGCGCTTGCCGGACACGGTGGCCGTAAGCCTTGGCAGGTCAGCGGCATCAAGTGTCCGCAGGTGCCAGCGGGCGAAGCCGGTACCGGAGGTGGGGCGCGGCTTCACGCGCTCGATCTCCACACGGTTGTACCGAGCAGGCAGCAACACCCTGAGGGTTCTGGGCCCATACGCGTACAGCAACTCCTCGCCGTAGGCCTTGCGGGTCGACGAGCGGTTCAGCGCGCGGACCTTGAAGGAGGTGGTCACGCCTCCCCGGAACTCCAGGAGGGTGGGGCCGCGTTGCCCTTCGCGACGCGGTATCTCCACCTCGCGCCCCCTCCACCCGCTCTTGCGGAACGATCCCTTGTCAGGCATGCAAACCTCTCCGTCAGCTCTGTCGAACGATCAGCATCAGCGGTGCGCAAGATCCGGTCAACAGCTACGCCGACACTCCGCTAACGGGCGAATAGCTTCAGAACTGGGGCAATGGCGGATGTACTGGCTCCGACCTGACAGTCAACGTTCCGTTTTGGAGTGACATGCGTACCCGTAGTCTCCCCCTCACCCTGAGCCTTGCCGCTTTCGCGCTGGTCGGCAGTGCCGGTAGCGCGGCCGCGATCGGCGACGACCATGGCACCACCTCGCTCAGCGGCAATGGCGCCGACACGGCGTTCGGCAACAGCAGTTCCGCGGGGAACATGAGCCCGCAGGGGAGTCTGGTCCAGGGCTCGTTGAACAAGCTCTGCCTCGGTATCCCGGTCAAGGCGAACGTCCAGTCGCTCGTCGCGCTGGTGAACGTCGGAGTCCAGGACATCCCGATCCTGTCGGCGCCGCAGAACCAGCAGTGCGCCGAAAACTCCACGCAGGCCAAGGGCGACGAGCCGCTGTCGCACATCCTCAGCGACATCCCGGTGCTGTCGGGCAACGGCAAGAACAACGACTGAGCCGCGAGGCCCCCGGATCAGCCGACACACGGCCGTAGTCCCTCTGTCGTAATCCGCTTGCATGGTTGATCGTTGGGCCGTCGGGACCAGCCGTACAGCGAACAGGGGGACGACCTATGACGATCAACCGCAGGGGACTGCTCGGGGCGGGCGCCGTGTTGGGGCTGCTGAGCGCATGTGGCTCCAACACGGGCCGGGACGACGGTGGTTCGGGCGACGGGCCGAAGCTGTCGCAGTGGTACCACCAGTACGGCGAGCAGGGCACCGAGCAGGCCGTGAAGAAGTACGCCGCCGCCTACAAGAAGGCGAACGTCACCGTCCAGTGGCGACCCGGCAACTACGACGAGCAGACCGCGGCCGCACTCCTCACCGACTCGGGCCCCGACGTCTTCGAGGTCAACGGCCCGTCCCTCGACCAGATCCAGGGCAAGCAGGTCGCCGACCTGACCGAGCTGTTCGACGGTGTCAAGGGCGACTTCAACCCGGCCGTCCTCGCCCCGAAGACGTACGACGGCAGGATCTGGGGCATCCCGCAAGTCATCGACATGCAGATGCTCTACTACCGCAAGAGCCTGCTCGCCGACGCGGGGGTTCAGCCGCCGAAGACGCTGGACGAGCTCGTGGACGCCGCGAAGAAGCTCACCTCGAAGAAGACGAAGGGCCTGTTCCTGGGCAACGACGGAGGCGCCGGCGTCCTGGGCGGCACGCCCCTGTACGCCGCCGGTCTCGAACTCGTCACCGCCGACGGCAAGGTCGGCTTCGACGACCCCGCCGCCGCCCGCGCCCTCGGCAAGATCCACCGGCTGTACGCCGACAAGTCGCTGCTCCTGGGCGCGCCCGCCGACTGGTCGGACCCGTCGGCGTTCGTCCAGGGGCTCACCGCCATGCAGTGGTCGGGCCTGTGGGCGCTGCCCACCGTGCAGAAGGAGCTCGGCGACGACTTCGGCGTCCTGCCGTTCCCGAAGGACGGCGCGGCGGGCAAGCCCTCGGTGCCGGTCGGCGCGTACGCCGCCGCGGTCAGCACGCGCAGCAAGCACCAGAAGGCCGGCAAGGACTTCCTCAAGTGGCTGTGGATCGACAGCACCGACCGCCAGGAGGACTTCGCCCTCGCGTACGGATTCCACATCCCGGCCCGTATGTCCCTGGCGAAGAAGGCTGACAAACTCAGCAAGGGCGCTGCGGCCGACGCCGTCCGCTACACCACGGACCACGGCCACGCCGAGCCCCTCCTCTGGACCCCCGCCAGCAGGAGCGCTTACCAAGATGCCTTGAGCCGGATCATCAAGGACGGCGCGAGCCCCGACGGCGAGCTCAAGAAGGTCGTGCGCAAGGTGTCCGCCGAGCTCGGCCGGGTGAAGAAGAAGTCGTGACCACAGCAGCCCCTCGCGAACAACAGGCAAGCGGGCGAAGGAAGTTGTGGGGACAGCAGAACCGCACCCTCTGGTTCTGGGTGTTCGTCGGACCCTTCCTGCTCGGCCTGGGCGTCTTCACGTACATCCCGCTCGGCTGGAGCGTCTACCTCAGCTTCTTCGACGCACACAACACCGTCACCCCGAACGACTTCGTCGGCCTCGGCAACTACACCGAGATGCTGCGGAACGAGGCGTTCACCGACAGCCTGTGGACCTTCCTGGTCTTCTCGCTCTTCATCGTGCCCGCGACGTACGCGCTCTCCCTCGCGCTCGCCCTCATGGTCCACCGCCAGCGCCGTGCCCAGGCGTTCTTCCGCTCGGTCTTCTTCCTGCCCGCGGCCTGCTCCTACGTCGTGGCCGCGCTCATCTGGAAGATGTCGATCTTCAACGGCGTGCGGTTCGGGCTCGCCAACACCGTCCTCGGCTGGTTCGGCGGCGACCAGATAGCGTGGCTTTCGACCACCGACCCGCCCTGGTACTGGGCCGTGATCGTCACCGTACGGCTCTGGCTCCAGGCGGGCTTCTACATGGTGCTCTTCCTCGCCGGACTCCAGCGCATCAGCCCCACCCTCTACGAGGCTGCGGCCGTGGACGGGGCGCGGCCCGGCTGGCAGGTCTTCCGCCACATCACGTTCCCGCAGCTGAAGGCCACATCGGTGGCGGTGGTGCTGCTGCTCGTCATCAACGCCTTCCAGGCGTTCGACGAGTTCTACAACCTGCTCTCGGACTCCCGCGGCTACCCGCCCTACGCCAGGCCACCACTCGTCTACCTCTACTACACGGCGCTCGGTCAGGGACAGAACCTCGGCCTCGGCAGCGCGGGCGCCGTCCTGCTCGCCCTGATCATCGCGGTGGTGACGGTGGGTCAGGCGAAGTGGTTCGGGCTCGGCAGGAAGGAGGCGGAATGAGAGACCACACGAGGGACGACGCAAGGGTCAGGGCCGGCCGCGCGCTACGCCTCTCGCTGCTGACAGCACTCGCGCTCCTGTTCCTGATCCCCTTCTACCTCCTCGTACGCAACGGGCTCTCGTCCGAGAGCGACATCACCTCGCCCGAGTGGACCTTCTTCCCCTCCTCGCTGCGCTGGGGGAACGTCAAAGAGCTCTTCGAAGACACCTCCGTGCCGTTCGCGCGCTCCCTGCTCAACTCCTCGCTCATCGCGGTCGCGACGACGCTCGGCACGCTGCTGCTGGCCTCGCTGGCCGGCTACGGCCTGGCCCGCATCCCGTACCGTCACGCGAACAAGGTGTTCTACGCGATCCTCGGCACGCTGATGGTCCCGGCCTCCGTCACCTTCGTCCCGACGTTCGTCCTGGTGTCGTCGCTCGGCTGGGTGTCGACGCTGCGCGGTCTGATCGTCCCGACGCTGTTCTCCGCCTTCGCGTGCTTCGTCTTCCGGCAGTACTTCCTCGGATTCCCACGGGAGTTGGAGGACGCGGCGCGCGTCGACGGGCTCGGATACTGGCGCACGTACTGGCGGGTGGTGGTGCCCAACTCCCGGCCCGTCTTCGCGGCGGTGGGCACGATCGTCTTCATCGGCGCGTGGAACTCGTTCCTTTGGCCGCTGGTCATCGGTCAGGACCGCGACGCATGGACGGTGCAGGTCGCCCTGTCGTCGTTCACCACGTCCCAAGTGATCAGGCTGCACGAACTCTTCATCGCGGCCGCCGTGTCGATCGTGCCGCTGCTCGTCGTGTTCCTGTTCTTCCAGCGGTGGATCGTGGCGGGGGTGGAGCGTTCGGGCATCGACGACTGACTCCTCCGTGTCCACGCCGAAGGCGACCACGTCGGCCATTTTCACGATGTCGGCCGTTGTTACGATCTTCCGCATGCAGAGCGCGGACATCGCAGTTGACGGGGAAGACCTGCGCCGGGTCGTCACTCTGGCCATCGACACCCTGAGGGACGCAGATCCCGCCGCCTGGGAGGCCAAGGCGGGAACGCTCGAGTGGACGTGCTGGGAGACGCTCGAGCATCTGGCCGACGATCTGTTCACCTACGCCGCGAGGTTCGGGCTCGCCGAGCCGCCGACGTCGACAGGGTTGCCGTTCCGGACGAGCAGTGACCGAAGCGGTGGGCCGGAGAACGTCATCTTCGTTGATCGGGCCTCGGGCCCCGAGGGGCTCCTGACCATCCTGGAGGCGTGTGGAGGCCTGCTCGCGTCCGTGCTGCGCACGGCACCTTCAACTACCGTCGCTCACCACGTCTTTGGGCCCTCTGATCCAGAGGGCTTTGCCGCCATGGCCGTCGTTGAGACCCTTGTGCACACCCATGACATCACTCAGGGGCTGAATCTGGAGTGGTCGCCGCCGAGGGGGCTGTGCGAACGGGTCCTGCGGAGGCTCTTTCCCCACGTCGCCATTGACTTCGACGTCTGGCAGATCCTGCTGTGGGCGACGGGACGCACCGCCCTTCCTCATCGCCCACGACTCACCGAGTGGCGCTGGTACGGCACGAAGGGTGCGTGAGTGCCCACCGCGCAACCGGGACGAACGCATATGGGGTTGCCGCCGGTCAGCCGTCTCGGATAGGAAGCCTGCATGCTAAAGGGCAGCAAGGTCGGGCTCAGGGCCCGGCACGAGGACGACATCCCGATCCTGCGGACCGAGCTCTACGACGACGTGGTCAACGCCTCGCGGTCCGAAGGCCGGCCGTGGCGGCCGATCACGCCCGGCTCGAAGGACTCGCGGCTGGTGGTCGACGACGACGAGCAGGGGCACGTCCCGTTCTCCGTGGTGGAACTGGACGGCGGCACGCTGGTCGGCACCGCGGCGCTGTGGAGCATCGACAACCACAACCGGTCCGCGCACATCGGGCTCGGACTGCTGCTGTCCGCCCGCGGAAAGGGCTACGGCACGGACGTCGTCGCGGTGCTGTGCCACTACGGTTTCGTCGTACGTGGCCTGCAGCGGCTGCAGATCGAGACGCTGGCGGACAACGCCGCGATGCTGCGCTCCGCCGAGCGCAACGGCTTCGTCCGCGAGGGGGTGCTGCGCTCCTCGGCCTGGGTGATGGGTGAGTTCATGGACGAGGTGCTGCTCGGGCTCCTCGTAGAGGACTGGAAGCAGGACTCGCGGAGCTAGGCCGCCCGCCTCCGTAGACAGGCCTGAGCCCCGGGCGTCTGGCGCGCCGGGGCTCAGAGGGGATGACGAGACGGGGGGTGCGGTCTGGTCTAGTACGGGCCGTTCACGTTGTCGATCGAGCCGTACCGGTCGGCCGCGTAGTTGCAGGCGGCAGTGATGTTGGCGACCGGGTCGTAGCTGTCCAGCGAGGTGCCGGGCACGTGGTAGGCGTTGAATGTGGGGGCGATGACCTGAAGGAGTCCCTTGGAGGGGGTTCCGGCCACGGCGTTGGAGTCCCAGTTGTTGATGGCCAGCGGGTTGCCGGAGGACTCGCGCATGATGTTGCGGTGGATGCCCTCGTAGGAGCCGGGGATGCCGCGCTGGGCCATGATGTCGAGCGATTCCTTGATCCAGCCGTCGAGGTCGTTGGTGTACGACTTCTTCGCCGGGGCAGAGGCGGGCTTGGCAGCGGCGGCGTCCTTGCGCTCGGAGCGGTCCGCTCGCTCGGCGGCGGCCCTCTCGCCGAGGGTGAGCTTGATGCCGGGGTGGATCAGTGCCGGGTCACCACCGAGGGCGTCGCGGTTGTCCTCGTACAGCTTCTTCCAGCCGCCGCTCAGCGAGTGCTCGCGGACGATCTTGGAGAGGGTGTCGCCCGCGGCGACGACGTAGGTCTTCGGGGCGGCGGCGGGCTTGGCGGCCGGGGCTGCCTGCGCGGCGCTGGCGGCGGTCGCGCCGAGGACCGGGAGCACGAGCACGGCCCCGCCCGTGCCTGCGGCGGCGATGCCGCGGGTGAGCGAGCTGGACTTGGGACGGCGGTGCTTTCCCTTTGCAGGCATGACGAATTCCTCTCCGTCGCCTACGAGGTGAGCTGTCGGGTTCGGACGGGAGATGTCCGGTCGCACTGCGCATGCGACTTCACCCCGAGCCGTTCCGGAATCCGGATCGGCGGCTTACCTGGGTCCCCCGCTCCTGCCGAGCGAAAGTGAGTGATGGGAAGGGTTTCCGGACAGCGGCAGGATTCGGCGTTCCATCCGGATTGACGGTGACGTTAAGCGAGAAAGCCCGGAGGGAACAAGAGCGGAATTCGAATAGGGAATGCGCGAGGCCAGTCCTTGGCGGTCAGAACCGCTGGCCCTCTTTGATCAAATAGCCCCAACTTTCTTTACGCAGAACGGAAGTGCGCTCAGCGGCGCCCCGGGGGACGCGAGCTGTTGGTGTGACCTATTCCACTGAATTGGATGCGGTCTGGAGGCAACCTACTGGCGCGTCGGATCGTCCATTTCGCACGAGTGTCCCGCAATGCAGACACAGCTTTATATACATTACTAATGCTGCACAAAAGCGCTCCTCATGGACAAGACGGACATGGGGTGAGGTTCGCTTTTCTGGCCAAAGGGGACATCTTGCCTAATTGGTGGAGGATGGTGGCCTGCGCGGAGCTGCTCCGGCTGGGGCCCGGCCGACGTCACCGAGGTGTCTGCGCACGGCCTCACTCGCCAGATCGAGCAACTCCCGGCATCTAGAGCCGAAATGGGGAAATCATTGTCGACGAGGGGCGGCAGTTGGAGTTGCTGAGTCCCCGTATGGGGGCGACCTGTTGTGTGCCCTACGCGATCTGCATTTCGAGAATCCCGGCTCTTCGCCCGCTCCTGGACACGCGCCGGCGCTCTCAGGCGCTGGCGCGGACCGGCCTTCCCCGGACCGCCCATGCGCGGGCGGCTAGCACGATCGAACCGTCCGGCCGCGTAGGCACGGTCTCGCGAAGTGCGTCACGCAAATGTTCTCGGGCGGATGGTGCGAGGGCGGTCACGTAGCCAGGGGCGGGGCCTTGTCCGGCCAGGAATGGCTCCCACAGGTCAGGGAATTCGGCGAAAACGGTGGCCACTTCCACCGGGGCGACAGCCACGTCGACGAGTCCAGCGTCCGTCCACAGCGATCGGAGGCGGTCCGGGCTGCACAGCGGGAATCGCCGGCTTTCGTCCAACTCGGCGGCCGACGGGTCCAGCGCGACCGCGGCTCGCCAGAAGTGACGCAGGAACGCCATGCCTTCGGCGTAGTCCCACACGTACGCGGCGACCAGCCCGCCCGGCCGCACGACCCGGGCCGCTTCGGCCACCGCCGCACCCGGCGCGGGAAGGAAGTTGAGCACCAAGCCACTGACGGCTACGTCGAACCCCGCTTGGCGCACCGGCAGCGACAGCCCGTCGGCGACGGCGAAGCACGCGGGCGGGGGAGCGGCGGCACGGGCCGCATCCACGAACCCGGCGGACCGGTCCAACCCCACCACCAGCCGCGGCCGACATCGCGCAGCCACAGCCGCGGTCAGCGCCCCCGTGCCACAGCCCACATCCAGCCACCGCAAACCGTCCTCGCAGCCGAGCCACGCCACGAACTCATCCGCGACCAGGCGACTCCACCGGCCCATGTACCGCTCGTAGGCGTTCCCGGCCGCCCACACGTCGAACCGCTGCTCCGTCATGCCACCACGATCCCTGACCGGACCCGCGCGAGCCACGGGAAGGCGTATGGGCCCGCTGGGCAGAGCGAGTTCGGCCGCGTCGAAGCTCGTAGGTACACGCGGCCGGAACCGGCACAGCGCTAGATGTCGCTGTCGCCGCTGGGTAGTTCGTTGTGGCCTTCAGTCCAGTTGTTGACCCACCCGCACACCCCGCACGCGTAGCGGCCGTTGACGCCCGATACCTCGGTGCCGCACCGGCGGCAGTCCGTCGTAGTGATCTCCTGAGAGTCCAGGAACGCCATGGCCAGCGTCTGGGGCCGTTCGGATGTCATGGCCCCGACCCTATCCATGAGGCTGCCGGCGGCCTGGCGAGGGGGTGACGATCCAACCCGGGGACGTCAGCCTTCAGGCGGTGAAGAAGTCGACGAGCGCGCGGGCGATCCCGCCGGGCGCGTTCTCTGTGGGGATGTGCCCCGCATCTGGAACACGTACGAGCGTGGTGTTCGGCATCTCCGAGGCGAACCGCTCGGCGTACTCCACTCTCTCGAAGGCATCTTCCTCGCCCCAGATCAACAACTTGGGTGTCGTGGACCGCCGCAGCGCGGGCACGAGATCAAGGGTGTAGCGGCTGTCGGCCGCGCCCGCCAGGGCCATCCAGGAGCGGCGTACCCGCGCATCGGTCCACGGCTCCAGATAGTCCGCGATCAGCTGCTCGGTCGCGGCACCGGCCAGTGCCGCCGTCACCGCCCGTCGGCGGGCGTCGAGAACGTCGTCGACGGTGGCCCCCGCGGCGTCCCCCGGGCTCCGGAACCGGGCCACGTGAGGCGCCGGCCAGGAGTCGTAGGCGACCGAGTTGACCAAGGCCAGCCGGGACACCTTCAGCCGATCGTGGACGAGGAGATGCTGGGCGATGGCACCGCCGATGTCATGACCCGCCACGGCGATCGGCCCGGAGATCTTCAGGGCGGACACAAACCGCGTCACCCAGTCCGCAACGGCCGGGACCGTGGCAGTGTTCAGGGTGAGTTCGCCTCCCGAGCGCCCCAGCCCGGGCAGGTCGACCGCAATAGGCCGCAGCCCCGCCTCAGCGAGGCGGTCCATCACAGGGAGCCAGACCCGGCTCCAGTACGTTCCGTGCAGCAGCAACACGGCGGGGCCGTCCTGCTCCACGGTCAGATAGCTCGCTGATTCGCCGTCGACCTGGACTTCCGTCCTCAGCACTCCCGTTTCGCTCATGGGACCACTGTGACCCGGGGCGGCCCGCCCGGCCCAGAGTCCAGAAAGACACCGGCAGGTACATTCCTGCCATGAACCCGCATCGGGTAGTGGCACTGCTCAACCCGCCCCAGTCGCCCTTCGAGCTCGCCTGCGCCGCCGAGCGCTTCGGCCGCACCCCGCAAGATGCGACGGCCCGCTACAGCTTCCGGATCTGCGCCGAGACGCCTGGACCCCTGCGGACCACCGTCGGCTACACGATGCTCGTCGACGCCGGGCTGACGGCCCTCCAAGAGGCGGACACCGTGGTCATCCCCGGCTGGCAACCGTCCGGCGCGCCCGTGCCGACGACCGTCACCGAGGCAGTGCGGGCCGCTCACCAGCGCGGGGCGAGGATCGTAGCCATCTGTACGGGGGCGTTCGTGCTCGCGCAGGCCGGACTGCTCGACGGCCGTCGAGCCACCACCCACTGGCGTGACACCGCCCAACTCGCCGCCGCCTTCCCCGAGGTGCAGGTGGACCAGGACGTGCTCTTCGTGGACCACGGCGACGTGGCGACCAGCGCCGGGACCGGCGCGGGCATCGACCTGTGCCTGCACCTGGTCCGTTCCGACCACGGTGCGGCCTACGCCGCCCAGGTCGCCCGGCACATGGTCCTGCCGCCCCACCGCGAGGGCAGCCAACTCCAGTACGCCGCACAGCCCGCGCCGGCCAGGGCGGACGAGTCATTGGCGCCGCTGCTGGAGTGGGCCACCGCGCGCCTCGACACCCCACTGACCCTCGATCGCCTCGCCGAACACGCCGGACTGTCCAGCCGAACCCTCGCCCGGCGGTTCACCGAACAGCTCGGCACCAGCCCGGGCCAGTGGCTGCTCACCCAGCGCCTCGACGCGGCACGAGTGCTGCTGGAGCAGACCGACCTACCGGTCGAAGCCATCGCCACCCGGGTCGGACTCGCCTCGGCGGTCAACCTGCGCCGCCGTTTCCGGGCGCATCTGGGCACCACACCGGGCGCGTACCGACGGATCTTCAGCGAAACGTGAGCAACCGCAACCATCTGCCCGTCAGCTCGTGCCACGTAGTGCGCGTTCGAGGAGGACTTCTGCTGCCGCCCGCGCGTGACGGCCGTAGTCCGCTTCTCCCAGAACCATGGCACGACTGGCCGCGCCGTCCGCGAGGGTGACCAACTGTTCGGCGAGCGCGGCGGGTTCCCGGCAGCCCAGTTCCTTCACCAATGCGGTGACCAGCCCCACCATCCGCAGTTTCTGTTCGCGGGCGTAGGAATGGACCGCGTTGGTCGGGTCGGGGAACTCCGCGGCGGCATCGATGAAGGGGCATCCGCGCACCGGGGCACCGACCGCCACGGGCTGGTCGAACAGTCCCAGGATCCGTTCCCGTGGGGGGAGTTCCTCGCGGGTCAGCACGCCCTCCAGGGTGGCGCCCGACGACGCGAGGTCCTGGAGGTGGGCGATGACCAGATCGCCCTTGGTCCGGAAGTGCGCGTAGAGCGTGCGCTTGGACACCGGTGCTTCCTCCGCGACCTGTTCCATGCCGGTCGCGTTGATCCCCTGAGTCGCGAACAGTTGGGCGGCGGCAGCCAGGATGCGCTCCCGGCCCCCACGTCCCCGCCGTTGAGGTGCCGTAGTCGTCGTGGTCGTCGCGCGACACGCGCGTTCCGTCCGGAGGCTGTGCCTTCAGACGTCATACGCGCGATCTTCTCGCTGGCTGGTGCCGCACCGTCCAACTCCAATGCGCAGCCGTGGCAGGTGGAGGTGGTGAGCGGCGCGGCGCGTGAGCGCCTGGCGAATACCTTGCAGGCGGACCATGCCGAGAAGCGAACATCGGTGGACCTTCCGTACTCCGAGGACATGTACGCGCAGGTGCACCGGGTACGCCGGGCCGAGTTCGGCAGCGAGCTGTACGGAGCGCTGGGCATCGGCCATGACGACCATGCGGCACGCGCGGCTTACGACGCGGAGAGCTTGCGTTTCTACGGCGCGCCGCACGCCGCTTTCGTTTTCGTCACGGGTGACGGCGGGGCGCGGCTGGCGGCGGACGTCGGCGCCTACATGCAGACCCTGCTCCTGGCGATGACCGCGTACGGCGTGGACAGTTGCCCACAGGGGCTGTTGAGCTTCTACGCCGACACCGTCCGATCCGAACTGGGCGTCAGCGGGGGCAAGTTGCTCGTGGGCGTCTCCTTCGGCTACGCCGACGAGACCGCGCCGGTGAACCGGGTTACGACCGAGCGTGCCGCGCTCGCGGCGACCACGGTCTTCCACGACTAGGCAGCCGGTGCGGGCCTGGCTCTGGCCGGCAAGGCGTCCCCTCCCGCGCGATCCGCGGCCACGTACGCAAGCGCGGCACGGCGCGCAAGCCGGCAAGGCGTGCTCCGATGCGCCTGGCGCGATACGTGGACCCGGTCGCTGTCCGTCAGGAGGGTGGGCGAAGAAGCCCGTAGCTTCCCCTGCGAAGGAGAGCCCGTGATCCACATCAGCGAAACGCTCGCCCTGCAGACCGTAGAGGACTTCCTGACCCCCGAGGAGTTGTCCCAGCTCCGCAAGATCATGGACGACGAGCAGCACACCACCGGCTGGACGCCGCGTTTCCAGGCCGAAGTCGTCCTGGCCCCCTCATCCGCCCAGGAACTCCTGCGGCACGCCACCGAACGCGCCCTGCCCGCCATCCAACGGGCCATGCCCTCCATCCAGGCGTGCGCCGACTGGGGTTACACCGAACTGACCTCCGGCGGCCGAGTCCCTACGCACCTCGACGGCATCCCCGCCCTCAGCACCATCCCGCACCGGATCGGTCGTATAGGTGTCGTACTCGAAGAGGCGGACACCGGGGGAGAGTTCTACATCGAGACCACCTCCCACGACGGCGTCTGGACCGGAGCGGTGGCCGGTGAGGCAGACGGTTTCCAGCCGGGCACAGCACTCACCCACAAGCTGCCGCACTCACCAGGTCCGGACGTCCACCAGCACGACAGCGAACCGGAGTGGCTGCGCGACGCGGCACGCAGCCGCTGGATCACCGACGCCGGGCCCGGCGTAGCCGTCGCCTACGGCGCCCAGGTCATCCACGGCGTACTGCCCGTACGCGCAGGCCGCCTGCGTAAATTCGTCACCGATCTCCTCGACTCACCCGCGAACAAATAGAGCACGTCCGGACCAAGCCAGGGACGCGCGAGGGCTTCATCGCCGGGCGTACTGGTGGAAGAGCCCGTCGTCGCTGACGCGTTCGTGCCGGAAACCGGCCTGTTCCATCAGGGAGTTGGCCTCGTCCTGGGTGAAGAGGCGGTAAGGGGAGCGCTGGTGGGCGACGGTCCGGCCGTGCTTTCTGACGAAGTAGTCCTTGATGAACCGGTTGTCGCCCAGGGCCTGGGTGTGCTGTGAGTAGAGGAGTCCGCCGGGCAGTTCGCGGTGGTGGTTGACGTGGGGGCCCTGGGCGGCCAGCAGCAGAATGCCGCCGGGCCGTAGGGCGGCGTGCAGGTGGGCCAGGGCTTGCAAGTTGTCGTCGTTCGACAGGAGATGGCTGCCCAGCATGGTGTGGCCCTTGCCCTGTCTCTGGCCCTGGTCGTGGATGTGGTACCAGACACCGCCGACGGAGAAGGCTACGTCGTACTGGGCGTACTGGGCGTACTGGGCGTACTGGGCGTACTGGGCGTACTGGGCGTTCTGGGTGGTCGGTGCCATGTGGAGCACGTCCTGCTGGATCAGGCGGACGCGACTGCCCAGCCTCGACCTGGCCTGGGCGAGCATGCTCGCGGTGTGGTCGATGCCGGTGATCACAAGGACCGTGTCCGCCCGCCGCAGGAGCTTCTCGCAGACCAGCCCCGTCCCCACTCCGACCTCAAGGAGCACTCGACGGTCTTGGATGAGATCGAGGAGGGTCCGGGTGTACGCGTCGTAGTCGTAGTAGCCGGACGTCATGATCAGGTCGTAGTGGTGAGAAAGCCCCGCATAGGAATCTGCCACGAGCGGGAACGTAGCCGCTGTGCGGCATCCCGGCCAGAGTGACAGTTCTAGGCGCTCGCATCCTCGTCCGGGCCCAGGGCGTCGAGGATGAGGGTGAGGCCGAAGGTGAACTCGTCGGCGTAGTCGTAGCCCGGCTTGAGGGCGTGCTCGGTGGCGAGTTCGGTGAGGTGAGGGTAGGCGTCGGCGGGCATCTCGCGCAGGATGGCGCCCGCGACCTCGTCCAGCTCCGCCGAGCTGCTGAAGGGCAGGCTCAGCTCCTGGATGACGAAGCCGTACAGGTAGCTGTCGATCAGTGAGAAGGCGTGCGCGGCCATCGGTACGGAGAACCCGCTGGTGCGCAACGCGCCGATGACGGCGTCGTGATGGCGCAGGGTCGCGGGGCCGGGCCGAGTGCGCGAGTCCATCAGGGCGACGGCCCACGGATGGCGCCGGAGCACGGCACGGGCGGAGGCCGCTCGGTGGCGCATGGCGCTCTTCCAGTCCGTGTCGCGCGGCGGCAGGTCGATCTCACCGAACACCGCGTCCACCATGCCGTCGAGGATGTCCTCCCTGCCCGTGACGTGGTGGTAGAGCGACATCGCCTCGACTCCCAGAGGTTGGGCGATGGCCCGCATGGTCAGCGCGGCCGAGCCCTTCTCGTCCGCAACTGCCACCGCCGTGCGGATCACGCGCTCGCGGCTGAGCGGGGTGCGTGCCGACGCCCCGCGCCGACTCTGGCCTCCGTCGCGCATCCGCATCTCCCTCTCCCGCTTCCTCTTCTTCCCGCCCCAATTGACTGCCTTACAGCATAAGGCTAGCTTGCCTTACAGCATAAGGGCGGCATACCGACGGAGGGGCTGCGCCATGACCACGGAGCGAATGAAGAAGGTCTGCATCGTCGGAGCTTCGGGGAAGCTCGGGCAGTACATGGTCCGGCACGCCCTGGAACGGGGTTACGAGGTCGTCGGCGTCTGCCGGGAGCGCAGCGTGCCGAAGCTGGCCGAGTTCGAAGGCCGGATGACCATCGTCCCCGGGCCGACGAACGACCCGGACGTGATCCGCCGAGCGGTCGCCGGGTGCGACGGGGTACTGACGGTGCTGGCGCCCTGGGGTGTGCAGCAGTACGCGTCGGGCACGGCGCAGGCGGTGCTCGACCACGCACGGCCGGGCGCGAGCCTGGTCTTCTCCTGCGGCTGGCACATCACACGCGACGGCAAGGACACGTACTCGTGGACGTTCCGGGCGGCCGTCCGCATCGCCGCTGTGCTGGCCAAGCTCGTCCGCGCCGTCGAGCTGGACGACCAAGTGGAGGCGTGCCGCCGCGTGTTCGCCAGCGACACCCGGTGGACGGTGGTACGTGGCAGCACCCTGGAGGAGGGCGAGAGCCAGGGCCTGCCCGTGTGGAGCCGGCACGTGGGTGACGCGGTGCTGGCCAGCAACCTGACACGCCGAGTTGACTTCGCACTGTTCATGGTGGAGGCGCTCACCGACGACACACTCGCCCAGGAGGCACCGGCGATCGTCGGCTGCCGCACCCCCAGCGCACTCGCCCACGCGGACGGCTCACGACCATGAGCCGACTTCGAGGCACAACTCGACCGTGACGGTAAGGTAGCGCTCTTCGGGCGGCTCAGCTCCCGGAGTCCTAGAGGCGACTGCCAATGAATTCCCGTCGTATGACTGCTCGTTCCGATGCCGAGACGCACGAAGTGTGGCGGCTTCCCACTGCTGATGCCGTTCGGGGACGCCGGGCGCTTTGGTGGAGTGTCGGGGCGGCCGGAGAGCTAGCGGTCCTGTTGGTGCACCGGCGGCACCTTGATCGCAGCCGTTACGTCAAGGGTTGGCCCGGGTGGCGGCCGGAAATCCCGTTCACCGGTGAGTTGGTCACCGTCACGGGCCAAAGGGAGCAGCGCACCCTGGTGAAGGACATCCGGATTCGCCCCAGCCACTTGGCCCTGCTCCCGGATTCCCGACTCCTGCTGGTGAGCGGCCGTACGTTCCGGAACGAGCCCGAGGAATTCTGGAGACCCAACGCTGTGGTGTTCTCCCCAACGGGTACGCCTGAAGCCGAGTTCTGTGTCGGCGATGACATACCTGCCCTGGTCACCGATGCCGACGGAGGAATCTGGACGGCCTACGGAGATGAGGGCATATACGGCGGCCACCCGGAGTCGGGAGCGGGCCTCGCGGGCTGGAACACCCTGGGCCAGGCGTCCTGGACTCCCGAGGGACGGCTGCCCGACCACCCACTGCAGGGCTGCACCGCCGCGACCGAGAACAAACAGGTATGGCTCGTTTGGTACTCCGGCAACAGCAGAGGCGGCACCTACCTGACGCAGATCACTCCATCCACCGGCGACGTCGTCAGCTACCGCAGCCCTGTCCCCGCTCCGGACGGCTTCGCGGTCCGAGGCAACCGAGCGATGTTCTCCCGCAGGGACCACAACAAGCGATCCGTCGAGCTCACACGTGCCGAACTCGACGGCACCACCTGGCAAGTGACCAGCCGCCGCAGAATTCGGGTGCCCGACCGAGTCGTAGCGCGCTGCTGCCAAGGCCGTGACGGCTCCCTCTGGCTTCGAGCAGGGAACACCTGGCTACGCATGGCAGTTTGACATCCCACCGCCCCGCAGAGACGGGATCTCCGTCCGCTTGCCCGCCTGTCTGCGTGTCCGCCTGTCGGAGATGGCTGGCTCAGGGGACTACTCGCTCTTCGGGTGGATCCATTCGTAGATGGTCTCGATGGCGTCGAGGAGGTCCGGAAAGGTACGGAGATCACGATGCTGCTGTCGAACCAGGTCGGTTGCCACGTCCCCATACTCAAGTTCGGCTTCCCCGCTGCTCCAGACGATGAGAACGGCGAAACGGGCATCGGTTTCGAGCGCCATCCACGCGCTGGTCTTGTCTCGGTCATCGTCGGGCGACCGCTGGAGGTCAGAGGTAATTCCGCGGGAGCGCAAGCGTTCCTTGTGCTCAGCGAACCAGGCCTGAAGTCTCAGTGGCAATCAACTGAGATGTGCTGACTTTCTCCGTGTTGTCTCATGGCGGCTGATGAATCCTGTGGGTCGGTCGAGCGACGAGTCTGAGCAGGCGTGGCAACTTCCGCATTCTCCCCGGTAGTTGGTCGGGGGAGAGCGGAGTGGCATGGCTGTGACCCTCGCTCTTCCCGTCAAGTCTGTCGGGCCTCGGCGAGCCGGTTACTGCGGTCGATCTCCGGCATGTGTGTCTCGGCCCAGACCCGCAGGGCGGAGAGCGGCCTTTCGAGGGACAGGCCGAGCTCGGTGAGTCGGTAGTGGACGGCGGGCGGCACTGTGGGTTCCACACGGCGCGCGACCAAGCCATCGCGGACCAGGCTCTGCAGCGTGACAGACAGCATCTTCTGCGAGATGCCCGGAATGCGACGCCGAAGTTCCGCGAACCGGAGCTCGCCGGGATCCGTCTCGGCCAACACCTTGACCACCATCGACGTCCACTTGGTACCGATACGGTCGAGCAACTGGCGGGTCGGGCAGAGCGGGTCCAGCAGATCACCACGCTCGCCGGGCTCACCGGGCCGCCGACCGGGTTCGCCGGGCATGGACGTGGTCACCCGGGGCTCACCACCTGATGGGAAAGTGCCGTCTTGGAAGGACCAGGCTAGTTCCCTAGCGTGACCCTGTCACCATTCCTCACCACCCCACCCCGGCTCTCCCCACCCCTGGAGTCCCTCCATGCCCGAACTGCGACGCGTCCCTGTAAACGGTGTCGAACTCAACGTTGCCCTCGCCGGATCTGGCCCGGCCGTCCTGCTGCTGCACGGCTTTCCGCACACCTGGGAGCTATGGACAGACATCATGGCCGACCTGTCCGACCGCTACCGCGTCATCGCGCCGGACCTGCGCGGATTCGGCGCGAGCAGCCCGGCCGCCTCCGGGTACGACGCCGGCACCCTGGCCGAGGACGCCGCAGCGCTTCTCGCCAAGCTCGGCGTGTCTTCTGCCGCAGTAGTGGGGATCGACGCGGGTACCCCGGCGGCCTTCCTCCTCGCCCTACGCCACCCCGGTCTCGTCCGACGCCTGGTCGTCATGGAGTCCGTGCTGGGCGGGCTACCCGGCGCCGAGGACTTCCTGGCCGACGGGCCTCCGTGGTGGTTCGGCTTCCATACCGCCGCGCCCGGCCTCGCCGAGACCGTACTGGAAGGCCACGAGGCCGCCTACATCGACTGGTTCCTGCACACCGGCACGCTCGGCGACGGAGTGCCCCCGACCATCCGGGACGCCTTTGTCCACGCATACACGGGCAGCCACGCATTGAGCCGCGCGTTCTCGTACTACCGGGCCCTGCCGGAAAGCGCACAGCAGATCTCGCAGGCCGTCACCACCGCCCGCCTGACGGTGTCGACCATGGCGCTGGGCGCCCAACCTGTCGGCACGGCACTGGAACGCCAACTCCGACCCGTCACCGACGACCTCACCGGCCACGTCATCGAGGACTGTGGCCACATCATCCCGCTGCACCGACCCAACGCCCTGCTCAAGCTGCTGAATCCGTTCCTGGCCGGTGAGGACGCGATTGCAGCATGACCGGGGCAGCGGCCGACATTCGATACATGCCCCTGGGCCTGTCCGATGGGTCGTGTTCCCCATCGTTCCTCAGTACCGTCCCTCCGAATCTCCGTAGCGGGTGGCAATCGCGGTGGCGCGGTTGCGTAGTGAGGTGCGCAGCGACTGCGGGGCCAGGGCTTCCGCGTCCGTGCTGAGCTGCCACAGGGCCCATTCGGCATGTCGTAAATCTTGGAAGGTCGCTTCCAGCCGCAACCAGCCGTCCGCGTCGGGTTCTTCTGCGCGGATGGCCAGCGCGGTGTCCAGCAACTCCTCCCGCCGCGCCGGGTTCACCCGTACAAGCACGGTGATGTGGTCGCTGCCGGAGAGGAACTGCGCGGAGCGTTCCCGCCATATCCGGTCCAGATCGACCCGGTTGGGTCGCTGTGCCGCTTCGGGGAGTTCCTCGGCGGCCAACACCCGCGACAGCCGGTAGGTGCGGTCCGCGCCGGATCTCGTGGCCAGCAAGTAGCTCCGGTCGCGTGCGGTGACCAGTCCGATCGGGTCGACCGTGCGCCACTGTGGTGGCTGGTCGGTGGCCGCGTAGTGGATGCGCAGCTTGTGTCCGCTGAGCACCGCGCGCCGGACTACGAGCATGGTGGTGTCGGGCACCTCCTCGGTGACCAGCCGACGTGAGAGCAGGTCGGTCTCCGGATCGACGAGAAATCGCTGGGCCGCGTCGCTCGCGGTGGCCCGATGGCTTTCGGGCAGCGCGTCGACCACCTTCCGCATGGCCGAAACGAGCGCCGGGCCGAGGCCGAATGTCTGCTCGCCGCGGACCGATCCGGCGGTCAGCAAGGCAAGGGCCTCGTCGTGGTTCAGTCCGGTGAGCTCGGTGCGGAAACCGGGCGACAACGCGAAACCGCCGTGCCGGCCGCGTTCGGCGTAGACCGGGACACCGGCGGCGGACAAGGCCTCGATATCGCGCAGCACGGTGCGGGTGGATACCTCCAGTTCGCGGGCGAGTGTGTCCGCGGTCAACTGACCGCGCTGACGCAGCAGCAGTACCAGCGAAACCAAGCGGTCGGCGCGCATACGAGAACGCTATCGAAATACATGACCAAGGGTGTCGTGATTTGCTGCGAGGCTCGGTTGCACGACGTCGAAGCCAACGGCTACCGAGCCGATGGCCGTACGTACTCCCCATGAATCGAAATGAATCGAATGGAGCTGACGTGGCAATGGAACGAACGGCGGTCAACCCGGTGACGTGGTCGGTGGATATGGGGTTCAACCAGGGTGAGGTCGTCTCCGGGCACACCCGGACCCTGTACATCTCGGGGCAGACCGCGATGGACGGCGACGGCAAGCCCCAGCATGACGGTGACATGGCGGCGCAGTTGGCGCTGAGCATCGACAACCTGGAGGCCGTTCTCGGCGAGGCCGGCATGTCTCCCGCGAACCTCGTCCGGCTCAACGTCTACACGACCGACGTCGATCTGCTTTTCCAGCACTACGGCGTGCTTGCGGCGCGGTTGGGCGCCGCGGGGGTGGCGCCGACCACCACGATGCTCGGGGTGACGCGGCTGGCGATCCCCGGCCAGATGGTCGAGCTCGAGGGGACCGCGGTCGCGTGACGCGGCCGCGCCACGTGTGCTGCTAGTGCCGGTTGAACCGGCACAGTCTGGCCTCCCCGCTAGTGCGGACACGCCCGCCGCCGGCTAGGTCAGCGGGCGATGAACGGCTCGGTCAGGTGCGGGGTGGCGAGGTAGAGGGTGCTGTCGGCCTGGCTGTGGAGCACCTGTTCCCTTGAGGCCCTTGCCTGCTCAGGGTCCATTTCGTGGGCGTAGGCGAGTTCGGGGTGGAGCAGCTGGATCGCGTGCACGAGCAAGTCGCCTGTGACGGCGACCAGTTCGCGCCCGGAGGCGACGAGCACGCTCTGGTGGCCGGGCGTGTGACCGGGCGTGGCGAACACGCGCTCGCCGCTGCGCAGTGGTGTGTCGCCGTTGAGCAGCCGTAGCTGCTCGGTCTTGCGGAGCGGGTCGATCACGGTGGACCGCAGCTGGGGGTTGACCTCCTCGATCGCGTCGAGTTCGGCCTGCTGCAACAGGTACTCGGCGTTCGGGAAGAACGGCCGCTTCTGCTCGCCGCCGACGACAGCCCAGCCCACGTGGTCGGTATGGAGGTGCGTGAGCACGACGGTGTCGACTTCCGATGGATCGATAGCCGCGGCGGCCAGCGAAGCCGGCAGCGCTCCGGGCACGGGCGCCCATGAGGCCGCCGGGCTGTCGGCCGGGCCGATCCCCGCGTCGACCAGCGTCACGCCCTGGTCGCTGCGGATCGCGAACGCGCGGAACTGGAGCCGCCAGCGCCCGTCGGCATCGAGCGCGCCGGGATCGATCTGGTCGGCCGCCGCCCACTGCTCGGCGGTGGCACTGGGGAACGCCTCCGACCTGGGGGAGAAGAAAGGGCCCTCCCCGTCGGCGAGCGCGACGACGGTGTACGGGCCGATCTGAATGGAAGGGGGCACCCCACAGATAGTGCCACCGCCGGACGACCCACGACCAAGCGGGTTGCCCGGAGTTCGCTCCAGGACGAGGGCGCCCCCGGGACCTCGGAGCACGACCGATCCGAACAAACGCCGCCGCCTCCCACCAGTGCGGCTGGTCGTGTACTTCGTCCTGGCCCTGTGTCGCGACCCTGTGCGCGAGAACCTGCGACTCAATCTTCTCCGACCCGTCACCCCCCCCCGGGTCGCCGCCCTCAAAGCAACTGCATCGAGGGAGGCCCCCGGGGTGACGCGACTTGTCAGTTTGTCAGTGCTTACGTGCCACCGCCCCGTACATGGCGATGGCCCGGTCGTCGATGCCGTCCTGTTCGGGGCCCGGCCGCCACTTGTGAACTTGGGTGATTCCGGGGTCGATCAGGTCCATCCCGTCGAAGAGGGAGGTGGTGGTCGGCAGGTCGCGCAGTGCCATGGGCATGCCCTGCCGGGCGTACTCCTCGGCCACCTGGCCGACCTCCTCGGGCGCGAAGTCGGCGGTGCCGATGGTCATCGCCAGGAAGCTGCCCGACGGCAGCGGTTCGAGCAGTCGCTGCACCAAACGCCGGTCGTCCGGCGGCAAGATGAAGTGCAGGATGCCGATGATCATCAGGCCGACCGGTTCGTTCACGTCGATCAGCGCACGGAATTCGGGACTGTCCAGGATGGCGTCCGGGTCGTGCATGTCAGCGTCGACGTAGGCGGTCGCCCCCTCGGACGAGCTCTGCAGGAGGGCGCGGGCGTGAGCCAGGACGATGGGGTCGTTGTCGACGTAGACGACGCGGGACTCCGGTGCCACCTCCTGCACCACCTCGTGCAGGTTGGGGGCTGTGGGCAGGCCGGTGCCGATGTCGAGGAACTGCCGGACACCTTGCTCCTGGGCGAGGAAGCGCCCGGCACGGTGCATGAAGCGCCGGTTCTCCATCATGTGCACTGGCAGCGCCGGCCAGTGCCGGCACATGGCGTCGCCTGCCTCTGCGTCGACAAGGTAGTGGTCCTTGCCTCCAAGGATGTAGTCGTACACCCGCGCCGAGTGTGCAGTCGTGGTGTCAATCCGATCGTCTGCGCTGTGCATGGGCCCGCTCCGCTCTCCACTGCCGACATGGTCTTCAGACGCTACAGCGGTGGGGAGTTGTGTGGCAGTTGTCTGGCGGTGAGCTGTGCGGGGTCGTCGGTCGGCTGACGGCGGCTGGACGCGCAACAACGGTTGAGCTGAGGGCCCCGGCTCCCTTCTGGCGTCTGGGGCCGGGCTCCTGCAAGAATCGCGTGCGGCACGGTCCTGCGTAACCCGATGACGAACAGCTACGTCAGTTACGTCTCCAGGGTGGCCGTACGGGGAACTCCAGCTGGCCACTGTCTGAGCACCCCGTCCAGCGAGGCCCTCAGCGCGGTGCTTCGCCCCCGTACAACAGGAGCCCTGTCCGCCGTGAATCCCGCCTGACCGATGAGGCCGGGCGGGCCTCGTGGGGCGATGGGGTAAGAGCTGTCGGGCTAGCGTCGGTTGGCTGTGTCCGTGCCATCGGGAAGTGATGTCAGTGGGCGCGTGGGCGGCAGTGCCGTAGTTCGGGGGCGGGCCTGCCGGTTACGAGTTCGTCTGCGATGAGCCGTCCGACGGTGGGCGCCAGGGTGATGGCGGAGTGCATGACTGCGACGTAGACGGATCGATCGTTCGTCGCGTAGCCAATGACGGGCCCGTGCGCAGGCATTGGGCGTCTGCCGGTGCGGTAGCCCAGCAGGCGGCACTGGTCGCTTCCCTGGAAGGCTGCCTTCACGCGCTGGAGAGTGTCTTGCGCGGCCTGCTCACACGCTGCAGCTCCGCCTTCCGTGTGTGGCACGACCAGCAAGAGGTTGCCATCCCGAACTTCTCGTACCTCGAAATCAGGCCTGGCCACGATGGTCTTGACCAGGCCAGGCGGTGCGGTGACCCGGGCGAGGGTGGCTGGGGAGGCAGCAATAGCCAAGTCGGCCGGTAGCGGTTTGCAGAGCTTGGGGATGTTGGTTCCGGCCGTGAGTACGACGGTAGCGGCGGCGTGGAGGCCGGTCGACGTCAGCACTCCCTCTACGCGTCCGTTGGTTACCTCCAAGGAGGTAACGGCGGTTTCGTAGAGCACAGTTGCTCCATGAGCGCAGGCGGCTGTCACGAGTGCGTGGGCCAATGCTGTCGGGTCGACGCCCGCGTCGCTCGGGGTATGGATGGCATGGTCGGGTGGGTGCCGGAGGTTGGGCTCCAGCGCTGCGACGTCACTTCGCCCAATACGGAACTGGCCTGGCCCCGGCCGTGAGTCCTCAGCCGGTGTGTCGGCCCAGGCCAGCGAGCCGGTCCGGCGGACGGCGACATGGGGCAGTTCCTGCTCCAGGCGTCGGTAGTCCGCCAAGGCGTACTCGCGGAGGTCCTTCGCACCACCGGGCCAATGGCCTCCCGAGCCGCTGATCCAGGCAAAGGAGTCTCCGGTGACCCCGGTGGCCGGTGCAGGTCCTTGCTCGAGCAGGGTGACCGGGACACTTCGACGTGCCAGGTGGTAGGCCACTGAGGAGCCGACGATTCCCGCACCGACGACAACAACGGCTGACATGAGGTCCTTTCGACAGGTCAACGACCATCAGGCTGTGGCTGCAGCCGTAGAGACACAGTCGGGTCGATGCGGGAATGGCGCAACGGGATTGATTTGCTGCGACAGGACTCAGTGATGAGTTCGAGCGAGGGCGGGTCGAGGCCGCTGGCTGTACTGCAACTTGAGCTGCCCGGACGAGCCGCTGCCATGCCGCCTACGCTTCCGTAACGGGGTGGTACCGCACATCGATCTCGGCGAAGGGTTGTGAGCCGTGGGAGTGGCGCAGCCGGATCGGCTGCCCGCCGGGGTTGTCGAACAGCCGGATGCCGTCGCCGAGCAGGACGGGTGCGATGTGTAGGTTGATTTCGTCGATCAGGCCGCGTTCGAGCAGTTGGCGGCCGATCGTCGGGGAGAGGACTTCGAGGTTCTTGCCGTCGGCGGCCTCCAGGCCGATGCGCACTGCCTCGGCCACATCGCAGTTCAGGAAGGTGACGCCCTCGGCGGGTGTCGCGTCTTCAGGGTGGTGGGTGAGGACGAAGATCGGGCCGTTCCAGTCGTCGCTGTAGGGTCGGGCGCTTGGGTCCCGGTCCCAGCCGTTCCGCCCGCCCAGTACCGCGCCGGTGGTCTCGATGTACTCTTCCTCCACGCCATCGCGGCCAGTGACCCCGGTCAGCCAGTCCATGGAGTGGTTCGGACCCGCCACGAACCCGTCCAGCGACGTGCTGAAGTGCAAGATGACCTTGCCGGCGGCCTTTTGCGGTTCGATGTCGAACATCTGGAGATCCTTCGCTCGTCGTGCCGGCGCGAACGCACCCGCTACACAGTTGGACCAGACGGACGGCCCAGATTCATCGCTGTGTCCCGGATCGTTCGTTGCGTTGCAGCATCTCCAGCTCGGCGCTCATCGGCTCGCGGCTGGAGAGCTCGCGCAGACCGCCATGCTGCTGTTTCGGTGACTTTCCGTCAGGTGGTGGCGCGGTCGCGGCGGGCGAGGTGGGATGCGGCCAGTTCGGCGAGGGCCGGGCCGGTGCTCTCGTAGGCGAGGGGGGCGAGGTCCGGTGGTGGGATGTAGCCGTCGGGCATGCTGGCGTAGGCGCGGTCCAGCAGGCCGGCGTAGCCGTCGGCCAGCGCCTGGGGCCATGCGCCGGTCAGCGGGGGCCGCATGCGTGCCTCGGAGGCGAGAGCCGCGTGGTGCGCGGCGGCCTCGGCAGCCGCGTCCTTGACGGTGAGGTCGGCGATCAGTTCACGGCATGGTGCGAACTCGGCCAGCGGGCCCGGCAAGGGGCCGGTCGTGGTGGTGGGAGCGAGGAGTGCGTCGCTGAGGGTGGCGGCGATCACGGGGGAGGCGTGCAGACCGTCGCGGTGGGTGCCGGAAGCCACCCACAGGCCCTCGCGCAGTGTGGGGCCGATGACAGGGTGGCCGTCCAAAGTCAGAGGCCGGTTTCCGTGATGGGTGTGTGTGATACCGGCCCCGGCCAGGGTGTGGTCGAGCTGACTGAGGGCGGAGTCGAGGAGGAAGCGCAGGGCCGCGGCGGTGGGCCTGGCCGTGGGGGTGAGGCTGGGGTGGGCGCTGGCGCCGAGGTAGAGGGCGCCGTCGGCCTGAGGGACGGTGTGCAGGCCGCAGGCGTAGGCGCGGTTCGGTGTGCGGATCACCGCGGGCAGCGGCGCGGGTCCGGTCACGCTCAGCGCGGTGCCGGCCGCGGCCAGGACCGGCACGACGGGCAGGTCCGGGTCGAGGGCTTCGAGGATCGGGGTGGTCCAGGCGCCCGCCGCAACCACCGCGCGCGGAGCGGTGAAGACGCCCTCCGGGGTGTCCAGGAGATAACCGCCGGATCGGCCCGCGGTGAGGGTTCCGGCGGGTGTTCGGGCGATGTTGGGCTGCGCGGCCAGGGCAGCGTCCAGGGTGGCGAGCCAGACCCGGGCATCGAGGAAGCGCTCCTCGGGCAGGTACCAGGCGCGCAGGGCACGGTCGTTGTCCAGCGGCCGGTAGCCCGGGATATCCGCCGGGTCAGTCTCCTGGCAGGGCAGACCGTACGCGTCGGCGGTGCGGGCGACGGCGGCGAACGAGGCGTCGTCCAGAGCGGAGGAAACCGCGTTAAGGATCATGAAGGTGCCGGTGCCGTAACCATCGTGCTGCGGCGCGGCGGCGGCCGCGTGGGCGCGGATCCGCTCCCGCCAGGACGGCCAGCGCCCGGCCGCCTCGATCGCAAGTTCCGTACGCAGTCGGCCGTGCCGGGTCCGTACCCCGAGGTCGGTGACCTCACCCAGCGCGCTGAGCATCGCCCCCGCCGCAGCCGACGCCGCCGGCGTCGCACCGCCCGTGTCACCGGCCAGCACCACCCGGACCGAAGGCTCCGCTGCCGTGAGCGCGAACGCCAGCGAACGGCCCACCACGCCCGCGCCCACCACCAACACATCCACATTCCGTACGGTCACGCCTACACCCCTCGCCTCCGAGGCCGCCCCGGGCCCCTCCGCCGACCAGCCATCCTCAGACATCAAGATCAGACCACTCCCGGCCGTCCCCCTCCAGGCACCTCGCCGACCGCGGCCGCTGAATCGGCAGAGTCAGCGGCTACCGGTAGGAGTGACGGCTATCGATGAGGAGTGACGGACCTGTCAAGGCGTGGCAGGGGGCTCGACCCTGGTACGGGTGGGGCCGTGCTGAGTCCAACCTCCTTCTACGTATGCCGGTGCGCCGGGTGTGCTCCAGTGCGGTGTTGTTGAGGGGTGTCAGGTTGCACGGGCGGGGGCACCCGTGGGGTGCGGCGTATTTCCGCAGGTCGGCCCATGGTCTGCGGGTGCCGTGTGCCGGGATGTGTCCCTGCGGTTGTGGAAGCCGTTGACCTCGGTGACTTCAGCCTCTACCCCGGTCGGCAGGCTGACTGGGGCCCTGCGGAAGGGACACGCGATGACTTCCGAGAAGCATGAACTCCCGAGGGTGTCCAGTCTGGTTGATCTGCTGCTGGAGACCGAAACCCTCGACGGTTTTCTGCACGCTCTGGCCGAAGAGGCGATGACCCGGGCTCCCAAGGCGACCGGATGCGGCGTCACCCTGCAACAGGGCGGTCGCGTATGGACCGTTACCAGCGCGGGCACCAGTGCCCCGGACCTGGACGAGGAGCAGTACGGGCTGGGGGACGGCCCGTGCTTGCAGGCTCTGCGCACCGGCGCCGAAGTTCACGTGCCGGATCTGAGCGACGAACAGCGCTGGGGCAGCTACCCCGCTCACGCGGTCGCGATCGGAGCACGCTCCTCATTGTCGTTCCCCATCGCCGCGCACTCCGATACCGCGGGCGCCCTGAACCTTCTACGCGCCCTCCCCTCAGGGCTTCGAAGATGTGGACCTCGTGCCCCTGCGCGCCCTGGCCGAGCAGGCCACCGGCGCGATCATCCTGGCTCAACGCATGCACCAGGCACGCCAGTTCACCGTGGAGGTACAGCAGGCGTTGCGCTCACGCGCTGTCATCGATCAGGCCACCGGCATCATCATGGCCCAGCAACGCTGCTCCAGCACGGAGGCCTTCGCAATCCTGCGCAGGGCTTCACAACACCGCAACGTCAAACTCCGCGACCTGTGCACCGACCTGATCACCCGCCTCACCGGTCAACCCCCACCCGACCCGCCCGATCTTCAACCCGCCCCCTGACAGCGGAAGCGGACCCGCAGAGAGGCGCAGGGCGAGACCTGCTCGCCTCACGCGGACATCCGCGCAGAGCCCGAGAGACAGCGAGGCGGCACGGGCCGACGGTGGTTGCACAACCCTCCCACTGGCCTCGGAGGTATGGGTCAGACAAATACACGCCCTTCCCCGCCTCGAAAGGCGCCTGGGCAAGCCTGTGATCAGTGCAAGCCAAGCCACTGCCTGGGCGCTGCCGGGCGCGGTCGGCGATCGAGCACACGGCCCTCGGCAGAGGCTTCTCGAGCGAGCTGGCTTGCGGGGGTCTTGAGTGTGTCCCGGGTGCCACCGCCGGGGTAAGTGGTTCAGTTGGCTTGGCTGTTCGTGTGCTTGGGCAGGGCGAACATCAGGGCCCACATCGCGGCGAAGACACCGCCGGCCCACCAGAGCACGGTGGTGAACGCGTCGCGGTTGACCACGGCGTCGGACGCTCCGCCGGTGGCGGAGAAGAACACCAGGGCAGTCAGCGAGGTGCCGAGGGCTATGCCCAGATGCATCGCGGTGTTGAACAGGCCCGAGGCGGAGCCGGCGCTCTCGTGCGGAACCCTGGCGAGCGACATGTCGGCGATCGGTCCGCCGATCGTGCCGAGGCCGAACCCGAGCACCAGAAGGGGGACGGTCATCGCAAGGAGCGTGAGGTAGCCCTGCCGGCTGATGACCTGGAGCCCATAGGCCGACATCGAGCCGAGGGCGATCAGAACTCCGGTTTGGGGCAGGCGGCGTCCGAAGCGCCCGGAGGTCTTCATCGCGACCGTCGCACCGACCAGCTCGCCGAGGGCGAACGTCATGAAGGCCACGGCCGCCTGGAACGGGCTCACGCCAAGACCGCGCTGGAGGTACTGCGTCCACGTCATGAAGAACAGCCCACACAACAAGCCGAGCGTCAGCTGCGCCGACAGGCCGCCCGAGAACCCCCTGCCCTTGAAGAGGGACAGCACCACCAGCGGCGCATCGTCCTTCCTGCGCTGCTGGTGGCGCAGGAAGACGCCGAGCACAAGGAGACCGGCGGCGAGCATGGCGAAGCACCACAGCGGCCAGTGATGGGCCTGGCCCTCGGTGAGCGGGAAGACGATCAGGACCACGGCCAGCGCGGACAGGAGCATGCCGGTGAGATCGAGGCGGTCGGCCTTCTCCGCTGTCGACTCGGTGATGAACCTCCGTCCGAGGAGGAGCACGGCGAGGCCGATGGGCACGTTGATCAGGAAGATCGGGCGCGAGCCCAGTCCGAACAGGTCGGCCTCGGTGAGCACGCCGCCCAGGACCGGGCCCAGAACGGAGCCGAGCGACAGGACGGCCCCGTACAGGCCGAATGCCCGGCTGCGGTGCCCGCCGTCGAAGGTGACGTGGAGGGTCGCCAGGACCTGCGGGATCATCACGGCGGCTCCACCGCCCTGGAGCACGCGGGCGGCGATCAGCATGCCCGGTTCGGTCGCGGTGCCGCACAGCAGCGAGGCGAGGGTGAACAGGGCGGTGCCGATGAGGAGACCTTGCGTCGGCCGTATATGTCGCCGAGTCTGCCGCCGGTGATCATCCCGAGGGCGATGGTCAGCGAGTAGCCGGCTGTCAGCCACTGCACCGCGGCCGGTCCGGCGCCGATCGACTTCTGGAGGGTGGGCAGGGCGGTAAGGATGACCGACTGATCGAGAATGTCCATGAGCTCGGCGACCAGGACCACCACGAGGGCGGTCTTGGCGGCCAGGTTCATCCTGGACCTGGATGCTGTGCCGGATGAGGCGTGGGGCGAGGGCTCGGCTGGGAGCTTCGGCTCGTTGTCGAGCGCGGGGGCAACCACGGTAGGACTCCTGGTTCATGGTGGTTCAGGTGGTTCAGGTGGTTCAGGAGTCGGGGAACTCGCTGTCAGCCGCGCCGGGGCCGAGAGAACACGAAACCCGGGGCAGTCGGCAGAGCTGCACCCGGGAAACAACAGGAAACTGCGGGGAGGGTGACGCAACTCAGGCCCGAGCGACGTCCGCCCCCGCACGCGTTCGAAGTATCAGAACGTGGGGGAATGCGGACGGCTACATGGCCTGGGGTATGTGAAGTCACCTTAAGTTCGCTGAACAAGGAACAACTGGGCTGGACAGGACACTGCCGCCGAATTCTCCGGCGCAGGAACGCGCTCACGATACGTCCCCGTATGGACCCTGCGCCCGCCAGTTATCGCGGCCACGCTCGTCTAGGAGGGTGCTACGCGTGGCCATGCGCCACGCGCCGTACGCCATGCGCCAAGGGCCAAGCGCCGGAGGCTAACCCGAGCGGACCCCGCGCATGATCGGCGCCATACGCCCAGTGACGGTTCGTAGCGTTTACCCCTCGTGCCTTGTGCACTGTGGCGCACGACCCGTGACCTCCCGCGCCTCTAGCCTCGCCGCAACGGCGCGACCACGAGAACGATCGAGGAGCGGGACCTGTGAACTGGTTGATCCACGACTACCGCGAGAGCGATCTCGCCGCGGTGGTCCACCTGATGGACACCACGGCCGAGCTCGGCCAGGAATCTGTCTTCTCTGTGGCGGAGTGCATCAGTGCCCTGACATCCCGGCAGCCGGGCGTCGTCGCTGTCCACCAGGGCGTACCCATCGGTACGGCACTCGCCTGTGTGGCCGGGGAGCGGGCCTGGGTGATGCGGATAGCGATCGCCCCGGCCTGGCGGGGGCGGGGCTTGGCCAGCGCGCTCCTGGTCGAACTCGAGCGCCGCCTGGTCGCCGCGCGAGTCGGCCGTATCGCCTATGTCCTGCCCGAGGAAGACCTGTTCGGCGATGGACTTCTCAACGCGGGCTACACCCGCCGGCCCGCCGTCGCCTATTTCGAGAAGGTCGAGCCGGTGCACGGGCCCGCCGCCAGCCTTCTCGACGACCTCGGCGGCCGGTTGCTGCCCGGTGACCTGTGGGCCAAGGTCGTCGGCATGGAGCGGGAGAAGGACCTGATCGAGCGGCGGGTCGTGCTTCCGCTCGCCGAGCCGGAGCGTGCGGCGCGACACGGTGTGCGCCCGCCGCGGGCGGTGGGCCTGTTCGGCCCGCCGGGTACCGGCAAGACGACCTTCGCACGCGCGATCGCCTCGCGGCTCGGTTGGCCGTTCGTGGAGATCCTGCCCTCGCGGCTGGCCGACGGGGGCAATCTGGCGGCGGCGCTGCGCTCCGCGTTCGCAGCGATCGCTGAGCTGGAACGAGTCCTGGTCTTCATCGACGAGGTCGAGGAGATCGCCCCGGTCCGCCAGGAACCGGCGCAGCCCGGCGGGATGCACGGGGTGACCAACGAACTGCTCAAGCTCATCCCGGGTTTCCGGGAGCGCGACGAACGGCTCCTGGTCTGTGCGACGAACTCGATCCGCTCCCTGGATCCGGCCTTCCTGCGTCCCGGTCGTTTCGACTACCTGATCCCGATCGGTACGCCGGACAAGGCGGCCCGGGCGGCGATCTGGTCGCGCTACACCGACGGCCGACCGGAGGTGGACATTGACGAACTGGTGGCAGCGAGCGACCTGTTCACCCCTGCCGACATCGAGCACGCCGCCCGGATCGCCGCCCAGAACTCCTTCGAGCGCGATCTGGTCTCGGTCGGCGGGCAGCCGGCCGCGACGGAGGCACTGCCGACCGCGACGGAGGCACAGCCGGGCGCAAGTACGGTGGGCTATCTGGAGGCGATCGCCCAGTGCCGTCCTACGGTGACGCCTCAGATGATCGACCAGTTCGAGTCGGACATCACCACGCACGCCCGGTTCTGACCCGGTGCCGCAGGGGGCCCGGCGCGTTCCGGGGGCTTTGGCTTGCCAGAGGTCTTGACAACTTGATTGGTCTGGACCAGCTTTGCGCACAGTAGCGGTGGCCACCGGCTCTCACCTTCTTCCGTCGCTTCTCCCTGGAGGCATTCCGTGGACCGTGTACGTAAGGGCAGATCCGGCGTTCGTCAGAGGATCGGCGCGGCCATCGCCGTCGGTGCGGCCGCCGCGCTCGCCGTCACCGGGCTCGCCGCTCCTGCGCAGTCGGCGGATGCCAGGACGGCGGACGCCAGGGCAGCGGACACCAGGGCGGCGGATGTCAACGTTGCGAAGAACGCCGGGTTCGAGTCTGACCTGAGCAACTGGACGTGCACCGCGAACAGCGGTGCCGCCGTCACCTCCCCTGTGCACGGTGGCGCGAAGGCTCTCAAGGCCACCCCGTCGGGCCAGAACAACGCCGAGTGTTCTCAGATCGTCTCGGTCAAGCCCAACTCCACGTACAAACTGAGCAGTTGGGTGCAGGGCAGCTATGCCTACCTGGGCGCCCGCGGTACAGGTACCACCGACGTGTCGACCTGGACGCCGGGCAACTCGGCCTGGCAGCAGCTCTCCACCAGCTTCACCACCGGCGCGAACACCACGTCGGTCACCGTGTACACCCACGGCTGGTACGGGCAGAGCGCGTACTACGTGGACGATGTGAGCGTCCTTGGGCCCGACGGAGGCGGCGGAACCGACCCGGTGGAGATACCGGCTGTGCCGACCGGCCTCAAGGCGGGCACGACGACATCCACGTCGGTGGAGCTGTCCTGGACCCCGGTGTCCACGGCCACCGGCTACACCATCTACCGCGACGGCACAAAGGTCGCCTCGGCCGGCGGCGCCTCGACGACCATCACCGGCCTCACGCCGGAGACCACCTACAACTTCCAGGTGAGCGCCACGAACGCGGCGGGGGAGTCCGCGAAGTCGGCGGCGGTGTCCGTACGTACGCCCAAGGGCAGCGGCGGCGGAGACGGCGGCACCGTGCCCAAGCACGCGCTGACCGGCTACTGGCAGAACTTCGACAACGGCGCGACCGTGCAGAAACTGCGGGATGTGTCCTCGCAGTACGACATCATCGCCGTCTCCTTCGCCGACGCGACCGCCACGCCGGGCCAGATCACCTTCAACCTCGACCCGGCCGTCGGCTACTCCTCCACCGCCGACTTCAAGGCGGACATCGCCGCCAAGCGCGCCGCGGGCAAGTCCGTGATCCTGTCGGTCGGCGGTGAGAAGGGCACCATCTCGGTCAACAGCGACGCCTCCGCGACGGCCTTCGCCAACAGCGCCTACGCGCTGATGCAGGAGTACGGATTCGACGGCGTCGACATCGACCTGGAGAACGGCCTCAACCCCACCTACATGACGAAGGCGCTGCGCCAGCTGTCCGCGAAGGCGGGCTCGAAGATGGTGCTCACGATGGCGCCGCAGACCATCGACATGCAGTCCACTTCGGGCGGGTACTTCCAGACGGCGCTGAACGTGAAGGACATCCTCACGGTCGTCAACATGCAGTACTACAACAGCGGTTCGATGCTGGGCTGTGACGGCAAGGTTTACAGCCAGGGCAGCGTGGACTTCCTGACCGCGCTCGCCTGCATCCAACTGGAAGGCGGTCTCGACCCCTCGCAGGTCGGGATCGGCGTCCCGGCATCGACGCGCGGCGCGGGCAGCGGTTACGTGGCCCCGTCGGTCGTGAACAACGCCCTCGACTGCCTGACCCGCGGCACTGGCTGCGGCTCCTTCAAGCCGTCGAAGACGTACCCGGCGCTGCGCGGCGCCATGACGTGGTCCACGAACTGGGACGCGACGGCGGGCAGCACGTGGTCGAACTCCGTCGGCCCAAAGGTGCACAGCCTTCCGTAACGAACGGCCTGGCGGGGCGGACAGAGCAACCCTTTACCCGTCCCGCCCCTCTACCACGCCGTCTTCGGCGGAGGTGCGGGAACGGGGCCCGGCGCCTCGGTCAGCTCCAGGTCATGTTGATCTCGCGGGTGTCCTCGGCGAGGAGGTCGTCGATGTAGCCCTTGCCGCGGTGTGCGGGGAGGACCGCGGTGTAGGCGATGATCGGGTTGTGGCCGTTGTGGGCTGGGATGACGAGCCCAACTGGGTGTCCATGAGGCAGGGTTACGATCCGCCACCAGTCTCGTGGGCTGGTGAAGCACGCGAGTTCGTCCTCGTAGTGCTTGACGGCCGCTTCGTGGGCAGACATCCGGGTCAGGTCGTCCCGGCCGTGTGCGTCCAGTGTCCCGGCCAGAACTGAGGCCATCAGAACCAGGAGTTCCTGGGCATCGTGGACCGGGCGGAACGCGCGGCGTCCACTGGGCTCAGGAACGGGCGATTCCGGACGCCATTCCAGACGCAGTCGTTCGACGAACAACCGGGCGCCAGTCTGCTCCAGTACTGCCATGCGATCGTCGATGACTTGCCTGGGTCATTCCGGACGTCGGCGTCCGCTTCCCTTCAAGTGCAGCGACTGTACGTGGCCCCTGAAAATCACATCCGCCCCTACCTGACCGGAGCACGGCCCCCGGGGTCATGAAAGGAAACAAGGGTCCGCCCAGTACGGGCACAGCACTCAGGTCATGATCGCTGTGTTCAATGTCGGACATCGCTACGGTGTTGCGGGACTGGAACTCCGCCCGGTCAAGGGGTGAGTGGCATCTCGGCGAGCGCCTGCCAACCGTCGGGTGTGAGGGCGACCACGTGCACGGCGGACACTTCGGTAGAGATCGGCAGACGGCCGGTGACGCGACGCGCGATGTCGGCGGCAGTGTGGGCAGCTGCGTCCAGCGCCACGGTGACGTGCACCGGTGGCTCCTGCCCGAACCGGCCGCCATAGGGGACCTGTTCGGGGAACGCGGTGCGAACGGCTGTGGCCAAGGAGCGCAGTTCGGGCGCCGGGACACCGACGAAAGTACCGGCCCGCTCGACCTCGGCCAGCCGCAGGGAAATCCGGCCGACTTCCGGCGTGGCCCGCACCAGTGCGGTCCGCAACCGCTCCAGCTCCGTCGCACCGATTGCCTCGGCCGGCAGCCACGGGTAGAGCAGCGTCGCGTGTGCGGGCACACCCGGGCGCACCACCCGCGCGTCCACCTGGGCGGCCAGTTCCAGCAGCGGTTCGGCGTCCGGCAGCAGTGCCAGGACCGCCGTCGTTCCGTGCACAGGCATCGTCGCCCTCACTCCGCCTCTCGCGTCGAGTCCCGCCGGAGCAACCTGAGCCAGAGAGGCCCGCGTACCTTCAGGCATGACGACGTTCATGACCGGGCGCTTCGCGTGCTCGAAGCGCTCTTCAACGCCGGTCGCTGAGCAGCAGTGTCGCCGACAGTGTGGACCCCTGTCACCTGCGCATGCCCAACGCATCCAGGGCGGCATGCCGCTCGGCGCCTCCCACTCGCGGGTGTTCCACATGCTTGCCGGGCACGTTCAGGTGGCCTTCGCGTGTGTGGGACTGCCGGGCGGCATACCGGTGGAGAGCCCACATGGTGTCCGGGGTGCGCTTGGCCAGTTGCTCGCTCCCCGCGGCCGTTATCAGTCCCAGTACGTCACCCAGCAGCCACGGCTGGGCGGACGCCAACTGCCCCCACCCGTATACGGGGATCGTCGCCGCCCCACCCGGACCGGGCGCCTCCCATAGGCGCCAAACCCGGCGTGTGGAAGGTGTCGCTCGGGTCTGCGCCTGTCTGCCTCGGCTTGGAGGCCGAGATACGCAACTTGTTCGTCCAGGCTCTGCGGTGCCTGCGGGAGCTGGGGGGGGCTGGGGACCCATACGGCGAGACGATCCCCCTGGTGCGTCTGGCGGGCGCCTCGCCTGTGGGGCGAGCCCGGTGCTGGAGCTGTCCACCCGCCTCGCCGCCGCCGGCGGCGTGCGTCGCGGGTCATTGGGCCGCGAGGACCTCTTCGGCCATCTCGTAATCCGTGACCGCTCCCCGCGGGGCGTTCACGCGGAAGGGTTTGCCGAAGTCGCCGAACGACTCATCGAGGTCCTTGGCCGGGTAGGTGACCCGTAGAAGGAACGGAGTGCCATCGGCGGAGATGTGGAACTCCAGAGGCCCTCCTTCACGCTCATAAGTGATCTTGGTGGTGGACTGCCCCTGCACCACCCCCGGCTCCTGCGTCGGGCTCGCCTTGGCGAGTTCGTCCAGGGAGGGCATCCGCTCTTCCAGCCAGGTCCGACGGGTCTTCGACGCACACATGTCGCGCATGATCTTGTAGACGTCGGCGTTGCGCTCGACCCACCGGCCAGCCATCACCTTCACGCGTACCGGGTCGTCCTTCGCCTCGGGCGCCATCATGAGTGCCTCTTTGCTGCCCCGCGTGTACAGCGCGGACGCGGTCACGACGAATTCCATGGACCTGGCGCCCTTGTGGGCACGTGTCTCGCATTGCGTCCTGTGACCCCGCACCGCACTGCGCAGGACCGTGGTGCCCTCGGTCCTCATCCGCCTGGTCGAGCTGAGGTAGTCCTGGTCGAGTGTCACGTCGAGCGCCTTGTTGATGAGCTTGGCGGCCCGAGCGCCGTGCGATCCGGCGCCGTCCCCTGCCGTGCTGGCTGCCGGCCGCTTCGAGCTGCCTGCCTTGTCGCTCTTCTTCGTTTCGGCGGTCCCGGAGCTACACCCGGCCAGTGCGCTGAGCAAGATGGCCGCGACGACGGTGGCCGTCGTCGATCTTCGGGCACGTCGAAATGGCGTGCTGGTGATGCGATGCATCGAGTCCCCCCTGGGATCACAGCAGATGGTGGAGTAATGATTCACCGTCCGCGGAGGTTCATGTCCGTTGGGGGCGGCCCATACAGCCACTTCGCCGCGATTCTCGGTCGTTGCCGCAGGCTTGGGGGCCCGGTGAGTTCTCCCCCGCTGGGATCCGACTGCCCGACCGGACCCGAGCTTCAACGCCCAGGTGCACCCAAACCGTTCAGTCCTCCCAGTCCTCATCGTCGCCGCCCCGCATGGTGCGCCAACCCTTGAAGTTCTCCAGTGCCCGCCCGTCTGGCCTCGCTGTCAGCGCTCTGTGTCATTATGCGGACGCGCCCCTGGGGAGTGGGCAGCGGTCTGCTGATTGCCAGGGGGTTGGGGATGGGTGCGGGTACGGAGCCGGACGGCTCGTCCAGGTCCGACGAGGAGTGGGAGCGGTTCCTGCGCGAGTCGGTGGCGGGTGGCACTGACGCGCCCAAGGAGCCGTCGGCGCGGGCCCGCGACGTGGCGAACCGGCTGCGCGCGGAACCTGGCCGCGGAGTGGAGGGGTGGCGCAGCCACACGCCCGGACGACCCAAGCGACGCACGGGCTGGTACGTGGCCGGGCTGTTGGCCTCGCTGGTACTGCTGGCGGTGGCGCTCATGCCGGGGCGGACAATGGACCTGTTCACCGGCGATGACCCTGACTCCCCGCCGTCGGCACCCGAGACCGTCCGCCCGACCCAGGCACCCCCGGCGGAGGCGGCCCAACGCCCCACCCGGGACAAGCCGTTCCGCGGTTCGCCGGCGGCGAGCTGGGGGGACGGAGCGGCAGGGATCACCGTGCCGAAGGCCCGGGCGGTCGGCTGGATGAGCGAAGCCGAGGTCGAGCGGGCCCTCGCCCGCAGCCAGGACTTCCTCGTCGCGTCCGGCCTGGACCGCGGGGTGCTGCGGGGTGAGCGCCCCGAGAAGGCGATGGCGCTGATCAACCCGCACCAGAAGGACGTCCAAGACCTTCTGAAGACCGCCTTCCGAACCCCGAGCGAGAAGAACGACCCCCTCCTCCTCTTCAGCCGTTTCAAGCCCTCCCGCACCCACCTGGTCGGCGACGTCGTGAAGACTCGGGGCCGGCTCACCTACCGGGAGGGCGAGCGCGGCGCGCTCCAGGTGACCGCCGACGTCACCTTCGTCTACCCGGTCACCCGCGCGGACGCGGGCGGCGACGGCGACGAGATCGTGCGCACGATCGTACGGCGTGAACTGGTCCTGAACTGGGACGACCCTGACAAGGTAATCACCGAGCCGGGTACGTTCTCGATCGTCTCGTACAAATACGACGTGACCAACGGCGGCTGCGGGGCCCCCACGGGCTACCTCACCCCGCCCTTCGGCACGGACCCCCCGTCGGACGAGGCCGGTACGGAGGTCGACCCGTACGACCGCAGTGTGCCGGTCGGCCGGGACGATTCCTCCGGGGACAAGTGCAGGAAGGCGACGCGGTCCTAGCGGCGGCGGGCTACGGCGCGAGGCGGTGGAAGCCGGCCAGGCGCGGATTCAGCGTGAACGGAAACGGAGCACCATCCGGAGTCGAGAGCGAGGCGACGATGTCCGGCTCGGGGTCACCGAAGATTTCGAAGTGGTCGACGGTGCAGTGCTCCATGACTTCCCGGATGTAGGGGTCGGAGAGCTTCCAGTGCAGGCGGATGGCGTCGGAGTCGGCGTAGAGCTGGAAACTGTGCGCCAGCATCCGCTCCTCGTCGACGAAGGTCTCCACCATGAGCTGCGGACCGTGTTCCTCGGCGAAGCCCACGGCCTTCGCGATCGCCTCGCGGAACCCTTCCAGGTGCCCTTCGGTGATGCGCATGGTGTTGCGGAACAGAATCGTCTGGCTGCTGATGTTCTTCATGGACCCGAGTCTCGTACCTCAAGCAACATTGAGGTCAAGAGGTGTTGGGTGAGCTTGCGCTGCGGTCTCCCTCGGCCACGGACCCTCGAACTCCTGGTGCGCGCCGCTCATGACCCTTGGTCGATCGATCCGCTCCTATGGTCAACTCCCCTCCCTGAAGCGTAAGGTTCACAAGGCATCATTAGCTATTACAGCAGTCATTCAGGGGGCGAGCGGCGTTGCCGGACACCAGGATCAGTGAGCTCGTGCGGATGTGGATCGACGGCTGGGTCGTCTCCCGCGGCAGCTCGGACCCGATCGACGAGCCGTGGGGGTGGACGATCGATGTCGGGCAGCCCAACCACGTCGCCCGGCACGTGCTGCCGGAACCATCCGAGAACGATGTACGCAAGGTCGCCTCCGCGACGAGCGCGCCCGGGACGTGGCTGAAGCTGTTCGCCGAGGACGAGACGGTCCTGCCCTGGGTCGGGCCCGGCTGGCACCGGGACCTCACCGGATACCTGATGACCTGTCACCTGGTGCCGGAGCACCCTGAGGTGTCGGCCGGATACACCCTCACCAGCTGGACCCGCGGCGGCGTCAGCCGCGTGCTGGTCCGCACGGGCGCCGGGCACTTCGCCGCCCGTGGACAGATCGCCCAGGCAGGCACCCATGCCGTGGTCGACCAGGTCGAGACCGCCGCCGAGCACCGGCGCAAGGGCCTCGGCGGTCTGGTGATGCGCACGCTGCAGAGCACCGCGTACGAGGCCGGTGCGGAAACCGGCCTCCTGGTCGGCACGCCCGGGGGCCGGGCGCTCTACTCCTCGCTGGGCTGGACCATGCACTCTCCGATGACGAGCCTCTGGTACGAGCCGTCGGATGCCGCCCGGTGAGCTGAACAGGACCCCGGTTGTCGAGGCGGGGGAGGGGACGTCCTTTCACCGGGACGAAGGCCAGGGCGGATCCGCGCCAGGGTTGATCCGGGGAGGGCGAGCGCCGCCCCGACGAGCAGGGCGGCGCGGCCGGTGTCACTTCCATGGCCCCCGATGCGCCTGCTGCGCGGTCTGCGTAGGCGTTGCGTGCCAAGGGCGTGTACTTTTCGGGCAGTCTCCCGGACTCTGTTCTGGTGGACTCACCGTTGACCACCTATCTGCTTCCCGCTGTCCTCGCAGTGATCATGTTTGGTCTCGGACTCGGTCTGACCGTGGCCGACTTCCGCAGGATCGCGGCGTATCCGCGGCCTGTGGCCTGCGCACTCGTCTGTCAGCTTGTGCTGCTGCCCGCCGTCTGCCTGGGCCTGGTACTCGCCTTCGACCTGAGCCCCGCGCTGGCCGTCGGCATGATGCTGCTCGCGGCGTCTCCAGGCGGCACCATGGCGAACATCTTCAGCCATCTGTTCGGCGGCGACGTCGCCCTCAACGTCACGCTGACCGCCATCAACTCGGTCATCGCCGTCGTCACGCTGCCGATCGTCGTGAATCTCTCCCTCGACCACTTCATGAGCGGCACGGACGAGGCGCTGGGCCTGCGTTTCGACAAGACGCTGCAGGTCTTCCTTGTCGTACTCGTGCCGGTCGCGGCCGGGATGCTGGTGCGACACCGTCATCCGGACTTCGCTGAGCGCTCCACCCGGATGGTCAAGGTGACGGCGGTGGTCGCGCTCGTCGGCATCATCATCGCGGCACTCGCCGCCGAGCGGGAGAACGTGCTCGGCTATCTCGCCGACGTCGGCCTCGTCGTCTTCCTCTTCGGCGCCATCTCCCTCACCGTCGGCTACGGCGCGACCCGGCTGGTCCGCGGCGATCACCGGCAGTCCGTCGCCACCTGCTTCGAGATCGGCATGCACAACACCACGCTGTCGATGGCGATCGCCCTGAGCCCCTCGCTCCTGGACAGCACCCGGATGGCCATCCCCTCGGCGGTGTACGCGGTTCTCATGTTCGCCATGGCCCTGACCGCCGGCTACCTGCTGCGCCGCATAGCTCCGGCCGACACTGCACGCACCTCCACGAGCCGAACGCCACAAAATCCGGTGGGCCCGCAGTAATCCCCGGTGCCCGCACGGGGGCGGCCCGGTCGTGTCTCACCTCTCACCGCCCTCGTCCGGTGCGGGTCGGCGGGTTGATTCTGCCGTTACCGGGCGGGTCGGACTTCCTCTTCACGGCCGCGGACGCCGTGCTCCGTCCTGGCAGGGGGTGGGTTGTAGTGCCCAGTTCGGAGATGGTGGGCAGCGTTGAGTGGCGTTCAGCATCCACCAGACTCTGGCCGCGATCTGTGATGACGAGGAGCGTTGGGACTGCCGCTCTTGGTGATGTTCACCCCGGCCGACATGCATGACAGCCTCGTCGCCCGCGAAACTCTCTTCCGGCTCCGCCTGGTGCATCCCGAAATCGCCATCGTCTGGGCCGACTTGGCTTACGAGGGTACCCTCGTCGCCTGGGCCAAGTCCTTCCCGCACCTGACGATCAAGACCGTGAGTAGCCCAAGGACGCGAAGGGCTTCGTGATCCTCCCGAGGTGTTGGGCGGTAGAGAGGAGTCTGGCGTGGTTGCTGCACGCACGCCGCAATGTCCGTGACTACGAGATCCGGCCCGAGTACTCCGAAGCGGTGCCCACCCTCGCTTCAATCACGCTGATGACTTGTCGGCTCACCCGGCCCGCTGCCCGGCCCAACGCGGCTCTTCTGCGATCCGCTGAGACCGTCCAAGCGAGGTATCGCCGTCGAACGCCAGCTCCTCTTCTGGAAAACGGTTCTGTGACGTGACTCTGGAGAGGGCGACCAGTGGTACCTGCGACGCTGTCGGTGCCAGTCGAATTCCGGCTACCGGAGGGCTGGCACCCCGCAAATCTGGACCAGGTCGAGACGCCCGGCGTGGCCTTCGCCGCGTTGAACCCGGAGCCGGATGACGGGTTCGCGGCCAACATCACCATCGACGGTGAGTATCGGCCGGACGAGGCGACGCTGACGAGATCGCTGAGGAGTCGGTGCTCCGGATGCGCGAACTTGATGGTCGCTGGTCGTCCGTCATCGCAAGGAAGTCGGTTCCGTCGAAGCTCCAGCTCTGACACAGGCCATTCGCTTCGCGACCGTCACGGGCGGCGTACGCCGCGATCTCGTACAGATGCACGTCTACCTGGTGACGCTCGACGTCCATGACGCCAGTAAGCAGGCGGTGGTCCGTCTGGCCCTGACCGCCGCCGCGAACCAGATCGACAGTATCCTGGGCGACTTCCAAGATTCTGTGAGTACCGTCTGCCTTGACAGTAGATCGACGTAAGGACACTGCTACATCGTGAACAGTGATAACGAGATAGAAGAAGCAGCAGAGTTGTACGCCCGGGTCGAAGCCGTCACAGCGGGCACGGAGTACCAGTTGAACCGGACGGAGCGGGGATTTGAGCTGACCGTCGACGTTCGCGAGCCATACGGGCGAGGGCGTCGGTCTACGCAACTGTGGACGTACGATGTCGCGTTGAATTCGGAAACCATGACGTTCACGATCGACGATGTCGTTCGCACTGAGCGCCGGGGGCTCGACGGGCGGGTACTGATGAGTGAGACCGAAGCGGGCCGCAAAGTGACCCGTATCTCGAGTCGTTCTCTGGACGGCTCAGCTCAGTACGCCTTCTCCTCCGCCGATGGCCACCGTCTGATCAGGGATGCCGCAGAGGGATCGGGCTGGGAGGAACTGCTGCCCGCTTCCGTGTACTCGGCCCGGGGATCTGCCATCTTGGGCGTAGCCATTGCGCTCGCCATGGTCGCCGGAATCGCGATAGCGTTCGTGACTGGTGCTCTATGAAGGCCCCGTGATCAAATCGATCCCGTAACGCGTGCTTTGTGACAGCTTGAACTGACTTTCGTTGAAGCGTTCCGCTACTTTGGCTTCTCGTCAACCTTCATATCGATTTCAACTGCCTCTTCACTGTTTTCGTGGTCGGCCGAGACCGTGAGCCCGTACTGGATACCATCAGGAGCTGTGAGCGTACACCTGGTGTTTTCCCCTCTTCCGACTCCAGTTTGCTGGGGCAGCCGACGCTTTTCGGCGCCTGGCCAACCTGTTCTGCCAGCGAACTCGCGACCTGCTTTTCCAGTCTTCGGTTCCCACCGAGTCGGAAGATGACTTGGACGTGAAACTACAGGCGGTAAGTGCTAGAGCGCCGATTGCTGCCAGCGCCGCGATGCCTGCCCTTCTCCTCCTCATCATCGTGGCCATCGCTCCAGGGATCATCGGAGCAGTGGTCGCAGGAAGCACGGAAAACGAACGCCGCGCCAGCCAGCGGCCGGTTGCCGAGCGGGCCTGTGCGGCCGTCGCCCGGATCCCGAACTGTTCGGCGTTCTCGCGGACTTCTTCATCCGGAGCGTGGTCTCCCCTGGCCAGTGGACCCAGTGGACCCAGTGGATCCAGTGGACCCAGTGGCCCGGCGGCAGACGCAGCCCTGCCGATCACCACCACGTCTGATGAGCCTCTGGCTTCCGGTCACCTGCTGGCTGAGTCCGATCGCTGAGCCTGCCATCGTCCCCACCACGTCTCCGCTCAGCATGTAGACGCTCACGCGACTCCCCAGCCAGGAGTTCACGATCTTCCCGGGGGGAATCACGGAGTCCGCAGCGCTGGCGCCGTCCTGTGGGATTGCCGCCGGTGCCTGCCCCTGCCGGCGAGCTCGGTTGAGTGCGCTGGTAGAAACCCGTCATGACCTATCGATTCACCGCCCGCACAGTCACAACAGAGATCGATCCTGACGGTTACTTCACGGAAGCCGCTCTCGCCGAGGGTGAAGACGGAAGCGGCTTCATCTTGATGTTCATGGCCGGAGAGGAAAACCCAGACGATCAAGAGGTCGCTCTGGGGATGGACACACACTGCCTGGTCACGGCTGGGCAGGGGACTGCGTACGGCTGTGTACGCGAGGCCGTTTTGACGGGCAACGTCCTCCAAATCTCGCTCAACCCTGAAGCACTGGAGGGCCTGCGGTTGAGCGACAGCAGGATCGAGGCAGTCATCGAGGCACCTACCAAGGACATCGCCCTGTTCCGCGAAGTCCTCGCCCGGGTGCTCGCCTATGGGCGCGCGAACGCTGTGCCTACTCGTCTGGCTGTCTGAGCCGCATCGCGGCTCGTTGTCCCGCCATGGGGGAGTTAGGTGGAGGCGGAGGTGTGCCCTGAAGTTCGAAGACGCTCAGGAGAGTCTGGGCAGCGTGGTGTCGCTTCCCCTCGACACGGAGGCGTGAAGCGGTGAGTCGAACAGGGACACCGAAGTCGCGATCAACGGTGCCCTTTCCTCCGGGGTCTCCGCGGACGCCCCGCCCTCGATGGCGCAGAGAACTAGCGCCCTCACTGGAGGAATGGGGCTGCGAACCGGGAGCCGAGAGCGGTCGGGGCAACCGTCGCGATGCTCCGCGGTGGCACCTGCCAACCCCGACCAGCGAGAGCCGTCTAGGACAAACGACCAGGTGAAAAGTGGGCAGTCACGTCATGGTTGGCGATCCGCCCTGCCAACGCCCTCGGGCTCACGCCATGAACGTTGTCCCCGTCAGGATCGGCACCAGCATCCAGCAGCAGCCGGATCGTCGTGCCCTCGCCCTTCGAACCGAACACCGCCCTCCACAACGGCGTATTGCCATCACGGTCCGCGGCATCAACCGCCGCGCCAGCGGCCAACAAGACCTCGACGGCAGACGGGGACTGAGCCTGAGACGCGAAGTGCAGCGGAGTCCAGCCCGCATCATCGGCTGCCTCCGCGACCGCGCCTCCGGCCAAGAGTGTCCTCAGGCCATCCGTATCCCCATCGGCGGCCGCATAGTGCACCGCCGACCGCCCCAACTGATCTCGATCCATCATGCCGACCATCCTCACCCGGCCTGACGAAACGGATAGAGGGCCCCGCGCTCTCCCCTCCGTACGACACGTGCGGGAAGGGTGAGCAGGCCACCCCCCAGCGGTTCGGCGGCGACCACAACTACGGCTACACCTACGATCGAATGTGAAGTGGGTCCCGGAGCCGGAGGCAGAAGCAGCTCGGCTGGCCAACAAGCTCTGACCCACACATGATCAGCGGTTCTGACAGCTTGCGGATCTGGACCACGTTCACTGTGGCCGGACCGCCAGCAGAGGGAATTCGCAGCACGGGTCGGCGCCCGGCTGGACCGCGAAGGCCACGGCGGGCGAGGTGACCTCCGTGATCCTGGCGAACCCCAAGATCGCGCGGGCCGCGGCCGACGCTCTGGCCCGGGCGAAAGCCTGACCGATCTTTCAGGTCCAAATATGGCTCTGAGGGTTATGTATTGCGGCGCGGGTCAGTCATTGATTTCCCGGTCGAAGTCCCTTGCGCACGCGTCGCGCTCACTCTGTGAGTCGGCGTGCTTGACGCAGTCGTCGAAGTTCTTGTACTCGTCGGAGTTGAGGATCGACGCGCCGATCGCAATGATCACAGCGGATGCGATCAGACCCAGTCCGCCGAGTACCGCGCCGACGATCGACATCTTGCCGTAGGGCGCCCGGCCCCCACGAGCCTTACGAGCACCGATGATGCCGAAGATCACCGCCAGGAGGCCCAACAGGACGCCGCCAATGACGGTCCAGAAGAGCAGGATCGCCAGAATGCCGAGAACAAGCGCGGCGATCGCCATGCTGTTGTTGCTCTGCCTCACATCTGTGCGCGGAGGAGGCTGATCGTAGTCGCCAGGCGTCTGGGGACGGTCATGGAAAGACATGGCATCACACTCATCTCTGTTTCCACGTCGCCGAGTTGTTGTCCGCGTCCGAGTGCCCTGGCTTCTGCCAAAAATGCATGTGCGGCGAGGGCTGCGAAGCCGGTGGCGTCGAATGTCGAGGGAGAGGATGCGGGCGATCTCGGGCTGGGCCGCCTTCGCCGTTCGCCGCCTCCTTCTTCCGCAGGGCTCGTCTGATCAGGAACCGGGTGGAGGCGGCCAGCGAGAACGAGCCCTTGGGGATGAAGGAGACGGCGGACGCGATCAGCTCTGCTGATGCACGGTCAGGACGTAGCCCTCGGGGCCGACGAAGGAAAACATCGGTCCGAACGGGCTGTCCGTGACCGGGGTGAGGATCTCGACTCCGTTCGCGGTGAGCTGCTTGTGGAAGGCCTGGGTGTCAGGGGTGGAGAACCACAGGGCGACACCGAGACCCGGCTTGCCCGAGTCCAGGTCGGTGCCGGGCAGCGGGTCGCGCACCGCCAGGGGGACCGGCCTGGTGTCGAAGACGACCGCGCCGGGGGGTGAGGAGGGAGTGCGGCGCAGGCCGAGGTTCTTCTCGCAGAACGCGGCGGCCGTCTCCAGGTCGCGGACCTGGAGAGCGATGAAGTCGGGGCCGTCGATGCGTACGGACATGGGTATTCCCCCTCGATAGGATGTCAGGACTTTGACATACTCAAAGTTAGATCCCGATCAGGCAGGTGTCAAAGTACTGACATGAAGGATGACATGAATCCGCAGGTTGAGCCGACCCCCACCACCCAGATTGCGGTGCCCCATCCCGCCGAGGATGTACTCGACCACGTGGGCTACCGCCTCAAGCGCGCCCACGCCGCGCTGCGCAGCGCCATGGACCAGGCGCTGCGCGAGCACGGCCTCACCGTGCCGCAGTACGCCTGCCTGGAGGTCCTCGCCGCCCGCCCAGGCCTGTCCAACGCGGAACTCGCCCGGGCCACGTTCGTCACCCGGCAGTCCATGAACGTCGTCCTGCGCGGACTCCAGGACGGGGGCCTGCTCACCCGGCCCGCCACCGTCGAGTCGGGCCGGGCCCGTCCCGCCTCCCTTACCGGCGAAGGGCGGGATCGTCTGACCGCGGCTCAGGAAGCCGTCTATGCCATCGAGGCCCGCATGATCGAGGCGATCCCCGACGAGCGTCTGACCGCACTGCTCGAAGACTTCGACCGGCTAGCTCGAGCGCTCTCGGACTGACCGTCAGCGCACCGATCCCCATCGATCAACCAGCCGTCGACGTCGGCTGGACGGCCGCCGCCGACGAGCCGGGCGGGCTTCGCCCGTGCGCTTCCGTCTATGGCGGGCGACGGAAGTCGTCCCCAACTCCGGGTCGGCCTCGACTGTTTGGTCGATCATGTCCGTGCGGGTGGTGCCGACGATGAGCGTGTTGATGCGCATGTTGTGTGCTGGGGAGCATTGCCTGCCCGTACGCCAGGGCCAGTGCGGTGAGCCGTGGCCAGTGCCGCCCTCCGTGAACCGGTCGGCGTCCGCCCGGAGGGACACGGGAACCGTTCCTCCGGATCCTGCGTGACCTGTTGTCGTGTTGTCGGCTGGTGGTGAGGGGACAGAATGAGCGCGCGGACGATGGTGAGCGTGGCGGTATCGGCCTGTGTGGTGCTGGTGGCGTGTGGGTGCGGTGCGGACAAGGCGGAGAAGGACGTGGACGCGAAGCCTTCGCAGTCGTCCGCGTCCACGCCGGCAAAAGAGCCGTCGGCCACGCGGACAACAGAGCCCTCGGCCACGCCGTCCGGTGCCGCCCGGACCGAGAAGCCGTCGGCCGAGCCCACCGGCGACCAGCCCGCGCCCAGGACGAAGGAAGGCGCGATCAAGCGCTACGAGCAGTACCTGCACGCCCTGGGACGTGAAGACATCGACGAGGTCTGCGAAGTGGCCGGGCCCGCTGCGAAGAAGGCCCAGGATCAAGGGCTCGGCCCGTGCACGTCGACGTACGCCACCGTGTTCCAGATGATCTCGCCCACGCAGAAGAAGGCCCTGAAGACCGCGACGGTTGACCCGCAGCGCATCGCCGTGCGCACGCCCGACAAGATCGAGATGCCGGTCGAAGCGGTCAAGTCCTCCGCCACATTCACCGAGGACGACCTGGGCAGCTACACCCTGGAGTACCTCAAGAACGACTGGTACATCACCGACTGAATCCAGCTGAATGCGACGCCCCGCGCGCGGAACCGAAGCAACCGCTGCAAGCCAAGCGCGATCTCCATGCCCATCCGAACGCCGCGGCTCGCGCTAGCCGGGTCGCCGCGCCGCCGAGGAGAACCAAACCAGAGGCCGCCGCCCGCGCCCTGCAGCCGCCGACGCGGCCGTCCGCGCCCACCTGGCAATCGTGAGCGAGGCGGAGGCGTTGTGCCCCGGGCGGCAACCGACCGGACAGGGCGACGGCCAGGACCCGGCCTCCAGGAGAACCAGGGGAACCAGGGGAACCAGGGGAACCAGGAGACCTGGAAAACCTGGAAGCCGCACCTATTTCCGTCACCTCATGAACCCAACGCTTCACCGCGTGATCGCCAACTCCCATTCCTGTCACGGATATTGACACCCTCCCTTCGGGAGTCTTACGTTCACCGCGCCTGAGAGCGCTCTCAGCAGACCGCCCGGTCAAGACTTCGAGGAGCTGCCTCCCATGCCCACCAACCGCCGCGCCTCCCGCGTCCGGCCACCCCTCAGACGCGCCCTCGCCTGCCTCGCCTCAGCCGCGCTCGCCGCCACCGGCCTGGTCGCCCTCGCCGCCGCGCCCGCCTCCGCCGCCACCGTCCCGGTCGGCTCCGGCAGCTACTCCGACACCCGCCCCGCAGGCACCGTCGGCCCCACCAACAACGTCGGCGGCGCCGTCACCCCCAAGGTCACCGCCGCCGCCAAGGACAAGCCCGTGCCCACCAACGACTGGTGGTCATCGCTCGCCTTCCAGCGCTACCCGGACAACCCGTACTCCACCCCGATGTATGGCCACCCCCTCACCTACCAGGCGGCCTCCGGCGGCCTCGACGTCGGCTACCCGACCTCGGCCGCGATCGTCGGCGACGGCCGTCAGTACGAGTACGCCCACAAGAAGGACCTCACCCTCGGTCTCACCGGCCTCAACTCGCCGGACACCAAAGCCGATTCCTGGTCCGACTGGACCGTCACCCCCTACTGGTCCGACGGCACCCGCGCCCTGCGCACCACCATCGGCCACGGCCTCCCCTTCGTCTACGCGACCGGTTCCGGCGGCGACGCCCGCGTCACCACCGCCAACGCGCCCACCGTCTTCTCCGACCAGGGCAACGTCCTCGGCATCACCGTCGGCGGCCACCACTACGCGCTCTTCGCCCCGTCCGGCACCGACTGGAGCATCTCAGGCTCCACCCTCACCGTGCCCCTGACCTCGGCGAAGAACTACTTCTCCGTCGCCGTCCTGCCCTCGACCGGCGACCTCGCCACGTACAAGAAGTACGCGTACTCCTTCGTCACCGGCTCGAAGGTCTCCTGGTCGTCGACGGCATCCGGCCAGACCAAGGCCACCTACGCCCTGGAGACCACCCCGAAGGAGGGCACCGAGACCGGCACCCTCCAGGCGCTCTACCGCCACCAGTGGCAGGCCACCGACTCCGCGCTGACGAACCTCACCTACGTCTCCCCGCGCGGCACGATGAAGGTCCGCGAGGGCACCTCCTTCTCCACCACCCAGAAGAGGTCCCCGGTCCTGCCGACGCTGCCATCCGTCTCCGCCGTGGACAAGGCCCGCCTGGCCGGCTACCTCAACGATGTCGCGAACGCCTCCGACCCGTTCAACGGCGCCACCGACACCTACTGGACGGGCAAGGCCCTCGGTCGTCTCGCCCAACTGGTCCCGGTCGCCGACCAGATCGGCGAGACCGGCACCCGTGACAAGCTGATCGGCCTGCTCAAGGGCAAGCTCCAGGCGTGGTTCACGGTCGGCGGCGGGAACGAGTTCAGCTACGACAAGGACTGGCGGACGCTGATCGGCTACCCGGCCTCGTACGGTAGCGACGCCGAACTGAACGACCATCACTTCCACTACGGGTACTACATCTACGCCGCCGCCATCGTCGCCCAGTACGACCAGGCCTGGGCCGCCGACTCCGCCTGGGGCGGCATGGTCAAGACACTGATCCGCGACACCGCCAACCCCTCCCGCACCGACTCCGCCTACCCCTTCCTGCGGGGCTTCGACGTCTACGCAGGCCACAGCTGGGCCGCCGGCCACCAGGGCTTCGCCGCCGGCAACAACCAGGAGTCCTCCTCCGAATCCACCCAGCTCAGCGCCGCCCTCGTCCTCTGGGGCTCGGCCACCGGCGACGCCTCGCTCCGCGACCTCGGCTCGTACCTCCTCACCACGGAATCGGAAGCGATCGCCCAGTACTGGTTCGACGCCGACGAGCAGGTCTTCCCGTCCGGCTTCGGCCACGACACGGTCGGCATGGTCTGGGGCAGCGGCGGCGCCTACTCCACCTGGTGGACAGCGAACCCCGAGGAGATCCACGGCATCAACGCCCTGCCCATCACCGCCGGTTCCTCCCTCCACCTGGCCGCCCACCCCGCCGCCATCAAGCGCAACCTCGCCGAGATGGAACGCGAGAACGGCGGACCGGCAGTCGAATGGCGGGACATCCTCTGGGAGTTCCAGTCCCTCGCCGACCCCGCCGCGGCAAAGTCCAAGTGGGATGCGGGCAACGGCTCCTACTCGCCCGAGGCCGGCGAGTCCAAGGCCCACACGTACCACTGGCTCACCACCCTCGACGCCCTCGGCGCCCCCACTCCCTCGGTGACCGGCTCCATCCCCACCTCCGCCGTTTTCACCAAGGGCACCACTCGTACGTACGCCGCCCACAACTACACCTCCTCGGCCGTCACCGTCACCTTCTCCGACGGAGGCAAGCTGAACGTCCCGGCCCGCTCCACGGCCACCGGCAACGGCACCGCCCCCGGGGACCCGGGGGATCCCACCGACCCGCCCACCGGCAACACTTTCCGCCTCGCCACCGGCGGCGCCCTCACCACCTCCACCTCGACCACCGCCGGCTCCGACACGATCGCCTCCGCCGGCGGCGCCAACCACGACGGCAGCCCGAACCAGCCCCTCACCTACGTCGTCAAGAACGTCAACGGCAAGGTGAAGTCCGGCAGTTCGACCGGCTTCCGACTCCAGGTCGACGCGGGAACGACCGTCGCCCTCGGCCAGCAGGCCCGCGTCTCGTACGACCTGACGGGCGACGGGACGTACGACCGCGTGGAGACGTACGCATACTTCGCGAGCGACCCGGTCACCGGCTGGGAGGAGTACACCCAGGCCAAGGGCCTGAAGTCCGCCACCGGCAGCCTTGGTGAACTGAAGGGCGGCAGCGTCCGCCTGGAGGTCTGGAACGCCATCGGCAGCGGCACGGCGAAGCTGAAGACGGGGGCCGCGGACACTGTGGTGGTCATTCCCTACGAGTAGAAATGGGAAGGGGAAGCCGAACCCTTCAGCCTGCCGCCGGACGCGCGAGAGCGACGTGTGTCCGGCGGCTTCACCTGCTGGGCGGGGTCGGGGACGATGAAGCGGCGCACGCCCCACTGATCGTCGTCGCCGCCACCCTCCTGACGCTCTGCGTACGCGACATCCACCGGACCGGGCGTCCCTCATAGGTGCCAAAGCGGTCATGTGAGGCGTCAAGTCCCTTACTGCACATACGAGTTGATGCTCTGCCGCTATCACCGAATGGCATCGGTGCGGACGAGCCCCGCCTTCCCGATACTCGTTGCGACCAAAGGCCGCCAGCAGGCCCCGGTCCCGGGAACCCGGGCATCCCCATGCCTCAATGTTCCCGGCCGCCGGGCCCGCCAGGCCACCGGACATCCGGACATCCGGAAGGGACTCACCCCCATGAACAGACCCCGCACCAGCCTCCTCGCCATCCTCGGCGCCGCTGCTCTCGTCGGCTCGCTCGCCGCCGCCCCCTCGGCGTTCGCAGCACCCGCGCCCGACGCGGTCAAGCCCCTGTCCACTGACACCACGTCCACGAACGCCACGTCCGCGTACGAAGGCTCCGCCGAGGACGAGGCCGCCAACCGCCAGTTCTTCGAGGCCGTCATGAAGTCGGCGCTGAAGAAGCAGGCGGCGCAGCCGGGCATCCAGGTCGTCACCGTCCGGTACCGCACGACCCGGGCGCCGAGCTTCCGCAGCCAGATAGCGCAGAGCACGCAGATCTGGAACTCTTCCGTCAGTAACGTCAAGCTCCAGGAGACCAGCACGGGCGCCGACTTCGAGTACCGCGAGGGCAACGACTCACGCGGCTCGTACGCCTCCACCGACGGGCGCGGCCACGGCTACATCTTCCTGGACTACCGGCAGAACCAGCAGTACAACTCCACGCGGGTGACGTCCCACGAGACGGGGCACGTCCTCGGTCTGCCCGACCACTACTCGGGCCCGTGCAGCGAGCTGATGTCCGGCGGCGGCCCCGGCCCGTCCTGCACCAACGCCTACCCGAACGCGCAGGAGCGCCAGCGGGTCAACAGCCTCTGGGCCAGAGGGGTCGCCACCCTCCAGGACAAGGGTGAGCTGACGAAGGTCCGCTGACCGAGCACGCCACCGCCGGGCGCACTGTCACCTGCTGCCGCAGACAGCGTCCGTGCCAAGCCGGCCGCGTGCGGCCGCTCTCCTCCGACATGGGTATTCATGCTCAGGGGGGAGAGGTTGTGCCGCCGCGGCCGACCAAGGTACGTGGATGGACTGGGGCTTGTCCGGCGGATCATGCCGACGGCGGCCACCGGCGCTGAATTGCAGTATCGACCCGCCTGACAAGGAGCTGGCTGAAGCAGGTTGGGTCGTCGATAAATGCCTCGACATCGGTCGGGTGATCGGGGACGCTGCGCGCGATGACAAGAATCAACGACACGCCGCCCGCATGGGACGAGCGCACCCAGCTCACCACGTTCCTCGACTACGCACGTGACACCGCCCGCGCCAAATGCGAAGGCCTCTCCGCGGAGAACGCACGCAAGGCGCTCCTGCCGGGTTCACCGCTGATGACCATGAGCGGAGTGATCAACCACCTCCGCTGGGTCGAGTATTACTGGTTCCAAGTGGTCTTCCTCGGCGAGGAAGACCGGGGCCCTTGGACCGACGAGGACCCCGACCGCGAGATGCGCATCGCCGTCGACTTCCCGCTCACGCAGTTGCTCGACGAATACGCCGAACAGAGCACCCGCTACCGGGAACTGGTCGCAGGGAACGCCCTGGACAAGCAGGCCCAGCGAACCATCCGCAACGGCCTCCACGTCGACCTGCGCTGGATCCTGCACCACCTCACCGAGGAGACAGCCCGCCACAACGGCCACCTGGACATCCTGCGCGAGATGCTCGACGGCGCGACCGGCTACTAGATCCGGCGGCGATCACGGGCGGAGCCAGAGCCAGAGCCGGATCGAGGCGACCGCGCCGGTGACGGTGCCGTGGAAGATGCAGCCGCGCTTGCCGACGGGCTCTTGGGGCGCTCGTTCGGCCGGCCCCCGGCGAAATGTGCAAGAGACCGGACAGGAGAGCCTCGCGCCAACTAGTCTTCCGTCTCAACGTGGCGTTGAGATCGGGGGGATCATGTCTGACGCTTCCAGGCCTAAGCAATGTGCTATATGCGGTAATCCGGTGGGGAAGAAGAAGCTCGTCACTATAACGGGCGGCCGGGCGGCGCACCGCGCCTGCCGCCCGCTCACGGGAAGGCAATTTCCTGCCTCTGCTGCTCCACTTGGTCGGCCCCGGAAGCAGAAGCAGATGAGTCGCACCGAACTCCTCAGGCGGATAGCGGAGTTACGGGAGCGTGATGCGAAGAAGAAGCCTCAGGCGGTGAAAGCGAAGCCTAGCTCCCGCCCCCAGGCCAAGGCTTCAACCAAACGCGCCGCCAGCGCCACCACCACGCCCCAGCCGTATTACGGGGTAGAGATGAAGTCCGTTGACGGGCGATGGGTCCAGATGCATCCGGAGTCCGAATAGCGCATCGCCGACGGTGACCCGCAATGCGAGTCGCCCCAGCACCCTCGTCTGTCCGCCCGGAGCCACGGTGTCGAGCTTCACGCGCCAGTTGCAGAGGTAGGCGTCAGGTATCGCTATGAACTGGGGCTTTCTTGATGCCTGCCTACGATTTCCGAGACGCAACACTTCCGACCATCGATATGGCATCGAAGCGGATGTGGAGCCGAAGTGACAGCTCACCTTGGCGCGCGATCGTCCCTGGCAGGCATCCCACATTCCGCCAGCGGTGACGCCGGACGCAGGGATCGAATGCCTTGGCCGGCGAAGATTGCCGTCCAGCAACTGGAAGCGCGGAACCTGTTGCCTGCCGAGCACGTCGGCGACATTTGGGTCCCCGTCCAGGAACAAGTCGCCCGCGAACACGAGATCATCCTGATGGGGCCGGCCCGGCGCAAAGCAACCTGCTCCGTTCCCGCAAGGGAAACGTCTATCGACCGCGACGGCTTCACCATCGACTTCGAGCAGGAAAAGGTCACCCGCCCACAAGGCAAGATCAGCCAGGACTGGGCGGCTCCATCCAGTGGAAAGGTTGACCTCATGATCGGGCGCCCGGCGTAGCGGCCCCGTCCACGTGCCCGTCATCACGCCGTCCACGTACCAGTCATCACGTCGTCCGTCGCTGTTCATGAGAGGACGGGCAACTCCGTTCTCGGGCCTCTTGTCTAACTGGGTGACCAGAAGCACCACTGCACACGTACACCCTGAAGGGTCACTTCCGCATGCGCATTCACCGGACCATTGCAGCCACCGCAACCCTTGCCCTGACTCTCGGCGCGGCCGTCTTAACGACCTCAACCGTCCAGGCAGCCCCGTCTGCCGCTGGGGCCACGGCGTCCGTCGTCGTCGCTGACGGTGAGCTCTGGTACAAGGCGGCACCCGGTCAGCAGAACCAGGTGACGGTCGACGAAGAGATCGACCACTGTGGCGAGCACGACTCCTACTACGTACTCACCTTCCACGACCGGTATGACATCGCCATCTCCGCCGAGGCGGCGGAGTGGGACGAGTGCGTGTACCCCGAGGAGGGCGACCGCACAGCTGTACGGTGCGCGGTCAAGATCCCGGAGAACTCGGACGACTCCGACAGCTACGACATCGATCTTGGCGACGAGAACGACACCGCGACCCTCGCGCCCGACAGCCGGGCCTGGGCAGGGATCTACGGTGGCAAAGGCAACGATGTCATCGTGGCGTCGGAGTCCGCGCTCCTGCACGGCGGTGAGGGCGACGACCGACTTGACGGCGGCGGCCCGTTCGGCTTCGGCCCGTGGGGCGATGCCGGGAACGACACCCTCACCCGCTGCAGCATGGACTGCTTCGGCGGCCCCGGCAACGACTCCCTGACCGGCACCGGCGAGGAAAACAACCTGCACGGCGAGGACGGCAGCGACATCCTGCGCGGTCAGGGCGGCGCCGATGTCCTCTACGGCGGCAAGGGCAACGACAAGCTGTACGGCGAGGCGGGTAACGACACGCTGTGGGGCAACAGTGGCGACGACGTCCTGTGGGGCGGCACAGGCACCGACAAGCTCTCCGGCGGCCCGGGCCGCAACGAACTCCACCAGGACTGACAATCCTGCGGACCGGGGGTGCGGAACGCCACGCAATTGCTGTCAGGGCTGTCAGGATGGGCGAAGTCCAGTGCGGAGCACCGCCGTTGGCGCATCGTCGTTGCTGGGAGTGTGGCTGCGGAGGGGACCGTGTTCCCGGGCCTCACCTATAGCCCATGGGGACGATCGTTCGGCTGAAGCCCCTCCGCATGTCACCCCCTTGAGCCCCGGCTGGTCTCCCCGTCCAGTCGGGGCTGCTTGTGCATCTACGGCACCTCAGCGAGGTGGACCTGACCGGCTCGGCCGGTTGGGAGTCGGGGGAGGGGAGGCGCCGTATGCCGAAGTGCTGCACGGCGTCCTCTCAACCGGCCCACCAGCGCGGCCGGTCAGCCTGCGTCGGCACCGGCTCCACCGACGGCGGCGTACGGGCCCGCGCATTGGGACGCCCGAGGATCTCCGTCCCGATAGGCCCGCCGGATGACCAACCCCGTGATCGACGGGAAGCGGGCTGACTCGGCTCGTCGCCACGAACGCGCCTTGTCGGCCTGCAGCATCGGGTAGTTGCCGCAGAAGGTGGGCTGCACCGGCTGCCGGTCCAGCAGCAGAGCGTTGGACAGGAGCACTCCGCACGGATGCATGGCGTAGCCGCGCACCAGGGCGTCCAGGCCCTCGGCGAGCTCGAACAGCGGCCTGCACCCCTCCTGTCGCGCGGGCAGCTCGCGCAGCTCGGCAAGCGCGGAGTGGATGTCACAGGCTGGGAATGGGTAAGGCCACGTATCGACACCGATCGGAGACTCATGCCGTACGACGAAGAAGAGGACAGCCCTGCCGCGCTCCTGCCCCTGTTGCGGACCTGCGTCGACCGGTTGCTCTCGACCGCGGCCGCGCTGTCGGACGAGGAGGTACGGGCGCCTTCCCTGCTGCCCGGCTGGAGCCGCGCCCACGTCCTGACGCACCTCGCCCGCAGCGCTGACTCGCGCACCCGGCTGCTCACCTCCGCCCGTACGGGCGCCGACCTGCCGCAGTACGCCAACGACGATCAGCGGGAGCGGGAGATCGAGGAGGGCGCCGGACGGCCCGCCGACGCCCTCGTCAACGACATGGACACCGCGTTGCGCCGTTTCCTCTCCGCGGCCGATGACCACCCGCACAACGCCTGGGACGTTCCGGTGCGCTGGCTCGGGGCCGGTCTGCGGCCCGTGCGCGGTGCCGTCGGCAGCATGCTGCGCGAGGTGGAGGTGCACCACACCGACCTGGCCACCGGCCACCGCCCGGCCCACTGGCCCGCCTTCTTCACGGCTCGCGAACTGGCGACGACCACCGCGAAACTGGCCACCAACCCCAACTCCCCGCCCATGACGCTGTGCGCCGACGAGGACCAAGTGCTACGGGTGATCGGCGACGGTCCGGGGCCGCGTGTGAACGGCCCGGCGGCGGAGCTCCTGGGCTGGCTCACCGGGCGGACCGACGGGCACACGCTGACCGTCGAGCCGCAAGGGCCCCTGCCGCCCCTGCCGGCCTGGCGGAGCTAACCGTCGTAATCGATGGGGCGTAGCTCCTCTGGAGGGATGCGCGAAAGCGACAGGTGTATGCCCTTAGGGTTTGCGCAAGTTCAGTGATCGGCCCGGAGGTGTCGTTCCTTGCAGATGAAGTTGCGCGCGATAACGCTCGATTGCCCTGATCCGCTGGCTCTGTCGGCGTTCTCTCAGCAGGCCACCGGCCTTGAACCGCACCCGAAGTCAGACTCCGAGTTCGCCGGGCTGAACGGCGAGGATGGGCTCCTCCTCGGCTTCCAGCGGGTCGACGACTACCGGCCTCCGATTTGGCCTGGCCAGACCATTCCCCAGCAGCTTCACATCTGCTTCAAGGTGGCCGACGACCTGGACGAGGCAGAACTCCGGCTGCTGGAATTGGGCGCAGGCAAGCCGGATCACCAGCCTCATGATGCAGCCAGGGCACGGGTTCTTACCGATCCAGCTGGGCGTCCCTTCTGCCTGGTGAGCGAGTAGGGACGCCGATCGCCGATGGTGAGCGTTCATGTCCATGCCTGAGCACCGTGGGTGCGGAGTGGTCGAATGGGCCTTGCCGATGCTGATCACCGTGCGGAGTTTGAGGACGGCTTCGGCTCCCGTGAGTCCCAGCGGGCGCCGGTGGTGTCGAGTTGGTCGCGGATCAGGTGCTGGCGCGTGTCCGGCGCCGACTGCGCTCCCGTGCTGAGGTCCTTCGGGAGGTCTCAGCAGCCTCGTTGTCCCAGGCTCGTGAGCTGGTCGGGGAACTGAGCCACGATGGCCTGGTGGGGACATTGCCGGAGATGGAGTTCCTGAAAGCCCGGCTGCGTCTGCGCGGGATACATGCCGCCCTCGATCGGTAGCAGGAGCGTGGACGAATAATGGGCTGGTCTCGGGGCACAGGATGCGTCGCATACCCCTGCAAGTAGTGGCTTTGAGGGAGATCCCTGATGCTGATGGCAAATCCGGTCGTGCTGAAGAACCTGCTTGAGCAGTACGAGACGCTGAGCGCGCTGAACGCCGAGAAGGGCAGCAAGGAAGCGCGTCAGCGGATGGAGGACGTCGCTTACACGCTCTGCGTGTCGACGGGCACCCGCGACATCACCGCCGCCCTCGTCGCCGCCCGGCACCAGCTTTCCGCAACGCGCACCGAAGGCGACTCCGTACTCGCTTCCTGACAGGTGACGTGCGCCGCGAGCAGGCCCGCCGCTGAGTCCCCGCGCGGGCGCGCAGGGGGGGGGCGCTACCGCGACTTCGCGTTCCCCTCGCCCGTCAGGAGCGGGCGCGTGGGGCCCCACTGGCGCAGTGCGGCGTAGCCGACGCCGATCGCCGCGGCTGTCGGGCCGCCCACCGCGCCGATGGCGGCCAGGCCGCCGAGGCCGAGGTAGACGGGCAGGCCGTCACGGGAGGGCAGCGCGCGGCGCGCGGCGGCCAGTGGAGTGGCGGTGGCGTCTACGACGCCGCGGGCCATGCGCTCGACCGGGATGGACAGCGTGTATTCGTCCTGCGAGCCGGCGCTTCGTGTGCGGGCCGTGGCCTTGCCGGCGGAAGACTTGGACTTCGCGGCAGTCTTGGTGGCCGTTTTCGTCGACTTGGAGGCCGTCTTCGTTTTAGAGCGGGATGCCGTCTTCTTTGCCGCTGGGCGGGACGAGGCCTTCTTCGTCGAGCGGGAGGCCGTCGCCTTCTTGGCCGGGGTCTTCTTTTGCGCTGTAGCCATGGGACATCGCTCCTTCTGATCGCGACAGATGTCCATCTTGAGATGGATCGGCCTGCCCCGCACTTCCTGCACGTTCGCGTCGTCACGCTGCGTAGCGCGCGTGATGGGGTTATGCGGGGCTATGGCGCGGGAGGATGCCGAAAGGAGCGCCGCCGCTGGCCGAACAGGTGTGCTTTCAGCGCTCTCTCGAAGCCTCCGTATCTCCCGTATCCCTCGTATACCTCGAATCTCCCGCATCCCCCGGCTTCGAGCTCTCCGACCTCTCCGAGCTCTCCTCGTCCGTTCGCCCTGCCCAGTGAGTGCCCGCCGTCATCGCGACCGCCGTCGCGGCCGCGCAGGAGCCCACGGCCACAGCCCAGGAGCCGACTCGCAAAGGGCGGCAGCCGAAGAAGCGGCTGATCGTCGGCGTCTGTACGCCGGCCAGCAGAGCCAGTCCCGAAACTCCGCTGGTCAGGGTGACCAGTCGGCTGTGGCGGCCCATCATCAGGGTCTGCCCCAGCTGGGTGCCGATGAGAGCTACCAGGCCCATCGTGCTGGCCTCGTGCACGCGCCCCGTGGCTTTGCCCGCGCCCCAAGCGAGGGTCGCGCCCAACGTGGTGGCCCCGCTGCGTACGGCGAGGGTGTGAGCCAGGGACGAGCCCCAGACCGTGGTGACGGGGCCGGAGCTGAGCGGGTCCTGGGTGCGCTCGTCCTCGATGGGCTCATCCTGGTCCGGCTGATCCGGCGCTGAGGCCTGTGCCTCGCTGTCGGTGGCATGCCCGACCTGGTCGCCGGGAGGGGGCGTTGACGGTGCGAGGGCGACCGCTAGGGCCGGCAGCATGTCGGTGAGCATGTTGACCAGGAGCAGTTGGCGGGTGGACAGCGGCGAGCGGCCGTCGACCGCGGTGCCCAGGATGGTGAAGGCGACTTCGCCTGCGTTGCCGCCCACCAGGATGGACACCGAGTCGCGCACCCGGCCCCACAGGGCCCGGCCCTCGCTCATGGCGGTGGCGATGCGCGAGGGGTCGGCCTGGGTGAGCACCAGATCGGCCGCTCGGCGAGCGGCGGTGGACCCGCGGCCTGCGATGGCGATGCCGACGTCGGCGAGGCGGATCGCGGGGGCGTCGTTGGTACCGTCGCCCGTCATGGCGACGACGTGGCCGGAGCGCTGCAGGGCCTCGACGATACGGGTTTTGTGTTCCGGTGAGACGCGGGCGAATACGGAGGTCTGCGCGATGCGGCGGTCGCGGTCGCGTTTCGGGAGCGTGTCGAGTTCCGCGCCGGTGAGCACCGACTCCGATGCGGGCAGGCCGAGTTGGGCAGCCAGAGCGGTGGCGGTGACGGGATGGTCACCTGTGATCATCACGGCGCGGGTACCGGCCTCGGTGAGACGGCGAACGGTGTCGGCGGTCGTGCGCCGCGGGGCGTCTGCGAAGGCGAGGAATCCGATCAGGGTGAGGTCGTCAGTGAGTGCCGCGAGGTCGTCCCCGTCGTGTGTGCGATCGACGGACGGCACTCTTTCGGCGACGGCGAGGACGCGCAGGCCGGCCGCGGCCAGGCGCCGCACCGTGCGTTGCGCGCGCCGGCGCCGTGCGGCAGTGAGGGCAACGGTCTTCCGGCCCGCCTTCCATACCGTCGCGCAGCGTGCCAGGACGACTTCCGGGGCTCCTTTGACCTCTAGGTGCAGCTGACTGTCGTTGGTGCCCAGGGCTGCCGCGTAGCCGCGGTTGGTCTCGAAGGGCAGCTCCCGGATCAGCTGCCAGGCGGTGTCGGGCTCGGAGTGGTCGTGCACCGCCTCGATGACGGCCCGGTCGGTCGCATGAGGCACGGCCTGGGGTGTGTCGGGGTCGGCCTGCGGGCAGGCCCGGCCGCTGACGCGCAGCAGGCGACGGGCGTGGGCGGTGTCGAAGGCGACCTCGCCGCCGTAGTCCGCGAGGCGCGTCACCGACAGGCGGCCCGCGGTGAGCGTTCCCGTCTTGTCGAAGGCGACCGTGTCGACGCGCCCCAGGGCCTCCAGAGCGCGGGCGGAGCGGACCAGGACTTCCTGACTGCCGAGCCGGCGCGCGGCGGAGAGCTGGGCCGCCGTGGCAACAAGAGGCAGGCCCTCGGGGACCGCGGCGACCGCGATGGACACGCCGGAGCCGAGCGCCTGGCGCAGCGGCGTGCCGCGCAGCAGGGCAAGCCCGGTGACCACCGCTCCCGCGGCGGCCGTCGCCGGCAGGGTGATGCGGGTGAGGTCGGCGAGGCGGGCCTGCACGCCGGTCGCGGGGGCGGCCCGCCCGCTCACCGCGGAAGCCCGGCCGGCTTCGGTGCTCGCGCCGACCGCGGTGACGACGGCGCATCCGTGCCCGGCGACCACGGTGGTGCCCTCGTAGACCATGCATGAGCGGTCGGCCAGTGCGGCCCCAGGGGTAGGGGCAGGATCCTTGTCGACCGGCAGCGGTTCGCCGGTCAGGCTGGACTCGTCGACTTCGAGTTCGGTGGCGCTCAGCAGCCGCGCATCGGCCGGTACGACATCGGAGGGGCCCAGCAGCATGACGTCGCCCACGGCGAGGCGGTCGGCGGTGACGGTCTCGAAGGGCTCCCCGGCGAGGGCCATCGCCCAGCCGCGGTCGCGTGGGATGGTCGTCAGGCGGGCGCGGCGGACGGTGACGCGCTCGACGTCGAGCAGTTCATTCAGGGCCTGTTCGGCCTTCATTCGCTGCGAGCCGCTGACCAGGGCGCTGCCCAGCATCACGCCGCCCACGAGGAGCGCGTCGACGCGAGAGCCGACCACGGCGGACGCGGCCGCGCCGAAGGCGAGGACCGGGGTCAGGGGATCACGCAGTTCCTCGGCCACCGCGCGGGTGAGGGCGACGGCTTTCGGCGGCAGCAGGCGGGAGAGCGATTCGGCCCTCGTCCTGGGGTGTGCGGCGCCGGTCTTGCCGTCGGCGGTGGGGTGCGAGGCGGCGTACTCGCGGACCCTGAGGAAGGTCGCGCGGGCGGTGAGGCTGTGCCAACTGCCGCGCAACGCGGGCTTCGGGGAGGGCAGGGTGCCCACTCTGCGAGCGCTGACGACGCCTCCGAGCAGGGCGAAGGCGGCTGAGCTGTGCATCGGTGAGAGCTTGCGGCGCTGGTGCTGGGGGCTGGCGTCCACCAGGGTCAGCAGGGCGCCCATGGCTGCGCCGCCCATGGCGGTCTTGGCCGAGCGGCGGCTTACGCGACCGGCGGGGCCCAAGGTGCGCAGGAGCAGCCAGGCGGAGTCCAGTTCGTACGCGCAGATGAGGTCGGCCGACCAACTGGCCCCGTGGGAACCGTGCAGCACGGACACCCCGACATCGGCCAGTGCCAGGGCGGTGTCCTGACCGGCCGCGATCACCATGACGACGCGGCCCTCCGTCTGCAGCCGCCGGACGTGATCGGACAGATCGCCGGGCGGCAGCACCTCGTCGACGAGGGGCAGCAGCTCGCCGATGCCGGCGTGCTCGGTGACGACCACGCGGTCGACGTTGGACCGGGCCGCCTCGAGTACGGCCTCCGCCAGCGGATCGAGGCCACAGCCGATGGTGACCGTGCCGCAGTGACGGTCCTGGCTGTCGCGCAGGCGGAAGGCCACTGTCCCGGAGCCGTCCAGGAGAGGGCGCGCGTGCGGGTCCTCGCGCTCCAGGGTCCAGCCCCGTCTGCTCCACCGACGCTGCTCCTGAAGTGTGGTCACATCCTTGGCACCGAGCACTGCTTGGGCGGTCTGCCATACCTCGGTGTCATCCAAGTCCGTCCGCGTCGCCTGAGCCGACAGCAGGACGGGGCGGCTGCCGCACAGCACGACGGAGTCGATGATGACCGTGTCGACCCGGTCGAGTCGGCGCAGCACGGCGGCGTTCATCGGGAGAACCCCGCGCCGGGCCAGCCGCCAGTCCAGGACAGCGGCGTACCCTTCCCGACCCAGCCAGGCGGCCGGCGGCGCGGTCGTCATCAGCAGCTCGGTGGCCCGGAACGGACTGCGGGTGCCCAGGAGCAGTGCCCCTGCCCCGGCCATGGAGCCGAGCGCGGCGCGGTCGGTGACTGTTTCGACGGGGCCGGGCGGCAGCGGCTCGGGCCGTGCGGGGCGTTTCACGCACTCGTGCGGTAGTACCGACTGGATGGAGTGCAGATCCGTTTCGTGTCGGGCCCAGGCGGCCCGGCGAGCGTGGGCCTCGACGATCTGAGCGCTGCGCCGCAGGACGTCGACGGCGATGGGTGCGGCGTTGTGGGTGAGGGTGTGGGCCGTGGTGATGGCCAGTGACAGCAGCAGATCGCCGCGGATGCGTCCCAGACGTTCCTCCACGATGTGCCGAAGCCGCAGATGTGCTTCGGAGAGCACCAAGCACTCGCGGACTCCGTAGGGCAGGAGGGGCGGCACACGTACGAGGCGTCCCGCGGCGGAGATGCCGAGCCCGACCAGGCCGGCGCTGAGGGCGACATACGCGGCTGTTTGTTCGATGTTGTCGGCGGGGTGCTCCTGCGGCGCGGCCGGGAACGCCTCGTCGGCCACACCGTGCGCGGCTTCCACGCTTTCGATGACCTCTTCGATGAGGCCGACGTCGACCCGGTTCTCGTTGAAGATCACCAGGAGCCGACGCGTTTCCGCGTTGGCCTCGGCCCAGTAGACGCCGTCGGTCTCCATCAGCGCCACGATCGCGGCCTTGGCGATGGTGCGATGTGCGGTGCCCCGTCCGGTCAGGCCGCGCATCTGCAGATGGGCGTGGCCGTCGTGCGACCAGACCTGACGGGCGATGTGGACGTCACCCGAGTCGGCCAGTTCCGTGGCGATGGACTTGAGGTGATGCGGTGCGTCCGCCAGCAGCGAGCCGAGCCGTTGGGGCGACGCCGCCGCCAGCAGCCGTACGGCGGCTCCGCCGAACTCGGCCACTGCGGCACCACCGCGCGGCACCGCCTGCACAGCCGCCCTGAGGCTGCCGTGCAGCGTATGGCCCACGCCCGCGACGGAGGCCGGCGGCAGACGCACCGAAAGGCGGCGGGGGAGCCGCATTCGAGCCACGGGTGGACCTCTCAGATCTGGCGTGAGCCGGGTGCGGGGCGGGCAGGGGCCGGGAAGACGTAGGGGGATAGGCAACGATCAATAGGCTCAGCTTGCTCTGGGCGGCCGGGCAGCAGATCGTCGGGTTCCGCCGAACAGCCGTGGACTGACACGCATACGTGTTCAGGGGTGCGGCTACGTGTTCAGGGGCGCGGCGCGGCGTGACCGACCGTCGGCCTCCGGTGCGGTGGGCACAGGCTTTCGTCGAATGCCGTGGCCCCGGCAGCCCGCAGAGTCGTCCCCGACCTGGTCGAGACCGTGCAGGAGCGCACCGTGCACCGCTCTCACGTGGCGCTCGCCGACCGGTTACCGCCTCGCCCACACGAAGGCCGAGGGCGGACAGAATAGGGTCGGCTGAGCAGCTCACGTAGGAAGCCTTGGTGTATTTCCGCTGTGAGTAATTGGTGCAATTCAGAACGGGCGTAGCGGCAACCGGTCCAGCAGATCTGCCTGCTCGATGGCCGCGTCGGCGACGTCTCCGGTCCAGGCGATGGAGACCGTGATGCCGACCACTTCCAGCGCCTGGCAGATGCCCAGCAGAGTGAACAGGCCGGCGTTGTCACAGTGGGTGAGCGCGGACAGGTCCAGTACCAGGCTACGGCGTTCACGGGGACGTGACACCACCTGCACGATCGCCTCGCGCAGCTGAGCCGTGGTGTTGAGGTTCAGCTCTCCGGCGAGGCATATCAGCACCACGGACCGGGTCGCATGGCCATGGCGAATCACGAGCCGGGGTTCGGCGTCTTGTTCCATGCCTGCTGCTTCCGTCTCAGCCTGTCGGTGGGGCGCAGTGGCCGCCTGCTCGTTGGCGGGGCAGGAAGCCCGCCTTTTCCAGGTCGGCGACGATGGCTTGGGCCGTCTGCTCAGTGATCTGGCATGAAGCTGCCACCCGTCGCAACTTCATGGTGGGATCTCGCGAGATGGCCGGCAGCACCCGCGCATGGTTCGTCAGGAACGCCCACCCCCTGCTCTGACCATGGCACTCAGCTCTCTCCGCTGTCGGCATCTCATCACTGACACCAGCGCGGAGTTACCGGAAATCTTCTGCGTTCATCTTCCCGCATCCGAGGGGTGTGAGGGTTGCAAAGGGCGGGATTGCGGGCGCCATTGGTGCTGTCCGGGCAGGCGGACTCCACCGCCGCCCGGCGTTGCAGGAGGCTTGCGGAAGCAACCCTTGCCTCCCGGACGGCGGGGCGAGCCGGTATCCGTGCGTGCGCTGCAGGGGGGGCGGATGGGGGCAGCCGCTGTGCTCCGCACCTCTTCCGCCGTCGGTGAGGCGCAAGTGATGCGTCCGCCCCCCGGCTTGGGGCCAGGTTCAGACGTACGGGGACTGCCGGTTACCGGGCGTGCGTTCGATCAGGCCGGGTGATCTCCAGTGACGAGCCCCGGAAGTACGGGACTTGCGTGCAGTCATCGGAGAGCACGTGACTGGCGGCTGCCCCTCAGGTTTCCCGCTCGTTGTAGGCGTCCGCGGCCTCGTCGTTCAGTGCGCTGCCCCACGCCTGGAACCGGCTGCTCACGGCGCCATCGGGCGGGGCGATGTCCTTCCCGGGGCGCAACGGACGGTGACGGTGGTCCGCGGGCGCCCCGGGCAACAGTCGCGCCATCACGCCATTGAGGCGGGTGACCGCAGCGGGCGCAAGGCCGTGGGCCAGGTCGGCAGCGCGGGCAGCGGGGGTCAGGACCAAGCGGGTGCGGCGCCGGACGACGGCCTTGACGATGCGTTCTGCGGCTCGTTGGGCGTTCATCGAGATGACTGGCGAACCCGCCAGTGCCGAAAACCAGCCGTACTCGCTGCTGTAAGCACCACCGAACTGGGCCTGAAGATGTGAGCCGGTCCGCATCAGGCCGGGGTAGACGGCGGTCACGCTCACACCGGTGGACGCGGCTTCCGCGTGCAGGCCCTCGGCCAGTACGCCGATCGCGGCCTTCGCGCCGGCATAGGGGAGCAGGTGGGGCACCCCCAGCAGGCCACCCACTGACGAGATCAGAGCCAGTCGGCCGCCCTGTGCGCTTTCCCTGAGGTAAGGAAGTGCCTCGAGGCTGGTATGCACGGCCCCCATGAACATCGTCTCCATGGCGTCCCTGAACTCCGCGGCCCCGATGGCCTCCACAGGAGCCACCTGGATGATCCCGGCATTGGCGATGACGATGTCGGGGCCGCCGCACGTGTCGTGAGCGGCTCGGAACATGAGGTGCACAGCTTCTTGGTCCCGAACATCACAGACCGCGGTATGAATGGCGGCGCCTTGTCGGCGGGCACGCAGCTTCTTCTGGGCGGAGGCCAGCTCCTCGGAGTCGCGCGCGGCGATGACCACCGTGCTGCCGCGTGCGGCAAGCTCGTCGGCCATGAGCAGCCCAAGGCCCCGTGATCCGCCGGTGACGAGCGCGGTCAGTCCTGACAAGGATTGCGTGGAATTCGACATAGGCGTGATGACGCTCCTTCCTCTTGGCCGCCCGCGGCCCGGCCGTAGATAACCGGTGGCTTGTGGTCGGCTCCTGGACTCAGAGGTTGCGCAGCGTCTTGATCATCCCGTTCTCCGTGTCCTGGAGCATCTCGTGCGTCTTGAGGCCGTCTTCCAGAGTCATGTGGTGGCTTCCGAAGGTGCCAGGTCGATTTGCTATTCCCCTTTTCCTGTACGAGTAGGGGAAGGGAGGTCACGAGCAGGGGTTATTTCGGGCATACCGGGAGTTTTTATCGTAGATATCCGGGTAATCGAGAGTTATGGATACGGCAAGCGGCGAACTGTACGAGCTGGCTGCCTCTGGCGCCGCCCTCGGGACGATTGCCGCCTTCCTTGGTGGTCTCGTCCTTGTAGGCGCTCTGCTCTGGGCTTTCTGGCTGGGAAACAAGGTGCGAAGGCGAGAGCCGAGGCCACCGCGGCGGGAGGAACAGCCAAAGATGCCGGAGTCCGGCCCGGTCCATGAGATCCGGGAAATGCGGGAACCAGACGAGGTCCCGCGGGCCAAGGACGAGAGCGAGCGGCTGAGGCCGCAGAACCTGCACGCTTCAGGGTCAAAACGGAGCGATGACCAGACGCGGCGACGCTGGTCATCGGGTTCCAGTGGTTCATTCGGGGGCGGCGGTCCCGGCAAGACGTAGCGTCATCGATAACGCTCGGTGGGCACTGGACGTCGCGTATCCCGTGAGATGAGACCACCGTGGGCTGCGCCCTCTAACGCGAGCTGTGTCCGGGATGCACTTCATGCGTGAGCGATGAGTTTGGGCCGAGGGCCGGGTCTGCCCTGGCATGACTCGAATCATCGCTGACATCTCGGTCTCCCTCAACGGCTTCGTCACCGGTCCCGACCCGGGCCCCGACCCCGGGCCCGACCCTGGTTCCGATCAACGCTCTGAGCATCGGCGGAGCGCCGCGCACGCTCGTGCGGCGGATCGCGCCCTCGGCATCGACGGCGATGCGCCTGCCCTTTGGCGTACGCGTCCTGGGGTGATCCGATGACCACCGTCAAGGCCAATGAGATCACCTTGGGCATTGAGTCGTTCGGTGATGACGACGGGCCGCTCGTCCTGCTCGCGGGTGGGACGACGATGCTCTCCTGGCCCGACGCGCTGTGCGAGCGCCTTGCCGCCGGCGGGCGCCGCGTGGTGCGCTACGACCTGCGCGATAGCGGGGAGTCGACGACGGAGGACCCGCAGGCGCCCGCCTACACTCTGCGCGATCTCGCCGCCGATGCGGCGGCCCTTGCCGAGGCGCTCGGCGGCGGGCCCGCGCACCTCGCGGGGATCGGCGTCGGCGGGATGGTCGCCCAGGTGGCCGTGCTCGACCATCCGGGCGCGTTCTCGGCGCTCACCCTTGCCGGCACTCGCGCGGTCGCGCCCGGCCCGCCCGATGATGACCTCCCTGACCATGACCAGACGGCGATGAGCCGCTTGTTCGCGCATCCGATGCCCGACTGGAGCGACCGCGAGGCGGTGGCGGAGTTCGCCGCCGCCGGGGCGGAGATCCTCGGCGATGACCCCGTCGCCGCGCGCGCGATCGCCGCGCGTATCTGGGACCGCACGCCCGGCACCGAACCCCCGGTCCAGATGGCCAATCAGATGGGCATGGTGTTCTCCAAGCTTGACTGCGCACCCCGTTGGCGCGAGCGCCTGCCCGAGATCGAGGTCCCCACGCTCGTCGTCCACGGCCGCCGCGACCGGTTCTTCCCCGTCGGCAACGGCGAGGCGATCGCCCGCGCCATCCCCGGGGCGCAGCTGCTCGTCCTCAAGGAGACCGCCTCTGCGATCCCTGATGCGGCGGTTGGTGAGGTCGCCGAGTCGATGCTGAGGCTCGGGTAGAGGACGGCGGATGCCGCGCAACACGGCCGGGCGCCCGCGCCCGCCCTCGCGATTGACTCTGCGATCACTCCAGCGAGTGACCACCTGAACGCCGATGGCAAGGCCGAGGTTAAGGGCCCAGGCCCTGGCCGATAGGTCGGCGACGAGCTGGACGTCTGATCGTTTGGGGCAGAGCCTGCCTTGGCATCGCGCTCTGCCTGATCACCCACACCGACACGGCCAACGGCTTTGTTGCGGGGCCAGTCAGCCTATGAGCGCCTCGTTGATCTGACGGGTGGTAGCCGCAGCAACCCGGGGATTGACGGCGGCGTAGGACGTGTAAGCGTTGAGGCCGGTAGCCAAGGCCCAGCCTCGGCCTCGAAGCCAGGTGGCGTCGTCCACGTCCAGGCAGGCGCGGAAGACGGCCCGGCTCTGGGCTGACATCAGAGTGAAGGCGATGGTGAGGTCGCAGGCAGGGTCGCCGATGCCGAGCTCGCCGAAGTCAATGACTGCGCTGAGACGACCGTCGGTGGTCAGTAGGTTGCCGGTGTGGAAGTCGCCGTGGCACCAGACCGGCGAACGATTCCATCCAGGGGCATTCATTGCCGCGTCCCACAGCTCGGTCATGGCTGCGGCGTCGAACGTGCTGCCGACTTTCGCGATGGCGGTCCGTGTCGCGCGGTCTCGCTCGGCAAGCGGCTGGACGATCAGGTCATCGCGGGCCGCTTCGAACAGCCCCTCGGGCACAAACTGCTGAAGAGCGGTGAGGAACCCAGCCAGTTCGACAGCGGCCGCGGAAGAGTCTGCCAAGGCCTCGGCGGTCGCCACCTCGCCGTCCAGCCAGCGGGACACCGCCCAACGCCACGGGTAACCGAAGTCGGGCACGCCTACCTGCACCGGCGTCGGAATGGCCAGGGGTAGATGCGGGGCGAGCCGGGGCAGCCACTCAGCTTCCTTCGTGGCCTGCCCCATAGCCCCAGCGTGACACGGCAACCGGACAGAGAGGTCTTGGCCCAGGCGGTAGATCACATGGTCCGAACCGCCCGGGTCGACCACCTCCAGAGGCAACCCGGCCCACTGGGGAAACTGGGTATCCACCAGGCGCCTGGCCAGTGCGGCGTCGATGGCGGGCCGGGTGTCTGCGGTTCTCACCGTAGCCAAGTGCAGCTCCTACGTTGGGTCTGCTCCGTGCGGCGAAGCAGACACGCGCTCTTGCCATGCACCCTTGGATTCGCTGTCAGGCCGCCGTACTTCGCCCGGCGCAGTCCACGGCCGCGGCTCATCGCTCCCCATACTCAGACCCGAGCCGACTCACGATCAACCGCTTTTGTTAGAGGCAGTACGTGAGGCGACGGCCACCGTGAGGCCGCCGTCGCAACCCCCGTGCTCTGCCCCGCCGCCGATGCCCGTCCTGCCGGCCGGGGGCACGCTGCCCTGCGGCACCTCGGCACCTGTTCGGTCTATCAGCCCGTGCCGTCGAGGACCGGGCGTTCAAGAGTGGTCGCATGACCGAGCGCTCACGACGCACCCAGGCCGCCGCCCCCCGACGGTCGACGAAGCGCGGCGACGAGCACGGCGCCGTGGACCTGCGGGAACTGGTCGGCGAGGCATGCCGGACGCTGACCGAACTCATCGGTCACCGGGCTGAGGGTGTGTCGGCCGTCTGCCCGAACGAGAGCGATGGGTGGCGGGTCAGCGTGGATGTGCTGGAGGTGGCTCGAATCCCCGACACCACCAGTCTCCTGGCCACCTACGAGGTGGATCTGGACGCGCACGGACGCCTGACGCAGTACCGCAGAGTCCGCCGCTACCGACGCGGCTGGGCGGACAGCTGAGGCGCACCTTCTGCGCCGTCGAGAGGAGCAGGCCCTTCCATGACCACCACTTACAGTGAGGACGTCGTTCCCTGCGCGCCCCGGGCGGGCACGCTCTACGACGTCCTGGAACTCATACTCGACCGCGGCATGGTCATCGACGTCTTCGTCCGGGTCTCACTGGTCGGCATCGAGATCCTGAAGATCGACGCGAGAATCGTCATCGCGTCCGTCGACACGTACCTCCGCTTCGCAGAGGCATGCAATCGCCTCGACCTCGAACACGATTCTCGTACCAAGACCGTCCCGGAACTCTTCGGGGGTGGCGCGGCCACGGTGGGCAAGGTCGGCGCCAAGAAGGCCGCACGTTCCGTTGGCGACAAGGTCAAGGACACCCTGGGTCTGGACACCGGTTCTGACGAGGACGACGAGGAAGAAGAGCGCGAGACGAGCCGCCCGCGCCGCAGCGCCCCCTCCCGCTCGTCCTCCCGCTCGTCCTCCCGTTCCCGCTCCGCATCTCGTGCCGGTCAGCGCCCTCGCGCTCGGCGCCGTGACGAAGACGAAGAGGACTAACCGTGCCCACACCCTCCGGCCCGTCCACACCCTCCGGCCCGCCCGGTCTGTACGTGTACGCCATCACTGACCCCGGGACCGCCGCACACGTACGCCACTGTCGGGCTGTCGGCGATGAGAACGCCGTGGTGTCAGTGCTGAGCCAAGACGGTCTGGCTGCCGTCGTGAGTCGGGTGGCTGGGCGCCCGCGTGCTCGGCGGCGCGACTTGAGCGCTCATCAGGACGTGCTCGGCGTGCTCGCCCAGCACGGTCCCGTCCTGCCGATGCGTTTCGGCGTGATCGCCCGCGATGAGGAGACAGTCCTGACTGGCCTTGACTCCGCCCGGGAGGCCCATCTCGCGGCGCTGACACGGCTGGAGGGCAAGGCCGAGTGGAACCTCAAGGGTGAGTCCGTGCCGGAGGCCCTGCCCGACCTGTTGCGCGAGGACGCCGGCCTGCGCGCGCTGCGCGAGACGACCCGGCGGCGCCCCGGCTACGAGGCGAACGTGCGCCTGGGCGAAGCCGTCGCCGGTGCACTGCAACGCCGAGCGGAGCAGGCCGCCGTCGACGTGGCGGCCGAACTTCGCCCCCTGGCAGCTGAGATGCGCGAAGGGCGCGAAAACGCCGGAGGGGCCATGAACGTCTCCTTCCTTGTGCCGCAAAGCGCCGAGACCGCTTTCCGCAGGGCCGTCGATCTGCTCGCAACCCGATGCCGCGGACGAATCACGCTGACGCTCACAGGACCCTTGCCCTGTTACAGCTTCGTGAGCGCCGAAGCTGTACCTGTAGGCGCGTGACATGGGGTTGATCAGCGGCATCCTGCTGCTCCCGCTGGCGCCGATCCGCGGGGTCGGCTGGGTCGCGGACCGGCTGATCGAGGCGGCGGAAGCCGAGTTGTATTCCCCGGATGCCGTGAGAGCTCGGCTCGCTGCCCTCAACGAAGCCCTGGACCAGGGCGACATCGATCTCGACCAGTTCGAACGCGAAGAGGAGCACTTGCTCGACCTGTTGGAACGTCGTCCTTACCGACCGGCCTCCTGACGCTGTGCGCGGCTGCGTCAGCCTCGACTCACGGGAAGTTCCTGATGAATGAATGCAACCGAATCGCTCTCGGCGCGGCAGTAGCCGGGGGGTACCTCCTAGGACGTACCAAAAAGGCGAAGCTCGCCTTCGCCGTGGGCTCGTATCTCGCGGGCCGCAAGTTCGGCCTCTCGCCGCAGGAACTGCTCAGACAGGGTGCCCAACGGCTGCGTGAGTCACCACAATTCGCCGACCTCAGTGACCAGGTCAGGGGAGAGCTGATGGATGCGGGGCGGGCCGCGATGTCCGCTGCGGCTGATCGTCAACTGTCCTCTTTCACGGACAGACTTGCCGAGCGCACAAAGACCCTGCGCTCATCGCGGGAGCAGGACGAGTACGACGACGAGCAGGACGAGCGGGACGAGCAGGAGGAGGACTGGGATGAGCAGGACGCGCGGTACGACGATGAGGAAGGCGACGAAGAGCCGCAGTCGGCCCCGTCTCGAAGCCGGACCTCACGTCGGCGCGACAGCGCCACCAGCCGTGACGATCACCCACGCCGACGCCCGCGTCGCCACGCGGAACGCCGATCGACGCCGCGCCGGAGCGGGGGTCGCGAACGCTCGGCCGCGAGGCCGGCCGGGAAGAAATCTCAGGGCAAGAAGACCGCGATAGCGCGTACTGAACGCGAAGGACCCAAGGGCGGGAACAAGGGGTCGGATTCTCCCGCGGTGAAGAAGTCTTCTGCAGGCAAGAAGGCTACCTCGGCCAAAAAGGCTGCCTCAGCCAAGAAGAGTGCAGCAGCGAAGAAGTCCTCTCCCGGCAAGAATACGGCGGCAAGGAAAGTCCCGTCGAAGAAGGCCACCCCCGCGAAGAAGACATCCCCCGCGAAGAAGTCGACCTCTGCAAAGAAAACAGCGGGGAAGAAGACCGCAGCAAAGAAGTCCGCAGCAAAGAAGACAGCGGCGAAGAAGTCCGCAGCAAAGAAGACAACCGCGAAGAAGACAACGGCGAAGAAGACCGGTGCCGCCAAGAGGTCGAGTGGCAAAGCGACGTCGCGTTCGAGGCAGAGGAGCTGACCGGCCATGGCCGAACGGAAGAACAGAGCCGGCAGCGGCGGAAGCGGCGGCGAGTCGGGCATGGACCGACTGCGTGATGGGCTCACCGACTTTCTCGATGCTCAGGGGCAACACCTGACTGACCGGTTGGGTGATGCGCTGAGTGGTCTCACCGACAAACTGCAGGACGTGGCGGACAACGGCGGGTCGCTCCCAGGGGCGGGCGGCCGGATGCTGGCAGGGGACTCGCCCGTGAAGGCGGTTGTGGCGGAGAAGGCCAAGGACCTCAAGGACAGCGTCGTCAGTAAGACGAAGGACCTGTTCTCCTCGGGCGGTGGCGGGGGAGGGGGTGACACCAAGGTCACCAATATCGTCGAGACGATCGACGTGGGTGTCCCGCTGCGAACCGTCTACGACCAGTGGACTCAGTACGAGGAGTTCAGCAGTTTCACCAAGGGCGTCCGCAGCGTCTCGATGTCCGACGACGATGTGAGTTCGGACTGGAAGGTGAAGGTCGGTCCGTCCAGCAGGAGTTGGAAGGCGACGGTTCAGGAACAGGTCCCCGACGACCGGATCGTCTGGACGTCGGAAGGCAGTAAGGGGAGCACCCGGGGGGCCGTCAGTTTCCACGAGCTTGCCCCGACGCTGACCCGCGTCGTAGTGGTCGTCGAGTACTACCCCGCGGGTTTCTTCGAGAAGACCGGCAACCTCTGGCGCGCTCAGGGCCGTCGTCTGCGACTCGACCTCAAGCACTTCGCCCGCTACGTGACGCTCAATGCGGACGAAGAGGTGGAGGGCTGGCGCGGTGAGATCCGGGACGGTGAGGTCGTCCGCACCCACGAGGAGGGCCTGGAGGACGACGACTACGACGACGAGGGCGGGGACGAGGGCGGGGGCGACGACGCCGAGTCGGAGTACGAGGATGACGCCGAAGACGAGGAGTACGAAGACGAGGAGTACGACCAGGAGGCCGACGAAGATGTCCCGGACGACCCGGACGACCAGGACGACCAGGACGACCAGGACGACCAGGACGATGAAGACGAGGACGACAGGCGATCCCGCGCCCGATCCGCCCGAAGGCGGTGACCGGCTCCATGGACGACCTCGACACCTGGCGCTCCTCACCTCCGGCATCGGACCTTTCCCGTCCCCCTGACGGAAGCCTCGCCGACATCCTCGAACGGGTGCTGGACAAGGGCATCGTCATCGCCGGAGACATCAAGATCGACCTGCTCGACATCGAGTTGCTCACCATCCGGCTCCGGCTGTTCATCGCCTCCGTGGACACCGCGCGCAAGGCCGGCATCGACTGGTGGGAGACGGACCCGGCCCTGTCCTCGAGCGCCGCCCGCGACGACCTTCGCGAGGAGAACCGGCGGCTGCGCGCACAGCTGGAAGAACTCACTCCCGCCGACGACGGACCGCAGCGACCGAACGGATGAAGGAGAAGTCCCACTGATGGCAACAGCGCCCACCCCCGCGTACGCCGTGTGTGTGTTCGCCGTCCGACGAGGCCGCGGCCCGGCGCTGCCCCCCGACTTGGCGGGCCACGAGGGCGGCGGCCCTCTGCGTCTGGTTCCGGTCGGCGCTCTGTGGGCCGTGGTTCAGGACGTTCCGACCCACGACTACTCCGAAGAGGCACTGCGCGAGCGGCTGTCCGACCCCGCGACGCTGGAGCGCTGCGTACGGGACCATCACGCAGTGGTGACCGCCTTTGCCGCGCGGGGCGGCGCGATCCCGCTTCCGCTGGCCACGCTGTATCACTCCGAGGAACGGAGCCGGGCCGCCTTGGTAGCCAACGGGCCGTGCTTCGAGCGCACTCTGGAACGGATCACGGGCCGGTACGAGTGGGCGGTGAAGGTCAATCTGCTCGCCCCCCGGGCGCAGTCGCCGCAGACCCCGCAGACGTTGAAGAGCCCGAAGACCCCGCAGACCCCGCGAAAATCCTCGGCGCAAGACGACGAAGCACCCGCACCCAGCGGCCGGGCCTACCTGGCCCGATTGCGCGAGCGCGGCCAGGAACGGGACGACCGCCGGCAACGCGTGCTGGACGCTGCCGAGTTGTTGGACCGTGCCGTCCTCTCGGTCGCGGATGCGACAGTGCGCCGCAGACCACACAGCGCCGAGATCGTCGGCCGTGACCGCACCCAGATCATGAACGCCGCCTATCTGGTTGCTGAGCAGAGGGGGGCGGAACTCCTCGCGCTCCTCGATCGGCTGCGGGCCGCACCCGAGTTCGAGGGCTGCGAGGTGGATGTTACCGGTCCGTGGGTGCCCTACTCGTTTGTGGACGCGGCGTCCCCCACGGAGGGGACCGACCCATCACATGCCCAGCGGCAAGGCGATGGCCGACCCAGCGGCCAGGGCCGACCCACCGGCCGAGGCCGACCCGATGTCGTAGGGAGCCGCGCATGAGCCCGCACTCGGCCGCCGCTCAACCTGTCGCCTGGCAGGGCCCGGACAGCGGCGCCCCTATCGGTGTGCCACTCGTGGACCTCCTCGACCGGGTGCTCGCCACCGGAGTCGTGGTCAGCGGCGACCTCGTCATCGCCATCGCGGAGGTGCCACTGGTACGGATCTCGCTGCACGCGCTGCTGGCGTCGGTGAGCGAGCGTGTCCCAGCGCCGTGGGCGGACGGAGGGCCGCTGTGAGCGCGAGCGCGCGATTGGACCTCGATCCCGACGCGGTCGGCCGCGACCTGGCCTCCCTCGTCCTCACCGTGGTCGAGTTGCTTCGGCAGCTGATGGAGCGTCAAGCCGTGCGCCGGTTCGACGCCGGAGACCTCACCGACGAACAAGAGGAGAGAGTCGGGACCGCGCTCATGCTCCTCGACGAACGCATGACCGACCTCTGCGAGCGTCACGGACTGCGCCGCGAAGACCTCAATCTCGACCTGGGCCCACTCGGCTCCCTGCTCCCGCACGACTGACGACGCTGCCCTTGGGCGCTGCGCTGGGTAGGAGTACCACGCTCGCGATGCGGCCGTTCGCGAGTGGAGCGCGGACGCCTGGAAGAGACGAGACGCCAGCAGTCCTTCGAGGCACCCACTCCGGCGGGGTGACGACCTGGTGCGTAATTGCGTCGCGCACGAGCCGCTCCGCGATCTACCCTCGCGGCCATGACGTCACACGATGTGCCTGAAGGCTCCCGGATCGCTCCCGAAGTGGCCGGGCTCGTGATCCGGGAAGAGACCGCTGACGATCACCGAGACGTGCGCGAGGTTCATACGCGCGCCTTCGGTGAGAGCGAGCGGGTGCCCGGGCTCGTGGAGGCACTTCGCGTTGCGGAGGCTGCGTTGGCGCCGATGTCCTTCGTCGCCACCATTGATGACCGGGTCGTCGGGCATGTCCTGCTGAGCGCAACGCGGTTGGACGCTCCGCGCCGGATCGTGGACGTCCTGTCGCTGTCACCGCTGGGCGTGGTCCCGGAGTTCCAGCGCCAGGGCATCGGTACGCAGCTCATCGCGTACGCCCTCGAGGCGGCCGACAGCCAAGGTGTGCCGTTGGTGTTCCTGGAGGGTTCGCCGCGCTACTACGGAACGCGCGGCTTCGAGGGTGCCGGCGCAGCGGGCTTCCGTTCGCCGTCGCTGCGTATTCCTGAAGCCGCGTTCCAGGTCGCCCGATTGTCCGCTCACGAGCCGTGGATGACGGGCACCTTCGTCTACTCAGAGGTCTTCTGGGCCTTTGACTGCGTCGGCCTGCGCGACCCCGAGGCATGAGTGGCTACCCGCAGGCACTCGACCTGACCCCCAGGACTGTCACAGTGGCGATGTCACGCCACCAGGCGCCACCACCTCGCCGAAGGCCGGTAATCCAGGCAGCAGGTAATCCGGGCAACAGCCAGGACGCCCGTCGGGTGGAGGTCTTCGCTGAACACGAACGCTGTTACGTCTGCCGCGGCAGGGTCACCGCTGCCGCGTTCCTCATCCGTCTCTCCGATCGTGATCAGAGAGACGGATCCGACTGCCCGACTATCGCCCGCAGCGCCGCAAGGTGCCCCCGGTAGGCATCCTGGCCTCGCCGGGTCAGGTGAAGCCAGACGCGCTGCCGGGTGTCGCGGACGGCCTTGCGTTGCCCGACGTAGCCGGTGTCCATCAGCACGGTGACGTGCTTGCTCAGCGCGGAGGCGGAGAGGGCGAGTTGCTCCTGGACCAGGCCGAACTCCGCCTCGCCCGCGGTGTCCAGGAGGGCGCAGATGCGCAGCCGGTTCGGGGCGTGGATGGTGGTGTCAAAACCCTCCAGAAGGTGGTGGGCTTCGGCGCTCATGCGGACTTCCGGTGCAGGCGGACAAAGGCAAGGTGGAAGCCGACGGACACTGCGGCACCGATCAGCGAGGCCGCGATCAGCCACACCGGCCGTTCGGTGGCGCGGAACGCGAATGCCGCCCCCACCACCAGCACGGGCAGCCCGACTGCGAGCGGCACGGTCGCCCGCTTCGGCAGCACGTCCAACCGCAGCGCCACCCCGGTCTTGTTACGCCAAGCCCTGGCCGCGACGGCGAAGAGCGCCCCGTACACCGCGGTGATCGCCAACATGATGCCGATCCAGGCGGGACCCGGCAGTAGCCACTCCGAGTCGGCTATGACGCCTCCGTAGGTGATCGGGAGCGCGGCAACGTAGAGCGTAAGCGTGATGAAGAACCAGTTCGGCCATGGTGTGGCCGACAGTGCCGCGGCGGAGGCCCGGACGTGCTCGGTGTCGGCCAGTGCGGAGCGGGCCTGCTCTGCCGTCAGTTGTACCCCGTTAGTTTCCATGACGGAAAGAGTAGCGGCTGGTTTCCAATACGGAAAGGGGCAAGTTTCCAGTACGGCAAGTGACTTGCTCGCACGCGTGGGCGCTGTCCCTCCGCTCGTGATCGGAGAGACGCGATCCAGGGCTCGTTCCAGCGGATCAAGGGCAGAGCGAGAGCGAGAGCGACAGCCAGAGCCAGAGCCGGACCGAGGCGGGGCCGGTCAGTGCCCTAATCGTGTTGACCGCCCCCGGCAGGCAGTGCTGGAGTCGGCACGTGGACAGCATCCCCGCCAACCGGCGGCTCTGGAACCAGATCAGCGGCGCCTACCAGCACGAGCACGACCCGCAAATCGGCGCCGCACCCCGGCTGTGGGGCATGTACTCCATCCCCGACGCGCACCTGCACGCCCTGGGCGACGTCACCGGCAAGCGCGTCCTCGAACTCGGCTGCGGCGCCGGCCAGTGGTCCAGGGCGCTCGCCGCCGAGGGCGCCACCGTGGTCGGGCTCGACCTGTCCGAAGCCCAACTCGCCGCAGCGGCCCGCGCGATGGGAGCGGCCCGCTACCCGCTGGTGCAAGGCGCCGCCGAACAACTCCCCTTCGCCGCCGACAGCTTCGACCTGGTGTTCTGCGACTTCGGTGGGCTCAGCTGGGCGCCCCCGCACCTGGCCGTCCCGCAGGCCGCACGCGTCTTGGTCCGAGGCGGGCGCCTGGTGTTCAACGTCGCCAGTCCATGGTTCGAAGCTTGCTACGACGAAGCCGCCGGCCGCGTGACCACGACGCTGCAGCAGGACTACTTCGGGCTGAACACCATCGCCGAAGGCGACGGCGCAAGCAGCTATCAACTCACCTACGGTGACTGGGTCAAGGTCCTGCGCGGCGCGGGTCTCATCATCGACGACCTCATCGAGCCGCGGCCAGAACTCGGAACACTCAACGGCTACAACGAAACCGACCCACCCGATTGGGCACACCGCTGGCCGGCGGAACTTCTCTGGGTAACCCACAAACCGTAGTTCCGCCGCGCCGAGACGTGAAGTCATCCCCTCGCCCCGGCAGGCCTTAGGGCTGGGTTCCTCAAGCGGCGTACACATATCGGCGCCGTAGTAGGCGAGTTGGTGGTGCGGGTCTGCCCCGGATTCAGGGGTTGGCATGGTTGTTGAGCTGGTCGGCCAGATCTGCTCCATCGCCGGTGCGGGTGCGTACGAAGAGGCAGAACGGGTGGCCCGCTGGGTCGCGCAGGACGCGTACGTCGGCCTGAGGCTGGCAGTCCGCCACGGTTGCTCCAAGAGCGAGAGCGTGCTCGACGGCCGCTGGCAGATCGTCCACCTCGATGTCCAGATGCATCATCATCTGCTGCTCCGACCCTGTGGAAGGCCACTGCGGACGTGTGAAGAGCGGCTCCGTCTGGAACGACAGTCCGGCACTGCCGTCGGGCGCTGCGATCTCGACCCAGCCCGGTTCTTCTTTCCGCGTCGGCCAACCGAGCATGCCCTGATAGAACTGCGCCAGCTCATGGGGGTTCGGCGCATCAAGAGTGGTCGCGGCCAACGTGAAACGCGGTTGAGTCTTCATGCAGTGCTGCTGCCCGGTTCTGCTGCTGACAGGCAAGCCGTCCCACCACCACCAAAGGAAGCGATGTCTATAGGCAGTCCCGCGGGTCGTCCCCTCAACGACGGGCTGTTCCGTGTTGAGCTAGCCGAAGACGAGCTCAACGTCCTTGTCCACGCAGATCCGCAGGACGGTGACCAACTCCCTGACGTCTTCGCTTCGCCGCCGGAGTACGGGGTCACTGTCGTCGGGCTGGCGTTGGTCGAGAATTGCCTCCAGCCGCGGCAACATCGCCGCGCATTGAGCAGGCGTGAGATCCCCCTCGTCGTCTGGGTGGTTGAGTAGTGGCGCCAGGGTGGTGGAGACGCTGGACCACGGGCGATCGCCGCCGAAGCCGTCCATCTCGGCGAGCGAAAACCCCTCGGCCTGGGCCAGCCATTTCCTGAACATGCTGAAGCCGGTGTAAGACCAGGAGACATCTGGGCTCGCCACGTCGTCGTCACCTGGGAAGAGCATCAGGCCCATCTCGTACCCCCTTGCTTGCCCGGCGCCCAGGATCAACCGTGGGGAGGGGCGTCGGCAATTGGCCCCCTTCACGGGCTGAGCCCACGCGCCTTGAGCGAGTTGGTGACCCAGCTGCGGAGGGAGGGAGCCGACGCTGCGAGTCGCCACAGGCGGTTCGCAAGGATGCAGTGCTGGTGATGAGCCAGCCCGACCGCCTCAGCACGTGCCTGAAGACCAGTCAGCACACCTCTGTCCACACGCCGTTGTGCTGTCAACGCCGGGAAGAGTCATCGGCCGTTTGCCACGGCCCGTACTCCGGTGGAATGCCCCGCCACGGCGACGCTCCTGTTCGTACCCGCCAGTGAATCCCGTAGATCAACTTCCGTCGGCGCCACGACGGCCGATCCAGCACCACGACCGGCAACAATGGCTCCAGGACCGCCCATTGGCCATTCGAAAGCCATGGGTGACGCGGCCTGGATACCGTTTGACCAACATGGCTTGGGCCTTCTCGTGGTGGTGTCGGGCGCCTTTGCAGCCCGAGCCGTCTCGAGCAAGCTCTCGACTGCTCCACCGCCAGGTCCTTCTACCTGCATGTCCGAAGCTCGATCGCCGATTACCGAAAGTCATATGCGGCGCGGTACGGCTCCGTCCTGCCAGCGGTAGAGGTCGCGCAGCAGAGAAATCTCGGCTCCATGATGGATCAGCTCCCTGTTGACGTGCAGGACGATGCCCTCCATGGGAAACCGCTCAGGGCCCGCCGTGGGCGGATTCTCCAGGTCGGCGTCCGAGAGTTCGCGGACCCCCGCGTTCCACCTCTCGTACATCTCGTCGAGCTGTTTCAGCGCCTCGTCAGCGGTCCCCACGTAGGCGAATGTCTGGGAGTCGACGTCTTGGCCGCCGAAGTGCCATCCGACCCGGTAGCCCAGGCACGAGACGATGATGTGTGCCAGCCGCCAGGCAATCGTGGTCACCGGCGCCGGCACCGGGTCATGGGACGCGGAGTCCATCGTCCATTCCACCGAACCTGCCGACAGCGGTGCGGCCGAGCTGCCACGTGGGCGGATGCTCCAGCAGCCGCGCACCGGCTCCCAGAAGTACTCGTCATCGGCAAGACCGTCCAGCCGCGGCCTCAGGTTCTTGCGCCAGTGCCGGTCCAACTGCTCCGCGAGCCGCTCACTTCTTGTCATTTCCGAACTCTACAGACCGCGGAGACTTGGCCGTGGGCATCGCGGACGCCATCGTCGGCCGCGAACTTGCCGCCGCCCGGGCAGTGTTCCTCGGTTCCTTCGAGGACGGTGTCAACTCGTACTGGCTGCTGACCGACAGCCGTGAGGTTTGGATGGTGCCTCGCCCGTACCGGGCGGTTCAGCCGACGATGGAGAAGAAGATCGTGTCTTGCGTGTACCAGTCGACGTCTTGCATCTCGCGCCAGTTCTCGTCCTCGTTGTCCAGCAACTCGATGAGCTCGTTGAGGTCGTAGCGGAAGTCCGGATCGATCTGGTCCAGGACTGCGCGGTACGCGTCGGCCGCGGGCTTGGCCTTGTCGAGCGGCCAGCGGCCGATGTCCGGGGAGCCGTCGATGGGGGAGGGGATGTAGAAGGGGATCTGCTCGGGCGGCCCGGCGTACAGAAAGTCGTAGGGCAGCAGGTCCCGGGGCACGCCCGCCTGCGTAAGTTCCTTGTCGAGCAGGCCGAAGAAGGTGGACGGGCTGGAGTAGCTGCCCAGGGTGCTGGAATCCGACCCGTTGCAGTCGATGATCTTCTGCAGGGCGGTGTAGTAGGCGTTGCCCGCGCAGTCGGCATCCGAGTCGGCCCGCCCGGCTATCAAGTGCTCCAGGGCTTCGGGGAGAGTCAGACCCCAGTCGACTCCTTGCCGGTCGAGGTCATGCTGCTTGGCGTGCGCCTCCTCGCGGATAACGCCCAGGGTGCGCTGCTGCTTGTTGGTGAGCTCACCGGTGCCCACAAAGGCGACGACGGCGGCCTGGTCGGCGGTGTTGAAGTTGATGACCTTACTCATGAGCGTCATCGTGCCAGTCCGCACTGACAACACCGATTGAGGCCCCCCAGGTCGCCGAGGACGTGCGCCTGGCTACCTCGGGCACAGTCGATCTCACTGCGACCCCGCCTGTCAACCGGCACAGGCAGCCGTGGAGTTGAAGACCTCCCGTCTGAGCCGGTCGGCGGCACAGGGCCGTTCGACCAGGTTGTCGAAGAGGTCGGCGAGCAGCCGCAGCACGAAGTTGTGCACCAGGGCTTCCTTCGGTGGGGTCGTCCCGAACTGGTCGCGCCAGGCTCGGTGTTGCGGTGCGCCTCGACACGCTGAGCGAACAGATGGGCGTCGTACGGGTCGGCCTCGGCCAGGACCGCGTCCTCGATGAGGGCGATGGATCAGGTCGATTACGTGCTCGGGCCGTGACCGATAGGGGGCGGCGCCAGCGGCGAGCTCCGCCGACCCGGCGTGGCGAGCCCGCTCAGTAGCCGCCGCCGGTCAGGGGAGCGCGGTGGCAGTACGGCCGCCTGTGACGCGGAGCAGGTCCAGTTTCCCCGCATCGCTGCTTCCGCTCGCCGCCGTGTAGGTGACCATCCGCAGGTCTGCGCCGGGGACGATGAGGACGTCGCAGTCGAGCAGGATGTCGCCGATCTCCGGATGCCGGATCGTCTTGCGGTCCGTCGTGTGCTGGGCGGCGGCCGTCTGCGTGGCCCAGTGATGGGCGAAGGCATCGGATACTTCGCGCAGCTCCTGCACGAGACGATCGAGCTGGGCGTCCTTGGGATAGCGGGACATGGCGTCCTTGAGGTCGGCGACGATCGACTCCGCGAAGGCGTCCTGTCCGCGCTCGGACTGGACGGGAAGCATCGAGGCATGGGCGGCGCCGTTGCCGAAGAGTGCACGGGCGAGGTTCCGTTCGGCGGCCGGAAGGACGGCGGGGTCGCCGTGCAGGGCGCTCCACGTGGTGCTCCACCAGACCAGGGTCCAGTCGGCGGTGAACACCCCGATCGGTACGTCGCCCAGGCGCGCGGCGAGCCGTTGGATGCCTGGGGGCACGTGCGTGCTGACGGTCCCGTCCTGGGGCGGCAGGAGCCCGGCGCTGCGGTACAGCTGGTCGCGCTCGGCGCGGGAGAGCTGAAGGGCCCGGGCGAGGGCGCCGACGACTTGGGCCGAGGGGTTGTTCGCGCGTCCCTGTTCCAGGCGCAGGACGTAGTCGACGGAGAGCCCGGCCAGCTGTGCGAGCTCCTCGCGGCGCAGTCCGGGGGCACGACGGCCGTCAGTCATCGTGAAGCCGGCGTCGGCCGGGGACAGCCGGTCGCGCCAGGCGCGCAGGAGGGCCGCGAAACCGGAGCGGGAGGAAGCCATGGGTTCATTCTCCCCGCGCGGCGCCGGATGAGCCTGGGTACTGCCAGTCCTAGTGACGGGGACGGCACTGGTTGGCGGTGGTGCCACCGGCGAACGTGGAAATGCGCCCGAGCCGGACGCCATCGGTTGACCAGTTGAGGAGCCTTCCATGAAGCACACCATCGTGATGACGGGCGCGAGCCGCGGAATCGGCCGCGTCGCCGCGGATCACATCCTGCGCAAGTCGCCGGATACGCACCTCCTGGTCGTGGCCCGTGGCTCCTCCGGCGCGCAGCTCGCTGCGAAGCTCGGCGCGGGCGGGCACACGGTCTCGCACGTCTCGGCGGACCTCGGCTCCCTGGCCGGCGTCCGCTCGGCTGCCGGCGAGATCCGCGACCGGCTCGACCGCGGTGAACTGCCGCCGCTGCGCGGCTTCGTGGGCAACGCGGGCATGCAGTACACGAACGCGCTGACCGAGGGCCCAGACGGTTTCGAGGCCACCTTCACCGTCAACGTGCTCGCCAACCACCTGTTCGTCCGACTGCTCCAGGACCATTTCATCGCTCTCGCCCGGATCGTGATCACCGCCAGTGACACGCACTTCGGCGACTTCAAGCACAACATGGGCATGGTGCCCGGCCCGGCCTGGAAGTCCCCGGGCGTCCTCGCCCGCACGGGCGCCTTCCCCAAGCCGGACACCGCGTCCGGCGGGCGCACCGCGTACTCGACGAGCAAGCTGGCCGCGATCTACCTGGTTCACGAGTACGCGCGTCGCCTGCCGGCCGGGATCGACGTCGTCGCCTACAACCCGGGGTTCGTCCCCGGCACCGGCCTCGCCCGCAACGCAGGACCCGTCTCCCGGTTCGCGATGCGCCGCATCATGCCGGTGATGACCCTCACCCCGTTCGCCACCAGCCGTAGTGCCGCGGGCCGTTACCTATCCGACGTCGTCCTCGGCACGACCCATGCGCCGACCGGCTCCTACGTCGACCGCAGCCGTGTGGCGCGCTCGTCGCAGGAGTCCTACGACCCGCAGCGCGAAGGGGAGCTCTGGGAGGCCGCCGAGCGGTTCACCGCGGAGCACGAGGCCAGGGCGGACACGTTCTCAGGCGACGTGACGAGCGGTCACCTCGCGACCTGACGAGTGGTCACCCCCCGACGTGACGAGCGGTTCGCCCTGATTGATCGAGCAGCGACCGATTGGCGGCGTGTCTCTCATCGAGGCCGTGCGCGGGGCGGACCGCTGCGGCAGCCGAAGTTCGTCGGGCGTGGCGGCGGGTCTGCTCGTGCGCGGGGACGGATGCCGCGTCGAAGGTGCCGATGCTAGCTGTCGTCGTACCCGCTCGCGGGCCAGGCGCCCCGGAAGGTCATCCGGCCGGAAGCCAGATCAAGCCACATTGGCGGGCCCTTGATTCCGGGCCCCGGCCGCCGCGGTCGAGAATCCTTTCTCCCGGCTTTGCCCCAGGTCATCTGCACCCGGTGGCGCCATCATCTGGCCGCTGCCAGGCCCGCTCGGAATGACCGGATCACGGTGTCGGCCTCCGTCGATTGTCAGTGGCGCAGGCGAGGGTGCGCCACGGAGCACATCCGCCCCTCGCCGAAGGAGACCCGTGGTCTCGATGCCGTCATGCAATCCGCTGCTCGGGCTACGGCAGCGCTCTGTCCCCCGTGAGGCTGAATCGAACAGCCCGTGCCGGACGTGTAGGCCGACAGCACTTGCCCCACGCTCCCGGCGTCGAACTTTCGCTCGATGCGTCGCCCGAGGTTGACCGTGTCGGCCCTGTGATCAGGGGAGTTGTCCGGGTGCTCTATCCGTTTCCTGCCTTCTAGGAGAACTTCGTGAATCCCGTCCGCGTGTTTACTGCCCTCCGTGTGTTCGAGAACCCTCCTGCTGAGGCCATCGCGTTCCGACGTCCGGTCGACGTACGTCGTGCCCTGTTCGCCTCGGCATCACGACCGTCATCGGGGTGGGGGGCATGACCAACCCGAGCACGCCGGCCCCCGACCTGCTCGCGTGGGCCAGCCGGGTACTGGGCGCCCGGCCCGCTGTCCGGGACGTCTCTCACCCGCGCGAGAACTCCCGCGTCTTTCAGCTCGACCTGCCCGGAGACGTCCGCTTCTACCTGAAGATCTGCCCCAAGGCCGTGATGTACGAGCGCGAGACCCTGGCGCTGCGTCACGCTGCCCCGGCACTCGGCGTCGGCGGCGCACCACAGCTGCGCGCCTCGAGCGCGGACCACTTGGCCCTGCTCCTGACCGCCGTCCCGGGACGGCCCCTCGAGCAGTTGATGCTCACCCCCGCGGAGGAAGCCAGAGCTCACCGGCAAGGCGGCGCCCTGCTGGCCCGCCTTCACGCGGCCGGTGACCTGTCCGGCCCTCGGCGCGCCGAAGCGGAGCAGGCGCTGCAGGCCGCAGCCGATGGCGCCGACAGACACCTCCGCGCGGCCGGGGACCGGCTGACCGCGCCGGAGCAGAAGCTGGTGCGCAGCCTGGCCGAGCAGCTGCGCACCTTGCCCCCGCTGCCGCTCGCGTACATCCACGGCGACGCCTGGGAGCGCAACCTGATGTGGTCGCAGGCCCAACAGACGGCCGGGTGGATCGACTTCGAGAGATCTCGTTTCGCGACCGCGGTGCAGGACTTCGTACGGATGGCCTGCGCCACCTGGGCAGATCGGCCCGACCTGCGGGCCGCATGCCTCCAGGGCTACGGCCGCGACCTCACCGCCGAGGAGCAGCACGCCCTGCAGGGTCTGGCGGCGCTCGACGCGGTCAGCTGTTTGACCTGGGGTCCCGACCACGACGACCCCGACGTCACCGCACGCGGACGGCGCACCCTGGACCGGCTGATGGCGGGGGTGGCCGCGTGACCGCACCGCACGACAAGCCCGCCACCCCAGCCCCGACCACGGCCCCGGCCACGGGCGCGGCCTGCGGGCACGAGGAGACGCTGACCGTGCCGACGGCTCGGACGGGCGTTCCGCAGCCCTCAGCGCCGCCGGAGCTCGACTACAACGGGCGCAAGCACCGGAGGGCGATGGACGAGGCCAGTCTGTGGGACATGGCTCGCCGGATCCCCGCGGCGCTGATCCAGACCGCCCGCCTGGCGTGGACGGTCGACCGGCGCATGGCCCTGACGATCGTCGTGTGTCAGCTGCTGTCCGGCATCGGCACGGCCGTCATGCTCACCGCCGTCGCGAAGGCCCTGCCGCAGCTGATGGTCGACGACCCGCGCGAGGGCCTGGCCCACGCGTGGCCGGCGCTGACCGTCGCCGTCGTCGCGATGGCCACCGGCGCGACGATGTGGATTCTCGCGGACTGGGCGACCCGGCGTCTGAACCCGAAGATCGCCTCCGCCGCGGATCTGCAACTCGTCGATCTCCACATGCGGGCCGAACTCGCCGCCTACGACGCGGAAGGGTTCGGCGACCGGAGCCAAGCGGCGGAGGTCGGCGCGCTGCGCGCCGTCGACCTCGCCGTCGACGCCAAGACCCTCACCAACGGGTTCGTCCAACTCGCCTCCGCGGCCGCGGTCCTCACCTCCTTGCACCCCCTGCTCCTCGGAGTCCTGCTGCTGTCGGTCGTCCCCCGCGGTCTGGGAGGCGTGATCGCCGCGCGGGTCGACTACCGCGTCCACGACCAGACGGTCTCCGCTCGCAATGTGCGCGGGATGATGCGCTGGTGGCTGACGACGGCCGAGCTCGCCGACGAGCTGCGGGCCAACACCATGCGTGGCTACCTGCACTTCTGGTACCGCTCCATGTGCGATCGGGTCGAGTTGAGGGAGGTGGCCGGGGCTCGCCCGTATCTGCGGATCACGCTGCTTGCAGCTTCCCTGGGCGGCCTTTTCACCCTCGGCATGTGGGCCTCGCTCGCCGGGCTGGTCCTCGCCGGCGCCATGTCGACCGCGATCGCGGGCACCGCGGTCGTCGCCTCCCAGACCGCGGGCCGCGCGCTGAACTCGATCATCCGGTATTCGACGGTGATGTTCCATCACGGCCTCTACCTCTCCGACTACTACACCTTCATCGACGAGGTCCGCGCCATGACTGCCGCCCGCGGCACCGCGCAGGTCAAGTCTCCACAGCAGATCCACCTGGAAGGAGCCTCCTACACCTACCCGAGCAAGGAGGCCGCGGCCGTACAGTCGATCACGCTCACCTTGAACCGCGGCGAAGTCGTCGCCCTGGTCGGGGAGAACGGCGCCGGCAAATCGACGCTGATCAGGATGCTCACCGGGCTGACCGTGCCGACCGACGGCAAGGTTCGATGGGACGACACCGACCTGGCCGGCGCGGACGCGGACACGGTGTGGCGGCACGTAGGCCTGGTCCCGCAAAAGAATGGGCACTGGCCGCTCGCCGCCCGGGAGAACATCACGTTGGGCCAGCCCCGGGAGTTCGGCGACGAGCGGATCTGGAATGCCGCCGAGCGGGTCGGCATGACCAAGGCGCTGCGGGAGCTCCCGGATGAACTGGGAACGCTGCTCGCCCGGTCGGTGTGGGGCGGTCACGAGCTGTCGGGTGGTCAGTGGCAGCGTCTGGCGTGCGCGAGGGCGATGTACCGTCAGCCGGCAGTGCTCGTGCTGGACGAGCCGACCAGCGAGATGGATGCCCGAGGAGAGCACCAGATCTTCCGGGAACTGCGGGCCATGGCTCCGGGCCGGATCACGGTGGTAGTCACGCACCGGCTCGACAACGTACGGATGGCTGACAGGGTCATCGTTCTCGAGCAGGGCGCCATCCGGGAGCAGGGCCCCTTCGATGAACTCATCTCCACCGAGGGGAGTTTGCTCGGCGAGCTGTACGCCCTCGCCCAGGACCGCTGAGCACCCCGAGACACTGCACCTCCTCACGGGGCCGCGTAGCCGACGCGGCCCCGCCTCGCCCGAGGCCGCCGTCGTCAGGCACTGCGGGAGCCGGTGGTTGCCGGACCTGGTGGTGGAGCGGCGGGATGTCGTCACCGGTCATCGCGGTGCGTTCGTGGAACGTCAGAAGAGCTCACCGAGTGGCGGCTGTGGGTGACGACCGTCTTCCTGCCGAACATCCAGGCCATGCGCGACCTGGTCATCAAGCACGCGGACCTGTTGAGCGAACCAGAGATGGGTGCGGTTCGTTTCGAGTGACCGGCCCGAGCTTGGGCGTTCCGCGATCGGGCCGGCGGTGGGTGCTGGGCCTGCCAGAGGCTTTCGTGACGTTTGTTGACCATCTGTGCAGTTGAGGAACCGCTGAGGCGGAAGTGTGCCTTTCGTCATAGCTATCATGATCATTCCGTGATGAGGTGATCCTCGACCATCCGGGTACGGTCCCCCTTTCCGCTCATACAGGAGTGGGGGTTGTTCTGCCGTACCCAAAAACCGCTCAGAATGGGGAACTTCGGGCACATGTCCAACAGAACGATCAATTGCACCATGCTCACGCGCACCGCCGTACTCGTCTCTGCGCTCACGGCCGGTGCGGTCTTCGCCACCAGCACCGGAGCGCAGGCGGCTGTCGCCATTCCTCGCACCCCGGCCGCCACGTCTATGACCGCCGCCGCGGCAGGCGCCGAGGACTCCAATGCGGCCGGGCGGAGCGACCAAGACGGCTTCACCGCCGATGAGTTGGAGCAGGGCAAGGCCCTGGCCGACGGCATAGCCGAACTCGGTATCAGCGAGAGCCAGTTTGCCAACGCATTGGAGATCTCGCTCACCCGCACCATCGACGCCAACGGCCTGCGCGAGCGCCTTGCGGCGCTGCCCACATCACCCACCGCCCAGCAGACCGCCGAGGCCGCCTACCCCGGCGACGCCGATGCTCAAGCCGCCATGCTGCCCGTTCTGGCCAACGAGAAGGTCCGCTACGCCACTCTCCAGAACCTGGCCGCCGAGAGCGGTGAGAAGGCTCCCGTAGTTGCCTTCGGCTGGTGGGACCAGACCAAGTTCATCGTCGGTTGCTCCGCGGCTGTGGCAGGGGTGCTCATCTCCTTCGTCCCCGCCGGCTCGGGCGTCAAGGTGGCCCGTGCCGTCAAGCTGTTCAAGAGCTACGGCGCCAAGAAGACAGCCACGATCCTCTGGCGCTTCATGAAGGGCAAGCACGTAGGTTCAAAGGAGCGGGAGGCCGTAAAGGCGTTCATCGGCATCAGCGCCATTCAGAAGGCCTGCACCTGACACTGTCTGAGGTGGACAAGTGACCCTGGAACACCTCTCTGTTGCCGTTCTGGCCGCGGAGATCATCATCATGCTGCTCGCCCGCTTCGGCACCGAACGGCGGCACTGGCGCCACCATGCGAAAGGCGAAGCGGCGCCCCGGAAGCGTGACGACATCAGGCTCGGCCCCGGCCTGGTGTACTCCGTCGCCGCACTGGCCCTGGTCGCCAAAGCCGTGTTCAGCGGTATCGACTTCGAGTGGAGCATCGGCACTCTGAGCTTGCTCGGCGTTCTCGGTGTCCTGGTACCGGGCTACGCCGCCAATTCCGTCATGCTGCTCAGCACACACGGCGACAAGAAGCGACTCAAGGGCTGGCAGGAGACACTGGCATTCGTGCTGGCTGCGCTCGGCGGGGCCGCCGCAGTCGCATTCATCTGACCTCCCACACCACCGGTGCTGGGCACACACAGGCCTGTGTGTGCCCAGCACCGTCTCAATCCGGGCCTTTCCTCAAGTCCGGGTCGTTGCTGGCCAGGCGGTAGAAGCCCGAGAGGGCAGAGGATCCATTGGGGGCGGTGGGCTGGTGGTGAAGGCTGGTCGCTTCGACCGTGTCGGGCGTTTAGGGGGGACGCGGTGGGTTTCGTTGCTCATGGCCGACCGCCTGGGCGGGGCACGCTGGGTACTCGACGGCGCCGAAGCCGTGCTGCAACTCCGCGCTATCACCGCCAACGGGGACCTCGAAACGTACTGGTGATTCCGTGTCGCTCAAGAACATCAACAGCTCTACCCCACCAGCGATCAGGAGGGCTACGCCCGCACCGCAGGATCGCCGAGCTCACTCGAAACGAGCCGCACCCACCAGAGATGCCGCCGCTTCTGCTCCAACTGTGTGCGCATGTGTCGGGCTACGAGATCACAGCCGCCCGGTGGATGCAGGGAAACCACGACCAGCACCTCTCGGTGGTGTCATTCCCCAGCGAGGAACTTGCCACCTACGCGCGCCAGAGATTCTCCGCGCTCAAGAAGGAACAGGCCCGCTTGCTGGGGCGATGACAGGAGAGCTGACCGATTGCAACGACGTCTCAGCGGCCCCCGAGTGAGGGCGCGGCCATACGATCGTGGTCCTTGTCGGGGACGTTCGGGTGGGAGTGACCTTCGTGGCTGAACTGGTCCAGGAGCTGCGACTGGATGTCTTCGTGGACTCCTTCGCGTTCGCGTTTCAGGAGTCCTGGGACGCTGACCTGCCGGTCGAGTTTCCCGATGCCTTCAACGCCGATGTGTTCGTGAACGCGTTTCCCGGTCGTGTCGATGTCTGCAGTGCCGGCCACACGCATACGGCGGCGGTGTCGGTGCAGGTCTGGGGCGGGGACGCGCCCGTGGAGGATGGCGCCGTGTGGGATGTGCGGGGCGAGGTGGGGTTTGATTCGGTGAGCGGTGATGTCGCAGTGTGGACACCCTCGTTGGGGCGTACCGACGACCTGATCAAGCTCGGCAGGAAAGGCCCGTGGCGGGTACGGGCGCACTGCACGGGTCGTGCTGAGCTCGCTGGGCTTCGGGAGTCACCGGAGCCGGTCGTCGGCATCGAACGCTATCTGGTGCAGTTCTTCCCCGCTGGCTGACCCGGCCAGGGGGGGGCGGCCAGCAGGTGCTGGCCGCCCCCGACGCCTTCAGGATGTGATCATTACGAGGAACGCGTCGTCTTCGGTGTCGGCGAGCATCGTGTTCTTGGCGTAGATGCTCTTGAGTAGGAGCCTGGCATCACGGTTGTGGGTCGCCTTGAGCGGCTTGGATGAGCAGCTGAAGTTCTCTCGAGCTGGCCGAGTTCGACCGCCGCATCGTGTCGGGATGGGAAGCGCCCGAATGCCAATCTGACCTGCGTCTTGTGTGCCCTGTGGTGGCTGGATCTCCGCGTGTGAGCGTGGCAGCGCCGGTGAAAATCGGGTGCCGCGTGAAGGGCGGCCCGCCAGGATGAGGTTCATGACGGGTGAGACGCGCGTGGGGAGCCAGCAGGACGTGGGAGAGGCGGGACGCCCGCTTGCCTTGGTCACAGGGGCGGGACGTTCGTCGGGGATCGCGGCGTCCGTGGTACTGAATCTGGCTCGGGCCGGGTGGGATGTGGCCTTCACGTACTGGACTCCGTACGACGTGCGGATGCAGTGGGGCATGGAGCCGGGGGCGCCCGAAGAGCTGCAGAAGAAGGTGGCGTCCCTTGGAGCGAGAACGTTTGCCGTCGAGGCGGATCTGAGTGACCCGGACGTACCGGCTCAGCTCTTTGACAGCGTCGAACGTGAACTTGGAAACGTCACCGCGCTGGTGCTCTGTCATTGCGAGTCGGTCGACTCCGGCCTGTTGGACACCACGGTGGAGAGCTTCGACCTTCACTTCGCGGTCAATGCGCGGGCAACCTGGCTGCTGATCCGGGAGTACGGGCTGCGGTTCCGCGGACGGCATGGCAGCGGGCGCATCGTCAGCCTGACCAGCGACCACACCGCAGGCAACCTGCCTTATGGGGCGAGCAAGGGAGCAATGGACCGCATCACGCTGGCGGCCGCCCATGAGCTCGCCCGCCTGGGAGTGACCTGCAACGCGATAAATCCCGGGCCGACCGACACCGGGTGGATGACTGGCGAGCAGAAGGCGGACCTGATCCGTGTCACGCCCCTGGGGCGCCTCGGTGTGCCGCAGGACTGCGCGAATCTTGTCTCGTTTCTCTGCTCTGCAGAGGGCGGTTGGATCAACGCCCAGCTTCTCCAGAGCAACGGCGGCCTTGAGTAGCCGAGCGCGTGTTGCTATGGCTCGCGGGCGCTTCCGGCCGGCGACAACGGCGGCGTAGGCGCCCCAGTCCCCGGCCGCGGCTCTTTCCCTCCGTCTCCTCGACGTGGTCGACGGTGAGCGGGAGATCGCCGCTGGTCACTGGGCATTGAGGAGCAACAGCAGGTCCCCCAGCAGCCGGACCCGTACCACTGGCCAGAAGCCGGCCGCTGATGTACACGGACCGGGCCGCGGTGAAGGCGAATGCTGCTTCTGGCGGTCAGCTGGTCCTCGTGGTGGTGTCGGCTGCGGCAAGTGGGTTCCTGGTACCGGGTCAACATGCCCAAGGGGTGGGTCACCGCTCACTACGTCAAGGCGCAGGGCCTCGTACTCAACTGCGAGTAATGCCAAGGGCCTTGGCCTCTCGCCGCCTTCGAGCAGCCCGGCCTTTTCACGGCCGACTTGCGGGATTTCGCACGAAAGCTGCGGTGAGGTTATGTCCCGACAGGCCCCGACAGGCCCCGACAGGCCCCGACAGGCCCCGACAGGCCCCGACAGGCCCCGACAGGCCCCGACAGGTCAGCAGACGCTGTCGGTCGGCTTCGGGTTGCCCAACCCGAACAGCGGACGTAGGCGCAGGCCGGCCCAGGTGCCGAGGATCGCTACGGCGGCCCAGATCCAGCCGTGCAGGGACCCGGAAGCGATGCCGGCCAGGTAGGCGCCGATGTTGCAGCCGCCGGCGAGACGAGCGCCGACGCCCATCAGGATGCCGCCAATGACGGCGGCGAGCGCGGTGCGGGCGGGGATGTTGCGGTGCAGCTGCCACACGCCGCCGGCGGCCGCGGCGACGGCCGCGCCGATCATGATGCCGATGTCGGTGAGGCTGGTCTTGTCAGCCAGCACCGGCCCCGACAACTGGGCCGCGCTGCCGGGCTGTTGCCAGAACGCCCAGGACTCCGGCGCGCCGCCGAGCACGCCGACGACCTTCGAGCCCCACAGGGCGAATGCGCTGGTGACACCCCAGGCACCGCCGGAGACGAGCAGCACGCCGGCGCCGAGCAACGCAAGGACCACGGCGCCTGCGGCCAGCGGCCAGGAACCCCGCACCGTACGACGCAAGACACCGCGCGCCGAGGGCGGGTTACCGACCGGCGGGGGAGTGCGGCGGGCCTGCACGACGCGGGCGATGAACCAGATCCCGGCGAGCACCGCGATCGTCATCGCCCAGGAGCCGAACCAGCCGATGTGGTCGGACAGCACATACGGGTCGAGCGCGGGCAGATCGTTCCAGAGACCGAACTGCCAGGCGGCGAGGGTGGAGCCGGTGATGAAGCCGAAGAGAGTGAGCACGATCGTGCCCTGGCCGGAACCGACGGCAAAGAGGGTTCCGGAGGCGCAGGCGCCGCCGAGCTGCATGCCGATGGCGAAGAGGAAGGCGCCGACGAGCAGCGCCACTCCGATCGGCCCGGCGCTGGGCGCGGGCACCGAACCGAACAGGCCGCTGCCAGTGCCGATGACCAGGGCGAAAAGCGTCGCGGTGGTGCCGAGCAGCAGAGTGTGGGCCCGCAGCCCGGTGCCGTTGCCGACGGCCACCAGCTGACGCCAGGCGGAGGTGAAGCCGAACCGGGAGTGGAACAGGGCGAACCCCAGCCCGAGGCCGAGCAGCAGCAGGACGCCGGGCTTGGCCCCGTGCTCCGCGAAGACGTAACCGGTGAGTACGACCCCGATGGCGCCGGCAACCGTCAGCGGCACCCGCCGGACCGGCGGCGCGGCCTCGGCCTGAGGGGCGGGGGCGGAGGTGGGGGCAGGAGTGAGCAGGGCGGTCCGGGGCGGCGCCCCGACATCGGCAGCGGTGGTCAACGGGGTCTCCGGGAACGGGAGGGGATCGGACAGGCGAGGCTCGCGTGAGCGCGGAGCGAAGCGTCAGCGGCGACAGAGCGCGTCGTCGACGCTCCACGGCGTGGCCGCGAAGAGCGCGAGAGCGAGCTGACGGGCGGGTCCGAACATGCGCACCACCATAAGCATCCCTGCGGAGATCCCGGGACGCCGTCTCACATAGAGAACACCCGAACGAGACGGCGGGACGGACCGACTCCTGCAGCCCGCAGCACCCCACTCGTACACGAAATGCCCAGCCCGCAGCCTTCTGCAGCAGGCTTTAGTACGGCAGTCAGACGTCGTGGTTGGTCTGAGTTTCGCGCGGCCCCGGGCGGCGCGTCGGGCAGGTTCGACGGGTGTCAGTCGTCGTCCAGGTCCGACGGGTGTCAGTCGTCGTCGGCGATGAAGTCCGCTATCGCGGCGGCGACAGCTTCGGGCTGCTCGTCGGGGATGAAGTGTCCAGCGTCGGGCACGACAATTCGGGTGGTGTTGTCGGCCCATGGGCTGATGGAGGCGGCCATGTCCGGAACGGAGCCGTGGCTGCTGGAGATTCCGAGGATCGGCACCGTCAGGTGCCGATCCTTGAGTGCCTCGCGGTTCTTACGCGCTGACTCCGCGGCGTATCGGTAGTACGCGAGGGAGGCGCGCAGGCCGCCGTCGGCGGCGATGGCCTGCGCGTAGTGGTCGATCTCGGCGTCGTCGAACGTGTCAGGAGACAGGGCCTTCATCTTCAGGAACCAGCCGACGTACTCGCGTTCGCGGCCGGCAAGCAGCGTCTCGGGCAGGTCGGGCACGATGTGGAACGCGAAGTGCCAGGTTTTCCACGCCAGATCCGGGTCGGTGGGAATCGCCTCCGGGAGAGTGATACCGGGAATTCCGGCGTCGAGCAGAGCGACCCCGCGCAGGTAGGTCTCGAAGTTGAGGGCGAGGGAGAAAGCGACCCAGGCGCCGATGTCGTGGGCGACCAGGGTGTAAGTCGACACTCCGAGAGCCTTCACGGCGGTGTGGACCTGCGCGGCGACCGCGTGCGTGTCGTAGCCGCGCTCCGGACGCTCGGAGTGGCCCTGCCCGGGCAGGTCGATCGCGATGACGTGGAACCGGTGGGCGAGGTCGGGCATCACCTTTCGCCAGGCCCACCAGGTTTGCGGGAATCCGGCGAGCAGGACGACGGCCGGGCCGCTCGGCCGTCCGCCTTCGACGACATGAAGGCGGACGCCGTCCGCGTCGACCCAGCGGTGAGTGAACCCGGCCAGGTGCTGCAGGGGCAGGTCGCGGATGGGGTTGCTTTCGACGGCATGCGGAGTGCTGGTTGCCGGGCTGGTCACGGGGATCCTCCATCGGTGTCAGGTGTGCGGTTGGGGCGGTGTAGCTGACGCGGTGGCTGGGGGGCCACGTGGTGCGTTTCTCGCGCGGTCGCGAAGTGCGCCGTATGCCTGGCCATGACGATGCTTGAAGGCTACACATCTTGAACTGGTCGGTTCAAGATAGAATGGTGCGCAACACAGTCCGAACCATCGACGCATCGGCAAGGAAGTGCCGCGTGGCAGGCAAGAAGCAGTTCGACATGGACACGGCGCTCGACGCCGCGATGATCCAGTTCTGGCGCGTCGGCTACGCCGACACCTCACTGGACGATTTGTCTCGGGCAACCGGCCTGAACCGCAGTTCCATCTACTCCTCCCTCGGCGCCAAGGACACGCTCTTCCTGCGCTGCCTGGATCTGTACGCCGCGCGCTACGGCGAGAAGTACGACGACGCCCTGTCGTGTGCAGCCTCGGAACCCGTTGCCGCTGTTCGTGCGTTCTTCGACGTCACCCTCGAGCGCATCGCCGATCCCGAACTACCTGATGGATGCCTGGTTACCCAGTCAGCCATGGCAATCCCGGCGCTGAGCCCGAGCGTCGCAGCGCACGCCAAGCAGGCGCTCGGCCTCCAGCTCCTGCGCCTGCGCACCGCGCTGAAGGCCGGCCGACTGACCGACAAGGACGCCGAAGCCTTCGCTGTACACGTGGCGGCTGTGAACCAGTCGCTCGCCGTCATGAGCAGGGCCGGGGCGAGCCCGGCGCAGCTCCTGGCTGTCGTGGGCGTGACCGTGGACGCGCTGGCGCAGGCGTTGCGCGCGTAACGAATCTGAGGGCGCGTCAGTAGCCGCCCAGTACGACGGGCCATCCGCATGCCGGTTCTTCTCCGTGTCCCTCTCAGGGAGGGACCGGTGCCGGGGGAGTGAAACCGCGTTGCTGCGGTGCACGACGATCTCTGTGTCGCTCACCGCAGCGAGGCCGTGTCACAGGCGCTTCGTGCCTGTGACACCACCCCGAACTCGCGTACAGACCCAGCGAGTCCGGCGATGACGGCGTGACGGCCGCGATCGATAGATCTGGGGGAGTCGTCGCGGAGCGTTGCCCCGATGTTCGATCGTGAGGAGCCGGGTGCGCGTGAGACCGCGTAAGGGTTGTCGCCTTAGGTCCAGAGTCGACGCCCCCTCAGGTCTCAGGTCCCAGGTACCTCTCGGTCGGAGTCCACGACCGCTACCAGCGCAGGCTGGAACGATCTTCCGCGCAGCGGGCCACGCGCCACCAGGCGACGCACGGGGGCCATACCTGCGGACGCGGGGGAGCCGGGCATCGCCATCATCGAGTACGGGCGCAGCGTACCGATGTACCGATGACGTAGAACGCCCAGTCACGCTGAAGCATCGTGCTCCGTTGGGCTTCGTGCACTCCCGGAGATCAGCGTTCACGACGGCATGATGATCTACCGCATAGAGTGACCATGCGCCTGGCTGGTCTGTATCCGGCTGGTATGTACGAGGACTTCCGGCGGCGAGGGAACGAGGCTGCAATGAGTGGACTGACGAAGCCCGAGGTCGGCCTTCCGGAGGGTGATGCGCCCACCGAACTGACAACCCGCGACCTCGTCGTCGGGGACGGGCTTGAGGCGAAGCCGGGCAGGGTCGTCCAGGTTCACTACGTCGGGGTCACCTTCGAGTCCGGAAAGGAATTCGACGCCTCCTGGGACCGGGGTCAGACGTTCAAGTTCGCCGTGGGCGGTGGCAAGGTCATCAAGGGCTGGGACCGCGGAGTCAGAGGGATGAAGGTCGGCGGCCGGCGCGAGATCATCGTTCCCCCGCGCCTCGGCTACGGCAACCAGTCACCCTCGCCGTTGATCCCGGCGGGATCGACACTCGTTTTCGTGGTGGACCTGCTCTCCGTCGCGGTCTGAGTACAGCGCCGCGTCCCGGAGGGACTCGGACCGGGAGCCCGGTTGGTCGGCAGTGATGCTGGATCACAGCCAGGCGTTGGCCTCAGCGAACGTGTCCACCACGCGTGCCGGGGCCGACTGCCATGCCGGCACATCGAGAGCCTGGTTTTGAACGCCCGCTTGCGCGCGGACACTCGGCCCGCCTGCCCGCCGATCGCTCTCCGCGCTGACGGCGGCGGTTCAACACAGGCCCTACCAAGCACTTACGCAAGCACTTGCGACGTTCCTTGGCGCCCACGTACAACCCTTCGACCCCGCCACCGGTCTCTTGTTCGCCGACCCCACGCGTCACTCGGGACGACTTCCGGTGAACGGCGCGGCACCCCCACGCACCACTTGACCACGCACCTTTCGGCGCCCAGGTCACCAACTTGCCCACCGTCTGCGCCTCTTCACTCTCACCACCCTTCGGCTCACAAGGAACCCCAGAACCAATGCATATACGCACAACGACCTCGCTCGCCACCTTCCTGGTGGCGGGCCTCGTCCCTCTCACCCTGCCCGCCGCGGCAGCGAGCGCCGCACCCGCGAAGCACGGCGACGACTTCAACGGCGACGGCTACCGCGACTACGCGTACTCGAGTTTCAGCGCCAGAGGGGGCGGTGGCGTCACCGTGGTCTTCGGGACCGCCACCGGGCCCGGCTCCACACAGCAGCGCATCACCCAGGCGAGCCCCGGCGTGCCCGGCGGCGACGAGGCCGATGACATGTTCGGCGAGGTACGGGCCGCCGCGGACTTCGACGGTGACGGATACGGCGACCTCGCGGTGGCGGCGACCGGCGAGAACGGCTCCCACGGTGCCGACCAGGGCGCCGTGACGGTCCTGTGGGGCTCCGCCTCCGGTCTGTCCAAGGGCACGACTCTCCCGAACAAGAACCCGGGCCGCAACAACTACATGGGCAAGGACCTGGCGACCGGCGACTTCAACGGGGACGGCAAGCAGGACCTGGCCGTCATCAACGAATCCATGACCTACGTCTACCGCGGCCCGCTCAAGCGCTCCGGCACCACCGGCACCGTGACCAAGCTCGACAAGACGACGTCCTTCTACGCCTCGGCCCTGATCTCCGGCAAGGTCAACGGCGACAAGAAGACCGACCTCGCGATCATCGGTGACGTGGTCAGCTCCGAATCCATCGCGTCCGACGCTTGGTTCATCAAGGGTGGCGCGAGCTCGCTCACGCCGGGCAAGAGCCTGCGCCTGGAGTCCCAGTCCGGCAACGGCGGCAGCTCCGAACGCGGTGGTGACGGTGTCATCGCCGACTTCGACAAGGATGGCTACGGCGACATCGCCATCGGCACATCCCTCTACTCGAAGCACAAGGGTCGCGTCAGTGTCTGGTACGGCGCCACCAGCGGCCCGTCCCAAAGCGCCCGCCTCACCCAGTCGACGAGTGGCGTCGCGGGATCCCCGGAGAACTACGACGAGTTCGGTTCATCCGTCTCGGCGGGCGACGTCAACGGCGACGGTTACGCGGATCTCGCGGTCGGCGTGCGGGGCGAGGAGATCGACGGCCAGGACTACGCGGGCGGCGTGCATGTGTTCAAGGGGCGGGCGAGCGGCCTGCCCGGTGCCGGTTCGCAGTGGTTCGCCCGCAACACCCCTGGCGTGCCAGGTCCGTTGACGGCTGATGACCAGTTCGGTGGCCTGGTACGGCTGCGCGAAACGAACGGCGACGGAAAAGCCGACCTGCATGTGAGCGCCTTCGACTCTCTGCGGCTGCCCGGCTCAGCCAGCGGCATCACCACGGCGGGCGCGGCGGAGTACGACGCGGTGCCCATTGACAGCTTCTTGCAATAGCTTCCTAGGCGAACGGGCCGGCTCTTCACTCCGAGGGTCGACCGCTACAGCCAGATCGCGGTCCGCCCGAACCGGTACTGGGTGCCGGGCCGGCTGATCGGCAAGTGGGTCAGAGTCGTGCTTCACGCTTCTCACCTGGTGGTTTACGACAGGAACGTGGAAGCGGGCGGCCCGGCGCGAGCGTCTGATCGCGAAGGGCGCTTGCCGCCTGGATCTGGATCACTACCTGGAAGCTCCGATTCGTAAGCCGCGTGCCTCCCCCGGCGCGACCGCGCTCGAACAGGCCCGCTCTGCGGGCACGTTCGCTTGCCGGTTCCGACTCGGCGGGGGGGCCCCCCCCCCCCCCGGGGGCCCCCCCCCCCCCAGCGGAGCCGGGGCAGCCTGGTCTCGGGGGGCCCCTGAAACACGGGGGGGGCCCCCCCAAACAGTGGGCCGGGGCGTCGG
>NZ_JBSGZA010000008.1:356286-358951 GCF_053610745.1 Streptomyces sp. NPDC054866
ACCGAGATCTACACTCTTGGTGTCGTGGGCAGCGTCCGTTGTGTAGCCGTGACGACAGGAACGTGGAAGCGGGCGGCCCGCCGCGCCACCCTTGCCCTGACGACGGTGTGCTGCTGCGTCCCGGATCTCCTCGGTGGCCGCCCGGAAAGCAGGGGCGGCGTGAGCGAAGTAGTCGAAGAGAACGGCGCGTTGGTCCGGCGTGTAGCGACTGAGAACCTCGGCGATCTGGCGCCGGGCAGGCCCGACCACCTTCTCAATCTGGTCGAGGGAGTCGGCCACCGGCTCGACGATGACCTTGCGTCGATCGTCCGGATCGGCAGCCCGGCGGGCGAATCCGGCTCGCTCCAGGCGGTCGATCAGGCGAGTGGTCGCCCCGGTGGTGAGACCGGTACGTGCGGCCAGTTCTCCCGAGGTGAGCGTGCCTTCCAATGCGATCTGGCTGAGCGCGTACCACTCGGAGGCGCTCAGCCCCACCGCTTCCGCCCCGGCCATGCCGTGGAGTCCCACAGCGTCGAGGTACTGACGGAAGACCAGGTGCTCGTCTGCCGGCGTCAGGTCTGCCATGTCCCTGGGTGCCCCTTGCGTAGGTAGCTGCACACATGCAGATAATGTCTACGTGCAATATCTGCATCAGTGTAACTACCTGGAGGATTCCATGCCCACCACGGACGATCGGAATGCCGTCACCACGGTGATCGCCTCACTCGTCGACGCCTGGCGGCGCCACGACGCCGACACGTACGGTGCGCAGTTCACACAGGACGCCACGTACGTCACCTTCGTCGGCACGTACTACCAGGGCCGCCGCGACATCATCGACAGCCACCGGACGCTGTTCGCCAAATTCCTCAACGGCACACAGCTCGCCGACGAGATCCTGGACGTCCGCTTCTACGGTCCAGACACCGCTGTGATCACCGGCCGCGGCGACAGCTACAAGGGCAGCAAGCCGAAGAAACTGACCAAGGTCCAGACCTACACCCTGGTCCGGGAGCCGGACGGCCAGTGGCGCATTGCGGCCTTCCACAACACCAAGCGCAAGCCGCTCATGGAGGCCATCTCCTTCAAGGCCGCCCCCGCTCTCGTCCCGGCATCCCAGAAGTGACCGGTGAAACTACAGACCCCGCATGGGCAGGTGCCAGCACACTCACACCGCACTTCTCAACCAATGCCCCATCACCGACAGCGCGCAGCGTCACTCAGCAACCGCACCCGAAAGGCTCCAACCGCGTGACCTTCCAGGACCATCTCCGAACCCTTGCCGAGCGAGCGATCAGCTCGATCTCAGCGGCTGAGGCAGAGGACATCTACGTCATCTCGTTCTTCATCGACAACGAGAGGGACGACCCACGACAGCCCACCCTGAGCATCGGATACAACACCGAAGTTCAGTTCCGACGCAGCATCGCGGCCGCCTCCGACGAGGCGGAAGCCCGCTGGAACTATGCCTTCTGGCTACAGAACGAGCTCACGGTCATCGGCGACCTCACCCGAGACCCCGACGGAGCTGCAGCACGCCGCCAGTGGATCAGAGAACTCGGACTTTGGTACGACGACGAGCCCACGCGCCTCGAGGACTGGTTGACAACCGTGGGGCCAACCGCCTCGCTGATTGAAGCCAACTTCAACCAGGCATGCGTCCGGCTCGCTTGCGACCTCCACAACGATGGCGCCATCGAGAGCGCAATCGGCAAGCCGGTGCCCGTGATCCTTCACGAGCTGGAGTACTACGATGGGATCGCTCGCCGGACCGAGACCGCCAACCCGCCCGGACTCGCCGACGCCTTCACAGCGTGGGTCCGCACCGGCTGAGGCATAGGTATAGGCGTAGGCGCCATAGGCGTAGGCATTCGGGCAGTTCCGATACCCGACTCCCACCATTAACCGTCTCCCTGTGGCGGAAAACGCGAAGCCGTCTCGCTATCGAGCGGCACACCAACGGACTGCGCGCCGACCGCGAAACGGCCCGGGCCATGGGCGCCGCCGACGTTGACCCCCCTGAAACCGCTGGACTGCTGGTCAAGGCACCTGTCAGGCTCCGCCTCGTGGAGATACTCGATGCACTGACCGGCATGGCGAAAACGGGCCGTCTGGGCCCGGTGTTCAGTGGAGCCGACTGGAACGGTGTGACCGCGGCACTCGGCGAACCATGGGACATCGGAACGATGAGCCGGAGCAGAAAGTGGCCACGGCTCTTCGCCTACGGAGACCTGGAGCTGAGTGTCTGCCGCTGCCGCAAGGTCTCCAACATCTGCGTCCAGACCTGGCGTGACGTCGTCGAGCTCCCCCCGTCGGTTGTCGAGGGGGTGGGCACCTTCCCCGCAGGGCTCAAGTACGCGGACATCGTTTCCGCCTTGGACAAGGCCGGCTGTTCCTGGGAGACCTACCCTCCGCTGACCTTCGGCGATCAGTGCTCGCTCGTGGCGATCCCGTCAGGAGCGAACTTCATCTTCGAGATCCCAAAGGGCGAAGAACCCGTGCTGAACGTCATGGGCCTGCCCGGCGACGGACACGACTGCTCCGCCGCACCACAGGCCAAGATCACTAGCGTGGAGTGCCGTCAAAACTCGGGTTCTGGCTCAGCTTCTGTGGAGCGACTACGAAGAGCTAGTTACTTGCGATTCACGGTGCCTTCGCCGATGGCGACTGTCCCTGCTGCGCCTGG
>NZ_JBSGZA010000009.1:0-156380 GCF_053610745.1 Streptomyces sp. NPDC054866
TCCAGGGTGCCCAGGTCGGGGTGGATGGCGTCGTGGCCGCCCTCGGGGGAGCCGATCGCCCAGGGCACGCCCACGTCGTGCGGGCCGGGGGACAGGGAGTTGTTCGGCCCTTTGCGAAAGGTGGTCCCGATGGGGTGGATGGGCGGCAGGTAGACGACGTCGAAGCCCATCGCGGCAATGGCCGGCAGCCGCTCGGCGGCGGTGCGGAACGTGCCCGACTTCGGGGGCTTCCCCTCGCGCACGACGGCACCTTCCGAGCGCGGGAAGAACTCGTACCAGGACCCGAACAGCGCCCGCTCCCGCTCCACGACCAGCGGCAACCGCTCCGACTCCGTGACGAGTTCACGCAGCGGATGCTCGGCGAGGACCGCGTCCACCTCCGGGGTGAGAGCGGCCGCCAGACGGGCCGCGACCGGGCGCTCCGCGTCGCGCAGGGCCTCGGCGGCGGCGCGGAGGGTGGCGCGGCGGCCCTTGCTCGCGGGGGCGTCGGCCGCGGCGCGTTCGTGCAGGCGGGCGCCTTCCTCCAGGACGAGTTCGGTGTCGATGCCCGCCGGTATCTTGATGTGCGCGTGGTGCCGCCACTGGGTGACGGGGTCGCCCCACGCCTCGACGGAGTACGTCCAGTTCCCCTCCGCGTCCGGGGTGACGTCCGCGCCCCACCGGTCGGTGCCGGGGGCCAGCTCGCGCATGGGGGTCCATGGCCCGGGGCGTCCTTCAGGATCGCGCAGCACGACATTGGCGGCGACCGCCTCGTGCCCTTCGCGGAACACGGTGGCGGTGACCTGGAAGGTCTCGCCCACCACGGCCTTGGCGGGCCGCCGCCCGCCGTGGACGAGGGGCGCGATGTCGAAGACGGGGATGCGGCCGGTGAGGGTGCCCGGCCGGGCGGGGCGCGGGGGTGGGTCCTGCGGATCCCGTGCATCCCGCGGGTCCTGCGGGTGCTGCGGGTGCTGCGGGTCCTGCTGTGGTGCCGGGGATGTGGGCACCCTTGTGGGGGCCTTTCCCGAGGGCGTCGCCGACGGGCGAGTTGAGGGCATGACCGCTCCTGTCCGCGTTACATAAGTGGGGCGGATACGGGGGTGTGGAGGGGTTCAGCGACTGCGTGCCGCGCTTGTGGGGCCGTACTGAGCCGTGACTGACCGTACTGAGCCGTGTGCGTACCGGGGGAGCCTTCCCACCAACTTCGGGTGGGCAATCCGGCGCTTTGTTAACTACTGGTGCGTAAGGCCTCATACAAGACCGGGGGAGCCGGCCCCGTCTTTCCGGCTGGGGGTCCGGGGGTCATCCCCCGGGGCGTGCAGCACTACTGGTGCGTAAGGCCTCATAACAACACCGGCGTCCTATCGAGGGTGCTTCGGGTTGGCGCCTGAGGCAAGGCCGCAGCCGCGCACGCAGAACCGGCCCCGCCGTGTGCGGCGGGGCCGGTTCCGTGATGCGTCGTGCGCTACGGGTTGTTGACCTGCAGCAACTTGTTCGGGGAGCCGAGGCCGGCGCCCGTCACCTTGCCCGGCACCGCCCCGTCGGACAGCGCCTTGCTCACCTCGGCCGGTGCGGCCGACGGGTGATCGGCGAGGTAGAGCGCCGCCGCGCCCGCCACGTGCGGCGAGGCCATCGACGTACCCGAGATGGTGTTCGTGGCCGCGTCGTTCGTGTTCCACGCGGAGGTGATGCCGACGCCCGGCGCGAACAGGTCGAGGCTGCTGCCCCAGTTGGAGAAGCTCGCCCTTGCGTCCTTGGCGTCGGTCGCGCCGACCGTGACCGCTTCCTTCACGCGGGCCGGCGAGAACAGGAACGCGGGAAGCCCGTCGTTGCCCGCCGCGACCGTGTAAGTGACCCCGGACGCGATGGAGTTGCGTACGGCCGCGTCCAGCTGGGCGTTGGCCGAGCCGCCCAGGCTGAGGTTGGCGACTGCGGGCTTCTTCGCGTTCTTCGTCACCCAGTCGATGCCGGCGATGACCTGCGCGGTCGACCCCGACCCCGCGTCGTCGAGCACGCGGACGCCCACGACGTTCGCCTTCTTGGCGACGCCGTGGCTCGTGCCCGCGACGGTCGCGGAGACATGCGTGCCGTGTCCGTTGCCGTCCTGCGCCGTGGCGTCGTTGTCGATGAAGTCCCAGCCGCTGCTCGCACGGCCGCCGAAGTCCTGGTGCGACGTGCGGATGCCGGTGTCGATGACGTACGTCGTCACGCCCTGCCCCGAAGACTCGGGCGAGGTGTAGGACTTGTCGAGCGGCAGGTTCTTCTGGTCGATCCGGTCGAGTCCCCAGGAGGGCGGATTCTGCTGGGTGTTGTCCAGGGACACGGTGCTGTCCTGGACGACGGAGGCGACCTTCGAGTCACCCGCGAGCTTCTTGGCCTGATCCGAACTGACCCGCACCGCATATCCGTTGAGCGCGGTGCTGTAGGTGTGACGTATTTCCGCCCCGTACTTCGCGGCGAGGCCCTTGCCCGCGTCCGACGGGGCCTCGGTGCCGCCCTTGAGCGTGACGATGTAACTTCCGCTGATGGAACCGGGCTCCCCGGCGCCGAGTATCTTCCCCAGCGGGGCATCGGCGGGAGCGGCGTGTGCGGGCAGCGTGATGGCCGAAAGCACCGTCGCCGTGGTGGCGGCGGTGACGGCTCCCGCCCACCGCAAACGCTTCGTTCGCGTCAGAGTCATACGCTGGTTTCCCTCCCCAACTTGACGTGCAACCCGTGGAGTTGGAGCGGTCTGTGCCGGATTCCCCGTATCCTCCACGAGCGCCACTTGGCAGCCTCTCGTGTGGCGTGAGGCCCTACAAGACCACACGGCGTGGGGGAATCGGCCATACCGCCCGTGGGGGTGCTGTGAGGGTTGCGCCGATTTCCGGACGGATTCAGGATGCCTGCGATAGGTGCGGGGCCACGGGGTGACCGTCGGTACGTCGACGTCCGTTTCCCGCCAGCGGAGCAGTGCCCGCGCCGTCACGCTGACGGCATGACCAGCACACACGAAATGACCAGCACGCACGAAGCACCCGCGCCGGACTCCCTCTCCGTCCTCACCGGCATGTACGAGGCGGAGTCCCGCTACCTGGCGGCCGGCGGCCCCGGCAAAGCGTCGTTCGACCTGCTCGCCCCCTATTTCGCCCCCGATGTCGTGCTGCACCAGGCGCGGGCACTCCCATACGGCGGCACCTGGCGCGGCCACGACGGAATGACCCGCTTCTTCCTCGCCATGGCCGAGGCGTGGGAGTCCTTCGAGATCGGCGAGCAGGAGTTCCTGGCCGCGGGCGAGACGGTGGTCGTCCACACCCAGGTCCGCGCGGTGGCACGTGCCACGGGGCGTGAACTCGCCTTCCCCGTACTGCAGACGATCACCGTGCGGGACGGGCGGATCACGGAGGTGCGGCCGTTCTACTGGGACACGGCGACGATCGTGGCGGCGATGGCACGTCCCTGAGGGCCGTGCTCCCTGTGCGCCGTGGTGACAGGAGCGGCGCACCGCTAACGTCGGTGCGGTACGGCGATACGCGAGGTACGAAAGCCCCGGCATACGCCCCGTCAGACGCTCCGGCAGAGGTGCACACGTGATGAAGGCCATCCGTCGATTCACCGTACGTCCCGCCCTTCCCGAACCCCTCACCCCGCTGTCGGAGCTGGCGCGCAATCTGCGCTGGTCCTGGCATGCGGACACCCGTGACCTGTTCAAGACCATCGACCCCGAGCAGTGGGCCGCATCGGGCTGTGACCCCGTGCGGCTGCTCGGCAGCGTGACGCCCGACCGGCTCGCCCAGCTGGCGGGGGACGGTCCCTTCCTGCGGCGGCTCGCCGAGGCCTCGGACGGGCTCCGGGAGTACGTCACCGGGGCGCGCTGGTACCAGGAGCAGGCCGCCGAGCGTGGCGGCGAACTGCCGTGCGCGGTCGCCTACTTCTCGCCCGAGTTCGGCATCACCGCCGCCCTTCCGCAGTACTCGGGCGGGCTCGGCATCCTCGCGGGCGACCACCTGAAGGCGGCGAGCGACCTCGGGCTTCCGCTCATCGGGGTCGGGCTGCTCTACCGGCACGGCTACTTCCACCAGTCCCTGTCCCGCGACGGCTGGCAGCAGGAGACCTACCCGGTGCTCGACCCGAACGAGCTGCCCCTCTCCCTCCTGCGCGAGGCGGACGGCACCCCGAGCCTGGTGTCGATCGCGCTGCCCGGCGGGCGATCGCTGCGGGCCCACGTCTGGCAGGCCGGCGTCGGACGCGTACCGCTGCTGATGCTCGACTCGGACGTCGAGGAGAACGACCCCGGCGCCCGCGAGGTGACCGACCGGCTCTACGGCGGCGGCAGCGAGCACCGGCTGCTCCAGGAGATGCTGCTCGGCATCGGCGGGGTGCGCGCCATCAGGACGTACTGCCGGCTGAGCGGGCACCCGGAGCCCGAGGTCTTCCACACGAACGAAGGCCACGCGGGCTTCCTCGGTCTGGAGCGGATTCATGAACTCGCGCGCGAGGGCGTGGAGTTCGACGCCTCGCTCGAAGCGGTGCGGGCCGGGACCGTCTTCACCACCCACACCCCCGTACCCGCCGGGATCGACCGCTTCGACCGTGAGCTGGTCGCCCGGCACTTCGGCCCGGACGCCGAGCTGCCCCGCATCGACGTCGAGCGGATACTGCGGCTCGGCATGGAGACGTATCCCGGCGGCGAGCCCAACCTCTTCAACATGGCGGTGATGGGCCTGCGGCTCGGGCGCCGCGCCAACGGCGTATCGACCCTGCACGGCAAGGTGAGCCGGGAGATGTTCTCGGGCCTGTGGCCGGGATTCGACGCCGAGGAAGTGCCGATCGCCTCCGTCACGAACGGCGTGCACGCCCCGACGTGGGTCGCCCCCGAGGTCTTCCGCCTCGGCGCTCGGCAGATCGGCGCGCAGAGGACCGAGGACGCGCTGTCGGTGGGCGGCTCCGACCGGTGGGACGCTGTCGCCGAGATCCAGGACGCGGACATCTGGGAGCTGCGGCGTGAGCTGCGGGGCCAGCTGGTGACGGAGGTCAGGCGGCGGCTCTACGCGTCGTGGCGTCAACGAGGCGCGGCGAGCGCGGAGTTGGGCTGGATCGACGACGTGCTGGACCCGGACGTCCTGACGATCGGCTTCGCGCGCCGCGTCCCCTCGTACAAGCGCCTGACGCTGATGCTGCGGGACCGCGACCGGCTGATGGAACTGCTCACGCACCCGGAAAGGCCGATCCAGATCGTGGTGGCGGGCAAGGCGCACCCGGCGGACGACGGGGGCAAGCGGCTCATCCAGGAGCTGGTGCGCTTCACGGACGATCCGCGGGTGCGCAACCGGATCGTGTTCCTGCCGGACTACGGCATGGCGATGGCCCAGAAGCTGTACCCCGGCTGCGACGTCTGGCTGAACAACCCTCTCCGTCCGCTGGAGGCGTGCGGGACGAGCGGGATGAAGGCGGCGCTGAACGGCTGCCTCAACCTGTCGGTCCTGGACGGCTGGTGGGACGAGTGGTTCGAACCGGACTTCGGATGGGCGATCCCCACGGCGGACGGGGCGGCGACGGACGACGACCGCCGGGACGACCTGGAGGCCGCGGCGCTGTACGACCTGCTCGAACGCAGGATCACGCCCCGCTTCTACGAGCAGGGTCCCGGTGGCCTGCCCGACCGGTGGATCGAGATGGTGCGCCGGACGCTGACCCGTCTCGGTCCGAAGGTGCTCGCGGGCCGGATGGTGCGTGACTACGTGGAGCAGCTGTACGTCCCCGCCGCGCGGGCGCATCGCACGCTGGGCCCGGATGCCGCGGGGGAGCTCGCCTCCTGGAAGGCGCGGGTGCGCGCCGCCTGGCCGCGGGTCGCCGTCGACCACGTGGAGGCGTCGGCGACGGGCGCCACGGCCGAACTGGGCGCCACGCTCTCGCTGCGGGTCCGCGTGCACCTGGGCGAACTGACCCCGGACGACGTGGAGGTCCAGGCGATCGCGGGCCGCGTAGACCCCGAGGACGTCATCGCCGACGCGATCCCGGTCCCACTGAAACCGGTGGGCGGCCCGGACGCGGAGGGCCGCCGCTTGTACGAGGGCCCGCTGGCCCTGGACCGCACGGGGCCGTTCGGCTACACGGTCCGGATCCTGCCGTCCCACCGACTGCTGGCCAGCGGGGCGGAGTTGGGCTTGGTGGCGGTGCCGTCGGAGGGGACGGGGGAGGCTGCGGGGGTGCTGTTGCGGTAGGGACCTGTCCCTGCGGGAAACGCCGGACGGGCCGGAGGATTCCGGCCCGTCCAGTGGTGCGGGGAACTACTTGACGTTGACGCCCGTCCAGGCCGCCGCCACGCCCTTGGCCTCGGCGGAGTCCGCGCCGTACAGGTCGGTTGCCGCCTTCAAGGTGCCCTCGCGGGCCGCCTTGTAGTCCGTCGTCGTCGTGAAGTACGACGTCAGGGCCTTGAACCAGATCTTCTCGGCCTTGTCGCGGCCGATGCCCTCGACCTTGGAGCCGTCGGCCGTCGGGGAGTCGTACTTGACGCCGTTGATCTCCTTCGCGCCGCTGCCCTCCGAGAGGAGGTAGAAGAAGTGGTTGGCGATGCCCGAGGAGTAGTGGACGTCTACGTTGCCCGCCTCCGCGCTCCAGTTGTCCAGGGAGTTGCCGTCCTTGGAGGGCTTGTCCATGTAGCGGAGCGGCGAACCGTCGCCGTTGATGTCGATCTTCTCGCCGACCATGTAGTCGGGGACGTCCTCGGCGTTCTTGGCGTTGAACTCGACCGCCGCCGCGAAGATGTCGGAGGTGGCCTCGTTCAGACCGCCCGACTCACCGCTGTACTCCATGTTGGCGGTCGCCGCCGTGACGCCGTGCGTCATCTCGTGCGCCGCGACGTCCATCGACGTGAGCGGCTTCTTGTCGCCCTCGCCGTCGCCGTACGTCATGCAGAAGCAGCTGTCGTCCCAGAAGGCGTTGACGTACGCGTTGCCGTAGTGGACCCGCGATGTCGCGCCCTTGCCGTCGCCCTTGATGCCCTCACGGCCGTGCACGGCCTTGTAGTAGTCCCAGGTCAACTGCGCGCCGTAGGCGGCGTCGACGGCGGCGGTCTGGGCGTCCTCCGGCTTTCCGGTGCCCCACGTGTCGTCGTCGTCGGTGACGAGCTTGCCCTCGCCGCTCTGGCCGTGCGCCAGGTCGTACGTCGAGTGGCCGCCGCGCGCGTCGTCGGTCAGGTCGAAGCCGCTGGTCCCCTTCTTGGAGCCGACCTCGACGTCGCCGCTGTACTGACTGTGGCCCGCGCCGTTCTCGATGGCCTGGTACTGGAAGAGCTTCTTGCCCGTGGCCGCGTCGGTGATGACGTGCAGCTTGCTGGGCGTGCCGTCCTTCTGCACGCCGGTGACGACCGTCTCGTGGGCGAGGACCGGCTTGCCGGACGCGGCCCAGACGACCTTGCGCGGAGCCTGCGCGTCCGCCTTCTTGGTGTCGCCGGACTTCGCGGCGGTCGACTCGGCCTTCGTCGCTACCGACTTCGTCGCGATCTTCGCGGAAGTCGACGCGACCTTGATGGTGGCCTTGGCCGCCTTGGTCACGCTCTTGACCTTGCCGCTCTTCGCGGCGTGCACGACGAGGTCGCCGCCGAGGACGGGCAGGCCGTCGTACGTGCGCTCGTAGCGGGTGTGCGTGGTGCCGTCGCGGTCCTTGACGACGTCGCGTACGACGAGCTTCTCCTTGGCGCCGAGGCCGATCTTCTCGGCGGTCGCGGCTTTGTCCGCGTTCGCGTCCTGAAGCAGGCCGGCGCGGGCCGTGGAGGAGAGTGCGATCGGTGCCCCGGAGGGTGCGGCGGCCCGGTCGGGCTGCGCGGAGGCTCCGGTGGTCAGACCGGCGGCGAGCAGGGCTCCGGCGGCAACAGCGGTGGCTATGGCCAGCGTTGAGCGCTTCCGGGATATGTGGGGGGTCACGCATGCTCCTTCTGTGGGGGGCCCGGACGGCATGGGGGACTGTCCGGGCTGAAAGATGCGGTGCGGGTGTACAGATGTTCTGTTGTGTCGTGCGAGGGAAGAGTGTCAGTTGAGCCAGGTTCATGTCAGGTACCTGACCGCAGGTTGGCCGGAAATCGTCCGTTGAGCGATGGTCCATGTACGCAATGCGAACGGGGAGTTACGCGGTTGGCGGCACGCGCGACGGCACACATGGGTGCGCCGCTCCGGGGAGTGGATCCACCCGGAGCGGCGCAGTCTGCACGTGCTCTCGTCAAGCCCGGTCAGGGCCTACGGGAACGTCAGCTTCCAGCTGTTGATGCGGCCGACGTCCTGCGCGGCCACGTCCTGGACCTTCAGCTTCCAGGTGCCGTTGGCCACCTCGGACGAGGCGTTGACCGTGTAGGTCGCCTGGATGTTGTCCGCCGAGTCCGACGAACTGGAGTTCTTCAGGCGGTACGTCGAGCCGTCCGGGGCCACCAGGTCGACGACCAGGTCACCGCGCCAGGTGTGGATGATGTCGACGCCGACCTTCAGGGCGGCGGGCGCGTTGCCCGTACGGCCGGTGACGTTGACCGACGAGGTGACGGCCGCTCCGTTGTCCGGGATGGCGACGTCGGTGGTGTTCTCGAAGTCCGTGCCGCCGCCGTCGCCGGGCCGCGCGCCGACGTTGACGCCGGCCCAGGCGTGGGCCACCGCCTTGTACTCGGCGCTGGTGGTGCCGTACAGCTCACCGGCCACCGCGAGGGTCCCGGTGCGCGCCGCCGCGTAGTTGGTGGTCGTGGTGAACTTCGTCGTCAGCGCCTTGAACCAGATGAGCGACGCCTTGTCACGACCAATTCCGGTCACGGGCAGACCGTCCGAGGTGGGCGAGTCGTACGAGACGCCGTTGATCACCTTGGCGCCGCTGCCCTCGCTCAGCAGGTAGTAGAAGTGGTTCGCGACACCCGAGGAGTAGTGGACGTCGATGTTGCCGATGCCCGAGTACCAGGAGTCCTTGGACGAGCCGTCCTTGCTCGGCTTGTCCATGTAGCGCAGCGGGGTGCCGTTGCCGCGGATGTCGATCTTCTCGCCGACGTTGTAGTCGCCCACGTCCTGCGCGTTGTTGGCGTGGAACTCGACGGCCGCCGCGAAGATGTCGGACGTCGCCTCGTTCAGGCCGCCGGACTCGCCGCTGTACGTCATGTTGCCGGTGGCCGCCGTCACGCCGTGCGTCATCTCGTGGGCCGCCACGTCGATGGACGTCAGCGGCTTGGCGTTGTTCGCGCCGTCGCCGTACGTCATGCAGAAGCAGGCGTCGGACCAGAACGCGTTGACGTAGTTGTTGCCGTAGTGGACCCGTGAGGACGCGCCGACGCCGTCACCCCGGATGCCGGAACGGCCGTGCACGTTCTTGTAGTAGTCCCAGGTCAGCGCGGCCCCGTAGTGGGCGTCCGCGCCTGCCGTCTCCAGGTTGGAGGGCAGCCCGTTGCCCCACACGTCGTCCGGGCCCGAGAAGAGCGTGCCGGTGCCGGACGTGGCGCGGTTGAGGTTGTACGTCTTGTGGTTGCCGCGAGCGGTGTCGGTCAGGGTGTAGTTGGACCCCGACTGGGCGGTGCCGAGCGTGACTTGACCGCTGTACTGGGTGTTGCCCGTGCCGTTCTCGATGCCCTGCCACTGGAAGAGCTTCTTGCCGGTCGCCGCGTCCGTGATGACGTGCAGCTCGTTCGGGGTGCCGTCGTGCTGAAGACCGCCGACCACCGTCTCGTACGCGAGAGTCGGCTCGCCCTTGGCCATCCAGACGACCTTGCGCGGCTCCCGGTCCGCGTCGGTCTTCTTCGACCCCTCGGCCTTCGCCGCGCCGAGCGCCTGCTTCTCGGCGGTCGCCGCCTTCACCTCGGCGCTGGTGTCGACACCCTTGAGCTCCGCCTTCGCGGCCTTGGTGACGCCCTCGGTCTTCCCCGACTTCGCCTCGTCGACCACCAGGTCGCCGCCGAGGACGGGCAGGCCGTCGTACGTGCGCTCGTAACGGGTGTGCGTCGTGCCGTCGCCGTCCTTGGTGACGTCACGGACGACGAGCTTCTCCTTGGCGCCGAGCCCCAGGTCCTTGGCCGTGTCCGCCTTGGTGGCGTTGGCGTCCTTGAGGAGCGCCGCACGCTGGGCGGGGGTGAGCTTCACGGGCAGGGAACCGGGGTCGGCCTTGCCTATTTTCGCGGCGGCCGGGGTCTTGGCCTTGGATATCGCGGGGTCGTCGGCGGATGCCGGGCCCGTCTGGAAGGCCACCGCGATGAGGGCGGCGACGGCGGTCAGGGCGCCCGCGGCGGTGGCGCGTCTGTGGGAGGCAGGTCTGTGAGAGGTGCTTCTCAACACGGACTCCTTCTGCGCGGCCGCGGGGTACGCGGCCAGGGGGAACGGTCGGCGCGGTCGTGCCGTCCGGGCAGAACAAGGCAGAACGTGGAGCAAGGCAGAACGTGGAGCTGGGAATCGAGGGGAAGAGTGGCACCGGTGCGCTCTGTTTGTCAGGAGTGCGTCAAGAGTTGGCCGGAAATGGTCCGCTGCCCGGTGGGCCACGTTCGATATACGGAGGGGTCGCGCAAGGTGAAGGCCTCGCCATTGTTCGACGGGGCCCGGCGCGGGGTGGCCGGAGCGGCGTGGCTGATTCCGCACCCCGGCCGGGCACGCGAAAGCCGGCCTGGAGCGCTGCGTCGCTCCAGGCCGGTACTTGGGGGAGGGGCCGCTGATCAGAAGTCGTAGGGCTTCGTGGTGTTCCAGTTGGTGACCTCGGCCTCGGACCAGGTGAACTCCGACGGGGCGCCCTTGGCGTCGAACGCGCCCGTCCCGGCGCCGGGGCCGGTGTCGCCGGTCCGGTCGCGCAGGGCGATGGAGAGGTCCGTCGACGTGTGGGTCCTGTCGTCGCCGGCGAAGAGCGACACGGCGGAGTAGATCGTGCCGCCGGGCTTGACCGTGATCCGGGTGGTGCCGCCGGGGGCGTCCTTGGACGAGTGGGGCAGGACGTCTGAGGTGCTGCCGAGCATCACCGACGGGAAGGAAGTGACCCAGCAGGGCTTGGAGTCGGCGTTCGTCGCGGTGATCAGGAGGTGCTCGCCCTGCTCAGCGGGGAAGCGGTGCAGCACGGAGTACGAGATCTCGTCGCCCTTGCACGCCTGGACCGTGGCGACGTGGGCGGGGGCGGCCTTGCCCGCGCTGGAGCCGGACGTCTCCGTCGTCTCCACCGTCTCAGTGGTCTCCGTCGTCGTCTCCTCGGGGCTCTGCGCGCCGACCGTGGTGGCGACGCTCTTGCTCCCGGCGGCCTTGGAGCCGTTGCCGGAGCCGCCGCAGGCGGTCAGGGACAGGGCGAGCGCGGCGGTGGTGGCGGCGAGGACGGTGGCGCGGATCCGGGTCGTACGCATGCTGAGGTTCCCCCGTGCGGTGGTGGATGCGGGACCTGCTGGTCGTTCCCGCCGTTGACACCACTGTGGCCACCCCCGCTGGCGTTCCGCTCACGCCTGGCTGTCGTCCCGCTAACGCGCCGCTACCCCACCACGCTGTCCCGCCACGCCCGGTGCAGGTCCGCGAACGACCCGCTCCCCGAGATGAGTTCGGCCGGGGGCCCGTCCTCCACGACGCGCCCGTGCTCCATCACGAGCACCCGGTCGGCGATCTCCACCGTGGAGAGCCGGTGGGCGATCACCACGGCGGTCCGCCCGCGCAGCACCGTGTGCATGGCGCGCTGCACGGCACGCTCGCCGGGGATGTCGAGCGAGCTGGTCGCCTCGTCGAGGATCAGCACCGCCGGGTCGGCGAGCAGCGCCCGCGCGAAGGCGACGAGCTGCCGCTGACCGGCGGAGATACGGCCGCCCCTCTTGCGTACGTCGGTGTCGTAGCCGTCGGGCAGCGACGTGATGAAGTCATGCGCGCCGATCGCCCGCGCCGCCCGTTCGATGTCCTCGTGGGTGGCGTCGGGGCGGCCGATGGCGATGTTCTCGGCGACGGTCCCGGAGAAGAGGAAGGCCTCCTGGGTCACCATGACGACACCGCGCCGGAGCTCCGCGTTCCCGAGGTCCCGCAGGTCGACCCCGTCGAGCAGGACCCGGCCCTCCGTCGGGTCGTAGAAGCGGGCGAGCAGCTTGGCGAGCGTCGACTTGCCCGCGCCGGTGGAGCCGACCACGGCGACGGTCTGCCCGGCGGGCAGCGTCAGGTCGAAGCGGGGCAGGACCTCGCCGCCGGTCCGGTAGGCGAACCGGACGCCGTCGAACTCGACCTCGCGGCCCCGGTGTTCGGAGGCGAGTGCGGGCAGCGGGCGGGCGCGGTCCGGGTGGGGCTCGGGCACGGAGGGGGTCTGGGCGAGCAGCCCGGCGACCTTCTCCAGGGAAGCGGAGGCCGACTGATACGAGTTGAGGAACATCCCGAGCCGGTCGATCGGGTCGTACAGGCGCCGCAGATACAGCACGGCCGCGGCGAGTACGCCGAGCGCGAGGGTGCCGTCGGTGACGCGGTAGGCGCCCCACAGGACGATGCCCGCGACAGCGGTGTTGGCGACGAGCCGGGAGCCGACCACGTAACGGGCCATCTCCAGCATGGCGTCGCCGTTGGCCCGCTCATGGTGACGGTTGAGGACGCCGAACTCGGCCTCGTTGGCGCGCTCGCGCCGGAAGGCGCGGACGGGGCGGATGCCGTTCATCGTCTCGGCGAACTTCACGATGACGGAGGCGATCGCCGTCGACCGCTTCCCGAAGAGGGGGCCCGCGCGGCGCTGATAGCGGCGTACGAGGAGATAGAGCGGCACGAACGACGCCACGGCCGCGGCGCCGAGGCTCAGGTCGAGCCAGAGCAGCATCGCCGAGATGTAGACGAAGGACAGGATGACGGTGATCAGCTCCTGCAGCCCCTCGCTGAGGAGCTCCCGCAGGGATTCCACGTCGGTGGTGGACCGGGAGATGAGCCGCCCCGAGGTGTACCGCTCGTGGAAGTCCACGCTGAGTGCCTGCGCGTGCCGGAAGATCCGCCCGCGCAGATCGAGCAGGACGTCCTGGTTGACGCGGGCGGAGGCGACGATGAACGCGTACTGGAACGCGCCGGACGCGGCAGCGCAGAGCAGATAGCCGACGCCGATGGCGATGAGGGGCCCGTAGTCGTCGGCCCGGACGGCAGGCACGCCCCGGTCGATGGCGTACGCGACGAGGAGTGGTCCGCCCTGCACGGCCGCCTGCTGCAAGAGAAGCAGCACGGTCGCGATGACGACGCGCGTGCGCAGCGGCGAGAGCAGCGAACGGAGCAGGGCGGCGGTGGCGCCGGGGGGTGCGGGGAGGGTGTCCTTGTCGAAGTCCTCCGCGTTCGAGGGGAGTTGGGTCGGCCCTGTCCCCTCCGCCTCTGCCGTCGGCGACTCGGTGAGGTCCAGAGAGCCGCCGGTGACCTCACGGTCGGGAAGGCCGGGCCGGTCCTCCTCGTCGGGCCCCGTGGTCCGTGAGGCGGGTGTCGACGCGGTCATCGTGTGACCTCACCTTCCGCGGACGCGGGGTCCGATCCTGTCTGTAGGGGTGTTGGGGGTGTTGGGGGTGTGGGTGCGAGCCCCGGATCCGCCTCCCCTGTCGCGGGAGCGACCCCCGCCCCCGACATCAGCCACGCATACTCCGCGTTCCCCCGCAGCAGTTCCTGGTGGGTGCCCACCGCGGTGATTCTGCCTTTGGAGAGCAGGGCGACCCGGTCGGCGAGTTGGACCGTGGAGGGGCGGTGGGCCACCACCAGGGCCGTTGTGTCCCTGAGGACGCGGCGCAGGGCCGCCTCCACCAGGGCCTCCGTGTGGACGTCCAGCGCCGAGAGCGGGTCGTCCAGGACCAGGAAGCGCGGGCGGCCCACCACCGCGCGGGCCAGCGCGAGGCGTTGGCGCTGGCCGCCGGAGAGGCTCAGGCCCTGCTCGCCGACCTGCGTGGCCGTGCCCTGCGGGAGCGCGTGGGCGAAGTCCGCCTGGGCCACCTCAAGGGCGCGCTCCAACTCCGGTGCCCCCGCGGCCTCTTCGGCGCCCATGAGTACGTTCTCGCCCACCGTCGCGGAGAACAGCGTCGGCTCCTCGAAGGCGACCGCCACCAGCGTGCGCAGCCGCTCGCGGTCCATCTCCGCGATGTCCTCGCCGTCCAGCGTGATGCGGCCCCCGCTCACCTCGTGCAGCCGGGGCACCAGCGCCGTCAGCGTCGTCTTGCCGCTGCCCGTCGCGCCGACAAGGGCGAGGGTCTCGCCGGGGCGTATGTGCAGGTCGATCCGGTCGAGGGCCGGTGGCGCACCGGCAGGCGCGTCCGGGTAGCGGAACTCCACGCCGTGGAAGCGGAGTCCGGCCGCCGCGGAGCCCTCACCGGGGGACGCGACCTCCGTGGCGGCCTCCGTGTCGGCTTCCGGCTGCGCGTCCATCACCTCGAAGTACCGCTCCGTGGCCGTCGCCGACTCCTGGCTCATCGCGAGCAGGAACCCGATCGACTCCACCGGCCAGCGCAGCGCCAGCGCCGTGGAGAGGAACGCGACCAGCGTGCCCGTCGACAGGTCCCCGTCCGCCACCTGCACCGTCCCGAGCACCAGCGCCGCACCGATCGCGACCTCCGGCAGTGCCATGATCACCGCGTTGATCGCCGCGAGCAGCCGCGCCTTGGCCAGCTCCGTACCCCGCAATGTGTGCGAGAGCTCGCGGAACGCCCGTGCCTGGCTGCGGTGGCGGCCGAAGCCCTTGATGATGCGGATGCCGAGCACGCTCTCCTCGACGACCGTCGTCAGATCGCCGACCTGGTCCTGCGCCCGCCGCGCCACGGCCATGTACCGGCCCTCGACGTACGCGCAGACGATCACCAGAGGCACCAGCGGGGACAGCAGCACGAGCCCGAGTACCCAGTCCTGCGCCAGCAGGATCGCCATGCCGACCACGATCGTCGTCCCGTTCACGACCAGGAACGTCAGCGGGAAGGCGAGGAACATCCGCAGCAGCATCAGATCCGTCGTGCCGCGCGACAGCAACTGGCCCGAGGCCCACCGGTCGTGGAAGGCCACGGGAAGCCGCTGCAAATGGCGGTAGAGATCCGCCCGCATCGCCGCCTCGACCGAGGCGAGCGGCCGCGCCACCAGCCACCGCCGAAGACCGAAGAGCAGTGCCTCCGCGACACCGAGCAGAAGCAGCAGCAGGGCCCCGATCCACACCCCGCCGAGATCCCGGTCCGCCACCGGTCCGTCCACGAGCCACTTCAGTACGAGGGGGAAGACCAGCCCCGTACAGGAGGCGATGATGGCGACAAATGCCGCGCTGAACAGGCGAGTTCGGACGGGGCGGACGTACGGCCACAGCCTCAGCAGCGTCCGCGCCGCGGACCCTCCCCGGTCAGGTTCCTTGGTCGGTGCATCTGGTTTCGGCATCAGGAGCGAGCCTACGGATGGCGACTGACAGAGCCCACCGAGTTTTGACCTGCCCCCGCTCGTCCGCTGGTCCTACGACCAGGCCGCACTACGGCAAGTTGGGCGTCAAGGACCGTGCCGCGGCCGTCGCGATGGCGTACGGCCGCGGCATTCTGAGCTGACTCCGGAGGTCAGGCGCGCTGCCAGAGGGCAGGGGTGCTCGGCGGCTCCCAGCCGGGCTGAGCCTGATGCCCCTGCAAGCACCGGTAGGTGGACCCGCCGTAAGTGACCGTGTCACCCGCGGCGTAGACCTTGCCCGCGGCCCACGTGCCGCCCGGGTCGGGGTCACCGGGGCCCGGGTCGCCGCCGCCCGTGGTCCTCAGCGTCAGGCCGAACTGCTGAAGGAGCGGATTGATCGGCTGGTGGAAGGTCGTGCCGCCGCTGCGGCAGTTGCCCGAGCCGCCGGATGTGACGCCCTGCGCCTGGCTCCCGGATATGTAGGAGCCGCCCGAGTCGCCGGGCTCCGCGCAGACCGACGTACGCGTCACGCCGCTGATGGTGCCCTCGGGGTAGGTGACGCTGGTGTTGTGCTGCTGGATCGTGCCGCAGTGCCACCCCGTGGTGGAGCCGGAGCGGCAGATCGACGCACCCACCGGGGACTGCGTGGAGCCCCCGACGCCGACCCGCTGCCCGCCCTGGCCCTTCACGTACGGGGTGGCGGTCCACTGGGAGTTGGTGGCGACCCAGGCCATGTCCCTGCCGGGGAAGATGGACGCCTGGAACGTGCCCTGAGCCACCTGGTTGTAGCCGCTGGTCGCGGTACCGGCCCGCCCGCAGTGGCCCGCCGTGGCGAAGCCCTGCTGGGTGCCCTTGGTGATCGGGAAGCCGATGGAACACCGGCCGCCCATGTAGTAGGCGTCGCCGCCCACGAGGTCGTAGAACGGGCGCGGCCGTTCCCGGGTCTCCTCCACGCGTACGAGGGAGGGAGCGACGCCGGCGGCGGAGACGAGGGAGTGGGCGGCGCCCGTCTTCAGGGCACGCACGACGAGGGAGTTGGACCGCACGTCGACGTACCAGACGGGAGCGTCGCGAGTGGCGGCCTTGTCCGCGGCGCGGTCCAACCGCGCTTTGGCAGCGTCAAGTTGGCGGATGGAATGCGGCACGACCTCGGCCCGCGCACCCCGGGCCTCGATCTTCCGCACATCGGAGGCATCGGTGGTGGCCACGGTGAGCCGGGCCGAGGTGGCGCCGTGCACCCAGGCACCCGCGAAGTCACGTCCGAGCGCGGCCCGCAGGGCTCCCGCGACGGCGCCGGCCTCGGCCTCGTTGACCAAACGAGCCTCGGCCTGCGCCGCCGTGAGGCCGAGGTCCCGCTGCATGGCCTTCAGGACCTCGGGCGATGTCCTGTCGACGGCGGCGGTCTCGGCGGGGGAGGGCGAAGGGGGCGCGGCGGGATCGGCCTGGGCCTGAGCGGTGCCGGACAGACCCGCGAGAACCAGGGCACCGGCAGCACCAAGCGCGGCACAGGCCGCGGCGGCGCGTCTGTGGTGGATGGGAGGCATGGGGACATCTCCTCGATTGCGAGGGGGGAGCGGACCGGCGAGGGCCCGGCCAGCGGATCGCCCACACCGTAAAACCCTCAACAGCCCACCATCAGCTACCAGTCGACCCCCGTGCCTGGCGTTATGGAAGGCGCGGGGTGCGGGTGCGGTGAGGTGATGGGAGGTGCGGCGAGGAGGCATGGCGGGCTCGGGGGAGGTGCGTGAGGGGGGCGCGGTCTCGTCGAGGGAGGTGTGGTGAGGGAGTGGGTTACGGGGGTGCGGGCCGGTCACGCGGCGAGGTGTTGGGAGCCGTAGCGATGAGGCAAGGCGGGCTCGGGGAAGGTGTCGTGACGTGGCGCGGTCTCGTCGGGGGGAGGTTGCCGTGAGGGGTGCGCGGTCCGGCCGCGGTAGGTGAGGCGAGGGTGCGGTCCGGTTCCGGCAGGTGCGGGCCGGTCGCGGAAGGTGGGGGCGAGGGCGTGGCGAGGTCAGGGGTGGTGCGGCGCGGTCCGGTCGCGGTAGGTGCGGCGCGGGCAGGGGTGGTGCGGCGCGGCGCGGTCCGGTCGTGGAAGGTGCGGGCGAGGGCGCGGCGAGGTCAGGGGCAGTGCGGCGCGGTCCCGTCGCGTAGGTGCAGCGAAGTCAGGGGTGATGAAGTGCTGTTCCGTCAGAGCTGGTGTGGGGGCGGGGTTGCGAGCCACGCCGTGTAGCTTTCGCTGCGGGCCGCTGCTTCCGCGTGGGCCGTGCGGGCCTGGGCGAAGACTGCCGGTGCTGTGTCGTGGGCCGGGGCCGCCGGGTGCCAGCCGAGCAGGTGCCGCCAGTACAGCGGTGCCCCGGAGAGGGGTCTGGTCACCAGGCCCGGCGTCGGCGGGAACGTCGCCCTGCACAGGCCCACCGCCCGCCCCACCTGCACCAAGTGCACGCAGGACGCCACGTCCGTCTCGTACACCGACGACGGAGTGAAGCCTGCTCTGGCGCACGCCGCGGTGAAGCAGTCCGCGAAGCAGCCGTCGCCCGGCACATCCGTCCACGACTCCTCCGCGAGGGCCGCCAGGTCGATCTCCTGGCGGTCGGCCAGCGGGTGGTCCGTGGGCAGCATGACGAACACCGGGTCACGGGCGACCTCACGCCACACCAGGAGCTCGTTCTCCGGCGGTGCGCTCGCCCCGCACGTCCCCACCAGCGCGAAGTCGAGGCGCCCGTCAGCCGTGCGGGACGCGATCTCCCGCTCCGACCAGGAGGTGTGCGTCGTCACCGGCACCCCCGGATACGCGGCGGCGAGCCGGTCCACCAAGGCCCCGAGCAGCGGCCCGTGCGTCGCGCCGAGCCGGAACCCCGCACCGCCCGCCCAGTCCCGGCCGAACCGCAGCGCCTCCTCCCGCAGGCCGGTCACCGCGGGCAGCACCACCCGCGCACGGGCCAGCACGAACTCCCCCAGCGCGGTCGCCCGCACCCCATGCCGCCCCCGCTCGAACAGCTCCCCTCCCAAGGCGCGCTCGATCCGCTTCAGCTGCGCGCTCAGGGCGGGCTGCGCGAGCCCGAGCGCGGTGGCGGCCTTGGTCAGGCTGCCCGCGTCGGCGATCGCCCGGATCGTCTTCAGGTGCCTCAACTCCAGGTCCATGGCCCGAGCTTGACCCGTGCCGGGGAGCGCGGCAATGGGCAGGTACGGACCAATGCGGACCACCGCCTGGCACCCTCAGCCCCCGCCCCCCGCCACGTCGTCCCGCACCCGCAGCAGCAGCACCGACCGCGCGGCCACCGTGACCGTCGCGTCGGCGCGCAGTACCGTGCCGGGCGCCTCCCCCTGCTCCTCCAGGGACGTGTCCACCACCACCTCGTACTCCCGCGCCCACGGCGCCCCCGGCAGCACGAAGCTCCCCGCGCGGTCCGCCGCGTGCAGGATCGCCAGGAAGCTGTCGTCGACGACCGGCGCACCCCGGGCGTCACGTCCGGGGATGTCGCGGCCGGACAGATACATGCCCAGCGTCGCGGCCGGCGCGTACCAGTCGCCCTCCGTCATCTCCGTCCCGCGCGCCGTGAACCACGCCAGATCCCGAAGCCCGTCCGCCGAATGCGCACGCCCGGAGAAGAACGCCCGCCGACGGAGTACGGGATGCCGGTGGCGCAAGGTGATCAGACGGGACGTCAGGTCGAAGAGCGCCCGCCACCCCGGATCGTCGAGCAGCCCCCAGTCCACCCAGCTGACCTCGTTGTCCTGGCAGTACGCGTTGTTGCTGCCCCCCTGCGTACGCCCCATCTCGTCCCCGGCGACCAGCATCGGCACCCCCGTCGAGAGCAGCAGTGTCGTCAGGAGATTGCGCAGCTGCCGCCGCCGCAGCTGAGCCACCCCCGCGTCCGCCGTCTCGCCCTCCACACCACAGTTCCAGGACCGGTTGTCGTCCGAACCGTCCCTGTTCCCCTCCCCGTTGGCCTCGTTGTGCTTCCGCTCGTACGTCACCAGGTCCCGCAGCGTGAACCCGTCGTGCGCCGTCACGAAGTTCACCGACGCGTACGGACGCCGCCCGCCCCACGCGTACAGATCGCTCGACCCGGAGAGCCGGTAGCCCAGATCCCGCACATCGGGCAGCGCGCCCCGCCAGAAGTCCCGCACCGCGCCCCGGTAGCGGTCGTTCCACTCCGTCCACAGCGGAGGGAAGGCCCCGACCTGATAACCCCCGGAACCCACGTCCCACGGCTCGGCGATCAGCTTCACCCGCCGCAGGACCGGATCCTGCGCGATCACCGCGAGGAAGGGTGACAGCATGTCGACGTCGTGGAACGAGCGGGCAAGGGCCGCCGCGAGATCGAAGCGGAAACCGTCCACCCCCATCTCGGTCACCCAGTAGCGCAAGGAATCCGTGATCAGCCGCAGCACATGCGGCTGCACCACCTGGAGCGTGTTCCCGCAGCCCGTGTAGTCCGCGTACCGCCGCGCGTCCGACGGCTGAAGACGGTAGTAGCCGCGGTTGTCTATGCCCTTGAGCGAGAGCATCGGGCCCAGCTCGCCCGCCTCCGCCGTGTGGTTGTAGACCACGTCCAGGATCACCTCGATCCCGGCCTCGTGCAGCGCCCGCACCATCCGCCTGAACTCGCCGACCTGCCCGCCCGTCGTCCCCGACGCCGCGTACGCCGCGTGCGGCGCGAAGTAACCGATCGAGTTGTAGCCCCAGTAGTTCTTCAGGCCCCGGCGCAGGAGATGGTCCTCATGGGCGAACTGGTGCACGGGGAGCAGTTCCACCGCCGTCACCCCGAGCCGTACGAGATGGCCGATCGCCGCGGGATGCGCGAGCCCCGCGTACGTACCCCGCAGCTCCCGCGGAATCCCCGGGTGGAGTTTCGTGAAGCCGCGTACGTGGACCTCGTAGATGACCGAGTCCGCCCACGGAGTCTTCGGGCGCCGGTCGTCGGCCCACTCGTCGTCCGGGGCGTCGTCGTGCACGACCACACCCTTGGGGACGTACGGCGCCGAGTCCCTGTCGTCCCGCACCGTGTCGGCCACCTGCTGCTGGGGCCAGTCCCGCACGTGCCCGTACACCTCGGGCGCCAGGCCCTGCGCGCCGAAGTCGCCATCCACCGCGCGCGCGTACGGGTCGAGGAGCAGCTTCGCCGGGTTCCAGCGTGCGCCCGTCCACGGGTCCCAGCGGCCGTGCACGCGGTAGCCGTAACGCTGCCCCGGACGGACGCCCGGCAGGAAGCCGTGCCATATCTCGTGCGTCAGCTCGGTCAGCGACGTACGCGTCTCGACGCCCCTGTCGTCGAACAGGCAGAGCTCGACGGCCTCCGCACCCCCCGCCCACAGCGCGAAGTTGGTGCCGGCGACCCCGTCGGGCCCCACCCTGAACCGTGCGCCGAGCGGCGTCGGCGCCCCCGGCCACGCGGGCGGCCCCTGCGCGGCAGACGCGGCCCGCGGCGCGGCGCGCGCCTCCGTGGACGTCCCGTTCACGGCGGCGGCCTTCCCGTTCCCCGCGGCCGCGCCCGTCCCGCGCCGCCCACCCCGGAGTGCTTCCTGTTCGGCTGCGCTGGACACCCATTCGCCTCCTGCGGCTCGACCCCTGACGCGTCCCGGCGGCGGGGCGTACCTGACCGGACGGCACGTGTGGACCCGCCGGCCCGGTGCCGTCCTCCCCACTGTTCTGCCCAGCGCGTGCGTCGCACTCACGTTTCCCCAGGAGGGGGACGGTCGTTGGGACGGACGTGAGACAGGTAGCGAGGCGCGCTCGGCGCGCAGGGGCCGCGCTGGCCGCCGTAATGACATGGGCAGGACTGCTTGCCGGGGCCGCGGGGTGCAGCGGTGACGGCGGTGGCATCGACCAGCTGATGGGCAAGCCGCGCTCGCCCGCCGACGTGATCCGGGTGACGCCCGACGACGGCAGCAAGGGAGTCGGGGGAGACGAACAGCTCCAGGTCGAGGTCCCCGACGGACGCCTCGAATCGGTGAAGGTCGTCCGGGTGCAGGACGCGCAGGAGGCTCCGGTGCCCGGCCGCATCCAGGAGGACGGCATGACCTGGAAGCCACTGGACGAAGGCGGCCTCGCGCTCGCCGCGAAGTACTCGGTGGACGCCGTCGCCCTCGACGGCCACGGCCGCCGCTCGGCCCGGCACACGACGTTCACGACGGCCGTCCCCGACGAGCGGTTCATCGCCTACGTGTCACCGGAGAACCGCTCCACCGTCGGCACCGGCATGATCGTCTCCCTGGAGTTCAACGAGGAGATCGAGAACCGCGAGGCCGTCCAGCGCGCCATCAGCGTCACGGCGAACCCGGAAGTCGACGTACGGCCGCACTGGTTCGGCAAGACCCGCGTGGACTTCCGCCCCGAGAAGTACTGGAAGCCCGGCACGAAGGTCACCGTCGGCCTGCGCCTGCGCGACGTCGAAGCCGCCCCCGGCGTCTACGGCCTCCAGGACAAGAGCTTCTCGTTCACGGTCGGCCGCAGCCAGACCTCCCTGGTCGACGCCGCCGAGCGCACGATGGAAGTACGCCGTGACGGCGAGCTCATCTCCACGGTGCCGATCACCGCCGGGGCCCCCAAGACCCCCACGTACAACGGGAAAATGGTGGTCACGGAGATGCTGGAGGTGACCCGGATGAACAGCCGCACCGTCGGCTTCGGCGGCGAGTACAACATCCCCGACGTGCCGCACGCGATGCGCCTGACGACGTCCGGCACCTTCCTGCACGGCAACTACTGGGCCCCGGACGCGCCGGGCAACACGAATGTCAGCCACGGCTGTGTGGGGCTGCGTGATGTGAAGGGCGGCAGCTCACAGACACCGGCGGGGTGGTTCTTCGACCGGACCCTGATCGGTGATGTGGTGGAAGTTGTCAACAGCGATGACAAGAAAGTCGCTCCTGACAACGGGCTCGGTGGCTGGAACATGGGGTGGAAGGAGTGGACGGCGCCGCCCGGCTCCGGGCCGCAGGCCAAGCCTGCGGACGGTCGCTGAGGCAAGGCCCGCACCACCTGCGCAGTTGGGACTGAACGGTGACATTGGCGGGGAGTCATCGGTCAGGGCCGTGTGGTTATCTAGCGCAGGCGCGTGTCTGTGCGCGCTGAGGCACTGGGGTGCGGGCCTGACCAGGCCGTGCGAGGGGAGACACATCTTGAACGGGCGACCGATATCGGGGACGTCGGTTCGTGCGCGGGGGAGCGCACGACGACGGGGGACCAAGGGCCTCTTTGCGGTGGCATCGGGTGTGACGCTGCTGTTGGTCACGGCATGCGGCGGGGGCGGCTCGGACTCGGGCAAGGACGGCAAGTCCGGCGACAAGGCAGCCGACAAGAACGCGCCGTCGACGGCGGTGGTGACCATAGCCCCGAAGGACGGCGCCGAGGCGGTCGCCACCAGCGGCGCCCTGAAGATAGCCGCAGACAAGGGCAAGCTGTCCCAGGTCAAGGTCGAGGACAGCAAGGGCAATCCGGTCCCGGGCAAGATCACCTCGGGCGGTGCCACGTGGACGCCGGCGCACCACCTCGCCGCCTCCACGAAGTACAAGGTCCACGCGATAGCCAAGGACTCCGAGGGACGTGAGTCCGCCAAGGACACGTCGTTCACGACGCTGACCCCGAAGAACACCTTCATCGGGCAGTTCACGCCGGAGGACGGCTCGAAGGTCGGCGTCGGAATGCCGTTCTCGGTCCACTTCAACCGGGGGATCACCGCTCCCGAGGACGTCGAGAAGGCCATCGAGATCAAGACCGAGCCCGCCGTCGACGTCGAGCCGCACTGGTTCGGCAACGACCGCATCGACTTCCGCCCCGAGAAGTACTGGAAGGCGGGCACGAAGGTCACCGTCAACCTCAACCTCGACGGCGTCGAGGGCAGGCCCGGGGTCTACGGCGAGCAGGCCAAGACCCTGAAGTTCACGATCGGCCGCAGCCAGATCTCCACCGTCGACGCCAAGTCGCACCAGATGAAGGTCGTCCGGGACGGCAAGCAGATCAAGAAGATCCCGATCACCGCGGGCGCCCCCGGCACGACGACGTACAACGGCCAGATGGTCATCAGCGAGAAGCTCCAGGTCACGCGCATGAACGGCGAGACCGTCGGCTTCGGCGGCGAGTACGACATCAAGGACGTCCCGCACGCGATGCGCCTGTCCACATCGGGCACGTTCATCCACGGCAACTACTGGTCGGGCGGCGCCTTCGGCAACACGAACGCCAGCCACGGCTGCATAGGCCTGAGCGACGTGCGCGGCGGCTACAGCAAGAAGACGCCCGCCGGATGGTTCTTCGACAACTCCCTCATCGGGGACCTCGTGGTCGTGAAGAACTCCGCGGACAAGACGATCCAGCCCGAGAACGGCTACAACGGCTGGAACATGTCCTGGGAGAAGTGGAAGGCCTGACCGGTCGGCAGACGCGTGCGAGGCACGGCTAACGTGCCTCGCATGACATCTGTGCATCTCGAAGTCGCCGAAGGCGTCGGCACGATCCGCCTCGACCGCCCCCCGATGAACGCGCTCGACATCGCCCTCCAGGACCGGCTCAAAGAGCTCGCCGAAGAGGCGACCCGGCGCGACGACGTACGCGCCGTGATCATCTACGGCGGCGAGAAGGTGTTCGCGGCGGGCGCGGACATCAAGGAGATGCAGGCCATGGACCACGCGGCGATGGTCGCGCGCTCCAGGGCCTTGCAGGACTCCTTCACCGCGGTCGCCCGTATCCCCAAGCCCGTCGTCGCCGCCGTCACCGGCTACGCCCTCGGCGGCGGCTGCGAACTGGCCCTCTGCGCCGACTTCCGCATCGCCGCCGACAACGCCAAGCTCGGGCAGCCGGAGATCCTGCTCGGCCTGATCCCCGGCGCGGGCGGCACCCAGCGCCTGTCCCGTCTGGTCGGCCCGTCCAAGGCCAAGGACCTCATCTTCACCGGCCGCATGGTCAAGGCCGACGAGGCGCTCACCATTGGCCTGGTGGACCGGGTCGTGCCCGCCGCCGAGGTGTACGAGCAGGCGCACCAGTGGGCCGCGCGGCTCGCCCAGGGGCCCGCGCTCGCGCTGCGCGCCGCCAAGGAGTCCGTGGACGCGGGCCTGGAGACGGACATCGACACCGGGCTCGCGATTGAACGCACCTGGTTCGCGGGCCTGTTCGCCACCGAGGACCGCGAGCGGGGCATGCGCAGCTTCGTCGAGGAGGGCCCCGGCAAGGCGAAGTTCCTCTGAAGCGACGCGTGAAGTCCCGCCAGGAAGCGCGCAGTTGAGGGCACGTCAGCCAAAGTGTCCCCCGAAGGAGCGGATTATGCGCGGCTTAAGAGAACCTTAAGTCTGCCTGCTCCGCGCCTGTAAGTGATCACTCGTAAGCGGGTGGTCATCGCAGGTCAGCAGGGGTGTCGCAGGGGCCTGACTGCCACTGGCATATGCCTAACAAGCCCCCCGGAATGGATGGTTCCGGGGGGCTTATTCCGTCGGAACGGCCCCGGAACACGCTCTGTGCGGCCATGATGGGGGGCATGGCGGGGCTGGAGGGTATCGAACAGCCGCGGCGACACGGGAGTGCGACCGCGGCGCGCTGGTCGCCGGCGGTTGAGGACGAACACGCGCTCAAGGCGCTCGAGTTGTTCGGCAATCCGACGGACGCGGAGGTTCCGCTGCCGTCGCGCCCGGAGTCCGCCGCCATCGCGCGCCGGCTCGCCCAGGTCGTCGTACTCCGGCACTGGGGGCTCTCCCCGAAGCTGACCGAGGACGCGGTGCTCCTCACCTCCGAACTCGTCGGCAACGCCGTGCGGCACACCGGCGCCCGCGTCTTCGGGCTGCGGATGATGCGGCGGCGCGGCTGGATCAGGATCGAGGTGCGCGACCCCTCGCGCGGACTGCCCTGTCTGATGCCCGTCCACGAACTCGACCTCAGTGGCCGGGGCCTCTTCCTGGTCGACAAGCTCTCCGACCGGTGGGGCGTGGATCTGCTGCCCCGCGGCAAGACGACGTGGTTCGAGATGCGGGTGGCGGACCGCTGAGAACGCGAAAGCCCCCGGTTGCCGACGTGCGGCGCTGCGGGGGCCTTCGCGGAGCGCCGTGGACAAAGGGGTGTGGTCCACGGACGCTGATGACGACCGAGCCCGGGTCAATGGGGGTCGTAGGTCCGACTATGGCAGACGGGGGCCAGCGATCCAAAAGTCCCTATCCGGGCATATGCACGCAAAGCATGGCAGTCTGAAAGTGAATCCTTGGTGAGCTGGGACACCTGCCTGGTAAACGCTGGTTAAGTTCCAGCTGTGGCAGGTGATCCGCAAGAGGCGGCAGGGTGGCCGCAGGCCCCGCAGCCCCGACCCGCAGGGTTTCGTGCGCAGGCAATAAGCAGCTTTTGACCACTTTGCCCATTAAATGGTCGCGTGACCGAGACCGACCGCCGTGGAGCCCTGCGCGCGGGCGCCGCACTGGCCGTCGCGGGCGCGCTCACCGCAGGCTGCTCCTCCTTCGGAGCCGCCCCCGCGGACCAGGCCGCTCCCGCCGCCCGGCACCCCGCTGCGAAAACACCCCGCGCCGCCCCCGCACCCCGCCGCTTCCCCGGCCTCCCCGACCAGATCACGCACAGCCCCCGCGGCCGGCCCCAGGTCGCCCTCACCTTCCACGGCCAGGGCGACCCCGCCACCGCGCGGTCCCTGCTCGCCATCGCCGAGAAGGCCGACGCGAAGATCACCGTCCTCGCCGTCGGCAGCTGGCTCGACGAACACCCCGAACTCGCCCGCCGCATCCTCGACGGCGGCCACGACCTCGGCAACCACACCCACCACCACCGCACCATCAACGACCTGCCCGAGGCCGACGCCTACGCCGAGATCACCGGCTGCGCCGACCGCCTGCGCCGCCTCACCGGCTCCATCGGCACCTGGTTCCGCCCCTCGCGCGCCGAGACCGCGACCCCCCTCGTCGCCCGCCTCGCCCGCCGCGCCGGCTACCCGCACGTCCTCTCGTACGACGTCGACTCCCTCGACTTCACCTCGCCGGGCGCCCCGGCCGTCACCCGCAAGATCGCCTCAGAGGTGCGCCCCGGCTCCGTCGTGAGCCTGCACTTCGGGTACGCGGACACGGTCGCCGCGCTCCCCGCCGTCCTGGAAGAACTGGAGCGCCGCGACCTGCGCGCGGTGACGACCACGGAGTTGCTGACCTGATGACCCTGCACCTGAACCTCACCCAGCGCACCGGAGCGGTCATCGCCGCCGGGGCCGTCGTCGCCGCCGCGCTCGCCGGCTGCGGCACCGACACGCGCACGAACGAAGCCCACGGCACCAAGGGCGTCCCCAAACCCGCCAAACCCAAGGTGGATCCCGGCCTCCCGGGCATGCCGCCCGTCCTCGACCCGAAGGACGTCTACGCGGCCGACCGCCCGAACAAACTCTCCCCGGTGGTCAAGGACTTCCCCTCCCGGATCTACGTCCCCAACACCAACTCCAACACCGTCTCGGTCATCGACCCCAAGTCGTACGAAGTGATCGACACGATCGACGTCGGCATCCAGCCCCAGCACGTCGTCCCCTCCTGGGACATGAAGACGCTCTGGGTCAACAACAACCGGGGTCACACGCTCACCCCCATCAACCCCAAGACCGGCAAGGCGGGCAAGCCGGTCGAGGTCCACGATCCGTACAACCTCTACTTCACGCCCAACGGCAAGTACGCCATCGTCATGGCGTCGATGGACCGCGAGCTCGTCTTCCGCGACCCGCACACCATGAAGAAGGTCAAGACCGAACCGGTCAGCTGCTACGGCGTCAACCACGCCGACTTCTCGGCCGACGGACGCTACTTCATCGTCTCCTGCGAGTTCTCCGGCGAACTCCTCAAGGTCGACACGGAGAAGATGAAGGTCATCGGCCAGCAGAAGCTGCCCTTCAAGGGCGCCATGCCGCAGGACGTGAAGATCTCGCCCGACGGCAAGACCTTCTACGTCGCGGACATGATGGCCGACGGCATGTGGGTCCTGAACGGCGAGAAGTTCGGGAAACCGAAGCTCCTGCCGACCGGCAAGGGCACCCATGGCCTGTACGTCAGCAGGGACTCACGCGAGATGTACGTGTCCAACCGCGGCGAGGGCACGGTCTCCGTTTTCGACTTCCCCAAGAACAAGCTCACCAAGAAGTGGAAGCTCCCCCAGGGCGGCAGCCCCGACATGGGCGGAGTGTCGGCGGACGGCAACACCCTCTGGCTCTCCGGGCGTTACGACTCCGAGGTGTACGCCATCGACACCCGCACCGGAGTCCAGACCGCCCGCATCCCCGTGGGCGGCGGCCCGCACGGCCTCGCGGTCTACCCGCAACCTGGCCGCTACTCACTCGGCCACACCGGGATCTTCCGCTGAGCTGTTCAACGGTTGACCACAGCGGCCACCGGGCACAAAAAGGGTAGATCCACCTACCCCCCACCCCCCTGCCGCTCAGGAGGTCGCCCGTGCTCAAAGGCATCGACGTCAGCTCGTACCAGTCCACGTTCGACACGGACGGCATCTCTTTCGTGATCATAAAAGCGACGGAGGGCCGCTCGTACGTGAACCCACGCCTGACGTCCCAGACGAAGCGAGCACGGGACGGCGGCTGCGTGGTGGGCTTCTACCACTTCCTGTGGCCGGGGAACATCACGGCGCAGGCGGAGTACTTCGTGAGCAAGTCCCCTGAGAAGTCAGGGGACTTGCTGGCGGTGGACTGGGAGTGGACGGGAGACCGGACGGCCGCGTCGAACGCCGAGAAGGACCGCTTCATCCGGGAGGTGAAGCGGTTGCGGCCCTCGCACAGGTGTTTGCTCTACTGCAATCGCGATTTTTGGACCACCCGGGACAGCACGTCCTTTGCGGGTGACGGTCTGTGGATCGCCGACTATGTCTCGGCGGGCAAGCCCCGCATCCAGGCGAAGTGGCGGATCCACCAGTACACGTCGACGCCGCTGGACAAGAACGTGGCGGACTTCGAGAGCAAGCAGGCGATGCGGGACTGGGCCACGGTCTGACCGTAGGCCTACGCCCTGTCTATCGTGAGCGGTTCCTTCCGGAGCCGCTTCGCGGGCGGATGGGCGATGTAGTCGTTCAACAGGTCAAATGTGCGCAGGTGAGCTGGGAGAGCTTCGTACCAGGCAAGCCCGTAGGCGTTGCAGTTCGAGCAGATGAGGCCACGGACACAGGTGCCGCAGCTCCTGCCGCCCCTGCAGCAGGCGTGATCGTGATCAATGTCAGGGGCCCGCTTTTTTCCCGCCTCGATGGATCCGCATATTGCGCAGCGCTCGCCCTGGTACTTCCAGAGCTGGACGATGAAGGTCTTCGTCACGTTGTAGTGGCTGAGCCGGACGCGTTCGGCGTTGCACGGCTTGCAGTAGGGTCGCAGGGCATCCTTCTGACGTCCTGTTGAATACTCCGATGTTGGCTTGCTCTTGCCGCATTCGAGGCATTCGACCAATCCGCTCTTGACCATCGCCTGGTAGGTCGCGTTGTCCCTCTTTCTCCGTAGGGGGATCAACGGCCTTCCCGACAAATCCTGTTGATAGTGGCCATTGCACAGGCCCCTGGCCAGGACGCCCCTCTGGCAACCGTCGAACCGGCAGCCGTCGTGACTGCCGCCAGCCGTGGAGGTGCGTTGGATGCGTGAGAGCGCCTTGCCTCTTCGAAGCTGTGTGTTGTGGGCCCGGCACATTCCTTTCGTGAAGGCGTACTTGTCGGACGTGCGGTCGCACGCCCACCCGTTTCCTTTGGCCGAACAGATACGCATGGATCGGTCAACGAATCGAGTGGGCGCGAGTCACCTCGGTGCTTTTACTGCGCATTGTTGTGGCGCAGGTGTTCGATCAGGCGCGCCACTCCGCCGTCCGCTCCTGGGACGCCGAGTCCAGTGCCTTGCGGATTGCTTCCGTGTCCGCCGCCAGGCCGTAGACCGGGGTGCCCGGCTGCTGGCGCCAGGATTCGTCCTGGCCGCCCGTGTCGACGGTGTCGAAGCCGATCTCGTCGATGAGGTCGCGTACGACCTTCTTGGCGGCCTCGTCGTCGCCGGACACCGGGAGGGCGACGCGGCCGGGGGTGCCCTTGGGCTGGGGCTTGTCGAGGATGTCCTGGGCGTATGTGCCGTTGAAGGCCTTGATCACCGGGTGGCCGATCTGGCGCTCGGTCCAGCGGCTCTCGGTCAGGCCCTCCTCGATCTCGGCGATCTTCCCGTCGCGCTGCTGGGGGTAGTAGTTGCCGGTGTCGATGACGGCGACGTTCTCGGCCGCCTCGGCGAGGAAGTCCGACGGCAAGTTCGGTACCGCCTTCAGGGGGATCGTGACGACCACCACCTCCGCGCCGCGGGCTGCCTCCTCGACCGTCACCGGCGTCGCGCCGGTCTCTTCGGCGAGGGCGGTGAGCGTGTGCGGGCCGCGGGAGTTCGCCACGGACACGTCGTGGCCGATGGCCGTGAGGCGGCGGGTGAGGTTGCCGCCGATGTTGCCCGCGCCGATGATGCCGATCTTCATGACTGACCCTTCCGGGGTTGGTGCGACGGTGTCGTAGCGGAGCCAACCTCCGGAACGGCTGAGGTATTCCGGCCGGCTGGATCGGGCCTGCCTCAGACTGGATCGGCCTGCCTCAGAGTTTCACCACGATCTTGCCGATGTGCGTATTGGACTCCATCAGGCGGTGCGCGTCCTGGATGCGGTCGAGGCCCTCGAAGACCTCGGCGATCGGCGGTCGGAAGGCGCCGTCACGCAGGCCCTGGTTCAGGAAGGCCGTGGAGCGACGGCGGCCTTCCGGCGTGGTCGTCAGGGTGGAGTTGGCGAAGAAGTGGATCTTGAGGTCGGCGATCCACGGGAGCTCGGCGGGGCGTGGGTCGAGCCAGCCGTAGGCGACGACCGTGCCGCCCTCCGGCGTGAGCGCCTCGGCCAGGGTGCGGAAGCCGGGGCCGCCGATCGCGTCGAAGATGAGCTCGACGCCGCGCCCGCCGGTGAACCGCTTGGTCTCCTTCACTGTGTCCTCGACGTTCCCGCCGTCCGTGACGACGACATGCGCCGCGCCGAGGTCCAGGAGCTGCTGCCTCTTCGCCTCGGTGCGCGTCGTGGCGATGGGGAGGGCTCCGACGCGTCGGGCCACTTGGATGGCTGCCGTCCCCACCCCGCTGGACGCGCCGGTAATCAGGACGTGGTCGCCGGGGCGCAGTCCACCGGTCTCGATCATGCCGCCGTACGCCGTGGTGTAGGTGAGCCAGGCCGCGGCGCCGGTGACCGCGTCCACCTCGGCGGGGCGCGGTACCAGGGCCGACTCGGGCAGGACGACGCGCTCGGCGTACACGCCCTGCGCGCTCATCTCGATGCCGGGGCCGGTGAACACCGTGTCGCCCACGGTGAATTCGGTGACTCCCTCGCCGACCTGCTCGACGGTGCCGGCGGCTTCGTAGCCGAGTCGGGAGCCGGGGAGGGTGGGCTGGTAGTAGTAACCGCCGGAGCGGAAGAGGGCTTCGGCGCGGTTGAGGCCCAACGCTTCGACGCGGACGAGGAGTTCACCGGGGCCGGGGGTGGTGGCGAGTTCCACCTCGTGGATCTTCAGGACCTCGGGGCCGCCGATCTCGTGGAAGAGGACGGTGCGAACGGTGGTTGATGCGCGGGGCTTTGTCATGCCGAGAACGCTATGTTGGCCGTGCGAGACGATCCATGCTTGCTGATCTCGGTTTTCTGTCCGTACGTCTCGCTGCTCAAGCGTGGCGCTACTGTGCGGGCATGGACGTACTCAGCGACGCGATAGCGGCGATGCGGACGGGGCGCCCGCACTCCAGCCTCCGGGACAACTACGCCCCTTGGGGCGTCCACTTCGGTTCGCACGGAGGTGCCGGGTTCCATGTGGTGCTGCAGGGCTCGGCCTGGCTGCTCCCGGACCGGGACGGCGCCGAACCCGTCCGGCTCGGCCCTGGCGACGTGGTCTTCCTCGCGCACGGATACGGCCACGCGTTGGCCAGCGATCCGGGTGCGCCGCTGGAGCGGTTCGAGCTGGAGCCCGACGGCTCCTGGCCCGCGCCGCCGGAGCGGGGTTCCGTCACGGGCGAAGGCCCCGCCACCGTGCTGCTCTGCGGGGCCTACCGGCTCGACCGGGCCCGCACGCACCCGCTTCTCTCGGAGCTGCCCGAGGTGGTCCATCTGCCCGCCAGGGTCGGCGCGCACCCCTCGCTGCGGGCTGCCGTCGAACTGCTCGGTGCCGAGCTGGAGGAGCCGCAGCCCGGCGCCGACATCATCGTCTCCGCGCTGCTCGACACGATGCTGCTCTACATCCTGCGGGCGTGGTGGCTCGGGGAGTGCCACGGCTCCGGGCACCCGATCGGCTGGTCCGCCGCGCTCGCCGACCCGGCGGTGGCGGCCGCGCTGCGGGCCGTCCATGGTGACCCGGCGTATCCCTGGACGGTGGAGGAACTCGGCGCGCTCGCGGGCCTGTCGCGCGCCCCCTTCGCCCGCCGGTTCGCGGCGACCGTGGGGTCGCCCCCGCTCGCGTATCTGACGTGGTGGCGGATGACGACGGCCGGGCGGCTGCTGTGCGAGGAGGACCTGCCGCTGCGGCAGGTCGCCGAACGGGCGGGCTACACCTCGGAGTTCGCCTTCTCCAAGGCGTTCAAGCGGGAGTTCGGGGTGGCGCCAGGGCAGTACCGGAGGGGCGTGGTGAGGAAGGCGCGGGTGTGACGAGGGGCACAGGAACTCGTCGGGGAGTGCGGAGAGATACGTGGTGTGAGGCCTAGTGAACTGGGAGATGGCATCCATGCACGTATCCGGGCAGGCGAGCGGGAGGCGTTCGGTGAGTTGTACGAGGCGTACGCGCGGACGGTCTACAACCACGCCCTCCGGCTGACCGGCGACTGGTCGACCGCCGAGGAGGTCATGTCCGAGACCTTCCTCGCGGCCTGGCGCACCCGCGACCGGCTCGAACCGGACGGCGGTTCGCTCAAGCCGTGGCTGCTCGGCATCGCGACGCACAAGGCGCAGAACGCCAACCGCGGCCTGCGCAGACGGCTCGCCTTTCTGTCCCGTCAGCCTTCGCCGCCCCAAGTGGCGGACTTCGCGGAGGAGTCGGCGGGGCGGATGGACGACGCGCGGCGGCTCGCGGCGGTGCACGGCGCGTTGCGGCGGCTGCGCCGGCCGGAGCGTGAGGTGCTCGTGCTGTGCGTGTGGTCCGGGCTCGACTACGCGCAGGCCGCCGAGGCGCTCGGCGTTCCGGTCGGCACGGTGCGGTCACGGCTGTCGCGGGCTCGTGCGCGGCTTCGGCGACTGAGCGAGGACGGGGCTGGTATGGCGGAAGTGAAGAACGTGACGGAACCTCTCCGTGGCCGCGGAGAGGTAGAGAGTGAGGCCGCGTTCGCGGCCCTGCCCCTGCGGGAGGAATTCCGATGAACGCCGCCACCCCGTCCCGGGGAGAGGTCGAGGCTGCTGAACTGGCCCGCCTGCTGCCGGAGTCGGGCGAAGACGAATGGGCACTTCCGCCGGGGCGTCACCTTCACCACAAGGACGTCCTGATGCAGCAGATCGACCGAGACACCGCCGACGCACAGCAGGCCCCGGCCCCCGCCCCCGCACCGCCCCGCCGCGCGCTCCTGCGCCCCGCGGTGCTGATGCCGGCCGCGGCCGCGCTCGCGGTGGCGGGCATCCTGGCCGCCACGCTTCCCTCCGGTGACGGTGACGGCGACGGCGACGGCGTACGCGACATGGGTGCCGGCCGGGTTGCCACCCCTGGCGCGGCCGTCACCCTCGACCGGATCGCGAACGCGTCCCTGAAGTCCGGCACGAAGCCGGTGAAGGACAGCCAGTTCGTCTACACGCGCAGCCTCGTCCAGGGCAACGAGGGCAAACTCGACGGCCCGGTGAAGCTCGGCACCCCGTACACGGAGGAGGTCTGGCTGAACCAGAACCCCGCCCCCGTCACGGACATCGGCATGAGCCGCGCGAGCGGCAAGGGTGCGCCGATGGCCGGGCAGGACCTGCCCATCGAGGCGTCCGCGGTGGACGGTTCCGATGACTCCGGTGCCATACCGGAGGGGCCCGACCGGCCGACGTACGACTGGCTGGCCTCGCTGCCCACCGACCCCGACGCCCTGCTGAAGAAGCTGTACGCCGAGACGCGGGTGATCGAGGGGGTGGAGACGAAGGCGCAGGCCGTCTTCGACCGGATCGGCGATCTGGTCGGCGGGTCGGTGATGCCGCCGGAGAACGCCGCCGCCTTCTACAAGGCGGCCGCCAAGCTCCCCGGAGTGGTCGTGGTGCCCGACGCGGTGGACGCGGCGGGCCGTCACGGGATCGGCATCACCATCGAGGAGTCGGCGTTCGCGACCCGCGGCGAATGGATCTTCGACAAGAAGACCTTCACGTACCTCGGTTCGCGCGGCTACATGACCAAGAACCACAAGCCGGGCGGCAAGCCGGGCAAGGCGGGCAACCCCGAGGTCCTCTACGGCAGCAGCGCCGTCCTGGAGCGCGCCGTCGTCGATCAGCGCGGCATGGAACCGGAGTCCACCACCGGCCGCGGCTGAGCGCGATCCGCCCGCACCGCCTGCCCTGTCCGCATCGCCCGCAGCAGCAGGAAGAGCAGCAGCCCGAAGGGTGAGAGGAGGATCGTCAGGACCAGGAGCGGTCCCATCAGGAGGGGGTGGATGCCGATGCGCCGTGCCTCGCGGTACATCCACTGTCCGATCAGCAGGTCCCAGGCGATGACTTGGGCCCAGATGGCGCCCGCTCCGTTGGCGAGGACGAGCAGTTCGCGAAATCCGTCGATGTCCGGGCTGCTGACGGCGGCCCAGAGTTCCGGCAGGACGGGCAGCGCCATCGCCACGTAGACGGCGAGTATCGGTACGACGGTGAGGGGCGAGGCGGCGACGCGGGCGGTCGTCCGCCACCCCGGCGCGAAGATCATGAGCAGCCAGACCGGGGCGGCCAGCCAGAAGGAGAGTTCGAAGAGGAATCCGGTCATGCCACGAGCTCCTTGTCGTCGTCGGTTGCCTTGCTTCCGGTCCCGTCAACTGCGCTTGCGGGGCGGGCTGTTGGGGCTCGGAGGGCTCCGTACGTGCTGACGGCCGTGGCCGCGAGGATCAGTCCCGCCGCCGTGAGCGTCGCGCCGTCCGGGTGGATGAGCGGCTGGCCGCGCAGGGCCTGCCAGGTGACGAGGGCGAAGGCGGCGGCGTACGCGCCCGATGCGACGAGCACGAGCCGCAGGCGCACTCGTCCGTCGGCCAGCAGGCCGAAGCGGGGGCGCGTTGCGATGGCTGTCAGGGCCATGAGGAGCAGGGGAAGCAGCTGCAGTGCGTGCATGCCGACGAAGTGCGGGATGCGCAGGTCGCCGCCGGTGGTCGACCAGCCGGTGAGCGGCATGGAGGGACCGCCGTCCGGTACGCCGACGCTGTGGGCGCCGACGATCGGGGAGGAGCCCCGCTCCTGACCGGGCGCCGGCTGGGTCATCAGGAACCCGATGGCCGCTCCGGCGAGCGCGAGCGTGATCCCGCAGCGCATCGCCCAGGCCGACGCGCGGTCGGCGATCCGGGCGCGCAGCAACAGGACGGCGATGAGCAGGGTGCCGAGCCAGAGGATGACGACGGTGATGGCCATCGCGTTGAACAGGGCCTCGTCGAAGGGGGTTTGGTGGTTGAAGTGGCTGCGCTTCCCGCGCACCACCTGCCCGGTGATGATCACCATCTCGACGAGGCTCGACGCGGCGACGACCGTGCCCGCCCACCAGCCCGCTCTCCGGCCGCGGTCGAGGAGCGACAGCATCCAGGCGAGCGAGAGCCCGTACGCGACGAACGAGACCGAGAACTTGAACGGCTTGAACCAGATCCGGGCCCCCGTCAGTACGCGGTCGTCGACGACGAGGCCGATGCCGGAGATGAGGGCAAGGACGGCCATGGACGCGGAGAAGGCAACGAGTGGCCGGTGCCACGAACGCCATAAAGACATGAAATCCCCCAGTAATGGATAGTGGTGCTGTCTGCTATCCGATAGCGCCACTATCTATGATGGGGTGAGGGATGGCAAGAGCGCAGCTGGTGGCAGAGTGGCGAGCGGGAGCGCGAACAGGTCAGTGGGCAGGAGAACAGTGGGCAGGGGAGTGGGTAGGCCGTGCGTATTGGCGAGTTGAGCCGCAGGACCGGTGTGCCGGTGCCGACGATCAAGTACTACGTCCGTGAAGGGCTGCTGCCGCCGGGCGAGTTGAGCAGCCCGAACCAGGCGCAGTACGGCGATGCGCACGAGCGCAGGCTGCGTCTCATCCGCGCGCTGCTGGACGTGGGCGGCCTGAAGGTGGCGGCGATCGCGGAGGTGCTCGGCGCGGTCGACGACCCCGAGCGCCCGCTGCACAAGGTGCTCGGTGCCGCGGCGGACCGGCTCGGTTCGGCGGGGGACGCGGACGACGACGCCGAGGCGGCGACCGCGCGGACGGCGGTCGAGGAACTGATCGCGCGCCGCGGCTGGCACACCCACGAGTCGAACCCCGCGGCCACCGACCTGTCACGGGCCCTTGCCGCCATGGGCCGTGTCGGCCACGGCGCGTTCACGGAACTGCTCGACGAGTACGCCGACGCCGCCGAACTGGTCGCCCGCGCCGACCTCGGCTACGTGGACCGGCGGGCGTCCGTCGAGGACCTGGTGGAGAGCGTGGTGATCGGCACGGTGCTGGGGGAGGCGGTGTTCAACGCGATGCGACGCCTTGCACATGTGGACGCGTCGGCGCGGTTGTACGGGGGCGACGGCGGGAGGCGCGAGGGGCCCGGCGCGGGAGCGGGGGGCCGGGCCGGAGCCTAGCCCGGGGGTACGCGGAAGGGGCCCGGCGCACTCGCGTGCCGGGCCCCTTCCGCGTCGCGTTCCCGCTACTTGTTCAGGCTCGCCCAGAACTCGTCGAAGGAGAGGCGCTTGTCCTTGTCGGCGTCCTTCGTGCCTATCACGGCTTCGGCCACCGTCTCGGTGACGTAGAAGTCCCCCATCTTCGCCATGGCCGACTTCCACTCGGCCGCCGTGATGAAGCCGTCGCCGTCCGCGTCGAACTGCTCGAACGTCTTGCGCGCTTCCTCGATGTCCGCCACCGGATCCACCCCTTCTTGGTGCACTACTGACGGGGGTTAGGGTATCGGCCGTCCGGGGACGCGATCACAAGGAGTACGCCCATGGCCAGGACCCCTGCCACGCTCGGTGCGATCCTCGACGCGGCGGCCCACGGGCAGTTCCCGCCGCCCGACGGCGCCACCACCGTCGTGCCGCAGCCCTGCCACCGCGACGCGGGCGTCATCGCCTTCACCGCGCACTCGGTGGTCTTCACGGACGAGGACCCGGAGTGGGTGTACGCCACCCTCGCCGCGCTCGACTGCGATCCGCTGGCCGCCACGATGAACCCCCTGTTCCTCGCCGCCTTCCTGGAGCGGACGGGACGCGCGACGGACACTACCGACCTCCTGACCGTGGCCGACGCCCGTCCGGGCGCCCCCGACCCCGCCCTCGGCCTCCGTGAGCTCGACGACCCTGACCACCCCCGGGTGGCCCGTGCCCGCAAGCGCCGCGACGACGTGCGGGTGTGGGCGTCCGAGAGCGGTGGGGTGCTGGTGCTCGGGCGCGGGCTCGCCGGGCGCTGGGAGGCGGCCATAGAGGTCGACGAGGACGTACGCCATCGGGGCCTCGGCCGGGCGCTCGCCCTCGCCGCCCGGCACCTTGTGCCCGGGGCGTCCCACGTGTGGGCGCAGCAGTCCCCGGGCAACGCCCGCAGCGTGCGGGCGTTTCAGGCCGCGGGGTACCGGCCCGTGGGCGCGGAGGCGTTGTTCGTGGCGCGGTGAGGGCTGCCGGTGGCCGGAGGCCGGAGGCCGCGGTTCAGCACTCGATGATGTTCACCGCGAGCCCGCCCCGCGCCGTCTCCTTGTACTTCACGCTCATGTCCGCCCCGGTCTCCTTCATGGTCTTGATGACCTTGTCGAGGGACACCTTGTGGCTGCCGTCGCCGCGCATCGCCATCTTCGCCGCCGTCACGGCCTTCACGGCCGCCATGCCGTTGCGCTCGATGCACGGGATCTGGACGAGGCCGCCGACCGGGTCGCAGGTCAGGCCGAGGTTGTGCTCCATGCCGATCTCGGCCGCGTTCTCGACCTGCTCGGGGGAGCCGCCGAGGACCTCGGCGAGTGCGCCCGCCGCCATCGAGCAGGCGGAGCCGACCTCGCCCTGGCAGCCGACCTCGGCGCCGGAGATCGAGGCGTTCTCCTTGAAGAGCATGCCGATCGCGCCCGCGGAGAGCAGGAAGCGGACCACGCCCTCCTCGTCGGCGCCGGGGATGAAGTTCATGTAGTAGTGCAGGACCGCCGGGATGATGCCCGCGGCGCCGTTCGTCGGGGCGGTCACGACGCGGCCGCCCGCGGCGTTCTCCTCGTTCACCGCCATCGCGTAGAGGGTGATCCACTCCATGGAGCGGGCCAGCGGATCGCCCTCGGCGCGCAGCTGCCGTGCGGAGTTCGCGGCCCGGCGGCGGACCTTGAGGCCGCCCGGCAGGATGCCCTCGCGGGACATGCCGCGCGAGACGCAGGACTGCATGACGCCCCAGATGTCGAGCAGACCCGAGCGGATCTCCTCCTCGGTGCGCCAGGCCTTCTCGTTCTCCAGCATCAGCGCGGAGATGGACAGGCCCGTCTCCTGTGCCAGGCGCAGGAGCTCGTCGCCGGTGCGGAAGGGGTGCTTGAGGACCGTGTCGTCCGGCACGATCGGGTTCTCGCCGGCCACGGCGTCGTCGTCGACCACGAAGCCGCCGCCCACGGAGTAGTACGTCTTCTCCAGGACGAGGCCGCCCTCGTGGTCGTACGCGAAGATCGTCATGCCGTTGGCGTGGTACGGCAGGGCCTTGCGGCGGTGCAGGACCAGGTCCTCGTCGAAGTCGAAGCCGATCTCGTGCATGCCGAGGAGGTTGATACGGCCGGTGCTCTTGATCTGCTCGACGCGGTCGTCGGCGAACTCGACGTCGACCGAGCGCGGGGACTCGCCCTCCAGGCCGAGCAGGACCGCCTTCGGGGTGCCGTGGCCGTGGCCGGTCGCGCCGAGGGAGCCGTAGAGCTCGGCCCGTATCGCGGTGGTGTGGGCCATCAGGCCCTCGTTCTTGAGGCGGCTCGCGAAGATGCGGGCCGCGCGCATGGGGCCGACCGTGTGGGAGCTGGACGGGCCGATGCCGATCGAGAACAGGTCGAAGACCGAGAGGGCCACGAGAAACTCCAATGGTGGTTGGTAGACGCCGTTGTCTGCCGGGGTGGTGCAGAGAACTACGAAAAGACCTGCGGGAAATATTTACGAGAGCGGGGCATGAGCCGGGGCACCGCACTCACTGTCTTCACTGTCCAGTGTGCGCGGTGCCCCGAAGAATCGTACGAAGGAAAGCGTACGAAACCGCTACAGGTTGGGGTACAGCGGGTGCTTGGCTGCCAAGGCCGACACGCGGGCCTTGAGCGACTCCGCGTCGAAGCCCGGCTTCAGCGCCTCGGCGATGACGTCGGCGACCTCACGGAAGTCGTCCTCCTGGAAGCCACGGGTCGCGAGCGCGGGCGTACCGATCCGCAGGCCCGATGTGACCATCGGGGGGCGCGGGTCGTTCGGGACCGCGTTGCGGTTGACCGTGATGCCGACCTCGTGGAGACGGTCCTCGGCCTGCTGGCCGTCCAGCTCACTGTTACGCAGGTCGACCAGGACCAGGTGCACGTCCGTGCCGCCCGACAGGACGTCGACGCCGACGGCCTTCGAGTCGTCCTGGACGAGGCGCTCGGCCAGGATGCGGGCGCCGTCCAGGGTGCGCTGCTGGCGCTCCTTGAACTCCTCCGAGGCCGCGACCTTGAAGGACACCGCCTTGGCCGCGATCACGTGCTCCAGGGGGCCGCCCTGGAAGCCGGGGAAGACCGCGGAGTTCAGCTTCTTCGCGAATTCCTTGCTGCGGGCCAGGATGACGCCGCCGCGCGGGCCGCCGAGCGTCTTGTGCGTGGTGGAGGTCACCACGTCCGCGTACGGCACCGGGTTCGGGTGCAGCCCTGCGGCGACGAGCCCGGCGAAGTGCGCCATGTCGACCCACAGGTACGCGCCGACCTCGTCGGCGATCCGGCGGAACTCCGCGAAGTCCAGCTGGCGCGGGTAGGCGGACCAGCCCGCGATGATCACCTTCGGGTTGTTCTCCTTGGCCAGGCGCTCGACCTCGGCCATGTCCACCAGACCGGCCTCGTCGACGTGGTACGCGACCACGTTGAACTGCTTGCCGGAGAAGTTCAGGCGCATGCCGTGGGTGAGGTGGCCGCCGTGCGCCAGGTCAAGGCCGAGGATCGTGTCGCCGGGCTTGGCGATCGCGAACAGGGCGGCCTGGTTGGCGGAGGCGCCGGAGTGCGGCTGGACGTTGGCGTACTCGGCGTCGAACAGATCCTTGATCCGGTCGATCGCGATCTGCTCGGTGACGTCGACGTGCTCGCAGCCGCCGTAGTAGCGGCGGCCGGGGTAGCCCTCGGCGTACTTGTTGGTGAGGACCGTGCCCTGGGCCTCCATGACGGCGACCGGAGCGAAGTTCTCCGAGGCGATCATTTCCAGGGTGGACTGCTGGCGGTGGAGCTCGGCGTCGACGGCGGCGGCGACGTCCGGGTCCAGCTCGTGGAGAGGGGTGTTGAGAAGCGACATCAGGTGGTCCCTAGGGGTCTTCGGGGGGCTTCAGCTGCCGGAGAACTCGGTGTACTCGTCCGCGGAGAGCAGGTCCTTCGGCTCCTCCGTGATCCGTACCTTGAAGAGCCAACCACCCTCGAACGGGGCGGAGTTGACCTTCGACGGGTCGTCCACGACGTCCTGGTTCGACTCGACGACCTCACCGGTCACCGGGGAGTACAGGTCGCTGACCGACTTCGTCGACTCGAGCTCGCCGCAGGTCTCACCCGCGGTCACCGCGGCGCCGGCCTCGGGAAGGTCGGCGTAGACGACGTCACCGAGCGCGTTGGCCGCGTGCTCCGTGATCCCGACCGTCGCCACACCGTCCTCGGCGGCCGAGAGCCACTCGTGCTCCTTGCTGTAACGCAGCTGCTGGGGGTTGCTCATGACCTGAATTCTCCTGTACGCGGGTGGGTGCTGCGGAACGGGGAAGATGTGCGTGGGGTCACTTCCGGGTTACCACGGAAGCGGCAGTGTCACTTCTGGCGCTTGTAGAACGGCAGAGCCACGACCTCGTACGGCTCGTGCGTGCCGCGGATGTCCACGCCCACGCCCTCGGTGCCGGGGGCCGCGTGCGCCGCGTCGACGTACGCGATGGCGATCGGCTTGCCGAGCGTCGGGGACGGGGCGCCGGAGGTGACCTCGCCGATGATCTTGCCTTCGGCGACCACGGAGAAGCCCGCGCGCGGGATGCGGCGGCCCGCCGCGATCAGGCCGACCAGCTTGCGCGGGGGAGCGGTCTCGGCGCGCTCGGCGGCGGCCGCGAGCGCCGCGCGCCCCACGAAGGTGTCGGACTGCGAGGTCTTCTCGAACTTCACGACCCGGCCGAGGCCCGCGTCGAAGGGCGTCAGCTCCGCGGTCAGCTCGTGCCCGTACAGCGGCATGCCCGCCTCCAGGCGGAGCGTGTCGCGGCAGGAGAGGCCCGCGGGCACCATGCCGACCGGCTTACCGGCCTCCATCAGCGCGTTCCACAGCTTCTCGGCGTCGCCGGGCGCGACGAAGAGCTCGAAGCCGTCCTCGCCGGTGTAGCCCGTGCGGGCGATCAGCGCGGGCACACCCGCGACCGTGCCGGGCAGGCCCGCGTAGTACTTCAGACAGTCCAGGTCCGCGTCCGTGAGTGACTTCAGGATGCCGGGGGACTCGGGGCCCTGGACGGCGAGCAGGGCGTACGCGTCGCGGTCGTCGCGGACCTCGGCGTCGAAGCCGTCGGCCCGCGCGGTGAGCGCGTCGAGCACGACCTGCGCGTTCGACGCGTTGGCGACGACCATGTACTCGGTCTCGCCGAGGCGGTAGACGATCAGGTCGTCCAGGATGCCGCCGTCCTCGGCGCAGATCATCGTGTAGCGGGCGCGGCCGACACCTACGGAGCCGATGTTGCCGACCAGCGCGAAGTTCAGCAGGTCCACGGCCTCGGGGCCTGTGACGGTGATCTCGCCCATGTGGGAGAGGTCGAAGAGACCGGCCTTGGTGCGGACGGCGACGTGCTCGTCGCGCTCGCTGCCGTAGCGGAGCGGCATGTCCCAGCCCGCGAAGTCGGTCATGGTCGCGCCGAGGGCGCGATGCACGGCATCGAGTGCGGTCAGACGGGAAGCGGTACTCATTCGTGGAACTCCCAGGGCATGACGGGCGAGGTCGATCCTCCCCATCTGTCATCGGAACCTGAGAGGTTCACCACGACCCGTCCGTATATGGGGTCATGACTTGCACCTTGGGTGGAGCCGCGCAGGCGGCCCGCTTTTCAGATGTGCCTCGCCCGCGCGGTACGGGGCCTGAGAGATTCAAGGGAGGGACTTGCTCCTTCGGCGCCCCAGCGCGTCGTACGACGGCGTCCGGGAACTCTCCCGCGCGGATTCAAACGGCCTGTATGGAGTTTGCGCGCACATCATTGCACGCGCCTCCGTCACAGGGCAGTGCCAGTGCGGTGCCAGTCCCGTAATGCGCTTGTGCCGCATTACCTTCTCTTTACACTTGCCGGGGAAGCTGCGGTAAGCAGGTACGTGACCGCTATGGGGAGGCCGATCACGGTGCGCAGGACGAGTGTCTACGCGACCAACACAGGGGTGGCCCTGCCCAAACAGGCCGCCGCCCCCACCAGGGAGAGCTGTGGCCTTCTGCCGGCGGCCGTCGTCCGCGACCTGCGGCAGCGGACCGGTCACAGCCCGCACCGCCTCACGTTCGGCGAGGGCGACCTGATCGTCGTCTCCGGGCTGCCGGGCAGCGGCAAGTCCACGCTGATGCGCAGAGCCGTCGCGGGCCCGCGCATCGACTCGCAGGACACCCGCGACCGCTGGGCCCGGCGCATGCCGAGCCTGCTGCCGTACGCGGTGTACCGCCCCTTGGTCCGCCTCGCGCACTACGCGGGCCTGCGCAGAGCCCTGCGCTCCGGCGAGGGCGTCGTGGTGCACGACTGCGGAACCCAGGCCTGGGTGCGCCGCTGGCTGGCCCGCGAGGCCGCGCGGCGCGGCACGACGCTGCACCTGCTGCTGCTCGACGTACCGCCGGACACCGCCATAGAGGGCCAGCTCTCGCGCGGTCGCGGCGTGTCGCGGTACGCCTTCGCCCGGCATCGCAGGACGGTCGGCCGGCTCGTCGGGGCCGCCGAGCGGGGCGACCTGCCGCGCGGCTGCGGCTCGGCCGTGCTCCTCGACAGGACGGCGGCCGGGGTGCTGCGGGGGATCGGCTTCGGGGACTGAGACGCCCGCCGTGGGCCGCCTGCCATGGGCCGCCACGTTAGGGTCGTGCCGCAGGCAGAGCGGGACCGAGCAGGGGTTAGAAGAAGATGGACATTCCGGCGCAGGCACACGCCCATCCCTACGGAGGATGGCCGGGCAACGAACTCGAAGAGGTGCTCGCGGCATCCCTCGCCACGCCCGGCGCACCCCACACATCCGCGGGGGCCCGCATCGTCGAGGTGCTCGGCCGTAGCCACGTCTGGGTCCCGCTGCCGAACGGCGGGGCACCGGACAGCGGCACCCTGGACCTGCCCACGCTGGAGATCGACGGCCAGGCATACGTCCCCGTCTTCAGCTCGCAGCAGCAGTTCCAGCACGTCACCGGCGGCCGGATGGGCTGCACCGTGGCGCCCGCCGTGGAGTTCGCGCGCGGCCTCCCCCCGCAGCTGGGCATCGCGGTCAACCCGGACGGCACGGTCGGTGTGCCGCTACCGCCGCCCGCCGTCGCCGAGCTCTGCCGGTCGGGACGCACCCCGCTGGACGGCCCCGCGAGCGGCGGCCGCGTACGCCTCTTCGAACCCGACTGGCAGGAGGACCCGGTGGACTTCCTGTCCGCCGCCGCCCGCGAGTTCGAGGCCATCGGCGTCGTCCTGAGCGCCCGCCGCTGCCTGGCGAGCGTCGAGGGCGAGTCGCCGTCCCTGTTCGTCGGCGTCGAACTGACCTCCTGGGAGGGCAACGCGCGCGAGCTGCCGATGGAGGCCGTGGGCCGTGCCCTCGGCCACGCCCCGGTGGCCTGGCCGGTGAACCTGGTGCTGCTCGACGTCGCCCAGGACCCGGTCGGTGACTGGATGCGCGAGCGGGTGCGGCCCTTCTTCGGCCGGAGCCCGGGCCTCGGCCAGGGCCCGGGGCACGAGCACGGACATGTGTAAGGACATGTGCAGGTACGTGTGTGAGGGTGCCGTACGTCAAGTCGGTGTCAGGATCGCCGCTTAAGCTGGTTTCATGACCCGGGTCCACCGGGTCAGCGGGTCATCGGGTCATCGCGAAGGGGCGGTTAAGGGTGAGTGCGTCGGGCACGGCTGCGGCCGGGCAGGTCGAGCACATGCTGCGCCAGGTGACACCAGGGCGCTATGACGCCTACGAGGCGCTCCTGCGGGCGCTCGCCGCCGACCAGGTGTGGATGCTGCTCTGGCACGGCCAGGCCGGATCCCCCGACGCCCAGTACGGGAACATGGAGGTCGAGGGCCTCGGTTACGCGCCATGCGTGACCTCCGCCCAGGAGCTCTCGGCCAGTGGCTGGAACCGCTCGTACGAAGTGGTCAGCGGAGTCGACATCTCCCGCACCCTCTACCCCGACCACTACGGCCTCTGGCTCAACCCCCACGCCCCCGGCGGCGGCGTCGGCATCCCCTGGCTCGACCTGCGGCGCATCGCGTCGGGCCTGGACCTGCTGCCCGCGGGACCGCTCAGGCTCACCGAACCCGCCATCGAGATCCCCCAGTTCTACGCCCTGCTCACGCAGAACGCCCACCGCACCCCCGCGGTCCGCTCGCTGCGCCGCGCCTGGGTGCAGCCGGCGCTCGGCGCCCCGTATCTGGCCATCGGCCTCGATGTGTACGACACCGCGCCTGCCTCGGTCGACGGGGTGCGCACGATGATGCAGCAGTCGATCGCCGCCGTCCCCGACGGCCTGCCCGTGTCGACCGTCGCGATGTCCGACGGATACGACCCGGTAGCCATGTGGCTGCACGCCAACGCGCGCCCGTTCTACGACCGCGAGGCCCAGCCGGCCCCGGCCCCCGCGGGCGGATACGGCTACCCCGCGCAGTACTGAAGCAGTACTGAACAGCGCTCAACCTGCCCTGACCGCCATGATGCCCGTTCTGATGGCAGAGGGGCCCTATGGGCTCCCGTGGCACCTTGCGACCCAACTGCCCCGTGTTCGCCCCTCGTTCACCTCCGTCCGGATAACGGAACACCTCGATCAGCATCACGGTTGCGCATCCATTCCCCGACAAGGCTGGTAACAGATCGCGACCCCGATGAAGACTCCCGCACCAGGGGCGCTTCGCCCCTGTGTACGACGGACTGATCACGTCGCTACAGCGGCAAGTGCGGGCCGGTCACCACCGGTTGAGAGGGGTCCCTGCCACGATGACGGCACCATTGCATGACACACCTGCGGACGCGGACCCGACAGCGGACGTCGCTCCCGCAGATGGTGCAGGGGTGAAGAAGGTCGAGGGGCGGTCCCTCAAGCAGATCGCCTGGAACCGCCTGAAGCGGGACAAGGTCGCCCTGGCCGGCGGCATCACCGTGCTCGTCCTGGTCCTTGTCGCCGTCTTCGCGCCCCTGATCGTCTCCCTGCTGGGCCACCCGCCCAACGAGTTCCATCAGGACGAGCTGGAAGACCTGACGAACCTGCCCAAGGGCGCGTTCGGCGGCATGAGTTCGGACTTCCTCTTCGGAGTGGAGCCGAACAAGGGCCGCGACGTCTTCAGCCGGATCGTCTACGGCGCCCGGATCTCACTGCTCGTGGCGTTCCTCGCCGCGGTGGTGGCCGTGGTGCTCGGCACCTTCTTCGGCATCATCGCCGGTTACTTCGGCGGCTGGATCGACGCGACGATCAGCCGGGTCATGGACGTGCTGCTCGCCTTCCCGCAGCTGCTCTTCGTGATCTCCCTGGTCTCGGTACTCCCCGACGACCTGCTCGGGCTCACCGGCAGCGGCGTCCGCATCGCCGTACTGATCCTGGTGATCGGCTTCTTCGGCTGGCCCTACGTCGGGCGCATCGTCCGAGGCCAGACCCTCAGCCTGCGCGAACGCGAGTACGTGGAAGCGGCCCGCAGCCTCGGCGGCGGTCAACGGCACATCCTCTTCCGTGAGTTGCTGCCGAACCTGGTCGCACCGATCACCGTGTACGCGACGCTCATGATCCCCACCAACATCCTCACCGAAGCGGCGCTCAGCTTCCTCGGCGCGGGTGTACGGCCGCCGACCGCCTCCTGGGGCGGCATGCTCCGGGACGCGCTGGCGACGTACGAGCACGATCCGATGTTCATGGTCTTCCCCGGCCTGGCGATCTTCGTGACCGTGCTTGCCTTCAACCTCTTCGGTGACGGGCTGCGCGACGCCCTGGACCCCAAGGGAACTCGTTAAACAGCTCCAACTGGCTTGCCCCTGCCGCAGCGTCAGGTGGCTCTTCCCATGGTTCTCAAGGCAGTCAATGCCAAGGACCGCGAATCTCGGAGGATGCGAGAAATGCCCACAGGTTCCTCTAAACGACGGTTGACCGCAGGCGCGGCCCTCGTCGTAGCGGCGCTGGTGACCACCACGGCGTGCGGCGGCGGCAGCGACGACGAAGACAGCAAGGGCGCCGGCTACAACGCGGCCATCGGCAAGGTCGCGAACCAGTCGGCGAAGAAGGGCGGAACCCTCAAGTTCGTCGCCAAGCAGGACCTCGACTCGGCCGACCCGCAGCGCGCCTACTACGGCTTTGCGTGGGACTTCATGCGGTACTACACCCGCACGCTGATCACGTACGACACCAAGCCGGGTGCCGCGTCCAACAAGCTCGTCCCCGACCTCGCCGAGTCCACGGCGAAGATCAGCGACGACGGCAAGACCTACACGTACAAGCTGCGTGACGGCCTCACCTGGGAGGACGGCTCGAAGCTGACCTCCAAGGACATCAAGTACGGCATCGAGCGCATCTGGGCGACCAAGGTCATCACCGGTGGTCCCGGCTACCTGAAGTCGACGCTTGACCCCAAGGGCGAGTACAAGGGCCCCTACGAGGACAAGTCGAAGGACAAGCTGGGCCTGAAGGCGATCGAGACGCCGGACGACCAGACGATCATCTTCAAGCTGCCCAAGAAGAACGGCGACTTCGAGCAGATGCTCGCGATGCCGTCGGGCACCCCGGTCAAGCAGTCCGAGGACACCGGCGCCAAGTACACCCAGCGCCCCTTCTCCTCCGGGCCGTACAAGTTCCAGAACTACAGCTCCGGCAAGAGCATCACGCTGGTCCGCAACAAGAACTGGAAGAAGTCGTCCGACCCGGTCCGTCCCGCGCTGCCGGACAAGATCACGGTCACCATCTCGGCGAACCTCGAAGAGAACGACAAGCGCCTGATGGAGGGCGACTACGACATCGACATGAATGGCACGGGCATGACCCAGTCGGGTCGTACCACCGCCATTCAGGACCACAAGGGCAACGTCGACAACATGCAGACGGACTTCGTCCGTTACGTCGCCCTGGTGACCAAGACGAAGCCGTTCGACAACGAGGCCTGCCGCAAGGCCGTCTTCTACGCGACCGACTTCGCCGGCCTGCAGAAGACCCGTGGTGGGCCGGTCGCTGCCGGCGACGTGGCCAACAGCGTCTTCCCGAAGTCCATCAAGGGACACGACGACTACGACCCGTACGGCGTCCTGAAGCGCAGTGCTCTCAAGGGAGACGCCAAGAAGAAGGCTGACGCCGAGTCGTTGACCAAGGCGAAGGCAGAGCTCAAGAAGTGCGGGAAGCCCGGTGGCTTCTCGACCAAGATCTCGGCCCGCACCAACCAGCCGGGCGAGGTGGACGCCGCCACGGCGCTCCAGGAGCAGCTGAAGAAGGTCAACATCGACGCCCAGGTCGACCAGATCGACGGCGCCGACTCCTCCAGCATCACGGGCTCTCCCTCGGTCGTGAAGAAGCGCGGCATCGGCATGACGATGGCGGGCTGGGGCCCTGACTTCCCGACCGGCCAGGGCTACGCCCAGCCGCTGTTCGACAGCCGTTTCATCAACGAGAACGGCAACTACAACGAGTCGCAGATCGACGACCCGAAGATCGACAAGTACTTCGACGACGCGATCGGCACGGTCGACCCCAACAAGGCCGGTGAGATCTACACCGACATGGCCCACGAGATCATCGACAAGGCGTACTGGATGCCGTTCATCTACGAGAAGAACGTCAGCTGGCGTTCCTCGCGGGTGACCAACGTCTACTCGTCCGCCGCTTACAGCGGTCGTTACGACTACGTCTCGCTCGGTGTCAACGACGCGAAGTAGTAAGTAGCAGTCCTAGTAAGGCAGTCCCACCGCCGAATCCCGCCAGTCCGAAGGGCAGGTGATGGCCCCGGGCGGTGGCCGGGATCCCTCACAAGGGGCTCCCGGCCACCGCCGGGCCGCGCACAGTGCTTGCTTATCTCATCCGGCGCCTGATCGCCGTTGTCGTCATGGTGCTGGTCGTACTGCTCGCGACCTTCACCGTCTTCTTCATGTTGCCCAAGTGGGCGGGACAGGACATCGCCGTCCTCTTCGCCGGCAAGTCCTCCGGTGCCGAGCAGCTCGCGGGCATCCGGGTCAAACTGGGTCTGGACGACCCTCTGCTCGTCCAGTTCTGGGACTTCGTCAAGGGCATCCCGATGGGGCGTGACTACGCCAACGGGGCCGACGTGACCCACTGCCCGGCCCCCTGCTTCGGGTACTCCTTCCGTACCGAGGCGCCCGTCTGGGAGACCCTCAAGGACGCCCTGCCCGTCACCGCGGCGCTCGCCGCCGGTGCCTGTGTGCTGTGGCTGGTCGCCGGTGTCGCCACCGGCGTGCTCTCCGCGCTCAAGCGCGGCACCATCTGGGACCGTTCCGCGATGATCACCGCCCTCGGCGGTGTCTCCCTGCCGGTCTTCTTCACCGGCATGATCGCGATGGGGCTCTTCGTCCACACGCTCGGCTGGGTGAAGATCGAGGACACCCTCACCACGGACGATCCGATCAACATCTGGTTTGAGACCCTGATCCTTCCCTGGATCGTGCTCGCGTTCCTCAACGCCGCCATGTACGCGCGTCTCACCCGCGCCACCATGCTGGAAGTGCTCGGTGAGGACTACATCCGCACCGCGCGCGCCAAGGGACTCGGCGAGGCCGTCGTCATCAGGCGGCACGCGCTGCGCTCCGCCATGACGCCGATCCTCACCGTCTTCGGTCTGGACCTCGGCGTGCTCATGGGCGGCGCCGTCCTCACCGAATCCACCTTCAACCTGCCGGGACTCGGCCTGGAGGCGGTCAAGGCCATCAGCAACAAGGACCTGCCGGTGATCCTCGGCGTCACCTTGTGCGCGTCGCTCGCGATCGCCCTGGCCAACCTCGTCGTCGACCTTCTGTACGCCGTCATCGACCCGCGAGTGAGGCTGGGATGACCGAACTGCACAAGACCGGAGCGGCGGTCGGAGAACCCGTCGCCGATTCGGTCGCTCCCACCGCATTCCTCGAAGTACGCGATCTCAAGGTGCACTTCCCGACCGACGACGGCCTGGTCAAGTCCGTCGACGGGCTCAGCTTCCAGCTGGAGAAGGGCAAGACCCTCGGTATCGTCGGCGAGTCAGGATCCGGCAAGTCGGTCACCTCGCTCGGCATCCTCGGCCTGCACACCGCAGGGCAGTACGGCAGCCGCAAGCCGCGCCTCTCCGGCGAGATCTGGCTGAACGGCACGGAGCTGCTCACCGCGGACCCGAACCAGGTGCGCAAGCTGCGCGGCCGCGACATGGCGATGATCTTCCAGGACCCGCTGTCCGCGCTGCACCCGTACTACTCCATCGGCAAGCAGATCATGGAGGCGTACCGGGTCCACCACGACGTGGACAAGAAGGCCGCCCGCAAGCGCGCCATCGAGATGCTCGACCGGGTGGGCATCCCCCAGCCGGACAAGCGGGTCGACAGCTACCCGCACGAGTTCTCCGGCGGCATGCGCCAGCGCGCGATGATCGCGATGGCCCTGGTGAACAACCCCGAACTGCTGATCGCGGACGAGCCGACGACCGCCCTGGACGTCACCGTCCAGGCGCAGATCCTCGACCTCATCCGGGATCTCCAGAAGGAGTTCGGCTCCGCCGTCATCATGATCACGCACGACCTGGGCGTGGTCGCCGAGATGGCGGACGAGCTGCTCGTGATGTACGGCGGGCGCTGCGTCGAGCGCGGCACCGCGGAGAAGGTCTTCTACGAGCCCCAGCACCCCTACACCTGGGGCCTGTTGGGCTCGATGCCGCGCATCGACCGCGAGGAGACCGACCGTCTCGTACCGGTCAAGGGCTCCCCGCCCAGCCTGATCAACCTGCCCGAGGGCTGCGCCTTCAACCCGCGCTGCCCCTACGCCGACATCCCCAAGGACCAGATCACCCGCCGCGAGCGTCCCGAGCTGCGCCAGGTCGCCTCGGGCCACTTCTCCGCCTGCCACATGTCGCAGGACGAGCGCACCCGGATCTGGACCGAAGAGATTGCGCCGAAGCTGTGAAAGACGACAAGAAAGACCAGGCGAAGGGCCAGGAGATGACGATCCCGGCGCAGACGAAGGGCGCTCCTCCCGCGTCCGGCGAGCCGCTGCTCAAGGTCGACGGCCTGGTGAAGCACTTCCCCATCAAGAAGGGGCTGTTGCAGCGCCAGGTGGCGGCCGTGCAGGCGGTCGACGGTCTCACCTTCGACGTACGTCCCGGTGAGACGCTCGGCGTCGTCGGCGAGTCGGGCTGCGGCAAGTCGACGATGGGCCGTCTGATCACCCGCCTGCTCGAACCGACCGCGGGGCGCGTGGAGTTCGAGGGCGTGGACATCACGCACCTGAACACCGGCAAGATGCGGCCGCTGCGCCGTGACGTGCAGATGATCTTCCAGGATCCGTACTCGTCGCTGAACCCGCGGCACACCATCGGCACGATCGTCGGTGCGCCGTTCAAGCTGCAGGGCGTCAAGCCCGAGGGCGGCCTGAAGAAGCACGTGCAGGAGATGCTGGAGCGGGTGGGGCTCAGCCCCGAGCACTACAACCGCTACCCGCACGAGTTCTCCGGCGGTCAGCGCCAGCGCATCGGCATCGCGCGCGCCCTCGCCCTGCGGCCCAAGCTGGTCGTGGCCGACGAGCCCGTCTCCGCCCTGGACGTCTCCATCCAGGCACAGGTGGTCAATCTCCTGGACGACCTTCAGGACGAGCTCGGTCTCACGTACGTGATCATCGCGCACGACCTCTCGGTCATCCGGCACGTCTCGGACCGCATCGCGGTGATGTACCTCGGCAAGATCGTGGAGCTCGCGGACCGCAAGGACCTCTACTCCACGCCGATGCACCCGTACACCAAGGCGCTGCTCTCCGCCGTGCCCGTGCCCGACCCCAAGCGGCGCGGCGTCAAGAGCGAGCGCATCCTGCTGCGCGGTGACGTCCCCTCGCCGATCGACCCGCCCACCGGCTGCCGTTTCCACACGCGCTGCTGGAAGGCGACGGAGGTCTGCGCGAAGACCGAGCCGCCGCTGATCCCGCTCGCCTCCGGCCACCAGGTGGCGTGCCACCACCCGGAGAACGCCGAGGACCAGCAGCCGGGCGACACCAAGCTGCTACAGGTCGCCAGGGAGGCGATCGACGTGGTGTCGGTGGTGAGCAAGGCGGAGGAGACGGCCGAGGAGGCCGCGGCTCCGAAGAAGACGGTCGCGAAGGGCGAGGCCGCGAAGGACGAGGCCGCGAAGGGCGCTCCTGAAGCGGAGGCCAAGGGTCAGGCGTCAACTGACAAGTAGCTCCTGATGACTTGGTAAAAATCAGTCACCAGGTCATGTACACGCCCATACGGGAGAGTGCAGAGTCTGCGTGTCCGTTTCATCGGAACACGCGCGAAGGGATGACTCATGGCACTCTCCCGTTCGGCACGTCTGGGGGCGCTGGCCACAGCCGCCGCCTCCTTCTGCTTGATCGCCGCCGCACCCGCACCGCACCCCGGCTCGCCCGGCGTCGGCGACCCGTACTTCCCGCTGCTCGGCAACGGCGGATTCGACGTACGCCACTACGGCCTCGACGTGGCGTACAACCCCGACACCGACCGCCTCGACGGCCGGACCACGATCACCGCGCGCGCCACCCAGAACCTCTCCTCCTTCGACCTCGACCTCCAGAAGCTTCAGGTGACGAGCATCGAGGTGAACGGCAGACGGGCGAAGTTCACCCGCGACGGCGACGAGATCCGGATCAGCCCGCGCGACCACCTGCGCAAGCACAAGACGTTCACCGTGACGGTCACCTACGGCGGCGTGCCCGAGCCGCTGAGCGGCCCCATCGTCTTCGGCTCCGACTACGGCTGGATGAAGACCACCGACGGCGTCTTCGTCGCCTGCGAGCCCAACGCCGCGTCGACCTGGTTCCCCTCCAGCGACCACCCCTCCGACAAGGCCGCCTTCGACATCCGCATCAAGGCCTCCAAGGGCCTGACCGGGGTCTCCAACGGCCGGCTCGTGGACACGTACGACAAGGGCGGGCAGACCGTCGCCCACTGGCGCGAGTCCAAGCCCATGGCGACCTATCTCGCGACCGCGACCATCGGGAAGTTCGACGTGAAGACCGGCACGACCCCCGGGGGCACGCCGATCTACGTCGCCATCGACCCGGTCCTGGAGAACAGCAACAACGTCGACGTGTACGGCGTCACGGCCGAGGTCACCGACTACTGGTCCAAGGTCTTCGGCCCGTACCCCTTCGAGGAGACCGGCGCGATCGTCGACGACATGCCGCAGGCGGGCTTCTCCCTGGAGACCCAGACCAAGCCGGTCTACTCCGCGATCCGCAGCGAGTCGACCATCGCCCACGAGGTCGCCCACCAGTGGTTCGGCGACTCCGTCACACCCGAGAAGTGGAACGACATCTGGCTCAACGAAGGCTTCGCGACCTACTCCCAGTGGCTGTGGAGCGAGCACAAGGGCACCCAGACCGCCCGCGCCGCCTTCCTCGCGGCCTACAACTCACGCCCCGCCGACGCGCCCTTCTGGCAGACGGTCGTCGGCGATCCGCAGCGCGACACCATGTTCGCCTCCGCCGTCTACCAGCGCGGCGCGATGACGCTCCAGGTCCTGCGCGAGCGCATCGGTGACAAGGCGTTCTTCAAGCTGCTCCCGGCCTGGGCCAAGCAGCAGCGGTACGGGAACGCCGAGACCGCCGACTTCATCCGGCTCGCCGAGAAGATCTCGGGCAAGCAGCTCGACGCGCTGTTCGAGACGTGGCTGTTCACGAAGGGCAAGCCCGCCCTGTAGCCGTCCCGCACTGCCGCCCTGGTGAGGCCACGGCAGCGCTGCCCCGGTGAGGCCCGCGGCGGCGGGCAGGTAAGAATGTCGCGTGATCCAGGATCTGTTCAGTCCCTCCGTCCAGCACGCGCTCGACATCGTCGGGATCTTCGTCTTCGCGATCTCCGGCGCCCTGCTCGCCGTACGCAAGAACTTCGACGTCTTCGGGATCGTCGTGCTCGCCGAGGTCACCGCGCTGGGCGGGGGGATCTTCCGTGACGTGGTCATCGGGGCGGTGCCGCCCGCCGCCTTCGTCGACCTCGGCTACTTCATCACGCCGCTGTTCGCCGCCGCCCTGGTGTTCTTCCTGCACCCGGAGGTGGAGCGCACGCAGCTCGCGGTGAACGTCTTCGACGCCGCGGGCCTCGGCCTCTTCTGTGTCACCGGCACGACCAAGGCGTACGACTACGGCCTCGGCCTCACCGCGTCGGCGGCCCTGGGGCTCGCGACCGCGGTGGGCGGCGGCGTGCTGCGCGACATCATCGCCAACGAAGTGCCCTCGCTGGTGCGCTGGGACCGCGACCTGTACGCCGTGCCCGCGATCGTCGGCTCCGCGATGGTCGCGCTCTGCATCAACTACGACATGGTGAACGCCTTCACCAGCACCCTCGCCGTGATCACGACCTTCGTCCTGCGGCTGCTCGCGCTGCGCTACCACTGGCGCGCGCCGCGGGCCTGGCACCGGCGGTCGACGGCGGTGGAGGTGGAGGACGTCGCGGCGTAGGCGAGGCTCGTGCGGACCCGGCCCGGCAGAAAAAGCTACCGCTCAGTAATTTCATGTTGTACGTTGCTGGCATGGCAGAGGCAGCATCCATACCGGCAGCGGTGCCCGCGAGCATCGGCGACAGCGAGTTCGACCGCGACACCGCGGTCACCCGGCGGGAGCCCGGTGTCTATGACATCGACCTCTCCGCGGGGTGGACGATCATCAACGCCGTCAACGGCGGCTATCTCCTCGCGGTCCTCGGCCGCGCGCTCGCCGACGCCCTGCCGCACGCGGACCCCTTCACGGTCTCCGCGCACTACCTGACGGCGTCCCACCCCGGGCCCGCCGTGATCCGCACGGCCACGGCACGCGCCGGGCGGACCCTGTCGACCGGGCAGGCCTCGCTCTTCCAGTACGACGAGGAGGGGCGCGAGGTCGAGCGGATCCGTGTGCTCGCCTCGTACGGGGATCTGGCGGGGCTTCCCGACGACGTCCGTACGACGGCCAAGCCGCCGGGGCTGCCGCCGATCGAGCAGTGCTTCGGGCCGCAGGACGCTCCGGACCACCGTCCTGTGCCCGGCAGTTCGGCGATCAGTGACCGCCTCTTCCTGAAGCTGGACCCGGCCACCCTGGGGTGGGCCCTCGGCGAGCCCTCCGGCAAGGGGGAGATGCGGGCCTGGTTCGGCCTCGCGGACGGGCGTGACGCGGATCCGCTGTCGCTGCTCCTTGCGGTGGACGCGTTGCCGCCGACGGCGTTCGAGCTGGGGCTTTCCGGCTGGGTGCCGACGGTGGAACTGACGGTCCACGTCCGGGCGCGTCCCGCGCCGGGCCCTCTCCGCGTCTCGATCACCACGCGGAACCTGGCGGGGGGTTTCCTGGAGGAGGACGCGGAGGTCTGGGACAGCGAGGACCGCCTGGTGGCCCAGTCGCGACAACTGGCGCGGGTCCGTCTGGGCTGACCCCTGAACCGCCGCTTCGCGGCGGATCTTTCCCGCCCACCCACCCGATTACCCCGCGGCTGAATTCCTTTAGCCCGTCCGGCGTTTGAGGACGAACTCGGCGGAGCCGGTGATGACGGCAACCAAGGCCCCCGCGCCAGCGGGTTTTCGGGAAGGGGCGGGGTTGGGGAAAATCCCCTACCCCACCAACAGCACGCCCCCATACGAAACCCCCGCCACCACCACCCACGCACACAGCCCAAGCGCCGCCACCCGCCCACCCGTTCGGGTGAGGGAGGGCAAGTCCACCGCCGAGCCGAGGCCGAACAACGCCGCCGCCAGCAGCAGTTCCTGGACATGACCCGCCACGTCCAGCGCAGCACCCGGCACCCACCCAGTACTCCGCACCGCCACCATCCCGATGAACCCCGCCACGAACAGCGGAACCACCGGCGGCCTCCGCTTCGCCCCCGCCCCGCGCGCAGCGGCCCCGCGGGCCCGCAGCGAAAGACCCACCGCCGCCACCAGCGGCGCAAGCACCGCCACCCGCATCAGCTTCACCAGAACCGCATCCCCCAGCGCCCCCGCCCCCGCGGCCTGCGCGGTGGCCACCACCTGCCCCACGTCGTGGACACTGGCCCCGGCCCACCGCCCGAACTCCGCGTCGCTCAGCCCCAACGGCCCCTGCAACAGCGGAAGTACGGCAATGGCGAGCGTCCCGCACAGCGTCACGAGCGCCACCGATACCGCCGCGTCACGCTCCTCGCTCTCGGTCACCTCACTGACCGCGCCGATCGCGGACGCCCCGCAGATCGAGTAGCCGGTGGCGATCAGGAGCGGCTGGTCGCCGGGCAGTCCCATGCGGCGGCCGAGCCACCACGTCCCGAAGAACGTCGCCGCGACCACCCCGAGCACCATCACCACCGTCGCCCAGCCCAGGCCGAGGACGTCGTCCAGGCTCAGCTTCAGGCCGAGCAGGACGATGCCGAGCCGCATCAGCCGCTTCCCGGCGAGGGAGAGCCCTGCCTTGCCCCGGCCTCGTACGACAGCGCGTATCCCCGGCACATGCGCCGCCGCGAGCCCGAGCACGACCGCCGCCGTCAGCATCGGCACGGCCGGGATCAGGGCGTGTGTCGCCCAGGCCACCGCGACACCGAGGGCCGCGAGTGCGAGCCCCGGCAGCGGGCGGGGGCGGCCGGGAGGCGACACCGGAGAGATCTGCTGACGCTGCCCCAGGAGCGCCATCAGCGGTCGGCCGGCAGCTCGTACACCCGGCGCACGCTGGTGCCGAGGCGGGAGATGTCCGCGCCGTACACGTGGAGCGAGATCGCCCGCTCCGTACCGCCGTTCCAGACCCGGTGGATATCGCCGGGCGGCGCGAAACCGCACACCGTGCCCTGCCGGCTGACCAGGTCCTCGGTGGCGACGAGCCGGGCCGGGGCGCCGGAGGACGCGGGTATCAGCCGGTAGCGCCGCTCGTGCTCCGCGCCCTCGTGGACGCCCGCGACGCACCAGGACACGTGGTCGTGGACCGGCGTCCGCTGGCCCGGCAGCCAGACGATGCCGACCACCGAGAAGCTGCCGTCGTGCTCGGCGTGCAGCAGATGCTGCCGGTAGCGCTCGGGATCCCCCTCGCGCTGCTCGTCGGTGAGGAGGTCGGCCGCGCCCAGATGCGGCGCGAGCCGTTCGCCGACCAGGTACGCCGTCAGATCCGGCGGAAGGCCCCGGCCGACGGCCTCGCGGACCCCGGAGACGAGGGCGTCGAGGCGCTCGGTGGTGCGGGACGCGCGGTACGCGGTGGTGGAGGCACTCATAGAGGCAGCGTCTCGCCGCCGTTCCATCACGTCCAACGACAGTTTCTAAGCCGTTCTCCAAATCCCGCTTATGGATGGAGGCGTGGTGGGGCAGCCGGGCGGAGGCCGCGCGCCTCAGCAGCCCATCCGGTTCGCGGCGACCGACTTCAGTTCCTCAAGTACCAGCGCCGTCGCGGGAATCCGCAGATGCTCCCGCAGTGCGTACGCCGAGACCTGCCGCCGTGACGCCGGATCGAGTGCCCGTCCCGTCACCTCGCGGTGGCGCAGGAAGTTGAGGACGAGCCCGGGCATCATCGCGATGCCGAGACCCTCGGCGACCAGGCTCTGGATGACGAGGTTGTCGTCCGTGGTGAAGGCGATGTCGGGCGTGAAGCCCTGCTCGGCGCATTCGTGCAGGAAGTTGGCGCGACAGCGCAGACAGCCCGCGATCCAGCGCTCTTCCGAGAGGTCGGCGAGCCTGACGGAACGGCGCCGGGCCAGCGGATGCCGGGACGGCATGAGGACCGTCAACTGGTCCTCCATCAGGGGGATTTCGACGACTTCGTCCGGAACGTCCTCGTGCAGGCCTGGGTAGTGGAAGGCCAGCGTGACGTCGCAGTCGCCGTCCACCAGGCGCTGGAGCGACTCGGGCGGTTCGTTCTCCTGGAGTTCGACGCGTACGCCGGGGTGGCTCGCCGCCAGCCGGGACAGTGCCTCGGGGATGAGGGTGGCGTTGGCGCTGGGGAAGGCGCAGATGCGGACGCGTCCGGTGCGCAGGCCCGTGATGGCGTTCATCTGCTGCTGGGCGGCGTCGATGTTGCCGAGGATGATCCCCGCGTGCCGGGACAGTGCCTCGCCCGCCTCGGTGAGGCGCATCCTGCGGCCGACGCGGGTGAACAGGACCGTGCCGACGGACCGTTCGAGCGCCTTCATCTGCTGGGTGATCGCGGGCTGCGTATAGCCGAGGGAGCGGGCGGCGGCGGAGTACGAGCCGGTCCGGACCACTTCATGGAATGACCTGATGTGCCGGGAATCGAACACGCCTGAATCATAAACATGATCCGGAGAGGGCCGACAGGCCGTCCCTGGCTGTGGGGAACAGGCCATCCTTGACCGCGTGAAATCCGACCGGCTGCTCTCGATCCTGCTGCTGCTCCAGACCCGTGGGCAGGTCCCCGCCCATGAACTGGCCGACCGCCTCGAAGTCTCGGTGCGCACCATCTACCGCGACATCGACGCGCTCTCCGCCTCAGGCGTCCCGGTGTACGCCGAGCGCGGGCGGCACGGGGGCATCGCGCTCCTGCCCGGTTTCCGTACGGACGTCACGGGGCTCACGGCGGACGAGTCGCGGGCGCTGTTCATCCTGGCCGCGCGAGGCGCGCACGCCGCGCTCGGGCTCGACGCGGCGCTCGGCTCCGCACTGCGCAAGGTCATGGCGGCGCTGCCCGCGCCGCACCGCCCCGCCGCCGAACTGACGAGCCGCCGCATCCTCGTCGACTCGGCGCGCTGGATGCCGGGGCCCCGCGGATCGGATGCGGTCACCGTCGATCTCGACGTACTGCAGGACGCGGTCTTCTCCGACCGGCGGCTGCGCCTGCGCTACCGGCACAGCGGCGACGCACAGCCGCGCACCTACACCGTGGACCCCTACGGCCTCGTCTCGAAGGCGGGTGTCTGGTATCTGGTCGCCGACCGGCGAGGCGCCCCGCAGCTCTTCCGGGCCGACCGCGTGCAGGCGGCGACCTTGACGGACCTGCCCGTGCAGCGCAGGCCCGGCGTCGAACTCACCGATGTCTGGGCGGTGTTGAAACGTCAGGTGGAGGACCGGCCGGTCGGCGTCGATGTGACGGCGCGGGTGGCGCGTGACCGGTTCGCCCAGTTCCTGCGCCTCAAGGGCCACTTCCTCAGCGCGCCCCCCGAGGACGACGGAGAGAGCGAGTGGATCACCGTCCGTCTCGGGTTCGGCGTCATCGGCGACGCCCGTACGCTGCTGCCGTTCGCCGCCAGTGTCGAGGTGCTCTCACCGCCCGAGGTGCGCGCCGAGCTGGCGGAAGCCGCCGCCGCGGTCACCGGTCTGTACGGAGGAAGCGGCTCAGCTCACCGGTGAGCTCGGCCGGCGCATCCTCCTGTACGAGATGTCCCGCGCCCTCGATCAGGCGCAGCTCGGCGCCGGGGATCAGCTTGGCGAGCTCGTGGCCGCGCTCCACCGGGATCCAGGTGTCGTCCGTGCCCCAGCAGATGAGGACGGGCAGCGCCAACTCCCCGTAGCGGCCCTGGACTTCATCGGTGAACCGCTGGTCGTTCTGCTCGATCTGCCGGTAGAAAGCGGGCCTGCCCTCCTCCGTGCACCAGGGCTCGACCAGGCGGTCGAGCACCGCCGGGTGCAGGCCGCGGTGGCTCGCCGAACCGACGTACTCGCGCACGAGTGCCTCGTGCAGGGCGGGCGGCAGCTGGTTGAAGACGTCGGCGTTCGCGCCGAGCAGGCGGTAGGTGGGGGAGCCCCACGGTGCGAGCGCCACCGGGTCGACGAGCGCGAGGCGCTCAAAGCGGGCGCCGTGCAGGAGGTGGGCGCGCAGGGCGACGCAGCCGCCGAAGTCATGGGCCACGACGGCCGGTTCGTCGAGGCCCCAGTGCGCGAGGAGCTGGGTGAGGACGCGGGCCTGCGCGGCCAGGGTCACGTCCTGCCCGGACCGCATCTCGGAGGTTCCGTAGCCCGGCAAGTCCCATACGTACACGCGGTGTTCGCGGGAGAGCGAGCGGGCCACGCCCCGCCAGACGTACGAGGAGAAGGGAGTGCCGTGGACCAGGACGACGGGCGGTGCGTCCGTGGGGCCGATGGCGGTCCAGCGGACGGCGCCGGTCGGCCCTGCGAAGGTCTGGTCGAGTGTCCAGTCGCGATCGGTCGTCATGACCGTAAGGCTAGTAGCTCCTTACGTGAGAGTCGAGGCCCGTCGGCCCGTGGGCTGCCCCGCGGTCACTGCTCGTCCAGCCAGTGGTGCCGCCCGAGCGACACCAGGCGCAGCTGCCGGCGCGCACTGGCCGCCACGCGTTCCTCGGCGTCGGGTGCCGCCTCCAGGAGTGCGGACGCTGTCATCACCATGTGGTCGACGTACATCCTGGCCAGCATCAGGAGATCGTCCTCGTCCCATCCCGCGGACTGGGGCTCCTGGGCGAACTGGTCCTTCACCTCCCGCGCGAACAGGGTGAGCTGGTCGCCTATCGCGGACCGCACGGCCTGCACCCCGCCGTGCTGCTCGCGTGCGATGAAGCGGACGTGCGCGGGATGCGTGCGCACATAGGCGACGATCAACTCGACCGTGGCCGCGATGCGTTCCTCGCCGTCGCCGGTCGCCGCGAGGAGGGCGACGAGCGTGGTGTGCAGGCTGCCGAGCGCCTCCTCGACCAGGGCCACACCCAGGTCGGCCATGTCGCGGAAGTGCCGGTAGAAGGCGGTGGGGGCCACGCCCACGGCTCGGGTGACCTCGCGCAGGCCCAGGCTGCTCAGGCTCTGCTCCTCGAGCAGCTGGAGCGCCGCGTCGAGGAGTGCCTGCCGGGTTTTCTGCTTCTGGGCCTGCCGGATGCCGAGAGTGTGACTCATGCCATGCAGTTAACAACTGTTCTCCGGGATTGGGAAGCCGGAGAGAAGGTACTCTGGATTCAGTGAACAGTTGTTACCACAAGCGTTCACCGAAACCCTCACACGAGAGGTGCCCCATGCTGTTTCTCGTAGCCGCCCTGCTGCTGCTCGGTGTCGCCATGGGCTCCGTGGCCCACGCACCGCTCCCCGTCTCCCTCGTGGCCGCCGCCGTCATCGGCGTCTGGCTCATGGTGTTCGCGGTCCGCGAGCGGCACTCGCGCCACCACTCCTGAGCGCCATCACTCCTGAGCGTCATCACCACCGGTCCGCAACTGATCCGTACGGCACCTGAAAGGAGTCGCACCATGGGACTCACCGCCACCGCCCCCCGGTCCAAGGCCACCACCTCTTCCGACCCCGTCCCCACGGGCCGGCGTGACACCGACGGCATGGCCGTCGCCTCGTTCGTCCTCGGACTGCTCGGGCTGCTCGTCCTGAACATCTTCCTCGGGCCGATCGCGATCGTCCTCGCGAGCATGGCGCTCCTGCGCGGGACCGGCCGAAAGGGCCGCGCGATGCTCGGACTCGGGCTCGGCGTGGCCGATCTCGTCGTCCTCGGCATGCTGATGTCCATGGACAACACCGTGTCGTGGGGTCTCGCGGGCTGACACCGCTTGGACGCGGGGGCCCGCGGGGCTCGTAGAATCGTGCCCACCATGGCCTACCTCGACCACGCAGCGACCACTCCGATGCTCCCGGAGGCGATCGCGGCGATGACCGCCCAGCTCGCCGTCACCGGCAACGCCTCCTCACTGCATGCCGCGGGTCGCCGGGCGCGACGCACCGTCGAGGAGGCCCGCGAGACGCTCGCCGAGTCGCTCGGCGCGCGCCCCAGCGAGACCGTCTTCACCGCGGGCGGTACGGAGGCCGACAACCTCGCCGTGAAGGGCCTGTACTGGGCGCGGCGCGATGCCGAGCCCGCGCGGACCCGGATCCTCGCGAGCCCCGTCGAACACCACGCCGTCCTCGACGCCGTGCACTGGCTCGGCGAGCACGAAGGCGCCACCGTCGAGTACCTCCCCGTCGACGCGTACGGCCGCGTGCACCCCGAAGCGCTGCGCGAGGCGATCGAGCGCGACCCCGACGACGTCGCCCTCGCCACCGTCATGTGGGCCAACAACGAGATCGGCACCATTCAGCCGATCCGTGAACTGGCCGATGTGGCAGGGGAGTTCGACATCCCGCTGCACGCCGACGCGGTGCAGGCCTTCGGTCAGCTGCCCGTCGACTTCGGCGCGTCCGGGCTCGCCGCGATGACCGTCTCCGGGCACAAGATCGGCGGCCCGTACGGCATCGGGGCGCTGCTCCTCGGCCGCGAGTACAGCCCCGTGCCCGTCCTGCACGGCGGCGGGCAGGAGCGTCATGTGCGCTCCGGGACGCTCGACGTGCCCGCGATCGCCGCGTTCGCCGTGGCGGGGCAGCATGCCGCCGGACAGCGCGAGTGGTTCGCCCGGGAGATCGGCGCCCTGCGGGACGATCTGGTCTCCGCCGTGCGCGCGGAGGTCCCCGGCGCGATCTTGGGGGGAGACCCGGTCGGCCGGCTGCCCGCGAACGCGCACTTCACCTTCCCCGGCTGCGAGGGCGACTCCCTTCTGCTGCTGCTCGACGCCCAGGGCATCGAGTGCTCCACCGGCTCGGCGTGCACGGCGGGCGTGGCCCAGCCGAGCCACGTCCTGCTCGCCACCGGCACCGACCCCGACCTGGCCCGCGGCACGCTCCGCTTCTCCCTCGGACACACCTCGACGAAGGCGGACGTGGCCGCGGTGGCCCAGGCGATCGGACCGGCGGTGGAACGGGCGCGGACGGCTGGGCTGAGCTGAGCTGAGTCCGGGACACCTGGGTTGGTCCCGGTTTATGCCGGTAGGTGATGCAGGTAACGCTGGACTGTGCTGATTCCGCCCCGAGTTGATGCCGGTTTCAGCCGCTATAGGCCGGACAGGCACAGGAGCGGGCTACGACGCCCACAGCCCGCCGATCTATGCTTGCCGCTCGCGAGTCCGCTCCGCGCGTTCGGGGCTGCACGACACCCCCCTCTTCGGGGCTGCACGACAACCCCTCATGGAGTTCACATTGAAGGCGAACCTCCGCTCTCGCATCGCCGCGCGGCTCGGACGCATCTACCTCTCCCGGATCCAGAAGAACGGGATCAGCGCCTCCGCGATCTCCCGGCTTCCCGAGCCCCTGCTCGCGCCGATGCGCCGCGACGGGCTCGACCCGGTCGCCCGGCTCACCGAGCACCAGGCGGAGCAGCCGATATCCAAGGTGCCGCTGCCGTTCGGCATGGACGCCTGGGTGGTCACCGGCTACGACGAGGTGAAGGCCGTCCTCGGCGCGACGGACGGCTTCAGCAACGACTTCACGAACCTCGCGGGCAACGCCGGTGTGGTCGAGGAGCAGAACCCCGGCGGCCTCGGTTTCAGTGACCCCCCGGTCCACACGCATCTGCGCCGCATCCTCACGCCCGAGTTCACGATGCGCAGGCTGCGCCGCCTCACGCCCCGGATAGAGGCCATCGTCGAGGAGCGGCTCGACGCGATGGAGGCCGCGGAAGGGCCCGTCGACCTCGTCCAGGCCTTCGCGCTTCCGATCCCCTCGCTGACGATCTGCGAACTGCTCGGCGTGCCGTACGAGGACCGGCACGACTTCCAGCAGCTGGCCATGGAGCGCTTCGACCTCTTCGGCGGTGCGACCGCTCCCTTCGGTGCCATATCCGCCTCGCTCTCCTACTTCAGGGACGTCGTCAAGAAGCAGCGCGAGAACCCGGGCGACGGACTGCTCGGCATGATCGTGAAGGAGCACGGCGACACCGTCGACGACGAGGAGCTGGCCGGCCTCGCCGACGGCGTCCTCACCGGCGGCTTCGAGACCACCGCGAGCATGGTGGCCCTCGGCTCCCTGCTCCTCCTGCAGCACCCCGAGACCGCCGCGCGGCTGCGCGAGGACGACGCGGCCGCCGCCCCCTTCGTCGAGGAGGCGCTGCGCTACCTCACCGTCGTACAGGTGGCCTTCCCGCGGTTCGCCCGCGAGGACATCGAGATAGCCGGGGTGCGCATCCCCAAGGGCGACCTGGTCCTGTGCTCCCTGAGCGGCGGCAACCGCGACGCCAAGTACACCCCCGACGGCGGCGGCTTCGACCCGCACCGCAAGGCCTCGGGCCACCTCGCCTTCGGCTACGGCATCCACCGCTGCATCGGCGCCGAACTGGCCCGCATGGAGCTGCGTGCCGCCTACCCCGCCCTGGTGAGGCGCTTCCCCGAGATGCGGCTCGCGGTCGCCCCCGAGGAGCTCGCCTTCCGCAAGCTGTCGATCGTGTACGGGGTGGAGTCGCTGCCGGTGCACCTGCGCTAGCGGCGGCGGGGGTCACCCGAGGGCGGTGCGGGCCTTCTTCACCAGCCGTATGTAACGGTCCCAGTCCCAGTGCGGCCCCGGATCCGTGTGGTCCGTGCCCGGCACCTCCACGTGCCCGACGATGTGCTCCCGGTCCACCGGGATGTCGTACCGCTCGCAGATGCCCGCCGTGAGCCGCGCCGACGACTCGTACATGGCGTCGGTGAACGAGGACTTCTTGTCGACGAAGCCCTCGTGCTCGATGCCGACGCTCCGTTCGTTGTAGCTCTTGTTCCCCGCGTGGAACGCCACGTCCAGCTCGCGGATCATCTGGGCCACGTGGCCGTCCTTGCGCACCACGTAGTGCGCCGCCGCGCCGTGCGCCGGGTCCTTGAAGACCCTCAGCGCCGTCGCGTACCCGCCCTGCACCACGTGGATGACGACCATGTCGATCCCGTAGTCGTCGGGGCGGTCCGCCCGGCGCCAGTTGTAGTCGGATGCGGCTGTCCACTGCGCGCCCTTGGCGTCGACCTCGCCCTCCTTGCGCTTCTTGACGACGCCGGGAAGGCGCCACCACAGGCGGCCCAGCTCGTCCGACGCCAGCGCGGCCGTGCCGGCGGCCGCCGCGGCGCCGCCGATCAGGAGCGTCCGGCGGTTGACGCCCCGGCGCCCCCGCCCCCGCTCCGCCGTCGTGTCCTGTTCTTCCCCCATGCGATCGTCAACGCTTACTCACGGGCAACTGGTTCCCGCGGGCCCGTACCCTGTTAGAGCTATGACTGAGAACCGGACCCCGCAGCGCCCCCGCCCCCTTCGCGTACTCGCCGCCATGTCGGGCGGCGTGGACTCCGCCGTCGCCGCCGCGCGCGCCGCCGAAGCCGGGCACGACGTGACCGGAGTGCACCTGGCACTCTCGGCGAACCCGCAATCGTTCCGCACGGGCGCGCGAGGCTGTTGCACCATCGAGGACTCCCGCGACGCCCGCCGCGCCGCGGACGTCATCGGCATCCCGTTCTACGTCTGGGACCTGGCCGAGCGGTTCCGCGAGGACGTGGTCGAGGACTTCATCGCCGAGTACGAGGCGGGGCGCACCCCCAACCCGTGCCTCCGCTGCAATGAGAAGATCAAGTTCGCCGCGCTCCTGGACAAGGCCCTCGCGCTGGGCTTCGACGCCGTCGTCACCGGCCACTACGCCACGGTCGTCGTGAACGACGACGGCACGCGCGAGCTGCACCGCGCGTCGGACATGGCCAAGGACCAGAGCTACGTCCTCGGTGTCCTGGACGACCGCCAGCTCGCCCACGCGATGTTCCCCCTCGGTGACACGCTCACCACCAAGGAGGAGATCCGCGCGGAGGCCGAGGAGCGCGGCCTCGCCGTCGCGAAGAAGCCCGACAGCCACGACATCTGCTTCATCGCCGACGGCGACACCCAGGGCTTCCTCGCGGACCGCCTCGGCAAGGCGGAGGGCGACATCGTCGACGCCGAGGGGAACAAGCTGGGCACCCACGAGGGAGCCTTCGGCTACACCATCGGCCAGCGCAAGGGCCTGCGGATCGGCACCCCGGCCCCCGACGGCAAGCCGCGCTACGTCCTGGACATCTCCCCGGTGAACAACACCGTGACGGTCGGCCCGGCGGCCGCCCTGGACGTCACCGCCCTGACGGCCATCAAGCCCCGCTGGTGCGGCGCGGCCCCCTCGGGCCCCGGCATGTACACGGCGCAGCTGCGGGCGCACGGGGGAGAGACAGAGGTGACTGCCGAGCTGGTGGACGGCACCCTGAACGTCTCCTTCACCGAGGCCGTACGCGGCGTGGCCCCCGGCCAGGCGATCGTGCTGTACGACGGCACGCGCGTGGTCGGCTCGGCGACGATCGCGACGACGGAGAGGGCCACGGCGGCGGCCTAGGCCCTTCCGCCGCCGGCCCTCCCTCCGGCAGCTACTCCGCTGCTTCTACTTCGCTGTTTCTACTTCGTAGAAGCAGAAGTGGTCCTTGATCTCGGCCACCGCGTCCTTCGGCTCGGGGTACGCCCACACTGCGTCTTTGCCGTCCTTGCCGTCCGTGCCGTCCTCGGCACCCGGCAGCGACCAGTAGGACGCCGTGCCCTTGAACGGGCAGTAGGTCGTCGTGTCCGTCGGGGTCAGGAGGTCGGTGCGTACGTCCTCCGGGGGGAGGTAGTACCGCACGGGGTAGCCGGTCTCGCGCAGCAGCAGCGGGCGTCGGGTCTCGGCCACGACCTGGCCCTCGCGCACCACCCGTACGTGGTCGGTGCCCTGCTCGATGGTGATCTTGTGTCCTGCTGTCACCGTGGTCTCCTTCTGCCAGTGCTCGGGCTCTGTGAACGGCCGCGTCCCACCCAGTCTGTGCCGGATCGTACGGTGAAGCCATGAACATCTGTGTCTTCCTCTCCGCCGCCGATCTCCCCGACCGCTATACCCGCCCCGCGCGCGAATTCGCCGAGCTGCTCGGCAAGGGCGGACACACCCTGGTGTGGGGCGGTTCGGAGAGCGGTCTGATGAAGGTCGTCGCCGATGGTGTGCACGAGGCCGGCGGAGGGCTCGTCGGCGTCTCCGTGGACTTCCTCGCCGCCAAGGCCAGGACCGTCACCGCGCCCGACGAGATGGTCATCGCCCGTGACCTCGCCGAGCGCAAGGCGCTGCTCCTGGAGAAGGCCGACGCGATCGTGATCATGGTCGGAGGTACGGGCACGCTCGACGAGGCCACCGAGATCCTCGAACTGAAGAAGCACGGCAAGCACAGCAAGCCCGTGGTCCTGCTCAACTCGGCAGGCTTCTACGACGGGTTGAAGGAGCAGTTCAAGCGCATGGAGGACGAGGGCTTCCTGCCGGTGCCGCTGACCGGTCTCGTCTTCTTCGCCGAGGAGCCGGTCGGCGCCCTCGCCTACCTGGAGGAGTCCGTGGGTATGCGCTGACCTGCGGCTGCCGGGGGGTGCGACGATGGACGCATGGCAACACATGTGATCACCGGGGCAGGCTCCGGCATCGGCGCGGCCGTCGCGCGCCGTCTGCACGCACGCGGCGACGCCCTCGTCCTGCACGCACGGGACGCGGGCCGGGCCAAGGAACTCGCGGCGCAGTTCCCCGGGTCGGACACGCTCGTGGGCGACCTCTCCGACCCGGACAAGCTCTCCTGGGCCTTCGGCCACCAGTCGCTGCCCGACCGGGTGGACTCCCTGCTGCACATCGCGGGCGTCGTCGACCTGGGCCGGGTCGGCGACCTCACCCCCAAGTCCTGGCGCCACCAGCTCAACGTCAACCTCATCGCACCCGCTGAGCTCACCCGCCACTTCCTGCCCCAACTCCGCGTCGCCCAGGGCCACGTGGTCTTCGTCAACTCGGGTGCGGGCCTGAACGCCCACGCCGACTGGTCCGCCTACGCCGCCTCCAAGCACGGCCTCAAGGCCCTGGCCGACGCCCTGCGCGCCGAGGAGCACGCGAACGGCGTCCGCGTCACGTCCGTCTACCCGGGGCGCACGGCGAGCGCCATGCAGGCCAAGGTCCACCAGCAGGAGGGCAAGGCGTACGACCCCTCCCGCTTCATCGACCCGGAGTCGGTCGCCACGGCGATCCTGATGGCCGTCGACCTGCCGCGCGACGCGGAGGTCAACGACCTGACGGTGCGGCCCGGACAGTGAACGCGATCAGTTGGGGCCCCGCCACCGGCATCGGGTCCATGCCCGGCGGCGACGCCCGCGAGGCCGCGAAGACCGTCACCGGCAGCTTCGAGGACTTCCCGTATCTGGCGGAGCTGCCCGCGCGCGGGCCCGGCGCCGACATGATCGGCCGGACGGCGGGGATGCTGGTCGAGCTCTACGCGCGCGTGGAGCCCAGCGGCTGGCGGATCGGCGACCGGCCGGGACGGGACACGCGCCGCGCCAAGGCGTGGCTCGGCGAAGACCTCGACGCCCTGGAGGAGTTCACCCAGGGGTACGAAGGGCCGGTCAAGGTGCAGGCCGTCGGGCCGTGGACGCTGGCCGCGGCCCTGGAGCTGAAGAACGGCGAGGCCGCGCTCTCCGACCCCGGAGCCTGCCGTGACCTGGCCGGATCGCTCGCCGAAGGCCTGCGCGCCCATCTCGCGGACGTACGCCGCCGCATCCCCGGCGCCCAGGTCGTGCTCCAGCTCGACGAGCCCTCGCTCATGGCCGTCCTGCGCGGACACATCAAGACCGCGAGCGAGTACCGCACGCACCGCGCCGTGGACCGGCAGCTCGTGGAGAGCACCCTGCGGGAGGTCCTGGGCGTCCATGACGGTCCTGCCGTCGTGCACTCCTGCGCGCCGGACGTGCCGTTCGCGCTGCTGCGCCGCGCGGGCGCCGACGCGATCTCGTTCGACTTCTCGCTGCTCACCGAGCGTGACGACGAGGCGATCGGTGAGGCGGTCGAGGCCGGCACGAAGCTCTTCGCCGGTGTCGTGGCGGGCGTGGACGGCCCATTGTCAGACCCTGCCGGTAGCGTCATGGGTGTCAGGACGTTGTGGCGCAGGCTGGGGCTGAATCCGGGTTCTCTCGCGGAGTCGGTCGTGGTCACTCCGTCGTGCGGGCTCGCGGGGGCTTCTCCCGCGTACGCCCGCGCGGCGCTCGCCCACTGCGCCCGGGCGGCGAGATCACTCGCGGACAACCCTGAGTAATTGGGTATGACGTAACGGGAGGACGAAACGGTGGCTGTCGAACAGCAAGGCTCTGTGCCCGCCGAGGCACGGGATCAGCATGCCCAGCTGGCCGAACAGATCGAGGAGCACCGCTTCCGGTACTACGTGAACGACCAACCGGTCGTCAGTGACGCCGAGTTCGACAAGCTCCTTCGCTCGCTGGAGGCCCTGGAGGACGAGTACAGCGAGCTGCGCACGCCCGACTCGCCCACCCAGAAGGTCGCCGGTGCCTACGAGACCGAGTTCACCGCGGTCCAGCACCGCGAGCGCATGCTCTCCCTGGACAACGCCTTCGACGACGCGGAGCTCGCCGCCTGGGCCGACCGCGTCGCCAAGGAGGTCGGCACCAGCGACCACCACTTCCTGTGCGAGCTGAAGGTCGACGGCCTCGCCGTGAACCTCACGTACGAGGACGGCAAGCTCACGCGTGCGGCCACCCGTGGCGACGGCCGCACGGGCGAGGACATCACACCGAACGTCCGCACCATCGCGGACATCCCGGACCGGCTCAAGGGCGACAAGATCCCCGCCCTGGTCGAGATCCGCGGCGAGGTCTTCTTCCCCATGGAGAAGTTCGAGGAGCTGAACGCCCGCCTGGTCGAGGCCGGTGACAAGCCCTTCGCCAACCCGCGCAACGCGGCGGCGGGTTCACTGCGCCAGAAGGACCCGCGTGTCACCGCCACCCGCCCGCTGCACATGGTGGTGCACGGCATCGGCGCCCGTGAGGGCTTCGACATCGACTGCCTGAGCCACGCCTATGACCTCCTGCACGAGTGGGGCCTGCCCACCGCCCAGCACAACAAGGTGGTCCAAGGGCTCGACGGCGTACGGGACTTCATCACGTACTTCGGCGAGAACCGCCACTCCGTGGAGCACGAGATCGACGGCGTCGTCGTGAAGCTGGACGAGATCCCGCTTCAGGGCCGCCTCGGCTCGACCTCGCGCGCCCCCCGCTGGGCGATCGCCTGGAAGTACGCCCCCGAGGAGGTCAACACCAAGCTGGTGAACATCCGCGTCGGCGTCGGCCGCACCGGCCGCGTCACGCCGTACGCCCAGGTGGAGCCCGTCACGGTCGCGGGATCCGAGGTCGAGTTCGCGACCCTGCACAACCAGGACGTGGTGAAGAAGAAGGGCGTCTTCATCGGGGACACGGTCGTCCTGCGCAAGGCGGGCGACGTCATCCCGGAGATCCTCGGCCCCGTCGTCGATCTGCGCGACGGCACCGAGCGGGAGTTCGTGATGCCCGCCGAGTGCCCCGAGTGCGGGACCGCGCTGCGCGCGATGAAGGAGGCCGACATCGACCTCCGGTGCCCCAACGCCCGGTCCTGTCCCGCCCAGTTGCGCGAGCGTCTCTTCTATCTGGCGGGCCGCAAGAGCCTGGACATCGAGAACTTCGGGTATGTCGCCGCGGCCGCCCTGACCAAGCCCCTCGAACCGTCCGAGCCGCCGATCCTCGACGAGGGCGACATCTTCGACCTCACCATCGAGCGGCTCCTGCCGATCAAGGCGTACGTACTGGATCAGGACAGCGGGCTGCCCAAGCGGGACCCGAAGACGGGCGAGGAGAAGATCGCCACGGTCTTCGCCAACCAGCAGGGCGAGGCCAGGAAGAACGCCCTCTCGATGCTGGAGAACATCGCGGCGGCCAAGGAGCGCCCGCTCGCGCGTGTCATCACGGGCCTGTCCATCCGTCATGTGGGCCCGGTCGCCGCGGAGGCGCTGGCCCGCGAGTTCCGGTCCGTCGACCGGATCGAGCAGGCCACGGAGGAGGAGCTGGCCGCTGTCGAGGGTGTGGGCCCGACCATCGCCGCATCCCTGAAGCAGTGGTTCGAGGAGGAGTGGCACCGGGAGATCCTGCGCAAGTGGCGCGAGGCCGGGGTCCGCATGGAGGAAGAGGGCGGCGGAGAGGACCAGGGGCCGCGTCCCCTCGAAGGCCTCACCGTCGTCGTGACCGGAACGCTTGAGCACCACACGCGGGATGGCGCAAAAGATGCGTTGCAGAGCCGGGGAGCAAAGGTGACCGGTTCCGTTTCGAAGAAGACAGCTTTCGTAGTTGTGGGTGACAATCCTGGATCGAAGTACGACAAGGCGATGCAGTTGAAGGTTCCGGTTCTCAACGAGGAAGGCTTCGCCGTCCTGCTGGAACAGGGGCCGGACGCGGCAGCGGAAGTCGCGCTTCCGACCGAGGAGTAGCGGTTGAAGGCCACCCGTTCAGCGCATACCAGATGCATACGGGTGGCCGGGTCGCATTCGGGCAACCGTTGTGGACCGCTGCCCGTAGAAGCCTTCTGCGGCCTACTGTTGAGGTGTGCGCCTGCCGTGCCCCGCTGCGATTGGGGTATCCCCTGCTCATCGGGAGCACGGGGAAGGAGTTTCAGACGCGGCTGACTTCTGGAGCGAGTCCGCGTGGCGTGGGCACCGCCGGCTGTGAGAGGGACGGGAATGGAACCGACCGAGAGCGCCGCACCGGACTCCCGGCTGCGCGCGCGCCTGCGGCGCGGACCGGGCGCGTGGCTCAGCGGACGCAGAGCGGCACGGGAGACACGCGAGGCGCGCGAAGCCGAGAGCCGGCGACCCGCCCCGAGCACCGCAGTTGAGCGCCGCGAACGGGCATGGAGCACCGTCGGCGGGTACGGCACGCAGGAGCTCGGCGTGGGCGAGACCGCGGGCGGCAGGGACGCCGGGCCCTGTTCCACGCAGACCGGGGTCGAGGGACGGCGCAGGCCGCTCTGGCGCGGCGCCGAGGCGCACGGCCCCGACGACCCCTCCGGCGAGCGCGACCCCTGGCCGGTGCTTCCGGTTGTCGTCGTGACGATCGCCGCGGTGGTGCTCGGCACGGGCTTCTTCCACGCCTTCACCGGACGCGGCGCACTGTTCCCCTCCGGCACGGTCGGCTGGTCCCTCGCCATCCTCACGGGTCTCATCGTCGGCCACCTCGTCGCGCTCGGCCGCGACCGCTGGTGGGGCGGCACGGGCTCGGGCGGCGCGCTGACCGTCGCCGTGCTCCTGCTGTACGGCTGGGTGCCCGCCGGAATGGTCAGCCTCACCGTCGTCGTCCTGGTGGGCGTCGCGCGCCGCCACCGCTGGCGCCAGGGCATCCTGCACGGCGCGGTCGACATCCTCGGCATCGGCGCGGGCGCGCTCGCCATGGCCGCCTTCGGCACGGCCCCGTCGACGGAGTCGCCCTGGCTGCCCGAGACCTGGAACCTGTACTCGGCCCCCGAGGTGGCGCTCGCCGCCGCCGCGTACCTCGTCGTCACCCGCGTCCTGCTCTGGTACGTCCACGCGCCGCGCACCGGAGCCCTGCCCACGGTCACCCGAACGGCCCTGGTGCGGCAGGGCCTCGTCGGCGTCGCGCTGCTCGGCATCGCCCCGCTGATCTGCGTGGTCGCCGCCTCCACGCCCATCCTGCTCCCGCTCTTCGCGATCCCCCTGGTCGCGCTCGACTCGACGCTGTGGATCGCGCGGGCCAGGGCCGAGGAGCAGCTGCGCGACCCGCTCACCGGCCTGCCCAACCGCCAGTGGCTCCTGGAACGGACCTGGACGGCCCTGGACGACGCCGAGCGGATCGGGGCGCGCTCCGCCCTGATGCTGATCGACATGGACCGCTTCCGGTCGGTGAACGACACCCTCGGCCACCTCGCGGGCGACCGTCTGCTGCTGCAGATCGCCGACCGGCTGCGGCTCGCCCTGCCGCGCGGTGCGGAGGCCGCGCGGCTCGGCGGCGACGAGTTCGCCGTCCTGCTGCCGGTCGCCGACTCCACGACGTCCGCCACCCGCGTGGCACGCTCGCTGGTCGCCGCCCTCGGCTCACCCCTCGACCTCGACGGCCTGACGCTGGTCCTGGAGGCCAGCGCCGGACTCGCCGTCTTCCCCGACCACGCCATGGACGCCGAGGGCCTGCTGCGCCGGGCGGACGTCGCGATGTACCAGGCCAAGCGCGACCGCACGGGCGTCGAGGTGTACGAGTCCAAGCGGGACTCCAACACCCCTGACCGGCTCGGCCTGTTGGGTGATCTGCGCAGGGCACTCGACGCGGGTGATGTCGAGCTCCACTACCAGCCCAAGGTCCAGTTCGACGGGCGGGTCGCGGGGCTCGAAGCACTGGTGCGGTGGGTGCATCCCGAGCGTGGGAAAGTGCCGCCTGACGAGTTCATCGCCATCGCCGAGTCGTCCGGTCTCATGCCGCACCTGACGGAGTACGTCCTGGAGACGGCGCTCTGCCAGGTGGCGAAGTGGCAGGCGATGGGCCTCAAGGTCCCCGTCGCGGTGAACGTGTCACCCCGCGACGTCCACACGCCCGGCTTCGCGGGTGCCGTCGCCGCGCGCCTGGCCCGCCACGGGGTCCCCGCGGGAGCGCTCCAACTGGAGATAACGGAACACGTCCTCCTGGAGGACCCGCAGCGGGCCGCGGACACGCTGGCCGGACTGACCGGCCACGGCGTCAAGATGTCGCTCGACGACTTCGGCACGGGGTACTCGTCCCTGGTGCACCTGCGGCGCCTGCCGGTGAGCGAACTGAAGATCGACCGGTCGTTCGTGGCACGCCTGGCCGTCGACAACGAAGACGCGGAGATCGTCCGCTGCACGGTCGACCTCGCGCACTCCCTGGGGCTGCTCGTCGTCGCCGAGGGCGTCGAGGACGACGAGACGTGGGAGCGGCTCCGCGATCTGGGGTGCGACGCGGTGCAGGGCTGGCTGGTCGCCGCCGCGATGCCGCCGGACGAGACCACCGCGTGGCTGCGGGCCCGCGGTTCCCGCGGATGGCGCAGGCCGGTGGATGTCGCCGCCGAGGAGGCGGCCGCCGCGGCGCAGGCCGAGGCCGGGGCGGAGGCCGGGGCCGACATCGCGAAGTAGCCGGGGACGGACCCCGGGGGAGCGGCCGGGCCCCCGCCGAGGGAATCCGTTTCACGTGCACGGGGTGCGGCCCCATAGGATTGGGGCCACAAACCACACACTCACCCCCAGAGGATCGCCGCATGCCTGGCATTACGCGCGAGGAGGTCGCCCACCTCGCCCGCCTAGCACGTCTTGAGCTGAAGGACGAGGAGCTCGACCACTTCGCCGGACAGCTCGACGACATCATCGGCGCGGTCGCCCGCGTCTCCGAGGTCGCCGACCAAGACGTACCGCCGACCTCCCACCCGCTGCCGCTGACGAACGTCATGCGCGCGGACGAGGTCCGTCCGTCGCTCACCCCCGAGCAGGCGCTCTCCGGAGCCCCGGCCCAAGAGCAGCAGCGTTTCAAGGTGCCGCAGATCCTGGGGGAGGACTAACCCACCATGACGGACAGCAAGATCGACATCATCAGGCTCACCGCCGCCGAGATCGCCGCGAAGGTCGCGTCCGGCGAGCTGACGGCCGTCGAGGTCACCGAGGCCCACCTCGCCCGCATCGAGGCCGTCGACGAGAAGGTGCACGCCTTCCTGCACGTCGACCGCGAGGGCGCCCTCGCGCAGGCCCGCGCCGTCGACGCCAAGCGGGAGAAGGGCGAGAAGCTCGGCCCGCTGGCCGGCGTCCCGCTCGCACTCAAGGACATCTTCACCACCGAGGGCATCCCGACCACGGCCGGTTCCAAGATCCTCGAAGGCTGGATCCCGCCGTACGACGCGACCCTCACGCGCAAGCTGAAGGAAGCCGACGTCGTCATCCTCGGCAAGACCAACATGGACGAGTTCGCCATGGGGTCCTCCACCGAGAACAGCGCGTACGGCCCCACCGGCAACCCCTGGGACCTCACCCGCATCCCCGGCGGCTCCGGCGGCGGCTCCAGCGCCGCCCTCGCCTCGTACGAGGCCCCCCTCGCCATCGGCACCGACACCGGCGGCTCCATCCGCCAGCCCGCGGCCGTCACCGGCACGGTCGGCGTCAAGCCCACCTACGGCGGCGTCTCGCGCTACGGCATGGTGGCGTTCTCGTCCTCCCTCGACCAGGGCGGTCCCTGCGCCCGCACGGTCCTGGACGCCGCGCTCCTGCACGAGGCCATCGCCGGGCACGACCCGCTCGACTCGACGTCCATCGACGCCCCGGTCCCGCCGGTTGTCGAAGCGGCGCGCAACGGTTCCGTACAGGGCATGCGCGTCGGTGTCGTGAAGCAGTTCGCCGGCGAGGGCTACCAGGCCGGTGTCGTCCAGCGCTTCCAGGAGTCGGTCGCGCTGCTCAAGGAGCTGGGTGCCGAGGTCGTCGAGCTGGACTGCCCGTCCTTCGATCTGGCGCTCTCCGCGTACTACCTGATCGCGCCCTCCGAGTGCTCCTCGAACCTCGCGCGCTTCGACGCCATGCGCTACGGCCTGCGCGTCGGTGACGACGGCACGAAGTCCGCCGAGGACGTCACCGCGCTGACCCGCGAGGCCGGCTTCGGCGACGAGGTCAAGCGCCGCGTCATCCTGGGCACGTACGCCCTGAGCTCCGGCTACTACGACGCGTACTACGGAAGCGCCCAGAAGGTCCGCACCCTGATCACGAAGGACTTCGAGAAGGCCTTCGAGCAGGTCGACGTGATCGTCTCGCCCGCCACGCCCACCACCGCCTTCCCGATCGGCGAGCGTGCCGACGACCCGATGGCGATGTACCTCGCGGACGTGTGCACCATCCCGTCGAACATGGCGGGCAACGCCGCCATGTCGCTGCCCTGCGGTCTCGCGCCGGAGGACGGCCTGCCCGTCGGACTGCAGATCATCGCCCCGGCCATGAAGGACGAACGCCTTTACAAGGTGGGCGCTGCCGTAGAGGCCGCCTTCGTGGAAAGGTGGGGTCACCCGCTGCTTGAGGAGGCACCGTCACTGTGAGTCCCATGACTGCCAAGGCCAAGGGCTTCAAGAAGTCCAAGCCCGGCGCGTACCTGTCGATCGCCACGACCGCCTTCGGCGCGGTCTCCGTCGTCAAGCAGGCCCGTATGGCCCGCAAGGACAACGACACGCTCCGGCTCATCGACGCCGCTGTCTCCGCCGCCGCCATCGCCACCGGCCTCGCTCTGCTCCTGCGTGAGCTGAAGAAGCTCGGCGACGACGACGTCCTGCTGGGTTGAGAGGGAAAGTTTCACCGTGACTGTCACGACTGACCTGGTGTCGTACGAGGATGCCCTCGCGACGTACGACCCCGTCATGGGCCTTGAGGTCCATGTCGAGCTGGGCACCAAGACCAAGATGTTCTGCGGCTGCTCCACCGAGCTCAAGCAGGGCGCCAACAGCCAGACCTGCCCGACCTGTCTCGGCCTGCCCGGCGCGCTGCCGGTCGTCAACGAGATCGGCGTCGAGTCCGCCATCAAGATCGGCCTCGCGCTGAACTGCGAGATCGCCGAGTGGTGCCGCTTCGCCCGGAAGAACTACTTCTATCCGGACATGCCGAAGAACTTCCAGACCTCTCAGTACGACGAGCCGATCGCCTTCAACGGCTATCTGGACGTCCAGCTGGAGGACGGCGAGGTCTTCCGCGTGGAGATCGAGCGCGCCCACATGGAGGAGGACACCGGCAAGTCCACGCACGTCGGTGGCGCGACGGGCCGTATCCACGGCGCCTCGCACTCGCTCCTGGACTACAACCGCGCGGGCATCCCGCTCATCGAGATCGTCACCAAGCCGATCGAGGGCGCGGGCGAGCGCGCTCCCGAGGTCGCCAAGGCGTACGTCGCGGAGCTACGCGAGGTCATCAAGGCGCTCGACGTGTCCGAGGCCCGGATGGACAAGGGCCAGATGCGCTGCGACGTGAACCTGTCCCTGCGTCCGCACGGGCGTAAGGAGTTCGGTACGCGCTCGGAGACGAAGAACGTCAACTCGCTCCGTTCCGTGGAGCGTGCGGCGCGGTTCGAGATCCAGCGTCACGCGGCCGTCCTGAACGGCGGCGGAACGATCGTCCAGGAGACCCGTCACTTCCACGAGGAGGACGGCTCCACGACGTCGGGCCGCATCAAGGACAACGCCGAGGACTACCGGTACTTCCCGGAGCCCGACCTCGTCCCCGTCGCCCCGGCCCGTACGTGGGTCGAGGAACTGCGTGCCGGTCTCCCCGAGATGCCGCGCGTGCGCCGCAACCGCCTCCGCGAGGAGTGGGGTGTCTCGGAGCACGACATGCAGTCGATCCTGAACGCCGGTGCGGTCGACCCCATCGTCGCCACGATCGAGGCGGGCGCCGACTCGGCGGCCGCGCGCAAGTGGTGGATGGGCGAGATGGCCCGCGCGGCGAACGAGTCCGGCAAGGCCCTGGACGAGCTGGGTGTCACCCCGGTGCAGGTCGCCCGGGTCGCCGAGCTCGTCGCCAAGGGCGACCTGAACGACAAGCTGGCCCGCCAGGTCTTCGAAGGCGTCCTGGCCGGCGAAGGCACGCCGGACGAGGTCGTCGAGAAGCGCGGCCTGAAGGTCGTCTCGGACGAGGGCGCGCTGTCCACTGCCGTGGAGGAAGCGATCGCCGGTAACCCCGGGGTGGCGGACAAGATCCGCAGCGGCAAGGTCGCTGCGGCCGGCGCGTTGGTCGGTGCGGTCATGAAGGCCACCCGCGGCCAGGCGGACGCGGCCCGCGTCAAGGAACTGATCCTGGAGAAGTTGGGCGTGGAGGGCTGAAGCCTCTCGCCAGTACGGCCTGAACCGCCGCTTCGCGGCGGATCTTTCCCGCCCGCCCACCCGATTGCCCTGGGGCCATCGAGTGGGCGGGCGGGGTGCTGTTCGTCCCGCCGCACCATCGCAAGCCCCGGGCCCCGGAGCCTCCCCTGAACACCCTCACCGCCGAGATCCTCTCCGTCGGCCTGCTGCTCGCCGTGCTCGCGTTCGCCGTCATACGGCCCCGGCGGTGGCCCGAGGCCGTCGTCGCCCTGCCTGCCGCCGGGATCGTCGTGGGGGTCGGGGCCGTCTCGCCGCGGCATGCGCTCGCCGAGGTCGAGAGTCTGCTGCCCGTGGTGGGGTTCCTCGCGGCCGTTCTCGTGCTCGCTCAACTCTGCGCGGACGACGGGCTCTTCGCCGCCGCCGGGGATCTGGTCGCCCGGCTCTGCGGTGGGCGGACGAAGGCGCTGCTCGGCGGGGTCTTCGCGGTGGCCGCCGCCGTCACCGCCGTGCTCAGCCTCGACGCCACCGTCGTCCTGCTCACCCCGGTCGTCTTCGCCACCGCCGCCCGCGTCGGGGCGAGGCCGCGGCCGCACGTCTACGCCACCGCCCACCTCGCCAACTCGGCGTCGCTCCTGCTGCCCGTCTCCAACCTCACCAACCTCCTCGCCCTCACCGCCAGCGGGCTGAGCTTCACGCGGTTCGCGCTGCTCATGGCGTTGCCGTGGCTGGTCGCGATCGGCATCGAGTACGTGGCCTTCCGGCGGTACTTCGCCGTCGATCTGGACGCGGGCGCCCTTGAGCCCAAGGAGACCGAGCCGACCCCCGTGCCGGTCTTCACCCTGGTCGTCCTCGGGCTCACGCTCGCCGGGTTCGTGGTGACCTCGCTCGCGGGCCTCGAACCCCTGTGGGCCGCCCTCGCGGGGGCCGCCGTCCTCGCGAGCCGTGCGCTGCTGCGACGGCGTACGAACGCCACCGCACTCGTCCGCTCCGCGAACCCCCTCTTCTGCCTGTTCGTGCTCGCGCTCGGCATCGTCGTCAAGGCGGTCGTCGACAACGGCCTCGGCTCCGGCATCGAGTGGCTCCTGCCGGACGGCGCCTCGCTGCCCGCGCTGCTCGCCGTGGCGGCCGTCGCCGCCGTGCTCGCCAACCTGATCAACAACCTGCCCGCGATCCTCGCCCTGCTGCCCGCCGTCGCCCCCGCGGGCCCGGGCCCGGTCCTCGCCGCCCTGATCGGGGTCAACATCGGCCCGAACCTGACATACGTCGGTTCGCTCGCCACGCTGCTGTGGCGCCGCATCCTCCACGACCACGGCACGGACGCCGAGTTGGGGACCTTCACCCGCCTCGGCGTGCTGACCGTGCCCCTCACGCTGGCGGCGTCGACCGTCGCGCTCTGGGCGGGGCTGCGGATCGGCGCCTGAGCCCCGGGCATCCGTTCATACCGACTTCGTCCCCAAGTCTTCACACGGATACCGGACTTCACTAGCGTCCCGCCGAGTAGGTCAATGGATCAGCGGAGAACCATTGGCCGTCGACTGGAGGTCGTTACGTGTCCCCGGAGATTTCCCGCAGGCGACTGATGGCGGTCGGCGGTGGCGCGGTCGGCGCCGCCGCCGTCGGATCCTTCCTGCCCCCGTCGTTGCAGCTGGCACTGGCGCAGGACCGGCACAAACCCGGCAGCGGCGGGCTCGACTCGATCGAGCACGTCGTCATCCTGATGCAGGAGAACAGGTCCTTCGACCACTACTTCGGCGCCCTGCGCGGCGTACGCGGCTTCGGCGACCGCAACGCCGTCCGGCTCCCGAGCGGCAAGTCCGTGTTCGAACAGCCGGGCGTGCTGCGCACCGTCATGCCCTTCCCGGTCCGCGAGGCCGCGGCGGCGCAGAAGAAGGACCTTCAGTACATCGGCGCCCTCGACCACTCCTGGAGCGGCGGCGCCAAGGCCTGGCACGACGGCTGGATGGACGGCTGGATCACCGCCAAGACCGCGGCGACCATGGCGTACTACACGCGCGACGACATCCCGCTGCACTACGAACTCGCCGACACCTTCACCGTCTGCGACGCCTACCACTCCTCCATCCACACCTCCACCAGCCCCAACCGCAACCACCTGTGGAGCGGGAAGACCGGCTTCGAGGCGGACGGCACGCGTGCCGTCGAGAACGACGCGTACGACGAGGGCAAGCACCCCGGCTACGACTGGGGGACGTACGCCGAGCGCCTGGAGAAGGCGGGCGTGAGCTGGCAGACGTACACGGAGTGGGAGAACTTCACCGACAACCAGATCGAGTTCTTCACCACCTTCAAGGCCATCGCCCGCAAGGTCCTCGCCAAGACCGGCCTGACCTTCATGGAGGCCTTCTACGCCAAGGTGCGCGACGCCAAGGACGACGCCGAGCGCGAGAAGCTGCTCGCCACCCTGGAGGAGGGCGTCGCGACCCTCACGAAGGCGGAGAAGTCGCTGTTCGAGCGCGGCCTCCGGCGCGTGCCGACGGGGAAGCTCGCCGAGACGTTCGCCAAGGACGTCGCGGACGGCAAGCTGGCGAAGGTCAGCTATCTGGTGCCGTCCGCCCTGGACTCCGAGCACCCCAGCGTCTCCTCGCCGATCCACAGCGCGACCATCGTCTACAAGGTCCTGGACGCCCTCGCCTCGCACCCCGAGGTCTGGCGGCGCACCGCCGTCTTCATCAACTACGACGAGAACGACGGCTTCTTCGACCACGTCCCGCCGCCCGTCCCCGGCGGCGAGAGCGACGAGGCCAAGGAGGAGCACTGGCAGGGGCGGCCGACCGGCCTCGGCGTGCGCGTGCCCATGCTCGTCGTCTCGCCCTGGACCGTCGGCGGCTACGTCTGCTCCGAAGTCTTCGACCACACCTCGGTCGTGCGCTTCCTGGAGAAGTGGACCGGCATCGAGGAACCCAACATCAGCGCCTGGCGCCGCAAGGTCACCGGCGACCTCACCGGCGCCTTCGACTTCAGGCGCGGCCACCGTCAGCCCGAGGTGGAGCAGCCCGGCGCCATCCCGGAGTTCAGCGGCCGCTGGTCCCCGCAGCCGCCCCTGAAGCAGTCCATGCCGGTCCAGGAGCCGGGCACCCGCCGCGCCCGCCCGCTGCCCTACCAGCCCGACGCGTACGTGAAGCGGGGCGAGAGCGGTGCTCTCTCGGTGCGGCTGCGCAATGGCGGACGCTCCAGCGCGCACTTCGCGCTCTATCCGTACGCCGGTGAGTTCACGGCCCCGCTCCACCAGGACGTCGTACGCGAGGGCTCCTGGACCGTGCCGGTGCCGGGGGACGCGTACGACTTCACGATCACGGGGCCGAACGGCTTCCGGCGCGAGTTCGCGGGCGGCAAGGACGGCGGCGCGCAGCTCGCCTCCGCGATCACCCGCCGCGAGATCCACCTGACCCTGGCCAACCGGGGCCGCAAGGAACTCGTCTTCACCGTCAAGCCGGTCGGATACGTGGACGAGCACGTCGTCAGGAGGCGCACGCGGGTCGTGCGCGTCAAGGCGGGCAGCAGTCGCACGATCGCCTGGCACACGGCAGACGAGCACGGTTGGTACGACATCCAGGTGACGGTCACGGGTGAGCCCGTATTCCGGCGGCGTCTGATGGGGCACATAGAGAACGGACGCGCGAGCGTATCGGGCTGAAGCCACAGTTCTCAGGGTGTGCGAGGTTCCGATGGGGCCTCGCACACCCTTTGTGCCCTTGTGAGGAAGCCCACGAACCGGACCAACGATCTCCAGGCCCTGTCAAAGTGTCTCTGGCGCTTATGTCATCGCTCATACGTTCTTTGCGGGCTGTTCAGGTCATTCAAGACGGTTCCCGATAAAGATCCACGAACCACATCAGGGAGCCGGTCAGTGGCAGCACTCGCACGGTGGTGTGTGAAGCACCGCCTCCTCGCAGTACTGCTCTGGCTCGTCGCTCTCTCGGGCGCCACGAGCGCCGCCGCGCTCGCCGGATCCTCGTACTCGAACGACTACGAGGTGCCGGGCACCGAGTCCGGCCGTGCGACCCAGCTCCTGAACGAGGGCTTCGAAGGCCTCGGCGGCGACAGCAACACCGTCGTCTGGAAGACCGAAGCGGGCACCACCGTGCGCGCTGCCGACGTCGAGCAGACGATGACCGACGCCCTCGACAAGATCGAGGACATGCCCGCGGTGGCCTCCGTCAGCAGCCCGTACGACGGGAGCGGCGCCGCACAGATCAGTGACGACGACCGCATCGCGTACGCGAACGTCACCTTCCGCGAGCAGGCCGACGACATCGGCAAGGCGGACGCGCAGGCGCTCGTCGACACCGCGAAGGCCGCCGCTTCGGACAGCCTGGACGTCGAGCTCGGCGGCAGCGCCGTCGCCCTCACCGAGTCCAAGAGCGCCCAGACCGCCGAGATCGTCGGGGTCGCCGTCGCCGCCGTCGTGCTCTTCCTCGCCTTCGGCTCGCTCGCCGCGTCGATCCTGCCCATCGCCACGGCGCTGGTGTCGGTCGGCACGGCCTACGCCGGCATCGTGCTGCTCGGGCACGTCATGACCGTCGCGGACTTCGCCCCGATGCTGGGCACGCTGATCGGGCTCGGCGTCGGCATCGACTACGCGCTGTTCATCGTGACCCGCCACCGCAAGGGCCTCAAACAGGGCCTGCCGGTGGCCGTCGCCGCGGAACGCGCGGTCGCCACCACCGGGCGCGCGGTCGTCTTCGCGGGCGCCACCGTGTGCATCGCGCTGCTCGGCATGCTCATCCTGCGGCTCAGCTTCCTCAACGGCGTCGCGATCGCGGGATCGCTGACCGTCCTTCTCACGGTCGCCGCGTCCGTGACCCTGCTGCCCGCCCTGCTGTCCTGGATCGGCCCGCGCGCGCTCAGCCGCCGCGAACGCCGCGCCCTGGCCGAGCACGGACCGGCCCCGGAGCTGCCCACCGGGCTCGCCGCCCGCTGGTCCGCCTTCGTGGAGCGGCACCCGAAGCTGCTCGGCGTCGTCGCCGTCGCCGTGATGGCGCTGCTCGCGCTGCCCACGCTCTCCCTCCACCTGGGCACCTCCGACCAGGGCAACAACCCGGCGTCGACGACCACACGCCAGGCCTACGACCTGCTCGCCGACGGCTTCGGCCCCGGCGTGAACGGCCCCCTCACCCTCGTCACGGACGTCGAAGGAGCGGGCGACCGACTCGCCCTCACCAACCTCGTCCCCACACTGGAATCGACCAAGGGCGTCGCCTCCGTCAGCCCCGTCACCTACGACACTGACGGCACCGTCGCCCACATCACCGTCGTACCCGACTCGTCCCCCCAGTCCGAGCGGACCAGCGATCTCGTCGACCGGCTCCGCGACGACGTGCTCCCCAGGGCCGAGGCCGACACCTCGCTCGACGTGGCGGTGGGCGGTGTCACGGCGAGCTACGACGACTTCGCGGAGATCATCGTCGGCAAGCTGCCGCTCTTCGTGGGCGTGGTCATCGGCCTCGGCTGCGTCCTGCTGCTCCTCGCCTTCCGGTCCATCGGCATCCCCCTGAAGGCCGCCGCGATGAACGTGGCCGCGGTGGCGTCCGCCTTCGGGGTCGTCGTCGCGATCTTCCAGTGGGGCTGGGGGAGCGAGCTGCTCGGCCTCGGCTCGGCCGGACCGATCGAACCCTTCCTGCCCGTGATCATGGTGTCCGTACTCTTCGGGCTCTCGATGGACTACCAGGTCTTCCTGGTCAGCCGGATGTACGAGGAGTGGCTGGAGACCGGCGACAACCGGCGGGCCGTCCGCGTCGGCCTCGCCGAGACGAGCCGCGTGATCAACTCTGCGGCCGTGATCATGATTTCGGTCTTCCTCGCCTTCGTCCTGAGCGGCGACCGGGTCATCGCGATGTTCGGCATCGGCCTCGCCGCCGCGGTCGCGCTCGACGCCTTCGTCCTGCGTACGTTGCTGGTGCCGGCCCTCATGCACATGCTGGGCGGCGCCAACTGGTGGCTGCCGCGCGGCCTCGACCGCTGGCTGCCGCGCATCAGCATCGAGCCGCCGGAATGTCGTTCGAGTACGGCCGTCGTGAGTGCGAGGATCCGGGGGCAACGGGACGCGCGGGAGAGCGCGGACGTGGTGCCGGACGGAATGAAGGAGCGGGATGTTCGCGATATCGCTGGGCGAGGGCGCTGAGCTGAGGCCCATCGAGCCGTGGCAGGCGCGGGAGTTCCTCACGCACGTAGAGCGTGCGCGGGAGTACGCGGGGCCTTGGGTGCCCCTGACCGTGCGGGTGAAGGACCTCGAATCGGCGCGGGAGCTGCTCCAGATGTTCGCCGACAGGCAGGCCGCCGACACGGGCCGCCTGTACGGCATCTGGCTGGACGGCACGCTCGTCGGCGGAGTGCTCTTCCGGATCTTCGACACGGCCAACGAGACCTGCGAGGTCGGCGTCTGGCTCGAGCCTTCGGCCGCCGGGCGCGGTCTGATCACCAGGGCGAGCCGGGTCCTCATCGACTGGGCGGTGGACGAGCGCGGCATGCACCGCGTGGAGTGGCAGGTGTCCACGCTGAACGCCCCCAGCATCGCGGTCGCCGAGCGCCTCGGGATGACCAAGGACGGCGTGCTGCGGGAGAGCTTCCCCTGGCAGGGGGTGCGGCACGACATGGAGGTGTGGTCGGTGCTCGCGCCGGAGTGGCGGAAGGCGCGCGAGGCTCGTCAGGGCGCCGAAGCGGCTCGTTAAGAAAGCTCTCAGACTCCGTCCGTACGGTGCGGGGCATGGGAACTAAGACAGAGGACGAGAGCGCGGCCGAGGCGGCCGCAAAGCCCGCAGAGCCGGAGGCCGCGGACACCGCCGACACCACGGACGCCGCGAAGGCGGACGCCGGCAAGGTGGACGCCGTCAAGGTGGAGAAGACCGCCTCGGCCGATGAAGCCGTCGAGGGCGACGACGCCGACGACGTCGACGAGCTCGTCGTGGTGGACGAGGTCGCTCCGGCCAGGTCCACCGGCGTGTTCCAGGGCGCCGCGGCCGTCGTCTCCGCCGCTCTCGGTGTGATCGGCCTGTCCGGCGGCTGGCTCGGCACGGTCGCCGCGGCCCGCTCGAACATCGTCGGTCAGCTCGAGACCAAGCAGTCGGCGAGCGTCGCCGACCAGATCCAGGCCCTGTACGGCGACTCCTGGCAGGTCACGGCGCTGATCGCCGGAGCCTTCGCGCTCGCCGCGCTGGTCGTCGGGTTCGTCGTCCTGGTCAGGCCCGCGTTCGGCGCGCCCGACCAGGTACAGGCGCCGTGGATCAAGTCGGTGGCCTGGGCGGGTGTCGCCCTGGGCGTCATCGGCCTGCTGCTGGCCATCGCCAAGTACTCGGACCTCATCTACGGTCTTCCGTCGACGAGTTGATGGTGGCGCGGCCCCACCGGCGTTCTGAGCCTTAGGGGGGTGGGAGAGGCCTAAGGGCCTCTCCCACCCCCCTAAGGCATTCCGCCCCCTCAAGATGCGGCACTCTCCCGATGTGCCACCCCTGCCTGGCAGACGAAAGTAAAGGCATCGCAGAAAGCGAAGCCGGACACCGGACGTCACACCAGCTCAGGGAGTCGAAATGTTCGAGTACGAAATGCACCAGCTGCGCGCCGCCGAGCTCATCCGCGAGGCCGACCGCCGCCGCCTCCTGCGCGAGGCCCGTGAGGCCAAGGCGGAGCGCGCCGCCCGCCGCTCGGCCGGCCACGAAACCGAGGGGCGGGTGAGTACGACCCAGCGGAGAAGCCGCTTCACCCGGGCCGCGTGATGGGGGAGGCGACGGCGACAGACGTGATGGGGGAGGCGGCGGCGACAGAAGCGACCGTTTCTGCCCTCGGGATATTTGCTGCCACCAAGCACTCACCCTGTGCGATGCTCACCGCTGTGGAGACCAGGTCCGTAAGCCCCGTGTTCGTCGGCCGTTCCGACGAGCTCGGCGTACTGAACGACGCACTCGCCCGTGCCAAGGGGACGACCCCCGGCACGGGCGAGCCGCAGGCATTGCTGCTCGGCGGCGAGGCGGGCGTCGGCAAGACCCGCCTCATCGAGGAGTTCACCGCGGCGGCCTGCGCCGAAGGTGCCGTCGTCGCGCTCGGCGGCTGCGTCGAGATCGGCGCGGACGGCCTCCCCTTCGCCCCGTTCTCCAGCGCCCTGCGCTCCCTGCGCCGCCAGCTCCCCGCCGAGGTGGACGCCGCGGTCGCCGACCAGGAGGGCGAACTCGCCCGGCTCCTGCCCGAACTGGGCGAGGCACCCCAGCGCCGCAGAGGCACCGACGCCCAGCACGACGAGGAGGGCATGGCCCGCCTCTTCGAGCTGACCGTCCGCCTCCTGGAGCGCATCGCTGCCGACCGCCCGGTCGTCGTCGCCCTGGAGGACCTGCACTGGGCCGACGCCTCGACCCGGCACCTCCTCGCCTACCTCTTCCGCACGCTGCGCAGCGGCCGCCTCGTCGTCGTCGCGACCTACCGCGCCGACGACATCCACCGCCGCCACCCGCTGCGCCCGCTCCTCGCCGAGCTCGACCGCCTGCGCACGGTGCGCCGCATCGAACTGTCCCGCTTCAGCAAGGTCGAAGTGGCCCGGCAGATGGCGGGCATCCTCAGCGCCGAGCCCGAACCGTCCCTGGTGGACGACATCTTCGACCGCTCGGACGGCAACGCCTTCTTCGTCGAGGAGCTCGCGGTCGCCTCGCACGGCGGCAGCTGCGCGAGCCTCACGGACTCCCTGCGCGACCTCCTCCTCGTACGCGTCGAGGAGCTGCCCGAGAACAGCCAGCGGGTGGCCAGGATCGTCGCCGAGGGCGGCTCGAACGTCGAGTACCCTCTGCTCGCCGCCGTCGCGGGGCTCGCGGAGGACGACCTGATCGAGGCGCTGCGGGCCGCCGTCGGCGCCAACATCCTGCTGCCGTCGCCCGACGGCGACGGCTACCGCTTCCGGCACTCCCTGGTGCGCGAGGCCGTCGGCGACGATCTGCTGCCCGGTGAGCGCTCCCGGATCAGCCGCCGCTTCGCCACGGCTCTCGAAGCCGACCCCTCACTCGTCGCCGCCGACCAGCGCGCCGCCCGCCTCGCCAGCTACTGGTACCACGCGCACGACGCCGCGAAGGCCCTCCCCGCCGTCCTGCGGGCCTCCGTCGAAGCCCGCCGCCGCTATGCGTACTCCGAGCAACTGCGCCTCCTGGAACGGGCGATGGAGCTGTGGGACGACGCCCCCGAGGACATCCGCCTCGACCTTCGCCCCCTCGACTACGCCGAGGTCTACCCTCCCTGCGGCTGCGACCCCGCCACCACCCCGCTGCGCTACCTCGACCTCATGGCGGAGGCCTCCGTCGCGGGCCGACTCTGCGGGGAGCGGGAGCGCGCCCTGAAGATAACCAAGCGTGCGCTGCGGTTCCTTGCCGACGAGGACGATCCGCTGCGCGCGGCCTGGTTCTGGATCCAGCGCTCCCGGCTCACCTCGACGCTCGGCCGCGGCGACGGCTGGGCGGAGATCGCCACCGCGCAGGAACTGGTCCGCGGCCTCCCGCCGTCCGAGGTGCACGCCGAGGTGCTGACCAACGTCGCCTCCTGGGGCATGCTCCACAACCCCGGTGCCGAGACTTTGGCGTCGGCCCAACGCGCCGTGGAGTACGCCCGGATGGTCAAGGCGGAGGAGACCGAGCTCAATGCCCGGCTCATCCTCGGCGGCCTTCTGGTCGACGCGGGCGACGTCGAGCGGGGCTTCGCCGAGATGTACGCGGTCAGGGACCGGTGCGTGGAGCCGCCGGGCCTGGTCTCCCGCATCCCGCACATCCACGTCAACCTGCCGTCCGTGCTCGAAGGCGCGGGCCGCTCGCTCGAATCCCTGGAGGTCGGCGACCAGGGCCTCGCGCTCTGCCGGAAGTACGGCCTCACGGACACCGAGAGCTGGGTCCAGGCCAACAAGGCGGAGTCCCTTTTCTCGCTGGGCCGTTGGGACGAGGCGGTCGAGGCCTCCGAGGCGGCCCGCCGTGGTGCGCTCAGCATCAAGCCGCGGGGCGGTGCCGCCCTGCATCTCGCGTTCATCGCGCTCGGCCGGGGTGACTTGGCCGAAGCCGCCGCCCAACTGGCCACGGCCCGCGGTCACTACGGCTCGCACGACCGCATGCCGCAGTACTTCCTGCCCATGATCCACGCCGCCCTCGGCATCGCGGGGGCCGACCCCGACCGCGCGTCGGGCGTCGCCGCGGCGCGCGCCGAGCTCGAACAGGCCCTGGCCACGGGCTTCCCGCCCGGCACCCAGCGCTACACCTGGCCCCTGCTGCTCGCCGCCGCCACCTCGGAGGCCGATACGCGCGGCCTGCCCGCCGCCGAGCCCGGCAGGGCCGATGCCATCGACAGCATCCGCCGAGCCGCCAAGCGCCTCCCCTCGCCCATGCCGGTCTGGGTCGCCTACGAGAAGTGGGTCCGCGCCGAACTCCTGCGCGCCGAGGACCGCGACACCCCCGCCGACTGGTCCGCCGCGGTCACCGCGTTCGAAGCCGTCGACCGCCCCTACGACTTGGCCCGCACCCGCGTCCGCCTCGCCGAGTCCCTCCTCGCGGCCTCTGCCGGCGTGGGCGCCGAAGCGGATCGTGAGCGCGCCGCCGGGCTGCTGCGGCAGGCCCGCGAGGTCGCCGAGCGCCTGCGGGCCCGGCCCCTCGCCGAGTCCGTCGCCGGGCTCGCCCAGCGTGCCCGCCTGCCCCTGAGCGACGACGACTCCGCGATCCCTCACCTCACCCCGGTCGACCCCGCCGAGGCGCTCGGCCTCACCAGCCGGGAGCGGGACGTGCTCCGCCGCGTCGCCGCGGGCCGCAGCAATCGCCAGATCGCCGAGGAGCTCTTCATCTCCCCGAAGACGGCGAGCGTCCACGTCTCCAACATCCTCGCCAAGCTGGGCGTCGCAGGCCGGGGCGAGGCGGCGGCCCTGTCCCACCGCCTGCGCCTGTTCCCCGCGGAACACGCACAGTCCGCAGGCTGACCTGCGCTTTCCCGGCCCCGGACGGATCCCGGAGGCTTTGCCGGGCACTCGCTTACGCTGGTAGGAGGAACCCGGCCGCCAGGAGGCGCAGTGTTCAACCCGATCGAGCTTTTCCAGCCCGGCCGCAAACACACGCACGACGAGCAGAAGCGGCTGGAGCTGAGCCGGGTCGACGTGGCCGACGGCGACCCGGGCCGCGGCCCGATAGACCTGACCTCCGGCAAGGTGGTGGTAAGGATGCCGCAACAGGCCACAGCCCTGGAACCAACTCCGCCCGCCACAGCCACAGCCACCACCGCAGAAGCCTCCGCCGCCACAGACGCACCCCCGGCCCCCGCGACGACCACAGAGCACGAGCGCTAGCCGGCGCCGGGACAGCGAGCCCGCACTGGGCCCGGCCGTCGGCAGGAGCCCCCTACTTCACCGTCACCTCGAGAATCTTGTCGTCCCCCTTCTCCGGGGTGCCCCGGGAGTCGGTCTCGTTCGTCAGCAGCCACAGCTTGTCCCCGCCCGCGGCGACCACCGTGCGCAGGCGGCCGTGCTCCTCCTTCAAGAAGGACTGGGGCTCCAGTGTGCCCTCCACCCCGCGGACCGGGATGCGCCAGAGGCGCTCGCCGCGCAGGCCCGCCATCCAGACGGAGCCCTCGGCGTAGGCGATGCCGCTGGGGGAGGCCTCCGAGGTCTTCCACTGGGCCACCGGGTCCCGGAAGCCCTCCTCGCCGCCCTTGCCCTCCACCTCGGGCCAGCCGTAGTTTTCGCCTGCCTTGATTTCGTTCAGCTCGTCCCAGGTGTCCTGGCCGAACTCCGCCGCCCAGAGCCGCTTCTCCTCGTCCCAGGCCAGGCCCTGCACATTGCGGTGGCCGTACGAATAGACAGGGGAGTCGCCGAAGGGGTTGCCGGGGGCCGGGTCGCCGTCCGCGGTCAGGCGCAGGATCTTGCCGCCCAGTGACTTCTTGTCCTGGGCCAGGCCGGTGTCACCCGTCTCGCCCGTGCCCGCGTACAGCATCTTGTCCGGGCCGAAGGCGATCCGGCCGCCGTTGTGGACCACGCCCTTGGGGATGCCCTTGAAGACCGTGTCGGGCGCGCCCAGCTGCTGGCCGGAGGGCTTCTTCTCGTCGTACAGCATGCGGGCGATGCGGTTGTCCGACTCGGTGGTGAAGTACGCGTAGACCATGTGGTCCGATGCGTACGAAGGAGAGAGCGCCAGGCCCATCAGGCCGCCCTCTCCGGCGGGGGAGACGCCGGGGACCGGGCCCAGTTCGGTCTTCTTTCCCGTCTTCCCGTCGACCCGGGTGATGGTCCCCTCGTCGCGTGAGGACACCAGCAGGTCCCCGCCCGGGAGCGGCGCGAGGCCCCACGGCGACTTCAGGTCCTCGGTGAGTGTCTTGGTGACCGACGCCGATCCCTCTTTTGGCGGGGCGTCGCCGGCGCGCGGCTTTCCCGTGGGTGTCCCGTCCGACTTCGCGGGGCTCGACTCGGCGCTCTTTCCATTGTCCGGCGCGTCTGAGCCCCCGGACGAGCAACCGGCCGTGAGCACAAGGGCGGCGGCAGCCAATGCGGCTGTGACAGCAGGTCGTTGCACGATCAGGTTCCCTTCGACGCAGCGCTTCTACTGTTCATACACCGCTCGGTCCCCACAGGTTCCCAACCCCGCTTCACGGACCCGCGGGCGTCGTCATTCCCACGATCCCATCGCCGAAGGCAGCGCCGCGATCTCCGCCAGGTCCGCCCCGGTCAGCCGTATCGACGCCGCCCCCGCGTTCTGCACCGCCCAGCGCTCCCGCTTGGCCCCGGGGATCGGCACCACATCGCGCCCCTGCGCGAGCACCCAGGCGAGCGCCACCTGCGCCGGGGTCGCGCCGTGCCGCTCGGCGACCCGGCGCAGGCCCACCACCAGCGGCTGGTTGGCCGCCATCATCTCGGCGGTGAAACGGGGATGCCGGGCCCGCACGTCGTCCGGCTCGAAGCCCTGCCCCGGCGTCAGCGTCCCCGTGAGGAAACCGTTCCCCAGCGGCATCGCCGCCAGGAAGCCGACCCCGCGCGCAGCACACCACGGCAGCAGCGTCTCCAGCGCCTCGCGCGACCACACCGAGAGCTCGGCCTCCACCGCGCTGACCGGGAAGACCTGCTGGACCCGCTCCAGCTGCCGGATCGTCCCCTCGTGCAGCCCTCTGCCCTCGCGCCGCGAGGCACGTGCCCCCACCGCGCAAAGACCGAGCGCCCGCACCTTCCCCGCGGCGACGAGCTCGGCCATCGCGCCCCACGTCTCCTCGACGGGCACCTCGGGATCGGCGCGGTGCAGTTGGTACAGGTCGATCGTCTCGGTCTGCAGCCGCCGCAGCGACGCGTCGCAGGCCCGCTTCACATAGCCCGGGCGGCCGTTGGCGACGATGTGCTGCTCGCCTACCAGGAGCCCGCACTTGGTGGACACGAAGGCCTCGGACCGCCGCTCCTTGAGCGCCCTCCCCACCAGCAGCTCGTTGGTGAACGGCCCGTACATGTCCGCCGTGTCCAGCAGGGTCGAGCCCTGGTCGAGCGCGGCGTGCACGGTGCGCAGCGACTCCTCGCCCCGCTGCCGTGAGCCGGTGTATGCCCAGCTCATCGGCATGCAGCCGAGCCCGACCGCACCCACCCCGAGCGCTGCCGCGCCGATCGTCCTGCGGTCCACCTGGCCGTGCCCTCCCACCTCATGTCCGAGCGGCCCCCAACGTAACCTCTGGCTCCGCCTGCGCGGCGTGCGCCCTCCGCGCATTAGCCTCCTGACCATGACGACAGATGTATGGCTCCCCTATGCCGCGGACGAGATCGAAGGCCTGCCCGGAGCAGCCGAAGCCGGGCTCAACTACCGCTTCTGGGACGGCGGCCCGGACTTCCCCGCGGACCCGGCCGACTGCGTGTTCTACGCGGTGCCCTATCTGAAGGGCGCGGAGACCTCCGTACGACCGCTGCCCGAGATGACATCCGTACGCGCCGTACAGACACTCACCGCGGGCATCGACCACGTAGAGGCCGGGCTCAAGTTCCTCGCGCCCGGCGTGCAGTTGTGCAATGCCAAGGGGGTGCACGAGGCCAGCACGGCCGAGCTGACGCTCGCCCTGATCCTCGCGTCACTGCGCGGCATCCCCCGATTCGTTGAGGGGCAGCGGCAGGAGGACTGGCGGTCCGGGTTCTATCCGGCGCTCGCCGACAAATCCGTACTCATCGTGGGGTACGGATCGATCGGATCGGCCATCGAGGACCGGCTCGCCCCCTTCGAGTGCGCGCGGGTGGCGCGCGTCGCGCGCTCTGCCCGTGCCACGGAGCGCGGCCCCGTGCACCAGCTCGCCGAACTGCCGGCGCTGCTGCCCGATGCCGACGTGGTCATCCTCTCCACGCCCCTCACCGACACCTCTCGTGGCCTGGTGGGCGGCGACTTCCTGGCCCGCATGAAGGACGGCGCCCTGCTCGTGAACGTCGCGCGCGGCCCCGTCGTCGACACCAAGGCGCTCCTGGCCGAACTGGAGAGCGGCCGGATCACCGCCGCCCTCGATGTCACCGACCCGGAACCGCTGCCCGCAGGTCACCCCCTGTGGCACGCTCCTGGAGTGCTCATCAGCCCCCACGTGGGCGGATCGACCTCCGCCTTCCTGCCCCGCGCCAAGCGCCTGCTCGCCGCGCAGCTGACCCGTCACGTCGCCGGGGAACCCCTCGACAACGTCGTCCTGACAACCGAGTAGCGCAACCGCCCCGGCCAACGCGGCGTCGCTCAGGGACCGTTCGAGCACACTCCGCGCCTGGTTGTGTGCGCCCCGTGTTCATAACTCCGTCGACAGTCACGGAGCGTAGAGAAGCTATGTCGCTGAGTGACGAGACTGGTGTATCGTCCCGACAGGGGCTGCGCCGTGGACAGTTCGTCGGCGCCGGGGACGAGACATCAGACGCGAGGGGGGCGACGGGCGATGTACGGCCAATGGGCGAACCATCCGACGCGGCGAGGCCGCCGGCGACGACTCTCACGCGCACCGGCTCACAGCCGGAAGCGCGACGGCTTCGCACCCGACGTTCCGGGGCCGATCAGTCACGGGAGGCGGACAGGCGCGGCACGGATCAGGGCGGCCCGGTGAGCACCCGCCCGTCACCCGCCACCGCCCTGGAGGGCGGCGGAGGTCTGACGGCGTCGATGCCGCCCCGAGCTCCCCTGACCCGGCGCCCCGGCTCCGGCGGCGGCGCGGGCCTGGTCTCGCAGATCGCGCTCCTCGTGGTCTGCGGCGGGTATGCCACCGGCGCCGCGTTCGGCTGGGGATCGACCCGGGCCGCCCTGATCATGGGTGACTTCGGTCTGAGCCTCGCGGCGGCGGCCGCCGCGGTCTCCTGTTTCCGCTACTCACGCACCCGGCGAAGCCGCTTTCGACCCGCATGGCTGCTGTTCGCGCTCTCCTCCGCGATGGCGGCCCTGGGCAACGGCGTATGGGGCTGGTACGAGGTCGTGCTCGAGCAGCCGGTGCCGAGTCCCGGCCTCGCCGACCTGTTCTTCCTCTGCTTCGCGCCGCCCGCCATCATCGGCCTGCTCGTGCTCGCCAAGCGACCGGTGACCAAGGCCGGTTGGGTCTGCCTGGCGCTCGACGCCTGGCTCATCGGCGGCTCACTGCTCACACTCTCCTGGAGCCTGGCGCTCGCGCACACGGCGCAGTTCGAGGGCCAGAGCGTCGCGCACGCCGCTCTCTCGCTCGCCTATCCGCTCCTGGACATCGCGCTGGTCAGCATGGTCCTCGCGCTGCACTTCAGACGGTCATCCGCGAACCGTACGGCGGTGAACACGGCGATCGGCGCCCTGGCGCTGACCGTCATGTGCGACGCGATGTTCACCTCGCCCCTGCTGCACGCCAGTTACCGCTCGGGGCAGATGCTGGACGCGGGCTGGTTCGCGGGATCGCTGCTCCTGGCGTACGCACCCTGGGCGGCGCCCTGGCACCGGCACACGGGCGACGCGCAGCAGCAGCACGCGCGCGTGCAGCACGACGACGCCCCCAGGGATGCACGGACCACCACCACCCGGCCGATCGCCGGGTCACTCGCCGCGCTGACGCCGTATCTCGCCGCCGCCGTCTGCACATTGGGAATTCTCTACAACGTGCTCAGTGGCCGCAGCGTCGACGAAGTCGTGCTCTTCACCGCGGGCACGGTCGTCCTCGCCCTCGTCGTGCGCCAGGGCATCATGCTCCTGGACAACATCACCCTCACCCAGGAACTGGCCCAGAAGGAGAACCACTTCCGCTCCCTGGTGCAGGGTTCGAGCGACGTCATCATGATCGCCGCTCCGAACGGCATACTCCACTACGTCAGCCCGGCCGCCTCAGGGGTCTACGGCCGCGACGCCGAGGAGCTCGTCGGCTCCGAACTGGCCTCGCTCATGCACCCCGAGGACCTGGGCCGCGTCGTCCACGAAGTGCGCAGATTCCTCACCGCGAACCCCGTCGAAGAACCCACGACCCGCATCGAGTGCCGCTTCAAGTCCGGTGACGGCGACTGGCTGAACGTGGAGTCCACGGTCAACCGCCACCAGGGCGGCCTCATCTTCAACAGCCGCGACGTCACCGAACGGGTCCGCCTCCAGGCGCAGTTGCAGCACAACGCCGAGCACGACCCGCTCACCGACCTGCCCAACCGCGCCCTGTTCACCCGCCAGGTCGGCCAGGCCCTCACCGGCCGCAGGGTCACCGACCGGGGCACGGCCGTGCTCTTCATCGACCTGGACGGCTTCAAGGCGGTCAACGACACCATCGGCCATCAAGCAGGGGACGAGCTCCTCATCCAGGCGGCCCGCCGCCTTCAGGAGGCCGTCAGGTCCGGGGACTGCGCGGCCCGGCTTGGCGGCGACGAATTCGCCGCGCTCATCGTGGGTGACGGCACCCGCGACCAGGCCGCGCGCGAGCAGCACATCTACGAACTCGCCGACCGTCTCAGAATCACCCTCTCCCAGCCCTACGCGATCGACGGCAACGACGTCCGCGTGGCGGCGTCCATCGGCGTGGCCTTCGCCGAACCAGGCATAGGGGCGGGCGAGTTGCTGCGCAACGCCGACCTCGCGATGTACCGCGCCAAGGCCGCGGGCAAGGGCCGCGTCGAGCTGTACGCCCCCCAGATGCAGGCCGACGTCGTACGCAAGGCGGAGCTGGCGACGCGGCTGCGCACCGCCCTGCACGACGGCGAGTTCGCGCTGCTCCACCAGCCGGTGGTCTCCCTGGACGACGGACGCATCACCTCCGTCGCCGCCCAGGCGCGCTGGCGCTCGGCGCAGGGCATCCTCTTCACGCCCGCCGAGTTCCTGCGCGTGGCCGACAGCTCGGACGCGCAGGAGGGCGCCCGCACCGCCGAGCTCGGCCGCTGGATGATCGAGGAGGCCGTCCAGCAGGCCGCCGAGCGTGGGCGTACGGGCCATGCGACGCCCGTCGCCGTCCGCATCAGCGCGCGGCGCCTCCTGGACCGCTCCATGCCGCTGGGCTCCATCGAGGCGCTCCTCACCCGGTACGGCCTGCCTTCCGGGGCGCTCATCATCGAGCTCGCCGACAGCGACCCCCGGGTGTCCCTGGACGACCTGGAGCGCCGTCTCACCTCCCTGCGCAGACTCGGCGTACGCATCGCCCTTGACGGCTTCGGGAGCGGCTATGCCGCCATCACCGCACTGCGGCGGCTCCCCGTCGACGTACTGAAACTGGACCGCAGCCTCATCGAGGGCGTCGTCGAGTCCGCGCGGCTGCACAAGATCACCTCTGGTCTGCTGCGCATCGCCACCGATCTGGGGCTGCTCTCGGTGGCCGACGGCGTCGACCTTCCGGAGCAGGTCATCGCCCTGCGCGCGATGGGCTGTACGCACGGCCAGGGCATGGCGTTCTCCGGCCCCCTCGACGAGTACCGCCTGCGCCGTGCGCTGTCGATCGGGCAGTATCCGGTGCCGCACGGGCCCGCGGAGCCGGTGCTCGCGGGCGGCCCGCCAGTGGCGTACGGAGGAGGTGTCGAGTCCTTCGCCCGCTCACATAATGAGACCCCCGTCCCACCTACTTGACAGGCACTGTGCGCCGGGGAGAGGGTCAGTGCCATGCGCACCCGAATTCTCGTACTTGGAAAGCGCGTCGGCTGAAGCTGGGACTCACCGGTCCGAACACCGGAATCCCGCACCCGCTCCGACGCGCTCCCCTCGCTTGCCTCACGGCACGAGGGGTTTTTTGTTGCACCGGCACCCGCCAAACCCCCGCAAACACCCCGCAAAAACCCTCAGCTTCGAGAAGAGAATGCCGATGACCGAGCAGGCCACCGGGGCCCACCATCCGCAGCCGCGGCCCCGATCCTCAGGACAGCAGTCCGCCCCCGTCGAGCACGTCACGGGTGCGCAGTCCCTCATTCGTTCTCTCGAGGAAGTCGGGGCCGACACGGTATTCGGCATCCCCGGCGGCGCCATCCTTCCCGCGTACGACCCGATGATGGACTCCACCCGCGTCCGTCACGTCCTGGTCCGTCACGAGCAGGGCGCAGGACACGCCGCCACCGGTTACGCGCAGGCCACCGGCAAGGTCGGGGTGTGCATGGCGACGAGCGGCCCCGGTGCCACCAACCTCGTCACGCCGATCGCCGACGCCCACATGGACTCCGTGCCCATGGTCGCGATCACCGGACAGGTGGCCTCCAAGGCCATCGGCACGGACGCCTTCCAGGAGGCGGACATCGTCGGCATCACGATGCCGATCACCAAGCACAACTTCCTGGTCACCAAGGCGGAGGACATCCCGGCGACGATCGCGGAGGCCTTCCACATCGCCTCCACCGGCCGCCCCGGACCGGTCCTGGTCGACATCGCCAAGGACGCACTCCAGGCGCAGACCACCTTCCAGTGGCCGCCCACCCAGGACCTGCCCGGCTACCGCCCGGTGACCAAGCCGCACGCCAAGCAGATCCGCGAGGCCGCCAAGCTGATCACCGCCGCCAAGCGGCCCGTCCTCTACGTCGGCGGCGGCGTCCTGAAGGCCCAGGCCACCGCCGAGCTGAAGGTCCTCGCTGAACTCACCGGAGCGCCCGTCACCACCACACTGATGGCGCTCGGCGCATTCCCCGACAGTCACGAGCTGCACGTGGGAATGCCGGGCATGCACGGAGCGGTCACCGCCGTCACCGCGCTGCAGAAGGCCGACCTGATCGTCGCCCTCGGAGCCCGCTTCGACGACCGCGTCACCGGCAAGCTGGACAGCTTCGCGCCCTTCGCGAAGATCGTCCACGCCGACATCGACCCGGCCGAGATCGGCAAGAACCGCGCCGCCGACGTGCCGATCGTCGGAGACGCCCGCGAGGTCATCGCCGACCTGATCCAGGCGGTCCAGGCCGAGCACACGGCGGGTCAGAAGGGTGACTACACCGCCTGGTGGAAGGACCTCAGCCGCTGGCGCGACACCTACCCCCTGGGCTACGACCAGCCCGAGGACGGCTCGCTCTCCCCGCAGCAGGTCATCGAGCGCGTCGGCAAGCTCGCCCCCGAGGACACGATCTTCGCGGCGGGCGTCGGCCAGCACCAGATGTGGGCCGCCCACTTCATCGACTACGAGAAGCCCGCCACCTGGCTCAACTCCGGCGGCGCCGGAACGATGGGGTACGCGGTCCCGGCCGCGATGGGCGCCAAGGCCGGCCGGCCCGACCGCACGGTCTGGGCGATCGACGGCGACGGCTGCTTCCAGATGACCAATCAGGAACTGACCACCTGCGCCCTGAACAACATCCCGATCAAGGTCGCCATCATCAACAACGGCGCCCTCGGCATGGTCCGCCAGTGGCAGACGCTGTTCTACAACCAGCGCTACTCCAACACCGTGCTGCACGCGGGCCCGGAGGGCGACACTCCGCCCAACAAGGGCACCCGCGTCCCGGACTTCGTGAAGCTGTCGGAGGCGATGGGCTGCGTGGCACTGCGCTGCGAGCGTCCCGAGGACCTCGACAAGGTCATCGCCGAGGCCAACGCCATCAACGACCGCCCCGTCGTGGTCGACTTCATCGTCCACGAGGACGCCCAGGTCTGGCCGATGGTCGCGGCGGGCACCTCGAACGACGAGGTCATGGCCGCCCGCGGGGTCCGCCCCGACTTCGGCGACAACGAAGACGACTGAGACCGAGAGCGAAAGAGAGACCACGAGTCATGTCCACCAAGCACACGCTCTCCGTCCTGGTCGAGAACAAGCCCGGTGTCCTCGCCCGGATCACCGCCCTGTTCTCGCGCCGCGGCTTCAACATCGACTCCCTCGCCGTGGGCGTCACCGAGCACCCCGACATCTCACGCATCACCATCGTCGTGAACGTCGAGGACCTGCCGCTCGAACAGGTCACCAAGCAGCTCAACAAGCTCGTCAACGTCCTGAAGATCGTCGAACTGGAGCCGGCCGGCGCGGTGGCGCGTGAACTGGTCCTCGCCAAGGTCCGCGCCGACAACGAGACGCGCTCGCAGATCGTCGAGATCGTCCAGCTGTTCCGCGCCAAGACCGTGGACGTCTCGCCCGAGGCGGTCACCATCGAGGCCACCGGATCCAGCGACAAGCTGGAGGCGATGCTCAAGATGCTGGAGCCCTTCGGCATCAAGGAGCTCGTCCAGTCCGGCACCATCGCGATCGGCCGCGGCTCCCGCTCCATCACCGACCGCAGCCTGCGCGCGCTCGACCGCTCGGCCTGAACCGGCCGGAACGCGTCACCGGTCCCGCCCGTATGGCGAGACCTGAAAACTTTCTTCCCCCCGCCCGCCGTACGGTGGGTCGCAACACCAGCACACATAGGAGATTTCCAGTGGCCGAGCTGTTCTACGACGACGACGCCGACCTGTCCATCATCCAGGGCCGCAAGGTCGCGGTCATCGGATACGGCAGCCAGGGCCACGCCCACGCGCTGTCGCTCCGTGACTCGGGTGTCGACGTCCGCGTCGGTCTGCACGAGGGCTCCAAGTCCAAGGCCAAGGCCGAGGAGCAGGGCCTGCGCGTGGTGACTCCCTCGGAGGCCGCCGCCGAGGCCGACGTCATCATGATCCTGGTGCCGGACCCGATCCAGGCCCAGGTCTACGAGGAGTCCATCAAGGACAACCTCAAGGACGGCGACGCGCTGTTCTTCGGCCACGGCCTGAACATCCGCTTCGGCTTCATCAAGGCCCCCGAGGGCGTCGACGTCTGCATGGTCGCCCCGAAGGGCCCGGGCCACCTGGTCCGCCGTCAGTACGAGGAGGGCCGCGGCGTTCCGTGCATCGCGGCCGTCGAGCAGGACGCGACCGGCAACGGCTTCGCGCTGGCACTCTCGTACGCCAAGGGCATCGGCGGCACGCGTGCGGGCGTCATCAAGACGACCTTCACCGAGGAGACCGAGACCGACCTGTTCGGCGAGCAGGCCGTGCTCTGCGGTGGCACCGCGGCGCTGGTGAAGGCGGGCTTCGAGACGCTGACCGAGGCCGGCTACCAGCCGGAGATCGCGTACTTCGAGTGCCTGCACGAGCTGAAGCTCATCGTGGACCTCATGTACGAGGGCGGCCTGGAGAAGATGCGCTGGTCGATCTCCGAGACCGCCGAGTGGGGCGACTACGTCACCGGACCGCGCATCATCACGGACGCCACCAAGGCCGAGATGAAGAAGGTCCTCGCCGAGATCCAAGACGGCACCTTCGCCAAGCAGTGGATGGACGAGTACCACGGCGGTCTGAAGAAGTACAACGAGTACAAGACCCAGGACGAGAACCACCTCCTGGAGACCACCGGCAAGGAGCTGCGCAAGCTCATGTCGTGGGTGAACGAAGAGGCCTGAGGCATTCCGGAAGCGCCGGAGGGAGTGATCTCCCTCCGGCGTTGTCCACCTCGTCCAGCCACGGACGAGTGATCCTTCCGCGGAGGCGTAAGACGGCCTCCGCCGCGCCACTACACTGCTTTCAACAAACGCGTCAGGCCCACAGCGTCGTGCGTCTTCCACGCGGCTGAGCGACACCGAGGAGGGGCAGGCACGTCCCCGAGCCGCCCGGCACGCACTCTCGCCGCACCGGCCAAAGGCCCAAGTAGCTCCGCTACGAGGACCTTCGTCCGGCACGCCGAGAGCACGCACCGAACGACACGGGATCGCACCCGCCCCTCCCCGGTGCCGCTCCCCTCCACCCGCATGCGGCCGTCGGGACGGCCGTCCGCATTGGACTTGTGAGGACTCACGTGAGCACTGCTGCCAACGGCAAACCGGTCGTACTCATCGCTGAAGAGCTGTCGCCCGCCACTGTCGACGCCTTGGGCCCGGACTTCGAGATCCGTCAGTGCAACGGCGCGGACCGCGCCGAGCTGCTGCCCGCCATCGCCGACGTCGACGCGATTCTGGTCCGCTCCGCGACCAAGGTCGACGCCGAGGCCATCGCGGCCGCCAAGAAGCTGAAGGTCGTCGCCCGCGCGGGCGTCGGTCTGGACAACGTGGACGTGTCGGCCGCCACCAAGGCCGGCGTGATGGTGGTGAACGCCCCCACCTCGAACATCGTCACCGCAGCCGAGCTCGCCTGTGGCCTGCTCATCGCCACCGCCCGCAACATCCCCCAGGGCAGCCAGGCGCTCAAGGCCGGTGAGTGGAAGCGTTCGAAGTACACCGGCGTCGAGCTGGCCGAGAAGACCCTCGGTGTCGTGGGCCTCGGCCGCATCGGTGCCCTGGTCGCCCAGCGCATGAGCGCCTTCGGTATGAAGGTCGTCGCGTACGACCCGTACGTACAGCCCGCGCGTGCCGCGCAGATGGGCGTCAAGGTCCTCACGCTCGACGAGCTGCTCGAGGTCTCGGACTTCATCACCGTGCACCTGCCCAAGACCCCCGAGACGGTCGGTCTGATCGGCGACGAGGCCCTGCACAAGGTCAAGCCCGCCGTCCGCATCGTGAACGCCGCGCGCGGCGGGATCGTCGACGAGGAGGCGCTGTACTCGGCGCTCAAGGAAGGCCGCGTCGCGGGCGCCGGTCTGGATGTGTACGCGAAGGAGCCCTGCACGGACTCCCCGCTCTTCCAGTTCGACCAGGTCGTCTGCACGCCGCACCTCGGCGCCTCGACGGACGAGGCGCAGGAGAAGGCCGGCGTTTCCGTCGCGAAGTCCGTGCGCCTCGCGCTCGCGGGCGAGCTGGTCCCGGACGCCGTGAACGTCCAGGGCGGCGTCATCGCCGAGGACGTGCGTCCCGGTCTGCCGCTCGCCGAGAAGCTCGGCCGGATCTTCACCGCCCTCGCGAGCGAGGTGGCGGCCCGCCTCGACGTCGAGGTGTACGGCGAGATCACCCAGCACGACGTGAAGGTGCTCGAACTGTCCGCGCTCAAGGGCGTGTTCGAGGACGTCGTCGACGAGACCGTGAGTTACGTGAACGCGCCTCTCTTCGCCCAGGAGCGTGGCGTCGAGGTCCGCCTCACCACCAGCTCGGAGTCCCCGGACCACCGCAACGTCGTGACGGTGCGCGGCACGCTGACCGGCGGCGAGGAGATCTCGGTCTCCGGCACGCTGGCCGGTCCCAAGCACCTGCAGAAGATCGTCGCCATCGGCGGGTACGACGTGGACCTGGCGCTCGCCGAGCACATGGTCGTCCTGCGGTACGCGGACCGTCCCGGTGTCGTCGGCACCGTCGGCCGTGTCCTCGGCGAGGCGGGCATCAACATCGGCGGCATGCAGGTCGCTCGCGCCGACGTCGGCGGGGAGGCGCTCGCCGTCCTCACGGTGGACGACACCGTGCCGCAGGCGGTGCTCAACGAACTGGCCGAGGAGATCGGTGCGGAGTCCGCTCGCGCGGTGAACCTCACGGACTAGGGCTCCAGAGCCTCGGGCGCCGTCATCACCGGCTGCGCCGCGTTCGTCCTCAAACGCCGGACGGGCTGGAGACACTCTCCAGCTCCTCCGGCGTTTGCTGTGCGAGCTCGGACCGCCGCAGCGTCACCGCCGCAAGTACCGCCGACGCGACCAGCAGCGTCGCCCCCGCGAGCGCAGCGGCATGCATGCCGCTGGTGAATGCCTCCCGGGCGGCGGCGGTCAGCGCGGAAGCCGCCTTGTCCGGCATCTCCCGCGCCACCGCCAGCGCGCCGCCGAGTGTCTCGTGGGCCTCTGCCGGGGCCGCGTCCGGGATCCCGTCGCGGTAGACCGCGTTGCCGATGGAGCCGAGCAGCGCCATGCCGAGCGCGCCGCCGAACTCCTGGCCCGTCTCCAGGAGCGAGGATGCGGAGCCCGCCTTCTCCGCCGGGGCCGAACCGAGGGCGAGGTCGGTGAGTTGTGAGCCGACGACCACGGCGCCGCAGGCGAGGAGCCCGGCGGCGGTGAGCACCGTCCACATCGAGTCCGTGCCGGTCAGGGTCAGCAGGCCGTACCCGCAGGCCGAGATGACGAAGCCGGCCGAGACGACGTGCGCGCGGTTGATGCCCCGCTGCACCAGGGCCGTGGCGACCGGGGCGGCGAAGCCGATGAGTACGGAGGGGAGCAGCGCCCACAGCGCGGCCTCCAAGGCGCTCTTGCCGAGGACGGACTGCAGATACTGCGTGGTGAAGTAGGCCGAACCCATCATCGCCAGCGTGGAGATGAGGTTCAGGAGGACCGCGGGGGCGAAGCCCCGGCCGCGGAACAGCGCGGGGGAGATCAGCGGGGACTCCGTGGTGCGCTGGCGGTGGACGAAGAGGGCGGCGAAGACGAGACCGACGGCGAGCGAAGCCACGTACGTGGTCTCCAGGCCCTCGGCGGCTATCTCCTTGATGCCGTAGACGGCGGGCAGTACGGCGGCCATGGACAGCGGCACGCTCAGCAGGTCGAAGCGGCCCGGCGCCGGGTCCTTGAACTCCGGGATGAGGACCGGCGCGAGGACCAGGAGCATCACCATCGCGGGCAGGTTGACCAGGAAGACCGAGCCCCACCAGAAGTACTCGACGAGGATGCCGCTCATCACCGAGCCGAGGGCGATGCCCGCGACCATCACGCCGGACCAGACGCCGATCGCCTTCGCGCGCTGTCCGGCGTCGCGGAACATCGTGCGGACGAGGGCCATCGTGGACGGCATCAGGGTCGCCCCGCCGATGCCGAGGACCGCGCGGGCGGCGATGAGCAGCTCGGCGCTGTTGGCGTATGCGGCGGTCAGGGAGGCCGCGCCGAAGGCCGCCGCGCCGAACATGAGCAGCTTGCGGCGGCCGATGCGGTCGCCGAGCGACCCCATCGTCATGAGCAGTCCCGCGAGCACGAACGCGTAGATGTCGAAGATCCACAGCTGCTGGGTGCCGCTCGGCTCCAGGTCGGCACTGACCGCGGGGACCGCGAAGTAGAGGACGGAGACGTCCATCGAGACCAGGAGCAGCGGCAGCATCAGGACGGCGAGAGCGGTCCACTCCTTGCGGCCCGCGCGCTCCGGGACCGCCGAATTTCTTGCTTGTTCGTGCGTCGAGTTCGTCATGCCGAGGACTGTACGAGCGTCTTAAACGCTTGTCTAGTACGACTGTGTAAGACGTGTGTATGGGACGGTCGTATGGATCGGGAGTAGGCTGGCCCGCATGGGACACCGTGATGATCTGCTCGAAGGCGCCAAGCGCTGTCTGCTGGAGAAGGGCTTCATGAGCACGACGGCCCGCGACATCGTGAAGGAGTCGGGGACCAACCTGGCGTCGATCGGGTACCACTACGGCTCGAAGGACGCGCTGCTCGTGGAGGCGTTCGTCGCGCTCGTCGAGAAGGCGGGCGACGGCTTCGACGACGCTCCCGGCAAAGAGAGCGCCACGAAGGGCGGCTCGCTGGAGCGGTTCGAGGAGGTCTGGCAGAACGTCCTGCGCACGTTCCCCCAGTCCCGCTCCATCTGGATGCTGACCTTCGAGGTCATCACGCGGGGCGAGCGACTCGCCGGAGTCCGCGAGCTCCTGGTCAAGGCGCAGCGGGAAGGGCGCAGCGGGCTCGCGGCGGTGTTCACCGGAATCGAGGAGAGCGTCATTCCGGACGACGTGGTGGAGACGGAGGGCCGCTTCTATACGACGCTGCTCAACGGCCTGATGGTCCAGTGGCTCTTCGACCCGGATTCGGCGACCAGCGCCGAGCAGCTCACCGAGGGCATGAAGCGTGCGATGGGGCGGGCGTCGGAGGCCTGAAACGCCAGTGGTGCGGGCGGCGTCGCGCCACCCGCACCACCTGTGGAGATGCCTTCAGATCAGGCGCCGATGCCCCACTTGAGGCACGCCTCGGGGACGTAGCCCTTCACGTTCGTGCCGTTCGTGATGCCGTACTGCCACTTGGTGCTCGTCTTGCCGCAGAGGGTGTACTTCTGTCCCGTGATCGACTTGCCGTCGTTGCAGAGGAAGCCCTTCTTGCCCTTGTTCCACTGACCCTTGGCGGTGGCGTTCACCTTCGCGTGGGTGCGCACCTTCACGGTCTGCTTGGCGGGCACGTTCGTGAGGCCGTTGAGGCAGCTGGGAGCCGCGGCGGCGGACACCGGCGCGGAGGGCGTCTGCGCCACGGCGATGCCGCCGGTGAGGGTGGTGCCGACGAGGGCGGCAGCGGCGACGGCGGGTCCCAACAGCTTGAATTTCATCGGTTGTTCGTTCTCCCCTGTGGAGTTACGTGAGTGGTCGGGGGAGACGTTATCCCGTCATGATCACGCCAGCCGCCTTCTGTAGCCGTGCCCTTACAGTCGTGACGCTTTCAGGATCATGTGCAGCAGCAGCCGGTCCTCGCCGTCGTCCAGGTCGAGGCCCGTGAGCTGCTCCACGCGCGAGAGGCGGTAGTAGAGCGTCTGGCGGTGGATCCCCAACTCCGCGGCCGTGCGCCCCGCTTGGCCCGCGCAGTCGAGGAACACCTCCGCGGTGCGGGCGAGTTCGCGATGGGCGGGGGAGAGCAGGGCGCGAGCTGCCGGGTCCTCCGCCGCTTCCGGGGGCAGCGAGGTCAGGAGGCGGTAGGGGCCCACCTCCGACCACTGGGCCACGGGGGCGAAACGGGGTTCGGCGCGGGCCGCGCGGGCCGCCGTCGACGCCTCCCACCAGGCGGCGCCCAGCTCGTCCAGGCCGTGCCGGGGGTTCGCGATCCCCGCCGCGGCACCCTTCGCGGACTCCAGGAGCCGCGTGGCCGCCGACACCGCCGGGGTGGGTACGTCGGGCGAACGCAGCCGGACCAGGATCGCGAGGCTCTGGCCCGCCGTGCCCCACGGCACCGTGCACAGGGCGGTCGCCCCCTGCACCGTACGGACCGAGGGGGCGGAGTCGGGGTCGGCGGAGGGCCACGGGGCGAGGCAGACGACCGCGTGCAGGCCCTCGCCGCGCGGGCCCAGCGCCGTGCGCAGATCGGCCACGGCCATGTCCCGCTGCCAGCCGCGCTCGGCGGTCAGGACGGCCCGGAACTCCCGGGTCAGATCGGCGCCCGCCTGCACCTCGTCCGCGAGCAGCGCGCCGATGCGGGCCGCGACCTCCATGGCGGCGGTCAGCTGCGCCTCCGTGGGCCCGGGATCGTCGTCGAGCAGCCATACGTACCCCAGGGCGAACCCCCGATGCCGTACGGGAAGGCAGATCCGCCCGCGGTAGACGCCCGCCTCCGGAGTGGGCGGAATGCGGACCGGGGTCGTGGCGCGGGTGATCCCGAAGCTCTCGAACCAGGTGCGCACCCCGGCCGTGGAGCGGCGCGTGAGGATCGAGCGGGTGCGCACCGGGTCCAGGGCCGCCGCGTCGAAGTCGCTGTCGCCGCTGTCGTGCGCGCCGAAGGCGATCAGCTCGAAATCGCGGTTCTCCAGTGTCGCGGGCGCGCCGAGCAGGGCTGAGATCTCGTCGACCAGTTCCTGGTAATCGCCTTTCACGCTGTCCATTCTGACGTAGTTCGCCCCCGCCTTCAGACAGATGTCTGAGATCCAGGGCACGGATGCGTGACAGCTGTCGATGGCCCCGGATCGGAGGGATCCTTAAGTTTCACGGTGGTTCTCCGTGCCGTACCGGTTCGTTACGCATATCCAGGTACGGCCCCGTTCTACTCTCCGTGGAGGTGCCCGTGCTGGGTCCCGTGATCCTCGCCGCGTCGCGCAGCGACCAGATGCGCCGTTTCGTATCGGCGGCCCCGGGCACCAAGCAGGTCGTCGCCCGCTTCATCGCCGGTGAGACGGTCGACCAGGTCGTGCCGATCATCACGGACGCCGCCGACAAGGGCCTCGAGGTCACCCTCGACGTCGTCGGCGAGGACATCACCACGCCCGAGCAGGCCGCCGCCGCGCGCGACGCCTACCTGGAGCTCGTCGAGCGCCTCAAGGACCTGGGCCTCGGCACGAAGGCCGAGATGTCCATCAAGCTCTCCATGTTCGGCCAGGCGCTGGAGGGCGGCCACGAGCTCGCCCTCGCCAACGTCCGCCCGGTCGTCCGCGCCGCCGCCGCGATCGGCACCACGGTCACTCTGGACGCCGAGGACCACACCACCCTCGACTCGATGTTCGCCATCCACGAGGAGCTGCGGAAGGACTTCCCGCAGACCGGCTGCGTCATCCAGTCCTACCTCTTCCGCACCGAGGACGACGCCCGCCGCCTGGCCGCCGCCGGCAGCCGCGTACGCATCGTGAAGGGCGCCTACAAGGAGCCCGCCGAGGTCGCGTACCAGGACAAGGCGGAGATCGACAAGGCGTACGTCCGCATCATGCGCATCCTGATGGAGGGCGACGGGTACCCGATGATCGGGTCCCACGACCCGCGCCTGATCTCCATCGCGCAGGAGCTCGCGCGGCGTGCGGGGCGCAAACTGGATGAGTACGAGTTCCAGATGCTGTACGGCATCCGCAGCGACGAGCACCTGCGGCTCGCGGCCGAGGGCCACCGGATGCGCGTCTACACCGCCTACGGCACCGACTGGTACGGATACTTCATGCGCCGCCTCGCGGAGAAGCCGGCCAACCTGCTCTTCTTCGCCCGCTCCATCCTCACCAAGGGCTGAGCTCCCTTACCCCCGACCCCCCTTAAGGAGATAAGGACTCATGGACGCTGTGACCCAGGTCCCCGCGCCGGTCAACGAGCCGGTGCACGGCTACGCCCCCGGTTCCCCGGAGCGTGCCCGCCTCGAGACCAAGCTCAAGGAGCTCTCCGAGAACCCCATCGAGCTGCCGATGACCATCGGTGGCGTCAAGCGCCTCGGTGGCGGTGAGCCCTTCCAGGTCGTGCAGCCGCACAACCACAAGTCCGTCATCGGCACCGGCCGCGGCGCCACGCAGCAGGACGCCCAGGACGCGATCGACGCCGCGCTCGCCGCCGCCCCGGCGTGGCGCGCGATGGCCTTCGACGACCGCGCCGCGATCATCCTGCGCGCCGCCGAGCTGCTCTCCACGACGTGGCGCGAGACCATGGCCGCCTCCACGATGCTCGGCCAGTCGAAGACCGCCCAGCAGGCCGAGATCGACACTCCCTGTGAGCTGATCGACTTCTGGCGCTTCAACGTCAAGTACGCCCGTGACCTGCTCGCCGAGCAGCCCCCGGCGAACTCGACCGGCGTCTGGAACCGCCTGGACCACCGCCCGCTGGAGGGCTTCGTCTACGCGATCACGCCGTTCAACTTCACGGCGATCGCGGGCAACCTCCCCACCGCCCCGGCCCTCATGGGCAACGTGGTCGTGTGGAAGCCGTCCCCGACGCAGACCCACGCCGCCGTGCTGCTCATGCAGCTCCTGGAGGAGGCGGGCCTGCCCAAGGGCGTCATCAACCTGGTGACCGGTGACGGCAAGGCCGTCTCCGAGGTGGCCCTGACCCACCGCGACCTGGCGGGCATCCACTTCACCGGCTCGACCCCGACCTTCCAGCACCTGTGGAAGACGGTCGGCGAGAACATCGCCAACTACCGCACCTACCCGCGCCTGGTCGGCGAGACCGGCGGCAAGGACTTCGTCGTCGCGCACCCCAGCGCCGACCGCGCCGTCCTCAAGACGGCCCTGACCCGTGGCTCCTTCGAGTTCCAGGGCCAGAAGTGCTCCGCCTCGTCGCGTGCGTACGTCCCCGCCTCGATCTGGAACTCCGGCTTCAAGGAGGAGTTCGCGGCCGAGGTCGACGGCATCAAGATGGGCGACGTCACGGACCTCTCCAACTTCATCGGAGCGGTCATCGACGAGCGCGCGTTCGCCAAGAACAAGGCGGCCATCGACCGCGCCAAGGCGGACGACACCTGCACGATCGTCGCGGGCGGCACGTACGACGACTCGGTCGGCTACTTCGTCCGTCCGACCGTCGTCGAGTGCTCGGACCCGGCCAACGAGGTCTTCACGACCGAGTACTTCGGCCCGTTCCTGGCGATCCACGTCTACGAGGACGACAAGTACGAGGAGATGCTGACCCAGATGGAGTCGGCTTCGGACTACGCCCTGACGGGTTCGGTCATCTCGGGCGACCGCGCCGCGGCCGCGTACACGATGGAGAAGCTCCGCTACGCGGCGGGCAACTTCTACATCAACGACAAGTCGACCGGCGCCGTCGTCGGCCAGCAGCCCTTCGGCGGCGGCCGCGCGTCCGGCACCAACGACAAGGCGGGCGCCCCGCAGAACCTGCAGCGCTGGACGCTGACCCGCGCCATCAAGGAGACGCTGGTCCCGCCGACGGACTACAACTACCCGCACATGGGCTAGTCCCTCCGGGGCCTTCGTGCCCCTCCCTGAACCCCGCCTCCGACCTGGGCCCCACCCCGGTCGGAGGCGGTGTTGTTTCCCGGTTCAGGGCAGGCGCCGGGTCAGGAAGTCGTCGATGAGCCCGCCGATCTGCGCGGCGTGCGTCTCCAGGGCGAAGTGCCCGGCGGGCAGCAAGTGGACTTCGGCCTCCGGCAGATCACGCAGGAAGGCGAGCGCGCCCTGCGGCACGAAGATCTGGTCGTGGGCGCCCCAGGCCGCGAGCAGCGGGACCTGTGAGGTGCGGAAGTACTCCTGGAAGCCGGGGTACAGATCGATGTTGCTGCCGTAGTCGCCGATCAGGGAGAGCTGGATCCCGTCCTGGCCTTCGCGGGCCATCAGCGCGGCGTCGTGGTGCCAGGCGTCGGGGTTCAGCAGGCTCTGGTCAGGAACCCCGTGCGTGTACTGCCACTTGATGCCTTCCAGGGAGCGGATCTCCCGTACGGGCGCGGCGGTCTTCTCGTTCGGGTCGCCGATGTACGCGAAGACGGGCGCCCACGCCTCGGTGCCGAGGCCCTCCTCGTACGCGTTGCCGTTCTGCGTGACGATCGCGGTGACGCGCTCGGGGTGCGCGAGCGCGAGGCGCAGGCCGATGGGGGCGCCGTAGTCCTGGACGTAGAGCGCGAAGCGGGTCAGGCCCAGCTGCTCGGTGAACTCGGCGGTGATGTCGGCGAGTTCGGCGAAGGTGTACGTGAAGTCCTGTGCGGACGGGGCGGCGGAGCGGCCGAAGCCGATGTGGTCCGGGGCGATGACGCGGTAGCGGTGGGCGAGGCGCGGGATGAGGTCGCGGAACATGTGGGAGCTGCTGGGGAAGCCGTGCAGCAGGAGGAGGACCGGGGCGTCGGCGGGGCCCGCCTCGCGGTAGAAGATCTCGTGGCCGCGGACGGTGGTCGAGCGGTGGTGGGTGCGGGCCTGCGGCGAGTTGCTCATCTCTAACCCCTCAAGTGCATTTTGGTGGTTGCGATGAGGTGAGTAGAGCACGTGCATGCCTAACTGGTCAACGTGCGTTGAAGAGTTAGAGGGGTTAGGAAAGTCGGTGGGGGGTCAGCGGCTCGCGCCCGTCGCCGCCGTGATCACTTCGTTCAGGACCTCCCGCGCCCGCAGCAGGTCCGCCACCTGGCGGTCGATCCTGGCCCGCTCCTCGGTCAGCTCGTCCACCAGCCACGGCGTGGCCTTCTCCGACGGGCCGCCGTCCTTGTCCCGCATGCACGGCAGCAGCTGCACGATCTTCGCGCTGCACAGGCCCGCCGCGAACAGCTCCTGGATGTGGACGACCCGGTCGACCGCCGACTCCGGGTAGTCGCGGTGGCCGCCCGCCGTGCGGTCCGCGTGCAGCAGGCCCTGCTTCTCGTAGTAGCGCAGGGACCGCTCGCTCACAGCGGTACGCTTCGCCAGCTCGCCGATCCTCATGTCACGCGTACCTCCGCACTTGACGTACCTCCGGACTTGAATCTGACACCGGTGTCAGCTTCTACCGTTCCGGCATGACGAACACATCGCTTCTCGCACCGTATTCCGCACCCCGCATCGGCCACCTCCCCAACCGCATCGTCATGGCCCCCATGAGCCGCCACCGCGCCACCGACGACGGCACCCCGCTGCCCGTGGTCGCCGACCACTACGCCCAGCGCGCGAGCGCGGGCCTCATCGTCACCGAGGGGATCTGGCCCACGAGCAGCGGCCAGAGCGACTGGCGGATCCCGGGTCTGGAGACCCCGGCCCACATCGCGGGCTGGCGCGCGGTGACCGAGGCGGTGCACGACGCCGGTGGCCGGATCTACGCCCAGCTCATGCACGGCGGCCGCAAGGGCCACCCCTTGGCCCGGATCGACGGTGATCTGCCCGCGGGGCCGTCCGCCGTGCTCGTCCCGGGCCGTGTGCACGTGAGCGGCGGACGCAAGGCCGATCCGGTCGTTCCGCGCGCCATGACCCGCGAAGAGATCCACGCCGCGGTGCGCGACCACGCGACCGCGGCGCGCAACGCCATCGCCGCGGGCTTCGACGGAGTCGAACTGCACGGCGCCAACAGCTACTTGATCCACCAGTTCCTCGCCGACAACACCAACTTCCGCGACGACGAGTACGGCCGCAACTCGATCGCCGACCGCATCCGCTTCGCCGTCGAGGTCGTACGCGCCGTCGCCGACGCCATCGGTGCTCAGCGGCTCGGCCTGCGCCTCTCGCCGGGCAACCCGCAGTTCGAGATGGCGGAGGCGGACCCGGGCCCTGTCTACCGCGCCCTCCTGGACGAGCTCGACGGTCTCGGCCTCGCCTACCTCCACCTCACCGACAACGACAACTACCCGGCCCTCACCGACCTGCGCCCCCACTGGCACGGCACCCTCATCGCCAACGTCGGCGAGAACGGCGACCCGACGACGCGCGAGGCGGGTGAGGCGGTCCTCGCCGAGGGCCTGGCCGACCTCGTCTCGTACGGGCGGGCCTTCATCTCCAACCCCGACCTGCCGCAGAGGTTCGCGATGGGCGCGCCGCTCCAGGAGATCGACGCGGCGCACCTCTACACGCACGGGGCGGAGGGCTACACGGACTACCCGGCTCTCGACCGGGAGTTGGTGTCCGCTCAGACCTCCACGAGTACCTGATCCAGCGATTTCCGTACGAGGTCCGGGACTTGGCAGTCCGGTGCCGGATAACCGACGGGGATCACCGCGAACGCCTTCTCGTTCTCCGGGCGGCCGAGCACCTGCGAAAGGAACCGCATCGGGCTCGGTGTGTGGATCAGCGCGGCGAGGCCCGAAAGGTGCAGTGCGGACAGCAGCATCCCCACCGCGATGCCGACCGACTCGTCCACGTAGTAGTGCTTGTGCTTGGTGCCGTCCTCGCCGAGCCAGTACCGCTGCTGGAAGACGACGACGAGCGCGGGCGCGTCCGTCAGATGCGGCTTCACCTCGTCCGTGCCGAGCGGGCGCAGGGCCGCCAGCCACTCCTCGCCGAGGCGCCCGTCGTACGAGACGCGCTCCTCGTGCTCGGCGGCCTCACGGATGCGGCGGCGCACCTCCGGATCCTGGACGAGGACGAACGTCCACGGCTGCTGGTGCGCGCCGGACGGGGCGGTGGCCGCGCACGCGATGGCGTCGCGCACGACCTGCGGGGGCACGGGGTCGGGAGCGAACTGCCGTACCGTACGACGCCCCTGCATCCGCTCCCGCAACTCGGCGGCCTGCGCCAGGGATTGGGCCTCGGGCATGCGCTCGGGGCGGTAGGGAACGGAGCGGTAGGGCTCGCCGTGGATGGGGGTCCAGGGCCGTTCTGCGGTCTCGTCAGCCATGCTCACGAGTGTGCCCCGGTCAGCTCCATCCCGTCACGATCAATGAGAGCCCGATCGTGAATCCGCCACCCAGGAGGGCCAGATACAGCCCGTAGAACCGCCGGAGTCTGTGCACGAGGAATCCGAAGGCCCCGAAGGCGAGGCCCACCGTGAGGGTGCGGGAGCCGCGGGAGAGCGCCGAGTGGGCCAGCCAGTCCCGCGGCGCGATGTCGGCGAGGCCCGCCTCGCGTGCGTACACCTTGAAGGGGATGCCGTTCCAGGGCTGGTGGCGTACGGCCGCCGCGCCTTCGGTGGCGAGTTCGGCGCGTACCTCGGCTCGCATCCGGTCGGTGGTCAGCGGGTGCGGCAACTGCACGCCGGAAGCGGCCAGTTGGAGGGCCAGGAGGCCGCCTGCCAGGCTGCCCGCGAGCGCCGTGAGGGACAGCTTCAGGGTCCGGCGCGGCAGCGCCACGCAGGCGATCCCCAGGAACAGCTCCGGCATGAGGGGCCAGCTCAGCGCCTCCGCGAAGGCCCAGAGGAAGCCTGCCGCGAGGCCCCAGCGGGAGCCGATGACAGTGGCGGTCCGCCTGCGCGTGACGGAGTCCTTGAGAGGCTCTCGCGCCGTACGCCGATGAAGTTCCGCCACCGCGTCCCGTGCCGCCTCCGGGGTGGTGTCCGGGGGCAGCGGGGCTCCGATGCGGACCCGCACCAGGGTGGGGCGGAGCTTGCCGTGCTTGGGCAGGAGGCGGGCGGTGCCGTCGATGGAGACCGGCACGATGGGTACGTCCGCCTGCCGGGCGAGGATCAGGGCGCCTTTGTGGAAGGTGCCCAGTTCTCCGTCCTTGGCGCGGGTGCCCTCCGGGAAGAGGACCACGGCCGCGCCCGCGCGCAGGGCGTCCGCCCGGGACAGCAGGTCGTCCATGCCGCCTCCGGTACGGCGCACGGGGAACCCCGCGGCGAGGCGGCTGCAGATCCGCTTCCGCCAGGGGGAGGCGAACCAGTAGTCGGCGGCGGCGCCTATCGCGGGCGCGTGGCGGGCGTCCAGCGCCGCGAGGAGGGCGGCGGTGTCCGCGTGGGACGAGTGGTTGGCCACGACCACGCAGCCACCGGGCGGGAGTTGACCGCGCCGCTCGACACCTCCGGTGAGGGTGAGCAGGGTCCACCAGAGGGCACGGCGCAGGGCTGCGCCCGGCTTCGGCCGCCGTCTGTCACCGGCTCCGCCGAGTTCGTCCTCAAACGCCGGACGGGCTGAATACTCCGCCGGCCCGGTCTGACTCCTCCGCCCGGCACCGACGTAATTCAGCATCCGACCAGGAGATTTCGGCTCAGCCTGCGTTTGGCCGGTGGGGTCTGGGGCGGAGCCCCGCTGGGGGAAGACCCGCCGCAGGTTGCGGCAGAGCCAGGCCGAACGAGTCCTCGTACGCACCCTCACAGCGTCACCACCATCGTCAGCAACAGCGCGACCAACAACGAATCGATCCGGTCGAGCAGACCACCGAACCCCGGCAGCCAGCTCCCCGCGTCCTTCACACCCGCCTCGCGCTTGACCATCGACTCCAGGAGATCCCCGAGTACGCAGCCGACGAGTACCGCGGCCCACAGCACCAGGGAGAACGCGCCGACCGCGGCCAGCGCGGCGGCGGTCGCGGCGGTGGCGCCCATGACTCCCGCCCAGGTTTTGTTGGGGGAGAGGGGAGACAGCGGCCGGGCGAGAAGCCCCCTGCGGCCGAGCGCCGTGCCCCCGCACCAAGCCCCCACGTCCCCGAACGCCACCGCGACGCCCACCGCGACGGCGGTGTCGCCGAGCAGCACGAGCCCGCTCAGCGAGACGGGAATCCAGAGCAGCCCGAACACGGTCCGGCTCGCCCGAGTGAAGCCCTGCGCGGAGTCCCCGGAGAAGAGGGCCACCCCGGCGGCGGCAACGAGCAGCACGCCGGCCGCCCGCAGATCAAGGGCACCGGGCGCGGCCCAGGCGATGCCAGGCACCGCCACAGCGGACACCGCGAGCACGGCCCGCTCTCCCCGGGGCAACCCCGCCATCCGCGCGTACTCACCCACGGCGACCACTCCGAGCCCGGCCGCGAGCGCGAACGCCCCCGCCCGGCCAAGGAAGAACGCCCCGAGAAAGAGCGGCGCGGCCAGCGCCCAGGTCCGCCACCGCTTACGCAGCTCACCCCGCATCCGCACCCGAGAGGGCAACGCGACGACAGCCACGCCACCAACACCGAGCACTCCGGCGACCACGGGCAGGGCGCGCCCGGCGACTTCCCCGGCGATGAAAGCGGCGCTCATCGTCGGCTCCTAAGGGGAGCCGAAGCGGTGGCGGGTTTCGGCCGCAGGTGTGCGGTGGCCAGGGCCGCCGTCGGGGCTGATCCCGCGCCGAGCGCTCCGGCGACCACGGGCACGGCCCGCTCGGCGCCTTCCCCGGCGCCCATCGTCGGCTCCCTCGGGGGAGCGGCAGCCGTGGGTGGTTCCGGCTGGGGGTGTGCGAGGGGCAGCCTCGCCATCGGGGTCAGTCCCGCGCCGAGCGCTCCGGCGACCGGGGGCACAGCTCGCCCCGCGGCTTCCCCGGCGATGAAAGCGGCGCTCATCGTCGGCTCCCCCAGGGGAGCCGAAGCGGTGGCGGGTTTCGGTCGCAGGTGTGCGGTGGCCAGGTCCGCCGTCGGGGCCGATCCCGCGCCGAGCACCCCGCCAACGACCGGCAGGGCGCGCCCCGCGACCTCCCCGGTGACGACCGCGGCGCTCATCGCTCGCCCTCCAGCTGAGCCAGGCCCAACTCCCGCCACAGCCCCGCGAGTCGAAGCCCCGCCGTCAGCACCGAACCCGCGGTGATCACCACGAGCACCGGCACGGCCCACCCGGTAGCCGCCGCCAGGACCACCAGGGCGCAGCGCTCCGTCTTGCCGATCGGGCCCCCGTTCAGGCGGGGCGCGCCCGCTGCTGTGCCCGCGAGTGATACCCAGGAAGGGAGCGTCGCCGCGAGGCCCGCCGTTGTCACCAGCCATAGGGGGGCCAACGTCAGGAAGCCCGCCAGCATGGCCAGGTCTGCCGCCCGGTCACCCAGTTCGTTCAGGAGCGCGCCGCGGCGCGTCGTGCGGCCCGTGTCGCGGGCCAGCGCGCCGTCGAGGTTCGCGAACGCGAGCCGTGCCGCGAGCAGCACGGCCACCGGCAGCGCCGCGATCGGCACCGGCAGCCACGCGAGTGCCGCCGCCGCGCCCGCCGCGCAGAGCACACCCGCCACGGTGAGGGTGTCGGGCGACACCTCGCGGCGGGCGAGCGCGCCGCGTACGCCGGACAACCGGTCCGCGTACCAGGGCTTGAGAGCGTAAAGGCCGTTCATGGCACCGACTCTGCCGCCGCCCGGCCCCCGGCAAATCGGCGTGCGTACTCAGATGTGGCCTGAGTACGGTGGGGGCGTGACCACGTTGCGTACGGCCCATACCTGCGATCTCGACCCCACCGAACTCCGCGCCGCCCGCGCCCTGATGGACGAGGCGTTCGACGGGGACTTCAGTGACGCGGACTGGGATCACGGACTCGGTGGCGTCCACGCCCTCGTGTGCGACGACTCCGGGCTCCTCCTCGCGCACGGGTCGGTGGTCCAGCGCCGGATCCTGCACAACGGCCGTTCGCTGCGCGTCGGTTACGTCGAAGCGGTCGCCGTCCGCCCCGACCGGCAGCGGACCGGCCTCGGCGGGCAGGTGATGGGCGCCCTGGAGCGGGTGATCGACCGGGCGTACGCCCTGGGTGCGCTGTCGGCCTCCGACGAGGGACAGCGGCTCTACCTCTCGCGCGGCTGGCAGGAGTGGAAGGGCACGGTCGCCGTCCTCGGCCCGGAGGGCGTTGCCCCGCTGCCGGATGAGGAAGCGCCGCTGCTGTGGGGCGCGGATCTGGACCCCTCATATGAGCTGCTCTTCGACTGGCGCGACGGCGACATTCTGTGACGCCGCAGTCCTCGGCGGGCGGTTGCGGGGGCTCCACCTCCGCTGCCGCCGCCGGGGACGGCCGACGGTAAACGGCCGCACTTTACCAACTCTCCGCCACCTCGCGGGAGTTGCCGTCGCGATGACCGCCGGGGAGACCTGACGACTCCTATCGTGCGACCCACGTCACGCGACCCGCCCGGCAGGGCGGACGCGCGCGGCGCCGTCGCAGCAGTCGCCCGCAGGAGGAGACCCCCGTGAACATGTACGACTTGAAGGGGCGCAAGGCCCTGGTGACCGGGGGAGCGCAGGGGCTCGGCGCGGGGATGGCCGAGGCTCTCGTCCGAGCCGGCGCCGCGGTCGCCGTCGCCGACATTCAGGAGGGCGTGGGCCGGGCCACCGCCGACGCGCTGAAGAAGGCGGGCGGCACCGCGGCGTTCGTCCCGCTCGACGTGACCGACGACGCGGGCTGGGAGTCGGCCGTCACCCGTGCCGTGGACGAGCTCGGCGGTCTGGACATCGTCGTCAACAACGCCGGTGTCGAGATCTCCGGCCTGGTCGTCGACCTCGACCCGCGGGACATCCGCAGGATGCTGGACGTGAACGTGCTCGGCGTCGCGCTCGGCACCAAGCACGCCTTCCGCGCGATGCGCCCCGGCGGCCCGGCAGGGCGGGGCGGCGCGGTCGTCAACGTGTCGTCGGTGGCCGCGACGATCCCTTTCCCGGGCATCGCGGGCTACGCGGCGACGAAGTCCGCGGTCGACCGGCTGACCCGGGTGGCCACCCTGGAGTCCGGCAAGCTCGGCTACGGCGTACGCGTCAACTGCGTCTACCCGGGGCTCGTTCCCACCGCGATGGGGGCCCGCCTCGCCCAGGACATGGAGACCCTGGGGCTCTGGCCCAGTGCGGAGGCAGCCGTCGGGGACGTCATCGGCCTGACCCCGCTCGGGCGGCTCGGCGAGGTCGCCGACGTGGCCGACGCCGTGGTCTTCCTCGCGTCCGACGCCGCCCGATTCATCACCGGGGCGGGACTTCCGGTCGACGGCGGAATGGGCATGTGACCGAATTCCGGTCCGAGGGAAGCGCGGGAGTTCGACGTAATTCGAATATGCCAAAGGCTCGTGTGCCGTGCCGTCGCGTGCCCTAAAATCCCTGGGACGCCTCCGGTGAACAGAGCTGGCACAGCCATGAAGATTCCTTCGGAAAATGTTCGGGTCCTTGTGGTGTGCCTGGGCGCCACGGTCATGTCCCTCGGTTTCGCCTGGAAATTCGCCGGCGATTCCCCCGGTACTCCCTGCCTGGCGCCGCCGTTCATTGTGGTCGGTCTCGCCACCGTGGTCCTCCACCGCCAGGCCCGCGCCATCTGCGCGCTGCGGACGGTGGCGCGGACCCTCCAGGAAGGCGTGCTGAGGCCGCTGCCGAGCCGGGTCGGCGGGCTGCGCACGGAGGTCAGATATGTCGCGGCGGAGCCCGGGGCCCAGATCGGCGGGGACATCTACGACGTCGTGAGCACGCCCTTCGGCGTACGGATGATCATGGGCGACGTCATGGGCAAGGGGATGGCGGCGGTCGGTACTGCCATGGACGCCCTCGGCGCCTTCCGCGAACTGGCCCAGTGCGAGGCCAGGTTGCCCATGGTCGCCCAGCGGATGGACGCGGCCCTCGCGCACCGGGAGAGCAGTGAGGACTTCGTCACCGCGCTGCTGCTCGGCCTGACCGACGGCGAGGGCAGCATGGAGATGGTCTGCTGCGGGCACCCGCCGCCGCTGCTGATCCGCGCGCGCCGCGCCACGTTCGTGGACGCCCTGCCGCCCTCGCCCCCGCTCGGTCTGTTCGGGCTGCAGGACGAGTGGTGCCGGGCCAGCTCGGTGCTGCTCGCCGGGGGCGACCGGCTGCTGCTCTACACCGACGGGGTCACCGAGGCGCGCGACCCGGCGGACGAGTTCTATCCGCTGGCGGAACGGGCGGTGGATTTCTACGACGAGGACCCGGCGATATTCCTCGACGCGCTCGCCGCCGACCTGGCGCGGCACACCAAGGGCCGGCAGATGGACGATGCCGCTCTCTTGCTGGTTGATTTCGGAGATATTCGAGCACATTCCGAACAAGCGCATTCAGGAAGTACGCGGTCGCTCCGTATCTGATGTCGACCAGATCAGGTCCGGCGCAATCCGCGCTTCCCGGGAAGAAGAGGTGACCGTGGCCGGCAACCTGCCTGCGGAACACACCCCTTTCGTCGGCCGCCGCCGCGAACTCACCCTGCTGCGACAGCTCTGCACACGCTCCCGGACGGTGACCGTGACCGGGCTCGGCGGGGTCGGCAAGACGCGCACCGCGCTGCGCGCCGCCGCCGACGTCGCGGACGAGTTCCGCGACGGAGTCTGGTTCGTCGGGCTCTCCGGCCTCCAGGACGGCGAGCTCCTCGTGCACGCGGTCGCCACAGCTCTGCGCGTCACCGACCACACGGCCAGACCCCAGCGCGAGGTCCTGGCCGAACACCTCGCCGACAAGCACCTGCTGCTCATCCTCGACACCTGCGAACACCTCGTCGACGCCTGCGCGGAACTGACCACGACACTGCTGTACGCGGCCCCCGGACTGCACATCCTGGCCACCAGCAGGCAGCCCATCGGCATCCTGGGCGAACAGGTCTTCGCCGTCGAGCCGATGTCCGTCACGGCCGACGCGGTGCAGCTCTTCGCACAGCGCGCCCGCTCCGTGCGCCCCGACTTCGCGCTCACCGCAGGGAACAGGCCCATGGTGGAGCGCATCTGCGCCCGCCTCGACGGCATCCCCCTGGCCATCGAACTCGCCGCCGGGCGGCTCGGCGACGAACGGCTCGGCGACGAACGGCTCGGCGACCTCCCCGGCCGCCTCGACGACCGCTTCCAGCTGCGCGCCGATGGGCCGGGTCACACCACCCGGCACAGCACGCTGCGGACGACGATCGGCTGGAGCCACGAACTCTGCCCGCCCGCCGAGCGGTTGCTCTGGGCCCGCCTGTCCGTCTTCGCCGGCAGCTTCTCGCAGGAGGCCGCCGAGGAGGTGTGCTCCGACGAAACCCTGGAGCGGACCGGCATCGGGCGCCTGCTGGCCGGGCTCGTCGCCAAGTCCCTGCTCGTCCGGGAAGAGGGCGCCCACGGCGTGCGCTTCCGGCAGCTCGACACCGTGCGCGCGTACGGCGTCGAGTGGCTGCGGCGGCTCGGCGAGGAACTGCCCGGGCGGGTTCGCCACCTCGCCTGGTGCCAGGGCTTCGCCGAGCGGGGCGAGGCCAACTGGTTCGGGCCCGGCCAGGCCGCGGTCTTCCACGCCACCCGGCGCGAGCACACACAGCTCGTCGCCGCGCTCGACTTCGCCCTGTCCACGCCCGGCCAGGGGACGGCCGGCGCGCGGCTCGCGGGCACGCTCTGGTTCTACTGGGTCGGATGCGGACTCCTCGGCGACGGCCGCTACTGGCTCGACCGTGCGCTCGCCGCGGCGGGCGGACTCAGCCGCGCACGGCTCAAGGCGCTCTGGGTGGGCGGCTATGTCGCCATCCTCCAGGGTGACGCGCGGGCCGCCGCGGCCATGCTCGACGGCTGCCGCTCCGGAGCGCTGCGCGGCGACGACGACACCGCGTACGCGTACTCCACCCACCGCCTGGGCTGCGCCGCGTTGATGCGGGACGAACACGCCATGGCGGAGCGGTACTTCAGGGCGGCCCTGACCTGCTACGCCGAGCTCGGCGAACTCAACAGCAACGTCATGATGGCCCGCGTCGAACTGGCCATGGCGCTCGCGTTCCAGGGCGACCTGCAAACGGCCGTCGGCCTCTGCGAGGAGGCCCGTGCCACTTGCGAGGAGCACGGCGAGCGCTGGGCCAAGGCGTACGCCCTCTACGTGCTCGCCTTCGCCGCCTGGGCCGAGGGCCGGGGCGACGAGGCGGCCCGCCTTGCCAGGGAGTGCCTCCGGATCAACCATGAGTTCGGCGACCTCGTCGGCGTCGTGCTGCCCCTGGAGGTCATCGCCCTGCTCCGGGCCTCCCTCGGCCACTGCGACCAGGCCGCCGTCCTGCACGGCGCGGCACACCGGATCTGGCAGCGGGTCGGCCTGCCCCTCTTCGGCTCCACGTACTTCAACGCACCGCACGCCACGGCCGTCGGCCTCGCCCGCGAGGGCCTCGGCGACCAGGGCTACGAGGCGGCGTTCGCGCGCGGCACGCACCTGACCCTGGACGACGTGGTCACCGCCGTCCTGCACGGCGCGCACGAGCCGTTGCGGACCCGCTGATGCGGTCCCGCTGACCATGGTTCGTCCGGGCGCCGGCCCCGGCCGTCACACCGCCGCTCCCTTCGCGCGGACGATGATCTTGCCCCGGTTCTCGCCGCGCAGCATCCCTAGGAACGCGTCCACGATGGAGCCGAAGCCCTCGACCACGGTCTCGTCGAGCCCGATGCGCCCGCTCTGCAGATGCGGCACCACGAACTCGTTCAACTCCTCCTGTACTTCACGGTAGTTGCTGACCAGGAAGCCCTCCATGCGCAGGCTCTTCTCGACGACGTCGGGGAGGTTGCGCAGGGCGTACGGCGTGTCGGTGCTGTTCTTCTGGGCCATCGTGCCGATGCGTACGATCCGCCCGTACTCGCGCAGCGAGGAGATCGCGGCTTCGAGGTGCTCGCCGCCGACGTTGTCCATGTAGAGGTCGATGCCGCCCGGCGCCGCCTTAGCGAGCAGCTCGGCAGTCGGGCCCGTGTGGTAGTCGAAGGCTTCGTCGTAGCCGACGTGTTCCGTCAGATACGCCGCCTTCGCCGCTGTGCCCGCGCTGCCGATGAGCCGCCCCGCGCCCATCAGCCGGGCGAGCCGCCCGGTGGCCGTGCCCACGCCGCCGGCCGCCGCGGAGACGAACAGGTCCTGCCCTTCGCGGAGTTCGGCGATGCGGGTGAGGCCGACGTAGGCGGTGAGGCCCGTGCCGCCGAGGATGCTCAGGTGCGCGGAGAGGGGTACGCCGTCGAAGCGGGGGACGGCGCGTGCCTCGTCGGGGGTGACGACGGCGTGGGTGCGCCAGCCCTGCCGGTGGAAGACGATGTCGCCCTCGCGCAGCGCCGGGTCGCGGGACTCGGTGACGCGGCCGAGGGTGCGGCCCTCCAGGGGTGCGTTCAGCGCGAAGTCCCCGTCCATCATTTCGCGGTGGTAGGGGTCCACCGACCAGTACAGGTTCTCCACCAGGGCGGTGCCCGGCGCGGGTTCGGGCAGCGCGGACTCGACGGAGGCGAAGTGATCGGGGGTGGGGAAGCCGTGGGGGCGGGCGGTCTGGTGCACGGTGAGCGCTGTCTCGGTCATGGCGGTGACCGTACGGAGGAATGCGGGGGCCGGGGAGAGGGTTGCGCTCATGGAACGGCCCGAACCATGAAGAGCCCTCATAGAAGCAGGTGGGACCCCTGATGGACACAGTCGCGAGGACCGCGGCCGGAACGGCGCACGCGACCGCAGCCGCCACCGCTTCCGCCGCCACCGACCTCGCCCCCCACGAGCTCCGCATCCTCGTCGCCGTCGACCGCGAGCGCGGGTTCTCGGCGGCGGCCAAGGCGCTCGGCCTCACGCAGTCCGCGGTCTCGCACTCCATACGCGGGACGGAGCGCAAAGTCGGAGCGGTGCTCTTCGAGCGGGGCCGGAAGGGCGCGACGCCGACCCCGGCCGGTGCCGCCGCTGCCGCCCACGCCCGGCGCGTCCTGCGGCTCCTCGACACCCTGGCCGCCGAGGCCCGCGGCGCCGAGCGGGGCACGGTCACGGGACCGCTGCGCATCGCCGCCTTCCGCAGTGTGGCCCTGCATCTGCTGCCGCCGGTCCTGGAGCGCCTGACCGCCCGCCACCCCGGCATCGAACCGGAGGTGCGCGTGGTCCGCGAGCTGGGCGCGGGCACCGCGGGCGAGGTCGCCGAGGGGCGCGCGGACGTGGGCATCGCGACGATCGGGGCGACCTCGCCCCTGCCCGCCGGGCTCATCGGCGACGTACTCATCGAGGAGCCCTACTCGCTGGTGCACCCGGCAGGGCATCCCGACCCGCGCTCCCTGCCGCTGGTGGACTGGCACGAGAACTGCGGCTCCTACACCCGGGCGTGGTGGGCCGGGCAGGACTGGATCCCGAAGGCGACCGTCCTCACCGAGGACGACGGAGCGGTGCTCTCGATGGTGAGCAGGGGGCTCGGAATGGCGATCATGCCCGCGCTCTCCCTGAACGGAGCACCGCACGGAATCGAGATCACTGATCTCGGTCCGGAGCGCCCGTCACGTTCCGTGGGCTACGTCACCACCCCTGAGCTGGCCGCCACGGTCGCCGTCCGCGCCCTGATCCGCGAGCTCAGAGCGGCCAAATGAGGCGCCGGGAGTGAAGCCCGTCTCAGATAGTAGGAAGTCCGAGTAATTGTGGAGACAGACGCTCCGTCCTCGCTTAGCTTTGTAGAAGCCGAACGTCTCGCTCGATCAAGCGAATGGCGGTCGTGAGCCGGAGCCCCTCGCAGGCAACCCCTGTGGCTCCCACGCTCCCCGCCCCTCCGGCGTCTCGTAATCACCGTTCCCTCAAGGAGTGGATCTCCCATGGCCGAGACGACCGCACGCCGAGTCCGACACGCCTCCCGTACGACCGATTCCGAGCGCAAGAACGCCGCGGCGGCCCTGCAGCGCGCGCTCGACCGCAGGGACAACGGCGGCGCGACGGGTCACTGACCCGCACCCGCCGCCCCTGAGTCCCTACTTACCGCGCACCACCTCGAAGTGGTCCACGCGCTCTCCGCTCTCGGCGAGCGCGGAGACCGTCAGCTTCGGGTTCGCACCGGCCGTCACCTCCACCGCGAGGAACGAGAAGCCGGTGTACCGCACCCGTGACCACTCCACCCTGTCCGGGTCGGGAAGGCGCGACTTCGTCCAGTGGAACGACAGGATCGATTCCCGGTCCTCGACGTTGCCCTCGTAGCTGTCCTTCACTCCGGCCGGGAAGTCGTAGAGGTCCTTGCCCGCGCCGCCCGCGGTGACGTACACGATGCCGTCGCGCGTCGGATCGGTCGACGCGCCGACCGGCACGGGCTTGCCGACCTCGCCGCCCTTGATCGCATCCGTGCGCTCGTAGACGTGGTTGTGGCCGTTCACGACCAGGTCCACCTGGTGCTTGGTGAAAAGCTCCAGCCACGCGTCGCGCACCCCGCCGTCGGAGGCGTGCGTCGCCGTCGAGTACATGCAGTGGTGGAAGAAGACCACGATGAAGTCGACGGACCCGTCAGCCCGCAGCTCGCCCAGGCGCTTGTCCAGCCAGGCGGTCTGCTTGCCGTCCGTGTAGCCCTTGTTGGCGGGGATCTCGTACGAGACATCGTTCGCGTCGAGCGCGACCACGCCGACATTGCCGTACGTGAAGGAGTAGACGCCCGGCGCGTTCTTCGGGTCGAAGCCGTTCTCGGGGAGCGACCAGCGGGCGGACTGGCCGCCGTAGCCGTTCGGCGAGTACCACGCCTCCATGTCGTGGTTGCCGGTCGTCACCATCCACGGGACCGATTTGGCCACGGACTCCGTCTGCGCCAGGAAGGTGTCCCACACGCGTGCGTCGTACGTGTCGGACTCCTTGCCGTGCCCGGTGCTGTCCGCGTAGCAGATGTCGCCCGCGTGCAGATGGAAGGACGGGTTCTGGCCCAGGATCAACTGGTCGTTGGCGAGCGCGTCGTAGCTCACGCCCTGGTCGCCGAAGGCCGTGAAGACGAACTTCTCCGGGGTCGCGGGCGCCGTGCGGAAGGAGCCGATCGTCGCCATCCGTTCGGGCGACGCCGGGTCGAAGCCGTCGTGGCCGACGCCGTAGTAGTACGTCGTGCCGGGCTTCAGGCCGTCGAGCGCCGCGTGCAGGTAGTACTGCTCGACCTTGGGCAGCTTCTTCGACAGGGACGGGGTGTGCAGATCGCGCACCTCAGCCTCGATCTTCCGGCTCAGCTCCCAGGGCTTCAACCCCACCCGCAGATAAGGGGACTTGACGGCGAACGGCACCTGCCAGGAGACCCGCATCTGCGTCTTCGGGTCGGCCCCGAAGGCGAGATGCCGGGCGAAAGGGGCCACCAGCTTGCCGTCGACCTTGACGGGCGCGGACGGTGCGGACGTCGCGGCGAGCGGGCTCGACGCCGGCGCGCCCTGGCCGTGGGCGCTGCCCGAGCTCCCGGCGAGCAGGCCTATGCCGCCGACCGTGCCGGCCGTGGCGAACGAACTGGCGAGGACCTTGCGGCGGGAGAACTTCCTGCGCAGGTACTCGTGCTGCTCCGGCATGCTCATCCCGGCCGCGAGCTGCTCGGGTATGCCGACATTGGGGGTGTCCATGTGGACAGAACTTCCCAGCGAGCCTCAACTCCCGCCAGGCCTGAAGGTGAAGGGAGAGTGGCCATGTGGTGGCGCCCCCGTGGCGCGACCAGGGGTGTCCGCATGCCGGACTGCGTGTGTCATCCCCTGGGACGGAGCGTAGGGTGCTTCGCATGTCTCGCAGCATCAATCTCGCAGTGATCCCCGGTGATGGAATCGGCCAGGAAGTCGTGGCCCAGGGGCTCAAGGTCCTCAACGCCGTCCTCCCGCAGGATGTGAAGCTGGAGACCAAGGAGTTCGACTTCGGCGCCAGGCGCTACCACGCGACCGGTGAGACCCTCACCGACGCCGACGTCGATGCCCTCAAGCAGTACGACGCGATCCTCCTCGGCGCGATCGGCGACCCCTCGGTCCCGTCCGGCGTCCTGGAGCGCGGCTTCCTGCTGAAGCTCCGCTTCCTCTTCGACCACCACGTCAACCTGCGGCCCTCGAAGCTGCTCCCGGGCGTGGCGACCCCGCTCAAGGGCGAGCCCGAGATCGACTTCATCGTCGTACGCGAAGGAACCGAGGGCCCGTACACCGGCAACGGCGGCTCGATCCGCACCGGCACCCCGCACGAGGTGGCGACCGAGGTCTCCGTCAACACCGCCTTCGGTGTGGAGCGTGTGGTCCGCGACGCCTTCGCCCGCGCGCAGGCCCGCCCCCGCAAGAAGCTGACGCTGGTCCACAAGAACAACGTCCTCGCGTACGCCGGTCACCTCTGGACGAACGTCTTCAACGAGGTGGCGAAGGAGTTCCCGGACGTCACCACGGACTACATCCACGTCGACGCCGCGACGATCTACCTCGTCACCGACCCGGCCCGCTTCGACGTGATCGTCACCGACAACCTCTTCGGCGACATCATCACCGACCTCGCCGCGGCCGTCTCCGGCGGCATCGGCGTCGCGGCCTCCGGCAACATCAACCCGAGCCGCGAGTTCCCGTCGATGTTCGAGCCCGTGCACGGTTCGGCGCCGGACATCGCGGGCCAGGGCAAGGCCGACCCGTCGGCCACCGTCCTGTCCGTCGCGCTGCTCCTGCGTCACCTCGGTTACGAGGACGAGGCGGGGCGCATCGAGGCCGCCGTCTCCACCGACCTCGCGGAGCGCGGCGACACGGTCCGCAGCACCGAGCAGATCGGCGACGCGCTCGCCGTACGAGTAGCGGGCTGACCCGGTAGCTCGTCCTTACGACACAGAAGCCGCCGGGTCTGGTTCACGACCCGGCGGCTTCTCGTATGCGGCTCCGGGTGCCACCATCGACCCCTGGGCCGCATTCACGCTGTTTCTTCCTCGGCGCCACGCGAGCGATAATCGAACGTGGGGCCGCGGAATGCAGGGTTACTCGGACGTCCTAGTACGAGAAGTACAGGCGTGAGCGCGGTCCGTCACCATCACACCGTGAAGGACTAGTACTCATGACGACGACGCCGACACCCTCGATCGAGCTCAAGCCCACCTCCTCCCCGCTGTCCAAGGCGGAGCGCGAGGCGATCCTGGCCAACCCCGGGTTCGGTCGCCACTTCACCGATCACATGGTGACGATCAAGTGGACGGAGGGCCGCGGCTGGCACGACGGCCAGCTCGTGCCGTACGGCCCGCTCTCCCTCGACCCGGCGACCAACGTCCTGCACTACGCGCAGGAGATCTTCGAGGGCCTGAAGGCCTACCGCCAGCCCGACGGCTCGGTGGCATCCTTCCGTCCCGAGGCCAACGCGGAGCGCTTCCAGCGGTCGGCGCGGCGGCTCGCGATGCCGGAGCTGCCGGTCGAGACGTTCATCGAGGCGTGCGACGCGCTGGTGAAGCAGGACAAGGCGTGGGTGCCGGCGCATGGTGGCGAGGAGTCGCTGTACCTGCGCCCGTTCATGATCGCGAGCGAGGTCGGCCTGGGCGTGAAGCCCGCCAACGAGTACCTCTTCATCGTCATCGCCTCGCCCGCGGGCGCGTACTTCCCCGGTGGCGTCAAGCCCGTCTCGATCTGGCTGTCGGAGGACCGCGTGCGCGCGGTGCCCGGCGGTGTGGGCGACGCGAAGACCGGAGGCAACTACGCGGCGTCGCTGCTGGCGCAGGCCGAGGCGGCGGCGATGGGCTGCGACCAGGTGGCGTACCTGGACGCGGTGGAGCACAAGTGGGTGGAAGAGCTCGGCGGGATGAACCTGTACTTCGTGTACGGGGACAAGATCGTGACGCCGACGTTGACGGGTTCCCTGCTCGCCGGGATCACGAGGGACTCGCTGCTCACGGTCGCCCGTGACCTCGGGTACTCCTCGGAGGAGTCGCGGGTGTCGATCGACCAGTGGCAGGCGGACACGGCCGAGGGCACGCTGACGGAGGTCTTCGCGTGCGGCACGGCGGCGGTGATCACCCCTGTGGGTACGGTCAAGTGCCGCTCGGGCGAGTGGACCCAGAGCGGCGGCGAGCCGGGCCCGGTGACGATGAGGTTGCGCGAGGCGCTGCTGGACGTGCAACGGGGCACGGCGGAGGACCAGCACGGCTGGATGCACGACCTCGGCTGAGGGCTCAGCGGTGTGGGGCCGGGCCCCGGGGGCGGCACCCCCGGGGCCCGGCCTTTGCGCTGCCGGCTGCGGGTTGTCGTGGGTTGCGCGGGGTCGCTCCCGCTGGGGCGTGCGGGTGCGGGCCTGCGCCGTTCCCCTTGGGGCGCGCTGCCGACTGCGGGTGCGTCCGGGGTACGGCAACGGTTCGTCTGTGGGTGCGGGGCCGCGCCGGTATGTCCGTCCTCGCTATCGTCCGGTGGCCGTGGGGTTGCTGCGGCGCCGGAGTCTTCGGGAGCCGTGCTCCGGGCAGACATACCGGCACGTCCCCTCGCGCGCGCTGCCGAGTGCGGCTGTTGGGTGGTCGCTGCGGGCCGCCTCCGCGTGTGGGGGGCGATCCCCTTTCCCGCGCGTCGCGCGGATGTCTCCCGCCCACCCACCCGATTACCCCGGGGCAATCGGGCGGGTGGGAGAGGTCCGTTCGGTCGGGGGCGGCCGCGGGCGCGCTGATCAGGGGGCCACGCCGACCGCAGGGCCACTCTCCGCCGCGGGCTCAGGCCCAGGCTCAGGCTCAGGAGCCCGCCCCCGCTCAAGGACCACGTACGCCAAGCCCCCCACCACCCCCGACAGCAGGAAGCTGCAGTCCACCCCGCCTGTGAGAGGCAGGAGCGGACCCTCGTAGGAGGGGAGTGAGACCGCCGCGAGACCGACCGCTGCGCCCAGGCTCCAGCTCACCGTCGCCGGGACGTTCCAGCCCGCCCGGTACCAGTAGATCCCGCCCTTGGAACGGCGGTTGAAGACCTGGAGCGCCTCCGCGTCGTAGACGCCCCCGCAGCGCGCGAAGCCGATCAGGGTGATCACCGCCCACGGTGTGCCGATCGCCGTGAGGAGGAGGACGAAGGACGTCATCGCGTCCTGCGCCTCCCACGCGTAGTGGCCCACGAACACGCACCCCGTAGCCACCACCGCCACGGTGTACGTCGCCCGCGCCCGCGAAGCGCGCGGCACGATCGCGTCCAGGTCGAGGCCCATCGAGTACAGCATCAGGCCCGCGTTGCCGACCGAGCCCGCGGAGGCGGCGAGCAGGAGCGGGATCAAGTACCAGGTGGGGGAGGCGGAAACCAGCGGGCCCGCGTAGTCGAGCGCCGCCCCCGCCGCGTACGCCGTGAACGTACCGAAGAGTTGGGGCACGAGGAGGCCGGCCAGCAGGCCGATCCATGACGCGCGCAGTACCGTGCGCGAGCTGTGCCGGGTGGGGGAGATGTAGCGCGTGTAGTCGCCCAGGAGCGTGATGAACGCGATCGGGCCGCTCAGGCCCGCTGCCACAAGCGCGAGCAGCCACGTCGGCCAGAACGAGCCGAGGAGGTAGCCGCCCGCATCGGGGAGCGCCGACGTCGTGAAGTCGGGGGCGTAGGCCACCGCCCCGAGGATGAGGAGTGCCGTCATGCCGATCGCGAGCACGCGCGAGAGGCGCAGAAGCACCCGGTAGCCGTAGACCGCGCCCGTCACCGTGGCGGCGGCGAGCAGCGCGTACACGATCCCGTACGAGAGGCCACTGGAGGGGAGTCCCGTCAGGCGGTGCAGGACGCCCACCATCACGTCGCCGCCGATCCAGATGGTCAGCGCGGTGTAGCCGAGGGAGAGCAGGAGGCCGACGATCGAGCCGACCAGGCGGCCCCGCACGCCGAACTGGGCGCCGGAGGACGTCGAGAGGTTGGTGCCCGTGCGGAGCGAGACCAGGGCGAGGGGGGCCGTGAGGGCCGTACCGATCACCGTGCCCGCCACCACGGACGTGACCGACGCCCACCAGCCGAGGCCGAACGACACCGGCAGCCAGCCGAAGACGATCACCCCGAGGCAGAGGTTGGAGCCGAGCAGGATCGAGATGAGATCGCGGGGGCCGCTGGTGCGTTCCCCGTCCGGGATGGTGTCGACTCCGCGCTGTTCTATCGGCATGAGGGTGCCCCTGACGCTCGATCGTGGCCGCCTGCGCACACAGGCCGCCGTCCGACTGTTTGAGTGCCGCTCAATGTGACCTGAGGCATGGTCGTACGTCAATGTTTCCGTCGGATCAATCTCGTGGTTAGAGTGGTGTTCAAACGATGGAGGTGTGGTGGCGTGCGGCTTACTCCCACGGAACGCGACCGGCTGCTGCTCTTCGGGGCGGCCGAGCTCGCCAGGGCCCGCAAGGCGCGCGGCCTCAGACTCAACGTCCCCGAAGCGACCGCGCTGATCGCGGACACGGTGTGCGAGGCGGCCCGCGACGGCGCCAGGCTCGCCGATGCGATCGAGCGCGCGCGCTCGGTCCTCGGGCCCGACGACGTCCTGCCGGGCGTCGCGGACGTGGTGACCGAGGTGCATGTGGAGGCCGTCTTCGACGACGGGTCCCGGCTCGCGGTGGTCTCGCAGCCGATCGGGGAGGGGCTCGGGAGCGAGGCTCCGGGAGCGCTGCTCCCCGGCCCCGAGCACGAGGAGCCCGCGCCGGCCGTGAAGCTCACGGTGCGCAACACCGCCACCGTGCCCGTCTCCGTCACCTCGCACTTCCACCTCTTCGAGGCCAACCCCCGGCTCGACTTCGACCGGGTGGCCGCGTACGGCATGCGCCTGGCCGTGCCCGCCGGGTCCTCGGTCCGCTTCGGGCCCGGCGAGAGCGCCGAGGTCGGGCTTGTGCCGATCGGCGGCGAGCGGATCGCGATCGGCTTCGCCGGCCTCGTCGACGGGCCGCTGGACGCGCCGGGCGCCCGCGAAGAGGCCCTGCGCCGCGCCGCGGCCTGCGGCTACCTCGGCATACCGGAAACGACTGAGCAGGAGGTCGAGCGATGAGCCGCCCCGGAGGCCACCCCGCCGAACCGCGCCGCCTCACCCCGCACGAGTACGCCGCCACGCACGGCCCCCGAGCCGGCGACCACGTGCGGCTCGGTGATTCGGGTCTTACGGTCCGCGTCGAGTCCGACTCCCAGCGGTACGGCGACGAATTCCTCGCCGGATTCGGCAAGACCGCCCGTGACGGGCTGCACCTGAAGGCCGCCGCCGTCCGCGAGACCTGCGACGTCGTCATCAGCAACGTCCTGGTGATCGACGCCGTGCAGGGCATCCGCAAGGTGTCCGTCGGCATCAGGGAAGGGCGGATCCACGCCATCGGGCGAGCCGGTAACCCCGACACCCTCGACGGCGTCGACGTCGTCGTCGGCACCGGCACGTCCATCGTCTCGGGCGAGGGGCTCATCGCCACCGCCGGATCCGTGGACACCCACGTCCACCTGCTCTCGCCGCGCATCATGGAGGCGTCGCTCGCCTCCGGCGTCACCACGATCATCGGCCAGGAATTCGGGCCGGTGTGGGGCGTCGGCGTCAACTCGCCCTGGGCGCTGAAGCACGCCTTCAACGCCTTCGACGCCTGGCCGGTCAACATCGGCTTCCTGGGCCGGGGTTCGTCCTCGCACGACGCCCCACTCATCGAGGCGCTCGCCGAGGGCGGGGCCTCGGGCTTCAAGGTGCACGAGGACATGGGCGCGCATACGCGGGCGTTGGACACCGCGCTGCGGGTCGCCGAGGAGCAGGACGTACAAGTCGCCCTGCACAGCGACGGGTTGAACGAATGTCTCTCCGTCGAGGACACCCTGAAGGTGCTCGAAGGGCGGACCATCCACGCCTTCCACATCGAGGGATGCGGCGGCGGGCACGTGCCGAACGTCCTGAAGATGGCGGGCGTGCCGAACGTGATCGGCTCCTCCACCAACCCCACGCTGCCCTTCGGGCGTGACGCCGTCGCCGAGCACTACGGCATGATCGTCTCGGTCCACGACCTGAAGACCGATCTGCCGGGCGACGCGGCGATGGCACGCGACCGCATCCGCGCCGGGACCATGGGCGCGGAGGACGTCCTGCACGACCTGGGCGCCATCGGCATCACCTCGTCCGACGCGCAGGGCATGGGGCGCGCGGGCGAGACGGTACGCAGGACCTTCGCGATGGCCGGGAAGATGAAGGCCGACTTCGGCCCCATGGACGGTGACGGCCCGCATGACGACAACGCGCGCGTCCTGCGCTACATGGCCAAGCTGACCATCAACCCCGCCATCGCCCACGGCCTCGCCCACGAGGTCGGCTCCATCGAGGTCGGCAAGATGGCCGACATCGTGCTCTGGCAGCCCGAATACTTCGGCGCCAAGCCGCAGTTGGTCCTGAAGTCCGGCTTCCCCGCCTACGGAGTGGTGGGCGACCCGAACGCCGCGACCGACACGTGCGAACCCCTCGTCCTCGGCCCGCAGTTCGGCTCGTACGGCGCGACGCCCGCCGACATCTCCGTGGCCTTCGTCGCGCAGGCGGCCGTCGACCAGGGCAACGACAAGATGCCGACACGGCGGCGCCGTGTCGCCGTCCGGGGCACCCGTGGCATCGGCCCCGCCGACCTGCGGCTCAACTCCCGCACCGGCTCCATCGACGTCGACCAGCGCTCCGGCCTCGTCACGCTCGACGGCGACCCGGTCCGGTCGGAGCCCGCCGACTCGGTCTCGCTCAACCGCCTCTACTTCCTTTAGCTCCCTGCGTCACTTCCTGTAGTTCCCTCCGTCAGTCCTCCTTGAAGTCCTTCCATAGGGATCACCATGACCTTCCACATGCCCGCCGAGTGGGCCCCGCACGAGCGCACCTGGATGGCCTGGCCGGGCCCCAACCCGACCTTCCGGGACGAGAGCGAACTCGCCGAGGGCCGGGCCGCCTGGGCGGGCGTCGCCCGTGCCGTACGCCGCTTCGAACCCGTCACGATGGTCGTCGGAACGGGCCAGAGCGAGTCGGCCCGCGCGCTCCTCGGCCCGGACATCGAGCTCGTCGAGCGCGATCTCGACGACGCGTGGATGCGGGACATCGGCCCCACCTTCGTACGCGACGGAGACCAACTGGCCGCCGTGGACTGGATCTTCAACGGCTGGGGCGGCCAGGACTGGGCCCGCTGGGAGCACGACGCGAAGATCGCCCGCCACGTCGCCGACCTGGCAGGCGTACCCGTCCACTCCTCGCCCCTGGTCAACGAAGGCGGCGGCATCCACGTCGACGGCGAGGGCACGGTCCTGCTGACCGACACGGTCCAGCTCGACCCCGGACGCAATCCGGGCCTCACCCGGGAGCAGGCCGAGGAGGCGATCCACGCCCGCATCGGCACGAAGAAGGCGATCTGGCTGCCGAAGGGCCTGACCGGGGACTACGGCCAGTTCGGCACCCGGGGGCACGTCGACATCGTCGCTGCCTTCGCCGCGCCCGGCATCGTCCTCGTCCACTCGCAGCAGGACCCCGCCCACCCGGACTTCGAGGTCAGCAAGGAGATCATCGGGGTCCTGCGCGGGCAGACCGACGCCCGGGGCCGCGCCCTGCAGATCGTCGAGGTGCCCGCGCCGACCGTCCTCACCGACGACGAGGGCTGGGTCGACTACTCCTACATCAACCACTACCTCTGCAATGGCGGCGTCGTCCTGTGCGCCTTCGACGACCCGCGCGACGAGATCGCGGCGGGCATCTTCCGCCGTCTCTTCCCGGAGCGGACCGTGACGCTCGTCGACGCCCGTACGATCTTTGCCGGGGGTGGTGGCATCCACTGCATCACCCAGCAGCAGCCGAAGGTGTGATCTAGGAGTACCCCATGGCCGGGACAGCCCGTGCGCGCAAGAACGCACCACCGCGCGAGGACGTCCTCGCCGCCGCCATGGAGATGATCGCCGAGCGCGGCCTGGAGAAGCTGACCATGGCCGCGCTCGGCCGTGAGGTCGGCATGAGCAGCGGCCACCTCCTCTACTACTTCCGCACCAAGGACGAGCTGCTCCTGCGCACCCTGGAGTGGAGCGAGTCCGCGCTCGGCGCCGAGCGCGGCCGGCTGCTTGCCCGGCAGGGCACGGCCCGCGAGCGGCTCGACGCGTACGTCGACCTGTACGTCCCCGATGCCCCCGGCGACCCCCACTGGACGCTCTGGCTGGAGGTCTGGAACCGCTCCCTGAACGCCGACGAGGACGGGCGCGACCGTCAGGCCGCCATCGAGAGCGCCTGGCACCGCGACCTGGTGGCGCTGCTCGCCGAAGGCGTGTCGCGGGGCGAGTTCAGGGCCATGGACCCCGACCGGTTCGCGTCCCGGCTGCGGGCGCTGCTCGACGGATTCTCCATCCACGTGGCGATCGGCCTGCGCGGCACGGGGCGTGACCAGATCCTCGCGCACGTACGGGAGTTCCTGGACGGAGCGCTCACGTCCGACTCCGAGGACCCGTCGACCCCCGTCTAGGTTGTACGCGTTTCGGCGGATTGTGCGTTTCCTGGCGGTGCGGTTGTATCCCCGTGGGCCTTACGCGTCTGCGCGCACCGAGCGCAGCGCCCGCACCGAACACCGAGCAATCACGGGGGATTTGACCATGCACAGCACCAAGCGCCGCGCCGCCCTGGCCGCCGCCGCACTCGTCGCCGCGGTCACCGCCACGACGCTGCCTGCCGCCTTCGCCGCGCCCGGCGCCGACGCGCCCCGCACCGAGGGCGTCAGCGTCACGGCCGACGGCAAGGCCGCCAACGACCGTTCCGCGGGGGCCGTGATCAGCAGGGACGGCCGGTTCGCCGCCTTCGACTCCGAGGCCACCGATCTGGTCGCGGGCGACACCAACGGGCGGAGCGACATCTTCGTACGCGATCTGCGCACCGGAAAGACCGAGCGGATCGCCCTCGAAGGGCGGGACCTCAGGAAGGCCTCGCTCAGCGCCGACGGGCGATACGTCGCGATGATCACCAGCCCCGCGGACGCCTACTCGGTCGCCGACGTCCGGCTCTACGACCGCAGGACCAAGAAGTTCGAGCGCCTCGACGTCGAGCTGCCCGACGGCTACCCCGGGGACAGCGCGGGCAGCGTCTCCCTGAGCGCGAACGCCCGCTACGCCGTCTTCAGCACGGACGGCCCGCAGTTCGACGGCACGGCGGTCTTCCTGCGCGACCGCAAGACCGGCACCACCGAGAAGGTCAGCCACCCGTACACCGGCGGTGACGGGGAGCGCGACGCCCACTCGCCGACCGTCAGCGACGACGGCCGCCGCGTCGCGTACGCGAACTCCTTCGTCAACGGCCCGCGCGGCGACGACTGGAGCGACCTGTGGGTCCGCGACCGCAAGACGGGGAAGGTGACGCAGGTCGACCGTTCCCACGACGGCTCCAAGACCGAGAAGGAGTCCCTGGACGCGTCCATCAGCGGCGACGGCCGCACCGTGGTCTTCGAGTCCCGCGACACGCACCTCGTCCCGAACGACGACGACGCCGCCTGGAACGTCTTCGTGCACGACCTCGCGTCCGGCAGGAACCAGCGCATCCACGGCACCCAGGGCGGCCCCGGCGAGGCCTACACCCGCGCGCCCGCGATCAGCGCCGACGGGCGCTACCTGACGTACATGTCGGAGCTCACCGAGGCCGGTGCCGAGTACGGCAAGGAGTGGCCCGTCTACCTGCGGGACCTGAAGAAGGGCGGCACCACGCTCGTCACGCCGGACACCACGGGCGGCGCGGCATCGGCCCAGGTCGCCCCCGGTGGCCTCTCGGCGGACGGCCGGAGGATCGCCTTCCTCTCCGGCGACGCGTCGCTCCTGAGCGGCGACACCAATGACGGCGACGACACGTTCGTACGCCACCTGCGCTGACGCGGTCGCACGGCCCGCGGGCGGCGCGTCCCACGCGCCGCCCGCGGCGAGGTGTCCCATGGCGAGGTGTCCTAGGACGTCCACGTACGCCCGCATCGTGAGACGGGGCAGCGCGGCGTGTGCGGGCTGTGGCAGGCTGCCACCGTGCTCTCGTTCGCCATGATTATTGGCAGCAGGCGCGCCGGTCCGCAGTGACCGTCTCGTACCACCATGTACGGGCGGACACCGTCGTCTCTCGACCCGCGCGCAAACCTCTCGTACCCACGAGGGGTTTTTTCGTTTCCTGGCCCAACATCAGCCGGACGCGGAGCGCGAGGGATCATTGAGGCGGTGGAGCCGGTCATTCCGGTAGACCGAGATCCGACACAGGAGCCAGATCAGCATGACGGAAACCAGCACACCCGACGATGCGTTCCACGTCTTTGACACCACGCTGCGCGACGGCGCGCAGCGCGAGGGAATCAACCTGACCGTCGCGGACAAGCTGACCATCGCCCGGCACCTGGACGACTTCGGCGTGGGCTTCATCGAGGGCGGCTGGCCGGGCGCCAACCCCCGCGACACCGAGTTCTTCGCCCGCGCGCAGCAAGAGATCACCTTCCGGCACGCCCAGCTCGTCGCCTTCGGCGCCACCCGCCGCGCCGGTGGCTCGGCGGCCACGGACCCGCAGGTCAACGCCCTGCTTGAGTCCGGCGCCCCGGTCATCACGCTCGTCGCCAAGGCCCATGACCGGCACGTCGAGCTCGCCCTGCGCACGACCCTGGAGGAGAACCTGGAGATGGTGCGCGACACCGTCGCCTATCTCACCGCCCAGGGGCGGCGCGTCTTCGTCGACTGCGAGCACTTCTTCGACGGCTACCGCGCCAATCCCGAGTACGCGAAATCCGTCGTCCGCACCGCCTCCGAGGCGGGCGCCGACGTCGTCGTCCTGTGCGACACCAACGGCGGCATGCTCCCCGCCCAGGTCAAGGCCATCGTCGGCACCGTGATCGCCGACACCGGAGCCCGGCTCGGCATCCACGCGCAGGACGACACGGGCTGCGCGGTCGCCAACACCCTCGCCGCCGTCGACGCGGGCGCGACCCACGTCCAGTGCACGGCCAACGGCTACGGCGAGCGCGTCGGCAACGCCAACCTCTTCCCCGTGGTCGGCGCCCTGGAGCTCAAGTACGGCAAGCAGGTCCTGCCCGAGGGCTCGCTGCGCGAGATGACCCGCGTCTCGCACGCCATCGCCGAGGTCGTGAACCTCACCCCCTCCACGCACCAGCCGTACGTGGGCGTATCGGCCTTCGCGCACAAGGCGGGCCTGCACGCCTCCGCGATCAAGGTCGACCCGGATCTCTACCAGCACATCGACCCGGATCTGGTGGGCAACCGCATCCGGATGCTGGTCTCGGACATGGCCGGACGCGCCTCCATCGAGCTCAAGGGCAAGGAGCTCGGCGTCGACCTCGGCGACGACCGTGAGCTGGTCGGCCGCGTGGTCGAGCGGGTCAAGGAGCGCGAGCTCAACGGATACACGTACGAGGCGGCTGACGCGTCCTTCGAACTGCTCCTTCGCGAGGAGGCCGAGGGGAGGGCCCGCCGCTACTTCCGCGTCGAGTCCTGGCGGGCCATCGTCGAGGACCGCCCCGACGGCACGCACGCGAACGAAGCGACCGTGAAGCTGTGGGCCAAGGGCGAGCGCATCGTCGCCACGGCGGAGGGCAACGGCCCGGTCAACGCGCTCGACCGGTCGCTCCGCGTCGGCCTGGAGCGGATCTACCCGCAGCTCGCCAAGATGGAGCTCGTCGACTACAAGGTCCGCATCCTTGAGGGCAAGCACGGCACGTCGTCCACGACCCGTGTACTGATCTCCACCAGTGACGGTGACGGTGAGTGGTCGACGGTGGGGGTGGCGGAGAACGTGATCGCGGCGTCGTGGCAGGCGCTGGAGGACGCGTACACCTTCGGTCTGCTGCGGGCGGGCGTCGAGCCCGTGGAGTAGTCGCCGCAAACGGACCCGCTCGCGGACCTCCGTCGGGGGCCCGACTGAGTTAGCTTCGAAGTATGAGCAATGGGACGAAGCGGTTCATTGTCGCGCTGTCCGGGATGCTCCTGTCCCTGGGTGCCGTGTCGTTCACGGCGGCGCCCGGGGCCGCGGCCGCCACCAGTGTTCCGGCCGTGGCCGACGCCTGGGAGAAGAGCCCGGTGTACGTGGATCCGGCCGCCTCGGACCAGCTGTCCGGGGCCGACGCGGATGCCATCGCGGAGAAGATCACGGACGCCGACAAGCCCGTGTTCGTGGCGGTGCTGCCCGCCGACTTCCCCCAGCAGGACCTCTTCCAGAAGCTGCGCACCGAGACCGGCGTGACGGGTGTGTACGGGATCAGGCTCGGCGACGCGTTCGACGCGAAGGCGGACAAGCAGGTCCTGAGCAACGCGGCCGTCTCGAACCTCGTCGCGACCTATGGGGACGTGAACAACACCAAGGCCCAGCTCAACGACTTCGTCGACCAGGCGGTGAAGGACGCCCGCGGCTCGGCGCCCGCGTCCTGGGACGCCGGTTCCGACGACGGCACCCCCGTGGGCGCGCTGATCGGTGTCGGTGCGGTGCTCGTCGCGGGCGGCGGGGCCACGTACGCGGTGGTCCGGCGGAACCGGCGGCGCAAGGCCGAGGAGCAGCGGGTCGCGCTGGAGAAGCTGCGGGTCGTGGTGGACGAGGACATTACGGCGTACGGCGAGGAGTTGGACCGTCTCGACTTCCACCCCGGGGAGGCGGGAGCGGACGACATGATGCGCGCGGACTACGAACGGGCCCTCGACTCGTACGAGAAGGCGAAGTCGTTCATGGCGGCGGCGGAGCGGCCTGAGCAGGTACGGGCCGTGACGCAGTCCCTGGAGGACGGCCGCTTCTCGCTCGCCCTGCTCGCCGCGCGCCGGGAGGGCCGCCCGCTGCCGGAGCGGCGCGCTCCCTGCTTCTTCGACCCGCGGCACGGCCCGTCGGTGAAGGATGCCCAGTGGGCCCCGCCGGGCGGGGCCGGGCGGTCGGTCCCGGTGTGCCTGGCGGACGCGACGCGCCTCGCGGACGGCGAGGAGCCCATGTCGCGGACGGTGGTCACGGAGTCGGGGGAGCGGCGCCCGTACTGGGAGGCGGGCCCGGCCTACGGCCCCTGGGCGGGCGGCTACTTCGGCGGCGGCATGCTGCCGGCCCTCCTTGTGGGCACGATGCTGGGCGGAATGATGGCGAGCCCGGCGTACGCGGCTGACTACGGGGCGGGTTACGGGGACTTCGGGAGCGGCGCGGGCGCGGGGTACGACGGCGGCGACTACTCGGGCTCGGACTTCGACCCCGGGGACTACGGGGGCGGGGGCTTCGGGGGCGGCGGGGACTTTGGCGGGGGTGGGGACTTCGGGGGTGGGTTCTAGGCGGGGCGGAGGGTTCTAGGCCGCTGTCCGCGGTGGACGGGTTGACTTCGTGAGCTGCATACGAGACGATACGTCTCGTCTTTGTATGTCACGTTGCTACGGAAGGCCACCCCATGCCGCAACAGCAGTACGTCGAAGCCGCCCCCGGCGTCCGCCTGTGGACGGAGCGGCGTGGCGCGCCCGAAGCCCCCGCGCTGCTCCTTGTCATGGGCGCCCAGGCCTCCGGTCTCGGCTGGCCTGACGCCTTGGTCGACGCGCTCGCGGCCCGGCACCAGGTGATCCGCTACGACCACCGGGACACGGGACGCTCCACCTCCACCTTTGATCAACGCCCCTACCCGATAACCGACTTGGCGCGGGACGCCGTGGCGGTCCTGGACGGTCTGGGGATCGAGCGCGCCCATCTGGTGGGCATGTCCCTCGGCGGCATGCTCACCCAGCTTGTCCTGGCCGACCACCCCGAGCGCGTCCTCAGCGCCACGCTGATCGGCACATGCGCGCTCAGCGAGACCGCATACGTGGCCCCGGACGGAACCGAAGTCCCCGTCGGTGAACTCCCCGGCATCGCCCCGGAAGTCCTGGAGATGTGGTCCCGACCGGTGGAGGACAAGGGCCAGGAGGCCGAACTGGACCGGCGGGTGGAGCACTGGCGCGTCCTGAACGGCCGTCAACTCGACGTGAACGACGCGTACTTCCGTGAGATGGAGCGCCGGATCATCACCCACACCGGCACCCACGTCGCCTCGACGGCCCACGCCCGAGCCGACGACTCCCACATGCTCCGCACCGACGAACTGGCCGGCACGAAGGTCCCCACGCTCGTCATCTCCGGCCCGGCCGAGCCGGTGTTCCCGCCCCCGCATCCGCACCACTTGGCCCAGGCCATCGGCGGCGGTGCCGCGCAGGTGGTGGAGATCGCGGGCATGGGGCACGCACTGCCCCCGGCGGTGCAAGGCCCGCTGGCGGAGGCGATCCTGGCGCACACCGGCTCCGCGCGGCCCTAGCGGCGCCGTTCCGCCGCCGCATGCCACCAAGCCGGGGGTGAAGGGCCGACCGCCCTGGATGTGGGCTGGCTCGGGTGCAGGCCCAGCGGGCGGAGTGCGTCCGCCCGGACATGGAGCACGAACGAGCCGTGCCAGTGGCCGTCGGGGCCCGGGCCGCACATGTGGTCCCAGTACACCTCGTGCGGTGCGAACGGCATCCAGTCGATGCCCCGCTCACGCAGTCAAGCGCGGAGGGCGGCAAGCGGACGCGGGGCGCCGGACGTGTTCTCGTACGCGGCGATGGTGATCCACTCGTGGCGGCTCGGGGTCATGCCGTCATGATGCCAGGTCGCCCAACCCCGTGATGTCCGCGGAGAGTTGCCAGAGGCGGGCCGCTGCCTCGGGGTCCGTCGCCCATGGCTTGACGCCACCGATCAGCATGTCCTCCGTCAGGGCGGGCTCCGCGACATCGCAGTCCTGGCAGTACGCGCCGCCATGGTCGTCGAGCAGCGGTGACGTCGCCGCCCAGACCGCCGTGGCCGCGCCCTGCGCCGGGGACTTGAAACCCTGCGCGGGTGTGCCGTCGGGGGTCACCCACCCCTGCGCGACCTGTTCCTCGCGGGGGATGTGGCGTTGGAGGGGCGTGAGGATGCTGCCGGGGTGGACGGAGAAGGCACGCGGGCCGGCGCCTGCCGCGCTCAGGGAGTCGAGGTGCAGGGCGAAGAGCGCGTTCGCCGTCTTGGACTGGGCGTAGGCGAGCCAGCGGTCGTAGCCCTCGCGGAAGTGCGGGTCCGCCCAGCGGATGCCGGAGAGGAAGTGACCGGAGGAGGCAACGGATACGACGCGTGCGGCCTCGCCCCGAATCAACGCCGGGTAGAGGCGGTTGGCCAGAGCGAAGTGCCCCAGGTGATTGATCGCGAAGTGGGACTCCCACGTCCCGTCCGGGCCGACGCGGGTCTCGGGGCAGGCCATCACGCCCGCGTTGTTGATGAGGATGTCGAGGGTGCGGCGGGTGGCGAGGAAGCGGTCGGCGAAGTGCCTGACGCTGTCCTGGTCGGCCAGGTCGAGCGCCTGTACGTCCACGTGGTCCGTGCCCCGCAACGCCTCCTCGGCGATACGGGGCCTGCGCGCCGGGACGATGACATACGCGCCCGCCCGGGTGAGTGCCCGGGTGATCTCCAGGCCGAGGCCCGAGTAGCCGCCGGTGACCAGCGCCGTCCTGCCCGAGAGATCGATGCCGTCGAGCACGTCGTCCGCCGTGCTCAGCGCCCCGTACCCGCTGCCGATTTTGTGCTGAAGCTCTTGCCGTGTGGTCATGCGCGTGACGCTAGAAGCTGGACCGCGCTCTAAGGCAAGGGGTGACTCAAATGACTCAAACGCCCTGCGGAGGGGAGACGGGCCAGCTCCCCGAATGCCCCGGCGGGAGCGCCAAGTCGCGCCGCACCGCCTGGTAGTAGCCCTCGCGGGACGTGCGCTGACGCTCCAGGAGGGCGGACCAGGCGTTGGGGTCACGGATGTCCTCGCGCAGGAAGCGCTCCATCTCGATGACGGTGAGGACCCAGACCCGCGCCTTGTCCACCACGTCCGGCGTGCCGAGCATCAACAGCGCCTCACCGGCCGGATCCCGCGCGATGGCGGCCTCCGCCAGATGGGGCGCCGCTTCTTCGGGGGACAGGGGATGCGGGTGCGGGTCGTTGCCGAGGTGGGCCGCGACGCGGTAGGTGAGCGTGACCGTCTGCTTCACCACGCGGGCGTAGTCGCCGTAGACGGCGAGGCGCCGCTCCTCCCAACGGGCGGCCTGCTCCCGCTGGAAGCGGGCCCGGTCGCCACGGGTGATGGCCAGATACGAACCGAGCGCACCGACGATCACGCCTATCAGGGCGGGCAGTTGCTGTATGAACTCAGGCACGGCCGAACGCTATAGGAGGAGCAGAGGGCCCGGAGAGGTACTGGACAAGCGACCCACCCACCCGCCCCTTGGCACTACGGGGCAATCGGGTGGGTGGGAAAGCATCCGCCGCGAAGCGGCGGCACAGAAGCCCGCCCAAGGCTCAGGAGCCAGAACGAATCGCGGAAATGTCGAAGCTCAGCTTGATCTTGTCGGAGACAAGCACCCCACCCGTCTCCAGCGCCGCGTTCCACGTGAGGCCCCACTCCGAGCGGAGAATCTCCGCCTTGCCCTCGAAGCCGACCCGCTCGTTCCCGAAGGGATCCGTGGCCGAGCCGTTGAACTCAAGGTCGATAGCCAGCGGCTTGGTGGTGCCGAGGATCGTCAGGTCACCGGTGATGCGGTAGTCGTCGCCGCCCAGGGCCTCCGCCTTGGTGGAGCGGAACGTCATCTCCGGGAACTCGTCGATCTTGAAGAAGTCCGCGCTCCGCAGGTGACCGTCACGGTCGGCGCTGCCGGTGTCGATGCTCTCCATCTTCACGTCGATGGAAGCCGTCGAGCCGGACGGGTCCTTGCCGTCCAGGTGCAGCGTGCCGGCGACGTCGGTGAAGGAACCCTTGACGTTCGTGACCATGGCGTGGCGGGCGACGAAGCCGATCGACGTGTGCGAGGGGTCGATCGCGTACTCGCCGGTCAGGGCGGCCAGATCCGGGTTGACCGGGGCGGACGCCGTGGCGGGGGCGGCGGAAGTGGCGGTTTCGTTCTTGCGGCCGAAGAGACCCATGACTGCTCCTTGGGGACGAGCTGCGAGCGGGAAGCCGAGCTGCGAGCTACGGGGGATGTATCTGTTGAATGTTCAACGAGAACGACTCTAACGCGATTCAGTTCAACATTCAACCTATAGCGAAGAGTGCCGAAGCGATCACGCCCCGATGTCGCCCCTCGGTTGGCGCCACAGTCGGCATCACAGCCGACACCTGGGCGGTGTGAGGTGTCTCTCACGCGAATCTTTGTGGAAGTCCTACAGCGCGGCGCCCCTCTGAACAGTCACTTCGGGCGCACTGGAGCCACCTTCTGTTCGGGGGTGCCAGGAAAACGGGCCGGAGACTGTTCAGAGTCGACGGTCCGTTTCTATGGGCCCGCTTCGTAAGGTCACTACATGACCGTTTTGGACGACACCGCTTCTTCTCCCGACGGCGAGCCCACCGATGCGCGTGGGCGCGTGGCCGAGCTGCACGCGATCCGTGCCGAGGCGCTGCGCGGCCCCAGTGAGAAGGCGACGAAGGCCCAGCACGCGAAGGGCAAGCTGACCGCGCGTGAGCGGATCGAGCTGCTTTTGGACGCGGGGTCGTTCCAGGAGGTCGAGCAGTTGCGCCGGCACCGGGCGACCGGTTTCGGCCTGGAGGCGAAGAAGCCGTACACGGATGGTGTGATCACCGGCTGGGGCACGGTGGAGGGCCGTACGGTCTTTGTGTACGCCCACGACTTCCGCATCTTCGGCGGCGCCCTTGGCGAGGCCCACGCCACGAAGATCCACAAGATCATGGACATGGCCATCGCGGCCGGTGCCCCGCTGGTCTCCCTGAACGACGGCGCGGGCGCCCGTATCCAGGAGGGCGTCTCCGCGCTCGCCGGATACGGCGGCATCTTCCAGCGCAACACCAAGGCTTCCGGTGTCATCCCGCAGATCTCGGTGATGCTGGGCCCGTGCGCGGGCGGCGCCGCATACTCGCCCGCCCTGACGGACTTCGTCTTCATGGTCCGCGAGACCAGCCAGATGTTCATCACCGGCCCGGACGTGGTGCGTGCGGTGACCGGCGAGGAGATCTCCCAGAACGGCCTGGGCGGCGCGGACGTACACGCCGAGACGAGCGGTGTCTGCCACTTCGCGTACGACGACGAGGAGACCTGCCTCGCCGAAGTCCGCTACCTCATCTCGATGCTGCCCTCGAACAACCGCGAAAACCCCCCGACCCACGACTCGGACGACCCGGCGGACCGCCGTTCGGACGTCCTGCTCGACCTGGTTCCGGCGGACGGCAACCGTCCGTACGACATGGCCAAGGTGATCGAGGAGCTCGTCGACGACGGCGACTTCCTGGAGGTCCACGAGCGCTGGGCGCGCAACATCATCTGCGCCCTGGCCCGCCTGGACGGCAAGGTCGTCGGCATCGTCGCCAACCAGCCGCAGTCCCTGGCCGGGGTCCTGGACATCGAGGCCTCCGAGAAGGCGGCCCGCTTCGTCCAGATGTGCGACGCCTTCAACATCCCGATCATCACGCTCCTCGACGTGCCCGGCTTCCTGCCGGGCGTGGACCAGGAGCACGGCGGGATCATCCGGCACGGCGCGAAGCTCCTGTACGCGTACTGCAACGCCACCGTGCCCCGGATCTCGCTGATCCTGCGCAAGGCGTACGGCGGCGCGTACATCGTCATGGACAGCCAGTCCATCGGCGCCGACCTGACCTATGCCTGGCCGACGAACGAGATCGCGGTGATGGGCGCCGAGGGCGCCGCCAACGTCATCTTCCGCCGGCAGATCGCGGCGGCCGAGGATCCCGAGGCCATGCGGCAGAAGATGGTCAAGGAGTACAAGGCCGAGCTGATGCATCCCTACTACGCCGCGGAGCGAGGCCTGGTCGACGACGTCATCGACCCCGCCGGCACCCGCGAGGTGCTCATCAGCTCCCTCGCGATGCTCCGCAACAAGCACGCAGATCTGCCGTCGCGCAAGCACGGCAATCCCCCGCAGTAATTCCTGCAGTAGCCCACAAGGAGAACGCTGCACATGAACACTCCCGACATCCGCGTCGAGAAGGGCCACGCCGAGCCCGAAGAGGTCGCCGCCATCACGGCGATCCTGCTGGCCCGTAGCGCCGCCGCCACCGCGCAGGCCCCCACGCCCCGCCGAGGCCGCGACAAGGCCGGCTGGCGCCGCCTGGAGCGCACCCCGGGCTTCCGAGCCCCCCACAGCTGGCAGGGCTAGCCCCTCCGCCCCACGGCACCCAACAGGGCCCCGCACCAACTTCTGGCGCGGGGCCCTGCGGCATCCCCCCACCACGGCTTCACGGCACCCCGCATCGGCCCCTGCCGGTACGAACCTCCCACCCGTTCACCCCGCATCCGCCCCTGACCGAACGGGCCTTCCCTCCCGCCCGCCCGTTCACCCCGCATCCGGTTCTGGCCGAACGGGCCTTCCCTCCCGCCCGCCCGTTCACCCCGCATCCGCCCCTGGGCGAACGGGCCTCCCCGCCCACCCGCCCGTTCACCCCGCAGGGCAATCGGGTGGGAGGGTGGGAAAGGCCTGTTCGCTCAGGGGCGGATGCCGGGCAATCGGGCGGGTGGGCGGGAGAGATCCGCCGCGCAGCGGCGGCCAACCCCGTACGCGCCCGCAGGCAAAGACGATGGACCCCGCACCCCCTGAGGGTGCGAGGCCCATCCTCGTACAGGTAAAGACGTCGGACCCCGCACCCCCTGAGGATGCGAGGCCCATCCACGTACACGTAAAGACGTCGGACCCCGCACCCCTGAGGGTGCGAGGCCCATCCACGTACTGGCAAAGGCGTCGGGCCCCGCACCCCCCTGAGGATGCGAGGCCCATCCACGCACAGGTAAAGGCGCCCGGCCCCGCGCCCCCCCGAGGATGCGAGGCCCAGCCACGTACAGAGGTAAAGACGCCAGGCCCCGCACCCACCTGAGAGTGCGAGGCCCAGCGGCGCGAAGGTAAGGACCGCTAACGCAGCCGCGCCATCAGCGCGTGTTCCACCAGCGTGATCAGAGCGCTCTTCGCGTCCGCACGGTGACGGGCGTCCGTCGTGATGATCGGGGTGTCCGGGCCGATCTGCAGCGCCTCGCGCACCTCGTCCGGCGTGTACGGCTGGTGGCCGTCGAAGCCGTTGAGGGCGATGACGAAGGGCAGGCCCGAGTTCTCGAAGTAGTCGACCGCGGGGAAGCAGTCGGCGAGGCGGCGGGTGTCGACAAGGACCACCGCGCCGATCGCGCCGCGGACCAAGTCGTCCCACATGAACCAGAAGCGGTCCTGCCCCGGCGTACCGAAGAGGTACAGGATCAGGTCCTGGTCCAGGGTGATGCGGCCGAAGTCCATGGCGACGGTCGTCGTCGTCTTGTCCCCGGTGTGGGTGAGGTCGTCGATGCCCGCCGACGCGGACGTCATGACGGCCTCGGTGCGCAGCGGGTTGATCTCAGAGACCGCCCCGACGAACGTGGTCTTGCCCACGCCGAAGCCGCCCGCCACCACGATTTTCGCGGAAGTGGTGGAGCGGGCTGTTGCTCCGCCGCTAGAGCTTGCGAAGTCCACTGAGCACCCTTTCGAGCAGTGTCACGTCTGGCTGGCCGCCGGCGGACTCGTCGCCGCCCGGCTGATGGATGGCGACAAGTCCGGCCTCCGCCAGGTCGGCTACGAGGATCCGGGCGACGCCGAGAGGAATGGTGAGCAGTGCCGAGATCTCGGCCACTGACTTGATTTCACGGCACAAGTTGCAGATGCGCTGATGCTCGGGCAACTGGCCCTGCAACTGGTGCGGTTGGGCGGTGGTGTGCACCAGCGCCTCGATGGCGAGCTGGTAGCGGGGCCTGGTGCGGCCGCCCGTCATGGCGTACGGGCGCACCAGGGGGTTGCTCGCAGCACCGGCGGGCGCCGGTTCCGGGGCGCGTCGCTGTGGTTGCACTGGCTGGATCCTGGGGGTGTGAGGCTGCTCGTACGGGCTCTGGCGGGGGCCCGGCTGCTGCGGCTGCTGGTAGGGCCTGCGGTGCTGGCTGGGCGCGGAGGGGAAGTTGTAACGGTTGGGCGCCCCGTCGTGCGGTCCCTGCCCCTGGCCGTGACCAGGCGACCAGTTGGCCGATGACGAACCGTCCGGGGGTGTTCCTGAGCCTGCCACGTACTCCTCCTCCGACTGTGCCGGGCACCATCATTCTGGAGCCGCGTCCCGAAACCTTACGGCCACGGGACGCGAAAACGCACCGTACGTCTACTAGTTGAGAAGGCTCCCCTGCAGCTCCGCACGCAGGTCGGGCGTGAGCACGGTCCCCGCACGGTCGACAAGAAGTGCCATCTCGTACCCAATGAGACCGATGTCCGCATCGGGGTGGGCGAGGACAGCCAGCGAGGAACCGTCGGAGATGGACATGAGGAAGAGAAATCCTCGCTCCATCTCCACAACGGTCTGGGTCACGGAACCGCCCTCGAAGATCCGGGAGGCCCCGGCGGTGAGGGAGGTCAGACCGGATGCGACGGCCGCCAGCTGGTCGGCCCGGTCGCGGGGGAAGCCTTCGGACATCGCCAGAAGGAGTCCGTCGGCGGAGACCACCACCGTGTGGGACACCCCAGGGGTGTTGTCCACGAAGTTGGTGATCAACCAGTTCAGGTTCTGCGCCGCCTGGCTCATCGGGCTCACACTAACGCTCCTGGTTGTAGGTGCTGTCAGGACCACTGTGCTGATTCCTAGTGGCCTGGCCATTCGTGGTGTCACTGCCTGCGCTGCGTCCCCGCTGGACGCCGCGGCGCAGGTTGCTCAGCCGACCCCGAACGTCCTCGGGGTCGCGGGAGACCTGAGGGCCGCCCTGTGGGGTCTGTTCCGCCGTGCCCTCGACCAGATTGGCCTTGGGCACCCGCTTCGGGAGACCGGACGGGGTGACGCCACCCGCCTTCGGCTCCTTCAGGGACTCGGCGCGCTGCCAGCGGTCGTCGTTGGACGTACGCCAGTTGCTGTCGTCGTTGTTGCCGAACGCGTCGCCGGTGGGGGCCGGGACCGGGGCACTACCGTTTCCGGTGGCGCCGCGGCGCGGGAGACCCGCAGCGGTCGTGTCGTGGACAGCGGACGGAGCCGGCCCGGGACGGTCGAAGCCTACGCGCTCGGCGCCGTTCGCGGGAGCCGCCGGACCAGATTCCGCTTCCGGAGAGTACTCGGCCTGATACGAGCCCGAGTTGTTCTCATATCCGTCACGCGTCGGCCAGTCGTCCTGGTGAGAGCGGTCCGGGTACGCCACGAAGGGCTCGGACACGGCACCCGTACGAGCGGCGTGATCGTCGTGACCGGCCTCCGTATAGGGGGCGTCCTGGTAGCCGTCCTGCGCCGGGTAGTACGCGTCGTCGTACGCGGGCTGCGCGGCCTGACCCTGGTTGTACTCGTCGTACACCGGGGCCTGCTGGTCGTACGCGGGGTCGTAACCGCCCTGCTGCTGGTCGAAGCCCTGCTGCGGGTCCACCTCGTCGCGGAAGAGCGGACGGCCGTCACCGGACTGCGCCTGCGCCTCCAGGGCGGCACGCCGCTCCTCACGCATCAGCGAACGGCCCACGGGGTCGAGGTCCGGGGACTCGACGGCGTCGCTGTTGTAGCGGCTGTCGTCGAAGCCCAGCTCGGCCGCCGTACGCATCGGCTGGTGGTTGAAGGCGGACTGCTCCGGAGCCTGCTGCTCCGGCATGATCGAGGAGACCGTGAACTCGGACTCGGGCAGCTGGTGTTCGCCGCCGCCACCGTGCGTGATCCCGTCCGGGAGCATGACGAGCGAGGTCGTGCCCGCCTGCTCGCCCGAGGGGCGCAGCTGGACGCGGATGCCGTGCCGGTCGGAGAGCCGGCCGACCACGAACAGACCCATGCGCTGGGAGATCGCGGCGTCCACCGTCGGCGGGTTGGCCAGCTTGTGGTTGATGTCCGCGAAGTCCTCGGCGGTGAGGCCGATGCCCTTGTCGTGGATCTCGACCATGACGCGGCCGTCGGGAAGACGGGTCGCGGTGACGCGGACCTTGGTCTGCGGCGAGGAGAACGTGGTGGCGTTCTCCAGGAGCTCGGCGAGCAGGTGCACGAGGTCGGTCACGGCGAGACCGTGGATCTCGGCCTCGGGGACGCCGGAGAGCTCGATGCGCTCGTACTGCTCCACCTCGGAGGAGGCGGCGCGCAGCACGTCGACCAGCGGGACCGGCTGGTCCCAGCGGCGGCCGGGCTCCTCGCCGGAGAGGACCAGGAGGTTCTCGCCGTTGCGTCGCATACGGGTCGCCAGGTGGTCCAGGCGGAAGAGGCTCTCCAGCTGGTCCGGGTCGGCCTCGTTGTTCTCCAGGTCGGTGATGAGGGTCAGCTGGCCCTCGATCAGGGACTGGTTGCGGCGCGAGAGGTTGGTGAAGATCGCGTTGATGTTGCCACGGAGCAGGGCCTGCTCGGCGGCGAGCCGGACGGCCTCGCGGTGCACCTGGTCGAAGGCGCGGGCGACCTCGCCGATCTCGTCCGTGGAGGAGATCGGGATGGGCTGTACGCGGGTGTCGACGCGACCGGGGTCGGTGCGCGAGAGCTGGTCGACCAGCATCGGCAGACGCTGCTCGGCGATGCCGAAGGCGGCCGTACGCAGCTGGCGCATCGCCTTGGACATCTGGCGGGCCATCATCCCGGCCAGGATGAAGGCGGCGAGCAGGGCGATCACGACGATGGCGCCGGTGATGTAGGCGTTGCGCTGGGCGTTGGACGCGATGTCCGAGGCCTCGGTCACTGCCTTGTCGGCGAGGTCGGACTCGATGGTCCGGTACGCGTCGAACTTGGCGGACGTGGTGGCCCACCAGGCTTCCTTGGTGACGCCCTTGCCTGCGAGCTCCACGCGGGCGCTGGGCTGCGTGCTCGGCAGCGTCGCCATGGCCGAGACCATGTCCTCGGGGGACGGCGGCGGGACGAACGTCTTGCCCTGGGCCTTCGCGTCCGCGGCGGCCTGCTTGGCCTGCTTCTCGCCGTCCGCCTTCAGCTTCTTCTTGGCGGCTTCGAGCTTGGCGACGTCCTCGGGGGTGCCACCGCCCGTGTACTCCTCGATGGCGATGCCCTCGAGGTAGGCGTACGAGGAGAGCGCGACCTTCTGCTTGCCGAAGCTGCTCGCGGTCGGGCCGGGCTTGACCAGCAGGTGCATGCCGATGGAGCGCTCGAGGGAGAGCGCGGCCTTGGTCAGCGAGATGGCGTAGACCGTGCGGCCGTAGCTGGTGATGTTTCCGGTGCCCAGACCGAGTTCGTTGGCGAACTCCATCAGGGGGTGCTGGATGGCGACGTAGCCCTCTTCGGTCTGCGCGCCGGAGAGCTTGGAGGTGTACGCGGCCTGGCGAAGCGACTGGAGGCCCGGCTCCACCTTGTGGAAGCCGTCGAGGCGGCGCTTGAGGCCTTCCTTCTGCGGCATGTTCTCGGCGGCGGCGTCGAACTCGTCACCGGCCTTGTCGGTGGCCTTGCGGGCCTTCACGACGGCCGGGTTGTTCTTGTCGCCGCGCAGCAGCGGGGCGGCGGAGATGTCGCGCTCTTCGATGAGGCGGTTGCCGTAGTTCAGCGACGCCTGCACGAGGCGCGCCGTGTTCTCGGCGTCCTGGGCCTCGCTCCAGGTGTCGATCGATCCCTTGACCTGGAAGCCGCCCATGACGAGGCCGACGAGCACGGGTATCAGGAGGATCGCGTTCAGGCGGGTCGGCACGCGCCAGTTGCGCGGGGACATTCTGCCGCCGGTGGGCGCCGGCGGCTCCATGCCCTGCACATCGGTGGGGGACGCCGCTGTGCGCGGCGGCGGGGTGAAGTTGCCCCGCGTGTCCCGCGTATGCGGCGGTGCGGGGCTCGTCTTGCTTCGCCTCACTCGACCAACAACCTCTCGGCGGCGGGACCTACACCGGTCCCGCTGTCGTCTCCAAGGCCCGTGCTACTGGGCAGTTCAGCGCATTCCAGCACGTCAGGGGGTCCTCTACCAAACAGTGGGAAGCGCAAGTTCCGAGTGGTGTAAGCCTCAGATAAAACGGTCAAATAGAGCGAGCCCCGCCAAAAGGCGGGGCTCTTGTGCGCACAGCGACACCGGACGACCGCGACGCGTGGCGGCGCCCGGCGAATTCTCTGTCGAAACGTTATGAACAGAGCGGTCATCCGTGTCAAAGGACACAGACCGCTCTGTGGAATCTACGGCAACTGCCGTACTGCCTCGTCTACTTGAGTCGTGCCATAAGTGCGTGCTCGACCAGCGTGATCAGGCCGCTCTTTGCGTCCGCACGGTGTCGCGCGTCGGTGGTGATGATCGGCGTGTTGGGACCGATCTGGAGAGCTTCGCGCACTTCATCGGGGGTGTACGGCTGGTGGCCGTCGAAGCCGTTGAGCGCGATGACGAAGGGCAGACCGCTGTTCTCGAAGTAGTCGACGGCCGGAAAGCAGTCGGCGAGACGGCGGGTGTCGACGAGCACCACGGCGCCGATGGCGCCGCGTACGAGGTCGTCCCACATGAACCAGAAGCGGTCCTGCCCCGGCGTACCGAAGAGGTACAGGATCAGGTCCTGGTCCAGGGTGATGCGGCCGAAGTCCATGGCCACCGTGGTGGTGGTCTTGTCCCCGGTGTGGGTGAGGTCGTCGATGCCCGCGGAAGCGGACGTCATGACGGCCTCGGTGCGCAGCGGGTTGATCTCGGAGACCGCGCCCACGAACGTGGTCTTGCCGACGCCGAAGCCGCCCGCCACCACGATCTTCGCGCTGGTGGTGGAGCGGCCTCCGCCGCTGCTAGAGCTTGCGAAGTCCACTGAGCACCCTTTCGAGCAGTGTCACGTCTGGCTGGCCGCCGGCGTTCTCGTCGCCGCCGGGCTGGTGAATGGCGACGAGCCCGGCCTCGGCCAGGTCGGCCACGAGGATCCGGGCAACGCCGAGCGGCATGGAGAGCAGAGCCGACACCTCGGCCACCGACTTGACCTCGCGGCAGAGGTGGCAGATGCGCTGGTGCTCGGGGAGCAGTCCCATCAGCTGGGCCGGGTCGGCCGTGGTGCTCACCAGCGCCTCTATCGCGAGCTGGTAGCGGGGCCGTGTCCGGCCGCCGGTCATCGCGTAAGGACGCACCAGCGGCTGGTCGCCTTCAATGCCGTACGACGCGTGAGAGCCGTACGGATCGTGAGAGGCGTTGGGCGGGGTCATGGATCCTCCGGGCGGGACAGCAGGTGGTCTGCGTGCCGTCTGATAGAGCCGGTGGGGGGCACCAGGTTGGCCGGACGGTGGTCAGTACGTTCGGTCGGTGGGGCGGCCGATGAGGAAAGTCAGTGCAGCAGGCTGCCCTGCAGTTCGGCGCGGAGGTCCGGGGTGAGGACGGCGCCCGCGCGGTCCACGAGGAGCGCCATCTCGTATCCGACAAGGCCGATGTCGCACTCGGGGTGCGCGAGCACGGCCAGGGACGAACCGTCGGAGACCGACATGAGGAAAAGGAACCCCCGCTCCATTTCCACCACGGTCTGGGTGACGGCGCCGCCCTCGAAGATCCGCGAGGCCCCGGCGGTGAGGGAGGTCAGACCCGACGCGACCGCGGCCAGCTGGTCGGCGCGGTCACGCGGGAAGCCCTCGGACATCGCCAGAAGCAGGCCGTCGGCGGAGACCACGACGGTGTGGGACACCCCGGGGGTGTTGTCCACGAAGTTCGTGATCAACCAGTTCAGATTCTGTGCCGCCTGGCTCGGACTCAACTAACGCTCCTGCTGGTGAGTGGGGAAGCTGCCGGTCTGGCCGGTACCGGCCTGGCGACCCTGCTGGATGCCCCGACGGAGATTCGTCAGCCGGCCGCGCACGTCGTCGGGCGCACGCGAGACCTGCGGACCTGTGCTGTCCTGCTGCTGCTGTGCGGTGCCCGCGACGAGGTTGGCTCGCGGTACGCGGCGCGGCAGGCCGGAAGTGGTGACGCCACCGGCGGACGGCTGCCGGACGCGCTCGGCCTGGCGGCCAAGCTCGTCGTTGGGCGAGGTGCGCCAGGAGGCGGCGCTGCCGTTCGTGACGTTGCCGCCGTTCCCGCCGCCGGTGCCGTTGGTGGCGGGGGCCGGGCGCTGGGGCGCGGCCGGGTTCTGCGGCTGCTGTGCCTGCGGCCTCTGAGCCTGCGGCCTCGACGGGAGGGGCGAGGAGGGCGACGAGGCCTGCGGGCGCTGCGGCCGCTGGGGCTGCTGCTGCTCGGGGGCGCTGCCCTGGGGCGGCTGGTGCCCTTGCTGCTGCTGTTGCTGTTGCTGCTGGAACCAGTTGGTCTCCAGCGTGTCGAACAGCGGGGTACGGCCGTCACCGGGACCGGCGGGCGGCAGACCCTCCGGCTGTACGGGCTGCTGCTGTACGGGCTGCTGGGGCTGGGAGGGCTGCTGCGGCGAGGGCTGCTGCGGAACCGGCGGGAGGCCCTGCTGCCCCTGGCCCTGGCTCTGAGCCGGGCCCTGGCCACGCCCAGGCGCGTCGCCCGCGTCACCACGGCCACCGCGCTGCTGCGGGGCACCGGCACCGGGCGTACCGCCGTTGTAGCCGGGGGCGCTGGTGCCGGGACGCTGGAACTGACCCGTACCGGAGGACGAGGAGGAGTCCTGGCCGCCGAAGACGTCCGGGCGGACGAACTGCCCGGTGCCCTGCTGGCCCTGGCCACCCTGCTGCGGTGAACCCGTACCGGGCGGCGGCCCGTTGAAGTCCGGCCGCGCGAACTCGGCGGTCGAACCGGGGCCCTGCGCGGAGGCGCCGGCCGCGGGGTGCGGGAACTGTCCGGTGGACTCCGGCTCCTCGTGCCCACGCGGGGTGTCGAACGGCTCCCGCGAGATCTGCGGCTGCGCGTTCTCGTCACTCCAACTGGGCACGCGCGGCTGCGGGTTGCCCCCGGGAAGCTCGGCACGCGGACCACCGCGCGGCGGCAGCTGCGGCCTGCGCCCCTGGCCCCCGGCGTCGTTCGCGGGACCGGAGGGGTTCGCGGACCCTGCGGGGTTCACCGGGTTCGTACGCTGCTGAGGCACCGGAGGCTGCGGCGCGGAAGCCTGACCGCGGCCACCGCCCTGTCCGCCTTGCCCGCCCCCGAAGAGGCTGCCACCGGTACCGGCCGCGGCGCCCTGCCCGGGCTGTCCCTGCCGGGGAGGCTGCTGACCGGAAGGACCGGAAGGACCTGAAGCACCCGCCGGAGCGGACGGCGAACCGGCACGCGGCCCCCCGTCACGCGAAGGCAGCGCGGCCCGCGGCCCCGAGCCCGTGACCTGACCGCGAGGCGGACCGGCACCGAGCCTGCCCTGGGAACCCGCGGGACCCGAGCCGGGCGCACCGTTGCCGCCACCGTTCCCGGCGCCGACTCCGCGACGCGCGGCAGCGGCACCCGCCGAGGCCTGCGCGGCGACGGGGCCACCGCTCTGGCCGGGGGCGGGCGCACCGGGCTTGTTCGGCGCCTTCTTGCCGCCCTGGGCGACATCGATGGGCAGCATGACGAGCGCGGTCGTGCCGCCGGAGTCCGAAGGACGGAGCTGGATACGGATGCCGTGACGCTGCGACAGACGGCCGACCACGAACAGACCCATGCGGCGCGAGACCGAGACGTCCACGGTGGGCGGCGACGCGAGCCGCTCGTTGATCGCGGCGAGGTCCTCGGGGGAGAGGCCGATTCCCGTGTCGTGGATCTCGATCAGCACACGCCCGTCGGGCAGCGCGTGACCGGTGACCTTGACCTTGGTCTGCGGCGAGGAGAACGACGTCGCGTTCTCCAGGAGCTCGGCGAGCAGGTGCACGAGGTCGTTGACCACGCGTCCGGCGACCTCGGTCGTCGGGACCGCGGAGAGTTCGATGCGCTCGTACTGCTCCACCTCGGACGCGGCGGCACGCAGCACGTCGACGAGCGGGACGGGCCGGGTCCAGCGACGGCCGGGCTCTTCACCGGCGAGAACGAGGAGGTTCTCACCGTTACGGCGCATGCGGGTCGCGAGGTGGTCGAGCTTGAAGAGTGAGGAGAGCTGGTCGGGGTCGGCCTCGCGCGACTCCAGCTCGGAGATGAGCGAGAGCTGGCGCTGGATAAGACCCTGGGAGCGGCGCGAGAGGTTGGTGAACATCGCGTTGACGTTGCCTCGCAGCAACGCCTGCTCGGCGGCGAGGCGGACGGCCTCGCGGTGCACGTCGTCGAAGGCCGCGGCCACCTGGCCGATCTCGTCCCTGGAGTGCACACCGACGGACTCGACGGAGGTGTCGACGTCCTGCGGGTCGGCCTCGGAGAGCTGCTTGACGAGCTCGGGCAGGCGGTCCTGGGCGACCTTGGTCGCGGTGTCCTGGAGGCGCCGCAGCGAGCGGATCATGGACCGGGCCACGACGAAGGCGCCGACGAGCGAGACACCGAGGACGAGCAGGATCAGCGCACCGTTGAGGATGGCCGCCTGCTCGGACTCGTTGCGCAGCTCGCGGGCCTTCTGCTCCATCTCGTTGAGCAGCGTGAGCTCGATCTTGGACATCGCGTCGATCTTGGTGGTGTCGTTGTCGACCCAGTCCTTGTACGAGCGCTTGTCCTGGAGCTTGATGCCGCCCTCCTGCTCAAGCACACGCTTGGCGTAGGAGTCGGCGCCCTTGATGGAGGAGTTGCCGCCGTCGATGGGCTTGGTGAGCTCGTCGGGATTGCCCGCGTAGATGCCCTTGAAGGCGTCCAGCTGGGAGTTCTCCTTGTCGAGCGCGGAGAAGCCGTAGCGCCGGTCCGTCTCGGAGATCTTGCCGAAGGAGGCGTCGCCCGCCGGAAGCGCCGCCGCGATGATGGCGCGCTGCACCGACGCGTACTCCTTGGCGGAGGAGAACGCCGTCAGGGCGCGGGTGCGCTGGATCATGTCCGGGTTACTGGTCGCCTGCGCCATGTCCGAGGACAGAGAGAGCAGCTGCTCGATGAGCTGGCTGTAGGCGTCGACCGTCTGGGAGGTGGAGCTCGGGTCGTCGTAGGCGTCCTTGCGGACCCTGTTGATCTGCTGGAGCTGCTGGGTGATCTCGACAGTGTTGGCCCGGACGCCGAGGAGGCCCTTGTCGCCGTCGGTGTTGTCGAGGTCCTGCGTCTCCTGCAAGAAGCGGTTGTAGGCGCGGTCGGTCTTCTGCCGGGCGCCCTTGACCACGTAGTCCGAGGAGTTCGCGCCGTGCGCGAGGGGGCCTGCCGAGCGGTCGCGCTCCTCCTGGAGCGCGGAGGCCAGCTCGGTGGCGCGCTTGGTCATGTCGGTCAGCAGCTTCATGTTGTTGAGCTGCTGGATCTCGTCCATGGACTCGTTGATACGGAGCGCGCCCAGGGAGGTCGCTGTGATCACGGGGAGCGCGAGCAGCGAGACGAGGCGGGTGGAGATGCGCCAGTTGCGCAGGGCTATTCGCGAGCCGGGTCCTGTGGGCGACTTCACGGTGCCCGTCGTACTGCCCGATGACGCACCGGCGGTGGGCAGACTCACCCCGCCGGCTCCGCGCACGGCTCCGGGGCCGTTGTCGCCGGACGGTACCTGCCCGGGGTTCTGGGCGTGCTGGGCCGAGGAGCCGCGGTCGGTCCCGCCGCGCTCCGGCTCCGCCGCAGCGCTGCTGCCATCCCTCTTGAAACGTCCCTGCACTAGCGTCGCAACCTCTGGACCAGGCGTCCCTCCGCACAAACGGCGGGACGGTGTCGGCGTCGTGGGGCGCAGAGCGCCCCATGGTGGTCGTGAGTGACCGGCGCTGCTCCCCTTTCCCGCCGCCACTCGGCGCTGCGTTGCGCCCCTGCGCGCCGGTTCGATCCCGCGGCGGTCCCGGGAATTCCAGCACAGTGCAGGATCTCCAACAAGGCCCCTGTGTCGCGCCGCGACCTCCGTGACTGGGCGTGAGTGACGCGTCACGAGACGTAGAAAGTGATCCAGGGCAAAACGGGCGATTGGGCCCAAGAAAGCTCTGGGTGAGGGGTGTCCCAGTCTTCATGATCGGGAGCGGAATGATGGCTTCAGTGGCGCAATGTCCGATTCCAACAAGGCCTACACGAGCCTGAATTGACCCTTTTGCCCGCTCGCTCGTGAGCAAACTCACATGAAGATCAAGGCCTCATCCGGGCTTTGGGCGGGAATTGGATGTTTAGCCTGACGCTTTACAGGGATGGCGAATCCGACAACCCGCGTCCCCCGTACGACACCTCAACTGACAGGGCCCGAACAGCAGATGAAGACTGTGAAGTCGGCGATGTTCCGCAACATAGCCAACCCGCGCCGCACCACCCTCGCCCACCTCACGGACGCACAGGAGGTCGCCCCGGCCGCCGAGCAGCCGGACCACGCGACGGAACTGCCGACGGTGACGGCCAACCCGAAGCGAACGATCCTGATGGACGCGCCGGAGGAGTTCAGCCCGTCGGCGGCCTGAGGATCCGGCGCGACGGCAGCTGCGGGGAATCAAGCCCGTCCGGCGATTGAGGACGAGCGCTCGGGCGCGATCGACGGAGGGCGAAGCCGCGGGGTCACGGGAGGCTTGGCGGCACACGGCCACGTTAGCCTGGGGGGTCAGACTCTCCCTCCAGCAAAGGGCACCGCTCTTGCGCATCGCCAGGTTCTCCATCGACGGCAACGTCGCCTTCGGCGCGGTCGAGGGTGAAAGCCCTCCCGGAACGACCGATGGGCTCGTCCTCGACATCATCAAGGGCATCCCGTTCGCGGACTTCGAGCTCTCCGGCACGAAGGTCCCGCTGAGCAAGGTCAGGCTGCTGCCTCCGGTGCTCCCCAACAAGGTCGTGGGCATCGGCCGCAACTACGCGGACCACGCGGCGGAACTCGGCAACGAGGTCCCGGACGTCCCCGTCGCCTTCTTCAAGCCGTCCACCTCGGTGATCGGCCCCGGCGACGCCATCGCGTACCCCTCCTTCTCGCAGGAGGTGCACTACGAGGCCGAGCTTGCCGTGGTCATCGGCCGCATGTGCCGCGAGGTCCCGCGCGAGCGCGCCCGTGATGTCATCCTCGGCTACACCTGCGCGAACGACGTCACCGCGCGTGACGTGCAGAAGCGCGAGAAGCAGTGGGCAAGGGCCAAGGGCTTCGACAGCTCCTGCCCGCTCGGCCCCTGGGTGGAGACCGACCTCGACCCCTCCGACCTCACCATCCAGTGCACGGTCAACGGCGAACAGCGCCAGCTGGGGCGTACGGCCGAGATGGTCCGCTCCATCGAGGACCTGATCGTGCACATCTCCGAGGCCATGACGCTGCTCCCGGGCGACGTCATCCTCACGGGCACCCCGGCAGGCGTCGGGCCCCTCAACGTCGGCGACGAGGTCGCCGTCACCATCGAAGGCATCGGCACTCTCACCAACAAGGTGATCAAGCGTGGCTAACGCGACCCCCGTACGCGTACGGTTCTGTCCCTCGCCGACCGGCAACCCCCACGTGGGCCTGGTCCGCACCGCTCTCTTCAACTGGGCCTACGCCCGGCACAACGAGGGCTTCCTGGTCTTCCGCATCGAGGACACCGACGCGGCTCGCGACTCGGAGGAGTCGTACGAGCAGCTGCTCGACTCGATGCGCTGGCTGGGCTTCGACTGGGACGAGGGCCCCGAGGTCGGCGGCCCGCACGCGCCGTACCGCCAGTCGCAGCGCATGGACATCTACCAGGACGTCGCCAAGAAGCTCCTGGACGCCGGCCGCGCGTACTACTGCTACTGCTCCACGGAGGAGCTGGACGAGCGCCGCGAGGCCGCCCGCGCCGCCGGCAAGCCGTCCGGCTACGACGGCCACTGCCGCGACCTCACGACCGAGCAGCGTGCCGCGTACGAGACGGAGGGCCGCAAGCCCATCGTCCGCTTCCGTATGCCCGACGAGACGATCACGTTCACGGACCTGGTCCGCGGCGAGATCACGTACCAGCCGGAGAACGTCCCGGACTACGGCATCGTCCGCGCCAACGGAGCACCGCTCTACACCCTGGTGAACCCGGTCGACGACGCCCTGATGGAGATCACCCACGTCCTGCGCGGCGAGGACCTGCTCTCCTCGACCCCGCGCCAGATCGCCCTCTACAAGGCGCTGACCGACTTGGGCATCGCCAAGGTGACCCCGGCCTTCGGCCACCTCCCGTACGTGATGGGTGAGGGCAACAAGAAGCTGAGCAAGCGCGACCCCCAGGCTTCGCTCAACCTCTACCGCGAGCGCGGCTTCCTCCCCGAGGGCCTGCTGAACTACCTGTCCCTCCTGGGCTGGTCGTTCTCCGCGGACCAGGACGTCTTCTCGATCCCGGACATGGTCGCCAAGTTCGACCTCGCGGACGTGAACGCCAACCCGGCCCGCTTCGACCTGAAGAAGGCCGAGGCGATCAACGCCGACCACATCCGCATGCTGGACGTGAAGGCGTTCGCGGCGGCCTGCGAGCCGTGGCTGAAGGCCCCGCACGCCAACTGGGCCCCCGAGAGCTTCGACCAGGCGGCCTGGGAGGCCATCGCGCCTCACGCCCAGACCCGCATCAAGGTCCTCTCGGAGATCACGGAGAACGTGGACTTCCTCTTCCTCGACAAGCCCGTCGAGGACGAGGCCTCCTGGACGAAGGCCATGGGCAAGGGCGACCCGGCCGCCCTCCTGACGACGGCCCGCGCCAAGCTCGACGCCGCCGACTGGACCTCTCCCGAGTCCCTCAAGGAAGCCGTCCTGGCCGCCGGCGAGGAGCACGGCCTGAAGCTCGGCAAGGCCCAGGCCCCGGTCCGCGTAGCGGTCACCGGCCGCACGGTCGGCCTGCCCCTCTTCGAGTCCCTGGAGATCCTGGGCAAGGAGAAGTCACTGACCCGCATCGACACGGCCCTGGCGAAGCTGGCCGAATAGGCCCCGGACATGCGACGGGGGGGGGGCGCGGGACGGGGGGCGGGCCCCGGCGGGGGGGCGGGGGGGGCGGGCCGGAGGGGCCCGGGGGGAAGTGAGGGGGGTTTAAAAAAAAAAAGCGGGCCACCACAGGT
>NZ_JBSGZA010000009.1:156390-341564 GCF_053610745.1 Streptomyces sp. NPDC054866
GGACTGTGACACCCAATCCCCCCCACTCCACCCGCCCGGGGCTCCGGGGCCCTACCCCCCCCCGCACTCGCGGGGGGCCGGCCCCCCTACCGGCCCCCCCCCCCCGTCGCTCTGCTCTGTGTCTCCTGCCCTTAGGCGCCGGCGTAGAAGTAGTCCCAGGCGCTGCACGTGCCCTCGATCACATTCCCGTTGTTACGGATGCAGACCTTCAAGTACACGTAGGACGACTCGCTTGCGCTGGCGTTGACCCTTTCGCAGGTACCCCGGCCCCCACCGGCATAGAGCGGGTGGACGGTGCCTCCGCTGCCAACCTTCCAGTACCCGATCACGCCGGCGCCGTCCGAGGAGTTGTCGCAGGTGCTGATGTGCTCGCCGACGCTCTGGAAATTCATCGATCCGGCGAAAGCAAGGTAGGAACCGGATGCACGGGTGTTGACGTCGAAGACTTCGGCCGCCGCAGGCCCGGCCGCGAAGACCACCGCGGCGGAAGCGGCCGCAGCGACACCGGCAACAGACATGAAACGCTTACGCAGAACAGACAACAGTGCTCCCCACACAAGTAGTTCACGCGATTCGAACGTTTACTCGGGGGAAAGTATCAGCAGAGCGGCTCCACGTCCGGCCTCCTGCGAAATCCGTGGGCGCCTAGGCTGAGCCCATGCCGATCAAAGCCGTGGTCTGGGACATCGATGACACGATCTTCGATTACGCGCACGCCGACACCGCCGGCATCCACGCCCACCTCACCGCCGAGGGTCTCCTTGAGCGGTACGAGACCGCCGAGCGTGCCCTGGCCCTGTGGAAAGAGGTCACCGAGCGCCACTGGGCTCGCTTCAGTGCCGGGGGGATCGAGTTCCAGGCCCAGCGCCGCGACCGCGTGCGCGACTTCCTGGACGCCGTCCTGACCGACCAGGAGGCGGACGCCTGGTTCGAGCGTTACCTCACACATTACGAATCCGCCTGGACCCTCTTCCCCGACACCGTCCCCGTCCTCGACGCCCTCGCCGACGACTACCGCCACGCGGTCCTCTCCAACTCCGCCCTGACCGTCCAGGACCGCAAGCTGCGCGTCCTCGGTGTGCGTGACCGCTTCGAGTCCGTCCTGTGCGCCGCCGAACTCGGCGTCTCCAAGCCGGCGGCCGAGGCCTTCCTCGCGGTGTGCGGGGCGATGGGCCTCGCGCCCGGCGAGGTGGCCTACGTGGGGGACCAGCCGGAGATCGACGCGCGAGGCGCCCGTGACGCGGGTCTTCTCGGGATCTGGCTCGACCGCAACAGCGCGGCCCAGGAAGGCCCGTCGGGCGTGCACCGCATCACGCGCCTCACCGAGCTGCCGCCGCTGCTCCGCGCCGATACCCGTTTTGGAGCGCCGTCCACCTTCGGGTAATGTTCTTCCTGCGCCGCCCGAGAAGGCCGAAAGGTCCGAACAGGAAGCGCAAGTCGAGCAAAACTCCCACAGGGGGTTGCGTATCGATGGCCTATGGTGTAATTGGCAGCACGACGGTTTCTGGTTCCGTTAGTCTAGGTTCGAGTCCTGGTAGGCCAGCTCGCAGAGCTTATCTGCAACGCCCCCGTTGTGTAGCGGCCTAGCACGCTGCCCTCTCAAGGCAGTAGCGCCGGTTCGAATCCGGTCGGGGGTACAGATCCTTCCCATGGAAGCAGTCAGGGTCGCACCCACTGCTACCGATGCAGGATCGCTAGGGCCCCCGTTGTGTAGCGGCCTAGCACGCCGCCCTCTCAAGGCGGTAGCGCCGGTTCGAATCCGGTCGGGGGTACGCAGGTCTAGCTGGTCTAGACCACAGTGGGCTATGGTGTAATTGGCAACACGACGGTTTCTGGTTCCGTTGTTCTAGGTTCGAGTCCTGGTAGCCCAGCGCAGTACAGCAGGACAAAGCAGTGCAGCAGGACAAGCTAGCCCCCGTTGTGTAGCGGCCTAGCACGCCGCCCTCTCAAGGCGGTAGCGCCGGTTCGAATCCGGTCGGGGGTACGCGAATGGACAAGGGGCCTTCCCGTCAGGGAGGGCCCCTTCGTCGTTCCCGCCACGGGTCAATCCCCTTGCCCGTAGCGCCGGTTGGACTCCTCGGCCTGGGCGAGCCTGCGCAGGCTCAGCAGGACCGGCTCGTACAGCACGGTGAGGGCGACCGCCGCCTCCAGCTGCTCGTCGGGTGCCTCGTAGCGCTCCACCAAGTCCAGGTCGGTGACGGCCAGTTGACCGGCCGAGCGCGCGTAGGGCGCCAAGTCGTCGACGGTGCACGGGTATCCGAGCCGGGCGAGCGTCGCGACCGCGGTCACGAGCATTCCGTACGCCGGTGAATCGGGCCCGTAGCCCTGGCCGTACCGCCAGTCGAGCCGCTCCAGCAGTGCGTCCACCGTGTGGCGTGCCGTCTCCGTCGCCGGATCTTCGGCGGTGGGCTCGGGACCGTGGGGGAGGGCCCAGACCGCCACGCCCAGGCGGGAGTTGTGATCCAGGGATTCGTCCTCCAGGGCGGTGAGCACCTCCCTGGCGGACGCGATCGGCACCCGGCCCACCTGGATGAGCGCCCTCACGAGGCGCAGCCGCTGCAGGTGCTTCTCGTCGTACTCGGCCTGCGTCGCGCTCACGCGGCGGCCCGGCGGGAGCAGGCCCTCGCGCAGGTAGTACTTGATCGTGGCCGTCGAGACCCCGCTGCGCGTGCTGAGCTCCGCCAGTCTCATCGGCTCACTTCTCCTCTTGCATCTTGCTCATTGCCTCTTGCGGATCCCTCTTGCGTAATCGCTTGGGGAGTGGCACTATCCAATCATGGATAGTGAAGCTATCCAACGCTCTCTGAAGGGGGAACCATCGTGAGCACCAAGCCGATCGAAGGGCGCATGACCGCCGACGCGCAGGGCGGTGTCACCGTCTTCCATATCGGGATGCGCATCAACAACTTCCGTGCCGTGCGCAGCTGGTGGCCCGTCTTCCTGGCGATGCCGCGGATGCTCAAGGAGCTGTCCAAGGACCGGGAGAGCGGCATGCTGGGCTACCGGCTGCTGTTCGGCGGGCTGCGGGTGATCTACGTCGTGCAGTACTGGGATTCCTCGGAGAAGCTCCTCGCCTACGCGTCCGCCCAGGGCAAGGAGCACCGGCCCGCCTGGGCCGCCTTCAACCGGCGGATGCGGGAAGGCAAGGGGAAGGTCGGCTTCTGGCACGAGACGTACGTCGTGCCGGCCGGCGCCCATGAGGCCGTGTACGTGAACATGCCGGAGTTCGGCCTGGGTCAGGCCATCGGTGTCGTCCCGGTCGGCCGCCGCGGAGACAGGGCCGGCGATCGCCTCAAGGCCGCCTGAGTACGGACAGGAAAAACGCCCGGGGGCCGCCGCGGCGTTGAGGCGGCCCCTCGGGCGTTCTGTGTGCTGTCTCTGAGCGGGGAAGTGGTCAGCCCGTGCGGCGCAAGGCCTCGGACAGGCGCCCCGCGGCGTCGATGATGGCCTGCGCGTGCATCCGGCCCGGGTGGCGGGTCAGGCGCTCGATCGGCCCGGAGACCGAGACGGCGGCGACCACGCGGTTCGAGGGCCCGCGCACGGGGGCGGAGACGGACGCGACGCCCGGCTCCCGCTCGCCGATCGACTGGGCCCAGCCACGGCGGCGTACGCCCGAAAGGGCGGTGGCCGTGAAGCGGGCGCCCTGGAGACCGCGGTGCAGGCGCTCCGGCTCCTCCCAGGCCATCAGGATCTGCGCGGACGAGCCCGCCTTCATCGTGAGCGTCGAGCCCACCGGGACCGTGTCCCGCAGGCCCGAGAGGCGCTCGGCCGCGGCCACGCAGATGCGCATGTCGCCCTGACGGCGATAGAGCTGAGCGCTCTCGCCCGTCACGTCACGCAGGTGCGTGAGGACCGGGCCAGCCGTGGCGAGCAGGCGGTCCTCGCCCGCCGCCGCCGCGAGTTCCGCGAGCCGCGGGCCGAGAATGAAACGGCCCTGCATGTCGCGCGCCACCATCCGGTGGTGTTCCAGTGCCACGGCGAGGCGATGTGCCGTGGGTCGTGCGAGTCCGGTGGCCGCGACCAGCCCCGCGAGGGTGGCCGGACCGGACTCCAGGGCGCTCAAGACGAGAGCCGCCTTGTCGAGAACGCCGACGCCGCTAGAGTTGTCCATGCGTCGATACTCGCGTCTCACTCTGTGAAACGCAAGTTCAATTTTCGATGGAACACGTCACCCTGGGACGTGCGATCCGCGGACCAACGGAAAGCGGTCCACGCACGGCACGAGGGGTACGGGCGTGGACGAACAATTCTCTAGTTGGGCCGGCACAACACAGCCGGTCGGAGGGAAAGCGATGGGTAGGACACTCGCGGAGAAGGTCTGGGACGACCACGTCGTCCGGCGCGCCGAAGGCGAGCCCGACCTCCTCTTCATCGATCTGCACCTGCTGCACGAGGTGACGAGCCCGCAGGCCTTCGACGGCCTCCGTCAGGCCGGCCGGCCGGTGCGGCGGCTCGACCTCACCATCGCGACCGAGGATCACAACACCCCGACCCTCGACATCGACAAGCCCATCGCGGACCCGGTCTCGCGGGCGCAGTTGGAGACGCTGCGCAAGAACTGCGCCGAGTTCGGCGTACGTCTGCACTCGCTGGGCGACGTCGAGCAGGGCGTCGTCCACGTGGTCGGCCCGCAGCTCGGCCTGACCCAGCCCGGCACCACCGTGGTCTGCGGCGACTCCCACACCTCCACGCACGGCGCCTTCGGCGCGCTGGCGTTCGGTATCGGCACCTCCCAGGTCGAGCACGTCCTGGCGACCCAGACGCTGCCGATGGCCCCGCCGAAGACCATGGCCATCACCGTCGACGGCGAACTGCCCGACGACGTCACGGCCAAGGACCTGATCCTCGCCATCATCGCCAAGATCGGCACCGGCGGCGGCCAGGGCTACGTCCTGGAGTACCGCGGCTCCGCCATCGAGAAACTCTCGATGGAAGCCCGCATGACCATCTGCAACATGTCGATCGAGGCCGGTGCCCGCGCGGGCATGATCGCCCCCGACAAGACCACCTTCGACTACATCGAGGGCCGCGACCACGCCCCGAAGGGCGAGGAGTGGGACGCGGCGGTCGCTTACTGGAAGACCCTGAAGACGGACGAGGACGCGGTCTTCGACGCCGAGGTCTACATCGACGCCACCGAACTCGCGCCGTTCGTCACCTGGGGCACCAACCCGGGCCAGGGCGCGCCGCTCTCGGCACAGGTCCCCGATCCTGCTTCGTACGAAGACGCGTCGGAGCGGTACGCCGCCGAAAAGGCCCTGGAATACATGGGGTTGACCGCGGGGCAGGCGCTGCGCGACATCAAGGTCGACACCGTCTTCGTAGGTTCGTGCACCAACGGCCGTATCGAGGACCTGCGTGCGGCCGCCTCCATCGTCGAGGGGCGCAAAGTCGCCGACGGCGTACGGATGCTGGTCGTCCCCGGCTCGGTCCGGGTCGCTCTGGAAGCCGTCGCGGAGGGCCTGGACAAGGTCTTCGTCGCCGCCGGCGCCGAATGGCGGCACGCGGGCTGCTCGATGTGCCTGGGCATGAACCCCGACCAACTGGCGCCCGGCGAGCGCTCCGCGTCGACCTCCAACCGCAACTTCGAGGGCAGGCAGGGCAAGGGCGGTCGCACCCATCTGGTGTCGCCCCAGGTCGCCGCCGCCACCGCGGTGACGGGCCACCTGGCCTCGCCCGCCGACCTGACCGACGCCCCTGACGCCCCTGTGACAGCCGGAGTCTGAGAGCCATGGAAGCATTCACCACGCACACCGGCCGGGCCGTTCCGCTGCGCCGCAGCAACGTCGATACCGACCAGATCATCCCCGCCCACTGGCTGAAGAAGGTCACCAGGGACGGATTTGAGGACGGGCTCTTCGAGGCCTGGCGCAAGGACGGCGAGTTCGTCCTGAACAGGCCCGAACGCCAGGGCGCCACGGTGCTGGTCGCGGGACCCGACTTCGGTACGGGCTCCTCGCGCGAGCACGCCGTGTGGGCGCTGCAGAACTTCGGCTTCAAGGCCGTCATCTCCTCGCGCTTCGCCGACATCTTCCGCGGCAACTCGCTGAAGAACGGCCTGCTCACCGTCGTACTCGACCAGAAGGTCGTGGACACGCTCTGGGAGCTGACCGAGAACGACCCGCAGGCCGAAATCACCGTTGACCTGCAGGATCGCCAAGTCCGCGCCGAGGGCGTCACCGCCGACTTCGAGCTCGACGAGAACGCCCGCTGGCGTCTCCTGAACGGCCTGGACGACATCAGCATCACGCTCCAGAACGAGCCGGACATCGCCGCGTACGAGTCGGGGCGACCCTCGTACAAGCCGCGGACGGTGCAGGTCTGACACCCCCGCAACACCCTGGTGTACCCCCAATCGTGGACGGTTGGGGGTACATCTGTGTTTGCCCCCTTTGAGCTGCGTGGTGACCTGATCGGGTGGTCTCAACTCCCTTGATTCGGACGGCAGAAGAGGCTTGAAATCCCCTTGTACTCGGTCCGACCGGGTACCCTCAGAAGGGCGCCGGATGTGGGTAGTTACCCCCTGCGGAGGCGACAACTCGCCCCAGATGGCACAATCGGTGCATGGAACGTGACAGCCAACTCGAGCTCTACGGGCTTGTTGCGGACCAACTGAAGGAAGCGCACTCAAGGGTGCGTGCACTGCAAGTCCCGGAGGGCGTACGGATGGCGCTGACCCGGAAGCTGCTGGTCATTACGGCCGCGGCCAAACACGATCTCGCCGATGCGGCAAGGCGTCTGGAGCGATTGATGGCGGCCATCGAGGAAGCTGACGAGGGCCGATTCCCCGAAGACACCTGAGCTACAAGGCTCAAACGGCCCTTCGAGGAACCTTCGAGGAACTCATGGACAGTCGAGTTCGTTGCGGCACAAGGGTGATTAGCCCGTTTCGTGTTTGATTTGCGGTATATATCTGCCTAACGTGCGAAAAAGCCTGGCGAATACGCTCGGGCGAGGTCTCCGAAGGGGAAGACGTGAACAAGGCGCAGCTCGTAGAAGCGATTGCCGACAAGGTGGGTGGCCGTCAGCAGGCCGCCGACGCCGTGGACGCGGTTCTGGACGCAGTCGTCCGTGCCGTGGTCAGCGGAGACCGTGTTTCGGTCACCGGGTTCGGCTCGTTCGAGAAGGTTGACCGTCCGGCCCGTTACGCCCGCAACCCGCAGACCGGGGAGCGCGTTCGGGTCAAGAAGACCTCGGTTCCGCGCTTCCGCGCCGGACAGGGCTTCAAGGACCTGGTGAGCGGCTCGAAGAAGCTCCCGAAGAACGACGTCGCGGTCAAGAAGGCGCCCAAGGGCAGCCTTTCGGGCGGCGGTGCTTCGGCGACCGTGAAGAAGGCAGCGGCCAAGAAGGCCACCGCCAAGAAGGCGACCGCGAAGAAGGCCGCCACCGCCAAGAAGGCCACCGCCAAGAAGACGACGGCGACGGCGAAGAAGGCGACCGCCAAGAAGACCACCGCCAAGAAGGCGGCGACGGCCAAGAAGGCCACGGCCAAGAAGACGACGGCGAAGAAGGCCACGCCGGCGAAGAAGGCCACCGCCAAGAAGACCGCGCCGGCCAAGAAGGCCACCGCCAAGAAGGCGCCTGCCAAGAAGTCGACGGCGCGCAAGACCACCGCCAAGAAGGCGACCGCCCGCAAGAAGTAAGGGCACGAGGGCACTCACGCGCCGGGCCGGGCTCCCAACTGGGAGCCCGGCCCGCGGCGTGTACGGGGCCCAAAGGAGCGCCGGGCTCAGAACGTCTGCAGCGTCACCAGCGTGACGCGGCGCCCCTCGCCCTCTCCCTCGACCTCGATCCGCACCCGCTGGCCGGGCCTGAGAAGCCGCAGGCCGCCCGCGTCGAACGCGGGGGTGTCGAAGGGCACCGGAGTGCCGTCGTCGAGCAGCACGCTGCCGCTGCGGGTCTCGGAGTCGTACGTGTACGCGGTCGCCTGCATGGGGGAAGCGTACTCAGTCGGCGATCTCAGTCGGCGATCTCGGTCGGCAATCTCAGTCGGCGATCAGGAGCCTCGCGGCAGCCGTCGCCGTACGCGGCCCGACGCCCAGCGCGAGCGCGGCCCGCAGGTCGTCGCCGGTGTCCACGTCCTGGCGTACGGAATCGACGTCGGTGAGCGGAAGTTCCACCGCCCCGGAGGCCGCGTGCCGGGAACGGGACGCCGCGCCGAATGCCGGGCGCAATTCCATGCCGGGAGCCGCGCAGAGCAGTGTCGTACCGATTCCTGCGGCATCCGAGAGGAAAGAACGGGGAAATCGGGCCGCGCTGTCGAGTACCCGGGACAATTCCAGGGGGCGCAGCGCGGGGAGATCGGCATTCAGCGCCGCGACGGCCGTTTCGGGCCTCCCCGCGCGCACGGCCGCCGCTCCGTGCGCCAGGGCCGCGTTGAGGCCGCCGGCGGGCTCGTCACGCACGATCCGGGCACCCAGTACCGCCAGCTCACGCCCGGCGAGGCCGTCGTCCGTGACGACCACCACATCCCGTACGGAAGGACAGGCCGCCGCGGCGGCCACGGTGTCCTGTGCGAAGGCGAGGGCGAGGCCGGGGCGCAGGGTGTCGCCGGTGGTGGCGGTGAGCCTGCTCTTGGCGCGCTCCAGCGGTTTCAGGGGTATCACCAAAGTCCACTGCACGGGTGGCGGCTCCGTCCTTCGCGTCGCGCCCATTGTGACCTGCTGGGCGGGGCACTACCGGGGCCGGGTTCCTGGGGCGGGCGTACGGTGTTCTCGACAGACAGGCAGCCTGGGGCGACACTTGTGCGGCCGACCAGGTTCATGGAGGAAGGTGTCCGAGTGTCCCGCCGCAGAATCGGCTTCTGGTACCGCCTGGCGGCAGTCATCGCCAAACCGCCTCTGGTGGTTTTCTTCAAGCGGGACTGGCGAGGAATGGAACACATTCCGGCCGACGGTGGATTCATCACCGCGGTGAATCACAACTCGTATATCGACCCGCTCTCGTACGCGCATTTTCAGTACAACACCGGACGAGTGCCTCGTTTCCTGGCAAAGGACGGCCTTTTCAAGGACGGGTTCGTCGGCAAGGTCATGAAGGGCACCGGCCAGATCCCGGTCTACCGCGAGACCACGAACGCGCTCGACGCCTTCCGTGCAGCGGTCGACGCGATCGAGCGCGGCGAGTGCGTGGCGTTCTACCCCGAGGGCACCCTCACCAGGGACCCCGAGATGTGGCCGATGACGGCCAAGTCCGGTGCCGCGCGGGTCGCCCTGCGGACCAAGTGCCCGGTGGTACCCGTCGCGCAGTGGGGCGCCAACCTCGCGCTTCCCCCGTACAGCAAGAAGCTCAGCCTCTTCCCGCGCAAGAAGCTCCAGGTGCTCGCGGGCGAGCCGGTCGACCTCTCGCGTTTCTACGACAAGGAACCCACCCCCGAGGTCCTGCGGGAGATGACCGAGGCCATCATGGCCGCGATCACCGAACTCCTGGAGGAGATCCGGCAGGAGAAGGCCCCCGACACCCCCTACGACCCGCGCAAGGCGCGGCTCGCGCAACGCCGCAAGGCCGCGGACCGGAGCGGCCGGAGCGTCCCCGAGGCCACCCCCGAGATCAGCCCCGAGAACACCACGGAGGACAGCAAGTGACGAACCCGGTGAAGGCCGCCGTCTTCGGAACGGGCTCTTGGGGTACCGCCTTCGGCATGGTGCTCGCCGACGCCGGGTGCGACGTCACCCTGTGGGGCCGTCGCGCCGAGCTCGCCGACGCCGTCAACTCCTCGCACAGCAACCCGGACTACCTCCCCGGTGTCGAACTCCCGGAGAACCTCAGGGCGACCACCGACCCGGCCGAGGCCGCGGCAGGCGCCGACTTCACCGTGCTCGCGGTGCCCTCGCAGACGCTGCGCGGCAACCTCGCCGAGTGGGCGCCGCTGCTCGCCACCGACACCGTGCTCGTCTCCCTCATGAAGGGCGTCGAACTGGGCTCCGCGATGCGGATGAGCGAGGTCATCGAGGACGTCACGAAGGTCGCCGCCGACCGGATCGCCGTCGTCACAGGACCCAACCTCGCCCGCGAGATCGCCGCCAGGCAGCCCGCGGCCGCCGTGGTCGCCTGCCGCGACGAATCGATCGCGCAGCGCCTCCAGACCGCCTGCCACACCCCGTACTTCCGCCCATACACGAACACGGACGTCGTCGGCTGCGAACTGGGCGGCGCCGTCAAGAACGTCATCGGTCTCGCCGTCGGCATCGCGGACGGCATGGGCCTCGGCGACAACGCCAAGGGCTCGCTCATCACCCGCGGCCTGGCCGAGACCACCCGCCTGGGCCTGGCGATGGGCGCCGACCCGCTGACGTTCTCCGGACTCGCGGGCCTGGGCGACCTGGTGGCCACCTGCTCGTCGCCGCTGTCGCGCAACCACACCTTCGGTACGAACCTCGGCAAGGGCATGACGCTGGAGGAGACCATCGCGGTCACCAAGCAGACCGCCGAGGGCGTCAAGTCCTGTGAGTCGGTGCTCGATCTGGCCCGCAGGCACGGCGTCGACATGCCCATCACCGAGACGGTCGTGGGCATCGTGCACGAGGGCACGCCGCCGGTGGTCGCTCTCAAGGAGCTGATGTCGCGCAGTGCCAAGCCCGAGCGCCGCTGACTCTCTCCGGGCCAACGGGTACCCTCAAGCCGATATGAGCAGCGAGAACCTCCCCCAGAGCCCCGAGCCGCGCCCCGAGCAGAGCTCTGAGCTGCCGCTCCGCAAGCCGCGTGTGGCCGTCGTGTTCGGCGGCCGCAGCTCGGAGCACGGCATCTCGGTCGTCACGGCGGGCGCCGTACTGCGTGCCATCGACCGCACCAAGTACGACGTCCTGCCCATCGGCATCACGACGGACGGCCGCTGGGCCCTGACCGCCGACGATCCCGACCGCATGGCGATCACCGACCGGCAGGTGCCCAACGTCGACGCGCTCGCCGAGTCGGCCGACGGCGGCGTCGTGATGCCGCTGGACCCGGGCAACCGCGAGGTCGTCTACAGCGAGCCCGGCTCCGTGCCCAAGGCGCTCGGCGAGGTCGACGTCGTCTTCCCGATGCTGCACGGTCCGTACGGCGAGGACGGCACCCTCCAGGGACTCCTGGAGCTCTCCGGAGTGCCCTACGTGGGCGCCGGAGTGCTCGCGTCGGCCGTCGGCCAGGACAAGGAGTACATGAAGCGGGTCTTCACCTCCTTCGGCCTTCCAGTCGGCCCGTACCTGGTGATCCGCCCGCGCGAGTGGGACCGCGACCAGGAGGGCGCCCGCAAGAAGATCGCGGAGTTCGCCGGCGACCACGGTTGGCCGCTGTTCATCAAGCCCGCGCGCGGGGGCTCCTCGATGGGCATCACGAAGGTCGACTCCTTCGAAGGCCTCGACGAGGCGATCGACGAAGCCCGCAGCCACGACCCCAAGATCCTCGTCGAGTCGCTCCTGCGCGGTCGCGAGATCGAGTGCGGGGTCCTGGAGTTCGAGGACGGACCGCGCGCGAGCGTGCCCGCCGAGATCCCGCCGGTGCAGTCGCACGACTACTACGACTTCGAGGCGAAGTACATCGACTCGACGCCCGGGATCGTGCCCGCCCCGCTGACGCCCGAGCAGACCGCCGAGATCCAGCGGCTCGCGGTCGACGCCTTCGAGGCCACGTCCTGCGAGGGCCTGGTGCGCGCGGACTTCTTCCTCACCGAGGACGGGTTCGTGATCAACGAGATCAACACGATGCCGGGCTTCACGCCCATCTCGATGTACCCGAAGATGTGGGAAGCGAGCGGCGTCGGCTACTCCGAGCTCGTGGACCGCCTCATCCAGGCTGCCCTCAACCGGTCGACCGGCCTGCGCTAGCCCCCAGGGGCCCTACGCGATCCCCTTGGGGATGGTCTTCTTGACGGGGGCGGCGAAGTCCGTCAGCGGGCTCACGCCGTCCCCCGCGCGCTCCTTGGGCAGCGTGATCTCCACGTACGCCTTGCGCAGCGTGGTGGTGAAGCGGAACGAACCGTCGTCCTGCTCCTCGATCAGCCAGTTGACGCCGTCAGCCGTCACGCCGTCCGCCTCGGGGTCGTTCATCTTCGGCGGTTTGGCGACACCGCAGCGCAGTATGATCGCCGGGTCTCCCCACCCGGCGGTCAGCTCGGACTTCGGCTCGGGATCAACGCGCCCAAGACCGTCCACCTTCTTCGGCAGCCGCTTGTCCAGGTTCCGGCACAGTTCGGTGACCTTGCTGTCCGGGGTGGGAACCGCAGCCTTCATCGCTTCGTCTGCTGAGGAGCAGCCCGCGGACGCGATCAGCAGTGCGAGGGCGGGAGCTGAGACGAGGCAGCGGCGCCGGCGACGGGAAATCTTCACCGGCCAAGGGTAGACGGGGGCTACAAGTGCACGACGGGGCAGGTCAGGGTCCGGGTGATGCCGTCCACTTGCTGGACCTTGGCGACCACCATGCGGCCGAGTTCGTCGACCGTGTCCGCCTGGGCGCGCACGATGACATCGTAGGGTCCGGTCACGTCCTCGGCCTGGATCACTCCTGGGATCTTGCCGATCAGCTCGGCGACGGTCGACGCTTTGCCGACCTCTGTTTGGATCAGGATGTACGCCTGTACCACGGAACCTCCAGGGCGGCCACGAGGATCATGTGGGGAGAAGGGACGCCACGGTACCGCGTCGCCGCTTCTCGCGGGGAGACCCGGGGGACCTGTGGCGCGCACATCGCGGTGGACGGGCAACAGAAGTTGACGGTCATATCGACCGTACCTATGACAGTGACGGCTCGCGACCGCAAGCCGAGCAGCGTGAAAGGGCATGGTGAGTCCCGGTGAAGGGAACCGTCGGCGAGTTGGGGGAGTTCGGGCTCATCAGGGAACTCACATCCCGGCTCACCTCCACCCCGGCCGTCCGGCTCGGTCCTGGCGACGACGCCGCCGTCGTGTCGGCTCCCGACCGCAGGGTCGTGGCGAGCACCGACATCCTCCTGGAGGGGCGGCACTTCCGCCGCGACTGGTCGACCGCGTATGACGTGGGCCGCAAGGCCGCCGCGCAGAACCTCGCGGACATCGCCGCCATGGGCGCCGTACCGACCGCGCTCCTGCTCGGCCTTGTCGTGCCCGCCGAACTCCCCGCCAGCTGGCCCACGGAGCTCATGGACGGCCTGCGGGACGAATGCCAGGTCGCGGGAGCGGCCGTCGTGGGCGGCGATGTCGTACGGGGTGACACGATCACCGTCGCGATCACCGCGCTCGGCGATCTGCGCAACCACGAGCCGGTCACCCGCGCGGGCGCTCAGCCCGGCGATGTCGTCGCCGTCACCGGCTGGTTGGGCTGGTCCGCAGCCGGGCACGCGGTGCTCTCGCGCGGCTTCCGCTCGCCCCGCGCCTTCGTGGAGGCCCACCGCAGGCCCGAACCGCCGTACCACGCGGGCCCCGCGGCCGCGGGACTCGGCGCCACCTCGATGACGGACGTGAGCGACGGCCTGATCGCCGACCTCGGCCACATCGCCGAGTCGAGCAAGGTGCGCATCGACATCCGCTCCGGAGACGTCGACGTGCCCTCCCAGATGAACGACATCGGCCAGGCCGTCGGCGTCGACCCGCTGCAGTGGGTGCTCAACGGCGGCGAGGACCACGCGATCGTGGCGACGTTCCCGCCGGACGTGAAGCTGCCCGCCCGCTGGAAGGTCATCGGTGAGGTACTCAACCCCTCGGCCTTGCCGCAGGTGACGGTGGACGGGGCGCCCTGGACCAGCAAGGGCTGGGACCACTTCGGCGACAACCTGGAGGACTGAGCATGACTGTGCCCCCACGTGTCCTGACCGTCGCGGGATCCGACTCGGGCGGCGGCGCGGGCATCCAGGCCGACTTGAAGACGATGCTGGCACTCGGCACGCACGGCATGAGCGTCGTCACGGCCGTCACCGCGCAGAACTCCCTCGGCGTACAAGGCTTTTGGGAGCTGCCGGTGGACGCGGTGCGGGCGCAGTACCGCAGCGTCGTCGACGACATCGGCGTACAGGCCGTCAAGACCGGCATGCTCGCCTCTGCCGAACTGGTCGAGGCGGTGGCCGAGTTGATCGCGGGGACCGACGCCCCCTCGGTCGTCGACCCGGTGGGCGTCTCCAAGCACGGCGACTCGCTCCTGGCCGCATCGGCGCTCGACTCCGTACGGACGAAGCTGCTGCCCGTCGCCACGGTCGCGACCCCGAACCTCGACGAGGTCGCACAGCTCACGGGCGTCCAGGTCGAGTCCGAGGACGGGATGCGGCGGGCGGCGGCGGCCCTCCTGGCGTACGGCCCGCGATGGGCGCTCATCAAGGGCGGCCACCTCCGGGGTGACGCGGTGGACCTGCTCACCGACGGCTCCGACGAGCACTGGCTGCGCGCGCCCCGCCACGACAACCGCCACACGCACGGCACGGGCTGCACCCTCGCGAGCGCCATCGCCTCGCACCTGGCCAAGGGTCTGCCGGTGCCGGAGGCCGTCGCGGCGGCGAAGGAGTACGTGACCGGGGCGATCGCGGCCGGGTTCGCGCTCGGCGGCGGGATCGGGCCTGTGGATCATGGCTGGCGATTCCGGGGCCAGGGCCAGTAAGTACTGGCGGGCTTTTGCGGGCCCACGAGGCACACAGGGCACACGAAAGAGCCGGTCCCCCGAGGGGGACCGGCTCTTTCAGCAACCAGCTAGGTGGCCGCGCTTACTTGCGTCAGCGCGAGACCTTGCCGGCCTTGATGCACGAGGTGCAGGCGTTGAGCCGCTTCGGCGTCCCGCTGACCACGGCACGAACGCGCTGGATGTTCGGGTTCCAGCGACGGGACGTACGGCGGTGAGAGTGCGAGATGTTGTTGCCGAAGCTCGGCCCCTTGCCGCAGACGTCGCAGTTGGCAGCCACGGGTCACTCCAAGACTTCAGATGCACTTACGGTTAATCCCGGCATGCCGGGATCAGTGCAATGATCGTGGGTGGCGTTGCCAGGAGGAATGGCCCGATGGGTATCGGGCAACCGGAGCAGCATACAACGACTGCTTCGATAGAACGAAACTACCATGTCTCGCCCCGGCCCCGCCCCGGGCCCTTCGCCCTTCCCGGTCTACGCTGCGTCCATTCCGGATGCCCTTAGGAGGCGAGCAGGTGCCGCAGAACCTCGACGCCGTCGCGGTGCGCGCCTGGTGCGGCCTCGCTCTGGACGCCCTGGGACGGGCCCGCGAGGAGATCGACGCGATCAACGTCTATCCGGTCGCGGACGGGGACACCGGAACCAACCTCTACCTGACCGTGGAATCCGCGTCCCAGGCGGTCGACGCGGTCTTCACTGGCCTGGAGCCCGCCCGCCCCTCGCTGGCCGAGGCCGCGCGGGCGATGGCGCACGGCGCGCTGATCGGGGCCCGCGGGAACTCGGGCACGATCCTGTCGCAGCTGCTGCGGGGCATGGCGCAGGTCCTCGGCGCCGACCGTGACACTGATCACGCCGACAGCCGGGCGCTGGCGCTCGCGCTGCGGAGGGCCGCCGAGTCCGCCTACCAAGCGGTGGCGCACCCCGTCGAGGGCACGGTCCTGACGGTGGCCGCCGCCGCTGCCGACGCGGCGTCCGCTGCGGCTTCTGGGGCCTCTGGCGTCGACGGCGACGGCGACTGCGGGGCGGTGGCGCGGGCCGCGTACGACGGTGCGTGCCGGGCGCTGGACGCGACGCCGGAGCAGCTCGCGGTGCTCGGCCGCGCGGGAGTGGTGGACGCCGGGGGGCGCGGGCTCGTGGCGGTGCTCGGGGCGCTCGTGGAGGTCCTGTCGGGCGAGACGGTGCTCCGGAGGACGGCCTCGGCTTCGGGCGGCCACGCGCGCGTGGAGCCCATCGAGTGCCAGGACACCCCTGCCGACGCCGCGGCCCCGGCCTTCGAGGTCATCTACCTCCTGGAGGCCGACGATACGGCCGTCGCGCGGCTGCGGACACGGCTTGACGGGCTCGGGGACTCACTCGTCGTCGTCGGCGGTGACGGGCTGTGGAACGTCCACGTCCATGTGGACGACGCCGGCGCCGCCGTCGAGGCGGGCGTCGAGGCCGGGCGGCCCCACCGCATCCGCATCACCCACTTCGGAGTGGGCGACGCGCACACCGCGGGCGCCGTACAGCCGCCCAGGGAGCGGGTGCAGCGCGGGATCGTCGCCGTCGTACCGGGGGAGGGGCTCGCCGGTCTCTACGCCGATGCCGGTGCGACCACCGTGCCCACGCGCCCCGGGGAGCCGCCCGCCAGCGGAGAGCTCGTCGACGCCATCCGGCGGGCCCACGCGCGCGAAGTGGTGCTCCTGCCGAACGATGCCGAGCTGCGCCACACCGCGGCCGCCGCGGCGGAGCAGGCCCGCACCGAAGGGGTGCGGGTCGCGCTGATCCCGACCCGGTCCGCGGTCCAGGGCATCGCGGCGCTCGCCGTGCACGAGCCGGACCGCCGCTTCGACGAGGACGTCGTCGCGATGACCTCGGCGGCAGGCGCGACGCGGTACGCCGAACTGGCCGTCGCCGAGCGGCAGTCGTGGACCATGGCGGGCATCTGCCAGGCAGGGGACGTCCTCGGCCTGATCGACGGCGACGTCGCGCTGATCGGCGACGACACCACGCGCACCGCACGCTCCGTCCTCGACCGGATGCTGGCGGCGGGCGGCGAGATGGTCACGCTGGTGCTCGGCGACGACGTGCCGGACAGCCTCGGCGACGACCTGGAGAAACATGTGCGCGAGGCGCATCTGGCGGTCGACACGGTGGTCTACCGCGGCGGACGCCAGTCGGCGCTGCTCCTGATCGGCGTCGAGTAGCCGCCGCCTTCGGCCTCCTGACCAGCAGCCCTGACCAGCGGATTTCGGGGACGTACGCCGAATTGTCAGTGGCGTGGTGTGCAATGGATCTCGTGCCCGCGCTCGAAGAACCCCTGAAGAAAGTGGTCGGTCCCGCCACCGCGAAGGTGATGGCCGAGCACCTGGACCTGCACACCGTCGGCGACCTGCTGCACCACTACCCGCGGCGGTACGCGGAGCGGGGCGAGCTCACACGCCTCGCCGACCTGCCGCTGGACGAGCACGTCACGGTGGTCGCCCAGGTTGCGACGGCGCGCATCCTGACGTTCAACGGCGGCAGGGGCCAGCGCCTCGAAGTGACGATCACCGACGGCAGCGGCCAGCTCCAGCTGGTCTTCTTCGGTCGGGGCATCCACAAGCCGCACAAGGACCTGCTGCCGGGCACACGCGCGATGTTCGCGGGCAAGGCATCCGTCTTCAACCGCAAGATGCAGCTCGCCCACCCGGCGTACGAACTCCTCAAGGGCGACTCCGACAACGCCGACGAGGCGGTCGACTCCTGGGCAGGCGCCCTCATCCCGATCTACCCGGCCACCGCCAAGCTGGAGTCCTGGAAGATCGCCAAGTCCGTCGACGCGGTCCTGCCGAGCGCCCAGGAAGCCGTCGACCCGCTGCCGCCGAGCCTGCGCGACGGCCGGGAGCTGATCCCGCTCCCCGAAGCGCTCCTGAAGATCCACCGCCCGCAGACCAAGGCGGACATCGAATCCGCCCGCGCCCGCCTGAAGTGGGACGAGGCCTTCGTCCTCCAGGTGGCCCTGGCCCGCCGGAGGTACGCGGACGCGCAGCTCCCCGCCATCGCCCGCCGCCCCCGCGCGGGCGGCCTGCTCGACGCCTTCGACGCCAAGCTGCCCTTCACCCTCACCGAGGGCCAGGAGAAGGTCTCCAAGGAGATCTTCGACGACCTGGCGACCGAGCACCCCATGCACCGTCTCCTCCAGGGCGAGGTGGGCAGCGGTAAGACGATGGTGGCCCTGCGCGCCATGCTCGCCGTCGTGGACGCGGGCGGGCAGGCCGCGATGCTCGCGCCCACCGAGGTCCTCGCCCAGCAGCACCACCGCTCGATCACCGAGATGATGGGCGACCTTGCCGAGGGCGGCATGCTCGGCGGCTCGGACCAGGGCACGAAGGTCACGCTGCTCACCGGCTCCATGGGGGTGGCGGGCCGGCGCCAGGCCCTGCTCGACCTGGTCACCGGCGAGGCAGGGATCGTCATCGGCACGCACGCGCTGATCGAGGACAAGGTCCAGTTCCACGACCTGGGCCTGGTCGTCGTGGACGAACAGCACCGCTTCGGGGTCGAGCAGCGCGACGCCCTGCGCGGCAAGGGCAAGCAGCCCCCGCACCTCCTGGTCATGACGGCCACGCCCATTCCGCGCACGGTCGCGATGACGGTCTTCGGCGACCTGGAGACCTCGGTCCTCGACCAGCTCCCCGCGGGCCGTTCACCGATCGCCAGCCACGTCGTCCCGGCCGAGGACAAGCCCCACTTCCTGGCACGCGCGTGGGAGCGCGTGCGCGAGGAGGTCGAGAACGGCCACCAGGCGTACGTGGTCTGCCCCCGGATCGGCGACGATGTCGACGAAGCCGCCGACCCGAAGAAGGCCAAGAAGAAGGCCGAGGAGGAGGCCACCGCCGAGAAGCGGCCCCCGCTCGCCGTCATCGAGGTCGCCGAGCAGCTCGCCCGCGGCCCGCTGAGCGGCCTGAAGGTCGAGATCCTGCACGGCCGCATGCAGCCCGACGACAAGGACGCGGTGATGCGCCGCTTCGCCGCGGGCGAGACCCAGGTCCTGGTCGCGACGACGGTCATCGAGGTCGGCGTGAACGTCCCGAACGCCACCGCGATGGTGATCATGGACGCGGACCGCTTCGGCGTATCGCAGCTGCACCAGCTGCGCGGCCGCGTCGGCCGTGGCTCGGCCCCCGGCCTCTGCCTCCTGGTCACCGACATGCCCGAGGCGAGCCCGGCCCGCGCCCGCCTGGCAGCCGTGGCCGCCACGCTCGACGGCTTCGAGCTCTCCCGGATCGACCTGGAGCAGCGCCGCGAGGGTGACGTACTGGGCCAGGCGCAGTCCGGTGTCCGCTCCAGCCTGCGCATGCTCGCGGTCATCGAGGACGAGGAGATCATCGCCGAGGCCCGCGAGGAGGCCGTGACGGTGGTGTCGAACGACCCGGAGCTTGAGCACCTGCCCGAGCTGCGCACCGCCCTGGACGCCCTCCTCGACGACGAACGCGAGCAGTACCTCGACAAGGGATGACCAGGAGGCGATAAGGGCTGACAGGCAGGAGCGGCACCGGGGCTGAGAGACTGAGGCCGGATCTTCCGCACGTTCGTTCACCGACAAGGACTCAGATGACCCGCGTGATCGCCGGAGTGGCCGGCGGACGTCGCCTCGCCGTCCCGCCAGGAAACGGCACACGGCCCACGACCGACCGCGCACGCGAGGGCCTGTTCTCCACCTGGCAGGCCCTGCAAGGCACGCTGGAGGGGGCACGCGTCCTCGACCTGTACGCCGGGTCCGGAGCCATCGGCCTCGAAGCGCTCTCGCGCGGCGCGGGCCACGCCCTGCTCGTCGAGGCCGACGCCCGAGCGGTGCGCACCGTCAGGGAGAACGTGAAGTCGATCGGCCTGCCCGGCGCCGAGGTCAGGGCGGGCAAAGCGGCCCAGATCGTCCAGGGCGGCGCCCCCACGACCCCGTACGACCTGGTCTTTCTCGACCCTCCGTACGTCGTCACCGATGACGATCTTCGCGAGATCCTGCTCACACTCCGCGCGGGGGGCTGGCTCACGGACGACGCGCTCGTCACCGTTGAACGCAGTACCAGAGGCGGAGAATTCGGCTGGCCCGACGGCTTTGAAGCACTGAGGTCCCGTCGCTACGGCGAAGGCACGTTTTGGTACGGTCGCGCCGCCTCTACGTGCGACGACTCAGTGATCGCGCCATGACCGGACCGGAGAGCGAGGGACTCACGTTGCGCCGCGCCGTCTGTCCGGGGTCGTTCGACCCCATCACCAATGGACACCTCGACATCATCGCCCGCGCCTCCAGGCTCTACGACGTGGTGCACGTCGCGGTGATGATCAATCAGTCGAAGCAGGGTCTGTTCACCGTCGACGAGCGGATCGAGCTGATCCGCGAGGTGACCGCCGACTTCGGGAACGTCGAGGTCGAGTCCTTCCACGGCCTCCTCGTCGACTTCTGCAAACAGCGCGACATCCCGGCCATCGTCAAGGGTCTGCGCGCGGTCAGCGACTTCGACTACGAGCTGCAGATGGCCCAGATGAACAACGGCCTCTCGGGTGTCGAGACCCTCTTCGTGCCCACCAACCCCACCTACAGCTTCCTCTCCTCCTCGCTGGTCAAGGAAGTGGCCGCCTGGGGCGGCGACGTCGCCCACCTGCTGCCACCGGTGGTCCACGAGGCGCTCACCGAGCGCCTCGGCAAGAAGTGACGCACTGACAGCCCGTCACCCGGTGTCGGACGGCCGCCGACTGGCCTTACAGTCGTGCCGTCCGTCTCCAATCAGCTGTAGAGAGTGGCGAGCACACGGTGGACGTGCAGAAGAAGATCGACGAGATCGTCGAGGCGGTCGGCAGCGCCCGGTCCATGCCCATGTCGGCCTCGTGCGTGGTCAACCGCGCCGATCTGCTGTCGATGCTCGAAGAGGTGCGCCAGGCGCTGCCCGGCTCCCTCGCCCAGGCCCAGGAGCTCATCGGCGGCCGCGAGCAGCTCGTCGAGCAGGCGCGCCAGGAGGCGGACCGGATCATCGAGACCGCGCACGCCGAGCGCGGTTCGCTGATCTCCGACACGGAGGTCGCCCGCCGCTCCCAGGGCGAGGCCGAACGCATCCTCGCCGAGGCCAGGCAGGCAGCCGACGAGGTCCGCGTCGAGGCCGACGACTACGTGGACAGCAAGCTGGCCAACTTCGAGGTCGTCCTCACCAAGACCCTCGGCTCCGTCGGCCGCGGCCGCGAGAAGCTCCTCGGCACGGGCCCCGGCCTCGACGAGCAGGGTTACGAGGACGAGGACGCCCCGCAGCGCAGCCACGACCCCGAGACGCTGCGCCGGGACGCGGACGCGTACGTCGACGCCAAGCTCGGCGCCTTCGAGGCGGTCCTCGCCAAGACCCTGGAGGCGGTCGGCCGGGGCCGCCAGACCCTGCACGGCCGTGCGCCCGCCGACGACCTCGCGGGCCTCGCCGAGGGCCTCGCTTCCCAGGCGCACACCACGGACGCCGAGTACCTCGCGGGCCTCACCGACCCCACGGCGCCCGCGGCCCCCGCCCCGGCGGCCGCCGCCGCCCCGCAGCCTCCCCAGGCGCCCCCGCAGATCCCCGCGCAGCAGCCGTACGCCCCGCCCCAGCAGGAGCCGGACCCGTACGCGTACCAGCAGCAGGACCAGTACGCGTACCAGCAGCAGTACGCCCAGCAGGACCCGTACGGCTACCAGCAGCAGGATCCGTACGGCTACCCGCAGCAGGGATACGACCAGACCCAGCAGCAGGGGTACGGGGACCCGCAGCAGCAGCACCAGCAGCAGGCCCCCGGCGTGCTCGACGAGACCAGCCTCTTCGACACCGGCATGATCACGGCGGAGCAGCTGCGCCAGTACGAACAGGGCCGCTAGCGCCCGGTCCGCGGTCCTCCCGGGACCGGATTGGGCCGAGAGCGAAAGGTCCAGTATCCTGGCTCTTCGGTCGCGCGTACGTCCGCGATCCAGGCTGCCCGGCTAATGAGCGAAGCTCATGACGGGGGCGGTCTCCTTGAACTTCCAGGATTCGAAAGCAGGAAAAGCCCTGAGTGCTCGCCTTGACCACCGAAACCCACTCGTGTTCGACACACACGAGCTGGGTCGGCGTCCCGGTGCGCAGCAGCGGCTGACCCGTTCCGTCGAGGCCCCCGGTTCTCCGGGTGTCTTCGGCATCGAAGGGGTCATCGGAGTGCCGGCAGGTGCTCCGGTCGAGCTGGAGATCCGTCTTGAGTCGGTCATGGAAGGGGTGCTTGTCACAGGCACCGCCCGTGCGTCGGCCGAGGGGGAGTGCGTAAGGTGTCTGGAGCCGCTGAAGCTTGAGGTGGAAGCGGACTTCCAGGAGATGTTCTCGTACCCTGACGCCGACGACCGGGGCCGCGCAGCGGAACCGGCCGACGACGCCGAGGACGACGAGGACACGCTCTATCTCGAGGACGGCTTGTTCGACCTCGAGCCCGTGCTGCGTGACGCGGTAGTGCTCGCACTGCCGATGCAGCCGGTGTGCCAGGACGACTGTCCGGGCCTGTGTTCCCAGTGCGGAGCGCGGCTCGCGGACGACCCGGAGCACCACCATGACGCCGTCGACATTCGTTGGGCGGCATTGCAGGGACTCGCCGGGACCATCCAGGACGGCGAGAAGGACGACGTGAGCGGCGCCGAAGCCGGCGTCGACGAGAAGCAGGAGAAGTAGCCGTGGCTGTTCCGAAGCGGAAGATGTCGCGCAGCAACACGCGCCACCGCCGGTCGCAGTGGAAGGCTGCGGTCCCCACTCTGGTTTCGTGTGAGCGTTGCCAGGAGCCGAAGCTGCAGCACATCGCGTGCCCGAGCTGCGGCACGTACAACAAGCGCCAGGTCCTCGAGGTCTGAGCGGCTGGTGAGAGGCACCGTGTCTAGCCACAAGATGGCGGAAGACGCCAACGCTGAAAAGGCTGCAAACGCCAAGAAGCAGGCGGAAAACACGGCCTCGTCCCACACGCTTTTGGAAGGGCGGCTCGGGTACAAACTCGAGTCCGCCCTTCTGGTGCGTGCACTGACCCACCGTTCGTACGCGTACGAGAACGGCGGTCTGCCGACGAATGAACGGCTCGAGTTCCTCGGGGACTCGGTGCTCGGTCTCGTCGTCACGGACACGCTCTATCGCACCCACCCCGACCTGCCCGAAGGCCAGCTGGCCAAGTTGCGGGCCGCGGTGGTCAATTCGCGTGCGCTGGCGGAGGTCAGTCGTGGCCTCGAACTCGGCTCCTTCATCCGGCTCGGCCGGGGCGAAGAGGGTACGGGTGGCCGGGACAAGGCCTCCATCCTCGCCGACACCCTTGAAGCGGTGATCGGCGCGGTCTATCTGGACCAGGGTCTGGACGCGGCGGGCGAGCTGGTGCACCGGCTCTTCGACCCGCTGATCGAGAAGTCCTCGAACCTGGGAGCGGGCCTGGACTGGAAGACCAGCCTCCAGGAGCTCACCGCCACCGAGAGCCTCGGCGTTCCCGAGTACCTCGTCACGGAGAGCGGCCCGGACCACGAGAAGACCTTTACTGCTGCCGCCCGCGTCGGAGGCGTCTCGTACGGCACCGGCACCGGCCGCAGCAAGAAGGAAGCGGAGCAGCAGGCCGCGGAGTCCGCGTGGCGCGAGATTCGCGCTGCCGCGGATGAGCGGATCAAGGCGGCGGAGGTTACCGCCGCCGCGCCGGCTGCTCCCGCTGCCGCGGAGGTTGATGGGGCCGCTGAAGCCTCGTCTGCCTGACCGTTGTTCTAGTGTTTGGTGCCGGTCGCCCTCTGGGTGGCCGGCACCAGCCATTTCGCCGCTTCGCGGCATTTTTCCCGCCCACCCACCCGTTTACCCCGGAGTGAATCCCCGTGCCCGAGCTGCCCGAGGTCGAAGTTGTCCGGCGCGGTCTTGAGCGGTGGGTGGCTCATCGGACCGTCGCCGATGTCGAGGTGCTGCATCCGCGCGCCGTGCGGCGGCACCTCGCCGGCGGTGACGACTTCGGGCTCCGCCTCAAGGGCCACCGGGTCGGTACGGCGATGCGGCGCGGGAAGTACCTCTGGCTGCCCGTCGAGGACAGCGGCACCTCGATCCTCGCCCATCTCGGCATGAGCGGGCAGCTGCTCGTCCAGCCCCAAGAGGCGCCCGACGAGAAGCACTTGAGGATTCGGATGCGGTTCGCCGACGCGCTCGGCACCGAGCTGCGCTTCGTCGACCAGCGGACCTTCGGCGGGCTTTCGCTGCACGCGACCACCCCGGACGGGCTCCCTGACGTCATCGCGCACATCGCACGCGACCCGCTCGACGAGCAGTTCGACGACGCGGCCTTCCACACCGCGCTGCGCCGTCGCCGTACGACGATCAAACGTGCCCTGCTCGACCAGTCGTTGATCAGCGGCGTCGGCAACATCTACGCGGACGAGGCCCTTTGGCGGGCGAAGCTGCACTACGAGCGCCCCACCGCCACGTTCACGCGCCCGCGCACGGCCCAACTCCTGGGCCACGTACGGGACGTGATGAACGCCGCCCTCGCCGTCGGCGGCACCAGCTTCGACAGCCTGTACGTGAACGTGAACGGCGAGTCCGGGTACTTCGAGCGGTCGCTCGACGCCTATGGACGTGAGGACGAGCCGTGCCGCCGCTGCGGTACGCCGATGCGCCGGCGCCCTTGGATGAACCGCTCCAGCTACTTCTGCCCGCGCTGTCAGCGGCCGCCGGCCGTCCGCTCGTCGTAGCGCTCGCGGGCTTCGATCACGCCGTCCATCCTGCCCTCCACGAAGTGGATGAGGCCCATCAGACGGTCGGTGATCTCCCGTCCCAGCGGGGTGAGTTGATAGTCCACGCGCGGCGGATTGGTGGGCTGCGCGTCGCGGTGGACCAGGCCGTCGCGCTCCAGCGCGTGCAGCGTCTGGGACAGCATCTTCTCGCTCACGCCGTCGACCCGGCGGCGCAGTTCGTTGAAACGGAACGTGCCGTCGTGCAGCGCGCCCAGGGTCAGCGCGCCCCAGCGTCCGGTGACGTGCTCCAGGGTGCCGCGCGAGGGGCACAGCTTGGAGAACACGTCGTACGCCATGTCCGCGCCGTTCTCGGCCTGAGCGGTGGAATCCATACGGACAGCGTACTCCTGCACAGTGCTAGCTCACGGGTAGCGCTAACCAGGAGTTAGTGCGCGCTGCGAGTCGAAGTCCTGCTAGAAGCCGAAGTCCTGCGTCCACCAGGGGCCGCCCGGCGCGAAATGCGCGCCGACGCCCAGGGTTTTGTAGTCGCAGTTGAGGATGTTCGCCCGGTGGCCGGCGCTGTTCATCCAGGCGTCCATCACGGACTGGGCATTGGCCTGGCCCCGGGCGATGTTCTCGCCGCCCAGGTCCGATATCCCGGCCTTCTCGGCGCGGTCCCACGGAGTCGCGCCGTCCGGGTCGGTGTGGTCGAAGAAGTCGCGCTCGGCCATGTCCGCGCTGAAGTCCCCGGCGAGCGAGGCCAGCGCGGCGTCGCCGCTCACGGGGGAGCAGCCCACCTTGGCCCGCTCCTGATTGACCAGGGTGAGCACATCCGCCTCGGCCACGCTCTCGGCAGACGGCGACTTCGATCCGGCGGCCGGCGGGGCCTTGGGCTTCTCGGAGGGGGTGCGCGAGGGGCTCGGGGGCTTCGTCTTCTTCTTCTCGTCGGTCTTAGGCGCTGTGGGCGCCTTGGACGACGGCTTCTTCGACGGCTCCGCCGAAGGCTTCTCGGTGGACTGCGAGGGGGAGGGGGCCGGAGCGTCGGGGCGGTCGGAGCCGCGGCTCGGCGGGGCCGACTCGCGCTCGGCGGTGCCGGTGTCGCCGCCCTGGGGCGCGACCTCGCTGGGAGTGGTGGCGGCACGGACCTTGTTCGAGTCGCCGCCTCCGCCGAGGGAGTAGTTCTCAGCGCCGGGGACCAGACCGGAGGCGACGACCACGGCGCCCATCGCCACAGCCGCGGACACACCGAGCAGGCCGGTGCGCACCGGGGTGGCGCGGCGGCCCCTGTGGCGGTGTGACACGGTGGCGGGGCGGGGCTCCGGGGCGCCGGCGTACTCGCCCGCGTATGTGTCGGAGACCCCAGTGGCGCGGCCGGTGGCGGCTGCCCCTGCGCCGGAGCGTCGGTGGCGTCCCATCTCCTGGCCTTCCTCGTCCTCAGCGGTCAACGTGGCTCACCCATACGAGTGAGGCTCATCGAGTCGGGACTGTACGCGATGGCGCATGGGGACGAAGTGCTCCGAGAGCAATTGGCCGGTTAGCGTGCACCCATGAACGAAGAAGTCAGAGTCACGGCGTGGGTGCGTGGCCAGGTGCAAGGCGTGGGTTTCCGCTGGTTCACGCGGGCCAAGGCTCTGGAGATCGGGGGCCTGAGTGGTTTTGCTCTCAATCTGGAGGACGGCCGTGTGCAGGTCGTCGCCGAGGGTCCCCGCGCGGGTGCCCAGGGACTGCTCGACTGGCTTCGCGAGGGCGACACACCCGGCCGCGTCGACGGCGTCACTGAGATCTGGGACACTCCGCGCGGCATCTACGAGACGTTCGCGATTCGCTGACGGAGGGCTGCCGGGCGGGGCCGCTCCGATGTGGCCGTGGCAACTGCCCGGGGCAGAAAACGCCTGGTGGTTGCCAAGAACGTCCCGCCGTGGCAGGCTCCCAGGTGAAGGAAGATCGACACGCCCTCAGGGCCCCGCAGCAGAGGCAGCGCCGCCGTTTCCACGGCCGCAGACCCCCGGGTTGCCCGCCAATACGGGGCGTGATCGTGTTGACCGTCAAACTTTTTGGTGAGACTCTGGAAGCCCCGCGCACCTTAGCTGTTTGGCATGTGAGAACGGCCCGCAAGACCCAGCAAGAAACAACGAGTGCCAAGCACCGCGGGTGCGATTCCCTCACGACCCACACCGCTTCGGTCGGTCACTCATTGTGGAGGACCATCCATCATGGCAAAGGCGCTTCTCGGTTACGTCGGCGGTTCCGACCCGCGACTTCTCGCCGAGATGCGACGGCTCCAGCAGCGCGTCCAGGACCTGGAATCTGAGCTCGTGAAGATCCAGGCCGAGAACGACGCGCTCGCGGCTGCCGCTTCTCACGAATCGCTCCTGGAGAGCATCGACGTACCCCAGGCGGAGCCTGCGCTCACCTGACCACCACCTTCAGTAAGGCGCTCACCTCACACGACCTCGCGTAACGCTTGATCACGTCACGCATTCTCCCGGTCCGTGGGATGCCTGTTAACGCACGTGGTCAGGCTGCCCTGTCAGCCGCTTGTCCAGATCTGCAAGGGACGCTTCGGCGTCCCTTCTTTCTTGTCGCCGCTTGTTGCCGCTTGTCGCCGCGTGTGTCGCTTCCTTTACCGTCTGATGTGCCCTGCATCTTCCTGGGTGAAACGGTCAGTGAAAGGTAGAGTCCGGCGGCGTGCACCTCAAGGCCTTGACACTGCGCGGTTTCAAATCCTTCGCGTCGGCGACGACGCTGAAGTTCGAGCCGGGCATCACCTGCGTCGTCGGACCGAACGGCTCCGGCAAGTCCAATGTCGTGGACGCGCTGTCCTGGGTCATGGGCGAGCAGGGTGCCAAGTCGCTGCGCGGCGGCAAGATGGAGGACGTCATCTTCGCCGGCACCACCGGGCGCCCGCCGCTCGGCCGCGCGGAGGTTTCCCTCACCATCGACAACTCCGACGGCGCCCTGCCCATCGAGTACGCCGAAGTCACCATCACGCGCATCATGTTCCGCAACGGCGGCAGCGAGTACCAGATCAACGGGGACACCTGCCGGCTGCTCGACATCCAGGAACTGCTCTCCGACTCCGGCATCGGGCGCGAGATGCACGTCATCGTCGGCCAGGGCCAGCTCGACGGCGTACTGCACGCCGACCCCATGGGCCGCCGCGCCTTCATCGAGGAGGCCGCGGGCGTCCTCAAACACCGCAAGCGCAAAGAGAAGGCCCTGCGCAAGCTCGACGCGATGCAGGCCAACCTCGCCCGCGTCCAGGACCTCACCGACGAGCTGCGGCGCCAGCTCAAGCCGCTCGGCCGGCAGGCCGCCGTGGCGCGCAGGGCCGCCGTCATCCAGGCCGATCTGCGCGACGCCCGGCTGCGGCTGCTCGCCGACGACCTCGTACGCCTGCGGGACGCGCTGCGCACCGAGATCGCCGACGAGGCGGAGCTCAAGCGGCGCAAGGACACCGCCGAGGCCGAGCTGAAGAAGGCGCTCCAGCGGGAGGCCGAGCTGGAGGACGAGGTGCGCCGCCTCACGCCGCGGCTCCAGCGGGCGCAGCAGACGTGGTACGAGCTGTCGCAGCTGGCCGAGCGGGTGCGCGGCACGGTGTCGCTGGCCGACGCCCGGGTGAAGAGCGCGACGGCCGCGCCCCCCGAGGAGCGGCGTGGCCGTGACCCCGAGGACATGGAGCGCGAGGCCGCGCGGATCCGCGAGCAGGAGGCGGAGCTGGAAGCCGCCCTGGAGGCCGCGGAGCACGCCCTGGAGGACACGGTCGGCCACCGTGCCGATCTGGAGCGGGAGCTCGCGGTCGAGGAGCGCCGCCTCAAGGACGTCGCGCGGGCCATCGCCGACCGGCGTGAAGGGCTCGCGCGGCTGAACGGCCAGGTCAACGCCGCGCGCTCGCGGGCGGGCTCCGCGCAGGCCGAGATCGACCGGCTCGCCGTGGCGCGTGACGAGGCGGGGGAGCGCGCGGTCACCGCCCAGGAGGAGTACGAGCAGCTGAAGGCGGAGGTCGACGGGCTCGACGCGGGCGACGCGGAGCTCGGCGAGCGGCACGACGAGGCGAAGCGTTCCCTCGCGGAGGCCGAGGGTGCGCTGACCGCGGCTCGGGAGGCGGCGACCGCCGCCGAACGCAAGCGGGCCGCGGTCGCCGCCCGGCACGAGGCGCTCGCGCTCGGCCTGCGCCGCAAGGACGGGACCGGGGCGCTGCTCGCCGCCAAGGACCGCCTCACGGGGCTGCTCGGTCCGGCGGCCGAGCTGCTCTCGATCGCTCCGGGGTACGAGGTCGCCGTCGCGGCGGCGTTCGGTGCCGCCGCTGACGCGATCGCGGTGACCACACCGGCGTCGGCGGCGGAGGCCATCCGGCTGCTGCGCAAGCAGGACGCGGGGCGGGCAGCACTGCTCCTTGCGGGGGCTCCTGAGGACGGTGCCCCGGGTGACGTACGGCCAGCGGGCTCCGACGGGCCGCCCCTGGTCGCCGAACTGGTGCGCGGGCCTGCTGAGTTGATGCCGTCGGTGCGGCGGTTGCTGCGGGGGATGGTCGCCGTCGGCACGCTGGAGGATGCCGAGGACTTCGTCTACGCACACCCGGAGCTCACCGCCGTCACCACCGAAGGCGACCTGCTCGGGGCGCACTTCGCGCAGGGCGGTTCCGCCGGGGCGCCGAGCCTTCTCGAAGTACAGGCATCCGTCGACGAAGCGGCGGCCGAGCTGGAACAACTCGCCGAGCAGTGCGACGAGTTGGCGCGCGCCCAGCAGGATGCGGGAGAGCGGCGCAAGGAGGTGGCCGCGCTCGTCGAGGAGTTGGGGGAGCGCAGGCGCGCCGCCGACCGGGAGAAGTCCGCCGTGGCACAGGAGTTGGGCGCGCTCGCCGGGCAGGCGCGTGGCGCCGCGGGCGAGGCCGAGCGCAGTGCGGCCGCCGCGGCCAAGGCTCAGGAGGCGCTGGACAAGGCGGTCGAGGACGCCGAGGAACTGGCCGAGCGGCTCGCGGTGGCCCAGGAGGCTCCGGTCGAGGAGGAGCCCGACACTTCCGTACGCGACCGGCTCGCCGCCGATGGGGCCAATGCCCGGCAGACCGAGATGGAGGCCAGGCTCCAGGTGCGTACGCACGAGGAGCGGGTCAAGGGGCTCGCGGGGCGCGCCGATTCGCTCGACCGGGCCGCGCGCGCCGAACGCGAGGCACGCGCGCGTGCCGAGCAGCGCAAGGCCCGGATGCGGCACGAGGCCGCGGTCGCCGAGGCCGTCGCCCGTGGCGCGCGGCAATTGCTTGCGCACGTGGAGGTCTCCCTCGTACGGGCGCAGGAGGAGCGCGGCGCCGCCGAGCGCGCCAAGGAGGCGCGGGAGCGGGATCTCGCCGCCGAGCGTGGCCAGGGGCGCGACCTCAAGGCGGAGCTCGACAAGTTGACGGATTCAGTCCACCGCGGCGAGGTACTCGGTGCCGAGAAGCGGCTGCGGATCGAGCAGCTGGAGTCCAAGGCGCTGGAGGAACTCGGTGTGGAACCGGCAGGGCTCGTCTCCGACTACGGCCCCGACCAGCTCGTGCCGCCCTCCCCCGCGGCCGAGGGCGAGGAGCTTCCCGACGACCCGGAGCACCCGCGCAACAGGCCCGTGCCGTACGTCCGCGGTGAGCAGGAGAAGCGGCTGAGGTCAGCCGAACGGGCGTACCAGCAGCTCGGGAAGGTGAACCCGCTAGCGCTTGAGGAGTTCGCCGCGCTTGAGGAGCGCCACAAGTTCCTGAGCGAGCAGCTGGAGGACCTGAAGAAGACGCGGGCCGATCTCCTGCAAGTGGTGAAGGAGGTCGACGAGCGTGTCGAGCAGGTCTTCACCGAGGCCTACCGGGACACCGCCCGTGAGTTCGAGGGCGTCTTCTCGCGGCTCTTCCCGGGCGGCGAGGGACGGCTCATCCTGACCGATCCCGACAACATGCTCGCTACGGGAGTCGACGTCGAGGCGCGCCCGCCGGGCAAGAAGGTCAAGCGGCTCTCGCTGCTCTCCGGCGGCGAGCGCTCGCTGACCGCCGTCGCGCTGCTCGTCTCGATCTTCAAGGCGCGGCCGAGTCCCTTCTATGTGATGGACGAGGTCGAGGCCGCGCTCGACGACACCAACCTGCAGCGGCTCATCCGCATCATGGAGGAGCTGCAGGAGGCCTCGCAGCTCATCGTGATCACGCACCAGAAGCGGACGATGGAGGTCGCCGACGCGCTGTACGGCGTGTCCATGCAGGGCGACGGCGTCTCGAAGGTGATCAGTCAGCGGCTTCGGTAGCCCTTCACCAGCCCACCTCCATACCTTCAAGACTTGAACGAAGCTCACTACACGGGTACCTGAAATTCACAGGAACCCAGGTATTGACTTCGAAACTTGAAGGCATAGTCTCTGCAACGTTGCTTTTACCTTCAGGTGGTGGGCGGCGTGAAGTTGTGCGCCACTTGAAGTGCTCACCCCCACCCCCGGCGATGTTGCCGGTGGCCCGAGGAGTCCATGTGACCAGCACAACGAAGGCGCCGCAGCCCGAAGGCAGAGAGGCCAGGCCGGACCATCTCGGCCATGTCATCTTCATCACGGCGGCCGCCGCCATGGGCGGCTTCCTCTTCGGCTATGACAGCTCCGTGATCAACGGCGCGACCGTCGCCATCCAGCACCGGTTCGACGTCGACGCGAACATGCTCGGCTGGATCATCGCCACCGCGCTGCTCGGCTGTGCCGTCGGTGCCGCGGTCGCCGGGCGCATCGCCGACCGCATCGGCCGCATCCGCTGCATGCAGATCGCTGCCGTCCTCTTCGCGGCGAGCGCCGTCGGATCCGCCCTGCCGTTCGCGGCGTGGGACCTGACGATGTGGCGCTTCATCGGCGGCATCGGCATCGGCATGGCCTCCGTCATCGGCCCGGCCTACATCGCCGAGGTCGCCCCGCCCGCGTACCGAGGCCGGCTCGCCTCCTTCCAGCAGGCCGCGATCGTCATCGGTATCGCCGTGTCGCAGCTGGTCAACTACGGCATCCTGAAGCTGGCGGACGACGACCAGCGCGGCAAGCTGATGGGCCTCGAAGCCTGGCAGCTGATGCTCGGCGTCATGGTCATCCCGGCCGTCCTGTACGGCGTGCTCTCCTTCGTCATCCCCGAGTCGCCGCGCTTCCTGATCTCGGTCGGCCGTGACGTCGAGGCGAAGAAGGTGCTCGGCGAGGTCGAGGGCACCAAGATCGACCTGGACGCGCGCGTCGCCGAGATCGAGGAGGGCATGCGCCGCGAGCACAAGTCCTCGTTCAAGGACCTGCTCGGCAAGGTCGGCTTCCTGCCGATCGTCTGGATCGGCATCGGGCTCTCGGTGTTCCAGCAGCTCGTCGGCATCAACGTGATCTTCTACTACTCGAACCAGCTGTGGCAGTCGGTCGGCCAGGACCCGAGCAGCTCGTTTCTGTACTCGTTCGAGACGTCGATCGTGAACATCGTCGGCACGGTCATCGCGATGATCTTCGTCGACCGCATCGGCCGCAAGCCGCTGGCCATCATCGGCTCCGCCGGCATGGCGCTCGCGCTCTTCACCTGCGCCTGGGCGTTCTCGTACCGCTCGGGCACCGGCGACAACGTCACGCTGCCGAACGCGCAGGGCGTCACCGCGATCGTCGCCGCCAACTTCTTCGTGCTCTTCTTCGCCCTCTCCTGGGGCGTCGTGGTCTGGGTCCTTCTCGGCGAGATCTTCCCCAACCGGATCCGCGCCGCCGCCCTCGGTGTGGCCGCGTCGGCCCAGTGGCTCGCCAACTTCGCGATCACCAAGACGTTCCCGAGCATGTCCGAGTGGAGCCTGACCGGCTCGTACATCATCTACGGCGCCTTCGCCGTGATCTCGATCCCCTTCGTCATGAAGTTCGTCAGAGAGACGAAGGGCAAGACCCTGGAGGAGATGGGCTAATCCCCGCTGCCCCTCCTCTGAGGAAGCTGCCCCGGTTCAAGGACCTATTCCTTGAGCCGGGGCAGTACGTTTTCGCAGAAGTGGTGCAGGCTGCGCCATCCCTCGTCGACCGGCATCCCTCCGGAGAGCGGATGCAGTACGAGATTGGCGGCGCCGCCCCGCACGTACGCCACGCACTCGTCGGGCGTGAGGACGCGGTAGACACCCTCGGCGCGCAGCTCCTCGACCGTGGTGGCGGCGGACTTCACCGCCGAGCGGATGTCCTTGGACTGCCAGGAGGCGTAGGTGCGCGCCTCGTGCAGGAAGTGCTCGCCGTGCTCCGCCCAGGCGCGGTCCGGGTCGTCCGCGATGTGCAGGAGCGGGGTCTCGGCGGCGGGCATCATCGTCCAGCCCTCGGTGCCGTACTCCGCGAGGCGTTCGTTGTAGTACGCCTCCAGGTCCGGCAGATGGGCGCTGGGGAAGAACGGCAGGCCGAGCCGGGCCGCGCGGCGGGCTGCCGCCTGCGAGGAGCCGCCGACCAGGAGCATCGGATGCGGCTGGGTGAACGGGCGCGGCGTGACGCGCGCGGTGCGGCCGCGGAACTCGAAGGGCTCGCCCGTCCACGCCTGCAACAGGGTCTCCAGGAGCTCGTCCTGGAGCTTGCCGCGCCGCTTCCAGTCGACGCCGAACGCCTCGTACTCCTCGGGCCGGTAGCCGATCCCCGCCACCGTCACCAGGCGCCCGCCGCTGAGCAGATCGAGTACGGCGATGTCCTCGGCGAGGCGCAGCGGATCGTGCAGCGGGCCGATGATCGCGGAGACGGTGACCGCGATGCGGCGGGTCGCGCCGAAGACCGCGCCGGCGAAGGTGAAGGGCGAGGGCAGCCAGTTGTTGCCGACGCCGTGGTGTTCCTCGGTCTGCACGGTGGAGATGCCCCGGTCGTCGGCGTACGTGGCCATCTCCAGGGCGGCCTTGTAGCGCTCGCTCAGCGAGGCGGGTGTCGCGTCCGGATCGACGAGGTTGAAGCGTACGACTGTGACGGGCATGGAAAACGTCCCCCTTCACCGTGGGCGGGCGAAGAGGGACGTTAGATGACGCGGTGTCAGATGGCCAGGGTACGGGGGCAGTTGTTCCGGATCAGGCCGAGATCAGCTCGGTCTCGCCCTTGCCCTCGGGCGCCTCGACGGCCGGGGTCCTCGGAAGCACCGCGTACAGCGCGGCCGCGATGAGGATCGTGGCCAGCCAGCCCAGGCCGTTGCGGCCGATCCAGGAGGTGGCGAGCGGGCCGGCGAACCAGTCGACCTTCGTGAAGAGCAGCCCGACCACCAGGGCGATCGCCCACGCCGTCATGGCCTGCCAGGCGAATCCCGCCTTGTACCAGTAGGCGCTGGTGCGCTTGGTGTCCATCAGGGCTTCGCCGTCGTACGTCTTCCTGCGCAGCATGTCGATGCCGAAGACGCCGATCCAGGCGGAGAAGGCGACCGCGAGCAGGGTCAGGAAGGAGATGAACGAACCGATGAAGCTGGTGGCCACGTTCATCAGGAGGTAGCCGAAGATCAGGCTGATGAGGGCGTTGATGGACACGGCCCATGTGCGCGGGACCTTGATGCCGAGCGTCATCGCGGTGAAGCCCGCGGAGTACATCGACATCGAGTTGATCAGGAGCATGCCGATCAGGGCCATCAGGAGGTACGGCACCGCGATCCACGTGGGAAGCAGCTTGCCGAGGAAGGAGACCGGGTCCGAGGCCTCCGACAGGCTCGGCGTGCTGACCGCCATGACCGCGCCCATCAGGACCATCGGTACGACGACGATGCCGGCGCCGCCGATGGCGTTGCCCACCAGGGCCTTGTTCGAGGCCTTGCGCGGGAGGTAGCGCGTGAAGTCCGGGCCGGTGGGGACCCAGCTGATGCCGCCGGCGGCGATCACGCCGATACCCGCGATCATCGCCGCGGTGGAGCCCGCGGACTGTGAGAAGACGTCCGACCAGGGGGTGTTGGCCACCAGGTAGACCAGGACGAGGACGCTGAACGCGCCGAAGAGGTACGTCGCCCAGGTGTTGCAGACGTGCAGGACCTTGCGGCCCAGGCCGCTGATCACGAACGTACAGGCGACGAAGATGATCAGCGTCACCACGGTGAGCCACGTGCTGGACTTCACGCCGAAGCAGATGTCCAGGACGGTGATGATCGCGTACGCGCCCGTCACCGCGTTGATCGTCTCCCAGCCCCAGCGGGCGACCCAGATCAGCGAGCCCGGGAAGAGGTTGCCGCGCTGGCCGAAGACGGCGCGCGAGAGCGTCATGCCGGGGGAGCCGCCGCGCTTGCCCGAGATGGAGATCAGACCGACCATGCCGTAGCTCAGGACCGGTGAGACGAGGGCGACGACCAGGGCCTGCCAGAAGTTGAGGCCGTTGGTCACGATGAGACCGGCGCCCATGGTGAGCAGCAGGACGCTGATGTTGGCCGCGACCCAGGTGGGGAACAGCTCGCGGGTGCGGCCGGTGCGCTCGGAGTCGGGGACGGGCTCGAGGCCGCGTGTCTCCAGGGCGCCTTCGGTTTCGGCGGTGGTGCTCATGGGGTGGGTCCGTGCCTCTCGCTCGGATCGCAACGCCGCGATCCGTCCGTGGGGGTGATCGCGTTGGACTCTACGCGCGTTGATGCGGAGAGCTCCATCGTACTTTAGTCCGAGTAGTGCCCTCTATGAGCTTATGTTCTTTGGGGGAAGCTACAGCCTGGGCCCTTGTTGCCCCCATGGCTGATACTGGGTGGGTTATGGAAATCGTCATCCTTGCTGTAGTCATCGCCGTGGTCGTGATCGGCGCGCTCGGCGGGCTCGTGATCGGCAGCCGCAAGAAGAAGCAGCTGCCGCCGCAGGCCCCGTCGTCCACGCCCACCATCACCGCCCCTCCGGCCGAGCCGCATGTCGGCGACGAGGCCGAGACGCCGCGCGACGAACCGCGCCGCACGATCGAGGAGGTGGAACTCCCGGGCGCCGGTGCCGAGGCGCCGGTCGTCACCGAAGAGGCCCCCGAGGCCGCTCCGGAGATCGAGACCCCGGAGCCCACGGCAGGTCGCCTGGTCCGTCTGCGCTCGCGGCTCTCCCGCTCGCAGAACGCGCTCGGCAAGGGGCTGCTCACGCTCCTCTCCCGCGAGCACCTGGACGAGGACACGTGGGAGGAGATCGAGGACACGCTCCTCACCGCCGACGTCGGCGTCGCCCCCACCCAGGAACTGGTCGAGCGGCTGCGCGAGCGCGTCCGCGTGCTCGGCACCCGTACCCCGGACGACCTGCGCAACCTGCTGCGCGAGGAACTCATCACCCTGGTCGGCCCGGAGTTCGACCGCACGGTCAAGACCGAGTCCGGCCTGGAGACCCCCGGCATCGTGATGGTCGTCGGCGTGAACGGCACCGGCAAGACCACCACCACCGGCAAGCTCGCCCGCGTCCTGGTCGCCGACGGCCGCTCCGTGGTCCTCGGCGCCGCCGACACGTTCCGAGCGGCCGCCGCCGACCAGCTGCAGACCTGGGGCGAGCGCGTCGGCGCGCGCACGGTCCGCGGCCCCGAGGGCGGCGACCCTGCGTCGATCGCCTTCGACGCCGTCAAAGAAGGCATCGCGGAGGGCGCCGATGTCGTCCTCATCGACACCGCGGGGCGCCTGCACACCAAGACCGGCCTGATGGACGAGCTCGGCAAGGTCAAGCGCGTCGTCGAGAAGCACGCGCCGCTGGACGAGGTGCTGCTCGTCCTGGACGCCACGACCGGGCAGAACGGCCTGGTGCAGGCGCGGGTCTTCGCCGAGGTCGTCGACATCACCGGCATCGTCCTCACGAAGCTGGACGGCACGGCCAAGGGCGGCATCGTCGTCGCGGTCCAGCGCGAGCTGGGCGTGCCGGTGAAGCTGGTCGGGCTCGGAGAGGGCGCGGACGATCTGGCTCCGTTCGAGCCCGAGGCGTTCGTGGACGCGTTGATCGGCGAGTAGCCACCCCGGCGCCCGGCGCCACGCACGAAGAAATGCCCCACCCCGGGGTGCAGCCGGGGTGGGGCATTTCGTGTGCGGGCGCGTGGCTACGCGGGCGCCTGGCTACGCCGGTGAGCGATGGGCGACGTACGCCAGCGTTCCGAGCACCAGCCGCGCCTGCGGCGGATGCGTCGCCGAGTCCAGGTCCGGCGCGCGGAGCCAGCGGACCGGGCCAAGGCCCCCGCGGTCGGACGGCGGGGCCGTGATGTGCGTGCCGGGGCCGAGGCCGTGCAGGTCGATGCCGGCGTCGTCCCAGCCCATGCGGTAGAGCAGCTGGGGGAGTTCGGCGGCGGCGCCGGGGGCGACGAAGAAGTGCGCCCGGCCCTGCGGGGTGGCGGCCACCGGGCCGAGCGGCAGGCCCATGCGCTCCAGGCGGACCAGCGCCCTGCGTCCGGCCGCCTCGGCCACCTCGATGACGTCGAAGGCGCGCCCCACGGGCAGCAGTACGGCGGCGCCCGGGAACTGCGCCCAGGCCTCGGTCACTTCGTCGAGCGTCGCCCCGGCGGGGACCTCGGGAGCGAACTCCAGGGGGTGGGCGCCGGGGGCCGCGCAGTCGGCCGCGCCGCAGGAGCAGCGGCCGTCCAGGGCGCGTGCGCCGGGGACCGCGGCCCATCCCCACAGTCCGGTGTACTCCGCCACCGCGGTGCAGTCCGACGCGCGGCCGCGCCGCCGTGAACCGGTGCGAGGCTTGTCGGTCCCCCGGATGCCGCCGATCGTGAAGCCCATGCCCCCTCCAACGGGTCGAGCGCGGTGTGGTTACGTGACGGAATCGGATCGTGACCCTGTGTTTTTGTGCGGCGCCCGATGGCTCCAGATGACTTCAGGGGTGTGCGCGCTGTCATTCGCGCCCCCGAGTGCTCCCTTCCGCCCACCTTCGGTCGTCCACTGTCAAGTCAATCGCTTGTAGCGGGCCGGGAGTTCATTCGAAGGGGTGGCGAATGGTGGCGTTTCCGCGATCGCCCTCGCCGGAGGGGTGATCGTAGGATTACTTTCAGTGCACGGGCCCTGAATGTCGTGCACTCGTGGGTATGCCGGAGGCAAGTCGGTTTCCTGTTCGATGGGTGACGTTCTCCGGACGGAGAGCCGCAATGGGCGGCATTCTGGTAGGGCTTGGCGTGGACCGCGTGTAAGTGTCGTGAGGGATGGGGGCGTTCCAGTGGGCGGCAATGGCGGAAGTGGTGCGAACGCTGAGAAGCGCCCCAACGAACTGCTCAATTCCTGGTTCGTGCGCAGCGGCTGGTCGAAGGGCGAGCTCGCGCGCCAAGTGAACCGCAGGGCGCGGCAGTTGGGTGCGCATCACATCTCCACCGACACCTCGCGCGTGCGGCGCTGGCTGGACGGCGAGAACCCCCGCGAGCCCATCCCGCGCATTCTCTCCGAGCTGTTCTCCGAGCGGTTCGGCTGTGTCGTCGCGGTCGAGGACCTCGGTCTTCGCGCCGCGCACCAGTCACCCTCCGTCTCGGGCGTCGACCTGCCCTGGACCGGGCCCCAGACCGTCGCGCTCATCAGTGAGTTCTCGCGCAGCGACCTGATGCTGGCCCGGCGCGGCTTCCTCGGCACCTCGCTCGCGCTCTCCGCGGGCCCCGCCCTCATCGAGCCCATGCAGCGCTGGCTGGTCCCCGGCCCGATGTCCCCCGTCGGCGACCCGGAGCCGCCCACGCCGTCCCGCAGGCCCGGCCGGCTCTCCAAACCGGAGCTCGACCTCCTGGAGTCCACGACCGTGATGTTCCGGCAGTGGGACGCGCAGTGCGGGGGAGGCCTGCGGCGCAAGGCGGTCGTCGGCCAACTGCACGAGGTGACGGACCTGTTGCAGGAGCCCCAGCCGGAGGCCACGTCCAAGCGGCTCTTCAAGGTCGCGGGCGAGCTGGCCGAGCTGGCCGGCTGGATGAGCTACGACGTCGGCCTCCAGCCCACCGCCCAGAAGTACTTCGTCCTCGCCCTGCACGCCGCGAAGGAAGCCGGCGAGAAGCCGCTCGGTTCGTACATCCTCTCCAGCATGAGCCGCCAGATGATCCACCTCGGGCGGCCCGACGACGCGCTCGAACTGATCCACCTCGCGCAGTACGGAAGCCGTGACTGCGCGAGTCCGCGCACCCAGGCCATGCTGTATGCGATGGAGGCCCGCGCCTACGCCAGCATGGGCCAGCCCGGCAAGTGCAAGCGGGCCGTGCGCATGGCCGAGGACACCTTCGCCGACGCCGCCGACTTCGACGAGCCCGAGCCCGACTGGATCCGCTTCTTCTCCGAGGCCGAGCTGAACGGCGAGAACGCCCACTCGTTCCGCGACCTGGCCTATGTGGCGGGCCGCAGCCCCACGTACGCCTCGCTCGCCGAGCCCGTCATGGAGCGCGCCGTCGACCTCTTCGGCAAGGACTCCGAGCACCAGCGTTCGTACGCACTGAACCTCATCGGCATGGCCACGGTCCACCTGCTCCAGCGTGAGCCCGAGCAGAGCACGGTGCTCGCGGGCGAGGCCCTCACCATCGCCAAGAAGGTCCGCTCCGAGCGGGTCAACACCCGCCTTCGCAAGACCGTGGACACCGCCGTGCGGGACTTCGGCGACGTCGCCGAAGTCGTGCAGCTCACCGACCGGCTCGCCGTCGACATGCCGGAATCCGCGGAGGCCGTCTGACGGCGCCCCACCAGAACTCCGGCCGCGGCCGGCCCATCCCGAACTGCCCGACTCGGCTCCCCCACGCCAGGTCAATCGGATGGCCGCCGCGGCCGGTTCGTGCGGTGTGCGCAGGGTATGAAATCGTGCCCCGCCTGACCCGGCAGTTCATGGACGCGTAACACGCACGACCTCTTCGTCACTGCGGCGAAACATCGAGGGGCGCCCCCTGAAACGGCGCTGGGCCAATCTCATGGCGCATAACGGCCCACCCCCTCTAGGGCCTGCCGTCACACTCCCGTCTGCCGCGCGACGCCATGCACGCACTCTCGCCGCACCGGGCGCAGACCCGAGTACGTCCAGTACGAGGGTCTACGCCCGGCGCGCCGAGAGCACGCACCTGACGCCGCGCGGCCCGCCCTTCGGGCGGACGACGGGAGTGTGACGGCAGGCCCTGGCCCCGCCCGCACAGGCCGCATACGACGACGAGGAGACGCCGATGCCCCCAGGCATCACGATCGCCGCAGAAGCCCCGCAGCTGTCTGCCGCCAACACAGGGTTCATGCTCATCTGTTCCGCCCTGGTGATGCTCATGACGCCGGGACTCGCCTTCTTCTACGGAGGCATGGTCCGCGTCAAGAGCACGCTGAACATGCTGATGATGAGCTTCATCAGTCTGGGGATCGTCACCATCCTCTGGGTGCTGTACGGCTTCTCCATCGCGTTCGGCACCGACCACGGCAGCCTCTTCGGCTGGTCCTCCGACTACGTCGGCCTGAGCGGCATAGGGCTCAACGAGCTGTGGGACGGCTACACCATCCCGGTGTACGTCTTCGCGGTCTTCCAGCTGATGTTCGCGATCATCACGCCCGCGCTGATCAGCGGTGCGCTCGCCGACCGCGTGAAGTTCACCGCCTGGGCGCTGTTCGTGGCGCTCTGGGCCACGGTCGTCTACTTCCCGGTCGCGCACTGGGTGTGGGGCGCGGGCGGCTGGGCCTTCGAGCTCGGCGTCATCGACTTCGCCGGTGGCACGGCCGTGCACATCAACGCCGGTGCCGCCGCGCTCGGCGTGATCCTGGTCATCGGCAAGCGCGTCGGCTTCAAGAAGGACCCGATGCGGCCGCACAGCCTGCCGCTGGTCATGCTCGGCGCCGCACTGCTCTGGTTCGGCTGGTTCGGCTTCAACGCCGGATCGTGGCTGGGCAACGACGACGGCGTCGGCGCGATGATGTTCCTGAACACGCAGGTCGCCACCGCCGCGGCCATGCTGGCCTGGCTCGCCTACGAGAAGATCCGGCACGGCGCGTTCACCACCCTCGGCGCCGCTTCGGGCGCCGTCGCGGGTCTCGTCGCGATCACCCCGTCCGGCGGCTCCTGCTCGCCGCTCGGCGCGATCGCCATCGGCGCCATCGCCGGTCTGCTCTGCGCCATGGCCGTGGGCCTGAAGTTCAAGTTCGGCTACGACGACTCCCTCGACGTCGTCGGTGTCCACCTCGTCGGCGGTGTCGTGGGCTCGCTGCTCGTCGGCTTCTTCGCCACGGGTGGCGTCCAGTCCGACGCCAAGGGCCTCTTCTACGGCGGCGGTCTCGAACAGCTGGGCAAGCAGGCCGCCGGTGTCGGCGCCGTCCTCGCGTACTCCATGATCGCCTCCGCGATCCTCGCCCTCCTGGTGGACAAGACCATCGGAATGCGGGTCAGCGAGGACGAGGAGGTCTCGGGCATCGACCAGGTGCAGCACGCCGAGACCGCGTACGACTTCAGTGGCGCGGGCGGTGGCACGGCGCCCCGTACCGCCGCCGTGCCCGGCTCGCCGGCCCAGGACGCCGGTAAGGCTGCGAACGAGAAGAACAAGAGGGTTGACGCATGAAGCTCATCACCGCGGTCGTCAAGCCGCACCGGCTCGACGAGATCAAGGAAGCCCTCCAGGCCTTCGGCGTCCAGGGCCTGACCGTCACCGAGGCCAGCGGCTACGGCCGCCAGCGCGGTCACACCGAGGTCTACCGTGGCGCGGAGTACACCGTCGACCTCGTGCCGAAGATCCGGATCGAGGTCCTGGTCGAGGACGACGACGCCGAACAGCTCGTGGATGTCGTGGTGAAGGCCGCCCGAACCGGCAAGATCGGTGACGGCAAGGTCTGGAGCGTCCCGGTCGAGACGGCGGTCCGGGTACGGACCGGCGAACGCGGGCCGGATGCGCTGTGAGCTCTGTCGGCAGGGCTGAGCTGACAGAACTGAGCGGAACTGAGCGGGACTGACAGGAGCTGCTGGGTGACGAGTGTGGAAGTACGTACTGAATCGGACTCGGAAGACTCCGGACCCAGCGGCTATGCGGCGGCCCGGCTGCGGCTCCTTCAAGGGGAGGCGCAGTCCGGGCCGCCGCGCCGTTCGGCACTCGCCGATCTCACGGACGACTGGCTGACCGGCCTGTTCACGGCCGCGGGCGCGCCACGGGGGGCCGCACTGGTGGCCGTGGGCGGCTACGGCAGGGGGGAGCTCTCGCCGCGCAGCGACCTCGACCTGCTGTTGCTGCACGACGGCAGCGCGGACGCCGGTGAGGTGGCGGCCCTCGCGGACCGCATCTGGTACCCCATCTGGGATCTCGGCCTCGCGCTCGACCACTCCGTACGGACGCCCGCCGAGGCACGCAAGACCGCAGGCGAGGACCTCAAGGTGCAGCTGGGGCTGCTCGACGCGCGGCACGTCGTGGGGGATCTCGGACTGACCGCGGGGCTGCGTACGGCGGTGCTCGCCGACTGGCGGAACCTCGCGCCGAAGCGGCTGCCCGAGCTGCGGGAGCTGTGCGAGGAACGGGCCGAGCGGCAGGGGGAGTTGAGCTATCTCCTGGAGCCGGACCTGAAGGAGGCGCGGGGCGGCCTGAGGGACGCGACCGCGCTGCGGGCCGTCGCCGCTTCGTGGCTGGCCGACGCGCCTCGTGAGGGGCTCTCCGATGCCCGGCGGCGGTTGCTGGACGTGCGGGACGCGCTGCATCTGACCACGGGGCGGGCCACGGACCGGCTCGCGCTACAGGAACAGGATCAAGTCGCCGCCGAATTGGGCCTGTTGGACGCCGACACGCTGCTCCGTCAGGTGTACGAGGCCGCGCGCACCGTTTCGTACGCGAGTGACGTGACGTGGCGCGAGGTGGGCAGGGTGCTGCGGTCCCGGTCCGTGCGGCCCCGGCTGCGGGCCATGCTGGGCGGCGGCAAGGGGGTGGCGGCCGAGCGGTCGCCGCTGGCCGAGGGGGTCGTGGAGCAGGACGGGGAGGTCGTCCTCGCCCGGGCGGCCCGGCCCGAGCGGGATCCCGTGCTGCCGCTCCGTGCGGCTGCCGCGGCTGCGCAGGCCGGGTTGCCGCTGTCGCTGCACGCGGTGCGGAGGATGGCCGCGGCCGTGCGGCCCCTGTCCACGCCGTGGCCCGCGGAGGCGAGGGAGCAGCTGGTGACGCTCCTTGGCGCGGGACGTCCGACGGTCGAGGTGTGGGAGGCCCTTGAAGCAGAGGGGCTGATCACCCGGCTGCTGCCGGACTGGGAGCGGGTGCGGTGCCGGCCCCAGCGCAATGCCGTGCACACGTGGACCGTCGACCGGCATCTGGTGGAGACGGCGGTGCGGGCCTCGGAGCTGACCCGGCGCGTGGGGCGGCCCGACCTGCTGCTTGTGGCCGGGCTGCTGCACGACATCGGGAAGGGCTGGCCGGGGGACCACTCCGTGGCCGGGGAGATCATCGCGCGGGACGTCGCGGCCCGGATCGGCTTCGACCGGGGCGATGTGGCGGTCCTCGCGACCCTGGTGCGGCATCACCTGCTCCTCATCGAGACGGCCACGCGGCGGGACCTCGACGACCCGGCGACGGTACGGGCGGTCGCGGACGCGGTGGGTTCGCAGGGGACACTGGAGCTTTTGCACGCACTGACGGAGGCGGACGCGCTGGCCACCGGCCCGGCGGCGTGGTCCGCGTGGCGGGGTTCGCTCGTCGCCGACCTGGTGAAGCGGGTGGGGGCGGTGCTTTCGGGGGACGAGCCGGAGGGAGTGGAGGACGTCGCTCCCACCGCCGAGCAGGAGCGGCTCGCGGTGGAGGCGTTCCGTACGGGTGGGCCTGTGCTTGCGCTGCGGGCGCAGACGGAGGGCACTTCGGCGGAGGAGCCGGCCGGGGACCCCGAGCCGCTGGGCGTGGAGCTGATCATCGCGGTGCCGGAGCAGCCGGGCGTGCTGTCCGCCGTCGCGGGGGTCCTTGCGATGCATCGGCTCGCGGTGCGGACGGCTGAGCTGCGGGGGGTGGGGCTGCCCTCCGGCATCGAGGACTCGGTGCTGCTGTTGAACTGGCGGGTCGCGGCGGAGTACGGGTCGCTGCCGCAGGCGGCGCGGCTGCGGGCGGATCTGGTGCGGGCGCTCGACGGCTCACTGGACATCGCGGCACGGCTCGCGGAACGGGACGCGGCGTACCCGAGGCGGCGGGGGACGGTCGCGCCGCCGCCCCGGGTGACCGTGGCCTCGGCGGGCTCACGCCTCGCGACGGTGATCGAAGTACGGGCCCAGGACGCGCCTGGCCTGCTGCACCGGATCGGCCGGGCGCTGGAGTCGGCGGGGGTGGAGGTGCGGAGCGCGCATGTGTCGACGCTGGGTGCCAACGCGGTGGACGCGTTCTACGTGACGGGGGCGGGGGCGCCGCTGCCGGGGGAGCAGGCTGCGGGGGTGGCTCGGGCTGTGGAGGAGGCTTTGCGGGGGTAGGGAGGCGGGACTGGCGGATCCGGCCGAGGCCTCTCTTCTGTGGGCAGGCGTTCCGCAGGGCGGAACGGGTGGGCACAGCCCGAAGCTGCCGGATGGCGATGCACTGGGCGTGCGCTTCGGCGCGGGTGGGCGCGGCCCGGAGCTGCCGCGCGGTGATGAGACAGACGCCTGCCCGCGAGCCCCCGCCCACCCCGGCGGGGCACAGCGCCGCGGTGGTGCGGATACCCTGGAGGGCGACCCATCCGCCCTCCCCCACGCTCAGCTCCGCGCAAGCGGGGGGCGCCCCCTTCGACCCGAGGATTCGCGACCGCCGTGTTCGACACTCTCTCCGACCGCCTCGCAGCGACATTCAAGAACCTCCGGGGCAAGGGCCGCCTGTCCGAGGCGGACATCGACGCCACGGCGCGCGAGATCCGCATCGCCCTGCTCGAGGCGGACGTCGCCCTCCCCGTCGTCCGGGCCTTCATCAAGCAGATCAAGGAGCGCGCCACCGGGGCCGAGGTCTCCCAGGCCCTGAACCCCGCCCAGCAGGTCATCAAGATCGTCAACGAGGAGCTCATCGGCATCCTCGGCGGCGAGACGCGACGCCTGCGGTTCGCCAAGAACCCGCCGACCGTCATCATGCTCGCCGGTCTGCAGGGTGCAGGTAAGACCACCCTCGCCGGAAAGCTCGGCCTCTGGCTGAAGGGGCAGGGCCACTCCCCGCTCCTGGTGGCGTGCGACCTCCAGCGCCCGAACGCCGTGAACCAGCTGTCCGTCGTCGCCGAGCGCGCGGGCGTCGGCGTCTACGCCCCCCAGCCGGGCAACGGCGTGGGCGACCCCGTCCAGGTCGCCAAGGACTCGATCGAGTTCGCCAAGACCAAGCAGTACGACGTCGTCATCGTCGACACCGCGGGCCGCCTCGGCATCGACCAGGAGCTGATGCAGCAGGCCGCGGACATCCGCGACGCCGTCAGCCCGGACGAGGTCCTCTTCGTCGTCGACGCCATGATCGGTCAGGACGCCGTGAACACGGCGGAGTCCTTCCGTGACGGCGTCGGCTTCGACGGCGTGGTCCTGTCGAAGCTCGACGGTGACGCCCGCGGTGGTGCCGCCCTGTCGATCGCGCAGGTCACAGGCCGTCAGATCATGTTCGCCTCGAACGGCGAGAAGCTGGACGACTTCGACGCGTTCCACCCGGACCGCATGGCGTCCCGCATCCTCGGCATGGGCGACATGCTCACGCTGATCGAGAAGGCCGAGCAGACCTTCTCCCAGCAAGAGGCCGAGAAGATGGCCTCCAAGCTGGCGAGCAGCAAGGGCAAGGACTTCACGCTCGACGACTTCCTGGCCCAGATGGAGCAGGTCCGGAAGATGGGCAGCATCAGCAAGCTGCTCGGGATGATGCCCGGCATGGGGCAGATCAAGGACCAGATCAACAACCTGGACGAGCGGGACGTCGACCGCACCGCCGCGATCATCAAGTCGATGACGCCGGGCGAGCGCCACGAGCCGACCATCATCAACGGCTCGCGCCGCGCCCGTATCGCCAAGGGCTCCGGCGTCGAGGTCAGCGCCGTCAAGAACCTGGTCGAGCGCTTCTTCGAGGCCCGCAAGATGATGTCGCGGATGGCCCAGGGCGGCGGAATGCCGGGCATGCCCGGGATGCCGGGCATGGGCGGCGGCGCCGGCAAGCAGAAGAAGAAGCAGAAGCAGGCCAAGGGCAAGCGGAAGTCGGGCAACCCGATGAAGCGCAAGCAGGAGGAGCAGGAGGCCGCCGCCCGCCGCGAGCAGGCGGCCCAGGAAGGCGGCGCCTTCGGTCTCCCCGCGGGGCAGCAGGGGCAGAACTTCGAGCTGCCGGACGAGTTCAAGAAGTTCATGGGCTGAGGCCCTGTAGTTCGTACGCCGCCTGGGGCGCCCCTCTGCTGAGAGGGGCGCCTCAGGCGTTTTCGGCGCAGGTGCCCAGCCCCTGTTTGTGTCGTAACGTCCCGGTATGAGCAACCCTGTGCCGCCGCGCCGGGCGCCCGACCAGCCATGGCGCTCCGAGGGCGCGCCACCGCCCGAGCCCAAGCCGCCGCCGAAGAAGAAGATGCCGGGCGGATGGGGCCGCCTCATCCTCACCGCGCTCATCGTCTACCTCATCGCCAACCTCGTCCTCTCCTTCCTCAACGAGGGCGACGAGCCGACGATCTCGTACACGGAGTTCAGCAAGCAGGTCGACTCCGGGAACGTCACGAAGATCTACTCCAAGGGCGACGCGATCCAGGGGCAGCTCAAGAAGGAGCAGGAGAAGCCGGGCGACGAGAAGGGGAAGTACACCAAGTTCACCACCCAGCGGCCCGCCTTCGCCGACGACAAGCTCTGGGACGACCTCACCAAGCACGACGTCACCGTCACCGCCGAACCCGTCGTCCAGGAGCGCAGCTTCCTCTCCAACCTGCTCATCTCGCTCGCCCCGATGCTGCTCCTCGTCTTCCTGTGGATCTTCATCGCCCGGCGGATGAGCTCGGGCATGGGCGGCGGCGCGGGCGGCATGCTGGGCCGCAAGGCGCCGCCGAAGCCGGTGGAGCTCGAACCCGGCGACAAGCGCACCACCTTCGAGGACGTGGCGGGCATCGACGAGGTCGAGGGCGAGCTCAGTGACGTCGTCGACTTCCTGAAGAATCCCGCCGCCTACCGCGACATGGGCGCCAAGATGCCGCGGGGCGTGCTGCTCGCGGGCCTGCCCGGCACCGGCAAGACGCTGCTCGCGCGGGCCGTCGCCGGTGAGGCGGGGGTGCCCTTCTTCTCGGCGTCCGCCTCGGAGTTCATCGAGATGATCGTGGGCGTCGGCGCCTCGCGCGTACGTGAACTCTTCGCCGAGGCAAGGAAAGTCGCGCCGTCCATCATCTTCATCGACGAGATCGACACCATCGGACGGGCGCGTGGCGGCGGCAGCGGGATGGGCGGGCACGACGAACGTGAGCAGACGCTGAACCAGATCCTCACCGAGATGGATGGTTTCTCGGGCTCCGAAGGCGTCATCGTCCTCGCGGCCACCAACCGCGCCGACATCCTCGACCCCGCTCTGACCCGCCCCGGCCGCTTCGACCGGGTCGTCACCGTCAGCCCGCCCGACCGCGGCGGACGCGAGGCCATCCTCAAGATCCACACCCGTGAGATCCCGATGTCGAGCGACATCGACCTCGCCCAGGTCGCCCGTACGACACCGGGGATGACCGGCGCCGAACTGGCCAACCTCGCCAACGAAGCCGCCCTGCTCGCCGTCAAGCGCAAGCAGAAGGAAGTGACGCAGGCCGACCTCTCCGAGGCCCTGGAGAAGGTCCAGCTCGGCGCCGAACGGCCGCTGGTCATGCCCGACGAGGAGCGGCGGCGCACGGCGTACCACGAGAGCGGACACGCCCTGCTCGGCATGCTCCAGCCCGGCGCCGACCCGGTCCGGAAGATCACCATCGTCCCCCGGGGGCGCGCGCTCGGCGTCACGCTCTCGACGCCGGACGTCGACAAGTACGCGTACACGGAGGAGTATCTGCGCGGCCGGATCGTCGGCGCCCTCGGTGGCATGGCGGCCGAACACGTCGTCTTCGAAGTCATCACCACGGGCGCGGAGAGCGACCTGGAACAGGTCACCAACATCGCCCGCGGCATGGTCGGCCGCTGGGGCATGAGCGAGCGCGTGGGCCGGCTCTCCGCGCTGCCGAACGACGCCCAGCAGGCCTACGGGCTCTCGGCCGCCCCCGGCACCCTCGACGTGATCGACCACGAGATGCGCCGGATCGTCGACGAGTGCTACGAGAGCGCGTGCCGGCAACTGAGGGACCACCGGGGCCAGTTGGACGCCCTGGCCGCCGCACTCCTGGAGAACGAGACCCTGGAGGAGGAGGCGGCGTACCGGGTCGTCGGCATCACACGGCTCACCAAGGACGTCGACTAGGCCGGTTCGGTGACGAAGCGGCCCCGCAGCTCCCCTCGCAGGCGGCCCGGGGGGAGCTTCCTGCCGTACAGGACGAGGAGAAGGTCCTGTGCGGCGCCGGTCAGCGGGGTGCCCCTGCCGTAACTCCAGTCGAGGTCGTCGGCGCGCAGTTCGACGCCCGCGACGTCCGCCCCGAAGAACTTGGTGCTCTTGGGCGTGACCTTCTTAAGAAGGATGCCGATACGGTCCAGAGGGACCCTGCGTCCGAGCCCCAGGGCCACCGAGATGTCCAGGCCGTGCACCACGTCGTGGCCCAGGGCACCCTCGATGCCGGCCAGGGGCGGCTGCCAGGGGTGGTCGGCGTTGTCCCTGAGGAACGCGGCCAACTGCCCCGTGGAGTAGGCGGCGGCGTCCTTGCGGGCACACCGGTCGGTCATCCGGTGAAGGCTTCCGCGCGCCTTGAGGAGTTCGGCCAGCGTCCTCGGGAGCGAGTACCGGAAGCCCAGCGACATATGGGCCGCCACGTCCCTGACTCGCCACCCCGCACACAGAGTTGGCGCCTCCCACTGCGCGGGCGACAGATCGTCGAGCAGGGCGGCGAGGTCATGGCGTTCGGCGGCGACAGCGGTTCTGATGTCCACTCCTCCAGGGTGTCGAGCGCCCCGCCATAAGTCCAAGAGCTGGATCTTCTCGCGGCTAGCATGCTCGCTTATGGAACTCCGCCAGCTCCAGTACTTCGTCGCCGTCGCGGAGGAGGCCAACTTCACCCGCGCCGCCGCCCGCCTGCACCTGGCCCAGCCGGGCGTGAGCGCCCAGGTCCGGCAGTTGGAGAAGGAGCTCGGACAGCGACTGCTCGACCGCTCGGGGCGTTCGGTGACGCTCACGGAGGTGGGCGAGGCCGTCCTGCCGTTCGCGCGGGCCGCGCTCGCCGCCGTCGAGGGCGTGCGGCACACCGCGGACGAGTTCACCGGACTGCTCCGCGGCCAGATCGCGCTCGGCCTGGTGTCCGGCGCGACCACCCACGAGGTCGACGTGGTCTCCGTACTCGCCGACTTCCATGACGACCACCCCGGAGTCGAGATCGCCCTCACCGAGGACAGCTCGGACCGGATGCTGGCCGCGGTGCGCGGCGGCGCACTAGACATCGCCCTCCTCGGCCTGACGGACGAGGAGCCCCCGCCGGGCATCTCCTTGCGGACGGTGATCGACGAACCCCTGGTGGCCGTCTTGCTCCCGGACGACCCCCTGCTCGCGCCCCAGGGGCGTACGACGATTCCGCTGGCCGGGCTCCGCGACCGGCCGCTGATCACCCTGCCGCGCGGTACCGGCGTACGCGGGGTGCTCGACGGTGCCTTCGCGCAGGCGGGCATCCGGCCCCGCGTCGCTTTCGAGGCGGCCGCTCCGCAGGTCCTCGTGCAACTTGTCGTCCGCGGTCTGGGCGTGGCCGTGCTGCCGGCGCTCGAACCGCGTACGGCGGCCGCGTACGGGCTGCGGACGCTGGAGATCACCGATCCGCGGCCCCGGGGCAGGATCGCCCTGGCCTGGCGCACGGACGGGCCCGCGAGCCCGGCGGCCAGGGTGCTCCTCGACCGGCTGCGGACGGCCCTTGGCCGAAGCTAGCCAGGGCTACCGCGTACGCGCGATCAAGTACCGGAACACGTTCGGCATCCACACGGTCCCGTCCCGCCGCTTGTGCGGGTGCAGGGCCTCCGTCAGCTCCTTGTCGACCTGTACCTGATCGGTCGCGCCCACCGCCGCGTCGAACAGCCCCGTCGAGAGCAGACCGCGGACCGCGCTGTCCGTGTCCGCGTACCCGAAGGGGCACGCGACGCGACCCGAGCCGTCCGGCTTGAGGCCCGCCCGCTGGGCGACCTCCTCCAGGTCGTCACGGAGCGCGGGGCGCCAACTTCCCGTACTGCGGAGCGGGTCGGCGAGCTTGGTCGCCACCTTCAGTACAGAAGAGGTCGTGCAGCGCTCCGGCGGACCCCATCCGGCGAGGACCACGGGGGTGCCGCGCCCGGTCAGCGGGACGGTGGCCTCAAGGAGGCCGGAGAGGCCTTCGGAGTCGCCCGCCACACAGCCGATCGGCTGGAACGCGGTCACCATGTTGAAGGCGGGCGCGTCCGGCCCCGAGACGTCGGCGGGGCCTCCCTCGACGAGCCGGGTGCCGCCGTGCGGCCGTGCGTCCGAAGCCGTGTCGGGCAGCAGGCGCTCGCGCGCCAGGGCGAGCCTTTCGGGTGCCGAGGGGTCGACGCCGGTGACCGACGCGCCCCGGGACGCCGCCATCAGGAGGGCGAGTCCGGAACCGCAGCCGAGCCCGAGAAGCCGTGTTCCGCCGCCCACGTCGAGTCGTTCGTACACCGCTTCATAGAGCGGAACCAGCATCCGTTCCTGGATCTCCGCCCAGTCACGCGCGCGTGCGCACCGGTCCACGCCGCGGGGGGTCGTGCCCGCGCGGGGGAGGTGCGGCTGCGCGAGTGTAGGTGTCATCGAAAGCGCCCCAATCCGCCGAGAGTTGCTGGAGTGTCGTATTCAAACGGTTCGTCCGCCCCCGTGCAGTGCGCTCGCACTCCCCCCGTATGCCAGAGAACTCCGCATCCGTCGCGGCGTCCAGAGGTTGTGGGGCAATGCTTGCGTGCCACCGTTGTGCGCCCCCCTGGCGGAGCCCCGGAGGAATTCAATTCCCGCTCTCCGGAGGCCCGCCGTACCATGCGCGCCATGGCTAAGGCACCCGTTCTCACGCCCCGGGCGGAAGACTTTCCGCGCTGGTACCAGGACCTGATCAACAAGGCAGAACTGGCCGACAACGGCCCGGTGCGCGGCACCATGGTGATCCGACCGTACGGATACGGCCTGTGGGAACGCATGCAGCAGGACATGGACGCCCGCATCAAGGAGACGGGCACCCAGAACGCGTACTTCCCGCTCCTCATCCCCCAGTCGTACCTGACCAGGGAGGCCGAGCACGTCGAAGGCTTCGCCCCCGAACTGGCCGTCGTCACGCACGGCGGGGGCAAGGATCTCGAGGAGCCGGCCGTCATCCGCCCCACCTCCGAGACGATCATCAACGAGTACTTCTCCAAGTGGGTGCAGAGCTACCGCGACCTGCCGCTCCTGATCAACCAGTGGGCGAACGTGGTCCGTTGGGAGCTGCGGCCCCGCCTCTTCCTGCGGACGTCGGAGTTCCTCTGGCAGGAGGGCCACACGGCCCACGCGACGTACGAGGAAGCACGCGATTTCGCGTCCCGCATCCACAGGGACGTCTACGGAGCCTTCATGCGGGACGTCCTCGCGATGGACTTCGTCCTGGGCCGCAAGACCGCGCAGGAGCGCTTCGCGGGCGCCATCAACACCCTCACGCTCGAAGGCATGATGGGCGACGGAAAGGCCCTTCAGCTCGGCACGAGCCACGAACTAGGCCAGAACTTCGCCAGGGCCTTCCACACCCAGTACCTCTCCAAGGAAGGCAAGCAGGAGCTCGTCTGGCAGACGTCCTGGGGCAGTACGACGCGGATGATCGGCGCCCTGGTGATGATGCACGGCGACGACAACGGCCTGCGGGTCCCGCCGCGCCTCGCACCGATCCAGGCCGTCGTCCTCGCCATCAAGGGCGACGAAGCGGTGCTCGCCAAGGTCCGCGAGATCGGCGACCGCCTCAAGGCCGCGGGCGTGCGCGTCCAGGTCGACGACCGCACGGACACCCCCTTCGGGCGCCGCGCCGTCGACTGGGAGCTCAAGGGAGTGCCGGTCCGCGTCGAGGTCGGGCCTCGCGACCTGGAGAACGGCACCGCGATGCTGGCCCGCCGCATCAGAGGAGGCAAGGAGCCGGTCGCGATCGACTCCCTGGCCGCGCTGCTGCCCACCGTCCTCGAAGAGGACCAGAAGCTGCTCCTCGACCAGGCCCGCGAGCGCCGGGAGTCCCGCACCTCGGACGTCACCACCGTCGACCAGGCCGTGGAGGCAACGTCCGCCGGCGGCTGGGCGCGCATCCCCTGGGCCACGCTCGGCCCGGAGGGCGAGGCGAAGCTCGCGGAGCACTCCGTGTCCGTACGGTGTCTGGTCACGGAGGGCGGGGCGGTGCCTGACGCCGATGAGACCCCGGGTAACGTCGCTGTGGTGGCCCGCGCCTACTGACGAGGGCGCCTCCGGTACCGGAGCGCTCGTTCCCGGCTCGTACGCCTGCCCAGGCAACACAAGCCCCGGTGTGAGTGGTTGTCCTACGCGCCGGGGCGTACGCGCCACTACGTACCGGCTTGCCATGAGCTGCGAGGCTTCTGGGCAGATCAGCGCACCCGCCCTCGTCCGGACACATCAATGGCAACTGACGGGTACGTGCAAATTATTTGGGATGCCCCGGAATGGAACCCCTGGGCATCCCGGCTCGTTGTTCACGACGTGAGCACGACACCACCTGTTCTCGCCGCAGAGCTGGCACAGGCGTGGGCCGATATTCAGCGGCACCACCCCGAGCTGCCCGATCTTGCCGCGCCCGAATCCCTGATCGGAGAGTCGTCGTCCGCCTGCGGCGCCGAACTCTCCTTCGAGCGACTGCTCCATGAGGCAGTCCATGGCATCGCCGCGTCACGCGGCGTACGCGACACCTCACGCGCGGGCCGCTATCACAACCGCAGATTCCTCGCGATCGCCGAGGAGCTGGGCCTCGACCACCCCGAGGAGCCGCACCCCAGCAGCGGCTTCTCGCTGGTCACGCTCAACCCCGAGGCGCGCAAGCGCTATCGCCCGACGATCGAGCGGCTCCAGCGTGCCCTCAAGGCACACACCGCGGCGACCGCCGCCGACACGGCACGCAGCTTCCGGGGCCCGGCCGCCCGGCACGGCTCCTCCGGGGGCGGCGTCCGCGTCAAGGCGGTCTGCGACTGCGGGCGCAACGTCCGCGTGGTGCCTTCGGTGCTCGCCCAGGCGCCCATCGTCTGCGGTGGCTGCGGCAAGCCCTTCCGTATCCCGGAAGTGGTCGGTGCCGTGGCGGGCTGACGGCCTGAGCTGGAGCTGCGTGGGGCGGGGCGCCCGGACTGGTTACGGACGCCCCGGCGACGTATGGCACAATGGCTAGCTGTACTCGACAGCCGCATAGGAACCCTCTCGCCTCCGGCTGACGCGTCCATCGGGCACCCCGAGTACCGCAACCCCACGTGGCATCTCGTTGTGCCCAACCACGTCAAGACCAGGAGACACCACTCCAGTGGCAGTCAAGATCAAGCTGAAGCGTCTGGGCAAGATCCGTTCGCCTCACTACCGCATCGTCGTCGCCGACTCCCGTACCCGCCGTGATGGTCGGGCCATCGAGGAGATCGGTCTGTACCACCCGGTGCAGAACCCCTCGCGCATCGAGGTCGACTCGGAGCGCGCGCGTTACTGGCTCTCCGTCGGCGCTCAGCCGACCGAGCCGGTCATGGCGATCCTGAAGCTCACCGGTGACTGGCAGGCGCACAAGGGCCTTCCGGCCCCGGCGCCGCTGCTCGTCGCCGAGCCCAAGGACAAGCGCGCCGCGTTCGAGGCCTTCACCAAGGGCCTCGAGGGCGACGAGGCGAAGGGTGAGGCCATCACCCAGAAGGCCAAGAAGGCTGACAAGAAGGCGGACGCGGCCGAGGCCGCGCCCACCGAGTCGACCGAGGCCTGAGCATGCTCGAGGAGGCTCTCGAGCACCTCGTGAAGGGCATCGTCGACAACCCCGACGACGTGCAGGTCGCCTCGCGCAACCTGCGCAGGGGGCGTGTGCTCGAGGTCCGGGTTCACCCGGATGACCTCGGCAAGGTGATCGGCCGCAACGGCCGGACCGCGCGCGCTCTGCGGACCGTCGTGGGCGCCATCGGCGGCCGCGGTGTCCGCGTCGACCTCGTCGACGTGGACCAGGTTCACTGAACCACGTAGCACCGGCACGGGCCGGGGAGGGCTTCTGGGCCTTCCTCGGCCCGTAGTCGTCTGTAGGCGCTTACGGGCCCCTTCCGTAGGCACACGACAGGAGAGAGAGCAGTGCAGCTGGTAGTCGCGCGGATCGGCCGCGCCCATGGCATCAAGGGTGAGGTCACCGTCGAGGTGCGCACCGACGAGCCGGAGCTGCGGCTCGGGCCCGGCGCCGTCCTCGCCACCGACCCCGCCTCCACGGGGCCGCTGACCATCGAGACCGGCCGGGTGCACAGTGGCCGTCTCCTGCTGCGCTTCGAGGGCGTACGCGACCGCACGGGCGCCGAGGCGCTGCGCAACACGCTGCTGATCGCGGAGGTCGATCCGGAAGAGCTTCCGGAGGACGAGGACGAGTACTACGACCACCAGCTGATGGACCTCGACATCGTCACCAAGGACGGGATCGAGGTCGGCCGGATCACCGAGATCTCGCACCTGCCCTCGCAGGACCTGTTCATCGTGGAGCGGCCCGACGGCAGCGAGGTGATGATCCCCTTCGTGGAGGCGATCGTCACCGAGATCGACCTGGAGGAGCAGCGGGCGATCATCGACCCGCCGCCCGGCCTGATCGACGACCGCGCGGAGATCGCATCGGCCAGGGACGACGAGGGTCCCGCGAAGGACGACGCCTGATGCGGCTCGACGTCGTCACGATCTTCCCCGAGTACCTGGAACCCCTGAACGTCTCCCTCGTCGGCAAGGCACGCGCGCGTGGACAGCTCGACGTGAACGTGCACGACCTCAGGGAGTGGACGTACGACCGGCACAACACGGTCGACGACACCCCCTACGGCGGCGGCCCCGGCATGGTCATGAAGACCGAGCCCTGGGGCGCGGCGCTCGACGACGTGCTCGCCGAGGGGTACGAGGGCGGGGCCCACGGGCCCGTCCTGGTCGTCCCCACGCCCAGCGGGCGGCCCTTCACCCAGGAACTCGCCGTCGAGCTCTCCGAGCGGCCCTGGCTGGTCTTCACGCCCGCACGCTACGAAGGCATCGACCGCCGCGTCATGGACGAGTACGCGACCCGGATGCCGGTCTACGAAGTGTCGATCGGCGACTACGTCCTCGCGGGCGGCGAGGCGGCCGTCCTGGTCGTCACCGAAGCCGTGGCCCGGCTCCTGCCCGGAGTCCTCGGCAACGCCGAGTCCCACCGCGACGACTCCTTCGCGCCGGGCGCCATGGCGAACCTCCTTGAGGGGCCCGTTTACACGAAGCCCCCGGAGTGGCGCGGTCACGGCATCCCGGACGTGCTGATCAGCGGCCACCACGGCAAGATCGCGCGCTGGCGCAGGGACGAGGCGCTGCGGCGCACGGTCCGCAACAGGCCCGATCTGATCGAGCGTTGCGACCCCGCCGCCTTCGACAAGAAGGACCGCGAGATGCTCTCGATCCTGGGGTGGCGTCCGGGCCCCGACGGCCGATTTGGGCGAGACCCCGAGGCCGTGGAACAATAGGTCGCTGCTGTACGTCCAGCGTGCGCCCCTGCCACAGGGGGACAGACGCCCGCCCGATGTGAACAGCTATCGAATCCTCATCACGAACTTACCGCTGATGACCTGTGGCATCAGTGAAGAAAGCAGACGATCATGGCTAACCTGCTCGACTCCGTCGACAGCGCTTCGCTGCGCACCGACATCCCGGCCTTCCGCCCGGGTGACACCGTCAACGTCCACGTGCGCGTCATCGAGGGCAACCGCTCCCGTGTGCAGCAGTTCAAGGGCGTAGTCATCCGCCGCCAGGGTGCCGGCGTGCGCGAGACCTTCACGGTCCGCAAGGTCTCCTTCTCCGTCGGCGTGGAGCGCACCTTCCCGGTGCACACCCCGATCGTCGAGAAGATCGAGCTCGTCAGCCGCGGCGCCGTGCGTCGCGCGAAGCTGTACTACCTCCGTGAGCTCCGCGGCAAGGCCGCGAAGATCAAGGAGAAGCGCGACAACTGAGCTCGCGCACGGGTCCACATCAGAGCCGGATAGCATCTGGCCCCGATGGACACCGAAGCACAGCACACGGAGCGCGACCGCTCCTCCCCACCCACCGATTCCCCGAGCGCCGAGCGCGACGGAGAGTCCGAGGGGGCGGAGGACCGGTCGCGCTCCGCTTTTGTGTCCTTCGTGTCCTGGGTGCCCGGCGGCAGAGCCACCCTGACAGTGCTGATCTGCATGGTGTCCCTGCTGCTTGTCAGCACCTTCGTGATGCAGCCGTTCCAGATCCCCAGCGGCTCCATGGAGCCCGCGTTCCGGGTCGGAGACCGCGTACTCGTCAACAAGTTGGCGTACCGTTTCGGTTCCGAGCCGCAGCGAGGTGACGCGGTCGTCTTCGACGGCAGCGGCTACTTCGGAGATGCCGACTACATCAAGCGGGTCGCAGGGGTGGGGGGAGACCGCGTGGTCTGCTGCGACAAGCGGGGGAGGATCAAGGTGAACGGCGAGCCCGTCGACGAGCCGTACCTGTACCCGGGGGACGCGCCCTCCAAGGTGCGCTTCGATGTCGTCGTCCCCGAAGGCAGCCTGTTTCTCCTCGGCGACCACCGCAGCGACTCCCGTGACTCCCGCGACCACCTGGGCCAGCCCGGCGGCGGCATGATCCCCGTCGACTCCGTGATCGGCAGGGCCGACTGGATCGCCTGGCCCATCGGGCACTGGACCTCCCTGGAGCGCCCCGACAGCTACGCGCGCGTGCCGGCACCAGGCGGCGCGCATGGGTAACCGCGGACGGACACGCCCCGCCAGTCACCGAGCCGACACCCGGCTGCCCACAGGCTCCCGGCCCACCACAGGGCCCGTACTCCCCGGAAGGGCCGAGCGGCGCAAGCTCGCGCGGAAGGTCAAGCGGCGCAGGCGGCGCTCGGCGATCAAGGAGATACCCCTCCTCATAGGCGTCGCGCTCCTTATAGCCCTGGTCCTGAAGACCTTCCTGGTGCAGGCCTTCGTGATCCCGTCGGGCTCGATGGAGCAGACGATCAAGATCGGCGACCGCGTCCTCGTCGACAAACTCACCCCGTGGTTCGGCTCCAAGCCCGAGCGCGGCGACGTCGTCGTCTTCGAGGACCCCGGCAACTGGCTCGAGGACGAACAGACCAAGAAAAAGGACGACCCCGTAGTCGTCAAGCAGGTCAAGGAAGGCCTCTCCTTCATCGGACTGCTGCCCTCCGACAACGAACGCGACCTGATCAAGCGCGTGGTCGGCGTCGGCGGCGACACCGTGAAGTGCTGTGACAAGAACAAGAAGCTCACGGTCAACGGAGTCCCCCTCACCGAGCCGTACATCAACCCAGGTGATGAGCCGTCGTCGTTCGAGTTCGAGGTGAAGGTCCCCGAAGGGCGCCTCTTCGTCATGGGTGACCACCGCTCCGACTCGGCAGACTCCCGCTTCCACCGCACCGAGAAGTTCAGCGGCACCGTCTCCGAGGAGAGCGTGGTCGGGCGTGCACTTGTCATCGCCTGGCCCTTCGACCACTGGCGCAAGCTGGAGGAGCCCGAGACGTACGCGTCGGTGCCCGACGCGCGTGCGGGGTCGGACACGGCCCTCGGGCCGTCGCATAGGGTGGCACACGGCGATCGATACGGATTGACCGGACTCCCGACCCCTGCGGAACTCCCGCTCGTTATGGGAGTGGTGGGCCTGCATCGCATCAGGAGCGGGCAGCGGCACGGACTGAGGAGTGGATGTGGGGGATGTGGCGGTCGGCGCACGGTCCGGACACGGTGGGCCCGAGGAGCAGCCAGGGCGATCAGACGAGCCGGAGGCCGCGGTGGACGGGGTGAACCCCGGGAGTGACACCGAGGGCGCCAGGCCCGCACCCAGTGACCTTGACGGGAAGCCGGCCAAGGGGGCGAAGAAGCCCCGCTCCTTCTGGAAGGAGCTGCCGCTCCTCATCGGCATCGCGCTGATCCTGGCGCTGGTGATCAAGACTTTCCTGGTGCAGGCGTTCTCGATTCCCTCGGACTCGATGCAGAACACGCTCCAGAAGGGCGACCGCGTCCTGGTCGACAAGCTCACCCCGTGGTTCGGCTCGGAGCCCGAGCGCGGCGAGGTCGTCGTCTTCAGGGACCCCGGCCACTGGCTGGACGGTGAGCCCACGCCCGATCCGAACGCGATTCAGCGGGTCCTCGGCTGGGTCGGCCTGATGCCGTCCGCCGACGAGAAGGACCTGATCAAGCGGGTCATCGCGGTCGGCGGCGACACGGTCGAGTGCAAGGGCACAGGACCGGTGAAGGTCAACGGCAAGGCGCTGAACGAGCCGTACGTCTTCGAGGGCAACACCCCGTGCAGCGTCGACGACCAGGGTGGCCAGTTCAAGATCACCGTCCCCGCGGGCAAAATCTGGGTCATGGGTGACCACCGGCAGAACTCGCTGGACTCCCGCTACCACCAGAACCAGCCCGGCGGCGGCGCCGTCCCCGTGGACAACGTCGTGGGCCGCGCCATCGTGATCGCCTGGCCGCCCACCCGCTGGGCGACGCTGCCCAAGCCGGACACCTTCGACCAGCAGGGCATCAACGCCGCGATGAGCGCGGCCCCGGCGGCCCTCGGGCTCGCGGGCGCGGTGCCGGTCGTGCTCTGGCGCAGGCGTCGGCTCACGGTGGCCGCCGCCCAGGCCGCGAGGGTTTCTGGTGGAGGTACCGCCGGGTAGGGTGCCGTCCCAGATCGCTGATCTTCCGTGCTCCTGTTCGTAGGGGCGCGGGGTCGTCTCCGACATGGGGGAGCACTGGGATGAGCAGGACACAACGTACGGACGAGGGCCACGGACGGCTCGGCAGCATGCTGTCGGGGCTGGCCGTGGCCCTTGGCTGTGTGCTCTTCCTGGGTGGCTTCGTATGGGGCGCCGTCGTGTACCAGCCGTACACCGTTCCCACCGGGTCGATGACGCCGACGATCGGCGCGGGCGACCGGGTCCTCGCGGAGCGGATGGACGGCAGCGACGTGCGCCGGGGCGACGTCGTCGTCTTCAGGCAGGCGAGCTGGGGCGACCTGCCGATGGTCAAGCGCGTGGTCGGCGTCGGCGGCGACCGGATCTCCTGCTGCACGGACGGCAAGCTGATGGTCAACGGCAAGCCCGTCGCAGAACCGTATCTCCAGGAGGGCAAGGGCGCCGCAGCCACCGGGATCCCGGCCACCACGGTCCCCGAGGGCAACCTCTTCCTGCTCGGTGACGAGCGCAGCGGCTCCCTGGACTCCAGCGTGCACCTGGGCGACTCCAACCACGGGTCCGTGCCGCGTGGCGCGGTGGAGGGGCGGGTCGACGCGGTGGCCTGGCCGATGGACAAGTTCGGCACGCTGGAGCGCCCGGAGGGCTTCGCGGACATGCCGGGCGGCATCTCCGACCCCGGGCCGGTGCGGCTCATGGTGTGGGCGGTGGTGGCCGGTGCCGTCCTCGTCCTGGGCGGTGCCGCGTACGGTCCGGTGGCCAAGCGGATGCGGCGCGGGCGTGAGCGTCCGCAGAGCCGCGACCGCTCGGGGGCGACGGCTCATGCCGGCTGAGGCCCAGCCGGGGCCGGAGCCGGAGGCGCTGCGCCGGGTCGCGCGGGTGGTGCTGCTCGATCCGCAGGACCGGATCCTGCTGCTGCACGGCCATGAGCCGGAGGACGCGGCGGACGACTGGTGGTTCACACCGGGCGGCGGTCTGGAGGGCGACGAGACGCATGAACAGGCCGCACTGCGTGAACTGATGGAAGAGACGGGCATCACCGAGGTCGAGCTCGGCCCCGCCCTGTGGCAGCGGATCTGCTCCTTTCCCTTCGCCGGACGGCGCTGGGACCAGGACGAGCGGTACTTCCTGGCGCGTACGTCACAGACGTACACGCAGGCCACAGGGCTGACGGAGCTGGAACGACGGAGTGTCGCGGGAGCGCGTTGGTGGACGTGCCAGGAACTGACCGAGGCACATGAGACGGTGTATCCGACCAGGCTCGCCGAGCTGCTTCGCAAGCTGCTCGACGAGGGTCCTCCGAGCCGGCCCGAGACCCTCGACACGGAAATCGTGTAGAGGCTCCAGAGGCTGACGCACAATAGGGGGACGCACGGCTGAAGGGGAACATGCCATGAGCGCCGAGGACCTCGAGAAGTACGAGACCGAGATGGAGCTGAAGCTCTACCGGGAGTACCGCGATGTCGTCGGTCTGTTCAAATATGTGATCGAGACCGAACGGCGCTTCTATCTCACCAACGACTACGAGATGCAGGTGCACTCCGTCCAGGGTGAGGTTTTCTTCGAGGTGTCGATGGCGGACGCCTGGGTGTGGGACATGTACAGGCCCGCACGTTTCGTGAAGCAGGTGCGCGTCCTCACGTTCAAGGACGTGAATATCGAGGAGCTCAACAAGAGCGATCTCGAGCTGCCGGGAGGCTGAGTTCACCGGCACGGGTTCACCGGCACGGGTTTACCGACGCGGGTTCACCGGCACGGGTGAGCGTGTTTTCCACAACGCGTGAGTCGTCCACCAAGATCCACAACGCTCGGGGCTGAGCCCCAGTGTGGGTGTCGGAGGTGGTTCCGACATGAACGCACGTGGGGCACTGGGGCGGTACGGCGAAGATCTGGCCGCGAGGCGGCTCGGTGAAGCCGGAATGACGGTTCTGGAGCGCAACTGGCGCGGTGGCAGGACCGGCGAGATCGACATCGTGGCCATGGACGGCCAAGCGCTCGTCGTCTGTGAGGTCAAGACGCGCAGAGCAGGCCTGGTCGGCCCGGGGATCTATCAGCATCCGATGGCGGCCGTGGGCCGGGCCAAGGCGGAGCGGCTGCGGCGCCTGGCCGAGCGCTGGATCGAGGAGCGCGGAGGCCCACCGCCGGGCGGGGTGCGGATCGACCTCGTCGGCGTGCTGATCCCACGCCGCGGTGCCCCTGTCGTGGAGCACGCGCGGGGGGTGGCCTGATGGGATTCGCGCGTACGTGCTCCGTGGCGCTGGTGGGCGTCGAGGGCGTGGTCGTCGAGGTGCAGGCCGACCTGGAGCCGGGCGTCGCGGCGTTCACGCTGGTCGGGCTCCCGGACAAGAGCCTGACGGAGAGCAAGGACCGGGTCAGGGCCGCGGTGGTCAACTCCGGCGGGGAGTGGCCCCAGAAGAAGCTCACGGTGGGCCTCAGTCCGGCGTCGGTGCCCAAGGGCGGCAGTGGCTTCGATCTCGCGATCGCCTGCGCGGTGCTCGGTGCGGCGGAGCGGATCGATCCGCGGACTCTCACCGACATCGTGATGATCGGAGAGCTGGGGCTCGACGGTCGGGTGCGACCGGTCAGGGGAGTGCTGCCCGCGGTCCTCGCGGCGGCGGACGCGGGCTATGAGCAGGTCGTCGTCCCGGAGTGCACGGCGGCCGAGGCGGCGCTGGTGCCCGGGGTCTCGGTGCTCGGGGTGCGCAGCCTGCGGCAGCTGATCGCCGTGCTGACCGATGAGCCGGCGCCGGAGGAGGAGCCGGACGAGCCGGGGCGGCCCGATCCGATGCTCGCGGGGCTCTGTGTGCCCGGGACCGGCGTGGGCACGGGGCTCAGCGGCGGCCTGGACGACGCCCTTGCCCTGGACCTCGCCGACGTCATCGGCCAGGCCTCGGCCCGGACCGCCGTCGAGGTGGCGGCGACGGGCGGGCATCACCTGTTTCTGCAGGGCCCGCCGGGCGCGGGAAAGACGATGCTCGCTGAGCGGCTGCCGGCGATCCTGCCCCGGCTGACCAGGGAGGAGTCCCTGGAGGTGACGGCCGTCCACTCCGTGGCGGGGATGCTGCCACCGGGCAAGCCCTTGGTGGACACCGCGCCGTACTGCGCGCCGCACCACTCCGCGACGATGCAGTCGCTGGTGGGCGGTGGTAAGGGAATCGCGCGGCCGGGGGCGGTGTCGTTGGCTCACCGGGGGGTGCTTTTCCTCGACGAAGCGCCGGAGTTCAGCAGCCAGACCCTGGATTCCCTGCGTCAGCCCCTGGAAGCGGGCCATGTGGTGATCGCTCGCAGTGCGGGAGTGGTGCGGCTGCCCGCGAAGTTCCTGATGGTGCTCGCGGCCAACCCCTGTCCGTGCGGTCGGCACACCTTGCTGGGCGACGGCTGCGAATGCCCGCCGTCCGTCATCCGCCGCTACCAGGCACGGCTCTCGGGCCCGCTGCTCGACAGGGTCGACCTGAAGGTCGAGGTGGAGCCCGTCACGCGATCCGAGTTGGCCGGGTACGGCACTCCGGGTGACTCCACGCAGACGGTCGCCGACCGGGTGCGGGCCGCCCGGGAGCGGGCGGCGGCCAGGCTGGCCGGCACCGGCTGGCGGACGAACAGCGAAGTGCCGGGACACGCGCTGCGCACGCGGTGGCCCGCCGAGCCGGGCTCCCTGGACGCCGCCGAACTCGACCTGGAGCGCGGCTTCCTGACCGCCCGGGGGCTCGACCGTGTCCTGCGGGTCGCCTGGACCGTCGCGGACCTCGCGGGACGTGACCGGCCTGCCGCGCAGGACGTCGCCCTGGCGCTGCAGTTGCGTACGGGGGTGGCGCGGGGTGTTCCGATGGCGATCGGGGCGCTGACATGACCCCGGCCCCGGGCTCGGCCCCGGAGGAAGAGCGGCTGGCCAGGGTCGCTCTGACCCGGATCCTCGAACCGGGGGACGAGGTGGGCGGGCGGTGGTTGCGTGAGAGCGGGGCCGTCGACGTGGTGCGGCGGCTGGTCGAGGGGGAGGAGCGGCTCGACGGGGTGACACCGGTCCGGTGGGAAGGGCTGCGGGCGCGGGCCGGGAAGGCGCGGCCCGAGCGGGATCTGGCGGTGGCGCGGGACGCCGGGGTGCGGTTCGTGTGCCCGGGGGAGGCGGAGTGGCCCGTCCAGTTGGACGACCTCGGGGACGCGCGGCCGGTGGGGCTGTGGGTGCGGGGGCGGCCCAGCCTGCGGATATGGGCCCTGCGGTCGGTGGCCGTGGTGGGCGCGCGGGCCTGCACGGAGTACGGGGCGCACATGGCGGCAGATCTGGGCGCGGGGCTGGCCGAGCGGGGCTGGGTGGTCGTGTCGGGCGGCGCCTATGGGGTGGACGGGGCCGCGCACAGGGGAGCGCTGGGAGCCGGTGGGGCCACGGTCGCGGTCCTTGCGTGCGGGGTCGACCGGGCCTATCCGCGAGGTCACGCCGAGTTGCTCAGGAGGATCGCGGAACAGGGTCTGCTGGTGGGGGAGTTGCCGCCCGGGGACCATCCCACGCCGAGCAGATTCATCCTCCGGAACCGCGTGATCGCCGCCCTCACTCGGGGGAGCGTCGTCGTCGAGGCCGCGTACCGCAGCGGTGCGCTCGCCACGGCGCGCAGTGCGCGGGAGCTCGGACGGTTCACGATGGGGGTGCCGGGCCCCGCGACCAGCGGCCTCTCGGCGGGGGTGCACGAACTCCTGCGTCGTGACGGAGTTCTGGTGACCGACGCGGCGGAAATCGTCGAGCTGGTGGGCGACATGGGCGAGCTGGCGCCGGAGCGGCGTGGCCCCGTCGTGCCGCGCGATCTGCTCGCCCCGGATGCCGCGCGTGTCCTGGCCGCGCTGCCCGGCCGGGGCAGCGCGTCCGCTCGGGAGATCGCACTCGGCGCGGGCACGGGGGTGGACGAAGCGGTCGGTCGGTTGTACGAGTTGCGCTCACTGGGGTTCGTCGAACGACACGGCGACGGCTGGCAGTTGACACGCCAGGCGATTGTGTCGGTCTTGCCGAAGGGAGACAGTTCGTGACCGACCGTGTTCGGCCGTCTGGATGAACCCCCGATGGCCTTGGGAATGCCCGCAGTTGACGCCGCGCGGTCGTCACGCACCGCGATGAGGGGAACCCGGTGGGGCGCCCAGCGGAACGTATCTGCGTACGCGAGATCCCCTATTGTTCGCACACTGCGACACTGCAGTCACGCTACGCTCACAAGGATTCCGACGCGGACAGGCAGCGACAGGCAGCGACAGGCAATCACGGGCAAGCAGACGGACAACCTCATTCACTTCACGCAAACTCATCACCTCGCGGGCGCGGGCGAATCCATCGGCTCGCACGGCTCGCACGACCTCACCAGTTCACGGCAGAACGGCTCAAGGCAACAAATGCCCCAGCACACCTCAGGGTCCGATCGGGCGGCGGCTCCCCCCGCCGCCCGTAGCGGCGAGCGGGAGCGGCCCCCCGCACCCTCGTCGCTGGACGAGCTGTGGCGGTCGTACAAGGACACGGGGGACGGGCGGCTGCGCGAGCAGTTGATCCTGCACTACTCGCCGCTGGTGAAGTATGTCGCGGGCCGGGTCAGCGTGGGGCTTCCGCCCAATGTGGAGCAGGCGGACTTCGTGTCGTCCGGGGTGTTCGGTCTCATCGACGCGATCGAGAAGTTCGACATCGAGCGGTCCATCAAGTTCGAGACGTACGCGATCACCCGCATCCGTGGCGCGATGATCGACGAACTCCGGGCGCTCGACTGGATTCCCCGCTCCGTGCGGCAGAAGGCGCGCAACGTCGAGCGGGCGTACGCCACGCTCGAGGCGCAGTTGCGGCGCACCCCTTCGGAGGGCGAGGTCGCCCACGAGATGGGGATCGCCATCGAGGAACTGCACGGCATTTTCAGCCAGTTGTCGCTGGCGAACGTGGTGGCCCTCGAGGAGCTACTGCACGTCGGCGGCGAGGGCGGCAACCGGCTGAGCCTGATGGACACCCTCGAGGACACCGCGGCCGACAACCCCGTGGAGGTCGCCGAGGACCGCGAGCTGCGGCGGCTGCTCGCGCGCGCGATCAACACGCTCCCGGAGCGGGAGAAGACCGTCGTCACGCTCTACTACTACGAAGGCCTGACGCTCGCCGAGATCGGAAATGTGCTCGGGGTGACGGAGAGCCGGGTGAGTCAGATCCACACGAAATCCGTGCTCCAGCTGCGGGCGAAGCTGGCGAGTTTCGGCCGCTGAGCGCGCTGAATCGTCCCTGCCCACGGCGTGCGCCGTGCGGTCCGGGTGTGGGTTTCTCCGGGGCGGATCGACTCCCGTCCTGGCGGTCACGTCCGTAGAGTGGAGGGCGTGCCAAGGATTCGAGCGGCCTCTGTGGCCGAGCACCGGTCGATGCAGCGCGGCGCCCTGCTGGACGCTGCGCGGTCCCTGCTGTCCGAGGGCGGTACGGAAGCGTTGACCTTCCCCGCCCTCGCTGAACGCACGGGGCTCGCACGGTCGTCCGTGTACGAGTACTTCCGGTCGCGTGCCGCGGTCGTGGAGGAGCTGTGCGAGGTCGACTTCCCCGTCTGGGCCGCGGAGGTCTCCGCCGCGATGGAGGGGGCCGACTCCGCCGAGGGCAAGGTCGAGGCGTACGTCCGGCGGCAGCTGGCCCTGGTCGGGGACCGGCGGCACCGAGCCGTGGTCGCCATCTCGGCCAGCGAGCTTGACGCCGGGGCGAGGGAGAAGATCCGCGCTGCGCACGGCGGCCTGATCGCCATCATCGTCGAGGCGCTAGAGATGCTGGGTCACGAGCAGCCCCGGATGGCGGCGATGCTGCTGCAGGGCATCGTGGACGCCGCGGTACGGCGGATCGAGCTCGGCGTCGCCGAGGAGCCGGCCGCCATCACGGAGGCGGCGGTTGCCATGGCGTTGAGGGGCGTGCGGGGCTGAGGCCGCCCCGAACATCGGCGTTCGGCACCGCAACGCCCGCCCGCGCCAAGCCCAACCCCGCCCGCGCCGGGAACACCCCCGTCCACCCCAAGCCCAACCCCGGACGCCCCGCGAACACCCCCGTCCACCCCGCGAACAACCCCGGACGCGGCACGTCGATCACCGGCAGCAGGCGGGATGCCCCGCGTCGCAGTAGCCACGGTGGCAGCAGTGACAGTGGGTCCAGATACGCCTCGCCCCTCAGCAGACCCCAGTGGAGACAGCTGCTCGGGCAGTGGGAGCGGGGGAGTTCCAGCACCCCCAGCGGCTCGCCCGCCCCTACCTCGGCGCCCTTCTCGACCGTGGCCCGCACCGGCTCGTACGTCGTGCGCAGGGGTGGATCGCCCGTGCCCGTGAGCTCCACCGTGACCACTCCGCGGCCCGCCACCCGGCCCGCGAAGGAGACCCTGCCCGCAGCCGCCGCCCGGACCACCGCTCCCGGCGGTGCCGCGAGGTCCACGCCGCGGTGCCCCCGCCCGTACTCCGTCGCCGGGGGCTCCCAGCCCCGTACGACAGCGGGCCGTACCCCCACGGGCCACGCACCCCCCACCTTCGGCACCGGCTCCCGGGCGTCCACCCCCGGTACCGGCTCCCGGGCGTCTACCCCCGGCACCGGCTCCCGGGCGCCCACCCCCGGCACCGGCTCCCGGGCACCCACCCCCGGCACCGGCTCCCGGGCACCCACCCCCGGCACCGGCTCCCGGGCGTCCGCCCCCGGCACCGGTTTCCCGGCAGCACCGGCGGGCAGCGCCGCCACCGTGATCAACACCATGGTCAGCAGTGCGAGGCTCAGCCTTCGTCGCATGTGAGACATGCCAGAACCGTCCCGCGCCCTGCCGGTCCGTAGGGATCATGGCGCGGAACTGTGGATGACCAGCCGCTTGTGGACAGCGGCGTCACCCGCTGCCTCGCGGGTCCCGTACACTTCTTGTGGCGATCCGGGTCACCGGGTCGACTTCGCACGCCCCGACACCAGGCCATGAAAAGCCAGGTGCCAGCGCCTCTCGGTCCTTTGCGGCACGGCGCATCGCGGGCGTCAGGCGCGACCGCCATCCGGCGGACGCGGCACAACCGAGAACACCAAGGAGTACGGCCATGGCCGTCGTCACGATGCGGGAGCTGCTGGAAAGCGGCGTCCACTTCGGTCACCAGACCCGTCGTTGGAACCCGAAGATGAAGCGCTTCATCTTCACGGAGCGCAACGGCATCTACATCATCGACCTGCTCCAGTCGCTGTCGTACATCGACCGCGCCTACGAGTTCGTCAAGGAGACCGTCGCCCACGGCGGCACGGTCATGTTCGTCGGCACGAAGAAGCAGGCGCAGGAGGCCATCGCCGAGCAGGCGACCCGCGTCGGCATGCCCTACGTGAACCAGCGCTGGCTGGGCGGCATGCTCACCAACTTCTCGACCGTCTACAAGCGCCTGCAGCGCCTGAAGGAGCTCGAGCAGATCGACTTCGAGGATGTGGCCGCGTCCGGCCTCACCAAGAAGGAGCTGCTCGTCCTCTCCCGCGAGAAGGCCAAGCTGGAGAAGACCCTCGGCGGTATCCGCGAGATGTCCAAGGTGCCCAGCGCCGTCTGGATCGTGGACACCAAGAAGGAGCACATCGCGGTCGGCGAGGCCCGGAAGCTCAACATCCCGGTCGTCGCCATCCTCGACACCAACTGTGACCCCGACGAGGTCGACTACAAGATCCCGGGCAACGACGACGCGATCCGCTCCGTCACCCTGCTCACCCGCGTGATCGCCGACGCCGTCGCCGAGGGCCTCATCGCCCGTTCCGGCGTCGCCACGGGCGACCAGAAGCCGGGCGAGAAGGCCGCCGGCGAGCCGCTCGCCGAGTGGGAGCGCGACCTGCTCGAGGGCGAGAAGAAGGCTGACGAGCCCAAGGCCGACGAGCCGAAGGCCGCCGAGGCCGAGGCTGAGGCCGAGGTTCAGAAGTCCGCCGAGACGGAGAAGGCCGCCGACGCCGAGCAGGCCGACGCCCCCGCCGCCGCCGCGGAAGCCGAGCAGGCCTGACCTTCACAGGTTCGGTAGTTGACGGCGGGGGCCTGCTGGCCCCCGCCGTTCACCCGTAGATCTTTCAGACCTCCGAAAGAGAATTTCAGGATCATGGCGAACTACACCGCCGCTGACGTCAAGAAGCTCCGTGAGCTCACGGGCGCCGGCATGATGGACTGCAAGAAGGCGCTCGACGAGGCCGACGGCAGCGTCGACAAGGCCGTCGAGGCCCTGCGCATCAAGGGCCAGAAGGGCGTTGCCAAGCGCGAGGGCCGCTCCGCCGAGAACGGCGCCGTGGTCTCCCTCATCGCTGACGACAACACCTCCGGCGTGATCGTCGAGCTGAAGTGCGAGACGGACTTCGTCGCCAAGGGCGAGAAGTTCCAGGCCGTCGCGAACTCGCTGGCCGCGCACATCGCCAAGACGTCCCCCGCCGACATCGAGGCGCTCCTCGCGTCCGAGATCGAGGCCGGCAAGACCGTCCAGGCGTACGTCGACGAGGCCAACGCCAACCTCGGCGAGAAGATCGTCCTGGACCGCTTCGCGCAGTTCTCGGGCGCCTTCGTCGCCGCGTACATGCACCGCACCATGCCCGACCTGCCCCCGCAGATCGGTGTTCTGGTCGAGCTGGACAAGGCCGACGCCGACCTGGCCAAGGGCATCGCCCAGCACATCGCCGCCTTCGCGCCGAAGTACCTCTCCCGCGAGGACGTCCCGGCCGAGGTCGTCGAGTCCGAGCGCCGCGTCGCCGAGGAGACCACCCGCGCCGAGGGCAAGCCCGAGGCCGCGCTGCCCAAGATCGTCGAGGGTCGCGTCAACGGCTTCTTCAAGGAGGCCACCCTCCTCGGTCAGCCGTACGCGCTCGACAACAAGAAGTCGGTCCAGAAGGTTCTGGACGAGGCCGGTGTCACCCTGAAGCGCTTCTCGCGCATCAAGGTCGGCATCTGAGTCCGTACCGCGATCGACGGTAGACCCCGCTAGGGTCGACAGCGGTCGCCCGCGTACCCACGCAGTACGCGACGTACGACCGCAGGATCTGACGAGGAGGCCATTGCCGAGCATGGGATGCGAACAACACCCCAGCGGCAATGGCCTTCTTCGTATGTGCGCCGAGCAAAAAGAAGCGAGAACTCCATGACCACCAAGGCCGACACAAACAGCGGCGACGATAAAGTCCCCGGTCGTTTCCTGCTGAAGCTCTCCGGTGAGGCATTCGCCGGCGGGGGCGGCCTTGGCGTCGACCCCGATGTGGTGCACGCGATCGCCAAGGAGATCGCCGCTGTCGTCCGTGACGGCGCCCAGATCGCGGCCGTGATCGGCGGCGGCAACTTCTTCCGTGGCGCGGAGCTGCAGCAGCGCGGCATGGACCGCGCCCGCTCCGACTACATGGGCATGCTCGGCACCGTCATGAACTGCCTTGCTCTCCAGGACTTCCTGGAGAAGGAAGGCATCGAGTGCCGCGTCCAGACCGCCATCACGATGGGCCAGGTCGCGGAGCCGTACATCCCGCTGCGCGCCGTCCGGCACCTGGAGAAGGGCCGTGTGGTCATCTTCGGCGCCGGTATGGGCATGCCGTACTTCTCCACCGACACGACCGCGGCGCAGCGCGCCCTGGAGATCGACGCCGAGGCCCTGCTCATGGGCAAGAACGGTGTCGACGGGGTCTACGACTCCGACCCCAAGACCAACCCGGACGCGGTGAAGTACGACGCGCTCGGCTACGGCGAGGTCATCACCCGCGACCTGAAGGTCGCCGACATGACCGCGATCACCCTGTGCCGGGACAACAAGTTGCCCATCCTGGTCTTCGAGTTGCTGACCGCCGGCAATATCGCCCGTGCCGTCAAGGGTGAGAAGATCGGCACACTCGTGGGCGACGAGGGCACCCGCGCCTGATCTCGGGGACGTCCCCCGAGGGCCCTGAGGGATGGACAAAGCCCTGCCGGTCGGACACGGTGCAGGGACAAGAGACGCGACGCAGCCGACACCCCATGGACTCCCCCTACTTCACCGTGTGGGGGCGCCCCCAGCCCACTCACAACACGCAGGAGCAAGTGGTGATCGAAGAGACCCTCCTCGAGGCCGAGGAGAAGATGGAGAAGGCCGTCGTGGTCGCCAAGGAGGACTTCGCCGCGATTCGCACAGGCCGTGCGCACCCGGCGATGTTCAACAAGATCGTGGCCGACTACTACGGCGCCCTTACGCCGATCAATCAGCTGGCCTCGTTCTCGGTGCCCGAGCCGCGGATGGCCGTGGTGACCCCGTTCGACAAGAGCGCGCTGCGCAACATCGAGCAGGCGATCCGCGACTCCGACCTCGGCGTCAACCCCAGCAATGACGGAAACATCATCCGGGTGACGTTCCCCGAGCTGACGCAGGACCGCCGCAAGGAGTACATCAAGGTCGCCAAGACCAAGGCCGAGGACTCCAAGATCTCGATCCGCTCCATCCGCCGCAAGGCCAAGGAAGCGATCGACAAGGCGATCAAGGACGGCGACATCGGCGAGGACGAGGGCCGTCGCGCGGAGAAGGAGCTCGACGACACCACCGCGAAGTACGTCACGCAGGTGGACGAGCTGCTCAAGCACAAGGAAGCCGAGCTGCTCGAGGTCTGAGGGCTCGAAGTCTGAGGACTGAGGAATCCGATCCGTGAACGACTCTTCCTGGGGGGCGCCTCCCAGAACCGGGTACTGGGGGCCGCCCGACCAGGGCCCTGCTCAAGGGGCTGCCCCGGCAGGTCCCGCGTACGATGCGCATGACGCCCTGTATCCAGCAGAGACGCAGCCCATGCCCATCGTGCCTGACATGCCTGAAGTACCCCAGGAGCCCATGCCCAGCGCATCACAGCCCGCCCCCGAGGCGCCGCGAGTGCCTCAAGCGCCGCAAGCGCCTCAAGCGCCGCAGAAGAAGAGCGCGGGCCGTGATCTCGGGGCGGCCATAGGAGTCGGCGTGGGGCTCGGCGCGGTGATCGTCGCGTCGCTCTTCATCGTGAAGGCCGTCTTCATCGGCGTCATAGCGGTCGCCGTCGTCGTCGGCCTCTGGGAGCTCACCTCGCGGCTCCAGGAGCGCAAGGGCATCAAGGCGCCGCTGGTCCCGCTGGCGGTGGGCGGCGCCGCGATGGTCGTCGCCGGGTACGTCCGCGGGGCCGAGGGCGCCTGGGTCGCCATGGCGCTCACCGCGCTCGCGGTGCTCGTCTGGCGGATGACCGAGCCGCCCGAGGGCTATCTGAAGGACGTCACGGCGGGCGTCTTCGCAGCGTTCTACGTCCCTTTCCTCGCCACGTTCGTCGCGCTGATGCTCACCGCGGACGACGGCTCGATGCGGGTGCTCACGTTCCTGCTCCTGACCGTGGTCAGCGACACCGGGGCGTATGCGATCGGATGGCGCTTCGGCAAGCACAAGCTCGCCCCGCGCATCAGCCCCGGCAAGACCCGCGAGGGCCTGGTCGGCGCGGTGACCTTCGCGATGGCGGCGGGCGCGCTGTGCATGGAGTTCCTGATCGACGGCGGTACGTGGTGGCAGGGGCTGCTGATCGGCCTCGCGGTCGCCGCGAGCGCGACGCTCGGGGACCTGGGCGAGTCGATGATCAAGCGTGACCTCGGTATCAAGGACATGGGCACGCTGCTGCCGGGTCACGGCGGCATCATGGACCGCCTCGACTCGCTGCTGCCGACCGCGCCGGTGGTGTGGCTGCTGCTCGTCATCTTCGTGGGGTCCGGCTGACCTGCGTCTTTGTACGAAGAGGGGCTCGCTGTCCACTGGACGGCGGGCCCCTCTTCGTCCTTCCTGCCGGTTTGAGATCCGCCGACGCGGGTGAGGCTCCCCGAGCACATCATCCGGACGATTCCGAAAGGAAGAATCCCGTGCCGTTTGGACTCGGACCCGTCTCGCATCGCACTGTGGACGTCAATGGCATCGAGATCTTCTACCGCGAGGCGGGAGACCCCGACGCCCCGGTGCTGCTGCTTCCCCACGGCTATCCCGGGTCGTCCTTCGTCTACCGGCACCTGCTGACCGCCCTCGCGGACCGGTGGCGCCTGATCGCCCCCGACCTACCCGGCTTCGGCTTCAGCGGGACGCCTTCACCGGACGATTTCGACTACACCTTCGACGCCTACGCGGACTTCCTGTTCGATTTCACCCAGGCGATGGGACTGGACCGGTACGTCATCTGGCTGCACGATTACGGGTCGCAGTTCGGGCTCCGGCTCGCGATGCGCGAGCCGGCACGGGTGGCGGGCCTGATCATCCAGAACGGCGACATCTACGAGGACGAGTTCGGGCCGAAGTACGACGGTCTGCGGAAGTTCTGGGCCAATCCCGGACCGGAGTCGCGGCGAGGCATCGCCCAGCACGTGAGCCTCGACGGATTCCGCGACGAGTTCGCCGGCGAGCTCCCGGCAGAGGTGGCCGACCGCGTGCCTCCGGACCTGTGGACCCTGCACTGGTCCCTGATGTCCGACCCCGCGCGGGTGGCCAACCTCGTCCGGCTCCTGGAGGACCAGCCCACCACGCTGGCCTGGTTCTCCCGACAACAGGCATACCTGCGCGAACACCAGCCGCCGACCCTGATCGTCTGGGGCCCGCACGACGGCTACATGCCGGAAGCCGCCGCCCGCGCCTACCACCGCGACCTCCCCAAGGCCGAATTGCACCTGCTCAACGGCGGCCACTGGCTACTCGAAACGCACCTGACCGAGGTGGTCCCTCTGGTCCGGGAGTTCCTGGGTGCTTCAGTCGGCGGCTGAGCCGACGGCTCCCGTCGTCTGCGACACTGGAAGAACCATGCCTGTACCCGGAGAACTCACCTTCGTCGCGCCCCGCGGAGCCAAGAAGCCGCCGCGGCATCTCGCCGACCTCACGCCCGCCGAGCGCAAGGAAGCCGTCGCCGCCGTTGGCGAGAAACCGTTTCGCGCCAAGCAGCTCTCGCAGCACTACTTCGCGCGGTACGCGCACGACCCGGAGCAGTGGACCGACATTCCTGCCGGGTCCCGCGGGAAGCTTCAGGAGGCGCTGCTTCCCGAGCTGATGTCCGTGGTGCGGCACATCAGCTGTGACGACGACACCACGCGCAAGACGCTGTGGCGGCTCTTCGACGGGACGCTCGTCGAGTCCGTGCTCATGCGCTATCCGGACCGCGTGACGATGTGCATCTCGTCGCAGGCCGGGTGCGGGATGAACTGCCCGTTCTGTGCCACCGGGCAGGCCGGACTCGACCGGAATCTGTCGACCGCCGAGATCGTGCACCAGATCGTGGACGGGATGCGGGCCCTGCGGGACGGGGAGATTCCGGGTGGGCCTGCCCGGCTCTCCAACATCGTCTTCATGGGGATGGGCGAGCCGCTGGCCAACTACAACCGGGTCACCGGGGCGATCCGCAGACTGACCGATCCCGAGCCGGACGGTGTGGGGCTCTCGCAGCGTGGCATCACCGTGTCGACCGTGGGCCTGGTGCCCGCCATCCACCGGTTCGCCGACGAGGGCTTCAAGTGCCGCCTCGCGATCTCCCTGCACGCGCCCGACGACGAGCTCCGCGACACCCTCGTACCCGTCAATACGCGGTGGAACGTGCGGGAGGTGCTGGATGCGGGATGGGAGTACGCCGCCAAGTCGGGGCGCCGGCTTTCCATCGAGTACGCGCTGATCCGGGACATCAACGACCACGCGTGGCGCGGTGACCGCCTCGGGCGGCTGCTCAAGAACAAGCCAGTGCACGTGAACCTGATCCCGCTGAACCCGACGCCGGGCTCGAAGTGGACGGCATCGCGGCCGGAGGACGAGAAGGCCTTCGTGGACGCCATCGCCGCTCATGGGGTGCCTGTCACGGTTCGTGACACCCGCGGCCAGGAGATCGACGGGGCGTGCGGTCAGCTCGCCGCGTCCGAGCGTTAGGCTGGCCGAAACACAACTTCATAGGCAGTGCACAACTGCATAGACGGAACATATCTGCATATTCCGACAGGGGAGCGCCACAGCGCTGAGAGTGCGGCAGCCAAGGACAGGTTGGCCGCAGACCCTCTGAACCTTGCCCGGGTCATTCCGGGTAGGAAGTTCGGTCATCACTCAAGCTGTTGCGCCCTGCCCGCGGACCGCCCGGTCCGTGGGCAGGGCCGCGTCTCTTCCTGGTCACTCCAGGAGGAATGAACTCAGTTGAACTCAGTGAGCACCACCAAGAAGATCACCGTCACCTCGGCCGCGGTCGCCCTCGGGCTCGTCGCGCTCTCCGCGTGCGGCAGCTCGTCCGACAGCGGCGACAAGGCCGATTCCAAGAGCGTCACGCTCGTCAGCCATGACTCCTTCAACGTCTCCAAGGACGTACTGAAGGCGTTCGAGAAGAGCTCCGGTTATAAGGTCAATGTCCTCAAGGACGGGGACGCCGGCGCCGCCGTGAACAAGGCGATCCTGTCGAAGGACAACCCGCAGGGCGACGTCTTCTTCGGCGTCGACAACACGCTTCTTTCGCGTGCGCTCGACAACGGCCTCTTCCAGTCGTACGAAGCCAAGGGCTCGGACCAGATCGCGTCGCAGTTCCGCGTTGATCAAGGCAAGCACCGCGTCACCCCTGTCGACAGCGGCGACATCTGCGTCAACTACGACAAGAAGTACTTCGCCGACAAGAAGCTGGCGCCGCCGAAGTCCTTCGCGGATCTGACCAAGCCCGCGTACAAGGATCTGTTGGTCACCGAGAACGCCTCGACCTCGTCTCCCGGCCTCGGGTTCCTGCTCGGCACCGCCGCCCAGTACGGGGACGACGGCTGGCAGGGCTACTGGAAGAAGCTCAAGGCCAACGGCGTCAAGGTCGTCGACGGCTGGGAGCAGGCCTACTACCAGGAGTTCTCCGGCTCCGCGGGCGGCAAGAAGGCCAAGGGCGACCGACCGCTCGTCGTCTCGTACGCCTCCTCGCCGCCCGTCGAGGTGCTCTACGCCAAGCCGCAGCCCAAGGAGGCGCCGACCGGCGTCGCGACCGGCACCTGCTTCCGGCAGGTCGAGTACGCGGGGCTGCTCAGCAACGCCAAGAACGAGAAGGGCGGCAAGGCGCTCCTCGACTTCCTGATCAGTGACAAGTTCCAGAACGACATGCCGCTGAAGATGTTCGTGAACCCTGTGCGGGAGAAGGTCGAGCTGCCCGAGCTGTTCGTCGAGCACGGTGTGAAGGTCGACGATCCGGAGACCATGGCTCCGAAGAAGATCGCCGACAACCGCGAGCAGTGGGTCAAGTCGTGGACCTCGCTCGTACTGAAGTAGAGGGGCCCCGAAAGTCCCCTACGGGACGCAAGTTTCGTACGGGGCTTTCGCGCGGGAGTGCGGCGCGGCTCGGTCTGATGGCCGTGCCCGTCGCGTTCTTCGCGGTCTTCTTCGCCTACCCGGTCGCCGCGATCGTCGCGCGCGGCCTGAAGGTGGGCGGGCAGTGGCAGTTCGGGCGGATCGCGGACGTCGTCGGGCAGTCCGACGTCCGGCACGTGCTGTGGTTCACCACCTGGCAGGCGCTCGCGTCGACCGCGCTCACGCTGCTCATCGCGCTCCCCGGCGCGTACGTCTTCGCGCGCTTCGAGTTCAGGGGCAAGCAGGTCTTGCGGGCGGTCGTGACCGTGCCGTTCGTGCTGCCGACAGTCGTCGTCGGGACGGCGTTCCTCGCGCTGCTCGGCCGCGGAGGGCTGCTCGACGAGATGTGGGGCGTGCGGCTCGACACGACCGTGTGGGCGATCCTGCTCGCCCACGTCTTCTTCAACTACGCCGTCGTCGTACGGACCGTCGGCGGGCTCTGGTCGCAGCTCGACCCGCGTCAGGAAGAGGCCGCGCGGATGCTCGGCGCCTCGCGGTGGACCGCCTGGCGGACGGTGACGCTGCCCGCGCTCGGTCCGGCGGTCGCGGCGGCTGCGCTGATGGTCTTTCTCTTCACCTTCACCTCCTTCGGTGTCGTGCAGATCCTCGGCGGACCCGCGTACTCGACGCTCGAAGTCGAGATCTACCGGCAGACCGCCCAGCTCCTCGACCTGCCGACGGCCGCGGTCCTGACGATCGTGCAGTTCGCGGCGGTCGGCGTGATCCTCGCCGTGCACGCGTGGACCGTGCGCCGCAGGGAGACCGCGCTGAAGCTCGTCGACGCCGCCGCGGTCGCGCGACGCCCGCGCGGCGCGGGACAGTGGGCGCTGCTCGGCGGGGTCATGGCCACGATCGCCGTGTTGATACTGCTGCCGCTCGGTGTGCTGATCGAGCGGTCGCTGAGCGGCCCCGACGGCTACGGCTTCACCTACTACAGGGAGCTGACATCTGCGGAGGGCGGGGCCTTCCTCGTCCCGCCCATCGAGGCGGTCTGGAATTCGCTCCAGTACGCGCTCGCCGCCACCGCCATCGCCCTGGTGATCGGCGGACTCGCCGCCGCCGCGCTCACCCGGAAGGCCGGTCGCCTGGTGCGCGGCTTCGACGCGCTGTTGATGCTGCCGCTCGGCGTTTCCGCGGTGACGGTCGGCTTCGGGTTCCTGATCACGCTGGACAAGCCGCCGCTCGACCTGCGCTCGACGTGGATTCTGGTGCCGCTCGCGCAGGCGCTGGTGGGCGTGCCCTTCGTCGTACGCACCATGCTTCCCGTCCTGCGCGCGGTGGACGGACGCCTGCGCGAGGCGGCCGCCGTGCTCGGGGCGTCGCCGCTGCGGGCGTGGCGTGAGGTGGACCTGCCGATGGTGCGGCGGGCGCTGCTGATCGCCGCGGGGTTCGCCTTCGCGGTGTCCCTGGGGGAGTTCGGCGCGACCGTGTTCATCGCGCGGCCGGACAATCCGACGCTTCCGGTCGCCGTGGCGAGGCTCCTTGGGCGGGCCGGGGAGCTCAACTACGGCCAGGCGATGGCACTTTCGACGATCTTGATGGTGGTGTGCGCGGTGTCGCTGCTGCTGCTCGAACGGCTCCGTACCGACCGCACGACTGGGGAGTTCTGATGGGTGTGGGTGGGAGTGCAGGGGTGGGTTTGCTGACGCTGGTGGACGCGACCGTGCGGTTCGGGGCGCGTGCCGTGCTCGACCGGGTCGGGCTCGCGGTCGACGAGCACGAGATCGTCTGCGTACTCGGGCCCAGCGGCAGCGGCAAGTCGACGCTGCTGCGCGCGGTCGCCGGGCTCCAGGAGCTCGACGGCGGGCAGGTCCTGCTCGGCGGGAAGGACCAACGTGGGGTGCCCGCGCACAAGCGTGGGGTCGGCTTGATGTTCCAGGACCATCAGCTGTTCCCGCAGCGCGATGTGGCCGGCAACGTCGCCTTCGGGTTGCGGATGCATGGCGCTTCGCGGGGTGAACAGGCCAACCGGGTGGCCGAGTTGCTCGAACTGGTGGGGCTGCCGGGTGCGCAGCGGCGGGCCGTCGCCTCGCTCTCGGGCGGGGAGCAGCAGCGGGTCGCCCTCGCGCGTGCGCTCGCGCCGAGGCCGCGCCTGCTCATGCTGGACGAGCCGCTCGGGCAGCTCGACCGTTCGCTGCGGGAGCGCCTTGTCGTCGAACTCCGTGAACTCTTCGACGAGTTGGGCACGACGGTCCTTGCGGTCACGCACGACCAGGGCGAGGCGTTCGCGCTCGCGGACCGGGTCGTGGTGATGCGGGACGGGCGGATTGCCCAGTCCGGTACGCCACTTGAGGTCTGGAGGCATCCGGCGGACGAGTTCGTGGCGCGGTTCCTCGGCTTCGACAACGTCGTCGACGCGACGGTGGCGGGTGACGTGGCCGATACCGTCTGGGGCAAGGTTCCGTTGCCGGAGGGTGCTGGGGGTGCTGGGGGTACGGCGGACGGGCGGTGCCGGCTGCTTGTGCGGCCGGCCGGGGTGCGGCTCGTGCCCGCCGACGAGGGGCTGCCGTGCGCGGTGACGGCGCGGACCTTCCGGGGTACGCATGTCGCCGTTCATCTGGAGCCTCGGGTGGGGCCGCGCCTTGAGGCGGCCTGTGCGTTGCGGGATGCGCCTGGGGTGGGGGAGACGGTGGGGGTTGCGTTTGATGCGGGGGATGTTGTGATTCTGGGCTGAGGCGAGAGATCGGAGCGGGGGAAACTCGGGTGCCTGCGAGGCCGTGGCCGATCTAGGGTGCGTCTCATGACCTCCTTGGAGTACGACCGCTACTGCGCTGAAATCGCGGAGCAGCTGGGCCAGTTGCGATCCACGCTGGCCGGAGCCGACCTCTCGGCCACTGTGCCCACCTGTCCGGAGTGGACCCTGGGCTTCCTCGCCCGCCACACCGGGGGCGCCGTGCGGTGGGCCGAGCGGCTGGTGGGCACGCGGGCCACGGGGGACATACCGGAGGAGGAGGTCCCGGGGATCCGCGGGCCCGAGGGCGACGACCTCGCCTCCCTCGACGCCTGGCTCGCCGAGACCGCCGAGCTGGCAGGCAAGACGTTCCCCACCGCGCGCGCCGACAGCCCCGTGTGGACCTGGGCCGAACCGCAGAACGCCGGGTTCTGGGCCCGGCGCATGACGCACGAGACCGTCATTCACCGTGCGGATGCGGCCATCGCCACGGGGGTCACGTTCGAGGTCGCGCCTGAGGTCGCCGCCGACGCGATCGACGAGTGGCTGGAGATTGTGCAGTTCGTGCAGCGGTCTGAGCCGGGGGACAGTGCTGCCGAGTTGCGTGGGGCGGGGCGCAGTATCCATCTGCACGCGACGGACGCGCCGCCCGGGCTGAACGCCGAGTGGGTCATCGAGTTCGGTGAGGAAGGCTTCAGCTGGCGACGGGGACACGAGAAGGCGAGCGTCGCGCTGCGAGGGCCGCTCACCGAGGTGCTGCTCGCGTTCTATCGACGGCGGCCGTTGGATGGCAGGGTCGTGGAGGTGTTGGGGGAGCGGGAGTTGCTGGACTTCTGGCTGGCGCGGGCCTCGTTCGAGTAATGCGTTCTCCCCAACCCCGCCCCTTCCCGAAAACCCGCTCTGGCGCGGGGGCCTTGGTTGCCGTCGTCACCGGCTTCGCCGAGTTCGTCCTCAAACGCCGGACGGGCTGAAGCCTTCGCCGGGGTGGGTGGGGTGCCGGTGTGCGGGGGCCTTGGTTGCCGTCGTCACTGGCTTCGCCGAGTTCGTCCTCAAGCGCCGGACGGGCTGAAAGTTCCGCCGGGCGGGATGGATGCGAGCGCCGCCGGAGCCTCCTCCACCCCGTCCACCAGCGCGATCCGTGACTCCATCGAGCGTCCCCGGGCCAGCGCCTGCAGCAGTGGCCAGGCCGGGAGGTGTTTTGTCCAGTGGTCGTGGTTCACCAGGATCATGGGGGCCGGTTCGCCGCGGGATTCGTAGTAGTTCGGGGTTGCCGCGTCGAAGATCTCCTGGAGCGTGCCCGCGGCGCCGGGGAGGAAGATCACGCCCGCGTTCGAGCGGGCGAGCAGGCCGTCCTCGCGGGTGGCGTTGGCGAAGTACTTGGCCAGGTGCGTGGCGAAGGCGTTCGGCGGCTCGTGGCCGTAGAACCACGTGGGGATGCCCACCGACACCCCGCCGGACGGCCAGCGCTCGCGCACGTCGAACGCCGCCCGCGCCCACTCGGTGACCGAAGGCGTGAACGACGGCGCCTTGGCGAGGAGTTCGAGCGCCTCGTCCAGCATCTCGTCGCGGAAGACGGACGCGTACGCGCCCAGGTTCGCGGCCTCCATCGCGCCGGGGCCGCCGCCGGTGGCGACCGTGAACCCGGCGCGGGCGAGCGAGCGGCCGAGCCGCGCGGCGCCCTCGTACGCCGTCGTGCCGCGGGCCATCGCGTGGCCGCCCATCACGCCCACCACCCGCGCGCTGACGAGCAGTTCGTCGAGGGCGTCCGAGATCGAGTCGTCGTGGATCGCGCGGAGCATCGAGGAGAAGACGTCGCCGTCGGCCTTGGTCTCCTGGAACCACTCGTACGCACGGGCGTCAGGAGTCGCCTCGTACCCACCCTCGGAGAGTCCCGCGAAGAGTTCTTCCGGCGTGTGGAGAAGACCGCGGTACGGGTCGAACGGCAGGCCGGGGACCGGCGGGAACACCAGCGCCCCGGCGGCCCGCATCGCGTCCGCCGCGCTCGGCTCCATCGGGCAGCCGAGGAACACCGCGCCCGTGGCGTCGCACGCCGTCAACGCGGTCGTACGCGCCGTCAGGTCTATGGCCTGGACGCGGCACCCGGCGAGGGAGCCGCCCGCGGCGATCTCGTCGAACTCGGCGAGCGACTCGATCTCGCGGTCGCCGCCCGGGAGTCGGGACGAGGGCCTGGGGGCGGATGCGGGTTCGGGAGTCGGCTGCATCCGCCCATGCTAAGCAGGCCGCGCCGAGTGCTGAGTGCCGAGTGTCGAATGAGCCCCGGCCACTTGTAGCCTCGTCGCCTCGGAGTCAGCCCTGGACCTCCGACTCGTCCATCCACATGATTTCCCAGGTGTGGCCGTCCAGGTCGTCGAACGCGCGGCCGTACATCATGCCGAAGTCCTGCGTCTTGCCCGCCGTGCCACCCGCCGCCACGGCCTTGTCCACCAGCTCGTCGACCTTCTCGCGGCTCTCGGCGCTCAGACAGAGCAGCGTCTCGCTGGTCGTCGTCGAGTCCGCGATCCGCTTCGTCGTGAAGTCCTGGTAGCGCGACTTGCTCAGGAGCATCGCGACGATCGTGTCGCTGATCACGACGCAGGCGCAGTCGTCCGTCGTGAACTGGGGGTTGATCGTGTAGCCGAGCTCCGTGAAGAACTTCTTCGAGCTGTCGACGTCGTTCACGGCGAGGTTCACGAAGATCATCTGCTGGTACATGAGGTGTCTCCCGTTGCGGTGAGTTCTGCGGTGAGTGCTGCGCGGCGCGTGCGTTCCGTGTCTTACGGAGGGTTAGACGTACGTTCGACGCAGAACTCATCGCCCGGCGCGGATTTTTTTCCCGCGCCTTCGATGAGGACTCCTCAGCCCGCGAGCGGCAGTGCCGCCAGCTCCGCGACCACCCAGGTCAGCGGCCCGAACACGGCCGCGAGCACGCCTGCCCGCAGCGCGGCGGTGCCGCGCAGCGTCGACGCCGGGGCCCCGAGCTGAAGCAGCGCCGACGTCGTCTCCGAGCGCGCGTGCTTGGCCTCGATCGCGGCCGTGGCCAGCGTGAGGACCGCGCAGCCCGCGACCAGCAGCGAGCCGAGCGTGGTCAGCGGGCCGACGTCGGGCCGGGCACCGGAGTAGAGCGTGAGCGCCGCGTACGCCCCGGAGGCCACCACACAGAGCACCCCGAGCGGCCGCCCGATCCGCCGCGCCTCTTCCTGCAACCCACGCCCGGCCAGGAGCCGCATCGCGCCGGGCCTGGCAGCCTGGAGGATGCGTCCGCACAGATGCGTGAGGCCGGGCCCCGCGAGAGCGAGACCGAGCGCGGTGAGCGCCCACCCGGCGAGCACACCCGCGGGGCTTCCGGTCAGGCCGCCCGGCATCCTCAGATCCGAGGTGCCGGGGGATCGGCTCGCGTACGTCTCGACGGCGAGGCCCGCCGCGAGGAGCGCGACCCCCCAGGGAAGGCCGCTCGGCGGGGCGGCCGGGGCGTTCGGGTCCGCCGGTTCTTCCTGCTTGCCGCCGGGCTTCGCGGTCCGGGGCCGCAGTACGGCCGCGCTGGCAGCGGAGGCGGTCAGCGGGACCAGGGCGAGCAGGGTGAGCACCGCGCCGACGGGCAACGGCTGCCCGGCGGCGAGCAGTTCGGCCGCGGCGCCGTCGAACGGCAGGCCCGTCAGATCGCCGCGCAGGTGTAGGAAGAACAGGAGCGCGACCATCGAGCCGAGCGTGCACGCCACGGCCGTGGAGATCGTGGCGAGCACCGTGAGCCTGGCCGGACCGAGCCCCACCGCGGAGAGCCCGGAGCGCGGCCGGGTCGCCGGGTCGGTGCGCGCGACGGTGACGGCGAAGTACACGGTGGCGGCGATCGGCGCGACGCACCAGGCGAGCCGCAGCAGGGCCCCGCCGGACGCCTCCGGGTGGCCCACCGCGTACCCCAGCGTGCACAGGAGCAGGAAGCCGGTGCCGGCGGAGGCCGCGGCGACGAGCAGCCTGCGCAGCTGGACCAGGGGATGCGCCCCGCGGGCTAGACGGAGAGCGAGCACGCGGCCCGGCCTTCCGCGTCGTCGGAATCGCCCTCGGCGGCCGCGGTCCCGGAGCCTTCGGCGGAGGCAGTGCCCTCGGCCTCGGGGGTGTCCCCGGCGCCGACCTCCGCCGCGAGCTCGCCCGACCCCGGCAGGTGCACCGTGTTCACGCGCCGCCCGTCGAGCAGCGTGACCGTCCGGTCGGCGAGGGCGGCGACCTCCGCGTCGTGCGTGGCGAGGACGACCGTAATGCCGTGCGAGCGGGCCGCGGTCGTCAGCGTGCGCAGGACGTGGGCGCGGTCGGCGCGGTGCAGCGGCGCGGTCGGCTCGTCGGCGAAGATCACCGACGGCATCGTGACCAGGGCGCGGGCGATGGCGATGCGCTGGCGCTGGGCCTGGAGCAGCGCGTGCGGCCGCTTGCGGGCGCAGTCACCGATGTCGAGGCGATCGAGCCACTCCTGGGCCGTGGTCTTGGAGACGCGGTGCGAGGCGCCGCGCAGCATCAGCGGCATCGCGACGTTCTCCCAGGCCGTGAGCTCGGGCACGAGGTGCGGCTGCGGGTCGATCCAGCCGAAGCGGTCGCGGCGCAGGCGTTCGCGGACCACCGGGCCCATCGTGTGCACCGGCGCGCTGTTGAACCAGACCTCGCCCTCCTGGGGCAGGAGCTGGCCGGAGAGACAGCGCAGGAGAGTCGTTTTGCCACTGCCGCGCGGGCCGGTGACGGCGAGGATCTCGCCCTCGCGGACACCGAGCGATACGCCGGTGAGCGCGGGAGAGCCGTTGTGTGTGACGTGGAGGGCGCGTGCCCACAGCACGTCGTTGTCCGGCGGGGCCACCATCACGTACACCTCGGTTCAGATCAGTTTGCCTCCCCCGTACGGGGGAACGAAGGCGGGGCCGATCGGTCACTGGGCACGCTAGGGATCCAGGCCGCGCTGCCTGGAAACGACGCGGCCCGGGGGCGCCCGTTCTCACTCGAACGGGCGCCCCCGGGGCCGGTGTTGATCACTCGATCACACTATGGGTCCCTGGGGGCGGGACCCGGGGGATCAGAGCTTCGTCCACGCCTCCGTGAGGACCTGGCGCAGGATGCCCTCGATCTCGTCGAAGGTCTCCTGCGTGGAGATCAGCGGCGGGGCGAGCTGGACGACCGGGTCGCCACGGTCGTCGGCGCGGCAGTACAGGCCGTTCTCGTACAGCGCCTTGGAGAGGAAGCCGTACAGGACGCGCTCGGTCTCCTCGTCGTTGAACGTCTCCTTGGTGGCCTTGTCCTTCACGAGCTCGATGCCGTAGAAGAAGCCGTTGCCGCGGACGTCGCCGACTATCGGCAGGTCGTGCAGCTTGCGCAGGGTCTGGTAGAACGCGTCCTCGTTGTCGAGGACGTGCTGGTTGAGACCCTCCTTCTCGAAGATGTCGAGGTTGGCGATGCCGACCGCGGCCGAGACCGGGTGGCCGCCGAAGGTGTAGCCGTGCAGGAAGGTGTTGTCACCCTTGTAGAACGGCTCGGCGAGCCTGTCCGAGATGATGCAGGCGCCGATCGGGGAGTAGCCCGAGGTCATGCCCTTGGCGCAGGTGATCATGTCCGGGACGTAGTCGAACTTGTCACAGGCGAACATCGTGCCGAGGCGGCCGAAGGAGCAGATGACCTCGTCCGAGACGAGCAGCACGTCGTACTTGTCGCAGATCTCGCGTACCCGCTGGAAGTATCCGGGCGGGGGCGGGAAGCAGCCACCGGCGTTCTGGACCGGCTCCAGGAACACGGCGGCGACCGTCTCGGGACCCTCGAAGAGGATCTCCTGCTCGATCTGGTCGGCGGCCCAGCGGCCGAAGGCCACCGGGTCGTCACCGTGGATCGGGGCGCGGTAGATGTTCGTGTTCGGCACCTTGTGCGCGCCCGGTACGAGCGGCTCGAAGGGGGCCTTGAGGGCGGGCAGACCGGTGATGGACAGGGCGCCCTGCGGGGTGCCGTGGTAGGCGACCGCGCGCGAGATGACCTTGTACTTCGTGTGGTTGCCGGTGAGCTTGTGGTACTGCTTCGCCAGCTTCCACGCGGTCTCGACGGCCTCGCCGCCACCGGTGGTGAAGAAGACCTTGTTGAGGTCGCCGGGCGCGTAGTTGGCGAGACGTTCCGCCAGCTCGACGGCCTTCGGGTGGGCGTAGCTCCACACCGGGAAGAAGGCCAGCTCCTGCGCCTGCTTGTAGGCGGTCTCGGCGAGCTCGTGACGGCCGTGGCCGGCGTTGACGACGAAGAGACCGGACAGACCGTCCAGGTACTTCTTGCCCTTGTCGTCGTAGATGTAGGTGCCTTCGCCACGCACGATGGTGGGCACGGGTGCGTTCTCGTAGTCCGACATGCGGGTGAAGTGCATCCACAAGTGGTCGTACGCGGTCTGGCTGAGGTCCTTGCTCACGGCTATCGGGTTCCCCACATATAGGTCTGCTTCTTGAGCTTCAGATAGACGAAGCTCTCGGTGGAGCGCACGCCGGGGAGGGCGCGGATGCGCTTGTTGATCACGTCGAGAAGGTGGTCGTCGTCCTCACAGACGACCTCCACCATCAGGTCGAAGGAGCCCGCGGTCATCACCACGTACTCACACTCGGCCATGGCCGTCAGCGCCTCCGCGACCGGATCCAGATCGCCCTCGACATTGATGCCGACCATTGCCTGGCGCCGGAAACCCACGGTGAGCGGGTCCGTGACGGCGACGATCTGCATGACGCCCTGGTCGAGCAGCTTCTGGACGCGCTGCCGCACGGCCGCCTCGGACAGGCCCACGGCCTTGCCGATGGCGGCGTACGGACGGCGTCCGTCCTCCTGAAGCTGTTCGATGATCGCCAGGGAGACGGCGTCGATGGACGAAGAACCGTTCCCGTGTCGGGAACTGCTGGAATCTGCGCTGCGACTGGCCACGACCCCATGGTGCACAGGACTCGACAGTTCCGCAAGGCCAGATCGATGAAATTCGTTGTCTGGAGCTTCGATAGTCACGGATTTCGCAGTTCTGGGCCTCCGGGTATGTTGAAAGCGTCGGTACACCGACTAGGGTGGGTGTCTCATCCACTGGACATCTGACTGGAGGGCCGGAAGTGACCACCGAGCTGCGCCGTCTGCGTAACTACATCGACGGAGAATTCCGGGACGCCGCCGACGGGCGGACCACCGAGGTGGTCAATCCCGCCACCGGCGAGGCCTACGCCACCGCGCCCCTGTCGGGGCAGGCCGACGTCGACGCCGCCATGGAGGCGGCCGCCGCCGCGTTCCCCGCCTGGCGTGACCTGACGCCCGCCGAGCGCCAGAAGGCCCTGCTGAAGATCGCCGACGCCTTCGAGGAGCGCGCCGAGGAGCTCATCGCGGCCGAGGTCGAGAACACGGGCAAGCCGACCGGGCTCACCCGGTCCGAGGAAATCCCGCCCATGGTCGACCAGATCCGCTTCTTCGCGGGCGCGGCCCGGATGCTCGAAGGCCGCGCGGCCGGCGAGTACATGGAGGGTCTGACCTCCATCATCCGCCGCGAGCCGATCGGCGTCTGCGCGCAGGTCGCGCCCTGGAACTACCCGATGATGATGGGTGTATGGAAGTTCGCCCCGGCGCTCGCCGCGGGCAACACCGTCGTCCTCAAGCCCTCGGACACGACCCCCGCGTCGACCGTCCTGATGGCCGAGATCATCGGCTCCATCGTCCCCAAGGGCGTCTTCAACGTCGTCTGCGGCGACCGTGACACCGGCCGCGCCATGGTCGAGCACAACACCCCGGCGATGGCCTCCATCACCGGCTCCGTGCGCGCCGGCATGCAGGTCGCCGAGTCCGCGTCCAAGGACCTCAAGCGGGTCCACCTGGAGCTGGGCGGCAAGGCCCCGGTCGTCGTCTTCGAGGACGCCGACATCGCCAAGGCCGTCGAGGACATCTCGGTGGCGGGCTTCTTCAACGCGGGCCAGGACTGTACGGCCGCCACGCGCGTGCTCGTCCACGAGTCCATCCACGACGAGTTCGTGACCGCGCTCGCCAAGGCCGCGGCCGACACGAAGACCGGCCAGCCGGACGACGAGGACGTGCTCTTCGGCCCGCTCAACAACGCCAACCAGCTGAAGCAGGTCTCCGGCTTCATCGACCGCCTTCCGGCGCACGCCAAGGTCGAGGCGGGCGGCCAGCGGGTCGGCGAGAAGGGCTTCTTCTACGCCCCGACCGTCGTCTCGGGTCTCAAGCAGGATGACGAGATCATCCAGAACGAGGTCTTCGGCCCGGTCATCACCGTCCAGTCCTTCACGGACGAGGCGCAGGCCGTGTCGTACGCGAACGGCGTGGACTACGCCCTTGCGTCCTCGGTCTGGACGCAGAACCACGCGCGTGCGATGCGCATGTCCAAGGTCCTCGACTTCGGCTGCGTCTGGATCAACACGCACATCCCGCTGGTCGCGGAGATGCCGCACGGCGGCTTCAAGAAGTCCGGCTACGGCAAGGACCTCTCGGCGTACGGCTTCGACGACTACACGCGCATCAAGCACGTCATGACGTCGATCGAGGGCTAAGCCTCCTCGTCACTGGGCTAATTCAGATGCCCGGCCCCGCCGCCCCCGCGTACCGTCAGGAACGCGGGGGCGGCTCCGTTGTGTGCTTCCTTCTTTCTCTTCTCTGCAAAAGATCCGTAGCGCACGCACTCTCCGCCCCCGCCTTTTCTGTACCTACGGGGGTGGGACCTGATGACGACGGCCGATGATCTCGCGGGGCTGCTGCTGCGCCGCCGCCAGAGCGTGCGTGTTCCCTCCGGCGCCGGGCGGTCCGCCGAGACCGACGCCGCCGTGGTCGTCCTCGAAGCCGAACTCGCCGACCGCGGGCACCTGTTGACCGCCCCGCTGCGCCGCGCGCTCACCGCGCTCTCCGTCGCCGACCTCGCCGCGACCGGCATGAAACTGATCGCCGACGTCGACGCGCTGATGGGGTCCGACCGGCGCCATGCCCCGCTGTTCGCGCGGTTCCCCGCCGAGACCGCGTACCAGCCCGCGTACGACCGCTACACCTCCGTCGTCGTCGAGTACCTCGCCGCCCAGCCGCACCAGCCCTGCATGAACTGCGCGGGCACCAAGGCACGCGTCCGTGCGCTCGCGCCCTGCGCGCACCTGCTGTGCGACGACTGCCACCGCAAGGAGCTGGACACGGGCTGCTGCGACCTGTGCTGCGTCTGGTACGCCTGCCCGGTCTGCGAGAACCGCTACGAGACGGACGGGCCCACCGACCCCTGGTTCGACACCGGGGCAGGCCTCGGCGGTGACGGCGGCGAGATCCTGCGCGCGCTGCGCCTGGCGGCGCCCGGTGACGCCGCCGCCGAACTCGCCGCCCTGCTTGCCCGCCGTACGCCCCTGAGTCCCCAGGACCACGACGACCTGGTGCTGCTGCTGGGGCACCTGGACCCGGCCGACGCCGCCGACTGGCTCCCGGACGCGATTCCCCTGCGCGAGAGCAAGGCGCTCGCCCTCGCGCCGCTGCTCGGACTGCCGGACGCGGGCGGGCTCGTGGGCCGGTACGCGGACACCGCCACGGACGTGCTGCGCATCCTCGTCGTACGGTCCGGGGGCGACCCCGACCTGCTCGAACTGCCGCGCCTGCGCGGCCTTCCGCGTCCTGTACGCCGTGAACTCCTCGCCCTGCTCGACCGGTTCGACTTCCGGCATCTCGCCGAGGGCATGGCACGCCACCCGCGCGCCTGGAAGCGGGTCGGCGAAATCCTGCACCCCTTCGAGCAGGCCCACCGGCACGCGCGCGTGGCGCTCGCCTTCGCGGTCCTGCGCGGGACCCGCATCGGGGACGGCGCGCTCGGCGAGACGCTGCTCGCCGAAGCCGCACGCCACGATGACGTCCGCATCGAAGGCGACCGGCTGCGGATTTCCACCTGGCAGGGGCGCGTCGAGGAGGCGCTCGGCCGCTGGGACACCGAGGCCGCGGCCGGCCTCCTGCGCGAACGCCCGGGTGAACTCCTGCGCCGCCTCGACCTGTTGCTGGCGCGGTCGGGTTCGACGACCCTGCCGGAGGCCGTGGGCGCGGCGCTCGCCGACGCCCTGCCGCACACCGCTCCCGGGCCGCTGCTCGGCGCGTACGGCCGCATGAAGGTCCGTTCCGCGCCCGGGCGCCGCCGAGTCTTCTTCCCGCGCGGGCGCGTCACCCAGGCCTACGCGATCGACGACGGCCGACCGCCGCTGCCGTCCCGCGTCGCGGGGCGCGCCGGTGAGCTGATCGAGGCGGAGGCCGTGCGGCGGCTCGCCGCGGGGGAGGGCGAGCGGTACGACGTCGCTGTCCTCGACGCCTCGCTGGCCGACCTTCCGGTGCCGTTCGCCGAGCGCGCGTCCGCGGCATCGCTGGTCGCGGTGCCGCGCGGCAGCTCGCTGCCCATGCCCGCGGACAGCGAGAACGTGAGGCTCTTCCTGCACTGGCTCCAGCCCAAGGGCGTGCGCGTCGACCTCGATCTGTCCGTCGCGCTCTACGACGACCTGTGGCGCTTCGTCGGCCTGTGCGACTACACACACCTGGCGTACGCGGGCGGCGCCGCCCGGCACTCCGGGGACCTGACGGCGGCGCCCGCCCCGCACGGCGCCACCGAGTACCTGGACCTGGACCTGCCGCGCCTCGCCCACGTGGGGGTGCGCTTCGTGGTGCCCGCGGTCCTCTCGTACAACAACGTCCCCTTCGACGAACTGCCGGACGCCTTCGCGGGGTTCATGGCGGTGGAGGGTACGAAGAGGGCCGTGTACGACCCGCGCACGGTCCGGCAGCGCTTCGACCTCGCCGGTGACGCGGCGCTGCGCGTGCCGATGATCGTCGACCTGCGGGCGCGGCGCGCCTGGTGGGCCGACGTCACCGTCTCCACGGGCGACGGCAACCACGACGTGTGGCGTTACCGCAAGCAGCTCGGCCGCATGGGCAACGACCTTCTCGGCACGTTCGAGCCGCGCGGCCGGGCCACCCTGTGGGACCTCGCCTGCTGGGCGGCGGCGGCCCGCACCGAAGGACCCGTGTACGTGCGCGGCCGTGGCCACGTCCTGTGGGGCTACCGCCGTGCCGACGACGAGCCGCGCGCCGACTTCGCGCTGCGCGTCCGCGACGGCTGGGAGCCGGACGAGCTGCGCGCGGAGCCGGAGCCCGAGCTTGCGGGCCGCCGCGCTCTTCTGGCGCTGCTGCACGGCGAGTTGGGGGGCGTGGAGGGCATCGCGTCCGGCACGGTGTACAGGCTCTACCCGGGTCCGGTCGACGCCTCGCCGCTTGAGCGGATCACCGCGGGGGATCTGGCGGGGTGGCTGGCGCCGGTGTGATCACGTCGGTGGACAGGGTGTCGCTTCCCGACCGCTCGGCTCGACGCAGCGTCCATTGCCTGTACGTGACACGCAGGCGCATGCTGCCGGAGTGCGAGCGAACCCCAGTGCCTCCTCAGTCTCCCGCCGGTCCCTGCTGCGTGCCCTCGGCGGCGGGGCGGCCGTCAGCGCGCTCGCGGGCTGCGGCGTGCCCGCCGCGTACATAGGCCCCGGCGAGCGCGCCGCCGGGGACCGTTCCCGGCAGGACAAGACACTGTCCTTCGCGAACTGGCCGCTCTACATCGACACCGACGACGATGACACGACGAAGCGGCCCTCGCTCGACGCCTTCGAGAAGCGGACCGGCATCGACGTCCGCTACACGGAGGAGATCAACGACAACGACGAGTTCTTCGGCAAGATCAGCCCGTCCCTGATGAACCACCAGGAGACCGGCCGCGACCTCATCGTCATCAGCGACTGGATGTGCGCCCGCTTCGTACGGCTCGGCTGGGTCCAGGAGATGGACCGCGCGCGCCAGCCCAACGTGACCAAGTACTTGGACCCGCTGCTGCGTTCGCCGCACTTCGACCCGGGGCGCAAGCACACCGTTCCCTGGCAGTCCGGCATCACCGGCATCGCGTACAACAAGCGCAGGCTCGGCCGGGAGATCAAGCAGGTCTCCGACCTGTGGGACGACGACCTCAAGGGCCGGGTCACGCTGCTCTCCGGCCTCGACGAGTCGTTCGCGCTGCTGATGCAGGGCGACGGGGTCGACATCACCAAGTGGAAGGCCGACGACTTCCACCGGATGTGCGACCGGGTGGAGAAGCTGGTGGCCTCGAAGCACATCCGCCGCTTCACGGGCAACGACTACATCAAGGACCTCTCCAGCGGCGACGTCCTGGCCTGCCAGGCCTACAGCGGTGACGTGATCCAGCTCCAGGCGGACGACCCTGACATCGAGTTCGTCGTCCCCGATGAGGGCGCCGAGCTGTGGGCGGAATCCCTGATGATCCCCAACCTGGCCCGCCACAAGCGGAACGCGGAACGGCTCATCGACTACTACTACGAGCCGGAGGTGGCCGCGGAGCTGGCCGCCTGGGTCAACTACGTCTGCCCCGTGCCGGCCGCGCGCGACATCCTCGCCTCGTCCAAGGACAAGGAACTGGCTTCGCTGGCCGAGGACCCGCTGATCTTCCCGGACGACGCGATGCGGAAGCGGCTCGCGATCGCGCGGGACATCACGTCGGAGGAGCGAACGGAGTTCGCGAAGCGGTGGAACGCGATCGCGGGGTTGTAGCGGGGGCGTTGCTCAGGACCGGCGTCGGCGCAGGGCCTTACGGGCGTCCTCGGCCGCGTACGTGACGTTCAGCCGCCAGGTCGCCAGCTTGTCCTGCACCTTTGACGCGACCGTCCGCCACTTGAACCACAGCGGCAGCTTCCGGAACGGCACGAAGGTCAGGGTGTCGTCGACGGCGGTCTCGGCGAAGCCGCGATGGCCTTCGGCGCGGAGCGCGGCGTACAGCTCGGGTGTCAGTTCACCGTTGAGGCGGGCGGCGACGCCGGCCGCGGTGTAGGCGAACCCGCGCTGCCCGCGGTCCGCCAGTCGCATCGCCCTGACTATGCGCGGCGATGCCTCCTCCAGGGTGCAGTTGAAGGCCAGGCCGATCACCGCCGTACCGAGGCTTCGCTCGCCGCGGTCGTACGCCGCGTCCCAGTCGGCCGGGTCGTCGACGCGCAGCAGTGTCTCGCCGCGGCTCCAGTCCCACTCGGCCCCCACGATCACGCTTCCTTCCTGTTCCCCGTGCTCAATTTGAACACCCGCGAGTCTCGTTGCGTTTCATGGGTAACCGAAAGGAACGAACGTGATGCCCAAGCGAATCGGCCTTCTCGCGGCGCTCGCCGCTCTGCCTGCCGCCCTCCTCACCGTGGCTGTGTCGACCCCGGTGTTCGCGGCGGATCCCCCGGCCTACCAGATCGACCTGGCGGCGCTGAACGACTCCGGATCCACGGGAACGGCGCTCCTGAGCCTGCGTGGCAACGCGCTGACCGTGTGGATCAAGTCCGAGGGGCTCGTGCCGGGACAGCCGTCGGCGCAGCACCTGCACGGCTCCACCGACGGGCACGATTTCCAGTGCCCGGACGACGGCGACGACACCAACGGCGACGGCATCCTCGACAACACCGAGGCCACCGTCCACTACGGCGACATCAACATCTCGCTGACCGAGTCCGGGGGCACCGACGCGGGCAGCGGTCTCGCCGTGGACCGGATGCCGGTGGCCGACGCGCAGGGCAAGGTCTCCTACAAGCGGACCATCACCGTGGGGCAGGACGTGGTCGAGCACATCAAGGACCTGCACATCGTGCAGCACGGCGTCGACCGCAACGACAACGGCAAGTACGACTTCGAGGGCGCGGGCAAGAGCGAACTCGACCCGAAGCTTCCCCAGGAGGCCACCGCCCCGACCAACTGCGGTGTCGTCAAGGGCGCGGCCGTCGGGTCCGTCCCCATCGGCGGGGTCGAGACCGGCGGCGGCACGGAGAGTCGCACGTCCACCGGTGCCGTTACCGGCGCGGCCGGAGCGGCGGCGGTGGCGGCCGCCGGGGTGCTGGTTCTCGCGCGGCGGCGCATGGTGCCCGCCGCCGTGGTCGCCGCGAAGACCGGGGACGCCGCGTGAGCCGCTCGGCCTGGCGGATGTGGACCGGGGTCCGGCGTGCCTCAGCCGCCCTGGTCGCCGCCGTCGCCGCGGCTCTGGTGCTCACCGCGTGTGCGGGGCAGGACAGTACGGCTGCTTCACCCGCGCCTCCCCGCCAGAGCGCGGCGGGGGACGCCACGGAGGGCGGCGGCCCCACGCCGTCGAAGGGGCCGGGCGAGGCCGCCGCGCCCCTGGAACGGTCGGTTCCGCAGCGGGTCGCCATCCCCTCCCTGGGTGTTTCGAGCGGGTTGGAGACGCTGGGGCAGAGCGGGGACGGGGCGATGACGACGCCGAAGGACCCCGATCTGGCGGGCTGGTACGAGCCCGGCCCCACCCCCGGCTCCCGGGGCCCCGCGGTGATCGCCGGACATGTGACCTGGAACGGCGCGGACGCGGTCTTCAAGAAGCTGAAGACGATGAAGGCGGGGGACACGATCGAGGTGACGCGCGCGGACGGGAAGACCGCCACCTTCGCGGTGGACCGTGTCGAGGAGTACCCGAAGAAGAAGTTCCCCACCCTGGACGTCTACAAGAACATCGACCACGCGGGGCTGCGCCTAATCACATGTGGCGGGGAGTTCGACGCGGACCGGAACTACTACCCCAACAACGTCACGGTCTTCGCGAGCATGACGGGCGTCGCGTAGGCGGTCAGGGCGATCCGCTGGGCGAGCGGGTTCATGTCCTTCCCCTTGGCGTCGGTCGCGTTGACCGAGTAGACGAGGGTCCGGGAGCCGTTCTCGGTGGAGGCGATCATGCTCAGGTAGCCGTAGCGGGAGCCGGTCTTGAGCCAGACCACCTGATCGCTCACCTCGTGCCGCTGGAGCCCGGCGGCGAAGGTGGGTTCGGGGGCGCCGGGCGCCAGCTTCGGCAGGGTGAACATCTCCTTCAACTGAGGCTGGGGCACGACCTCCCCGCCGAACAGCGCCTGCGTGAAGACCTCCAGGTCGGCGGTGGACGAGATCATGTCGCCCGCCGCGAAGCGGTCGAACTGGTTCCACTCGGTGACGTCGACGAGCCGGGTGGTGCCGTCCGGCTGCTTCACGCTCTGGTAGCCGCGGTTGTGCGGGCCGCGAATGCGGAGGTCGGCGCCGGGGAAGTACGTGTCGCGCATGCGCAGCGGCCGGAAGATCCGCTCGCTCGCCTGATGGGCGTACGAATCCCCGGTGACCCGCTCGATCAGCAGGCCGAGCACGGTGTAGCCGATGTTGCGGTAGTGCTGCTGGTCGCCGGGGTCGTGCTCGGGCCCCTTGGAGATGGCCGACGCGACGACCTCCCGGTAGTCCAACGTGTCGTAGCGGTGGGCGTATTCGTCGTCGAAACCGTCGCCCGACCGCAGCCCGCTGGTGTAGTTGAGGAGGCTGCGGACGGGGATGGGCTTGAACTTCTTCTTCGGATCCTCGCTCCGCTCCGGGAACAGCTCCGGCATGTAGTGCTGCACCGGCTTGTCGAGGTCCAGGTCGCCCTCGGCGGCCAGTTGGAGCGCCACGGCCGCGGTCACGATCTTGGTCGTCGATCCGGCGCGGAAGCGCCCGTGCGGGTCGGCCTTCCGGCCCGTGACCACGTCGTGTACGCCGGAACTGCCGCGCCAGGTCCCGTCGGTGCCCCCGACACGGACCAGGGCGGCGGTCGCGTCGGCGTTCGGGAGCCCCTTGATCGCGGCGCGCAGGGCCTTGCCGTCCGGCGCGGAACCCTGAGGGGAAACCGCGGCGGACGGGGCGTCCGCGAGGGCGGGGGCGGTCGCGGCGCCGGTGAGGCCGATGACGAGGGCGGCGGCGAGAGCGGTGCGGGCGGGGAACTGCACGATGCGACTCCAGGTGGGCTGTGGTGTGGGACCTGTGCTGTCCATCCTGGTGATCTCCCGGGCAGGGCGGATCCTCACGGGGGAGGGTGGCGGCCCGCTGATCCCTGAGGGGTCAACACCCATATGCCTCAGGGGTGTCGGGCGGGATTCCCCTAGGGGGCGCCGGCCGACAGGCCATCGGCGCGCTCCTGCGCCGCCATGACCTCGTCCCCGTGGTCGAAGGCCCACGCTCCGAAGGCCTCGATCGGGTCGAGCAACGTACGGCCGAGGGCGGTGAGTTCGTACTCGACGCGGGGCGGCGACTCGGCGTACGACTGCCGTGAGACCAGGCCGTTGTATTCGAGGCGGCGCAGCGTCTCGGTGAGGATCTTGGGGCTGATGCCGCCGATCAGACCGCGCAGTTCACCCGGCCGGCGCGGGCCGTGGCGCAGGGCCCAGAGCGCCACCGCGTTCCAGGTGTTCGCGAGCAGATCGAAGGCGAGCCGGGCGCGGCAGTCGGCGAGCAGATCGTCGTTCGTCACGTACCGAATGGTGCCTGAGCACTTTCCTACTGTCGTTCCGTACCCCGGTGGCCGGGGACGTGGGACGAGAGGAAGACAGGCATGCGCATAGGCATCATCGGCACGGGCGGCATGGCGGACGCGCTCGGCACGCAGTGGGTGCGCGCGGGACACGAGGTGTTTATCGGAGGCCGGGACGAGGGCCGTGCGGCGGCACTCGCCGCGAGGATGGGCGCCGCGGGGCACGGGACGCCGCGCGAGGCGGCCGAGTTCGGGGACGCGGTGCTGTTCGCCGTGCCGTACGAGGCGGGGGCGGGTTTGGCCGGCGGGCTCCAAGTCGCCCTGGACGGAAGGGCGTTGATCGACTGCTCGAACCCGGTGGGGCCCGGCTTCGCCCTGCTCACCGAGGGCGGCCCGTCGGCAGCACGACGGCTCGCCGACGCGGCTCCCGGAGCGCGTGTCGTCAAGGCGTTCAACCTCTGCCACGAGGACGTGTGGCGGATGAAGCCACCGGTCTTCGACGGCCGACCGCTCGCGGTCCCGGTGTGCGGGGACGACGAGGGCGCGCTGGATGTCGTACGGGAACTGGTGAAGGACATCGGTTGCGCGCCGTTCGCCGCGGGCGGCCTGGAGCGGGCCGGTCTGGTGGAGGCGACGGCGGCGCTGCTCATCGGGCTCTGGGTGGGGGAGGAGGTGGACGCGCAGGCCATCGCGCCGCCGCTGGCGTACGCCGCAGGGGCCCCTCAGCCGTGACCGCCTGCCTTCTTGCCCCCTGCCCCCTCAGGCCGGGGCCGTCACCTCGCCATGAGCAGGATGACGAGGACGATGCCGACCAGGAGCGCGATGAGCAGCATGCGGCCGACGGGATGCCGCGGATTGAGGCGGTGGCCGCGGTACCCCTGTTCGTCGCGCTCGTACACGAAGAGCGGCTCTTCCCGCTTGTCGTCGTCGCTGTTCCCCATGTCCCACAAGCTAGTTGAGGGATCGCCCGGCTACGAGAGCGCGCCGCCGGGCCGCGCGTCCTGAACGCGCAGGGCGTCCAGCGTGACGATGCGGTTGGTCGTGATCGCGTCGACGCCGAGGTCGATGAGGCGGCGCATCGCGCGCTTCGTGTCCGGTGTCCAGGCCGAGACGAGCAGCCCCTGACGCTGCACCTGCCCGACCAGTTCACGCCCGAGCAGCGAGAAGCGGTAGTTGAGCCAGCGGGGTTTGATCGCTTCGAGCACGGCGTGGCGCGGCGGGGCCAGGGTCGTCCAGGTCAGGGCGATCTCGGCGGCGGGATCCGCCGCGCGCACCGCGAGCATCGTCCGGGCGCCCGCGCAGTAGTACACCCGCTCCGACGCCCCGCAGTCGGCGACGGCGCCGACGACCGCGCGTACGGACTCCGGTGTGGCGCCCGGCAGATCCACCATGAGCCGGTGTCCTTCGGTCGCCGCGACGGCCTCTTCGAGCGTGGGTACGCCGTCCTCGGTGAGGCCGCGCACCTCGTCCGCGGAGAGCACGGACAAGGGGCGGTCGAGCTCCCACAGACGCTTGAGGGTCGCGTCGTGCAGCAGGACGGGGACACCGTCACGGCTGAGACGGACATCGATCTCCACCGCGTCCGCGCCCCGGTCGAGCGCGGAGCGCAGGGACGGGAGGGTGTTCTCGCGGACGCGGTAGGGATCGCCTCGGTGGGCCACGGCTGTCACGGTGCGCATGGGCCCATTGTGGTGCCGCGCTAGGGGGCGAGCCAGGTCCGCGTGTACGTGTCGATCTCCGCGACGAGCTTCGCCTTGCCCGCGGGGTCGAGGAACGACGCCTCGACGGCGTTCTTCGCCAGGTCCGCGATGCCTCGCTCGTCGAGGTCGAGGAGGCGGGCGGCGATCGCGTACTCGTTGTTGAGGTCCGTACTGAACATCGGCGGGTCGTCGGAGTTGATGGTGACCGGGACCCCGGCGGCGACGAACTGCTTGAGCGGGTGCTCGTCGAGGGTGGCGACCGCGCGCGTCGCGATGTTCGACGTCGGGCAGACCTCGAGCGGGATGCGGTGCTCGGCGAGGTGGGCGAGGAGCTTCGGGTCCTGGGCGGCGCTGGTGCCGTGGCCGATGCGCTCGGCGCGCAGGTCGGTGAGGGCGTCCCAGATGGTGCCGGGCCCGGTGGTCTCGCCCGCGTGCGGGACGGAGTGCAGGCCCGCCGCGATCGCGCGGTCGAAGTACGGCTTGAACTGCGGCCGCGGCACGCCGATCTCGGGGCCGCCGAGCCCGAAGGAGACCAGGCCCTCGGGGCGCAGCTTGTCGGTGGTCGCGAGCCGGACCGTCTCCTCGGCGGATTCGAGCCCGGCCTCGCCCGGGATGTCGAAGCACCAGCGCAGTACGACACCGAGCTCGTCCTCGGCCGCCTTGCGGGCGTCCTCTATGGCGTCCATGAAGGCGCGGTCGTCGATGCCGCGGCGCACGGAGCTGTAGGGGGTGACGGTCAGCTCGGCGTAGCGGATGTTCTGCCGGGCCATGTCGCGGGCGACTTCGTACGTGAGCAGGCGTACGTCGTCGGCGGTGCGGACCAGGTCCACGACCGAGAGGTACACCTGGACGAAGTGGGCGAAGTCCGTGAACGTGAAGAAGTCGGCGAGGGCCTCTACGTCCGTGGGCACCTTGGAGTCGGGGTGGCGGGCGGAGAGGGCCGAGACGATGCGGGGAGATGCCGAGCCGACGTGGTGCACGTGCAGTTCTGCCTTGGGCAGTCCTGCGATGAAGGCGTGCGGGTCGCGTTGCTGGCCTGCGGTGTGGCGGTCGGTCACGGTTTCCTCCCCAGGAACGGGCTTGATCGGCTGATCGGTGGGTCGGGGATCATCGTAGGCGGCGTCCAGCCCGTCGAGGGCGGGGGTCGTAGCATGACGGAACCGCAGGAAAGAGGTGACCCGCCATGTCCCAGTCCGAGGGGCCCGCACCGGACGCCGAGCCCGAAAGGGACCCGTGGGCGCCACCTGAGGACGCGGCTCCGCGGGGGTCGCAGGGGGCGCAGGGACCGTACGGGTCGCAGGCACCGCAGGGACCGCACGCCCCGCAGGGACCGCACGCCCCGCAGGGGGCGCCCGTCCCGTTGGAGAAGCGGGATCCGTGGGCGGCGCCTCTGTCGCCGCCCCCGTCGGGTGCGGCTGCTTCGGGAGAGCCGGTGCCGCCGCCACCGATCGGGCCCGAAGGGCCTGGGCAGGTGCCTTACGGATACCCCGGACCGCAGGGACACCCCGGCTACCCGGGGTACCCCGGTTACCCGGGCTACCAGGGGCAGGGCCCGCCCGGATACGGGTGGCCCGCGATGCCGATGGCGCCCGCCAACGGCATGGGCGTGACCGCGCTCGTCCTCGGGATCATCGCGGCCGTCGGCTTCTGCCTGTGGCCCCTGGCGATCGTCCTCGGCATCCTCGCGATCATCTTCGGGTCGATCGGACGCGGCAGGGCGAGCCGGGGCGAGGCCACGAACCCTGGCCAGGCGCTGGCCGGGATCATCTGCGGGATCGCGGGCATCGTGCTGGGGGTGGCGCTGCTGGTGGTGCTGATCGTGGTCCCGGACGACGCGTTCGAGGAGGACGGCGCGGCTTCGGTGGGCGGCAACTATTCGGCCTCCGTGGCTGTCGGCTCCTGACCCCGCTTTTCTCGGGCGGGGCGCCTTGTCTGCCTGGCCTGAGCCGCCGCTTCGCGGCGGATCTTTCCCGCCCACCCACCCGATTACCCCGCATCGCACCGCAGGGCAATCGGGTGGGTGGGCGGGAGACACCCGCCGCGAAGCGGCGGCTCAGGACGGGGCCGACGCAAGGCCCCCGGCCAGACCCCGCGGCCAAGGAACCCCTAGCGCAAGCGGTCCCGCGCCTCCATCAGCGCGAAGCCCAGCAGATTCGGCCCCCGCCACCTCTCCGGGTCATGGGCCCGCTCGTCATCGGCCGCCAGGCCGATCCCCCAGACACGGTCCATAGGGCTCGCCTCGACCAGTACCCGCGACCCCGTGCCGGCCAAGAAGGACGAGAGCGCGGGCGTGGACGCGAACTTCCGCACGCTGCCCTCGACCACGATGCCGAACCGCTCGCGCTCCCATATCGCCTCGTCGAAGCCCCGCACCAGGCGCCCCGCCTTCTTCGCCTCGGCGGGCGTACGCGAGGCGAGGACCGCTCGCTCCGCCTCCGCGTCGGAGAAGAGGCGGGCCTTGGCGGCCATCATCCAGTGCTCGGCCGTCCCGTACTCCACGCCGTCCACGGTGAACGGCGACGGCCACCACTGGCTCAGGCAGCTCGAACCGAGCGTCCCGTCCCGCCGCGGCCTGTGGCCCCAGAAGTGCAAATACTTCACAGGCTCGCCCGCCCGCACGGCCGCGACCAGCGCGTCCACCGAGTCGATCTTCGTCATGCATGCGATTTTGGCACGCACCACTGACATTCCGTCCTGGGTTTTCCAGGACAACTCGACACCTGGTCGACAGATTCCGTCGCGTAACCAAAAGGCAACAACGGAATCACTTGTTGGAGTACCACTGCTCTGTCAGGATCGGCACTCAAATCGATCTGGAGCTACGCCGACCCCCTGGGACGGGGACGACGGCGGAGGAGAGCGTCATGCACAACTTCCAGGCGCAGGACCACTTCGCGGAGGGCGCGCAGTACATCGCGGGACGGCTGACCGAGGGCACCTCAGGGCGCTCCCACGCCGTCGTCGACCCGGCCACCGGCGCCGAGGTCCACCGATACCAACTCGCGGGCGAGAAGGACGTCGACGCCGCTGTCGCCGCCGCCGCGCAGGCCTTCCCCGAGTGGGCCGGCGCCACCCCCGGCGAGCGCTCCGACGCCATGCACCGCTTCGCCGGCGTACTGGCCGAGCGCGCCGAGGAGTTCGCGCAGGCCGAGTCGCTCCAGTGCGGCAAGCCCATCAAGCTCAGCCGGGAGTTCGACGTACCGGGGACCGTCGACAACGCCGCGTTCTTCGCGGGCGCCGCCCGGCACCTTCAGGGACAGTCGGCCGGTGAGTACTCCGGCGACCACACCTCGTACGTACGGCGTGAGCCCATCGGTGTCGTCGGCTCCATCGCCCCCTGGAACTACCCCCTCCAGATGGCCGCCTGGAAGGTGCTCCCCGCCATCGCCGCGGGCAACACGATCGTCCTCAAGCCCGCCGAGCTGACCCCCTTCACCTCGCTCCTCTTCGCGCAGGCGGCCACCGAGGCGGGCATCCCGGACGGCGTCGTCAACATCATCAGCGGGGCCGGGCGCGATGCCGGAGAGCGGCTCGTCGGGCATCCCGACGTCGCCATGACCTCCTTCACCGGGTCCACCGGCGTCGGCAAGCGCGTCGCCGAGATCGCCACCTCCACCGTGAAGCGGCTGCACCTGGAGCTCGGCGGCAAGGCGCCGTTCGTCGTCTTCGACGACGCCGACCTCGATGCCGCCGTGCACGGCGCGGTCGCCGGCGCGCTCATCAACACAGGGCAGGACTGCACGGCCGCCACGCGCGCGTACGTGCAGCGTCCGCTGTACGACGCCTTCGTGGAGGGCGTCGCCGAGCTCATGGAGAGTGTGCGGCTCGGTGATCCCTTCGCCGACGACACCGACCTCGGGCCGCTCATCTCGCACGTACACCGCGACCGCGTCGCCGGTTTCGTCGACCGGGCACGCTCCTACGCGCGCGTGGTCACCGGCGGCGAGGCACTGGACCACCCCGGGGCGTTCTACAAGCCCACCCTCATCGCCGACGCCGCGCAGGACAGCGAGATCGTGCAGTCCGAGATCTTCGGGCCCGTCCTCGTAGTGCTGCCCTTCGACTCCGACGAGGAAGGCATCAGGCTCGCCAACGACACCCCGTACGGGCTCGCCGCCTCCGCCTGGAGCCGCGACGTGTTCCGCGCCAACCGCGCAACCCGCGAGATCAAGGCGGGCTGCGTGTGGGTCAACGACCACATCCCGATCCTCAGCGAGATGCCGCACGGCGGATACAAGGCATCCGGCTACGGAAAGGACATGTCCGCCTACTCCTTCGAGGAGTACACGCAGATCAAGCACGTCATGTTCGACAACACCGCGGTCGTCCGCAAGGACTGGCACCGCACGATCTTCGGGGACCGATAGCCGATAGGCCGCCCGACCAGCGGCCCCATCCTCCCGAAAGGGCAACCAAGCGCATGGAGCAGTACGAGCCCGAACCCCTGTCCCCGGCCCAACTGGCCGCCATGCACCGCAGCCTCAGGAACGGCAGGGGCGCCCTCACCCGCCGTTCCCTGCTGCGAGCCGGCACGAGTGGAGCGTTCGCCATCGGCGGTCTCGGCGCGCTCAGCGCCTGCGGCATTCCGGCAGCGAGCAAGGGCCAGGGCGATGTCTCGTCCGACGACCACTCGGACAAGGAGAAGCGGATCGCCTTCTCCAACTGGACCGAGTACATGGACGTCGACGACGACGAGCGTCGCCCCACCCTGGACGCCTTCACGAAGCGCACCGGGATCACGGTCAAGTACACCGAGGACATCAACGACAACGTCGAGTTCTTCGGGAAGATCAAGCCGCAGCTCGCGGCGGGCCAGGACACCGGACGCGACCTCATCTGCGTCACCGACTGGCTCGCTGCCCGGCTCATCCGGTTCGGGTGGGTCCAGAAACTGGACCCGGCGAACCTGCCGCACGCGTACGCCAATCTGGCCTCCCAGTTCCGCGACCCGGACTGGGACCCGGGGCGGGCCTACTCGTACCCCTGGACCGGCATCTCCACCGTCATCGCGTACAACAAGAAGGCGACCGACGGCGAGGACATCACCTCGGTGTCGCAGCTCCTGGACAGCCCCAAGCTCAAGGGGCGCGTCGGCTTCCTCTCCGAGATGCGCGACAGCGTCGGCATGACGCTCATCGACATGGGCAAGGACCCCTCGAAGTTCACCGACGACGACTTCGACGCGGCCATCGCCCGCCTCCAGAAGGCCGTCGACAAGAAGCAGATCCGCCGCTTCACGGGCAACGACTACACCTCGGACCTCGACAAGGGCGACCTCGCCGCCTGCCTCGGCTGGGCGGGCGACATCGTGCAGCTCCAGGCCGACAACCCCGACATCGCCTTCCACATCCCGGACCAGGGCTACATCACGTCCACGGACAACCTGCTCGTCCCGAACAAGGCGCGCCACAAGCGCAACGCCGAACGGCTCATCGACTACTACTACGAGCCCGAGCCCGCCGCGCGCCTCGCCGCGTACATCAACTACGTCTGCCCCGTGGACGGTGTGCGCCCCGAGCTCGCGAAGCTCGACAAGGACGCCGCGAACAACCCGCTGATCCTCCCGGACAAGGAGATGGCCGCGAAGTCCCGCGGGTTCCGCTCGCTGACGCCGAAGGAAGAGACGGCGTACGAGGAGAAGTTCGCGAAGCTGACAGGTTCCTAGGCGGCGCCCCCACGCCCCTGCGTAGTCCCCATGTCTCCCCTCGACCCCCTGGACGCACCATGACGACTGCTACAGAACACGGCGGCGACGTCCGCCTCACCGGGATCAGCAAGACGTACGGCTCCTTCAAGGCCGTACGGCCGCTCGACCTCACCGTGCCGCAGGGCTCCTTCTTCGCGCTGCTCGGCGCGTCCGGCTGTGGCAAGACCACCACGCTCCGCATGATCGCGGGCCTCGAGGAGCCCACCACGGGCACCGTCCACCTGGGCGAGCAGGACGTCACGGCGCTGCCGCCGTACAAGCGGCCCGTCAACACGGTCTTCCAGTCGTACGCGCTCTTCCCGCACCTCGACATCTTCGAGAACGTCGCCTTCGGCCTGCGCCGCCGCGGCATCAAGTCCGTGAAGGGCAAGGTCGGCGACATGCTCGACCTCGTACAGCTCGGCGAGCAGGCCCGCAAGAAGCCGCACCAGCTCTCCGGCGGTCAGCAGCAGCGCGTCGCCGTCGCCCGCGCCCTGATCAACCACCCCAAGGTGCTGCTCCTCGACGAGCCGCTCGGCGCCCTCGACCTCAAGCTGCGCCGACAGATGCAGCTCGAACTCAAGCGCATCCAGACCGAGGTGGGCATCACCTTCATCCACGTCACGCACGACCAGGAGGAGGCCATGACGATGGCCGACCAGGTCGCCGTGATGAACGCGGGCCAGGTCGAACAGCTCGGCGCCCCCGCCGACCTCTACGAGAACCCCCGCACCACCTTCGTCGCCAACTTCCTCGGCACCTCGAACTTCATCGAGGCCGAGATCGCGGGCCGCAGCGGCGACGACCTCACCCTCAAGGCGGGCGACGGCAAACTCACGCTGCCCGCCGCGCGATGTACGGCCCCCACCACCACCGGGGGCAAGGTCATCCTCGGCGTACGCCCCGAGAAGATCTCCCTCACGCACGCCGACGACGCGGGGCAGATCCCGGAGGGCCGCAACCGCATCACGGGCCGCATCGCCGACAGCAGCTTCATCGGCGTATCGACGCAGTACGTCGTCAACAGCCCGCTCTGCCACGAGTTCGAGGTCTACGCCCAGAACATCGAGCGCGACACCCGCCTGGTCCCCGGCGTCGAGGTCGTCCTGCACTGGAACCCCGCGCACACCTTCGGCCTGGACCCCGCCCAGGACATCGAGGCGGGCGTCGAGAAGGTCGAGGAGGACGCCTCCGCATGACGACGACCCTCACCAAAGCGCCCCCGGCTGGGGAGCCGGACGAGGCGCCGCGCAAGACCCGCAAGGTCCGCAAGCGCGGCCGACTCGTCCCCTACTGGCTGCTGCTCCCCGGCATCCTCTGGCTCGTCGTCTTCTTCGCGCTGCCGCTGGTCTACCAGGCATCGACGTCCGTCCAGACGGGCTCCCTGGAAGACGGCTTCAAGGTCACCTGGCACTTCGCCACCTACTGGGACGCCCTGAGCGACTACTACCCGCAGTTCCTGCGCTCGGTGATGTACGCCGGTGCCGCCACGATCCTGTGTCTGCTGCTCGGCTATCCGCTCGCGTACCTGATCGCGTTCCGCGCGGGCCGCTGGCGCAACCTCATCCTGGTCCTGGTCATCGCGCCGTTCTTCACCAGCTTCCTCATCCGTACGCTGGCGTGGAAGACGATCCTCGCGGACGGCGGGCCCCTGGTGGGCGCCCTCAACTCGCTGCACGTCCTGGACGTCACCAGCTGGCTCGGCTGGACGGAGGGCGACCGGGTCCTCGCCACACCCCTCGCGGTGATCTGCGGACTCACGTACAACTTCCTGCCGTTCATGATCCTGCCGCTCTACACCTCCCTCGAACGCATCGACGGCCGGCTGCACGAGGCCGCGGGCGACCTCTACGCGAAGCCGTCCACGACCTTCCGCAAGGTGACCTTCCCGCTCTCCATGCCGGGAGTCGTCTCCGGCACGCTGCTCACGTTCATTCCGGCGGCGGGCGACTACGTGAACGCGGATCTGCTCGGCTCCACCGACACACGCATGGTCGGAAACGTCATCCAGACGCAATTCCTGCGCATTCTGGACTACCCGACGGCCGCGGCTCTTTCCTTCATCCTCATGGCGGCGATCCTCGTCATGGTCACCGTCTACATCCGTAAGTCCGGGACGGAGGATCTCGTCTGATGGCTGCCTTCTTCCGCTGGCTCCGCGGCAAATTCGTCGTGATCGCGGGTCTGCTGACGCTCGCGTATCTGCTGCTCCCGAACATCGTCGTGACGGTGTTCTCCTTCAACAAGCCCAAAGGGCGCTTCAATTACGCCTGGCAGGACTTCTCGCTCGACGCCTGGAAGGACCCCTGCGGCGTCGCCGACATGTGCGGCTCGCTCAGCCTGAGCCTGCAGATCGCGGCCTGGGCGACGATCGGCGCGACCCTGCTCGGCACGATGATCGCCTTCGCGCTGGTGCGCTACCGCTTCCGGGCGCGCGGCGCGGTCAGCTCGCTGATCTTCCTGCCGATGGCGATGCCCGAGGTCGTCATGGCTGCCTCGCTGCTCACGCTCTTCCTCAACATGGGCGCGCAGCTCGGCTTCTGGACGATTCTCATCGCCCACATCATGTTCTGCCTCAGCTTCGTGGTGACCGCCGTCAAGGCGCGCGTGATGTCCATGGATCCGCGCCTGGAACAGGCCGCTCAGGACCTCTACGCGGGCCCCGTGCAGACCTTCCTCCGGGTCACGCTGCCGATCGCCGCACCCGGAATCGCGGCGGGCGCCCTGCTCGCCTTCGCGCTCTCCTTCGACGACTTCATCATCACGAACTTCAACGCGGGCTCCACCGTGACCTTCCCCATGTTCGTCTGGGGATCGGCACAGCGCGGTACGCCCGTTCAGATCAATGTGATCGGTACGGCGATGTTCCTCGTCGCCGTTCTCCTGGTGCTCGGCGGAATGATCGTCTCCAAGCGCCGCAGCAAGCAGTCCCGGTGACCATCAAGAGTCCCGGCAATACTCAAGAGTTCTGAAGGAGTGGAAATCATGGCCCCAAGCGCCATGACCCGTTGGACCAAGTCTCTTTCCGACGCCCAGCCGGTCTCGTACTGGCTGGACGACCCGGGCAAGCCACGCCCCGAGCCCGCCCTCACCGCCGACGAGCAGTGCGATCTGCTCGTCGTCGGCGGCGGCTACAGCGGCCTGTGGACCGCACTGATCGCCAAGGAGCGCGACCCGGACCGCGATGTGGTCCTGGTCGAGGGCCGAGAGGCGGGCTGGGCCGCCTCCGGCCGCAACGGCGGCTTCTGCGCCGCGTCCCTCACGCACGGCATCTCGAACGGCCTGTCCCGCTGGCCGGGCGAGATCGGCAAGCTGGAGGAGCTCGGCGCCCGCAACCTCGACGAGATCGAGGCGGCCGTCAAGCGCTACTCCATCGACTGCGACTTCGAGCGCACGGGCGAGATCGACGTGGCGACGCAGCCGCACCAGCTCACCGAACTGCACGAGATGTACGAGGAGATGGCCGAGCACGGCCTTGCGGGCGGCTCCGAGCTGCTCGACGCGGACGCCGTGCGGGCCCACGTCGACTCGCCGACCTTCCTCGGCGGCCTCTGGGACCGCGAGGGCGTCGCCATGCTCCACCCGGCGAAGCTCGCCTGGGGTCTCAAGCGCGCCTGCCTGGAGAAGGGCGTACGCGTCTACGAGCACACGCCCGCGCTCCAACTCGCCTCGTCCGGCGTCGGTATGGCCGTACGCACCCCGTACGGCCGCATCCGCGCCCGGCAGGTAGCGCTGGCCACGAACATCTTCCCGTCGCTGGTCAAGCGCGTGCGCGCGTACACGGTCCCGGTCTACGACTACGCGCTGATGACGGAGCCGCTGACCGAGGAGCAGCTGGAGTCCATCGGCTGGAAGAACCGCCAGGGCCTCGGCGACAGCGCCAACCAGTTCCACTACTTCCGGCTCTCCGCCGACAACCGCATCCTGTGGGGCGGTTACGACGCGATCTACCCGTTCGGCGGCAAGCTGCGCGCCGAGCACGACGACCGCCCCGAGACCTACGCGAAGCTCGCGGGCCACTTCTTCACCTGCTTCCCGCAGTTGGAGGGGGTCCGGTTCTCGCACGCGTGGGGCGGCGCGATCGACACCTGCTCGCGCTTCTCGGCGTTCTTCGGCACGGCCCATGCGGGACGCGTCGCGTACGCGGCGGGCTACACCGGCCTCGGCGTCGGTGCCACCCGCTTCGGCGCCGACGTCATGCTGGACCTGCTCTCCGGCGAGCGCACCGAGCGCACGTCCCTGGAGATGGTGCGCACGAAGCCGCTGCCGTTCCCGCCCGAGCCGTTCGCGTGGACGGGCGTGGCCCTGACCAAGTGGTCCCTGGCCCGTGCGGACGAGAACGGCGGCCGGCGCAATCTGTGGCTGAAGACCATGGACAAGCTGGGCCTGGGCTTCGACAGCTGACAAGCTGACCAGCTCCTGGGCTCAAACACCCGCCTGTCGACGATTCGTCAACAAGTTCCCGGAACCCGCGTAACGCTGCGGCTCCAACCCCCTCTCTCCTGTGACAGGCACAGCCGCAACACAGGAGAGAGGGAGGTCCCGCCATGGCTGGCTCGGGCTCGGGAGCGAAGTCTGCGGTCGAATGGCTGGTGTCGGTGGCGCCGGATCCGGAGGCCTGCCGCTGGGAGTGGGAGCGCAATCCCCTGGGGGTCGCGCTCCTTCCCGCGGGCAGGCTCTGGGACGTACTCATCCTTACCGGCGAACTCGGCTATCCCACACTTGACGTCCTGACCCGCTGCGTCGACCGTCCGGGCCCGGTGCTCGCGGACTTCGGCGACTCCCGCATGGGGTTCTTCGTCCCGCCGGGCACGGTCTCCCGCTGGATCGGTACGGGGGTGCGGGGCGCGGGCCGCGGCACGTGGATCGTGGTCCCTTATCCGGGGCGTTCCACGGGTGGTGTCCGCTGGCTGGTCCCGCCTGATGGGTCGGGAACGCTGACGGATCCGGCACTGCTCGAACTCGCGATGCACGAGGCGGCGGCGCGGCTGGCGCCACGGGACGGAGACTCATCCAATCCTTGACGGGGCCTTGACAACCTCATGGGAACCCGAAGCGCGCGCCACGACCACCGCCACCCCCAGCAGCACCATCCCGAACAAGCACCAGCTGGCCACGACGTCCAGCGGCCAGTGATACCCGCGCCGCACGAGCCCGAGCCCGACCCCGAAGTTCAACAGGGCGCAGGCGATGACCAGTTCACGCCGCGCGTACGTGCCGCGCAGGTACGGCAGCAGGAGCAGCGCCGCCCCGCCGTAGGCGACCATGGCGGTCGCGGTGTGCCCCGACGGGTAGTAGCCGGTGCCGTCCATGCCGGGCGGGCCGGTGCGGCCGATGAGTTCCTTGAGCGGGATCACGAGCACTGGCACCGCGGCCATGGCCACGGCGGCGGCGACCGGGGCCAGCCACCAGCGGAACGTACCGGCCCGGTGGCCGCGCCACCCCGCGTAGACGATGACAGCCGCCAGGAACGGCACGGCCACCGCGACCCCGCCCAGATCGGCGAGGAGTTCGGCAGCGCCATCCGGGATGCGGCTTCCGGTGATCCAGGGTCCGAGCCGCTCGTCCGCGTCGCGGAGGGGGCCTTCGGCGAGCACCTGCCAGGTGATGAGCGCGAAGAACAGCGCGCAGAGGGAGAAGAGAAAAATGGTCGGCCGCCCCGGAACAGGGGGGGTAGTTCCGAGGCGGCCGTCCTGACCGGTGTGCCGCACGCCCCGGGGGGTTTGGGGCGGGCGGCCATCCGATCGGTGAGGAGTTCCAGAGCCAGTGACTCCGGGTGTGTGCGCGAGGGCACGACCAAGACGGGGCTGGGGAGGCTCCGTCCCGGTGTCGCCCACAGTCCCCTGTGGGCGGGGTGTTTCTCTCATCTGCAGAAACCGTACGTCAGGTGGTGTCGGGCCGACAGGCGGAACGGCAACCCGACATGGGCCCCGCACACGTTCTTCACACGCCCTGACGGTCACCCCAGGTCACGGGTCTGCCACCGCGCGCTGTAGGCACACGTCAGGGCATGTGCCGATACATACGGAGCCGGGATCTTCCCCCTTTGGGGTGATCCCGGCTCCGTCAGACGCTGTACGCCGTGGACGATCAGACGCCCGAGAAGGCGGCCTCGATGATGTCCAGGCCCTCGTTCAGGAGGTCGTCGCCGATGACCAGCGGCGGCAGGAAGCGCAGGACGTTGCCGTACGTGCCACAGGTGAGGACGAGCAGGCCCTCCGCGTGGCAGGCCTTGGCGAGCGCGGCCGTCGCCTCCGGGTTCGGCTCCTTCGTGGCGCGGTCCTTGACCAGCTCGATGGCGATCATCGCGCCACGGCCGCGGACGTCGCCGACGATGTCGTACTTCTCCGCGATGGCGTTCAGACGGGCCTTCATCGTCGCCTCGATGGCCTTGGCCTTGCCGTTGAGGTCGAGCTCCTTCATCGTCTCGATGGAGCCGAGCGCACCGGCGCAGGCCACCGGGTTGCCGCCGTAGGTGCCGCCGAGGCCGCCGGCGTGCGCGGCGTCCATGATCTCGGCGCGGCCGGTGACGGCGGCGAGCGGCAGACCGCCTGCGATGCCCTTGGCGGTCGTGATGAGGTCCGGGACGATGCCCTCGTCCTCACACGCGAACCACTGGCCCGTACGGCAGAAGCCGGACTGGATCTCGTCCGCGACGAAGACGATGCCGTTGTCGTTGGCGAACTTCACGATCGCGGGCAGGAAGCCCTTCGCGGGCTCGATGAAGCCGCCCTCGCCGAGCACCGGCTCGATGATGATCGCGGCGACGTTCTCCGCGCCGACCTGCTTGCTGATCTGGTCGATGGCCTGCTTGGCGGCCTCGGGCCCGGCGTTCTCCTCGCCCGTCGGCCAGCGGTAGCCGTACGCGACCGGGACGCGGTAGACCTCGGGCGCGAACGGCCCGAAGCCGTTCTTGTACGGCATGTTCTTCGAGGTCAGCGCCATGGTCAGGTTGGTACGACCGTGGTAGCCGTGGTCGAAGACGACGACGGCCTGGCGCTTGGTGTGCGCACGGGCGATCTTCACAGCGTTCTCGACGGCCTCGGCGCCGGAGTTGAAGAGCGCGGACTTCTTCGCGTGGTCGCCCGGCGTCAGCTCGGCGAGCTGCTCGGCGACGGCGACGTAACCCTCGTACGGCGTGACCATGAAACAGGTGTGGGTGAAGTCGGCGAGCTGCGCGGTCGCGCGGCGTACGACGGCCTCGGCGCTGGCGCCGACCGACGTCACGGCGATGCCGGAGCCGAAGTCGATGAAGCGGTTGCCGTCGACGTCCTCGATGATGCCGCCACCCGCGCGCGCCGCGAAGACAGGCAGCACGGAACCCACGCCGCCGGCGACCGTGGCGGTACGGCGGGCCTGCAGTTCCTGGGACTTCGGCCCGGGAATGGCGGTGACGACGCGGCGCTCCTGCGGAAGTGCGGTCATGGGGTGCTCCTGGGGGTGGGGCGAGGCGGACGCTCGATGCTTGCTTTCGTTCCTGCTTTCTTTCGCAGGTTAGGGGCGGAGGGCGGGGGCGGGCATGCTCCACGGGGGAGTTGTTGGGCGTGGCGGTTTGTCCGTGGTGGACATAGGGGCCGGGATGTGGCGTCAGCGGTTGAGCGCGAGGCTCAGGGGGCGGGCGCCGCCGGGCACGGAGACCATGCAGCGGGTGCCGGGGTCGCCCGCGATCCACAGGCGCGTGGCGTGTGCGGGGACGTACACGTGCCAGGGGCTCGGGGTCAGGACCCGGGCGCCGACGGTGACCAGCTGCTGCCTGCCGCGGCTGCGGACCGTGCAGTCGACGGGGCGCCAGGGGTGGGCGGCCAGCAGTCGGGTCATGCGGCGGGTGCTGAGGAGCACGGCGATGTGCAGCGGCAGCCCTGCCAGCTCGGCCAGCAGGAGGGTCATGAGGACACCGATCCTGCCGTGGTCGTCGTTGACCACGATCATGATCTGTACGGCGAGCAGCGCGGGCCAGAGCAGGACGAAGAGGAGAACGCGGCGGCGCATCCTGCCTCGCATCGTGCGGGCCGTGGCGGGATGGGAGAGAGCCGGACGCGAGCGGTCGGGGGTCTCCGAATCCGCGGCCAGAGGGCCACGGTGGCGCCGGTCGGCGACGAGGGCGTTGCGCTGGTGGATATGGGCAAGACGGCGGGGCGCCTTCGCACCTGCCGGGCGGGGGGACGCGGACGCGGCGATGACCACGGCGTCGCGCGGGTCGCCGCAGCACCACAACACGTCGATCTGCGCCCGCTGTTCGGCGGTGGCCCGGGGGCGCATGCGCCGGATCCACCAGTGGGTTCCGGGGCGGATGACGAGCAGGAGAGGGAGCCGTGCGTCCGGGTCGTCCGGGGCCTCGGGGTCCGGGACCGCGATCCACGGTTCGCTTTTCGCAGCCGCCGGATGGGCCGAGAAGCCGTGCTCGGCGCCCTCGATCAGCTGCCAGGGGTGGCGGCGAAGGGTGCCGCGCATCCGGATCGTGTCGGGCAGCGCCGCGATCAGCAGCCATAGGAGGCGGTAGGCGGCGTAGACGGTGTACGCGAGGAGCACCACGGAGGTCAGGGTGAAGACGTGCCGCATGATGCCGTACAGCACGAACCAGACCGCGACCCACGCGGCGAGGGCGAGCACTGTCCTGGCCGCGTGCCCTCGCCAGGCCCGGCGGGTCGCGGGGTCGTCCCAGGCGGTGCGTCCCCCGGGCGACGGGGGCGGCGACGGGAGCGGTGACGGCGGCGGTTTGGCGAGGGGGTCGCGTTCCCCGCGGCCGATGGCTGTGTCGGTGTCCTTGGGATCGGGCATCGGAAGACCGTAGCCGGGAAGGCCGGGAAGCTGCGTTCCGCCCGTCTCGCTGGGCTCGCACCGCAGTGTTGCCGCAGGTCCGGGCGCGTATCCGGTGAACTACCCCTGTGGGGGCACTAGATTGACGGCTGAACCGACAGACCGGCAGGTCAGGGGGCAAGGGCCATGGACTCCGAAGGCACACACGACGCTCGCGGTACGCACGCCACACCGGTGCCGCGTCCGGCGGGGCCTCCTGGCTCTGCCGGACAGCGGGGTGTGCCGTCCGGCTCCGCCGGTCAGCAGAGCGCGCACGTCACTCCGCCGCGGCCCGTGCGGGCGCCGGGAACGGTGGGCTCGGGGGCGCCGCCACTGCCCGACGGCTCCGCCTTTCTGACCTGGCTGCGGACGCCGCGGCCCGGGGCGCAGCCCGGCGTGTGGCGGTTCGGGCACCGGCCTCGGCCCGAGCAGGAGCCCGAGATCACTCCGGCCCGGCAGCTGTTCACGGGGGCGCTGATCGCGTTCCTGGTGGGGTGGCTGCTCTGGTCGCTGCTCTGGAACGGCTATCTCGGCGGCTGGTGGGTCCTGCCGCTCGAGCTCTTCCTGCCCGACGCCTGGATCTACACGGACGACCAGGTCGGCAACGCGGTCGTCTGGTACGGCTACTACACCCTCATCGTGCTCGTCATCATGATCGGCGTCGGCCGTATCGGCCGCTGGGACGAGATCTGGCGCCGCTACATCGCCCCCCGCTTCCGCCGCCCCGCCCCGCCCCAGGCTCCCCCGGCCCCCGGCGAGGACCCCGCCCAGTGGCCCCAGTTGAGGGAGGCCGGGGCGCAGGACGCCGCTGAGCGGCTGGCCGCCGACGCGCGGGCCGGGCTCATGCGGGACGTCGACCATGCCCGGATCACGCGGGCCTGGCGTTCCGTGCGGGCCGGGCGCAACAGCCTCTCCGCGTTCAGCGAGTCCGTCGTGAGGGAGGGGGCCGCCGCTTGCGCCCACCCCTCCGGCGACCGGGATCTTCCCGCCCGCGCCGCCCGCCATGACCTCGCCACGGCGCAGGTGCGGCTCGGGACGACGGTCGATGATCCGCGTAATCCCTATGCCTACCGGGGGACGGGGCTCGGGATCGGGCCCGAACTGCTCGGGACCTCGCTGCTCGCCGTGGGGCCCGCCGGGTCCGGCAAGACGAGCGGTGTGGTGTGGCCGGTCGCCGAGTCGTTGTGCCTGGGGGCGCTGGCGGGGCGAGCCGCCGTGGTCGTGGTCGGAGCCGCGGGCGCCGGGCTCGGGCCCGCCGACGACTACGACGTCGTGGTGCGGATCGGGCACCCCGACTCTGTGTACGACCTCGACCTCTACGGCGGTACGAACGACCCGGACGAAGCGGCCGCCGTCCTCGCCGAAGCCCTCGTCGGCGACCTCGTCGACCCGCACCCCGGAGCCGACAGCCGCCGCTCGACGACCGTGCTCGCCCAGCTGCTGGGCCCGTATCACGCCGTGCACCGGCGTTTCCCTTCCGTGCCCGAGCTGCGCGCCCTGCTCGACGGCGCCCCCGGCCCGCTCGGCGCGCTGCGCAAGGCGCTCCAGGAGTCGGGACAGGAGGCGATGCTGCGGGAACTCGACGCCCGCGAGCGGCAGTTGGGGCACCCCGGCGACCCCGGAGCCGTCATCGCCGACCGCATCGCGCTGCTCGACCGGCCGGCCTTCGCCTCCTTCTTCGACACGTCGGGCCAGAGCACGCCCTTCTCGCTGCGGGCCCTCGACCACCCCGTACGCGTCCGCATCGACCTCCCCGAGCGCGGTCACGCCGACGCGTCGCGGATCCTCGCCCGGCTGATGCTCGCCCAGTTCATGGCGAGCGCCGCCGCCCGCGAGGACCGTTCACTGTTCGCCTGCCTCGTCCTCGACGACGCGACGGGGACGGTCACCCCGGAGTCCGTACGCCGTCTGCAAAGGCTCCGGTCCGCGAACGCCGGGGTCGTGCTGACCCTGCGTACGCTCGACGACGCACCCCGCCCGCTGCGCACCCCGCTGCTCGGCTCGATCGGCTGCCGCATGGCGCTGTCCGGGCTCACCCCGTGGGACGGGCAGGACTTCGCCGAGGTCTGGGGCAAGGAGTGGATCGAGGCGCGGGATGTCACCGACCGGCAGATCATCGCCGAGACGCCGCTCGGCAAGACGGTGCACATGCTCCGCCGCGTGATCACCGGCAACGCCCCGACCGCGCGCGCGGTCACCGTCCGCCAGGTAGAGCGCGAGCGGTGGTCCGCGTCCGAGCTCGCGCACGGGGTGCCGGCCGGGCACGCCGTGCTCTCCCTGACCGACGTACGGGGCGAGCACGCGCCGCCGTTGCTGGTGGACCTTCGGGGGTAGCCGCCGGGGCGGAGGCGGCGGTGTGCGTACGGGGTAATCGGTCCCCTCCGTACCGTACGGTGAGGCAGAATCGACACAGGTCGTTCATACGTACCGGCCAAAAGATCCACATCTCGTCCGGGATTCAATGGCCGACCGGGACGCGTGCCTCACCGCCGCTGCCAGACCTGCCGTCCTGACCTGCTGACCAGACCTGAAGGTCCCATGCCGCCCACGCTCGCCTCCCTCGTCCACCACTCCGCACTCAAGCTCACCGTGCGCGCGGGTGAGGAACATCTGGACGCGCCCGTGCGCTGGGCGCACGCCAGTGAGCTCACCGACCCCGTGCCCTACATGGAGGGCGGCGAGCTCCTCCTGATCACCGCGCTCAAGCTGGACGCGGAGGACCCCGAAGCCATGCGCCGCTATGTGAAGCGGCTCGCGGCGGCGGGCGTCGTCGGGCTCGGGTTCGCGGTCGGCGTGCATTACAAGGACATTCCGGACGCGCTGGTCGCCGCCGCGGCGGACGAGGGGCTTCCGCTCCTCGAAGTCCCGCGCCGCACCCCCTTCCTCGCCATCAGCAAGGCCGTCTCCGCGGCCATCGCCGCGGACCAGTACCGCGCGGTCACGGCGGGCTTCGCGGCCCAGCGCGAGCTGACCAAGCAGGCGCTGAGCGACGGCCCCGAGGGGCTGCTCGGAGCGCTCGCCGGACAGGTGGACGGCTGGGTCGCGCTGTACGACGCGTCCGGCGCCGTCGTCGCCACGGCTCCCGAGTGGGCGTCCCGCAGGGCCGCGAGGCTCACCTCCGACGTGGAGCGGCTGCGGGACCGTGCCGCGCCCGCCAGCGCGGTCGTCGCGGGCACGGAGGACCGGGTGGAGCTGCACTCGATCGGCACCGGACGGCGCCCCCGCGCCGCACTCGCCGTCGGCACGGCATCCACCCTCGGCACCGCCGAGCGGTACGCACTGCACTCGGCCATAGCGCTGCTCACCCTCACCACGGAGCGGAACCGCTCGCTCCAAGCCGCCGAGGCCCGGGTCGGCTCCGCGGTGCTCCGCATGCTGCTCGCGGGGGAGCCCGACCACGCCCGCACAGTGGCGGGGGAGTTGTACGGAAGCCTGCTCGACGCCCCGTTCCGCCTGGTGGTCGCTGAAGTCCCGGCCACCGCGACCCCGGAGGACGGCGATCCCTTCGCCGGGCTCACCGACGCCGTCGAGTCCGCCGCGGCGCGGGCAGGCGAGGCACTCCTCGTCGTCCCCTACGGCGAGCGGCTCGTGCTGCTCGTCGTGGACGGCGGCGCGGGCGCGGCGGCCTGCGTCGCGTACGCGGAGACGCTGGAAGCCGGACGCTCCGAGGCACCGGAGGGCGGCGCGGGCGACGGGGCACCCCTCCTCCTCGGCCTCTCCGCGCCCGCCGGACCGATCGCGGCGGCCACCGCGTACAAGCAGGCCGACCAGGCGCTCTCCATCGCCCGGCGCCGGGGCCGCGCGATGGTCGAGCACGAGGACCTCGCGGCGGGCTCGGTCCTGCCGCTGCTCGCCGACGACGCGGTGCGGGCCTTCGCCGACGGGCTGCTGCGCGCCCTGTACGAACATGACGCCAAGGGTCGTGGCGACCTGATCGCCTCGTTGCGCGCCTGGCTCTCGCGCCACGGCCAGTGGGACGCGGCAGCGGCCGATCTGGGCGTCCACCGCCACACGCTGCGCTACCGCATGCGCAGGGTCGAGGAGATCCTGGGCCGCTCCCTGGACGACCCGGACGTCCGGATGGAGCTGTGGCTGTCACTGAAGGCGACGTCGAGCGGTACGGAGTGACTGAGGGGAATTACTCCCCTGCCAAAGAGGCGTGGCCCCGGAGGGCAGTACTCCGAGTCGGACAAACGTCCCGCACCCATACCGCCCCTACGGTGGGGAACGTACCCCCCAAGACACACCTTCGCGGAAGGGCCGGGAATCGACATGACTTCCATCCACGCCTTCTGGCTCGCCGGTCGCCAGACCACCGGTGAGACCACTCTCGACGTCACATCGCCCTGGGACGGGCGGATCGTCGGCAAGGCTGCCGTCCCGACCGACGCCCAGGTCGAGGAGGCCGTCGCCGCCGCGTACGCCGTGCGCGACGAGTTCGCCGCGACCCCGGCGCACGTGCGGGCCGCCGCCCTCGACCACGTGAGCCGTAGGCTCGTCGAGCGGACGGAAGAGATCGCCCAGCTCATCTCCGCCGAGAACGGCAAGCCGATCAAGTGGGCCCGTGGCGAGGTCGGCCGTGCCGTCTCCGTCTTCCGGTTCGCCGCGGAGGAGGCCCGCCGGTTCAACGGCGGCGAGGCCCAGCGCCTCGACACGGACGCCGGTGGCCAGGGGCGTCTCGCCTTCACGCGCCGCTTCTCCAAGGGTGTAGTCCTGGGGATCGCGCCGTTCAACTTCCCGCTGAACCTCTGCGCCCACAAGATCGCCCCGGCCATCGCGTCCGGCACGCCGATCATCCTCAAGCCGGCGCCCGCGACCCCGCTCTCCGGTCTCCTCATCGGCGAGCTGCTCGCCGAGACCGAGCTGCCCGCCGGGTCCTGGTCGGTCCTTCCGGTCGCGAACGAGAAGATGCCCGCCCTCGTGCAGGACGAGCGCCTTCCCGTCATCTCCTTCACGGGCTCCGAGAAGGTCGGCTACGCGATCATGGACTCGGTGCCGCGCAAGCACTGCACCCTGGAGCTCGGCGGAAACGGCGCCGCCGTCGTCCTGTCCGACTTCTCCTCCGACGAGGACCTCGACTGGGCCGCCTCGCGCATCGCGACCTTCTCCAACTACCAGGGCGGCCAGTCCTGCATCTCGGTGCAGCGCGTCATCGCCGACGCCTCCGTGTACGACCGGCTCGTGCCGCGCGTGCTCCGGGCCATCGAGGCCCAGGTCACCGGTGACCCGTCCGACCCGAAGACCGACGTCGGTCCGCTCGTCAACGAGGACGCCGCCAAGCGCGTGGAGTCCTGGGTCGACGAGGCCGTGCAGGCGGGCGCGCAGCTGCTCGCGGGCGGCAAGCGTGACGGCGCCTCGTACGCGCCGACCGTGCTCGCCGACGTGCCGGCCGATGCCACCATCGCCTGCGAGGAGGTCTTCGGGCCCGTCCTCACGATCAAGAAGGTGGACGGCGAGGCGGAGGCGTTCGCCGCCGTCAACGACTCCAAGTACGGCCTCCAGGCTGGCGTCTTCACGCACGACCTGCAGACCGCCTTCCGCGCGCACCGCGAACTGGAGGTCGGCGGCGTGGTCATCGGCGACGCCCCCTCCTACCGCGCCGACCAGATGCCGTACGGCGGCGTCAAGCAGTCCGGCGTGGGCCGCGAGGGCGTCCGCTTCGCGATGGACGACTACACCTACGAGCGCGTCATGGTGATGACGGGCCTCGCCCTCTGATCCACACGCCGAGGACAACGGCCGGAGCCCACTGTGCGGGGGCTCCGGCCGTTCTCGTGCGCCAGGACGCGATGCGCCGAACGCTGCACGAGGACTGGTGGGCCCGGGGCGAATCGGGTACATACGATCCATACGATCGAGTAGCACCAGTCAGTAACCGACCGGGTCAAGATCGGGTCAATCGGAGCCGATCGGCCCCACTCCGCGGCGAGGTGAGCTCCTCAATGCCCGCACAACCCACACCCCCTTCCGGGGCGTCCGTCAGCGAGCGCGAGGCCCGGCAGGTCGCCGAGGCCGCCCGCGAACAGGACTGGCGCAAGCCCAGCTTCGCCAAGGAACTCTTCCTCGGCCGCTTCCGGCTCGACCTGATCCACCCGCATCCCCTGCCCGCCGACGAGGACGCACGGCGCGGCGAGGAGTTCCTCGCCAAGCTCCGGGACTTCTGCGAGACGAAGATCGACTCGGCGCGCATCGAACGCGAGGCGAAGATCCCCGACGAGGTGATCAACGGGCTCAAGGAGCTCGGCGCGCTCGGCATGAAGATCGACACGAAGTACGGCGGTCTCGGCCTCACGCAGGTGTACTACAACAAGGCGCTCGCGCTCGTCGGCTCCGCGAACCCGTCGATCGGCGCGCTGCTCTCCGCCCACCAGTCGATCGGCGTACCGCAGCCGCTCAAGCAGTTCGGCACCCAGGAGCAGAAGGACGAGTTCCTGCCGCGCTGCGCCCGCACGGACATCAGCGCCTTCCTCCTGACCGAGCCGGACGTCGGCTCCGACCCGGCGCGCCTGGCCACCATGGCGGTGCCGGACGGCGACTCGTACGTCCTGGACGGCGTGAAGCTGTGGACCACGAACGGCGTCGTCGCCGATCTCCTGGTCGTCATGGCGCGGGTACCGAAGTCCGACGGCCACAAGGGCGGCATCACGGCCTTCGTGGTGGAGGCCGCGGCGGAGGGCATCACGGTCGAGAACCGCAACGCCTTCATGGGCCTGCGCGGCCTGGAGAACGGCGTGACCCGCTTCCACCAGGTCCGCGTCCCCGCCGCGCACCGCATCGGCCCGGAGGGCGCGGGCCTGAAGATCGCCCTGACGACCCTCAACACCGGCCGTCTCTCACTGCCCGCGATGTGCGTCGGCGCGGGCAAGTGGTGCCTGAAGATCGCCCGTGAGTGGTCGGGCGCGCGGGAGCAATGGGGCAAGCCGGTGGCGCTGCACGAGGCGGTCGGCGCGAAGATCTCCTTCATCGCGGCGACGACCTTCGCCCTGGAAGCCGTACTCGACCTCTCCTCGCAGATGGCCGACGAGGACCGCAACGACATCCGCATCGAGGCCGCGCTCGCCAAGCTGTACGGCTCCGAGATGGGCTGTCTGATGGCCGACGAGCTGGTGCAGATCCGCGGCGGCCGCGGCTTCGAGACCGCCGAGTCCCTCGCGGCCCGCGGCGAACGCGCGGTCCCGGCGGAACAGGTCCTGCGCGACCTGCGCATCAACCGCATCTTCGAGGGCTCGACGGAGATCATGCACCTGCTCATCGCCCGCGAGGCGGTGGACGCGCACCTGAAGGTGGCGGGCGACCTGATCGACCCGGACAAGTCCCTGACCGACAAGGCGAAGGCGGGCGCGAAGGCAGGCGGCTTCTACGCCCGCTGGCTGCCGAAACTGGTCACAGGGCCTGGCCAACTCCCGCGCTCGTACGCCGAGTTCCACCCCAGCGGCCACGCGGACCTCTCCCCGCACCTGCGCTACGTGGAACGCACCGCCCGCCGGCTGGCCCGCTCGACCTTCTACGCGATGTCGCGCTGGCAGGGAAAGATGGAGACCAAGCAGGGCTTCCTGGGCCGCGTGGTCGACATCGGCGCCGAACTCTTCGCGATGAGCGCCGCGTGCGTACGCGCCGAACTGCTCCGGACGACGGAGGACCACGGCCGCGAGGCCTACCAGCTGGCCGACACGTTCTGCCGCCAGTCCCGCATCCGCGTCGAAGAGCTCTTCGACCGCCTGTGGAAGAACACGGACGACGTGGACCGCAAGGTCGTCAAGGGCGTCCTGAACGGCATGTACACCTGGCTGGAGTCGGGCGTCGTCGACCCCAGCGGCGAAGGCCCCTGGATCGCGGACGCGACACCGGGCCCGAGCACACGGGAGAACGTCCACCGGCCGATCCGCTGACGGCTTTCCGGGGCGTTCCCTCCCGCGGGAACGCCCCGGAACACGATTTCGGCCGACCGGATCGGGGCGCGGTGTCTCCTCACCCCCTCGCCCAGGCAAGAATGGGGGGATGAGCGACAGTCCAGCCCCCCTCGCCGACCCGCATCTCGTCTTCGACCCCGTCGTCACGGACGGCCCGCGGGACATCGTCATCCTCGGCTCGACCGGGTCGATCGGCACGCAGGCCATCGACCTCGTCCTGCGCAACCCCCGTCGCTTCCGCGTCACCGCGCTGTCCGCCGCGGGCGGCCGCGTCGGACTGCTCGCCGAGCAGGCGAGGCAGCTGCGGGTGCGGACCGTGGCCGTGGCCCGCGAGGACGTCGTACCGGCGCTGCGCGAGGCGCTGGAGGGGCAGTACGGCAGTGAGCCGCTGCCCGAGATCCTCGCCGGGTCCGACGCGGCCACGCAGGTCGCCGCGTCCGACTGCCACACCGTCCTGAACGGCATCACAGGGTCCATCGGGCTCGCGCCCACGCTCGCCGCGCTCGAAGCGGGCCGCACCCTCGCGCTCGCCAACAAGGAGTCGCTGATCGTCGGCGGCCCCCTGGTGAAGGCGCTCGCCAAGCCGGGGCAGATCATCCCCGTCGACTCCGAGCACGCCGCGCTCTTCCAGGCGCTCGCCGCGGGCACCCGCGCCGACGTGCGCAAGCTGGTCGTCACCGCCTCCGGGGGCCCGTTCCGGGGACGTACGAAGGCGGATCTGGCGAACGTCACACCGGACGACGCGCTCGCGCACCCCACCTGGGCCATGGGCCCGGTCATCACGGTCAACTCCGCGACGCTCGTCAACAAGGGCCTGGAAGTCATCGAGGCCCATCTCCTCTACGACATCCCCTTCGAGCGCATCGAGGTCGTCGTCCACCCGCAGTCCTACGTGCACTCCATGGTCGAGTTCACCGACGGATCGACGCTGGCCCAGGCCACGCCGCCCGACATGAGCGGCCCGATCGCCATCGGCATCGGCTGGCCCGAGCGCGTGCCGGACGCCGCGCCCGCCTTCGACTGGACGAAGGCGTCGAGCTGGGAGTTCTTCCCCCTCGACAACGACGCTTTTCCGTCGGTCGGGCTCGCCCGGCACGTGGGGAAGCTCGCGGGCACGGCCCCGGCGGTGTTCAATGCCGCCAACGAGGAGTGCGTGGACGCGTTCTTGAACGGCGCCCTGCCCTTCAACGGAATCATGGAGACCGTGACGAAGGTCGTCGCCGAACACGGCACGCCGTCCGCGGGAACTTCCCTGACCGTCGCGGACGTCCTCGAAGCGGAGACCTGGGCGCGCGCCCGGGCACGTGAACTGACGGCGAAGGCGACCGCGGAGGCCCGCGCATGACGACCTTGATGATGATCCTCGGCATAGTCGTCTTCGCGGTCGGGCTGCTGTTCTCGATCGCCTGGCACGAGCTGGGCCACCTGTCGACCGCCAAGCTGTTCGGCATCCGCGTGCCGCAGTACATGGTCGGCTTCGGCCCGACGATCTTCTCGCGCAAGAAGGGCGACACCGAGTACGGCATCAAGGCCATCCCCCTCGGCGGGTACATCCGCATGATCGGCATGTTCCCGCCAGGTCCGGACGGCCGCATAGAGTCACGCTCGACGTCCCCGTGGCGCGGCATGATCGAGGACGCGCGGTCGGCCGCCTTCGAGGAGCTCAAGCCCGGCGACGAGACGCGGCTCTTCTACACGCGCAAGCCGTGGAAGCGCGTGATCGTGATGTTCGCGGGCCCGTTCATGAACCTGATCCTGGCCGTCGCGATCTTCCTCGGCGTGATGATGACCTTCGGCATCAGCACGCAGACGACGACGGTCGGCAAGGTGTCCGACTGCGTCATCCAGCAGAGCGAGAACCGCACGAAGTGCGAGAAGGGCGACACGGTCGCGCCCGCCAAGGCGGCGGGCCTGAAGCTCGGCGACAAGATCGTCGGCTTCCAGGGGCAGCCCATCGACGACTGGTCCGCGCTCCAGGGCAAGATCCGCGAGACGATCGGCCCGGCCACCATCACGGTCGAGCGCGACGGCAAGCAGGTCGATCTGCACGCCAACCTCATCAAGAACCAGGTCAGCAAGACCGACGGCGAGGGTGGCTATGTGGAGGGCAAGTACGTCTCCGCGGGCTTCCTCGGCTTCACCCCCGCCACAGGCATCGTCCAGCAGGGCTTCGGCGACTCCGTGAACCGCATGGGCGACATGATGGAGAACGGCGTCGAGTCGCTCATCGCGCTGCCGTCCAAGGTCCCCGACCTGTGGGACGCGGCCTTCGGCGACGGCGACCGCAAGCAGGACTCCCCGATGGGCGTCGTCGGCGCGGCCCGCGTGGGCGGCGAGGTCTTCACGCTCGACATCCCGCCGGAGAACCAGATCGCGATGATGCTGTTCCTGGTGGCGGGATTCAACCTCTCCCTGTTCCTGTTCAACATGCTGCCGCTGCTTCCGCTGGACGGCGGGCACATCGCGGGAGCCCTGTGGGAGTCGGTGCGGCGCAAGGCGGCCAAGCTCATGAAGCGGCCCGACCCGGGCCCCTTCGACGTCGCGAAGCTGATGCCCGTCGCCTATGTGGTGGCCGGAATCTTCATCTGCTTCACGATCCTCGTCCTGATCGCGGATGTAGTTAACCCCGTAAGAATCTCCTGATAACGCGAAGTTTGCGGCGGCCGGGCACTCTATGTGTCCGGTCGCCCACCAATGGGTGGACTTGGGGGCGGGATGTGCTCGGGCCCTGTGGGGTGCCGTAATCTCGAAGCCTGGAGCCCGCCGATCTCGGGACCTTGATCCACACCTTGGGGATGCACGCCAGATGACTGCCGTTTCTCTCGGAATCCCGTCCGTACCGACCAAGCTCGCCGACCGCCGTGTCAGCCGCAAGATCCAGGTCGGTACGGTCGCCGTCGGCGGGGACGCACCGGTCTCGGTGCAGTCGATGACGACGACGCGTACGTCCGACATCGGGGCGACGCTTCAGCAGATCGCGGAGCTGACCGCGTCCGGATGCCAGATCGTGCGGGTCGCGTGTCCCACGCAGGACGACGCGGACGCGCTGGCCACGATCGCGCGCAAGTCGCAGATCCCGGTGATCGCCGACATCCACTTCCAGCCGAAGTACGTCTTCGCGGCGATCGACGCCGGTTGCGCCGCTGTCCGTGTGAACCCGGGCAACATCAAGCAGTTCGACGACAAGGTGAAGGAGATCGCGCGGGCCGCGAACGACGCGGGTACGCCGATCCGGATCGGCGTGAACGCCGGCTCCCTGGACGCGCGCCTCCTCCAGAAGTACGGCAAGGCCACTCCGGAGGCGCTGGTCGAGTCGGCGCTGTGGGAGGCGTCGCTCTTCGAGGAGCACGGCTTCCGGGACATCAAGATCTCGGTGAAGCACAACGACCCGGTGGTCATGGTCAATGCCTACCGGCAACTGGCCGCGGCCTGCGACTACCCGCTGCACCTCGGCGTGACCGAGGCGGGCCCCGCCTTCCAGGGCACGATCAAGTCGGCGGTGGCCTTCGGCGCGCTGCTCTCCGAGGGCATCGGCGACACGATCCGCGTCTCGCTCTCGGCTCCTCCGGCGGAGGAGGTCAAGGTCGGCATGCAGATCCTGGAGTCCCTGAACCTCAAGCAGCGCCGCCTGGAGATCGTCTCCTGCCCGTCGTGCGGCCGTGCCCAGGTCGACGTCTACAAGCTGGCCGAAGAGGTGACGGCGGGCCTGGACGGCATGGAGGTCCCGCTCCGCGTCGCGGTCATGGGCTGCGTCGTGAACGGCCCCGGTGAGGCCCGTGAGGCGGACCTCGGCGTGGCTTCCGGCAACGGCAAGGGGCAGATCTTCGTCAAGGGCGAGGTCATCAAGACCGTCCCCGAGTCGAAGATCGTGGAGACGCTCATCGAAGAGGCGCTGAAGATCGCTGAGCAGATGGAGAAGGACGGCATCCCTTCGGGCGAGCCGACGGTGGCCGTCGCGGGCTGAATCGCTGCTGCGCTGGGCGCGGCTTGATACGTGACGTGGGCCTCGCCACCACCTGGTGGCGAGGCCCACGTGTGTCTGGCGGCTGCGCCTCTGCCTGTGGGCCGCCTCCACCCTGAACCGCCGCTTCGCGACGGATGTCTCCCGCCCGCCCACCCGATTGCCCTGCGGGTTTCGGGTGGGCGGGCGGGAAAGATCGCCGCGAAGCGGCGAAGAGAATGCCACCCCCCACCCGCAGGGAGGCACCCGCCGCCCGCAGGGGAGAGCAGACAAAGCCCCCTCCAAGCGACCCCACGGCACAAGGCGCCCCCGCCAGGTACAGTGCGGAGATCAGCAGACCGTATGGTGAGGCCCCCGCACGTGTTGACTCAGACCACCACCAGGGTCCTCGAACCGAGTGACCTGGACGCCGCGCTCGCCGTCCTCGACCGCGAGCCCGTGGCCAACGCCTTCGTGACCTCACGAGTCCGCGTCGCGGGCCTCGACCCGTGGCGGCTCGGCGGCGAGATGTGGGGCTGGTACCAGGACGGAATGCTGGAGTCCCTCTGCTACGCGGGCGCCAACCTCGTCCCGATCTGCGCGACCCCGCGAGCGGTCCGCGCCTTCGCGGACCGCGCCCGCAGGGCAGGCCGCCGCTGCTCCTCCATCGTCGGCCCCGCCGAGCCCACCGCCCAGCTGTGGCGGCTGCTCGAACCCTCCTGGGGCCCCGCCCGCGAGGTCCGCGCCCAGCAGCCCCTGATGGTCGCCGACCGCCTCCCGTACGACATCACCCCCGATCCGTACGTCCGTCGCGTCCGCAAGGACGAGATGGAGACGATCATGCCCGCCTGCGTGGCGATGTTCACCGAGGAGGTCGGCATCTCGCCGATGGCGGGCGACGGCGGCCTCCTCTACCAGGCGCGGGTCGCCGAACTGGTCGGCGCGGGGCGGTCGTTCGCCCGCCTCGACCGCGAGGGCAACGTCATCTTCAAGGCCGAGATCGGCGCGGCCACGGCACAGGCCTGCCAGGTGCAGGGCGTCTGGGTGGCCCCCGAGTACCGGGGTAAGGGCTACGCGGCACCGGGCATGGCGGCCGTCATGCGCTACGCCCTCGCGGACATCGCCCCGGTCGTCAGCCTCTACGTCAACGACTTCAACACCGCGGCCAGAGCGGCGTACCGGCGGGTGGGGTTCCAGGAGGTCGGGGCGTTCATGAGCGTCCTGTTCTAGCCCCCTTCCAGCTCCTACGCGTCTCACACCGCCCTCCTCACGTACCCCCGTACGCGAGTTAAAGTTCGGCGCATGACTGACGACGTCGTGATCGGGCCGCTGGACCTCGCCACGCACGTGGACGACGCGCTGCGGGTGCAGGCCCACGCCTTCGGGCTCACCGACGACGAGGTGGCCGTGCGACGGCAGATCGTGCTGCGGCACATCACCTACCCCGGCGCCCGCGCGCTCGGCGCCAGGACCCCCGAGGGACGGCTCGTCGGCTTCGTCTACGGCATGCCCAACGACCGCGGGCACTGGTGGTCCACGGTCGTCGAGCCGTATCTGCGGGCCGGTGGCAGGGACGACTGGCTCGATGACTCCTTCGTGATCACCGAGCTCCATGTGCAGCCCGGCCACCAGAACCGCGGAGTCGGCCGCACGCTCATCACCACCATCACGGACGCCGTCGACCAGCCCCGCTCGATCCTCTCCGCGATCGACATCGAGAGCCCCGCGCGGGGCCTCTACCGCTCCCTCGGCTACGCGGACCTGGCCCGCAACGTCCAGTTCCCCAGCGCCCCGAAGCCGTACGCGGTGATGGGCGCGCCCTTGCCACTGAGGCGGCCCGGCACCTAACCGATTTCCGCCCGCCCCCGGCCCCCGGCTAACCTCCTGCACATCATTCTTTCCACGCAGGAGTTCACCATGGCCCAGGTCCAGCGCATGTCCCGATTGATGATCAAGACACTGCGCGACGACCCGGCGGACGCCGAGACGCTCAACCACAAGCTGCTCGTCCGGGCCGGATACGTCCGCCGCACCGCCGCCGGCATCTGGTCCTGGCTGCCGCTGGGCAAGAAGGTCCTGGAGAACATCACCCACGTCGTACGCGAGGAGATGGACGCCATCGGCGCCCAGGAAGTCCTCCTGCCCGCGCTCCTGCCCAAGGAGTCGTACGACGCGACGGGCCGCTACGACGAGTACGGCGACCTGCTCTTCCGCCTCAAGGACCGCAAGGGCGCCGACTACCTCCTCGGTCCCACGCACGAGGAGATCTTCACCCAGATCGTCAAGGACCAGTGCTCGTCCTACAAGGACCTGCCGGTGATCCTCTACCAGATCCAGACCAAGTACCGCGACGAGGCCCGCCCCCGCGCCGGTGTGCTCCGTGGCCGCGAGTTCCAGATGAAGGACTCGTACTCCTTCGACACGACGGACGAGGGTCTCGCCGAGTCGTACGACCTGCACCGCGCCGCGTACATCAAGATCTTCGAGCGTCTCGGCCTCGACCACCGCATCGTCTCCGCCGTCTCCGGCGCGATGGGCGGCTCGGCGTCCGAGGAGTTCCTGGCGCCCGCGCCGGCCGGTGAGGACACGTTCGTGGACTGCCCCGCGTGCGACTACGCGGCCAACACGGAGGCTGTCTCCTTCGTCGCCCCGGTGGTGGACGGTTCGGCGCATGGCCCGGCCGAGGACCTGGACACCCCCGACACCCCGACCATCGAGACCCTCGCGGCCCACCTCGGCGTGCCCGCGTCCGCGACCCTCAAGAACCTCCTGGTCAAGGTCGACGGCGAGATCGTCGCCGTGGGCGTCCCCGGCGACCGGGAGGTCGACCTCGGCAAGCTCGGCGAGCACCTGTCGCCCGCGGTCGTGGAGCTGGTGACGGCGGAGGACTTCGAGGGCCGCGACGATCTCGTACGTGGCTACGTCGGCCCGCAGGGTCTGGAGAAGGTCCGCTACATCGCCGACCCGCGCGTGGCCGCGGGCACCGCCTGGATCACCGGCGCCAACAAGATCAACACGCACGCGAAGAACGTCGTCGCGGGCCGTGACTTCGAGGTCGACGACTACCTCGACGTCGTGGTCGTCGAGGAGGGCGACCCCTGCCCCAAGTGCGGCACCGGCCTGAAGCTGGACCGCGCCATCGAGATCGGCCACATCTTCCAGCTGGGCCGCAAGTTCGCCGACGCCTTCCAGCTGGACGTCCTCGGCCAGCAGGGCAAGCCGGTCCGCGTGACCATGGGCTCGTACGGCATCGGCGTCTCGCGAGCGGTGGCGGCGCTGGCCGAGCAGACGGCGGACGAGAAGGGGCTGTGCTGGCCCCGCGAGATCGCCCCGGCCGACGTGCACGTGGTGGCCGCGGGCAAGGCGCTCCAGACCGAGCTCGCGCTCGATGTTTCCGAGCAGCTGAATGCCGCGGGTGTGCGGGTTCTGGTCGATGACCGGGCGGGCGTCTCGCCCGGCGTGAAGTTCACTGACGCGGAGCTGATCGGTGTGCCGACCATCCTGGTGGCGGGGCGTCGGTCTGCCGAGGGTGTCGTGGAGCTGAAGGACCGGCGGACCGGGGAGCGCGAGGAGCTCACCGTGGCTGAGGCAGTTGCGCGTCTGACGGCCTGATCCGGGCTGGGGCTCCGCCCCCTGGACCCCCGAAAAGATGGCCTCAAACGCCGGCCGGGCTATTTCTAGCCCGTCCGGCGTTTGAGGACGAACTCGGCGGAGCCGGTGATTGCGGTCACCAAGGCCCCCGCGCCGAGCGGGTTTTCGGGAAGGGGCGGGGTTGGGGAAAAGCCCCGCAGGGCCCCGCCCCCCTACAACCACCCCGCGAACTCCAACAACAGCTCCGCATCCTGCTCACGCCCCACACGGCGGGCCCGTACGCCCGACTCCACGGCCCGGAACAGCGTCCACCCCCGCAACCGCTCCTGATCCACATCCAGCGACTCGGCCAGCTTCTTCACCCGGCGGCGGGTGATCGACGCTCCCGAGGGGGAGGCGATCAGGTCCTCGACGCGGTCGCGGACGAGGCGCGCCAGGTCGAAGGCGGGCTCCCCGACCACCGGGTCGGGGCCCACGGCCAGCCACGGCACCCGGTCACCCTGCAGAACCTTGCTCTGCCGGAACGTCCCGTGCAGCAGCCGCACCTCCACGTCCCCGGCGAGCAACTCCTCCCGCGCGGCGAGCGCGGCCTCGACCAGCGGCCCGACCTCCGCGTCGACAGACGCCCGCATCGCCTCGGCCTGCCTCCCCGTCCGCTCGGCGACCGTCTCGAAACGGTGATCCGTGGGCGGCTCCACCCACAGCCGCCGCAGCGTGCCCGCGGCTTCGAGGAGAGCCTTGGCCTCGGGCAGCGAACGGACCGACACATCGCGGTGCAGCCGTTCAAGGAGGAGGGCTCCGTCCGCGGCGGAGGGGTCGAGCAGCCGTACGGCGCCGAGCCCGTTCCAGTGCGCCAGCGCGGCCCGCTCGCTCTCCGGCCGCGACCTCGGCGGCACCAGCTTCAGAACGGCGGGCGTGCCGTCGGCGAGGCGCACGAGGATGACGAGGCCGCTGCGCCCGCCGGGCACGTGGACCCGCTCGACGGTCAACTCGCGTAGGGAGACGGCCTGTTCAGCTGCCTCGGGCAGCTTCGCCAGCCAGTCGTCGCCGTCCTGCGCCGTCTCACCGAGAGCGGTGACCAGACGCTGGGGCGGTTCGAGAGCCATACGCGAGGTGTTCCCTTCCGGAGCGGGTCAGGCCTTGGGTGCCGAGGAACCAGGAGTGGCGGCCCGCTCGGCGAGACCAGGGAAGGTTACGCTCCCGCCGCGCCACCGCGCCGCACGGACCGCCGCCTCCCGCAGCGCTTCGGCCGCGTTCCCGCGCCGGGTGCCGGTGGAGGCCCGTACGAGATCCGAGTAGACCCCAGCGACCCGCTCCTCCAGCTCCGTCGCGAGCCGCGCGGCGGCCGCGGAGTCCGGCACCGCGAACGGCAGCGCGTAGGCGGCCGCCGACGGCTCGGGCTCGCCGCCCAGGTCGCGCACGGCGCGCTGCAGCTCGTCGCGCCGGGCGCGATGCGCGTCGTACGCCGTGCGCGCCTCGTCCCTGCGGTCCTCGCCGATCCGGCCGCCGACGACCCCGAAGCCGTACACGGCGGCGTGCTCGGCACCAAGGGCGGCCTGCACCGCCCGCAACTCGTCCTTGGAATCGCTCACTTGTCGCCCTCCGTCAGCAGATACGCGTGCGCGGCGCCGGATGCCGCCACCGAAGCGAGCAGCCTGGCCAGCTCGTCCGGCGCGTCGAGGAGATCGATTCCCCGGCTCTTCGCCAGCTCCTTCTCGGCCTTGGCGAGCTCGCGCACGGCGTCCTTCTCGTCCTTGGGGACGGAGGGCTTGCGCGAGGGCGACGCGGAGGGGGAGGGGGACCCCGGTGAAGCCGAGGGAGACGGGGGTGCGGACCCCTCGGCGAAGACCGCCTCGTGCCGCTTCACCTCCGCCCGCAGCGGACCGAGCCGTCCGGCCAGCGTGGGATGGGCGGCGATGACGGCGTCGTACCGCCCGAGCAGCTCACCGCTGTCCCGGGCGGCACGCGCGCGCAGCCGCGCGGCGGCGGAAGGACGCTCGTCCGCGTCCGTGGACGCGGAGTCCGAGCAGCCCGAGAGCAGCACGGCCCCGGCCGCTCCTGCGGCCCCGGTCAGCAGGCTCCTCCGGCGCGGCCCCGAGCGGGCGTGCGAGGGGGTGGGATACGACGGCACAGCAGACGTCCTCGGCAGGAAGGCCAGAAAGGCAGGCAGTCAGAAGGTGGGCGAGCCGGGCGCGAGCCCGGTGATCACCGTACCTGCGGGCTGCCCTCGTACGCGTGAGCGGCTCGATGCGGGGCGGACCGGGACCGGACCGTGACCGGAGAGGGGCCGGACGGGCGCCGGACAGCGGCGGCAACACCCCTCAGGACCGGATACCCTTTGACCTGACACGCGACGATCCCACAACAGCACACGCGGCCGAGGAGTCACCCGGATGAGCACCACCCAGAGCGAGAGGCTGCGAGAACTGCTGGAACCGCTCGTCAGCTCGAAGGATCTGGATCTCGAAGAGATCGAAGTGGCCTCGGTCGGACGCAAGCGGGTGCTGCGAGTCGTCATCGACTCGGACGACGGCGTGGATCTGGATCAGATCGCGGAGATCAGCCGCGAACTCTCCGAGAAGCTCGACGAGAGCGACGCGATGGGCGACGGGGAGTACACCCTCGAAGTCGGCTCCCCGGGCGCCGAGCGCCCGCTGACGGAGCACCGCCACTATCTGCGCGCCGTCGGCCGCCTGGTGAAGTTCCAGCTGACGGAGGGCGGCGACGAGCTGATCGCCCGCATCCTCGACGTGGACGAAGAAGGCGTGGATCTCGAAGTACCGGGCGTGAAGGGGCGCAAGCCCACCGCCCGCAGGCTCACCTTCGACGCGATCGCCAAGGCGCGCGTCGAGGTCGAGTTCAACCGCAAGGACAAGAAGGAAGAGGAGGCGTAGCCGTGGACATCGACATGAGTGCCCTGCGGGGTCTGGTCCGGGAGAAGGAGATCTCCTTCGACCTGCTGGTCGAGGCGATCGAGTCGGCCCTCCTCATCGCCTACCACCGCACCGACGGCAGCTTCCGTCGCGCACGCGTGAAGCTGGACCGCGACAGCGGCCATGTGACGGTGTGGGCGACGGAGGACCCTGCGGACCTCGAAGAGGGCCAGGAAGCCAAGGAGTTCGACGACACCCCGTCCGACTTCGGCCGTATCGCCGCGACGACCGCCAAGCAGGTCATCCTGCAGCGCCTGCGCGACGCCGAGGACGACGCGACCCTCGGCGAGTACGCGGGCCGCGAGGGCGACATCGTCACGGGCGTCGTCCAGCAGGGCCGCGACCCGAAGAACGTGCTCGTCGACATCGGCAAGCTCGAGGCCATCCTGCCGGTGCAGGAGCAGGTCCCGGGCGAGGAGTACGCCCACGGTCTCCGCCTTCGTTCATACGTCGTCCGGGTGGCCAAGGGCGTCCGTGGCCCCTCGGTCACGCTGTCCCGCACGCACCCGAACCTCGTCAAGAAGCTCTTCGCGCTCGAGGTGCCGGAGATCGCCGACGGTTCCGTCGAGATCTCGGCCATCGCCCGTGAGGCCGGACACCGGACCAAGATCGCGGTGCGCTCGACCCGCTCGGGCCTGAACGCCAAGGGCGCCTGCATCGGCCCGATGGGCCAGCGTGTGCGCAACGTCATGGCCGAGCTCAACGGCGAGAAGATCGACATCGTCGACTGGTCGGACGACCCGGGCGAGATGGTCGCCCACGCGCTCTCCCCGGCGCGGGTCAGCAAGGTGGAGATCGTCGACCTCGCGGCCCGTTCCGCGCGGGTCACGGTGCCCGACTACCAGCTGTCCCTCGCGATCGGCAAGGAGGGCCAGAACGCCCGCCTCGCCGCGCGGCTCACGGGCTGGCGCATCGACATCCGCCCCGACACCGAGCAGCCGCAGGACTCCCAGGAGTCTTGATCAAGACAACAACCGTTCGATTTTTGCCCCAAAGGGGTGAGGTCGGTGCGGGGAGGTAGACTTAATCGTGTCTGGCCGGACGCAAGCCCGCGCATGCCCTGAACGCACCTGTGTGGGGTGCCGGGAGCGAGCGGCCAAGAGCGATCTGCTGCGCATCGTGGCGAAAGAGGGCGCTTGCGCCCCCGATCCAAGCGGTACGCTGCCCGGCCGGGGTGCGTATATCCACCCCGTCCCGGTCTGTCTCGACCTGGCGGTCCGACGCAGGGCGTTCCCGAGGGCCTTCCGGGCCCCGGGCCCGCTCGACACGGCGGACTTGCGCCGAGCCGTCGAGACAGTTGCCCAGCAGGCAACACCGTAAGGAAGGTCGCGCGGAACCCCGCGCGGCCCTGGTATTCCGCGAGTTGGAAGTAGGTCGAGATTGCGATGAGCACTCGATGAGCACGCGATGAGTACGCCCATGAAGTAGCGACGGTCCGGCGTAACCCGGACCTAAAAGGAGCGAAGTGGCTAAGGTCCGGGTATACGAGCTCGCCAAGGAGTTCGGCGTAGAGAGCAAGGTCGTCATGGCCAAGCTCCAAGAACTCGGTGAATTCGTACGTTCGGCGTCCTCGACCATCGAGGCGCCCGTTGTACGCAAATTGACTGACGCATTGAACACGGGTGGTGGCAACGGCAAGCCCGCCGCCGCCAAGCCCGGGGCGCCGCGCAAGCAGGCCGCCCCCAAGCCGCCGGCCCCCTCGGGCTCGGCGACCCCCTCTCCCGCGCAGGCCGCCCGTCCGGGTCCGGCCGCGCCCAAGCCGCCGGCGGCCAAGCCCGCCGCCGCGGCCGACAAGCCCGCGGCCTCTCCGGCCGCTCCCGGCCCGCGCCCGGGTCCGAAGCCGCCGACGCCCAAGCCGGCGCCGGCTGCCCCGGCCGCGCCGGTCACCCCGGCTCCGGCCGCCCCGGAGTTCACCGCTCCGCCGGCCGCTCCGGCCGCCTCCTCGGCGCCGGCAGGCCCCCGTCCGGGCGCTCGCCCGGGTGCCCCGAAGCCCGCGGGCCGTCCGGCCCCCGGCCAGGGTGGTCAGGGTCAGGGCGGTCGTGGCGACCGCGGCGACCGGCAGGGTGGCGCTCCGCGTCCCGGCGGCCAGGGTGGCGCTCCGCGCCCCGGTGGCCGTCCGGCAGGACCGCGTCCCGGCAACAACCCCTTCACCTCTGGTGGCTCCACCGGCATGGCGCGCCCGCAGGCGCCCCGTCCGGGCGGCGCCCCGCGTCCCGGCGGCCAGGGTGGCCCCGGCGGTCCCGGCGGCGCCCCGCGCCCGCAGGGCCAGGGCGGCCAGGGTGCTCCTCGTCCGCAGGGTCAGGGCGGCGCTCGCCCCAGCCCCGGCGGCATGCCTCGCCCGCAGGGCGGTGCCCCGCGTCCCGGCGGCGCCCCCGGTGGCGGCGGTAACCGTCCGAACCCGGGCATGATGCCGCAGCGTCCCGCCGCGGGTCCGCGTCCCGGTGGTGGCCCCGGCGGTGGCCGTGGTCCCGGTGGCGGCGGTCGTCCCGGCGGTGCCGGTGGCGGCGGCGGTCGTCCCGGTGGCGGCGGCTTCGCGGGTCGTCCCGGTGGCGGTGGCGGCGGTGGCTTCGCCGGTCGTCCCGGTGGTCCCGGTGGCGGTGGCGGCGGCTTCGCCGGTCGTCCCGGTGGCGGCGGCGGTCGTCCCGGCTTCGGTGGCCGTCCCGGCGGTCCCGGTGCCCGTGGTGGCACGCAGGGTGCCTTCGGCCGTCCCGGCGGGCCCGCCCGTCGTGGTCGCAAGTCGAAGCGGCAGAGGCGCCAGGAGTACGAGTCGATGCAGGCTCCGTCGGTCGGCGGCGTCATGCTGCCGCGCGGCAACGGCCAGGCGGTCCGCCTGTCCCGTGGTGCCTCGCTGACCGACTTCGCCGAGAAGATCAACGCCAACCCGGCGTCGCTCGTCGGCGTGATGATGAACCTCGGCGAGATGGTCACTGCGACGCAGTCCGTCCCGGACGAGACGCTGAAGCTGCTCGCGGATGAGATGAACTTCGTCCTCGAGATCGTCAGCCCCGAGGAGGAGGACCGCGAGCTGCTCGAGTCCTTCGACATCGAGTTCGGCGAGGACGAGGGCGACGAGGACATGCTCGTCGCGCGTCCGCCGGTCGTGACCGTCATGGGTCACGTCGACCACGGTAAGACCCGCCTTCTGGACGCGATCCGCAAGACGAACGTCATTGCGGGCGAGGCCGGCGGCATCACGCAGCACATCGGTGCGTACCAGGTCTCTTCCGAGGTCAACGGCGAAGACCGCAAGATCACCTTCATCGACACCCCCGGTCACGAGGCGTTCACCGCCATGCGTGCCCGTGGTGCGAAGTCCACCGACATCGCGATCCTCGTGGTCGCGGCCAACGACGGTGTGATGCCGCAGACGATCGAGGCGCTGAACCACGCCAAGGCGGCCGACGTGCCGATCGTGGTCGCGGTCAACAAGATCGACGTCGAGGGTGCCGACCCGACGAAGGTGCGCGGTCAGCTCACCGAGTTCGGTCTGGTGGCCGAGGAGTACGGCGGCGACACGATGTTCGTCGACATCTCCGCCAAGCAGGGCGAGAACATCGAGGCCCTCCTGGAGGCCGTGGTCCTGACCGCGGACGCCTCGCTCGACCTGCGCGCCAACCCTGAGCAGGACGCGCAGGGTATTGCGATCGAGTCCCACCTGGACAAGGGCCGCGGCGCCGTCGCGACCGTCCTGGTCCAGCGCGGTACCCTCCGCGTCGGTGACACGATGGTGGTCGGCGACGCGTACGGCCGAGTCCGCGCGATGCTCGACGACAAGGGCGAGAACGTGAGCGAGGCGGGTCCCTCGACCCCGGTCCTCGTCCTCGGTCTCACCAACGTCCCGGGTGCCGGCGACAACTTCCTGGTCGTCGACGAGGACCGTACGGCCCGTCAGATCGCCGAGAAGCGTGCCGCCCGTGAGCGCAACGTCCGCTTCGCCCGCAAGGGTGTGCGGTTCTCCCTGGAGAACCTGGACGAGGCCCTCAAGGCCGGTCTGGTGCAGGAACTCAACCTCATCATCAAGGGCGACGCGTCCGGTTCGGTGGAGGCTCTCGAGTCCTCGCTGCTCCAGCTCGACGTCGGCGAAGAGGTCGACATCCGCGTCCTGCACCGCGGCGTGGGTGCGGTCACCGAGTCGGACATCGACCTGGCGACCGGCTCCGACGCGATCGTGATCGGCTTCAACGTCCGTGCGGCCGGTCGTGCCGCGCAGATGGCCGACCGCGAAGGTGTGGACGTCCGGTACTACTCGGTCATCTACCAGGCGATCGAGGAGATCGAAGCGGCCCTCAAGGGCATGCTCAAGCCGGAGTACGAAGAGGTCGAGCTCGGCACGGCGGAGATCCGCGAGATCTTCCGCTCGTCCAAGCTGGGCAACATCGCCGGTGTTCTTGTCCGGTCGGGCGAGGTCAAGCGCAACACCAAGGCGCGCCTCATCCGCGACGGCAAGGTCATCGCGGAGAGCCTCAACATCTCCGGTCTGCGCCGCTTCAAGGACGACGTCACCGAGATCCGCGAAGGGTTCGAGGGCGGTATCAACCTCGGCAACTTCAACGACATCAAGATCGACGACGTCATCGCGACGTACGAGATGCGCGAGAAGCCGCGAGGCTGATCCAGGCAGCTCGAACCGGGGCCGGTCGAGGGGAGGTAAATCCCGTCGATCGGCCCCGGCCGTTCCGTGTACGGTTCTTGTGTCCCTGCCAAGTGGTTGGCGGGGCGCGAACCCGAACCGGCGGGACATCCGGGCATACATGTATGTGGGGACACTGTCCTTCGATCTGCTCCTCGGCGACGTTCGCTCGCTGAAGGAGAAACGCTCCGTCGTCCGCCCGATCGTCGCCGAACTCATGCGCAAGTACGCGGTGAGTGCGGCGGAGACCGGGAACCAAGACCTCCATCGCAGGGCCGAGATCGGTCTGGCGCTGGTCTCCGGGGAGACGGGGCACCTCACCGACGTACTGGACCGGTGCGAGCGCCTGGTCGCCGCCCGTCCCGAGGTGGAGCTGCTCTCCGTTCGACGCAGGCTCCACAGCGACGAAGACTGATTGCACAGCAAGGCGAAGAAGGAGACGGAGCAGTGGCCGACAACGCGCGGGCGAAAAGGCTGGCAGACCTCATCCGAGAGGTGGTTGCCCAGAAGCTGCAGCGCGGGATCAAGGACCCGCGGCTCGGTACGCATGTGACCATCACGGACACCCGGGTCACGGGTGACCTGCGGGAGGCGACCGTCTTCTACACGGTCTACGGGGACGACGAGGACCGCGCGGCGGCCGCCGCCGGTCTGGAGAGCGCCAAGGGCGTCCTCCGTTCGGCGGTGGGCCAGGCCGCGGGCGTGAAGTTCACCCCGAGCCTCGCCTTCGTGGCGGACGCGCTGCCGGACAACGCCAAGGCCATCGAGGACCTCCTCGACAAGGCCCGGATGTCGGACGAGAAGGTGCGCGAGGTGTCCGCGGGCGCCGAGTTCGCCGGCGGGCCCGACCCGTACCGCAAGCCTGAGGACGAGTCCGACGACGAAACGGACGGCGACGCCCGAGCATGAGCAGCACCAGCAACAAGACGTCGGACGGACTTGTCATCGTCGACAAGCCGTCCGGCTTCACTTCGCATGACGTGGTCGCCAAGATGCGCGGGATCGCCAAGACCCGCCGTGTCGGCCACGCCGGCACCCTCGACCCCATGGCGACGGGCGTTCTCGTCCTCGGCGTGGAGCGGGCGACCAAGCTCCTCGGCCATCTCGCGCTGACGGAGAAGGAGTACCTGGGGACGATCCGGCTCGGCCAGAACACCGTCACGGACGACGCCGAGGGTGAGATCACCTCGTCGGCCGACGCTTCGGGGATCAAGCGGGACGCCATCGACGCGGGCATCGCCAAGCTCTCCGGCGACATCATGCAGGTGCCGTCGAAGGTCAGCGCCATCAAGATCGACGGCAAGCGGTCGTACGCGCGAGCGCGCGAGGGCGAAGACTTCGAGATCCCCGCCCGGCCGGTGAAGATCTCCGCCTTCACCGTGTACGACGTCAGGGACGCCGTCGCCGATGACGGCACCCCCGTCCTCGACCTGGTCGTCTCCGTGGTCTGCTCGTCGGGGACCTACATCCGCGCCCTCGCCCGCGACCTCGGCGCGGACCTCGGGGTCGGCGGTCATCTGACGGCGCTGCGGCGCACCCGTGTCGGGCCCTACAAGCTGGACGCGGCGAAGACCATCGACCAGCTCCAGGAGGAGCTGACGGTGATGCCGGTGGCGGACGCGGCCACCGCCGCGTTCCCGCGCTGGGACGTGGACGAGAGGCGCGCGAAGCTGCTGCTCAACGGCGTGCGGATCGAGATGCCGGGGGAGTACGCCGGGGTCGGCGCCGTCGCGGTCTTCGACCCCGATGGCCGGTTCCTGGTCCTGGCCGAGGAGCTGAAGGGCAAGGCCAAGAGCCTGGCCGTCTTCGCCTGAGTCATCCCTCCCGTACGCGGAATCTCCGTCGTGGAGCGGCGGACAGTTGTGCGTCGCGCCGCTCCACGACGAACCCCCCACCAGAGATGTATCCATTCCGTCGTGCCGATTCACCCCATCAGGCAGGCGCTCGGAGTGAACCGAGGGAGCAGAAGGGGGCGCGTTCGCGACGCGTTCTGTCCCGCTGATCACCGCCGACCTACCGTCGGAAGGACGGGGCGTCGCGGGAGGTTCGGGCATGGCGGGACAGGGCGACCCGACGGGGCTCGACGGTGGCCTCGTGCGGATCTGCGATCTGGCCGGGCGCCCACGGGGTATGGGGTTCGCCGCAGACGACCACGGCACGGTGATCACCAGCCATGAAGCGGTCGACGGCCTCGCGCGGCTCGTGCTGCACGCGGCGGGGGAGCGCGTCTGCGTGGTGACCGCCGATGCCGTGGTGGCACTCCCCGAGGCCGATCTGGCCCTCGTCCGCACCGACGGGCTCCATCTGCGCCCGCTGCCCGTCACGGTCCGCGACACCGTTCCCGTGGGCACCTACGTACGCATCGTCGCGCGCGGCCGGCGTGAGGCGCGGGTCCTGGGTCCGGCCCCCGTGACGTACACGGCGACGGACCGCTTTCACCTTCTCGACGCGGCGATGGAGCTGGCGATCGGCACGGACGGCGCCGACGCGCTGCGGCTCGGCGGCGGGGCGGCCGGCGGCCCGGTCGTCGACGCCTCGTCCGGAGCCGTGCTCGCCGTCCTCGGCACCGCCCTGCACAGCGAGCACCGCGCGGCGGGGTTCGCCGTGCCGCTGCGGGACGCGGCCGCCGCCGATCCGGGCGGGCCGCTCGCGGAGCTCCTGGCACGCAACGCGGCGACCGTTCCCGCGTACGGCCGCGATCTGAATCTGGCGGGCGCGCTGCACCTGGCGGCGACGTCCGTGGGCTCCGACGGCCCGCGCCCCACCCTCCTCGAACCAGTCGAACGCCCCGATACGACACGGGAGTTGGCGGACTTCACCGCCGGGCCCGCGCAGGTGCTCGGTCTGGTCGGCGACCCCGGCACCGGCCGTACGACGGAACTCGCCGCCCTCGCCGCATGCCGCGCGCGAGGCGCCGAACCGGCACCCACGCTGTGGCTGCGCGGCGCCGACCTCCAGGGCACGGACACGGGCGTGGGCGACGCGGTGGAGCGGGCGCTGGAGCGGGCCGGGCGGATTCTGGAGGCCGCGGAGGCCTCGGAGGAGGCCGCGGAGTGCTCGCTCGCCGAGGCGGACGACGGGCTCGGGGACATCTCCGCGGGGCGGGTCGCGCGGCTCGTGCGGGACGAGGGGCGGACGTTGCTGCTGTTGCTCGACGGCCCCGAGGAGATGCCGCCGGTCCTGGCGCACCGCCTCGCCGAGTGGAGCAGCGGGACGGCCGAGTGGCTTCGGGGGACGGGCGCGAGGCTCGTGGTGGCTTGCCGCGCGGAGTACTGGGAGCAGGCCGGGGAGCACTTTCCCGAGGAACTCGCTCCGGGCTGTGTGCGGCTGGGGGATCTGCCCGAGCGGCAGGCGCGGATCGCCCGTGCGCGGTACGGCATCCCGGACGGCGCGCTCGCCCCGGCCGACGCGCGGCATCCGCTCGCCCTGCGGCTGCTGGCCGAGGTGCGGGCGGCCCTGCCGGAGGAGCCGCCGCCGGGCCGCCCCGACCGGGAGGAGATCTTCGAGGCCTATCTGGACGTGTTGTGCCTGCGGGTCGCGGTGCGGCTCGCCGCGGCGAACGGGCTGCGGGGCGCGGCTGTACGGCGCCTCGCGGCGAAGGTGTCCGGGCAGGTGCACGAGGCCGCGCGGCGGTGCCTGGGGCCGGGGCAGGGGGAGCTGGACCGGGCGTCGTTCGAGGGGGTGTTCCCGTGGGGGACGGGGTGGGCCTCCGCGGTGCTCACGGAGGGGCTGCTCGTCCCTGCCGGGGACGGCTACCGGTTCGCGCACGAGGAGCTCGCGGACTGGATCCAGGGAATGCATCTGGACGTGGACGGTGCTTTGTGGTCGCTCGTGTACCGGCACCGCGAGCCGGTGCCGGAGGCGGCCCTGCCGGTACCCCGGCACCGGATCGGCCCCGTGATCCAGGCCCTGTTGCTTCTGGGCCGCCAGCGGGGGCCCGCGGAACTCGGGGCTCGGCTAAGGGACTTGGCTCGGTTCGGCGAGCCCTGCTCCAGGCCTCGTGAATCGCCCCCCGGGATCCAGGGCAGTGGCCACCGGTCCCGCCCTGCGGGACGAATGCCCACAGCGGCGGAGACGGGCAACGAGGACGCCCCGGTTGGGAGGGAGGGAGAGGCCGACTCCGTGGTGGGCGGTCAGGACGCCTCTGTTGTGGGCAGGCGTTCCGCAGGGCGATTGGGGTCTCCCCTGTTCGAGCGAAGCCGAGAGCTTGGGGAAGGGTGGGCACAACCCCAACCGCCTGGTGCCGGTCCGGCAGGGGCCGAGGGCGAAGTCACCGCACCGCCGGGGGCCGTCCCCGCACCGCCGGGGGCCGAGGCGCAGGGGGAGGGGAGTGCCCGGTGGTGGGCCACGCGCCTGCTGGTGGAGACGCTCTCCCGGGTGCCCGACGCCCGGCCCTACCTCGGGCTGCTGGGAGAGCTGGCCCAGCAGGGCACGTACCCCGCCGGGTTCTGGCTCGGCCTGCCGCTCCCCGAGAGCGACCGTTTCGATCTGCTGCGGGACGCCGTGATCCACGACCCCCCGCCCGGTCCCCCGCAGGGCCGCCGCTGCCTCGACGCGGTGGCCGAACTGCTGGCGGAGGACCCCGCGAAAACGCAGCCGCAACTGACCCGCTGGTTCACCGACGAACGCCCCCTCGAAGCCACCCCGCACGCCACCGTCGCATCGGCCGCCCAGGCCCTCCTCCACACCCACCGGCACCGCGCCATCGACGACCTCACGGAGATCCTGGTCGACTGCGCCCACCCCCGCGCCGACGAACTGCTCGGCGCCCTCGCGGAGGAGGAGCCCTCGGCCGTCTGCCGAGCCGTCGACCGTTGGGTCCACGACCCGCGCCCCGCACGCCACGTCGCCGCCGTCGCCTACGGCCTGCGCGCCGCCCCGCACGCCACCACGGACGCCGACCGCAGGCTCCTGCGGTACGCGGCCTTCGCCCTGCTCGCCCGCACCGCCGACGACTCGCTGCACGGCGCGGCCCTCGCCCTCCTCGTACGCGATCCGCAGACCCGCGCACGCCATCTGCCGCCCGCCCTGAAGCGCTTCACCGCCGGTGACCCGCAGCTGCCCGCGAGCGCGCTCGTCGCCGCCCTCGACACCCACCCGGAGCAGGTCATCGCCGCCTTCCGGACCCGGCTGTACGGCCCCGGCCCCGCGCCGGGCGACGTCCTGCGGGCCCTGGCCGACGTGACCGCGCCCGTGCTCGCGCGGCGGGTGGCCGATCTCGTACGCGACGTGCTGGAGCTCCGCCCCGACCTCGCGGGGCACGTGGCCGCCTACCTCGATCTGCGGTTCGAGCAGGGGCCCGGCGTCCGTGCCGTACTCTCCCCGCTGGTCAAGGGCCTCCTGCGGGACCGCCCGCCGCCGGTGCGCGCCGCGCTCGCCACCGCCGTCGCCGCCCCCGGAACGGACACCTCGCGTGCGCTGCGCACCGAACTCCTGGACGTGCTGCTCACCCAGGAGCGGGAGCCCGAGGTCCTGGACGCCGTGCTCTGCGCCGTGGCGGGCGGCGGCGACAAGGAACGCGTCCGCGAGCTGGTGCACCGCGTCGGCGCGCTGCTCGTCCGCACCCCGGAGGGCGCGACCTGCTTCGACCGGCGCCTGGTCGAGCTGGCCCGCTCCGTGCCGGGCTTCTCCACGCGGGTCGCCCGGTGGATCTGCGAGGCCCCGCAGGACTGGTCCGCCCTCGTCGGTCCCAGCTCGCGCCGCATGATCGAGAACCTCGCCGGAGTACGCGTTCCGGCGTGACCCCCGCCACCCCCTCCGATGCGATCCGGATCGCGCGGGCATGGCAGTCTTAGACCTGCGCATCGGCAATGGGACGTACACACACGTACACAGGTTCGGCGAGGAGCAAAGACAGTGCAGCGCTGGCGTGGCTTGGAGGACATCCCCCAGGACTGGGGGCGCAGCGTCGTCACCATCGGTTCCTACGACGGCGTGCACCGCGGGCACCAGCTGATCATCGGCCGCGCGGTGGAACGCGCCCGTGAGCTCGGCGTTCCCGCCGTGGTCGTCACCTTCGACCCGCACCCCTCCGAGGTCGTGCGCCCCGGCAGCCACCCGCCGCTGCTCGCCCCGCACCACCGGCGCGCCGAACTCATGGCGGATCTCGGCGTGGACGCGCTCCTCATCCTGCCGTTCACCACGGAGTTCTCGAAGCTCTCGCCCGCCGACTTCGTCGTCAAGGTCCTGGTCGACAAGCTGCACGCGCGCGTGGTCGTCGAGGGCCCCAACTTCCGCTTCGGTCACAAGGCCGCGGGCAACGTCGCCTTCCTGACCGAACTCGGCGCCACGTACGACTACGAAGTCGATGTCATCGACCTGTTCGTGAGCGGTGAGGCCGGGGGCGGCGAGCCCTTCTCCTCCACCCTCACCCGGCGCCTGGTCGCCGAGGGCGACGTGGAGGGCGCGGCGGAGATCCTCGGCCGCCCGCACCGCGTCGAGGGCGTCGTCGTACGGGGCGCGCAGCGCGGGCGTGAACTGGGCTTCCCCACCGCCAACGTGGAGACGCTGCCGCACACCGCGATCCCCGCCGACGGCGTCTACACGGGGTGGCTGCACGCCCAGGGCGAGGCGATGCCCGCGGCGATCTCCGTCGGGACGAACCCGCAGTTCGACGGCACGGAGCGGACCGTCGAGGCGTACGCGATCGACCGCGTCGGGCTCGACCTGTACGGGCTGCACGTGGCCGTGGACTTCCTCGCCTTCGTGCGCGGGCAGGCGAAGTTCGACTCGATCGACTCGCTGCTGGTCGCGATCGCGGACGACGTGAAGAAGTCGCGTGAGCTGATCGAGGCCGCCGAGTAGTTCTTTGCCCTGCCCTCCGTGCTTACCGGAGGTGGGGGAGGGCGACGCTGTTGATCAGCGGCCCTTCGACGGTGACCCCTTCGGTGATCAGCGACTCGATGTGCGGCAGCGGTGGCGGGTTCACCGGCGCGAACTCGGCCGCCGAGACCGGAGCGGTGGTCGCGATGACGGACATGGCGAGGGCGGCGAGCAGGGTGACGGTCCAAGCGCGGCGATGACGCATGCGATATCTGCTTTCTTACGGTTCTTCGGACCGCGTCGCCCGACGACCCTTTCGTATGATCGTCGGTGACTTTCCGGTCGTTCGGGGGTTAGCCACGGCGAGTGGGACGCGACCGGCGGCCCGCACACGCACGGGCCAAGGAGGCTGCTGTGAAGGGCAGTTGGGTGCAGAAGACATCCCGGTGGTTGCTGGTCGCGTCGATGGCGGCAGTGCCGTCCGCCCTGTGCTCCGGCGCGGCCCACGCTGACGAGACGCACGAGAACTCGCACAACGCCCCCAGGGTCGCGCTGATCAACACCGGGCAGATCGACGACCCGCTGGAGGACGTGCTCGAGCACACCCTCAACTTCGGCGACGGCTACAGGTGGGACTGACGCGAGCTGAACCGCACGTGGCCGTACCGTACTTGCGCGGGTCCCGGGGTGGCCGCGCAAGTACGTGACGACGCAGGGGTGTTCAGGTCACGGGGCGAGGCACGCCGCGCCCGGCACCTCCGAGGGGACGCCGGGGCTCGCCGGATCGACGAGCGAGGTGACGTCACCTGCCGACTGCGCCACGCAGTCGACGGTCCCGACGGGGTCCGGGATGGCGCTGGCCGGCACGGCGAGCACCCCCAGGAGTGCGACGGCCCCGAGGATGACGGCGGCGGAACGGCGCATGGAAATCTCCTTCACTTCGGTGGAGTTGAGTTGCTCACGATCCGTAGATGAACCGCGACACTCAGTGACTCCCCAGAGATCACGCCTGGTAGGCCCGCATCACCCGAACGTGGAAGAGGTAACGATCCGCCGGTCAGACCCCGGACGCGCCCACGTTGACCGTCGCCCAGTGGCACGCCACCTGCGTCTCGCCGCCGCCGGACAGCACCGGAAGATCCTCCGTCCGGCAGCGGTCCGCCACCCCCGCCGTCTCCGCCTCACCCGAGGCGAGAATCTGGCAGCGCGCGTGGAAGCGGCAGCCGCCCGGGATGCGCGACGGGTCCGGCGGCTCGCCCGTGAGGATCACGGGATCACCCGGGGCCTCCGGGAGCACGGACAACAGCGCCTGCGTGTACGGATGCTGAGGGGACGTCAGGACCTCCTCCACCGTCCCCGTCTCGACGATCCGGCCCAGGTACATCACCGCGACGCGGTCGGCGATGTTCCACGCCAGACCCAGGTCGTGCGTCACCACCAGCGCGGAAAGGCCGAGTTCGTCGCGGAGCCTGAGCAGCAGAGCGAGGATCTCGCCGCGTACGGAGGCATCCAGCGAGGCCACCGGCTCGTCCGCGACGATCAGTTCGGGCTCGAGGACCAGCGCGCCCGCGATGACGACGCGCTGACGCTGGCCGCCCGACAGCTCGTGCGGATAGCGCAGGAAGAACCGCTCGGGCGGCCGGAGCCCCGCCCGTGACAGGGCGTCGGCGACCGCGGCCTGCTCGTCGCCCCCGTACCCGTGGATGCGCAGGCCCTCAGCCACGGCCTCGTACACGGTGTGGCGGGGATTCAGCGAGCCGCTCGGGTCCTGGAGCACGAGCTGGACACGCTTGCGGTACGCCTTCAGGGCGCGCCCCGAGTAGTCGAGCGGCTTGCCGCTGAAGGTCACCTTGCCGGACGTGGGCGCCACCAGGCCGAGCAGGGAACGGGCCAGGGTCGTCTTGCCGCAGCCCGACTCGCCGACCAGGGCCACGATCTCGCCCGGCTTGATGTCGAGGTCGACGCCGTCCACCGCCCGCGCGGGCGGTGCGCCACGGCGGCCGGGGAACGTGATGTGCAGGTCGCCCGCCGACAGCAGCGGATCAGCGGAGGTCAGGGGTGCGTCGGTGGTCATGCGTCGCTGCTCCTCGGTGCGTGGTCTGTCGGGGCTCACGGCGTCCGCTCCGCCGTCGCCGGCGGGGATGTCGGCTGCGCCGGAAGCTGCGCGCCCGCGTGCACGCACGCCGCGCGATGCCGGGGGCCCGCGTCCCGCAGCGCCTGGTCCTCCGTGGTGCAGACGTCGAGGGCGACCGGGCAGCGCGGATGGAACGTGCAGCCCGTGGGGAGCAGGGACGGGTCGGGCGGGTCGCCGGGCAGGCCGCGCGGCGCGAAGCGGGATGCCGCGTCGCCGATGCGGGGGAAGGCCGCGGAGAGGGCCTTCCCGTACGGGTGCCGCGCGTTCTCGTAGACCTCGGAGGCCGGGCCCTCCTCGACGACGCGGCCCGCGTACATCACCGCGAGCCGGTCGCAGGTGTCGGAGAGCACCGCGAGGTCATGACTGATCATGATCAGGCCCAGGTCCTGCTCGGACACCAACTGCTCGATGAGGCGCAGGATCTGAGCCTGGATCATCACGTCCAGAGCCGTCGTCGGCTCATCGGCGATGATCAGGCGCGGATCGCAAGCGAGCGCCATCGCGATCATCACGCGCTGGCGCTGCCCGCCTGACAGCTCGTGCGGATACGCCTGTGCGCGAGCAGCGGGAAGCCCCACCTGTTCGAGCAGTTCCCCGGCCTTCTTCTTCGCCCCCGCCTGGGTCGCCTTCTTGTGCAGCAGGATCGGCTCGGCGATCTGGTCCCCGATGCGGTGCACGGCGTTGAGCGAGTGCATCGCGCCCTGGAAGACGATCGACGCGCCCGCCCACCGGACCGCGCGGACCTGACCCCACTTCATGGTGAGGACGTCCTCGCCGTCGAGCAGGACCTCACCGGTCACCTTCGTGCCCGCGGGCAGCAGCCGCAGCAGCGCGAGCGCCAGCGTGGACTTGCCGCAGCCGGACTCGCCCGCGACGCCGAGCTTCTGGCCCGCGTCGACCGAGAGGTTCACGCCACGCACCGCGGCCGCCCCGGACGCGTACGTCACTTCGAGATTTCTTACGTCGAGGAGGCGCTGTTCCGTTGCCTTGGCCTCTGTCACCTTGGTCTCCGTCACCTTGTCGGAATCACTCAACGGGAGACCCCCAGCCTGGGGTTGAGCACGGACTCCACGGCGCGTCCGCACAGCGTGAACGCGAGGGCCACGACGGCGATGGCGAGTCCGGGCGGAGCGAGGTACCACCAGTTGCCCGCGCTGACCGCGCCCGCCTCGCGCGCGTCCTGGAGCAGCCCGCCCCAGGAGACGACGGTCGGGTCGCCGAGGCCCAGGAAGGCGAGCGTGGCCTCGGTGAGGATGGCGTTCGAGATGACGAGCGTGGTCTGCGCGAGCACCAGCGGCATGACGTTGGGCAGGACGTGCCGGCCCATGACGTGACCGTGGCCGCCGCCGAGCGCCTGCGCGCGTTCGATGTACGGGCGTGACTCCACGGCCAGGGTCTGGGCGCGGACGAGCCGCGCGGTCGTCGGCCAGGTCGTCACGCCGATCGCCAGGATGATCGTCCAGATGGACTTGGACATCACCGAGGCGAGCGCGATGGCGAGCACCAGCGTCGGCATCACCAGGAACCAGTCGGTGACCCGCATGATGACGGTGGAGTACCAGCCCTTGAAGTGCCCCGCGGTGATCCCCACGACCGTGCCGATGGCCACCGAGAGCACGGCCGCGAGCAGCCCGACGGTGAGTGAGATCCGCGCGCCCCACACGAGCAGGCCGAGCAGATCGCGCCCGAACTGGTCTGTCCCGAGGGGGAATTCACCGCTCGGCGACTCCATCGGCTTGCCCGGCGCGTCGGTCACGCTCTGCGCGTCCGAGCCGACCAGTAGCGGCGCGAAGACGGCGACGAGCGCGATGACGACGAGCGCGGCAAGGCCGAAGAGCCCCGCCCGGTGGGTGCGGTACTCGCGCCAGAAGCGGGCCACGGAGTGCCGCCTGCGGGTCCAGGCGAGCGCCCGGGGGCTCTTCGCGACCGGGACCTCGGGGGCCTCGGGCTCAGTTGCTTCGGTCGTCATCGGCCCACCCTCGGGTCGAGCAGCGGATAGATCACGTCGGCCAGGGTGTTCATCAGGATCACCGCGGCGGCGAAGACGAAGAACAGACCCTGCACGAGGGGCAGGTCGGGCACGCTGAGCGCGGCGTAGAAGAGCCCGCCGAGCCCCGGCCAGGAGAAGACGGTCTCGACGAGGATCGCGCCCGCCACCACCGTGCCGAGGTTCACGAACATCAGCGTGACGGTGGGCAGCATCGCGTTCGGGACGGCATGACGACGGCGTACGAGATCGTCCCGCAGCCCCTTGGCGCGGGCGGTCGTCAGATAGTCGCTGCCCATCTCGTCGAGCAGGGAGGACCGCATGACGAGGAGCGTCTGCGCGTATCCCACCGCCACCAGGGTGACGACGGGGAGCACCAGGTGGTGCGCGACATCGATGACGTACGCGATGCCCGTCTCGCCCCCCGATTCGAGCCCGCCGGTCGGGAAGAGCCCGGGAATCGGACCGATCCCCACCGAGAAGGTGATGATCAGAAGCAGCCCGAGCCAGAAGGACGGCACGGAGTAGAGGGTGAGCGCGAGGCCGGTGTGGACACGGTCCCCGAGCCCGCCGTTGCGCCAGGCCGTGCGGGTGCCGAGCCAGATGCCGATGAGGGTGTAGAGCACGAACGCGGTGCCGGTGAGCAGGAGCGTCGCGGGCAGCGCCTCGGTGATCTTCTCCATCACCGGGGTGTGGAACTGGTAGGAGGTGCCGAAGTCGCCGGTGAGCGCGTTGCCGCAGTAGTCGAAGAACTGCGTCATCACCGGCTGGTCGAGGCCGAACTCCTTGCGCATCGCGTCCAGCTGTTCGGCCGATACGCGCTTTCCGCCCGTCATCTGCTTCACCGGGTCACCCGGGATGAGCCGGAACAGGAAGAAGCTGGTGACGAGGACGGCGAACAGCGAGACGGCGGCGCCGCCCAGCTTGCCCGCCACGTACTGGAGATAGGCGCGGGTGTTGCGGGCCCGGGGGCCGCGGGCCGACGGCCCGGCGAACGCCGGATCGTCGGTCGCCGCGGCGCCCTCGGTGTCGAGCAGAGCGGGATTGCTGTCAGCGGTCATGCGTTACTCGCGGTCCTCTGCGGTCGAACGGCGGCGCAGGGCGAACAGGACTCCGCCGCCGACGAGCACCACCGCGGCGGCGGCGATACCGATGATGACACCGGTCGAGCTTCCATCCTTGGAGGAACTCTTCCCATCCGCGGGCTCCGCCGACCACCAGGACCAGTAACCGTCCTGGCCGTAGATGTTGCCCGCGGCCGTCGGCATGGTGGTGATGGACTTGATCTGGTCGGTGCGGTAGGCCTCGACGGCGTTCGGGTACGCGAGGATGTTCATGTACCCGGAGTCGTAGAGCCAGGACTGCATCTCCTTGACGGTCTGCGCGCGCTTGTCCGGGTCGTACTCGGCAAGCTGCTTGTTGTAGAGCTCGTCGTACTTCTTGTCGCAGATGAAGTTGTCGGTGGAGGCGCTCTCCTTGGCCTTCACCGGGAGCGCGGCGCAGGAGTGGATGCCGAGCACGAAGTCCGGGTCCGGGTTGACCGACCAGCCGTCGAACGCGAGATCGTACTCACCCGCGTACCAGGGCACGGACACATCATCGAGGCAGTTGACCTTGAGCCCAATACCAAGATCACCCCACCACTCCTTCAGATACTTCCCGACCGCCTTGTCGTTCGGGTCGGTGGCGTGACACAGGATGCGGAAGTCGAGCGGCTTCCCGTCCTTGCCGACGCGCTTGCCGTCGCTGTTCTTCTTGTAGCCCGCCTCGTCGAGGAGTTGGGCGGCCTTCTTGGGGTCGTACGACAGCTTCTGATCGGCGGAGGGCTTCCACGCGTACTCGGAGAAGCGCGGCGGAATGTAACCCTCGCCCTCCACGGCCTGCCCCTGGAAGACCTTGTCGACCAGCGCCTCACGGTCGACGGAACGGAACAGCGCCTGACGCACCTTCTTGTCCAGGAGCGCAGGGTGGCCGTCACCGAACTTCTTGCCGTCGCGGGTCTTCGCGCCGGGGTTGGTGGCGATGGCGAAGAAGCGCCGCCCAGGCCCTTCATTCACCTTCACGTTCTCCGTGCCCTTGAGCTCGGCGGCCTGCGCGGGGGTGAGGGCGGGCTGCCCGGCGACGAAGGACACCTCGCCCTTCTTCAGCGCGGCGACGGCGGCGTCCTGGTCCTTGTACGTCTTGAAGACCAGCTCGTCGAACTTGGGCGTGCCGCGCCAGAAGTCCTTGTTGGCCTTCAGCTTCACGTACTGGTCGGTCTTGTAGTCCGTGAGTTCGAACGGACCGTTGCCGACCACGGGGAAGGACTTGTCGTTGTTGAACTTGGAGACGTCGTCGACCTTCTCCCACACGTGCTTGGGGACGATCGGCACATCGAGCGCGGCCATGGTGGCCTGCGGCTTCTTGAGCTCGATGACGAGCTTGGTGGGGCTCGGCGCGGTCACCTTCTTGAAGTTGGCGACGAAGCCGGAGTTGGCGGTGGCGGTGCCTTCCTTGGACATCACCTTGTTGAACGTCCAGGCGGCGTCCTCGGCGGTGGCCTTCTTGCCGTCCGACCACTTGGAGTCGCCCCGGATGGTGTACGTCCAGGTCAGCTTGTCCGCGGAGGGCTCCCACTTGGTGGCGAAGCCGGGGATCGCGTGGTTGTCCTTGGCGTCGTAGTTGGTGAGGTACTCGTAGGTGAGTCGGTGGATGCTGGTGCTGAGCAGCCGCTGGGCGAGGAAGGGGCTGAGCGAGTCGACGCTCTGGGCCACCGCGACGGTGAGGGTCTTCTTGCTGTCCGCCTTCGCCTCGGCCTGTTGAGGCGCCGGGTTGAGGGGAGAGGCAAGCCCGGCGGTCAGGGCGAGGGCTCCGGCTCCGGCCGCCAGGAGGAGGGGGAGGCGTGCGGGTGCCTTCGGGGGCGCCTTGGTGGTGGGGTGAGACCGATGAGTCCGTGTTCTGCCGTGCTGATCTTGTGTGTCCATGGGTCGGTGACCTCGCGTCATCGCTCGCGCAGAGATGGCTAGTTGATCAAGGAACGCCAGCTGGTTGATGTGTGTGTCTACCAGCGCCAGTCTGCGTCAGTCAACGGCAGGTGAACCCCATGTGGCCTGCGGAAATAACGAGTTGACCCGTATTTCATCCGCATTGGTCAAGACCTGTGAAGCGTGGCTGGTCGGGGGGTGATGGTGGGGGGAGGGGCAGGTGGGGGAGGGGCGGCGGGTGGGTGCTGCGGGTCGGCTACGGGGCGGGCGCCTTGGCGTTCCTGCCGCTGCGGTCGGGCGGTACCCGTGGCCCTTCTGCCGCGTCGGCATGTGCTGTGCCCGTGGTCGGCTTGCCCGCCGTGGCCCTTCGCCCGCGCCCCTTCTGCCGCGTCGCCCGCGCGGTTCCCGCGGTCCGCCTGCCGGCCTTGGTTCCTTCGGTGCTTGGGCAAGGCTGCGGGGTAATCGGGTGGGTGGGCGGGAAAGTCTGTTCGTCAGCGGAGCTGCGGGGCGCCGGGACAACGGGCTGGGCCCGCACCAGGGGTCGGTGCGGGCCCAGTTGAGATCGGCGGAGGCGAAGGCTACTGCTGCGGCGCCTCCGGCGCGGGAGGCTGCGGGGGCTGATACGGAGCCCCGGGCTGGAACGGCTGCCCAGGCTGAACAGGCGGAGGCGCCGCAGCCCCCTGCGGAGGAGCTGCGTTCTGCCACCCCTGCGGAGCCCCCGGCTGCTGCGGATACGGCTGCCCGCCGGGCTGCGGGGACTGCGGCTGCTGCGGCTGAGGAGCGTACGGCTGCTGAGGCACCTGCCCAGGCTGCGGCGCCTGCCCCGGGTAAGGCGCCTGCCCAGGCTGCGGCGCCTGCCCAGGCTGCGGCGCCTGCCCCGGATAAGGCTGCTGCCCAGGCGCAGGCGCCTGCTGACCGGGATAGGCCCCCTGGCCAGGCAGAGGCGGAGCCACGACCGGCGGCGGATTCCCATCCGAAGTCCACAGCCCCTGCTGCTGCTGAGCCCGCACAAAGTCCTCCGCCACCATCGCGGAGAGATTGAAGTACGCCTCCCGCACCTTCGGCCGCATCATGTCGAGATCAACCTCGGCACCAGCAGCAAGATGCTCATCAAACGGAATGACGACAACGCCCCGGCACCGCGTCTCGAAGTGCGACACGATGTCGTCGACCTTGATCATCTTCCCGGTCTCACGGACCCCGGAGATGACAGTGATCGACCGCGAGACAAGGTCGGCGTACCCATGCGCGGACAACCAGTCCAACGTCGTCGACGCACTGCTGGCGCCGTCCACAGACGGCGTAGAGATGATGATCAGCTGATCGGCGAGATCGAGAACACCCCGCATGGCGCTGTAGAGCAGCCCCGTACCCGAGTCGGTCAGGATGATCGGATACTGCTTCCCGAGCACATCGATCGCACGCCGGTAGTCCTCGTCGTTGAAGGTCGTCGAGACGGCCGGATCGACGTCATTGGCGATGATCTCGAGCCCGGACGCGGCCTGCGAGGTGAAGCGCCGGATGTCCATGTACGAGTTGAGGTACGGGATCGCCTGCACGAGGTCACGGATGGTGGCCCCGGTCTCGCGGCGCACGCGGCGCCCGAGCGTACCGGCGTCGGGGTTGGCGTCGATGGCAAGGATCTTGTCCTGCCGCTCGGTGGCGAGCGTGGAGCCGAGCGCGGTAGTGGTGGTGGTCTTACCGACGCCACCCTTCAAACTGATGACGGCGATGCGATAGCAGGACAGCACCGGAGTCCGGATCAGCTCCAACTTCCGCTGCCGCTCGGCCTCTTCCTTCTTGCCGCCGAGCTTGAACCGGGACCCACCGGCAGCGGGCCGACTGCTCTTGGCCTTGGGCTTGGTGTTGCGCAGCAGCCGATCGGAGGACAACTCGACGGCAGCGGTGTAACCGAGCGGCGCGCCAGGGTTGGTCCGCTCCCGCTGATCATGCTGCACGGCCTGCGGCCAGGCGGCACCGGTACGGGGATCGACGGGCGGCTGAGGCTGAGCCGGGGGCTGCTGGGCCTGCGGCTGAGGCTGGGCATGGGGCTGCTGCTGAGCCGGAAGAGGCTGCTGAGCCTGCGGCTGCGGCTGCACGGGAGCAGGCGGCTGCGGCTGCGGCATAGCCTGCGGCAGCGGCTGCTGGGCCTGAGGCGCGGGCGGCTGGGGGAACCCGTACCCGGCAGGCGGAGCCGGAGCGGGCGTGCCCTGCTGAGGGAACCCATACCCGGCGGGCGGAGCTGGCGCGGCGGGAGCCGGAGTAGGCGTCACGGGAGCCGGAGCCGGAGCAGGAGCCGGGGCAGGAGCGGCCGCACCGCCCTGCGGGAACCCGTACCCACTGGGAGGAGCCGACGCATCAGCAACCGGCGGCGTGGGCGCGACCGGTGAGGGAGCCACGGGCCCGGTGGGCGAGGGCCAAGCCGGCGGCGCAGCCTGAGGAGCCGACTGCTGTACGGGCGCAGGGGCAGGGGCAGGCGCGGGCTCAGCCTGCTGCGGCACGGGCGGCTGCACGGGCTCGGCAGCCGGCGTCGGCTCGGCAGCCGGCGGCGGAGCCGAGGCCTGGCCGGGCACGGGCCACTGCGGCGCCGAGGTGGGCGCGGCAGGCTGGAAGGCGGGCGGCAGCGGCGGAAGCCCACCGTTCGGCGCGGGCGGCGGAGTCCAGGAGGGCGGAACGGAGTCCTGCACCTCATCGACGGGCGGCGCGGCAGGTACGGCGTCCTGAGGAGCAGGTTCCTGCGGAGCAGCGTCCTGCGGAGCAGCGTCCCGGATCTCGTCAGCGACATCACCAGAATCGCCGGAATCGCCGGAAGCACCAGAATCGCCGGAGCCCTCGACGTCATCATCCGAATCATCAGAGGCAGAAACGCCCTCGTCCGACTCATCCGCGTCCACGGACTCTCCAACAGGCTCACCAGAAGGCGGCGCATCGTCACCGAAGGAGAGTCCGGCTGCGGCCAGAAGAGACGACTCAGGCTGCTCATCACCGAGGCCAAGGTCAGCCTCATCCGACTCGTCTGCACCCGAGGGCTCCGAAGACCCCAAGGACTCCTCAGGCTCAGAGGGGGAACTGGAGCCGGCGGCCCGCTCCTCGATCTCCCGCTTCAGGGCAGCAGAGGAGAACCGCATGGTGGCGCCACTCTCAAGATCGCCACTGCTGTCGGCAACAGGCTCAACCACAGGGGAAGGCGTGGCAGAGGGCGCCACCTCAGGCTCGGCCTCTGCCTCGGCCTCAGGCTCCGCCTCTGACGCAACCTCAGGCTTAGGAACAACACCGGTCACATGCACGGAGGAGGCGACACCGGCAACGGCACCACTCCAGTCGGAGGCACCCCCCGAAGGCGAACGGCTCTCAGACTCGGCAGGAGCAGGATCCGCAGAGGGAACCGGTGCCGGAGCAACAGGCGCAGCCCAGTCAGCCCGCGGCTGGAACCCGCCGCCCACAGGCAGCTTCGGCACAACGGCAGGCGGCCCGACAGGCGGAGACTGCGGAGCCGGAGGCTCCGGAGCAACGGGCGGAGCGGCAGGCTCCGCAGCAGCCGAAGGCGAAGAAACCGGCGGAGACGAAGGCGAGGAAGGTGACGAAGACGGCACAGGCGAAGCCGAAGGAGTCTCCCCCGCACTGCCGGACGCGTTCTGCGTGTACCAGGCAGGAGGGGCGTAGTCGATGGTGAACTCGCCCGTAGTCTCGGCTGCGGACTCCGCGTCGGACTGATCATCGACGGGTGAATCCCAGCCCCCGCGGATCTCGTCCCGATCGCTGTTCACAATGCCTCCTGGTGTGGTCGAGCACCCTCGTGCCGTGGTGGGGGGCGACCGTTCCTGTCGTCCGATCCGCCTTGGCTCTCCCCGTGATGGACGCGCACCACCCACTCGCGGGTTCTGGCGTCGCGCCCAGTCCCAGCCTAATCACCAAAACCACCAGCACGGCAGGGCAGCCCACCCCACGAATACTGTCCTCTCCGTCACGCTCCCCACGGGAGTGATCCGCGTATCCCAAACCGGGACGGATAAATCAACCAACAAGCATCGAATGCCTGCTAATTCGCATCCTCAACCGACACCGACCCTCCGCTCAATCCATCCTCCGCGCCGTACCCAACAATCCGGTCTCGGCGTCTGTGGGCTGCGTCATCACGTACTGCCGGTCACGATCGGCACACCACAAAGTGACCCCGTCGGCAAGCGTCGGCAATGCCTCGACATCACCGCGCGGCAGCCCCACGGACCGCCCGATCTGGACCGCCTCATCCGGTGAGACCCGCTGCACGCCGACGAGCCGGGCCTGTCGAATCAGCCGGGGCGCGACCGGACTCAGATAGGGCAGCAGCGTCAGGACTGACTGCCAGGGTCCGGAGACCACGCGCCCCCGGGGCGGCCGCATCCCGCAATCCCGCACCACGAGCACGGGACTTCCCGCTGACGCGCCCTGTGGGGGCACCCGCCCCACGTCGTGCACCGACATCCCGCTCGGGCCGACACCGAGGGCTGCCACGAGCTGGGCCCAGGCGGCGGCCCGACCGGTCTCCACGGCCACCCGCGCTCCCGTCGCGGCGGCCCGCAACGCGATGACCTGCGCCGTCCACAGCCCTCCGATCAGCAGCACGTCGTATGGCGTAGGCCGGTTGATGCCGAGAACCGAAGGCTGGCCCTGTGCGTCCACGCCGATCACGACGCCGTCGTCGCCGATGGGCAACGCCAGCGCGTCCACCTGCTCGGCGGAGAGCGCGTGGCGGCGATGCCGAGGCCCGAGCAGCCCGAATCCACTGCGGAGCGCCGTGCGGAACGTGTTGCCCGGATCGGGCGACGGCGGCGTGGCTGGGGTGGTCGGATTCGTGACGGCCATCAGCGGGCACCTCCGAGCGGCAGAGTGGCGAGCATCCCGGGCAGCTGCTCGCGATCGAGCCTGACCAACCCCGTACCGGCCTGCCGGGCCCCTCGCTCCAACGCGTGCCGAGCCGCCTCGAGTTCGGCGTCACTGCGCCCAGTCACGCGCACGTGCCCGCACAGCGACACTTCCTGCCGTTCCCCTTGGCGCAGGGTGAGGCTGAACGTCGTGGCCAGTGTAGGAACGGCGGTGAGCAACGCGACGAGCTGCGGCAGCGACGGACCGCCCGCGTTCCCCAGCTGTGGCCAGCGCCGGACCCAGTAAGTCGTATGGCGGCGGTTGTCGCAGCGCCACGCACGTGCGGATTCCTCCGTCCTGCGCTCCGGCAGCTCGGTCCGCCCAGCCTCCGCCGTGACGAGGGGATTGGCGCCCGCCGAAGTGGCGATGGCGGCGGCCACCTGCTCCTCCGTCAACGCTGTGGCCCGAAACCCGGCCCCCGTCAGCCGACTCGCCAACTGATCCATGACACGCACCACACACTTCTGGGCCCCTACGAGGCCGCCTCCGCGCGCCGCCACCGCCTCGGGGCAGAGCTCGGGATCGAGCTTCAGCGCAACCCATGTGATCCGTACGGCGGGTGCTCCGGTCTGAGCCTGAAGGGGCGCGTAGTTGCTGACGGCCACGGACTGCTGGGGGAGATGCAGTGCGGGTGCCGGCTGGGCGTGCTGCACGATCTGCGCCGACTCGAGCCGGATCCCGTCCACCTCCAGGGCATCACGCACGAGCCCCACCGGCAGCGGCTGGCGCCCGCGCTCGGCCCGCAACGCGGTGGCATCCGACTCCACTTGGAGCACAGCGGTCACGAACGTCCCGTCACCGACCATCCCCACCTGTCGCCGGTCCCGGTCCGCGTAGGCATACGTGCGCAAGGCCGGGTCGCACTCGACGGCCGGGGCGAAGGCAGGCTCCGTCCCCGGCGGTATCGGGGCGCTCAGCGCTCGCCGTCTGCGTGCCCGCAACGCCCGCGCGGTACCGAGCCATTCGGGCCACGCGCGGCCACGACGGCGTACGACAGCGAGCAGCGCCAGCACGGCTGCGACGACAGCGGTCGGCACGACGGCCAGCGGATCGATCACCCATGCGGTCAGCAGAAGCGCTGCTGCGACCTCGATCAACACAAGTCGTTGCAAGCGAAACGACCCGAACTGCGCTGAACGTGACCGGAGATGGAAGGTGACGGCACCTCGGCCTGACGGCGCGCCGCCACCAACGGGCTCTGCCTGCCCCGGGCCCCCGGACCCTGACGGCCCCCGAGCTCCGGTCCGCGCTGCGGAAGCCATCAGTCCAACCCCCCGTAAATCTCCCGAATCCCCCTGGTGGTCAAGGAACATGCACCCCAGGAGTGCCTGGGAACCTTACCCACCCCACACGCGCGATTACTCAACAGGCATAGTAGGGGCCGGGTCTGACAACGGAGGGTGGGGGTCGCGTGCCCCCGGCGCTGCACGGGGGAGAAGCAGACACTCATGGCATCACGGCGGGACGAACTCAACGCCTACACCTTCGCGAAGCGCCGCACGCTGGCGTCCTTCATCCAGCCGTCACCATCGGGTTCGGAGGAAGGCGCACCTCGCCCGCTGCGTGGCGTGGTTCCCGGCATCATCGTCGGAGTGATCGTCCTCGCCGTCTTCGGCGCGTGGGGCATGTTCAAACCGGCGGCCAAGCCCGGCTGGGACAAGCCGAACGAGCACGTGATCATCGCGAGCAAGTCCACGACGCGATACGTGGTCCTGAAGACGGACGGCAAGCGCCAACTGCACCCGGTCCTCAACATGGCCTCGGCGAAGCTCCTCCTCGACGCCGACAAGGGCGACGTCATCAACGTCGACGAATCGGTACTCGACAAGGGCAAGATCCCGCACGGGGCCACCATCGGCATTCCGTACGCTCCCGACCGCCTGCCCTCCGAGTCCGAGGCTGGCTCCGCCAAGCGATGGGCGGTGTGCGAGCGTCCGGGCGAGGGCGGCAGGGCGATCCAGAAGGCCGCGTTCATCCTGGCGGAGCGCGACCAGAACAAGACCGAGGGCAGCGAACGGTTGCGCGGTGGTGAGCTGCTGTACGTCGTCGGGCCAGACAAGGTCCGCTACGTGGTGGACGCTCACGGGATGGCGTACCGGATCGCGGAACGGGAACGGCTCGAACTCCTCCTGCGCACAATCGTCGATTCAGGCCGTCAACCGCAGCGGGTGTCCAAGGAGTGGCTGGACACGCTGCACTACGGCGACCCGATCTCCTACCCGAAGGTGGAGGGAACTCCCGGAGCGCCGGCCAATGTGGAGGGCCTCCAGGACCAACAGGCGAACAGGGTCGGCATGGTCCTCAAGGCGTCTGATGGGGCAGGTATGCAGCACTACGTCGTTGAGCGCGGACGGGTCGCCCCGGTCTCCGACTTCACCGCGAAACTGCTTCTCAGCAGCCGCGACCTGCTCTCTCTGCGCCAGGACGGCCACGCCCGCGACCTGAGCACCGGCGCTTTCACCCCCGACCGCGAGGCATTCGACGCGTCGTACAAGTGGCCGAGCCATGCGCCGAAGGCCACCAACGAAGCCTCCGCCGACGCAGGCAGCCGCAATACCGTCTGCAATGTCCTGCGCAAGGTGGACGGCAACGACGGCGACACCACGCTCAGCACATGGGCGGGAACGGACTTCCCCGCAACGCTGCCCACGGGCTCGTCCAGCGCGTACGTCACGGCTGGGTCAGGCCTGCTGTACCGGCAGTTCACGGGCTCGGAGCCAAAGGTGGGCGGCGTCTTCCTCGCCACGGACACGGGCCTGCGCTACGCGATGCAGTCCAACAGCGACAGCGCGACGAACGATGAGGGCATCGGCACCACGGCCAAGCAGCGCAAGCAGCAGCAGGCAGAGGCGCGACAGGCGCAGACCCGCCTGGGCTACGCGAATACGGACGTGACTCCGGTACCGGCCCCATGGTCCACATTCCTCCCCACGGGCCCGCGTCTCTCGACCTCGGCGGCACGCCAGCCGCAGGGTTCCTAGGCCGGAGGGACGCCGACGATGACGTACGCATACGGGTGGCCGCGCGTGACAGCGGCCACGGCAGCAGCCCTGACAGTGATGACGACGGCGTTCGCCGCGTCTCCCGCGGCAGCCGCGGGAGCGGAGCAGTGCACGTTCCCGTCCAAGAAATACGAGGGCCGCCCCTGGGCACTGCAGCGCGTTCTCCTGGACGAGTTGTGGCGTCAGTCCACTGGAAAGGACGTACGGGTGGCGGTGATCGACACAGGGGTGGACGTCAAGAACTCTCAGATCAAGAGTGCGGTGGACGTGTCGAAGGGCCGCAACCTGCTCCCCAAGAACATCAAGGACGAGAACGGCGACAAGATCAAGCGCGGCAAGGAGAACGGCACGACGGATGAGGTCGGTCACGGCACGCGCGTGGCGGGCATCATCGCCGCCCGCCCGGCCGAGGGCACCGGCTTCGTGGGCCTGGCCCCCGACGCGACGCTGATCCCCATCCAGCAGAACGACGCGGAGGGCCACGGCACGGCAGAGACCCTCGCGGCAGCAATCGACTACGCGGTCTCCGCCGACGCGGACATCATCAACATCTCCCAGGACACGGCCAACGCCGTGAAGCCGACCCCGATCCTGAAACGGGCAGTGGACAGGGCGCTGGCGGATGAAAAGGTGATCGTGGCCTCCGCAGGCAACGACGGCCTGGGCGGCAACGTCAAGCGGACCTACCCGGCTTCCTACGAAGGCGTATTGGCGGTAGCGGCATCGGACCGGAACAACGAACGGGCCGCGTTCTCCCAGTCGGGCGAGTTCGTGGGCGTGGCGGCCCCGGGCGTGGACATGATCTCCACTGTCCCCGACGGCGGCCACTGCTCGGACAACGGCACAAGCTTCTCGGCCCCGTACGTGGCGGGTGTGGCGGCCCTGATCAAGTCCAAGCACAGGAACTGGACGTCCCGCCAGATCACGGCCCAGATCAAACAGACAGCGGAACGCTCGGTAGCGGGCCACGACCGCCTGGTCGGCTGGGGAGTGGTGGACCCGGTCCGAGCCCTCACGGAGGACGAGCACCCGATCGAGACCCCGAGGGCCGAGGAGGCCATCACTCGCGCGAAGGCCCCAACTCCCGCTGAACTCCACCTCGGTGAGACGTCAGAGGAGCGTACGGCGCGGATCGCTACGTACGTGGCTGTGGGGGCGGGGGTTGTGGTGGCGGGGCTTGCTGGGGCGGGGGTGGCTGTGCGGGATTGGCGGCGGCGGGGGCGGCGGGGTCTGGGAGCCAGATAGGCCCGTGGCGCGGATTCGTGTACGGCTGCACGCCATGGACTCTTAATCCGGCGGCGCTCGTCTCACTCTCGGACGCCCAATTCCAAGCCGTGCTCCCGGAGCCGATGCCATGCGCCTGGGCAACTACGGGCAGTAGCCGCTGGAGAGTCGGACGTGGTCCCAGACCTCGGCCGCTACGAACCCCAGGGCAGTTCAGCACTGTCCGGATGAGGAGGAGTACGTGAGGTTCTTGGGCAGAGCCAGTCACGGCCCAAACCCCAGACGCTGGAGCCTTCCCGCCGGGGTCCTCGCTCAGTGGGTTGTGTTCGCCCAGGTCAAGGCAACTCTCACCGTCCGGGCACCCTGTCGACATGTCAGGATATTGAAGGCTGGCAGCCCTCAAACCCCCTCTCAGTCCTTCGCGGAGGCGGGGACGGTCGAGGGGATCTTGGGCTTGTTGGTGCAGTTGAAGGCGTCGGCCATCACCTTGGCGGAGTGCATCAGATGTTGGAGGTGGGTGCGGGTGCTGGGGTCCGTGGTGAGGTGGTCCGTCATGCGCCCTTCCAACGGGACTTCATTCAGCTGGGACCCGGGGCTTCCGGGTACTCCACACCTGACGTAGACGTAGTACTGCATCTCGCCGAGGAGATGGTGTTCCCAGTAGGCCAGCTTCACATCGGGCCCGACGCTGATCACGGTCCTCTTGGTGTCGCGGTCGGACCTAGGGGATCTCCCGAAGTCGTAATTAAACGGGAACTCAGATGGCCCGTATGAGACAGAGAGAGACTTGTCGCCATACTTTGACGTAGCTCGCTTCGCCACACATGCTCTTGATGAGTTGAAACGCAGCGGTTCGTACTTCTTCGGCGCCTCCAGCACTTGCTTACGGAAGTCCGTACGGTTCTCCGTCAAATTTGCCGGGCCGGTCATTTTCAACGAATCCTTTTCGGTGCGGCTCTCTATCCACTTCAGGCCTTCATCGCCAAGCAGCTTCTCGCATGTTTCCCGCTCCGCTGTCGCACGATCGTCACGAGCGTTTCCATCATCCGCGCTGGTGCAGCCACCGGCGCCAAGCAGAAGGGCCATCAGGCCGAGGAACCCGGCGCATCGCCTTCTCATTCAGTGACCTCTCGAATTGTCGGTGTCCGCTTGCCTCGCGCCGTGCATGTACATTGTGCGTAGATCCGGCTCTTCAGCACGCCAAGGTTCGCCAACTATCCCCTTGGACTCCGCATAGTTCACGATGGGTGTCATGGCATTGTCCTTGCCAATTTCATGCGCCTCGTCGATGCTCTTGATGGCCTCCTGGTCGTTGCTGTACTCCTTGGCCTCAAGCCAGTCGATGGTGCTGGTCGCCCATGCCGTCTCCGCCGCCCCACCGCCAGCCTCGAAAGCAAGCGGTACGGCGATCATGGCAGCGGCACCTGCGGGGACGATAGTGGCTGCTCCCACGCCCACTGCCGTGCCGATCGCGGCACTCGCGGCGAACTTGCGCCACTCCGCCTGCTTCTCCAGCTCCTTGTTGCGCGCCGTCTCGTCGTCGGCGAAGTCCTTGCCGATGGCCTCCATACGGGACTCGTCGAGCATGCCGTGCACCAGCAGGCTGTACCCACCTGCATCAATTGCGGCCTTGTGGTTGTCGCCTTGGGCCGCCATGAGGCTTGCACCGTAAACCTGCTGCGCACCGGAAACCGTCGCGTAGGAATCCGGGTCCGATCCCAGCGCGCGAAGGAACCCTGTGGAATCGGAAGAACCGAAATCAACCAGACGCTTCTCTTCAGCGTTGAGTAGTCCGTCGATTCCGGCCGGACCCCGGCTGCCCCCGAAGTCGCTCACCGAGTAGGTGAGGCTGTCGACATGCCCCGCCGCCATCCGCGCAAGACTGTCCCGCACTCCTGGCTGCCCGTCGATCAGCTCGGCGCTCTTGTAGTGGTCGACGACCTTGTCCATCAGGTCGGTCCGCTCAGCCCGTGCCGCGATGTCCGCCTCTGTCTTCAGCGGGGGAATCTCCGGGGTTTTGTCGTCGTACGCGTAGCCGAGCGTCCCCGACTCCAGAGCATGCCCCAGGTTCGCGTACCCGAGCTGCTTACCCTCTTCGTCCTCCGGCCATTTACGGACGTCGATCGGCTCACCATCGCTGTTCTTCTGCTCCTCACCCGTGAGGTACGCGAAATTGTCGAGCTTCTCCAGGCCCTTGGTGTCCGTGGAGCCGTTGAAGAACTCCGCGGATGCCTGCGGGTTGTGCGCCAGGCCCTCCAGGAAGCCGGCCATCGGGTCGTTCCCCTTGTCCGAGGGCGGGTAGTCCAGCTGCGTGTCGTCGCTCCACAGCAAGTCGGGGTTCCCTAGGGTCTCGTCCTTCCCCTTCTCACGCTCGAACTTGATCAGTTCGCTGCCGTAGCTATTGAGGAAGCTGGAATCAAACTTGCCCTTCTGCATCAGGCTGCTCGCCACCTGGAAACCGTACGGCCCTTCGAGACCCTGCCGGATCGGGAACTGCTTGTCCCCGGCTGCGACGACGTCGCGCTTCCATTGGTCCATGCCGTCGGTGTCGACGTGGGTGGCGTTGGCGAGGGACATGCTCATGTTGTCCTGGACATGGGCCAGCATCTTTGCCCGGTCGCCCTCGATGTCGGTGCCCGCCGGAGCGGCCAGGTCACGCCAGAACTGGAGGGTGCCCTCGCCGCCGAGGGATGTGGCGAGTGTGGCGGTGAACTGCTCGTTGTCGCGTTGGTTGCGCAGGGCCTCGTTGAAACGTGCGAGTTTGGCGTCGCTCCAGTCCCCGACGTTCCCTTCCTTGATCTTCTTCGCCCAGTACTCGGCTTCCTTCTTGCCCTGCCGCCTGTCCGCCTCTTCGAGATCCTTGGGCCCGCCGGTCCTGAAGTCGTTCTTGTTCTTCGCGATGTCACGCAAGGCCTTGGCTGCGATCCGATCGGTCTCCGTGGCCTCCCACAGGATGCGCGAGACGCGCTCGGCCGCCGCGTCCAGTTCTTCCTGGGTGGGGGCGAGTGATTTACCTTTCGTGACCGCCGGCGGGGGTGCAGCCGAGGTTGCCGTACCGTCGTCCGCGACGTAGATGTTCCGCTTCTCCGCGTCGGCAATGGCCGCCTTGAGATCACTGCGGTGCTTGGCAAAGTCGTGGTGTGTGTCGCGCAGCAGCCCGAGGATGGTCTTGGCCTCGGCGGCCGCGTGGCTGAACTCTTTCGCGGTCTTGTCAACGAATTCGCGGGTCACGGTGGCACTGTCGCCACTCCAAACGGCGCCGTTCGCCGCCTGGGCAAGTTCTCCGGCGGTGATGCCCTCGCCCTTGCCGGCGGCCAGGCGCTGGAGCTTTCCCACCATCGCCTCCCAGTCGGAGACGGCCTCTTGCAGCCTGCCGAGACGCAGCTGCGTCAGATCCTCTACGGTCAGCACCTGTTTCTCCTCACGTCAAGTAGCTGGAAATGACGGAGGCCTTGAGTGACGTCTCGATATCGACCTCGTCCTTCGCGTGCTGCGAGCGGGTGAAGTCGAGCCCGTTGGAGATGTGCGCGCAGGCTTCCTTGAGGACCTTGGTCTTGCTGTTCCACGCATCGTGCAGCTCGGTGAGTGCGGAGCCGGTGTCCAGACCGTCGTTGAAGAGCTCGATGGAGGCGTCGAACGTGCTCTGACGGGCGTGGTCGCTGTCCACGCGGAAGCGTTCTCGCAGGTCGTAGGCCATGTTGCCGAGTTTTCCGAGCTCGTTGTCGCGGACGACGAGGTCCTTGCCTCCTACACCCCCGCCTTCTGCGGGCTGACCGTTCAGCTGCATCCCGCTGGACCGACGCGCTGTGGCCTCCGCGTTCAACTGCTCCCATTCGGCCCAGGCCATCTGAGATTCCCCCGTCTGTAGAGATCGTCCGGACACGTTCGGACCGCAAAACCTTATGGATCATGGAGAGTTGCTTGCAAGGGCTAACGGTGAAGAGATGGCCAAGCCCTGTCGGCCACTGAAACTCTCTGGTGCCACGGGCCAGGTGATCCGCCTGCGGCGGCAGGTCACGGCAAGGGTGGGCCGTAGCCGAGTGGCGGGCGAGGCCGCGGGGGTGCCAGTGGCGGTCGGGGCCGGGGTGAAGGAGGCCCAGGACGCGCTGTCGACGTCGGTCGGTGGGTGGGCTGTGAAGATCGTCGTGGGAGATGGTGGGCAGGTCGGCCTCGGGTTCCAGGATGGGTATGCCACCGGGGGCCGAGTGGACGTCGGTTCTTGATCTGGTCGTGCTGGACTCGAGGTCACCCGCGGTCTTCGCTGCCCTGGTCCAAGGGCTGGCGCTGCGCTTGAGCGTGCCAGCGCCACTGCTCCCGCTGTTGGATGGGCCAACCTCGCGTCCGTCGGCCTGCACCTCGTCGAGCTGCATGTGAGCTGTGCGCTGCTCGGCCGCTGCCGGCTTGAGATGTTCCCACTCGTCCCACGCCATGCATGGTCTCCTTCCTTCGAGTGCAGTGGAGGGGTGCCAGTGCTGCTGGCTCAGCTGAACCCTGGTGAGAGTAGCGATAGTTGTGCCCGGCGAAGCTGAGTAGGTGTACTCAGGTGGGTGGAGTGGAGGACATGTCGTTCCATGGGGGCAGAGGTGGCAGTGTGTGACCTGCGGCCAACAGCAAGGCACCGAAAAGTTAGTCGCCTTGCGGCGTCACGGACTCGCAAGCGACCAAGTCTTGACTGGTAGCGGGTTCCCACGGAGAACAGTTGCGCCTTGTCCGCGGGGCCTGTGAGAGTTCGGCTGATGGCTGGTTCTCAACCCGGTGTGGCACATAGATCAGTTGGTAGTCACAGTGTGTGTGACTAGAGTGACGCGTGCGCGATAAGTGACCACCGAGCCACCGAGATCGTAAAGCGATCAGGGCGGGCCGGTAACGGGGAGGGAAGGCATCGTGCTTGCTACAGATGGGCGCGGGGGCGCCGCGCCGTCATCCGGCGCCGACCTCAAGCGCGGGCTGGAGGCGCTGAAGACCTTTCGTCGGCGCGTCAACACGCTGCTGACGGAGTTCGAGGGTTCGGCGGGCGGTTCGAGCAAGGTTGGGGGGTACAAGCTCTCCCGGGGGTCTTTTAGCGGTGGGGGGAGCTCGTTCCCCGCAGCCGATGGGCTGTACTCGCAGTACGACCAGGTTCACGAGCGGCTGACCTCGCTCTCCAAGATGCTCGGTGACCAGATCGACGCTATGGGTATTGCGGTGCATGGCGCGGACGTCGGCTTCGACAATCTTGACGAGGACCTTCGGCAGCGCTTTTGGGCGATCCAGACCGATGTCCGCCGCGAGCAGTTGTCCGATGAGCGCGAGCGGAGCGGCACGCCTGACTCGCCGCGTAGTAACGGCGACGCCGGCTCTGACTCCGGGTGGCGCTGATGAGCTTCGAAGGCCACCGCCTCAACGACATGATCGACTTGGTCGAACAAGCGAACCCCGCAGACCTGGAGAGCGCGGGCGAGGCCCTCAAGAAGGCCCGCAACGCGATTGCCGCGGCCGCCAAAGAGCTCGGCGAGCACATCGATCGCGTCGACTGGGAAGGCGAGTCGGGGGAGGCGTTCCGCAAGTGGGGCAAGAACCTCGTCAAGGACACGCATAAGCTCTCCGAGTTCGCTGACACTGCCAGCGTTCACATCGCATCCGCGGGTGCCGGGCTGGCATCCGTCCGAAGCTCCATGCCGCCCCGGGACCAGCGGGCCGACCCGAAGATGGTCGAGGACATCCCCACCCCCAAGCGGGTGGACGGCAATGCGGAGTACGACGCTGCGGCCAAGGCGGAGAACCATCGCCAAGAGGCGATCAACCAGATGAACCGGTTGTCGTCGTTCTACCAGGTGTCGCAGCACTCGATGGCTGACCAGGAGCCGCCTACGTTCTCGGCTATGCCGAATGTGGGAGTGCCGAGGCCTGTGGGCAGGGGTGATGGTCTTGGTGGTCGGGGCCGGGAGGCGGCGAGTTCCGCTGCGTTTCCCGCTGCACCTCAGCGGATCGCTCCTGCTCCCGTCGACGCTGCGATGTCAGACCCCGCACCTTCGAACGACACCTCGCCGCCCCGGGTCGCCGAACGTGGTCCGATCGCCACCCCGGACCAGTCTGTTGGCACGGAGATTGACAGTGTCGGTACCTTGCCGCCGCAAACCGTTGGCCCGGCACCCGGTTCGCCGCCTCCAAGCCCTGGTCCAACGGGTATTGGTGGTGAACCTGTTCCTCCCCTCGTGGGCGGTCCTCGGAACCCTGCGATCAGTGGCCCTGTGACTCGGACCTCAGCGCCCGCAGGAGGTCCCAAGACTTCACTCCCGGCTCAGGGGAGAACCATGGGCCCGTCAGGGCCGACTGCTGGTCCTGGACGTGCTCCTTCGGGTCCGATTGGACGCGCAGGACAGCCTGCCCCGGGAAGAAGCATCAGTGGCCCGACGGTGACTGGGCAGCCGCCGTTGGGGCGTGCTGTAACCGGAGGAACGCCTCGACCCAGCGAAGCAGTGGGCCCACGTTCTGGCATGCCCGGGACTGGTGCGGGACGCGCCAATGGCGTTGTCGGGGGGCGGCCTGCCTCCGGCCCGGTGCCGAGCCCTAGCAAGTCTCGGGTGTCGCGCGGCCCGGTCATTGGCGCTGAGGGCACTAGTGGTTCGAGAACCACAGGTGGAGGCGGAAACCAGCGCGGGGTAGTGGGAGCGACACCCCAGGGTCGCCCGGCCAGTGGGGGGCAGTCGCCTCGCCGATCCACCGCTAATGCAGATGGTGTTGTCGGGGCTCCCAGGGGGCGTGTGCCCACCCGCGGGGGCGGCAGTAACGGGTTCACTGCTGGTGGAGCAGGCTTGGTGCGTGGCTCTGGGAGCAACAGACAACGCCCTGATCGGGACGAGGACGAGGGCGCGCAGCGGCCGGGGCACCTGGTTGAGGATGAGGAAACACATCTGCCTAGCAGCCGACGGCAAGTGCCGCCGGTAATCGACTGATCGCGAGCGAGGACGTGCAGGGCATGGAGCCAAAGTTCGACCGACATGGCCAATGGGTCGAGCAGTTTTCGGGGTCAGCACGGAGATTTGCCGCTCTCGTGGGCTCGACAGTCGGTGTGTTGGCCCTCGTGTCAGTTGCGTTGGCCCCGAGCGCTGTTGCCGACGACGTTCAGTCTCAACAGTGGCACTTGGATGCCATGGGTGCCAATGACCTGTGGAAAGTCAGCACTGGCAAGGGAATCAAAGTCGCGGTCATCGACACGGGGGTCTCGAAGACTCCCTCCCTTGAAGGTCGTGTGCAGCCGGGCAAGGACGTGACGGATCTGCCCGGTGGGTCACTGGATGACTACGACAGGCATGGAACCACGATGGCGGAGCTGATCGTGGGATCCGGCCGAGGCGGGGGGATCAAGGGTTTGGCGCCCGGAGCGGAAGTCGTGTCTTTCCGCACAAATCTGGGCGACAAGTTCGGGAAGGAGGGTAGCCGGAGTGCCGAAGCAATTCGGGCCGCAGCCGACAGTGACGCCCAGATCATCAGCATGTCCTTCGGATCTGATTACATGTATCCAGATGAGGAGGAATCGGTGAAGTACGCGGCCTCGAAGGGCAAATTGATGTTTGCCAGCGTCGGGAATGAAAGAGAGAAGAAAAACTTCATCGGGTATCCCGCCGCTTACCCATCTGTCACGGGTGTCTCCGCTGCGGACAAGTCCGGCAAGGTCGCAAAGTTCTCTGAACGTGGTGACTACGTTGACTTGGCGGCCCCGGGCCTAGGTCTTCCCACATGGTGCGATGCGACCTTCCGCTCGTACTGCGACGACGGAGATGGAACGAGCGCGGCCACAGCCATCGCCTCCGCATCCGCCGCCCTGATCTGGTCCAAGCACCCCAACTGGACCGCCAACCAGGTCCTCCGCGTCCTCATCGACACTGCGGGCCGCGACTGGCCGAAGAACGATCCGAGTATGTACCTCGGTTATGGCCTGGTCCGGCCGGCTCCCAACTTGCTGGAGGGGAAGGGGGACCCTGGCCCTGCGGATGTTGACCCTCTCACCAACCAGAAGATTCCCGGTGTCGGGTCAGGCAAGGAGGCTTCGCCCTCTCCTTCCGAAAAAGCCTCGTCGAAGCCCTCGAAGGGATCTACGGGTGGTGAAGCCGCAGCGGCGGCTTCAAGATCGCAGTCCGCTGAAGGCGATAGCCAGCTGTGGTTGATCCTCGGTTCTGCTGCTGCCGTCGTGATGATCGGTGGCATCGCATTCATGACGATGCGTGCCCGCCGCAGAGCCTGAGCGCGGCGCGGCATCACTCGACGCATACCAACAAATGCTCAAGAAGGGAGCCCAGTCGTGGCTGAAGGCCAGAAGTTGAACAACCAGCAAGTGGCGCTGCTGAAGAAAGAGATCGTGGGCAAGTACGAATCGGTCCAGCAGCAGCTCAAGCGTCTCCAGGGCACCCTCGACACCATGGAGGTGAACTGGCGAGGCATCGGCGCGCACGCGTTCGACAAGAAGCAGACCGAGATCAACGAACGCATGCAGGCGATCGGGAGGATCCTGGTGGATTTCCTGGAGGCCATCAACGACAACGAGAAAATCGCCGATGGGCTTGAGGACCAGGTCCGGTCGACGATGAACAGTATTGACGTGCAACACGGCGGCAAGCACTCGGCCATCAGCAGCTACTGAAGCACTGATCCCAGCGGGGAAGACGTTCCCCACAACTACTGAGAAACGGGGTAGGCATGGCAAACGTTCACTTGGACGAGCTCGCGGTCAAATACGGCGGCCTTGACGCCATCACGACCGAACTCGGCATTCAGGCCAAGCAGTTGGAGGCCGACCTCGCGGACATCAAGCGGGCGGTGGCGAAGGTGGCCGAGGGCTGGGAGGGAGAGGCTCACAGGGCGTACGTCCTGAAGCAGAAGGAATGGGACAACAACGTCGAGGCGATTCACCGGGCCCTCGTGGACATCGGCCAGAAGGTCGGCCAGGCCGGCGGCGACTACCGCGGCGGTGACCTGAAGGGCGCCAGCTACTTCCAGTGATCTTGAGCATTACGCAGGTCCGGGGTGGGCATTCGCGGGAGATGCCCACCCCGACTCGTCGGCAATGCGAGCCAGGCAGTAACGGCCGCATTCCAGAATGCCGCGTAGTGCGGTGGCGCCGGATTTCCGAAAGTCTGCAGGTGCGATTCTGGCCGCCAGTGCGAGGAAGGGGAGAAAGGCGGGTGGGGTTCGTACGCGGCGCTGCCCTGTATGCCGTTCTGCCGCTGGCACTCGTCGTCGGTATCGGTTACGGCTGGTACTGGTTGAGTGACACCGGCAAGGAGTGGCGATATGAGGACCGACTCGCTGAGTACTGCGGCGGCTTGATTCCTCTCGAGGAGTCGGCAGCCTTCACTCACTTCGATAGGGCCGGCTTGTCGCGTGACATGCAGCGTGGCTACGGTCACCACCGCTTCAGCTATTGCCGTGTCGCAGACATGACCCTGATCGTCGGTCTGCTGCCCCACGACGCTCGCCCGTCTGGTTCGGGCCTGGACGACATCTTCTCGGAGCTGTCGTCGGCCGAGAATGCTGATCTACCCTTGCCTCTGGGCGGCGGTTGGCACGGCTACACGAACATGCTGAACACCAGCATTGTGCTGTCTTGCAGCAACAGACCCGCTTCCGGCGTCGTGACCTTTTCGAGCGACCAGCCGCACGAGGACTCGACTGGGGCCCGCGCTGCGGGGGAATTCGCGGCGGCCACCGCGAGCAAGGCGGCGAACCGGTTCCTGTACGGCTGATCAGGGAGGACCGATCCCATCGGTGCCTGCGCCAGAAGGGCAGCCCTCCCCGTATGCCGCGAGGGGAACCTGTCGCGGCATACCGATCCGTGAGCGCGATGGAATCCACTGGCTCAAGGAGACCGACGCGCCGGGCACCGCCGCTGGAAGTCTGCGTGTTGGGCGAGACCGAGGGGTGGGACGCAGCCCTCTTCGAGCTGGAGGCCGCGTTCGGACCCTATGCCCAGCGCCTGCTGTCAGCACCCGGTGAATCAGGCTCACGGGACGCGGCCAAGGGCATCGACCGGGATGGCGCGTGGGCGAGCGCTGTTTGCCCAGGCGCCACACGGGCGGCCTTCCGTATCAACGCCACGCAGTTCGCCGATCCGCAATGAGAGTTCCTCAGTAAATCCCTGAGTGCGTTCGCCGAACGCGCCGCCAAGCAGCACGGCTGTACGAACCTGAAGTTGCCGAACTGATCGGCGGATGACTAGGCGCAGCGCGCATAGGTCCCCGGCGGAACGATGACAGCAACACCCAAGAGCCGCATTGATGCCGTCGCCGAGCTTGGCACGGACGTAGATCTGCCGGAGCCGTACTCGTCAAGTGGGCGGCTTGCTTGGGTGGTTGACAGACGGGGCGGAATCCCGGCGGGCTATAGGCCGACCGCGGCTTGGCGTGGCATGGCCACGACTCCCTCGGGGAGGTAAGCGATCTCGACACGCTCCTCGCCTAGCGCACCTTGACGTGCTGCTCCGACTCCTGGTCCTCTGCCTCGGCCATGACGCAGAGGACACTTCCTGACGTTCCAATGAACCTCTCGCGCTACCTACTTGGAGCCCTCTGGGGGACGCGCCACATACGCCTGGACCCGGATCATTCCTGTCTCACGCGCCGGAAGTGGAGATGATCATGCCCAGGCGCAGGGCAGGAACTCCCACCCCCGACAAGGCGACCTTTGCTCCGTGGGGAGGATCGAAGAAGTCCACGCGCCGTTGGTAGCGGTCTATCCAATCCAGCTCGACGTATAGGACTTCTGACGTCGGTACGTGAGCCGCGCTCCTGACGCTGAATGATTGCTCGGTTCGTGCGACTCCCGCTAGACACCGCACCGTGCAGATGGCTTCCGAAGGGCTCACGGTCTCCACCGTAAGTATCTGAAGTTCGGTGCTAGCCAGGGCAGTCATATTCGGTCCCCCTTCCCCTGCCGTACGGCGTCTGTCGTACGGTCCTGATCAGCCTGATCCCCTTAATACTCCCCAGCCACCAACCCCGTCTGCACCAACGGCTTCCCCCGCCGCCGCGAGACGAAGGTCCCCCGCCCCGCCGGCATCGGCCGCGGTCGCACGCCGCCCAGGATGTCGCCCTCGCCCGGGTCCCCGGCGAGCACCACCCCCTGCGCGCCCAGCTCCTTCATCCGCTGCATGAAGGGTTCGTACGCCGCACGTCCCGCGCCCGCCGTAGACCGCGCGATGATGAAGCGGACGCCGACGTCGCGGGCGAAGGGGAGCAACTCGGTGAGCTGGCCCAGCGGGTTGCCGCTGGACGTGGAGACCAGGTCATAGTCGTCGACGATCACGTACACCGTAGGGCCCCGCCACCAGCTGCGGTCCCGGAGCTGCTGCGCGGTGACGTCGGCCGTCGGCGTGCGGCGGTTCATCAGGTCGGCCAGCGCCGTCATGTGGTGGTCCATGGCGTTGGACATGGGGATGTACTCCGCCAGGTGCGAGGCCGGGGTCACGTCGAGCAGGGAGCGGCGGTTGTCGACCACGAAGAGCTTGCACTCGTCGCCGCTGTAGCGCTCGGTGAGGCGGGTGATCAGCAGGCGAAGCAGGTTCGACTTGCCCGACTCGCTCTCGCCGAAGACGAAGAAGAACGGGTCCTGTTCGAAGTCCACGAAGACCGGTTCGAGGTTGGTCTCGTCGAGAGCGAAGGACACACCACGGTTGGGGAAGACGTTGCCCGGCGGGAGCTGGTCGGAGGGGAGCTCCCTCGGCAGCAGGCGGACCTTCGGTGCGCCCGGCTCCGTCCAGTGGCGGGACACCTCGGCGGTCAGGGTGGCCGTGGCGTCAGCGAGGTCCGTGTCGGACGACAGCCCGTCGATGCGCGGGACCGCCGCCATGAAGTGCTGCTTCTGAGGGGACTGGCCCCGGCCCGGCACCCCTGCCGGGACATTGGCGGCGACCTTGCGGTCGAACTCGGAGTCCATGGTGTCGCCGAGGCGCAGTTCGAGGCGGTTCATGAGGTGGTCCTTGAGATTCGCACGGACCTCCATCGACCTCGATGCCGAAAGGACCAGGTGGACTCCGTAACCGAGGCCGCGCGCCGCGATGTCCAGGACCGCAGGCTCCAAGGCCTCGTAATCCGAGCGGAAGTTGCCCCATCCGTCGATGATCAGGAAGACGTCGCCCCACGGCTGGTCGGCGACCGAGATGTCACCGCGGGCCCTCCGCGCCCGGAAGTCCGCGATCGACGCGATGCCGGACGTACGGAAGTACTCCTCGCGGCGCGTCATCACGCCGTACACCTCGGCGACCGTGCGCCGCACCCGCTCGGGGTCGAGGCGCGAGGCGACCCCGCCGACGTGCGGGAGGCCGGCGACGGCAGCCATGCCACCGCCGCCGAAGTCCAGGCCGTAGAGCTGCACTTCACGCGGAGTGTGCGTGAGGGCGAAGGACGCCATCAGTGAGCGCAGCAACGTCGACTTGCCGGACTGCGGGCCACCGACGATCTGCATGTGGCCCGCCGCGCCCGAGAAGTCGCACCACAGCGCGTCACGACGCTGCTCGTACGGCTTGTCGACCAGACCGAGGGGGACCACGAGCCGCCCCGCTCCCTCGTAACCGGGCTGCGTGAGCCCACGCCCCGGCACGGTCGCGAGCCCCGGAAGCAGCTGGTCCAGGGACGGTGGGCTGTCCAGCGGCGGCAGCCACACCTGGTGGGCCGCCGGGCCCTGTGCCTCCAGGCGGCGCACGATGACATCGAGGACGGTGTCGGCCAGTGCGTCGTCCGGGTCAGTCGCCGACTGCGTACGCGGCTCCGGCACGGCCGCCGCCGCGGCATAGCGCACGGGTACCTCGGCAGCCGTGAACAGCACCGGACGGCGGTCCACCGGCCGTGGCCCGCCCAAGGCGGCGGCCTGCTCCGATCCCGAGCGGTACACCCCGGAGACGTACGCCGCCTTGAAGCGCACCATCTCGTCCGTGCCGTACTTCAGGTATCCGGAGCCGGGCACGTTCGGCAGCTGGTACGCGTCCGGTACGCCGAGCGCCGCACGTGACTCGGCGGCGGAGAACGTCCGCAGACCGACGCGGTACGAGAGATACGTCTCCAGGCCGCGAAGCCGACCCTCCTCCAGACGCTGCGAGGCCAGCAGCAGATGCACGCCGAGGGAGCGGCCGATACGGCCGATCTGCACGAACATCTCGATGAAGTCCGGCTTGGAGGTGAGGAGTTCGCTGAACTCGTCGATGACCAGCACCAGGGACGGGATCGGCTGGAGCGGGGCACCGGCCGCGCGGGCCTTCTCGTAGTCGTGGATGTTGGCGTAGTTGCCCGAGTCGCGCAGCAGCTCCTGACGCCGGTTGAGCTCGCCGCGGATGGAGTCGCCCATGCGGTCGACGAGCGTCAGATCGTCCGCCAAGTTCGTGATCACGGCGGCGACATGCGGCATCTGCGCCATGCCGGCGAAGGTCGCACCGCCCTTGAAGTCGGCAAGGACGAAGTTCAGGCTCTCGGAGGAGTGGGTGACCGCGAGGCCGAGCACCAGAGTGCGCAGCAGCTCCGACTTGCCGGAACCGGTGGCTCCCACGCACAGACCGTGCGGGCCCATGCCCTCCTGCGCCGCCTCCTTGAGGTCCAGCATCACGGGGCGGCCGTCCTCGCCGACACCGATCGGCACGCGCAACCGCTCGGCCTGCGCGCGCGGGCGCCACGTCCGGGCCGTGTCGACCGAGTTCGCGTCGCCCAGGCTCAGCAGATCCGTGAACTCGAGGTTGGCGAGCAGCGGTTCGTCGTCGTCCCCGCCCGATGCCACCCGCAGCGGGGCCAGCTGCCGGGCCAGCGCCTCGGCGGCCTCGTAGGAGAGGAGGTCGGGCGTGCCCTCGTACACCAGGCCGTGTCCGGATTCGATGCGCAGCGACCTCGGCTGGACGACGAGGGACAGCCCACCTCGCCCGCCCGTCAGTTCTCCCGGCACGACCTCCAGGACCGTCACTCCCTGCAGCCCCTCAGGGGACGCGAGGACCGACATGGGAGGCAGCGAAAGACCATCGAGTACGACGACGATGTGCGGTTCGTCCGGCACGTGCGCTCCGCCGGGGTGGAAGCGGGGGCGCCCCTGCAGCCGGGCGGAGAGCATGGCCTCGAGCTCGATCGGGTCACCGGTGATCAAGCGTCGGCTGCCCGCACCGTCCGCGCTGCCCTGCGTCTGGCAGTGCGGAAGCCACTTGGACCACTCCCATTCCGGAGCGGCGTCCCTCCCCACCGCGACGGCGATCACCAGGTCCTGGGGGGAGTGCAGCGAAGCGAGAGAGCCGGTCAGCGCCCGGGCCGCTGCCCGGACGGTGTCTGGATCACCGCTGACCGTCACGTGGTAGAAGGCCCGCAGAGAGATCGCCATGGGCAGGTCTTCCAGCGTGCTGTGCGCGGCGAGGAAGCGCTGCATCGCCCCCGCGGTGAGCGGTTCCAGTTCGTCCACCGGCGCGGTCTCCGGCGGTACGAGCGGGGTGGCGAGCGACTGGGGACCGAGTCCGACGCGCACCTGCCCGAAGTCCTCGTCCCCCGTGCGGCGTTCCCAGACCCGGCTGCCTTCGGCGACCAGGGCCCACAGCTGCTCGGGCGACGGGTGCAGGTAGTACTGCGCGTCGCGCTGCGCCCTCGCGGTATCCAGGGCTCTCCGCCGGGTCTGCTTCAAGTAGCGGAGGTAGTCGCGCCGCATGGTGGCCAACTCGCCCTGCGTCCCGCGCCGGTAGCGGATCAGCATCGCGACGGACATCGCCACCGTCGACGCGACCATCACCATGCCCATGATCTTCATGAACGGATGCGAACTGGGCATGAAGAAGAACACCACGGAGCCGCCCATGCCCAGCATGGGTAGGAGCTGCATCATCGCGCCCTCCTGCTGCCCACGCGGCAGTTCGGGCGGCGGCTGCAGCACGACTTCTTCGGTGGGCACCTGAGACGGCAGAGCCCGAGGTGGGCGCTTCACGACGATGTGGCTCACTACGCACCAATTCCCCTACAGGGCCGAGGTGTTCCGTCCGCCGCCCCGTTTCAGGCGGACGCAGGCCGCTGTGTGATCCTACTGATACAGGTGGTGACCGGTCGGCGGTAGGGTGCGGATGTGCGCGTGAGCACCTGCTAATCCGGCCGAAGAGCCGCCTGTTCAACTGACCGGCGAATCGGCGCATTTCGCCGTATGTGGTGAGGGTCGCCACCAAGAACCAGCCAGCTGGGTCAGATCACGCCGCGACGCACCACGCGATGCGGCACAGTCGGCGGACACGCCGCGCACGCAGCACCAGCACCACTGATGACATCGCCATCAGGACCACAGCATGGAGGGGGAGCAGCAAGGTGAGCATGACGGCCTCCGCGACGGCCACCGGATCGGGACGGTCCGGCCAGGGAACACCTCCGGGACCCGCCTCCGGAACCGGCGCGGGATTCGGCTTCTGCCGTGTCACCATCGTCGCGCCCGACAGCCGGATCGACGTGGCGCTGCCCGACGACATCCCGGTCGCCGACATCTACCCGGAGATCCTGCGCCTTTCCCGGCAGAGCCCGGCCGAAGGTGCCCCCGTCGGCTACCACCTCGTACGTCGTGACGGCGCCGTACTGGACAGCGCCCGATCCTTCGCGGCGCAACGCATCCTCGACGGCGAGCTCCTCACCCTGCGTCCGTTCTCGGAGTCGTTGCCGCCTGCCGTCTTCGACGACGTGTCCGAGGCCGTCGCCTCCGCGGTGACGCGCGATCGCACGCTGTGGAACGGCGACTCGACGCGCGTGGCAGGACTCATCGGCGGCGCCGTGCTGCCGGCCCTCATCGCCTTCGTGGCCTGGACCGCGGAGCCCCGCCACGACATGAACAGCCTGCCGGGCATCCTCGCCGCAGTCGCGGGCCTGCTGCTGCTCACCCTCGCCTGCGTGCGTGCGCGGATCTACGACGACCGGGCCTCGGCCATCGGTCTCGGCCTCGGGGCTCTGCCGAACCTGGCCGTGGCCGGCTCCGGTCTGCTGCCCCTGACCGAGGGGCAGGGCATCGGCAGGCTCCAGTTCCTGCTCGCCTGCACGGCCGTACTCATCGCCTCGGTGATCCTCACCCTGGTGTCGCCGCGCGGGGACGGCCCGTTCGTGGCCTTCGTCTTCGCCTCCGCCGTCGGCCTGCTCACCGTGTTCATCGCGACGCTCAGCAACCTGGAGCCGATCGAGACCGCGGCGCTCTGCTCCCCGCTGGCCGTGGGTGCTCTCGCGTTCCTGCCGGGTCTGTCCATGCGGTTCGCCCGTATCCCCATCGGCTTCGAGTCTCCGCATGCCGCACGCAACGAGTACGGCGCCGAGCCAGAGCCGCAGCAGCCGGTCGACGCCGAGCGCATCGCCGCCCAGGCCCGCCGTGGTCATGAACTGCTCGTCGGCCTGGTGGGTGGCTGCGCCCTGGTGTCCGTCGGTGCGGCCGCGGTGCTCGGCTTCTCCGACGATGTCTGGGGGCAGTTGCTTGCCCTCGCCACCGGCATCGTGATGCTGATGCGCGCCCAGCTCTTCCGTTACGCGGCTCAGGTCGCGTCCACGCTGGCCGCGGGCCTGGCGGCACTCGTGCTGCTCGGGCTCGGCCTCTGCCTCAACCCGCCGCACGCGCTGATGCGCGATGCCCTGCTCGGCGACAGTTCGGCCCTCAACGTACGAACGCTGTGGCTGATCGCGGCGATCGCTGCCGCCTCCGTACTGGTCACCGCCGTAGGCCTGATCACGTCACGCCGAGGAGTCACCCCCTTCTGGGGCCGCTTCACGGAAATCGCGGAAGGCTTCGTCCTGCTGACGCTGGTCCCGCTGACCCTGGCGGTCTTCGACGTGTATGCCTCAGCGCGAGCCCTGACCAGCTGACAGCTGCGCTCTGTGCGTCAGCCTGCGTCCCGGCTGCCCTCGCCTGCTGCCGGTTCCAGGTCGAACTCCCCGTCCCGGGCTCCGAGCACGAAGGCCCGCCACTCCGCCTCGGTGTACCGCAGCACCGTCTCGGGCTCGATCGACGACCGCATGGCCACGGCGCCGTCCGGTAGGTACGCGATCTCGACCCGTTCCTCGTGTGCCTCGGTGCCCGGCGCGCTGTGCCACTCCACGCCGGAGATGTCGAGAGCGTAGAGCTCGTTCTTCTCGCGCTCTTTGCGAGCCTGGACGTCCTCGTGCTGTGCCTCGGCCATGGCGCGACGGCCCCTTCCACCTGAGCGAACCAACCGTGGGCTCAGACTACTTGGCGGGCCGGAAGGTACGCAGCGCAATGACCTCGTCACCCGGGGTTTCCGTCGCGATCCCTCAACCCTGAACGGAGGGTGGCGATAGCGCGGAGATAAGGTGACGCGCGCATCGTGCGGAACCTGAACCAGTGGGTATTTGCGGTGAGTTCACCCGTGACTTCGCACGACGCGACGCCCCTTCGAGCCAGAAAGGCCCTGCCGCGTGAGCTACGGCCCGCCCCATTCCCCCTTTACTCAGTCTGTCCTGAGCGCGGAGAGGGAGAACAAGAAGCGTCGCGCGAGGGCGCTGGCCGTTCTGCTGGCAGTGGTTCTCTGCGTGGGCAGCGGTGTCGTTTGGGCGGCGGCCGACGGCGATCAGCCGCAGGCGAAGAAGCAGGCCCCCGTGCGGCAGGCGCCGGACGACATCCGGGACACCGTCGAGAAAACTCCCCGGAGCCCTGAGGCCAACCTCGCGGTCGACTACAACGAAAAAGAGTTCAAGAAGAGGTTCGGGCGCGAGACCGTCCACGCGCCCGGCGCGTGGGCGACGGAGAAGAACTTCGTCCGGGGGACCGGGAGCACGCTCAAGGGCTTCAAGTTCGGCACGTTCGAGGAGGACTGGTCCACCGAGCTGACCGGCCCGATATGCGACACCACCCGCCATGTCACCGCCGACGGACGCACGGCTGTCCTGCTCCAGGAGAGGGGCGACAAGCCCAAGGGCAAGGACGAGAAGAGCAAGGACGACAAGGGCAAGAAGAAGAGCAAGAAAGACAAGAAGAGCAAGAAGAGCAAGAAGGGTAAAAAGGGTAAGGGCGAGAAGGGCAAGGGGGAGAAATCCAAGGGCAAGAGCCCCAAGGTCGAGGACCCCGACAAGTACCTCTGCACCCAGCTGGCCTTCTTCGACCTGAACACCGGCGAGAAGCTCTGGCAGGTGAAGCTGCCCGACGCCAAGGGAGCGTTCGCGCCGAACACCAACGTGACCATGACGCGTGGCACGGTCGCTGTGGCCTGGGGTCACGGCTCGGTCGCGTACGACATGAAGCGCGGGCGGCAGCTGTGGACGGGCGCGACCTCCGCGGAGTGCCGGGACCTCGGCTTCGCGGGCGGGCGCGACTTCCTTGCCCTCGTCCAGTGCGGGGGCACCGAGGAGCCCCAGTTCAAGGTGCAGAAGGTGCGGCCACGGACGGGCGAGCCGGAGTGGACCTACAAGGTGGCGCGAGGAGTCGAGCGCGTCTACTTGGTCTCGTCCGACCCCGCGGTGCTTGCCGTCGCTTGCCGTCTCGACCGCCGGTACCGCCGTGACGGACTTGATCACCCTCGATGACCGAGGCGACTACCAAGCCACGATCGACATGCCGGAGGGCCGCTTCGTCGACAATTGCCACAAGCCGCTCTTCGGGACCGTGGAGACGTGTGACGCGATCGCGGTCGGGCGGGACCAGCTGTTCCTGGCGGCCTCCAAGGGGACGCCCGCGGACAACTGGATCGTCTCGTACGACCTCGGCACCGGGAAGACCGTCAAGAAGTTCGACTCGAAGCCGGACCGTCCGATGTACCCCTTGCGGGTGAGCGGCGGCAGGCTGCTCGCGTTCCGGCCGAGCGACGACGGTGTCTCACCGGCCGCCGTGGTGAGCCTTGACCCGCGTACGGGCAAGGAGACCCCGTATCTGCTCTTCGGCATGCCGGACCGCATCGGGATGGAGAATCCGGAGGAGAACGAGATCATCGTCGAGCACGGCCGGGTCTTCTTCGCCCCCCGGGAGCTGTCCGCGGAGGACAGTGGACCCTGGAAGGGCACGGCCTTCAGCGCGCTGGGAGTCGAAGGCGCCTGAAGCACAGAGCCTGAAGCGGTGTGGCGCCTGAAGCAGTGCGGGGTCTGAAGCAGCGCAGGCGGACAGGAGCCCTGTCGGCCGCCCACAAGCCGACTGGTACCCTGTGTAACGGCCGTATGTGTACGCGCCCCCGGACCCCCAAGGTCGACACCTCGACCAAGGACCTGAGGGCAGCGCCCAGCGGACCTCGCCTTCCGAGTTGTGGAAGCTCCCCTGCGATGTAGACCAGGGGCACTCGGTGGCCACGAAAAGACTACGAGGAGTAAGCGTGTCGCTCGACGCCGCTACGAAGAAGCAGATCATGACCGAGTTCGGCCAGAAGGAGGGCGACACCGGCTCCCCCGAGGTCCAGGTCGCCATGCTCTCGCGCCGTATCTCGGACCTGACCGAGCACCTGAAGACCCACAAGCACGACCACCACTCCCGTCGTGGTCTGCTGATCCTGGTCGGTCAGCGTCGCCGTCTGCTGCAGTACCTGGCCAAGAAGGACATCAAGCGCTTCCGTGCGCTGGTGGACCGTCTGGGCATCCGTCGCGGTGCGGCGGGCGCGAAGTAAGACATCGTGAAGGGAGCGGTTCCCACGCAAGAGGGGGCCGCTCCCTTTGCTGTACGTGCGCGTTGTCACCGACGCTTTGTAGTCTGGTGACATAAGCACGTCCCCGCGGGTAGGGATCACCATGGTCCAGCGCCTGGGGGACACCCAGTAGGACCTCACGAAGGAGAGGCGCACCAGCCGCCGCCGATCTTCGGTAGTGGCCCCCGGGCGAAACCCCCGGGAGCTTCGATCGAAGACCGGCCCGCACACACGGCGCGTTTCTCCGCACAGTCCCTGTCCACGAAGGACACATGGGGCGCCGCTCCCGGGCCACACGGGCCCAGGGGCGAGAAGACGAAACGTAGACACGTAGGAGAACAGTGGAGAACGAGACCCACTACGCCGAGGCTGTTATCGACAACGGCACGTTCGGCACCCGCACCATCCGCTTCGAGACGGGCCGCCTGGCCAAGCAGGCCGCAGGCTCCGCCGTCGCGTACCTGGACGACGACACCATGGTGCTGTCGGCCACCTCCGCTTCCAAGCGGCCCAAGGACCAGCTCGACTTCTTCCCCCTCACGGTGGACGTCGAGGAGCGGCAGTACGCCGCCGGCAAGATCCCCGGATCGTTCTTCCGCCGTGAAGGCCGTCCCTCCGAGGACGCGATCCTGACCTGCCGCCTGATCGACCGCCCGCTGCGCCCTTCTTTTAAGAAGGGCCTGCGTAACGAGATCCAGATCGTCGAGACGATCATGGCGCTCAACCCCGACCACCTGTACGACGTGATCGCGATCAACGCCGCCTCCTGCTCCACGCAGCTGGCCGGCCTGCCCTTCTCGGGCCCGATCGGCGGCACGCGCGTGGCGCTCATCAAGGGCCAGTGGGTCGCCTTCCCGACGCACACCGAGCTCGAGGACGCCGTCTTCGACATGGTCGTCGCCGGTCGCGTCCTCGAGGACGGCGACGTCGCGATCATGATGGTCGAGGCCGAGGCCACCGAGAAGACCATCCAGCTCGTCAAGGACGGCGCGGAGGCCCCCACGGAGGAGGTCGTCGCCGCCGGTCTCGAGGCCGCGAAGCCCTTCATCAAGGCGCTCTGCAAGGCCCAGTCGGACCTCGCCGCCAAGGCCGCCAAGCCCACCGGCGAGTTCCCGGTCTTCCTGGACTACCAGGACGACGTCCTGGAGGCCCTGACCGCCGCCGTGAAGTCGGAGCTCTCCCAGGCGCTGACCATCGCCGGCAAGCAGGAGCGCGAGACCGAGCTCGACCGCATCAAGGAGATCGCCTCCGAGAAGCTGCTCCCGCAGTTCGAGGGCCGCGAGAAGGAGATCTCCGGTGCGTACCGCGCGCTGACCAAGAAGCTGGTCCGCGAGCGCGTCATCAAGGAGAAGGTCCGCATCGACGGCCGCGGCGTCACGGACATCCGTACGCTCGCCGCCGAGGTCGAGGCCATCCCGCGCGTGCACGGCTCGGCGCTGTTCGAGCGTGGCGAGACCCAGATCCTGGGCGTCACCACCCTCAACATGCTCCGCATGGAGCAGCAGCTCGACACCCTTTCCCCGGTGACGCGCAAGCGCTACATGCACAACTACAACTTCCCGCCGTACTCGGTCGGCGAGACCGGCCGCGTCGGTTCGCCGAAGCGCCGCGAGATCGGCCACGGCGCGCTCGCCGAGCGCGCGATCGTGCCCGTGCTCCCCTCGCGCGAGGACTTCCCGTACGCGATCCGTCAGGTCTCCGAGGCCCTCGGTTCGAACGGCTCGACGTCCATGGGCTCGGTCTGCGCCTCGACGATGTCGCTGCTGAACGCCGGTGTGCCGCTGAAGGCCGCCGTCGCCGGTATCGCCATGGGTCTGATCTCCGAGGAGATCGACGGCGACACGCACTACGTCGCCCTCACCGACATCCTCGGTGCGGAGGACGCGTTCGGTGACATGGACTTCAAGGTCGCCGGTACGAAGCAGTTCGTGACCGCGCTCCAGCTCGACACCAAGCTCGACGGCATCCCCGCCTCGGTCCTGGCCGCCGCGCTGAAGCAGGCCCGAGACGCGCGTCTGCACATCCTCGACGTGATGAACGAGGCGATCGACGTTCCGGACGAGATGTCCCCGAACGCGCCGCGCATCATCACGGTCAAGATCCCGGTGGACAAGATCGGTGAGGTCATCGGCCCGAAGGGCAAGATGATCAACCAGATCCAGGAGGACACCGGCGCCGACATCACGATCGAGGACGACGGCACCATCTACATCGGTGCCGCTCAGGGCTCGCAGGCCGAGGCCGCCCGCGCCACGATCAACGGCATCGCCAACCCGACCATGCCGGAGGTCGGCGAGCGCTACCTGGGCACGGTCGTCAAGACCACCACCTTCGGTGCGTTCGTGTCCCTGATGCCCGGCAAGGACGGTCTGCTGCACATCTCGCAGATCCGCAAGCTCGCCGGCGGCAAGCGCGTGGAGAACGTCGAGGACGTCGTCGGCGTGGGCCAGAAGGTCCAGGTCGAGATCGCCGAGATCGACTCCCGCGGCAAGCTCTCCCTCATCCCCGTCGTCGAGGGCGAAGAGGGCGACGACTCGAAGGACGACACCGACAAGTGACGTCGCGTAGCACCACGACGACGGCCCGCCCCTCTTCGGAGGGGCGGGCCGTCGCCCGTACCCAAACCCTCCTCAAGGGCAAGGACGGCATCGGCACGGTCCGCCGTACGACGCTGCCGGGCGGCCTCCGTGTCGTCACCGAGACCCTGCCATCCGTACGGTCGGCGACCTTCGGGATCTGGGCGAACGTCGGATCCCGTGACGAGACGCCGTCCCTGAACGGCGCCACGCACTACTTGGAACACCTGCTCTTCAAGGGCACCAAGAAGCGCAGCGCCCTCGACATCTCGGCCGCGCTCGACGCGGTCGGCGGCGAGATGAACGCCTTCACGGCGAAGGAGTACACGTGCTACTACGCACGCGTGCTCGACACCGACCTGCCGCTGGCCATCGACGTCGTCTGCGACATGCTGACGGGCTCCCTGATCCTCCAGGAGGACGTCGACGCCGAGCGCGGCGTCATCCTCGAAGAGATCGCGATGACCGAGGACGACCCGGGCGACTGCGTGCACGACCTGTTCGCGCACACGATGCTCGGCGACACCCCCCTCGGCCGCCCCGTCCTAGGCACCGAGGAGACGGTCAACGCCCTCACCGCCGAGCGGATCCGCCGCTTCTACAAGAAGCACTACGACCCGACCCACCTGGTGGTCGCGGCCGCGGGCAACGTCGACCACAACAAGGTCGTACGTCAGGTCCGTGCCGCCTTCGAGAAGGCCGGCGCCCTCCACCGCACCGACGCGACGCCGGTCATCCCGCGCCAGGGCTCCCGCGCCCTGCGCACGGCGGGCCGCGTCGAGGTCATCAACCGCAAGACCGAGCAGGCCCACGTCATCCTCGGCATGCCGGGCCTGGCCCGCACGGACGAGCGCCGCTGGGCCATGGGCGTCCTGAACACCGCCCTCGGCGGCGGCATGTCGTCCCGCCTCTTCCAGGAGGTCAGGGAGAAGCGCGGCCTGGCCTACAGCGTGTACTCGTACACGTCGGGCTTCGCCGACACCGGCCTCTTCGGCGTGTACGCGGGCTGCCGCCCGAGCCAGGTGCACGACGTGCTGAAGATCTGCCGCGACGAACTCGACCAGGTCGCGCAGGACGGCCTGAGCGACGACGAGATCGGCCGCGCGATCGGCCAGCTCGCGGGCTCCACCGTCCTCGGCCTCGAGGACACGGGCGCGCTGATGAACCGTATCGGCAAGAGCGAGCTGTGCTGGGGCGAGCAGATGTCGGTCGACGACATGCTGGCCAAGATCTCGGCGGTCACCCCGGACGAGGTCCGCGAGGTCGCCCGTGACGTCCTCGGCCACCGTCCCTCGCTGTCGGCCATCGGTCCGCTCAAGGACAAGCAGGCCGCGCGTCTGCACGAAGCGGTCTCCTAACTCGCTCAACTCCCTTAAGGAATCAGGCACATGAGCAAGCTGCGCGTGGCGGTCATCGGAGCCAAGGGCCGGATCGGCTCCGAGACCGTCCGAGCCGTCGAAGCCGCCGACGACATGGAACTGGTCGCCGCGCTTGGCCGGGGCGACTCGCTGGACACGCTGGTGGAGACCGGCGCCCAGGTCGCGGTCGAACTGACCAACCCCGACTCGGTGATGGGCAATCTCGACTTCTGCGTACGGCACGGCATCCACGCCGTGGTCGGTACGACGGGCTGGACCGACGACCGCGTCGCGCAGCTGGAGACCGCGCTCGCCGCGTCGCCGAAGACGGGTGTCCTGATCGCCCCGAACTTCTCCATCGGCGCGGTCCTCACCATGAAGTTCGCGCAGATCGCGGCGCCGTACTTCGAGTCCGTCGAGGTCGTCGAGCTGCACCACCCGAACAAGGCCGACGCCCCCAGCGGCACCGCCACGCGCACCGCCCAGCTCATCGCCGAGGCCCGTCGGGAGGCGGGCAGCGCCCCGCAGCCCGACGCCACGACGACCGCGCTCGACGGCGCCCGTGGCGCGGACGTCGACGGCGTTCCGGTGCACTCCGTGCGGCTGCGCGGCCTCCTGGCCCACCAGGAGGTGCTGCTCGGCGGCGAGGGCGAGACCCTCACGGTCCGGCACGACTCGCTGCACCACAGCAGCTTCATGCCGGGCATCCTGCTCGGCGTACGCCGTGTGGTGAGCACTCCGGGCCTGACGTTCGGCCTGGAACACTTCCTGGACCTGAACTGACGGACCGGCTGACCCTCATGCGAGCAAAGATCACTTACGCCGTCACGGCTGCCGTCCTGGTCGTCTACTTCGTCCTGGTCGGCAGCCGCGGTGTGCTCCTGATAAAGCACGGCACCGCGCTCACCGTCACCTTCGGTGTCGCGGTGCTCATCCTGCCGTTCATCGGTGTCTGGTTCCTCTGGAAGAACACCCAGTTCGTCCAGCGCGCCAACCGCCTCGCCGCCGAGCTGGAAGCCGAAGGCGGCCTGCCCGTCGACGAGTTGAAGCGCACGCCCGGCGGCCGCATCGACCGTGACTCGGCCGACGAGGTCTTCGCAAGGCGCAAGGCCGAGACCGAGGACTCACCGGACGACTGGCGCTGCTGGTTCCGCCTCGCCGTCGCCTATCACGACGCCCGGGACACCCCGCGCGCGCGAAAGGCGATGCAGCGCGCGATCGCGTTGCACGCGGGCAGGCCTGTGAACGTCTGACGTCTGACGTCTGCGATCAGGCGGTGGGCCGGTACTCGTCGGCCCACACCTCGATGGAGTCGGCAGCCCGGTTGAAGGCCTCGTACCGGGCCAGGAAGTCGGCATTGCGGTCGGTGAGCAACGGCTGCTGCCCCTCGGCCCGCTGATCCCGCCGTACGAGGACGAGTGCCTGCCCCTGCACGGTGCGGGGCAGCCCGAGCCACCGCACGGGCTGCTGCGTCGTACGCACCGTCACGACCTGCGCCCACGGCACGGTCTGCGTCGTCAGGAAGGCCACACGACGCAGGCCGTGTGCGCTCACCCAGGTGCCCATCCGCAGCAGCCGCAGCGCGCTCACGATGACGACCACCGCGAGGCCCGCGCAGACGGCGGCACCCGCGAGTGAGTCCGCGAACGCGATGACCACGGCGGCGACGAGGACGTACGAGGCGAGCAGCAGAAGCAGCGCTGCCGCCCCCACCCGCCACGGACCCGGCCGGTAGGGCCGCCGCCAGTGGTCGCGGTCGTCGAACGGCAGAGCGGCGTCGTCCGCCGACTCGTCAAAGGCGCGGTCCGCCGTCAGGAAGGGCAGGGGCACGACTGAATCCTCACTCAATCCACGCACGGGCTGTGCCCGGTGAGGCTACCGAGCCCTGCTCCGGGCTACCACCCTTGGGGGGCCATGGGGGTGCCCCCACGCTTTTAGGGCAGTGGGGGAGAGTCAGGGGGCGTTCGTGGCCGTCAGCGACCGTCCGAGGCCTCGGACTGCTGATTCTGTGCGGGTGACTGATCGGGAGACAGGGCGGGCATGCCGAACAGCAGGGAACCCGCTAGTCCGGCGACCACGACCAGGCCGACCAGGGTTCGGCCCACGACCTGAGCGGCCGACGCACGCTCTCGGGGTGGGGGAGTGACGTTACTGCGGAACTTGTCGGCTTCGGCGATGAAGGCGAACGGGACTGGCTCGCGCCGACGGAACATGGGGTGCGTTTCTCCTCACGCGACTCGAACTTAACTCTGTTGTCCAGTCAGACGCTCGAAACGGCCAATTGGTGCCCGGTTTCGCCAAATTCGCCGAAGATTGTCGTGGCGAGCCACCGAACGGCCGATTGTCAGTGCCGGGCCATAGAGTGGGCGCCGCCCGAGTGATGCACATGGAAGGACCCCGCCAGTGAGCGAGACCCCCACCGAAGACCTCAAGCCCAGCTTCCGCAGCGAGGTCACCGTCGAGTTGGTGAAGCACGCCGCGACCGACTCCGACGTCCTGTGGGCCGCCCGTGTCTCCACTGCCGGGGAGCAGTCCCTGGAAGAGCTCCAGAAGGACCCCGAGCGCTCCAAGGGCCTGATCAACTACCTGATGCGGGACCGCCACGGCAGCCCCTTCGAGCACAACTCGATGACGTTCTTCATCAGCGCCCCGATCTTCGTCTTCCGCGAGTTCATGCGGCACCGCGTGGGCTGGTCGTACAACGAAGAGTCGGGCCGCTACAGGGAGCTCCAGCCGACGTTCTACGTCCCGGACGAGTCCCGCAAGCTGGTCCAGGAAGGCCGCCCCGGGAAGTACGTCTTCGTGGAGGGCACCCAGGCCCAGCAGGAGCTCACGGGCCGCGTCATGGAGGACTCGTACCGCCAGGCGTACGAGGCCTATCAGGAGATGCTCGCCGCCGGCGTCGCCCGCGAAGTCGCCCGCGCGGTCCTGCCGGTAGGCCTCTTCTCGTCGATGTACGCGACGTGCAACGCCCGTTCGCTGATGCACTTCCTCGGCCTGCGTACGCAGCACGAGCTCGCCAAGGTCCCGTCCTTCCCGCAGCGGGAGATCGAGATGGTCGGCGAGAAGATGGAGGAGCAGTGGGCCAAGCTCATGCCCCTCACGCACGCCGCGTTCAACGCCAACGGACGTGTGGCTCCGTAAGGCACTGATGTACGGGTGGGCTGAGTGAGGTGTCCGTATTGCGGCATTTCGAGAAGTTCATCTAGCCTGATCAAACGGACCCGGCACTGCTTGAACCCCCGAGCAGGCAGTGCCGGGCTCCTCACTTGTCAGGTCCGCACACATCCCCCGAGGGGGGACCACGCGCTGAGCAGCGAGTAGCGTGTTACCCATGGCTCCGACCTCCACTCCGCAGACCCCCTTCGGGAGGGTCCTCACCGCCATGGTCACGCCCTTTACGGCGGACGGCGCACTCGACCTCGACGGCGCTCAGCGGCTCGCCGCCCACCTGGTGGACGCAGGCAATGACGGCCTCGTCATCAATGGCACCACCGGCGAGTCCCCGACCACCAGCAACGCGGAGAAAGCCGAGCTCGTACGAGCCGTAGTAGAAGCGGTCGGAGACCGCGCCCACGTGGTCGCAGGCGTCGGCACGAACGACACCCGCCACAGCATCGAGCTCGCCCGCGACGCTGAGCGGGTCGGCGCCGACGGCCTCCTGACCGTCACGCCGTACTACAACAAGCCCCCGCAAGAGGGTCTGCTCCGGCACTTCACGGCGATCGCCGACAGCACCGAGCTGCCCGTCATGCTCTACGACATCCCCGGCCGCAGTGGCGTACCGATCAACACCGAAACGATCGTGCGCCTCGCCGAGCACCCGCGGATCGTCGCCAACAAGGACGCCAAGGGCGACCTCGGCCGCGCCAGCTGGGCCATCGCCCGCTCCGGCCTCGCCTGGTACTCCGGCGACGACATGCTGAACCTCCCGCTGCTCTCCGTCGGCGCCTGCGGCTTCGTCTCCGTCGTCAGCCACGTGGTCACGCCGGAGCTGCGCGCGATGATCGACGCGTACACCACGGGTGACGTACAGAAGGCCACAGAGATCCACCAGAAGCTGCTCCCGGTCTTCACCGGCATGTTCCGTACGCAGGGTGTGATCACCACGAAGGCCGCGCTCACCTTGCAGGGCCGCCCCGCGGGACCGCTGCGGCTGCCCCTGGTCGAGTTGTCGCCCGACGAGACGGCCCAGCTCAAGATCGACCTCGCCGCGGGCGGGGTACAGCTTTAGCCACTGACTTCACAACTGAATACGCGAAACACCGCGGGACACAGTCCTGCACCCACACCAAACAACTGCTACTGCACGAACGTCATGCGCGCCACGTGCCCCGGAGGTACGTGGCGCGTGTGGTGAGGAGAGTCTTTTGAGTCATCCGCATCCTGAACTCGGCGCCCCGCCGAAGCTCCCGAAGGGCGGCCTGCGGGTCACCCCGCTGGGCGGCCTCGGTGAGATCGGCCGCAACATGACCGTCTTCGAGTACAACGGTCGCCTGCTGATCGTCGACTGCGGAGTGCTCTTCCCCGAGGAGGAGCAGCCCGGAATCGACCTGATCCTGCCGGACTTCACGTCCATCAGGGACCGCCTCGACGACATCGACGGCATCGTGCTCACGCACGGCCACGAGGACCACATCGGCGGTGTCCCGTATCTCCTCCGCGAGAAGCCGGACATCCCGCTGATCGGCTCCAAGCTGACCCTCGCGCTCATCGAGGCGAAGCTCCAGGAGCACCGCATCCGTCCGTACACGCTGGAGGTCGCCGAAGGTGACCGCGAGCGCCTCGGCCCGTTCGACTGCGAGTTCATCGCGGTCAACCACTCCATCCCGGACGCACTGGCCGTCGCCGTCCGCACCCCCGCGGGCATGGTGGTCGCCACCGGCGACTTCAAGATGGACCAGCTGCCGATGGACGGCCGCCTCACCGACCTGCACGCGTTCGCGCGGCTGAGCGAGGAGGGCATCGACCTCCTCCTCTCCGACTCGACGAACGCCGAGGTCCCGGGCTTCGTCCCGCCGGAGCGCGACATCTCGAACGTGATCCGGGGCGTCTTCGCCGGCGCCCAGAAGCGGATCATCGTCGCGAGCTTCGCCAGCCACGTCCACCGCATCCAGCAGATCCTGGACGCCGCCCACGAGTACGGCCGCAGGGTCGCGTTCGTCGGCCGCTCGATGGTCCGCAACATGGGCATCGCCCGGGACCTCGGCTACCTCAAGGTCCCGCCGGGCCTGGTGGTCGACGTCAAGACGCTTGACGACCTGCCGGACCACGAGGTCGTGCTCGTCTGCACGGGCTCGCAGGGTGAACCGATGGCCGCCCTCTCCCGGATGGCCAACCGCGACCACCAGATCCGCATCGTCCAGGGCGACACGGTGATCCTGGCGTCGTCGCTCATCCCGGGCAACGAGAACGCGGTCTACCGCGTGATCAACGGCCTGACCCGCTGGGGAGCGAACGTCGTCCACAAGGGCAACGCGAAGGTGCACGTCTCCGGCCACGCGTCGGCCGGCGAGCTCCTGTACTTCTACAACATCTGCAAGCCCAAGAACCTGATGCCGGTGCACGGCGAATGGCGCCACCTGCGCGCCAACGCCGAGCTGGGCGCCCTCACCGGCGTTCCGCACGACCGCATCGTGATCGCTGAGGACGGCGTCGTCGTCGACCTCGTCGAGGGCAAGGCCAAGATCGTCGGCAAGGTCCAGGCGGGTTACGTGTACGTCGACGGCCTCTCCGTGGGCGATGTCGGCGAGTCCGCGCTGAAGGACCGCAGGATCCTCGGGGACGAGGGCATCATCTCGGTCTTCGTGGTGGTGGACTCCAGCACCGGCAAGATCACCGGGGGCCCGCACATCCAGGCACGCGGCTCCGGCATCGACGACTCGGCCTTCTCCGCCGTCATGCCGAGGGTCCAGGAGGTCCTCGAGAAGTCGGCCCAGGACGGCGTCGTCGAGCCCCACCAGCTGCAGCAACTCATCCGCCGCACGCTGGGCAAGTGGGTCTCGGACAACTACCGCCGACGCCCGATGATCCTTCCCGTCGTCGTCGAGGTCTGACCCCGACACTGCGTGAACTAGGAGCGGGGCGCCTCGATTTGCATCGGGGCGCCCCGCTCCAGTACGTTTACGTCTCCGCCTGAACGGGAAGCACCCGGCACTCACGTGCTCGGAGCAAGCCCGGACGGGGCGGGGAATTCCGACTCAGAATCTCTGATAAAGTCGGAGCCGCCGGAAAGGGAAACGCGAAAGCCGAAAGGCCGGAGCGGGAACCGGAAAGGCACCGAGGAAATCGGACACGAAAGAGTCTGATAGAGTCGGAAACGCAAGAACAGCAAGACAAAATGAAACACCGAA